>NZ_CP075567.1:4258125-5677500 GCF_021018765.1 Pseudomonas fitomaticsae | reverse complement strand
ATAACAGGCTGATACCGCCCAAGAGTTCATATCGACGGCGGTGTTTGGCACCTCGATGTCGGCTCATCACATCCTGGGGCTGAAGCCGGTCCCAAGGGTATGGCTGTTCGCCATTTAAAGTGGTACGCGAGCTGGGTTTAGAACGTCGTGAGACAGTTCGGTCCCTATCTGCCGTGGACGTTTGAGATTTGAGAGGGGCTGCTCCTAGTACGAGAGGACCGGAGTGGACGAACCTCTGGTGTTCCGGTTGTCACGCCAGTGGCATTGCCGGGTAGCTATGTTCGGGAAAGATAACCGCTGAAAGCATCTAAGCGGGAAACTTGCCTCAAGATGAGATCTCACTGGAACCTTGAGTTCCCTGAAGGGCCGTCGAAGACTACGACGTTGATAGGTTGGGTGTGTAAGCGCTGTGAGGCGTTGAGCTAACCAATACTAATTGCCCGTGAGGCTTGACCATATAACACCCAAGCAATTTGAGTCGAAAGGCCAGATTGCGGTGTGTGAAGACGCAATGAACCGAAAGTTCGACGCTCACAAAACACCGAAAGCTGTCACATACCCAATTTGCTGAAGCGAGGCCATCTGGCCACGACTCAGTACCCGAATTTCTTGACGACCATAGAGCGTTGGAACCACCTGATCCCATCCCGAACTCAGAAGTGAAACGATGCATCGCCGATGGTAGTGTGGGGTTTCCCCATGTGAGAGTAGGTCATCGTCAAGATTAAATTCCGAAACCCCAATTGCGAAAGCAGTTGGGGTTTTGTTTTGTCCGCAGGAAAGTTTTTGCTTGCGTCGGCGAACAAATTTGCACAGTTATTTTCGAATCAGAACACTAGAATAGATCCCTACTTTTTCGGAGCCAAAGCCCTTATGTCAGATTCGGTTGACGCTTCCGGGCTGTCAGATTTACCGCTGGATGACTTGGTGGCCTGCCATGAGTGCGACCTGCTGATGCGCAAGCCCGAGCTAGCTCACGGCGAAAAAGCCCTCTGCCCACGCTGCGGTTACGAACTGTACGCTCACCGTCATAACGTGGTGCAGCGCAGCCTCGCCCTGGTCATTGCCGCGCTGTTGCTTTACGTGCCGGCGAACTTTTTACCCATCATGCAGCTCAATGTTCTCGGGCAATCGTCGCAGGACACGGTCTGGAGCGGTGTGATCGGTCTTTTCAACACCGATATGCGCGGTGTTTCTGTTGTCGTATTCCTTTGCAGCATGGCAATTCCACTGTTGAAACTACTGTGTCAGTTGATCGTGTTGCTGACGATCCGTTTCAACATCGGACGCAGTTATGGCCTGCTGCTCTACCGCATTTATCACCACCTTAAAGACTGGGGCATGCTCGAGGTCTACCTCATGGGCGTGCTGGTCGCGATCGTCAAACTGGCGGACATGGCGGCTATCACCGTGGGCCTCGGTCTGGCGTGTTTTATCGGCTTGTTACTGGTTCAGGTCTGGCTCGAAGTGGTGATGTCACCGCACCAGATCTGGCAGGCGTTATCAGGAGAGGATGCCCATGCGGGCGATTGATGCAGGCATTCTGATCTGTACCGAATGCCACGAACTGAACCGGCAGGATACCGACAGCGAAGTGCAGACCTGCACCCGATGCGGGGCGCTGGTTCACGCCCGGCGCCCCAATAGCCTCGCGCGAACCTGGGCGCTGTTGATCACGGCCGCGATTATCTACATCCCGGCCAACGTGCTGCCGATCATGACCGTCAGCTCTCTGGGCCAAGGTGATCCGAGCACGATCATGTCCGGTGTCATCCAACTGGTCCAGCACGGCATGATTCCAATCGCTGCCGTGGTATTCATCGCCAGTATCCTGGTGCCGACCTTCAAACTGGTGGGCATCGCGCTGCTGCTGTTTTCTGTACAGCGCCGCCAGCCGTTGTCCGCACGTCAGCGGATCTGGATGTACCGCTTCATCGAGTTCATCGGTCGTTGGTCGATGCTCGATATTTTCGTGATCGCCATTCTGGTGGCGGTCGTCAACTTCGGCCGGCTTGCCAGTGTCGAAGCCAATCTTGGCGCCATCGCCTTCGCCAGTGTGGTGATTCTGACGATGCTCGCCGCTGTCACTTTCGATCCCCGACTGATTTGGGATAACACGGAGTCGGACGCCGACCATGACTGATTTGCCTGTAGCGAAAACCCGACCGGCTTCGAACTGGTCTGCCATCTGGGTGCTGCCCCTGATCGCCTTGATTATCGGTGGTTGGCTTGGCTGGCGTGCCTATACCGAAACCGGCATCGAGATTCAGGTGCGGTTTGAAAGCGGTGAAGGCATTCAGGCCAACAAGACCGAGGTGGTCTACAAAGGCATGCCGGTCGGCAAGGTGAAAGCCCTCAAGCTCGATGACGAAGGCAACTCCAAAGGTGTCATCGCAACCATCGAGATGAACAAGGATGTCGATCAGTACCTGAAGACCAGCACCCGTTTCTGGCTGGTCAAGCCGAGCGTGACCCTGGCCGGGATCACCGGCCTGGAAACTTTGGTGTCGGGTAACTACGTGGCCATCAGTCCCGGCGAAGGCGAGCCGACCCGCAAGTTCAAGGCCCTGGCCGAAGAGCCGCCGCTATCGGATTCACAGCCCGGTCTGCACCTGACGATCAAGGCCGATCGCCTCGGTTCGCTGAACCGCGGCAGCCCGGTGTTCTACAAGCAGATCAAAGTCGGGCAGATCAAAAGTTACGTGCTGTCGGAAGACCAGAGCACGGTCGAGCTCAAGGTCTTTATCGAACCGACCTACGCCAAACTGGTGCACAAACACACCCGTTTCTGGAACGCCAGCGGCATCAGCATTGACGCCAATCTGTCCGGGGTGAAAGTGCGCAGCGAATCCCTGGCCAGCATCGTCGCCGGCGGTATCGCCTTCGCCACGCCGGAGAACCGCAAGGACAGCCCGCCCACCGATCCGAGCCTGCCGTTCCGTCTTTATGAAGACTTCGATGCGGCCGCTGCGGGGATTCGGGTCAAGGTCAAACTCAGTGATTTCGAAGGTCTGCAGGCTGGCCGCACGCCCGTAATGTACAAAGGTATTCAGGTCGGTAACCTGAAGGCACTGAAAGTCGATCCGGATCTGAACAGCGCAACGGCCGAGCTGACCCTCGATCCACTGGCTGAAGACTATCTGGTCGATGGCACGCAGTTCTGGGTGGTCAAACCGTCGATTTCCCTGGCGGGTATCACCGGGCTGGAAGCGCTTGTGAAAGGTAACTACATCGCTGTGCGCCCGGGTGACAAAGGCTCACCGCCGAAACGTGAATTCGAGGCGCGGCCAAAAGCGCCACCGCTGGATCTGCGTTCACCGGGCCTGCACCTGGTGCTGTTCACCGACGCCCTTGGCTCGATCGATGTCGGCAGTCCGATTCTGTACAAGCAGGTCAAGGTCGGTTCGGTGCAGAGCTATCAGTTCTCCAAGACCCGCAAACAGTTGGTCATTGGAGTGCACATCGAAAAGGAATATGAAAATCTGGTCAACGCCTCGACCCGCTTCTGGAACGTCAGCGGTATCACCCTGACCGGTGGTCTGACCGGCGGAATCCAGGTGAAGAGCGAGTCATTGCAGACGCTGATGGCCGGGGGGATTGCCTTCGAAACGCCGCAAGCCAAGGCACCGCTGCAAAAGCGCATCCCGCGTTTCCGTCTGTTTGCCAACCATGATGAGGCGAATCAGAAAGGCGTCGTCGTCACCATCAAGGTCGATCGCGCTGACGGTTTGCGCAGCGGCACCCCGGTTCGTTTCAAGGGCCTGGACGTCGGCAAGATCGAAAGTGTCGACCTGACCGATGATCTGCAATCGGTGATCCTCACCGCGCGCATCACCGAAGTCCCGGAGAAGATCGCCCGGGTCGGCAGCCAGTTCTGGGTGGTCAAACCGGAATTGGGGCTGATCAAGACCTCGAACCTGGAAACCCTGGTCACCGGCCAGTACATCGAAGTGCAACCGGCGGCCAAGAACCTCGGCCCGCAGAAAAACTTCGTTGCTTTGGCTAATGCGCCGGAAGTCACCAAGCAAGAAGCTGGCTTGAGTCTGGTACTGAGCGCTGCCCGTCGCGGTTCGCTGAAGCCGGGCGTGCCGGTTACCTACCGTGAGATCACCGTAGGCAAAGTCACCGGTTACGAACTGGGCCAGACCGCCGATCGCGTACTGGTGCACATCTTGATCGAGCCGAAATACGCCCCGTTGGTGCGCAGCGGCAGCCGTTTCTGGAACACCAGCGGCGTCGGTTTCGACATCGGCCTGTTCAAAGGCGTGACCGTACGCACGGAGTCGCTTGAGACAGCTATTCAGGGCGGCATTGCCTTCGCCACGCCGGACGGCGAGCAGATGGGCAACCCCGCGCGCGCCGAACAAACCTTCCCGCTGTTCGACAAGTTCGAAGACGAGTGGCTGACCTGGGCGCCGAAAATCCCCCTCGGCAAATAATCCGGGAAATATGAGGCGTCGTTGAGGACGCCTTCGCGGGCAAGCCCGCTCCCACAGGTTTTTGTGTTGAATACAAATTTGTGTAAGACATCAATCCCTGTGGGAGCGGGCTTGGTTCGGGCGGCGATCCGACGAAGAGGCCCTGTCATTCAGCACAAAATTCCGAGACATGAAAAAGGGCCGCGATCCAATGGATCGCGGCCCTTTTTTGTGCCCGTCAGTGACGCATCAAACCGCATCCAGCTCCGGTTCATCCGCTTCGACATTGACGGTGGCTTTCACCACATCGTGGCGACGGATGTACTTCCAGTCCGCCTCGTCGATGTAGATGCCGGCAGGACCGCTGCCGCCTTCCAGGTCGATGGCGACACTGGCGCAGACTTGCGGCTTCACACTCGCCAGAATCGGCACGAAGCCCAGTTGCAGGCTGGTTTCCAGCAGCGCAGCCTGGTTCTTCTCGTCGATGTCCGCCGCTTCGTCGAGGTAGTACGGCAGGCGCACACGACCGGCCAGGTCGCGGTCCATCAGGTGCAGCAACAAGTACATGTTGGTCAGCGCCTTGATGGTCATCGTGGTGCCGTTGGACGCCGCGCCGTCGATGTCGGTGTGGATTACCGGCTGGCCATTGACCTTGGTGATCTCGAACGCCAGTTCGAACAGGTCCTTGAGGCCGAGCTGGTTGTGGTTCGCCGCCACCAGCCGCGCCAGGTATTCCTTGGCCTCTTCGTTCTTGTTGTCCTGCTCGGCGCTCTGGCTCAGGTCGAACACCGACAGGGTTTCGCCTTCTTCGTACTGACCGGCGCTGTGGATGATCTGGTCGATGTGCTTGAGTGCTTCCTTGTTCGGCGCGAGCACGATGCGGAAGCTCTGCAGGTTGGACACCTGACGTTTGTTGATCTCGCGGTTGAACAACGCCAGTTGGTGCTCGAGGCTGTCGTAGTCGCTGCGGATGTTACGCAGGGTCCGCGCGATATCGGTCACGGCTGCGCGACGAGCCTTGCCCAGAGTCAGGGCTTCGTCGGTGCGGTGCGCGTAAGCGTTGATCAGCAACGACAGGCGGCGTTCCATGTCGTCTTCGCTATCGAACTTGGCCACGCCCTTCAGGCGCACCTGCGCGTACAGCGCTTCGATCTGGCCATCGGCGCGCAGCAGGCCTTGCCAGCTGTCCTGATAGTCGTTGAGCAGCGGCAGCAGGTTGTCCATCGAATCGTCGACCGGATCCATGAACGGCGTACCGAACGGCAGGTCCGCAGGCAGCAGCTGACGGCGACGCAGGGCATCGTCGAGGGTGCGTTGCTTGGCTTCCATGTCGGCGATCTGCCGGCCGACCAGTTGCAGCTTGGCCGACAGCTGCTGGACGCGCTCGGTGAACGCATCGCTGGAACGCTTGAGTTCGTCCTGCGCGGCTTCCATCTGTGCCAGTTGCTCGAGCTTGTCGCTTTCTTCGGCGCTCAGGGTCTGGGTGCGGCGGAAATCTTCCAGAGCTTTCTGCGCATCCAGCACCTGCTGGTACAGCGCTTCGGTCTGGGTCTTGCTCGCAGCACGGTCGGCGGCCACGGCTTGTTGGGTCTTGAGTTGCTTGAGCTCTTTTTCCAGACGCTCTTTCTGATCGCGCAACGCTGCACGGTCGGCCAGCGCTTGCAGAGCCGGAGGCTCGATGTGCGAGATGTCGATCGACAGGCCCGGCACTTCGAAACGCTCGCCCTTGAAACCGTCGAGGATCAGCTCCACGGATTTCACCCACTCGCCGTTCTCGTCGAGGGTGATGCCGTGTTCGCCCAGCGGCAAGCTGAACAGCGCACTGTTGAACAGGCGCATCAGGCGCTCGACATCCTGTTGCGAGAACTCTTCACGCAGGCGGGCATAGCTGTTGTTGTCGGCGTGATCGAGTTGCTGTTTCACCGACTTCAGGCGTTTTTCCAGATCGCGAAGACGCTCTTCGAGATCCTCGGCACTGAACTGACGGGACTGCGCCAGCGCACCGGCGAGTTCGTCGTGAGCGTCCTTGGCCGCCAGCAGTTGCTGCTCCAGAACCTTGACGTCATCGACCAGCGCGAAGCGGTTCTTCAGAACGGACAGCTCGCCGAGCCAGCGCTGGATGCCAGAGATTTCCCGCTCCAGACGCATCAGTTCCTGAGTGCCGCCGCGCTGATCGTTTTGCAGGTCGTCCTGCTCGCGACGGTAGTGTTCGGCCTGAATGGTCAGCTCTTCCTTGCGCGCCGTGGCGTAGTCCGACCAGGTGCCGAGCAGCGAGTCGAGCAACGGCGACAGGCGATGCAGTTTGCCGCGCAGCACGTCGCGCTGTTTCACGCCATTGGACAAGGCTTCGACCAACGGGCCGGCAGCCACCAGCGAGTTGTAGTCCTGTTCCATGCGCCGCACATCGCGGAAGGCTTCTTCGCACGCCGCGATGTAATCGACGCTGCCGGAACGCAGGCTGTGTTCGAAGGCATCGAGGAACAATTGCTTGAGCTTGGCTGCGGTGATTTCGCGCATGTGCAGCAGGTTGATGAACAACGCGCGGAAAGTCTTCAGGCTCTGCTCGCTGGTGGAGCGCAGCGGGATCAGGGTCAGATCCAGCGGGATCGACGTATGACCGCCAACCAGCAAGCGACGCAGCTCATCCGGCTTGAGTTCGTAGGCCTTCAGGCCTTCTTTCTCAAGGTTGCTGAATAGCTCTTTCTGACGCAGGCAGGTGTCGTTTTTCTGGTAGTGGGCCAGGTCGAGCTTGCCGGCATAGGCAAAGAACTGGTGACCGAAACCACCGCCCGGGCCACGACCGACCACGCCGATCACGTGCGGGCCGTGGGGCAGGTTCACTTCGACGAGGATGTAGCTGGTGTCGGAGGCAAAGTAGAAACGCCGGGATTGTTCCAGGCTGTACTTGCCGAAACTCATGTCCGACATGCGCGCCAGAATCGGGAACTGCAAGGCGTTGATCGAGGCGGATTTGCCGAGGTTGTTCGCGCCGTAGACCGACAGCGGTTCTTCCAGCGGGAACAGGCCGAGGCTGTAACCGGCGGTGTTCAAAAGGGCAAAGCGGCGGATGCCGTAGCGTTCCTGGCTCATGCGTCGGACTCCTGTTCTTCGGCAATGGCGCGGGCCAGTGCGTCTTCTTCACTCTCTTCTTCAAATTCGCTGAGATCGAGCGGATCGTCAGTGGCGAGGAATTTCGCCTCGGCGGCTTCGTCGATCAGCACGGGTGCCGGCAGTGGCAGAACGCTGTGCACGCTGGCCGCCAGATCGCGGTCTTGCTGCACCGACAGGCAGACGTCGAGGAAACGGTGCATCGGCGGCAGGAAACGGTACACGCCGTTTTCCTCGCTGGCGAAACCGAGCTGGGTCATGCGGCGCATGATCTTTTCTTCGAGCTCTTCAACGGTCTGCACTTCGGCCTGGATGAACAGGTCGCGGTACTTTTCCAGCAGCGACGGCAGTTCTTCGCGGCCGAGGCTGCCGCCATCGAGCACGGCGATCGGATCGCGACCCTGGTCGGCCAGATGCTCGACGAGGATGAAGGTGAACAGCGCCAGACGCTGAGCAGTCTTGTTCACCGCCGCAGCCGCCATGTCCGGCACGAAGTAGTAGAAACCACGGGTGTCGCAGACCAGTTCGAAGCCCAGTGCCTTGAACAGCGTGCGGTACTGGTCCTGGAAGTTCGACAGTTGCGCGTACAGCTCCGGGTCGCGGCGGCTGACGTGATAACCCTTGAACAGCTCGCGGAAGATCGGCGCGAGTTGTGACAGTTCGGAAAGATCAAGATGCATTGGGGATGCTCGCAGAATCCTCGGCGGCGGTGTCGCCGGCCGAGAGCAGGGCGAAGGAGCGCAGGCTGACCTGGTGCTCGTGAGTGTGGTATTCGCGGCGTTCCAGACGCTCGCGCTTGAAGCGTTTTTCCCGCGACAGACGCGAGAACCAATAAAGCAATTCGTCGGTCGCGCCGTCCGGTTCCTGCTCCAGCAGCCAGGTCATCAGGTCCGGCATCGGCAGGGATTCTTCGCAGCGGTCGACCATCTCGCGCACGGTGCGCGGTGCACGTGGGGCATCGCCAGTCTTCTGCGACTTGTGCGCCTTGGGGAAACGCGCCGGTTTCGGCTCGAAACGGGCCAGGGCGTAGACGTAGGCTTCAACCTGACTGGCGCTGCCGAGGAAGGTGCTTTGCGGCCGGGTGAACAGCGGCATCGCCGCTTGTGGCACGGCGTCGATGCCTTTGCGGCGGATCGCGGCCAGCGCCAGCGCAGCACCACGGGTCACGGCGTTGTGTCGCCGCGCTTCTTCACGCAGCGGCAGCAGCAGTTCACGGGCGTGACGCAGGGTCAGTTGGGCGCTGGTCTGCATTTCGAGGATGCGCGCGTGGGTGCGCAGCAGCATGTCGTCATCGACCAGATGGCCGAGGCGCTGCTGTTCGCTGAGCATCTTCAGCAGCACGGTTTCGACCTTGCGCACGCCTTGCTCGAAGGCGCCGTCGGCGTTCACCAGATCGATCATCGGCTCGACGTATTCGTCCCAGGTCGCCAGCACTTCCGCATAACGCTGACGCAACGGAATCTGCCGGTCGCTGGTCTTGGCCCGTTCGGCCACGGCCACCAGCGCCTGTTCGTCGTTGTCGAGTTTCTTCAGAACGTCGCGCACGCGCATGTCGAGCAGGCGCAGCTGACGCGCCAGATCATTGCCGTCGCGGACGTCGAACGCATCCTGGATATAACCGGCCAGACGCTCGAGGTGACGCAGATAGGCTTCGATTTCCAGGCACAGGCCCAGACGGTGCTCGCGGCGCAGGTAGGCGAGGAAGTCGTGGATCTGCGCATTGAGCTCGAAACGGTTCGGGCTTTTCGCCACGGGAACCAGAATGTCGAGGCGGATCCACACGTCGAGCAGGCTGGTGATGTCCTGCGGCGTGCTGTCCAGTTGCTGGGCGGCCAGTTGCGTGCGCAGTTCGTTGAGGCTCAGGGTGCCCTGGTCGAAGTGCTCGCACAGTGGCTCCAGAAGTGCCCAGTGTTCAGCGAGGGCGCGCAAGACGCGCTTGGGTTCGATCATCGGAATGGCCGGCTGGTTGGCGATTAAAAGCCGCGATTGTACTGCATCACGAAGGATGCGATTCACTCTCGGGACGGGCTGTCGCTTTTCTTTGCGTCAAGGTATCGGTCAAGACTATCGATCAACAGCGGGCGATCTTGAGCGAAGGGCGGTAGAATCAGCGCACTTCAGTTATCCACAAGTGGCCGACCCTTGCTAATCGAGTCCCGCCGCCGCGCCTATTTGAACGCCATGCAGGTGGTCAACTGGCTGCCGCGCACCGAATTGCCCTTTGCCGCGCCGTCGCGGCCCGAGCTGCTGGACATGCCCGAGCCCGAGACTGCCGCGCCGGTGATCCCGGCAGCCCCGGCCGAAGCGCCGGTGCAGCCGGCCGCGCGTCCGGTCGAACGGCCGAAGATCGAAGTCCCGCGGCCTTCGCTGGCCAGCACCCGCACGGCTGCCAAAGTGGAAGAGGTCGACGAAGCGCCGGTCGTCGCCAGACCAGCGCCGGTGCCGCCACCGCGTTTTGCCCTGCAATTGCTGCGCGCCGGCCGTTGTCTGCTGCTGGTGGAGTTACCCACAGGCGAAGCCTTCCAGTCCCGCGATCCTGCTTATCTGTTGCTCAAGGACATGCTGCGTGCCGCCGGTCTGCCGGACGCGCCGCAGATTGTCGGTGAGCCGGTGCGCTGGCCATGGCTGAACCGCGGCACGATGGATCAGGGCCCGGAAGCGGCCCGG
Source organism: Pseudomonas fitomaticsae (assembly GCF_021018765.1). GTDB lineage: Bacteria > Pseudomonadota > Gammaproteobacteria > Pseudomonadales > Pseudomonadaceae > Aquipseudomonas > Aquipseudomonas fitomaticsae. The sequence continues at coordinate 5,667,307 of NZ_CP075567.1, read as the reverse complement.
GATTTCGTCCAGGGTTTCCTGTCGGTGCAGATGGAGGCGGCGCCGTGCGCCTGCCTGTGGCTGATCGGCCTGCCGGCGGTGCGTTTTGCCGGCGAAGCGGATGCCGAAGCGTTCAATCGTGAGTTGCAAATCGAGGGCCTTGGCTCGGCGTGGGCCGTGCCGGGGCTGGAATTGTTGATGGAAGAGCCACAGCGCAAGGCCGCCGTGTGGCAAGCCATGCGTCGGCTGATGGCGCGCTGGAAAGAATCGAATGAGTGACGCTGTATCGTTTCGCCCGATGACCGAAGCGGATCTGGACGCTGTGCTGAAGATTGAGTTCGCCGCGTACAGCCATCCGTGGACCCGCGGGATTTTTCTCGACGGCCTGGGCAAGTACCAGATCTGGCTGATGTTCGAAGGTGAGCAGCAAGTGGGACACGGGGTGGTGCAGATCATTCTCGATGAGGCGCACCTGCTCAACATCACGGTCAAGCCGGAAAACCAGGGGCGCGGGCTCGGGCTGACCTTGCTCGAATACTTGATGTCCCGCGCCTACGCCGCCGATGCCCGGGAATGTTTCCTGGAAGTGCGCGACAGCAACACGTCGGCCTTTCGCCTGTACGAGCGCTATGGCTTCAACGAGATCGGCCGGCGCCGGGATTACTACCCGGCGGTCGGCGGGCGTGAAGATGCCGTGGTCATGGCCTGCACCCTGGTCGATTGAAGCGTTAAAGCATCGCGGGCAAGCCCGCGATGGCGTCCTGTCAGGCAATACAATTCAGCGCTTGCGATCCAGCGGATCGCGGCGCGCAAGCTCCGCTTCATCCAGCCCGTTGCCGCCGCCGATATCGTCCTCGCCGACCACGCTCAAATCCCAATCGGCCTGATTGCCTTCTCCGAGTTCGTGGGCATCCCGGGCACCGTCCTCACGGATCAGGGTTTCCGGGCTCAGGTCATCGTCGGTGGGGTCGTGATCGGCGGTCGATGCCCCGGTGAAACCGGCTTCGCGCACGCGGTCGCGGGGCATCAACTGCTCGCGCTCGCGTTCGGGCAGTTCATCGCCGATCTTCGCACTGGGCTGTTCGTCGTCGAAGTCCAGCTCATGCACCGAACCCATGCGGTCTTCGTTATCATCGATGGGCTCAGGTTGCACTGCATCGTATGGACGTCGTGAATCAGTCATGGCAAATCCTCATACTGTGGGCCTTACTGAGGTGGACTCACCGGGCGCCTGAGAAATTCAAAGCAAATCACCCACGATCCCGGCGTGACCCCGACGGGCGGTCGACTGTCATACCAGCGCATCTTTCTTGAGGCCTTACAGCATGCACGACTTACAAGACCTGATTGATAACAACGAGCGTTGGGCTGACGCGATCACCAAGGAAGACCCGGATTTCTTCGCCAAGCTGGCTCGCCAGCAGACACCTGAATATCTGTGGATCGGCTGCTCCGACGCACGGGTGCCGGCCAACGAAATCGTCGGCATGCTGCCGGGCGATCTGTTCGTTCACCGCAACGTTGCCAACGTGGTGCTGCACACTGACCTCAACTGCCTGTCGGTGATCCAGTACGCGGTGGACGTGCTCAAGGTCAAACATATTCTGGTGACCGGGCACTACGGTTGCGGCGGTGTGCGGGCTTCGATGCAGGATCGTCAGTTCGGTCTGATCGACGGCTGGCTGCGTTCGATCCGCGATCTGTACTACGAAAAGCGTGAAGAACTGGCCAAGCTGCCGACCGAAGAAGAGCAGGTCGACCGTCTGTGCGAACTCAACGTGATCCAGCAAGTGGCCAATGTCGCCCACACCAGCATCATCCAGAACGCCTGGCATCGCGGGCAGAGCCTGTCAATCCACGGCTGCATCTACGGCATCAAGGATGGTCGCTGGAAGAGCCTGAACACCACGATCAGCGGTTTCGAGCAATTGCCGCCGCAGTACCGTTTGCGTCCGGTCGGCGCGCCTTGATCGGGCGTTCAGCGTAAACTTTGCCGCCGCCAGCTCAGCAAATAGCGCTGGCCTTCAAGATTGGGTGATTCGTCGTAACCGGTGATCCACCCACGGCAGCGCGAGGACCCGCAACCGCAGGCGAACTGCCGCAGCAGTTTGTCTTCGGTGGCGGTGTAATCGATGGTCAGCCTTTCACCCTCCACAATATCGCGCAGGGCCCACACCCATAACTCGCTCATGTCGAGAAAGGTGTTCGGGTCGCAACAATGCTCGAACGCGCCGCAAAAGCGCGGATCGTAAAGATGGATGCCGGTCAGCAGTTGCCGGGTCTGCCGGCAGCGATAGGGCAGCAGTTGACCTGAAATCCTGCACATTCGGGTGATACGCAGGAATGCCCGGCACGCTACGACAGCGGTGGCTACGCCCTCGGGATCGTGAACAATCTCGAAATCCTGCTTGGACGGAAATCCCATGCGCACGGGGAGCCCGGCAAAAGGATAAATGCCCTCGGTATCGCGTGCCGGTTTGCCCGGTAGTGCGTAAGTGTTCATGACGGTCCCTGTTGGCCAGGTGTCGCGACTTCCCTCGGCTGACGTCCTGTCAGTCCTGCAACACGATGATTGGATCCAAGATCCCGTAAATCACACTAGCGGTCTACTGTCAGATCTGACAGGCGAAATAGACGCTTTCCCGGGTCAGCCAAGGCTGACACGGGAAAATAGGTGCGTGTGTTCAGAGGTGGGCGGCGGGCGCGGCCATGTCCGGCAATGGGCTTTTCAGCTGTTGCAGCTGGGATTTGACCGGTGTGGTCGAGCAGGTCTTGTCCGCCTGCGCCACGGTCTCGTTGCGGATCGTGGTGTAGAACAGCTCGCAGGTCTTGGCTTTCTGCGTCACTTGCCAGGTCTGGGTGCAGCTGTTGAGCAGTGTCTTCGGATCGGTGCCCGGTTTGCTGCCCATCCCGGCCTGCCAGCAGGCAGCGCTCAAGTCTTGTCCCATCACTTTCAGACCCGCCGCATCGGCTTTGGCCTGGGCATCGTCGCCGGTGTAGTTGCTCGGGTCGGCGGCGTACCAGATGTAGCTCGGGTGGTTGGAACCCAGCACCGGCACGTTCACCCCCGCGGTCGGGCTGATGGTCGCCAGTCCCAGTACATTCACGGTCGCACCGTATTGCTGCTTGATCCAGTTACGCACCGGCGCACCAAAGGCAACCATTGGCAGCACGGCGCCGCTGGCGTTCTGGCTGACCTGCCTGACCATGGTGGTCTGGTAATCCTTGAAGTAGTCGTACACGCCCTCCAGATCCTTGCCGGCGCTGGCGGGCGCGGCAATCGGGGCAATGTCGATGATGGTCTGGTAGGCCGGCGTCTGATCGGCGGGGATGCCATTGTCGGTCAGCAGCGCGGCCCAGCGGTCGGTGGTGTTCGAGCGCAGGTAATCCTGAGCCTGGGTCAGCGAGTAATCCGGCGGGAAGTGCAACAGCTCGACACTCTTGCGGTTTTCCAGGGCCATGCCCAGTGGCAGGAACAGGTACCAGCTGTACGCCCATTTGCCATCGGCGTTGAGTTTGCTGGCGCCGTTGTAGGCCAGATCGCCGGCGTCCAGCAGCGCGGTCAGCGGTTTGTCGTAGCCCTTCGGTACGCCGCTGATTTCGGCGTAGAGCTGATCGTTGTCGTTTTTCACCAGCACTTTGGCGTTGGTGTAGCCGTCGCGCTGCACGCTCTGGCTCAGGTAATGGGCGACAGTCTGCTCCAGCGTCCAGTTGCGAAAGCAGATCACGCTGCAATTGTTGGGGTAGGCGAAGAGGCGGGTGACGCGTTCGGTGCTGCCCAGTTTCAGGTCGACATCGGCGTGGGCGGCGGCGCTCAACGTGAGCGCCGCGAGGGTGAGGCCTGCGAGTTTCAACATGCTCAGATCCTTTTCAGCGAGGGTAAAACCTTGGTGGAGGGCAATCCGGCCCGCGTATAGCCTAGCCGGGGAACAGGTGTTTCAGCGAATAACCAAGCTGACTGGCGAGAATCACGCCGGTCATGACCACCAGAAACAGCAGCTGCAACGGGCTGAAATGCGCCCAGTGCAGCGCAGTCAGCCACGGGTGCCTGTCGCTGAACTCCGGGTCGAGCGTACCGATGCGCCGCTTGTGCCAGAGCCCGATCAGGATCACCCCGATATAGGTGAAGGCTCCCAGACCACCGAGCATGACCGAGAACAGCAGGATCATGACGGCTTGCGGTACGCCATGGCGCAGCACGAGCCAGCGGGTATCAGGGTTCCATCGGCGTGGAATGATCCTTTCGGTCAACCACAGATCCTGAACGATCAAATGGGCGCTGATCAGAAACCAATAACTCAAGCCGATCCGGAAAAACCAGACAGGAACGCAGGCGAAGGCCAGGGGGATGACGATGCTCATGGCCGTGGTCTTGTGCTCGGCGGGCAGATAAAACAGCCACAGTGCCAACGCAATCGCGGCCCATGAGCGCAACCAGGTTTCGGCGGCGATGTAGCGCGGCAGAAACCGTCGCCAGTAGAAAACATCGGCGTAGGGCAAGCGGGCGAGCAGTTCGGGGAAGCGCCACTTGAGGGTTTCCGACAACTGCTGGCAGGCCTGCCAGTCAGCCGGGATGAACCGGTCGGTCATGTCTTTCTGTTGCCGCGGCTTCATCGGGCTGATCAGCATCCGTGCGGCCAGAGCGTCGGGCGACCCGTTGCGCTGATCTTCGGCCCGGGCGCATAGGTTGTCGTAGAGGCTTTCCTGGTTGCAGCGCTCGATCAGTGCCTGCCAGAGCCAGTCCGGTTGCGGATGAATGCCCTTGGTGTCGTCCCAGCCGAACAGTTGGGACACACGGTCGAACAGCGGCACGCTCCATTCCGTGTCCAGCAGCAGTTGCAGGATGATCTGCTGCCAGTGTTCCCGACGGTCGAACACCTGAAGCCAGGGTTGGGCCGTGTAAGTCTTGAGCAGTGCGAGAAACTCGCGCTCGTTTTGCGAGGCGAGCAGCGTTTCCAGCGATTGCCGGTAATCCGCCAGCAGCTCGTTGGCGAGAATGCTGCGCTGCCCGTCGCCGATGACGATCTCCTGCCACGGCCCCAGCCAACCCAGGTGCTGCACCGCCCAGCGGGCAATCGAAAGGCGCAGCGCGGGCTGATCGAAGCACAATGTCAGCAACAGTGTCTGGAACGCTCGCGCACAATCCTGCTGGCGCGCTTGCTCCCAGCGCTGGTCCAGATTGGTGTCCGAGAGGCCGTTCAGCAATTGCGACGCGGCTTCAACAGCTGGGTCGGCAGTCGGTTCCACGGGCTGCGGGTTCAGCGGCTGTACCCGCAAGACTGGCGACTCGAGCGGTGCTTCAGGCGCGGCCGGGGTCACCGGTTCGAACAGCGCCGCAGGGTAATCCCATGCATCAGTCCCGGTCTTCTGCAGCGGCTGGGCCATGGACTGCTCTTGTACCGCCAGCGCGGCGATCCCCGGAGCCTGCATGACGTCGCCATGCTCCTCGGTCTCTTCGTTTTCCAGGCGCCACTGGGCAATCGACAGCGCGCGCTCATAAGCCTCGCGCAGGCGCTGAAAGCCTGCGGCATCTTCATCGGGCCGAAAGACTTTCAGCAGCCGCGCGTAACTGCGCTTGATATCACGCAGCCCGGCGTCTTCGGGCAGTTGCAGGACAGACCAGCATTCCATGTCGTGCATCCTTACTGCCAGGGGTTACGGTCGAGTGCGCTCAGTTGCTTGCTCAGTTCGGTGCGGGTTTCACGGATCTGCCGCTCGTCCTGGGAGTCCAGCGCCTGCTGGAATTGCTTGGCCCAGTAGCCGATCTGATCGCGCAGGTCGCCCAGGCTTTCCTGATACAGACGTTCCAGCCGCGCACTGAGCAGGGTGTTCACTTGCTGCTCGCGGGGATGGATCTTCAATTGCGCCAGGGCTTGCAGACGCTGCTGGATTTCCTCGGGCGTCAGCACGCCGGGGTTGTTTTCGATGACCAGCGAATGTTGCTGACCGGTCAGGGGAATGCTGACCTGGGCTTCGAGCAAGCCGTTGTTGTCGTAGGTGAAGCGCACATCCAACTCGACTTCGCCGGCCTTGCGCTTGGGCACCTTGATGTCCAGTTGGCCGAGCGCCACGTTGTCTTTGACCAGGCGGCTTTCGCCCTGAAAGATTTTCACGACGACCTGTTCCTGATTGTCGTGAAGGGTCTGCACGGTTTTCACCCGGCTGACCGGGACGATGCTGTTGCGCTCAATGATCGGCAGGTAATGACCGCTTTCATACTGGCGGCCGACCTGGGTGGAGGTCTCGATCCCCAGGGTGTAGGAGCAGACATCGGTGAGCACCACTTCTTCCAGCGCGGCCGAACGGGCCTTGAGTGCCGCCTGTATTGCCGCGCCCTGAGCGACCACCTGATCCGGATCGAGGCTGATCGACGGGAAGCGGCCGAACAGCCCGGCAGCCAGTTTGCGCACCAGTGGCATGCGGGTGGTGCCGCCGACCAGCAGGATTTCATCGAGATCGCTGACGCGGATGCGTGCGTCGCGCAGGGCCCGCTCGATCGGGGCGCGCAGGCGTTCGAGCAGCGGCATGTACAGCGTCGCCATTTGCGCCTGGGTGATGGTCTGGGTCCATTGCTTTTCGCCGACCTGCAATCTGAATTCGGCACTGGCGTCCTGGCCCAGTGCCCGGCGTACACGCTCGGCTTCGCGGCGCAGCGGCTGGAGGATGGTGGAGCGCTCGGGGAAGTCCGAAACGTTGCGATGCTGATCGACAAAGTGCTCGAGCAGCACGTTGTCGAAATCCTCGCCGCCGAGGAAGTTGTCACCGGCGCTGGCGCGCACTTCCATGACGCCTTCGAAGAGTTCGAGAATCGACACGTCGAACGTACCGCCGCCCAGGTCGAACACCAGGAACGAAGTTTCCTTGTCCCGTTGGTGCAGGCCGTAGGCGAGTGCGGCGGCGGTGGGTTCGTTGATCAGCTTTTCGACTTTCAGGCCCGCCAGTTCACCGGCGATACGCGTGGCCTTGCGCTGGGCGTCGCTGAAATAGGCCGGAACGCTGATCACGGCTTCCGTGACGGTCTGGCCGTAGGTGCGCTCGACGTCTTCTTTCAGGCTCTTGAGCACCAGCGCCGACAGTTCTTCGGGGCGGAATTTCTTATCCCCGAGGTAGACCTCCGTCGCGCTGCCCATATGGCGTTTGAACAGCGACGCGGTCAGGCGCGGATGGGTGTGCAGGCGTTCACGGGCAGCTTGCCCGACCAGAATCCGGCCCTGATCGTCCAGACCCACCACGCTGGGTGTCAGGAACTGCCCCAGGGCATTTGGCACCAACTCAGTGGCATCGCCGCGCCATACGGCAACAAGGCTGTTGGTGGTTCCCAGGTCAATCCCGACGATCATTGCAACGAACTCCCTTTGCGCTCAGACAAAAAATGAAACAGATATGGGGCGCGCAAGAATATTACTGAGGCAGTGGCGCGGTAAAGAAAGATGATGGCTCTGAGCCATTATTTGCGACAGGCAACCGCAGAAGGGATCGTTCGGGTCGCTTTTTATGGAAGGGGTCGAAGGGAAAGACAGGGCGCCGGAGCCGGCACCCTGTCGTCATCGTTTAAGGCATGACGGGCGGCAGGTACGACAGCGTCGTGCCCAGCGCCCACAACAAAACCAGCACCAGCGGCGTGTGCACCAGCAATTGCACGAACGAGAATCCGATCAGATCCCGCGCCTTCAGCCCCAGCACGCCCAGTAGTGGCAGCATGTAGAACGGGTTGATCAGGTTCGGCAGGGCTTCGGCGGCGTTGTAGATCTGCACGGCCCAGCCGAGGTGATAGTTGAGATCGTTGGCCACCTGCATCACGTACGGCGCCTCGATGATCCACTTGCCGCCGCCGGACGGAATGAAGAAGCCGAGAATCGCCGAGTACACGCCCATCAGCAACGCATAGGTGTCGTGGGAAGCGATGCTGACGAAGAACGTCGAGATGTGATGGGCCAGGGTCTGGGCATCAGTGCCCTTGACCGTGGTCATCAGCGCGGCGATCGAGCCGTACAGCGGGAACTGGATCAGCACCCCGGTGGTGGTCGGCACGGCGCGCGACACCGCATCGAGGAAACTGCGCGGGCGCCAGTGCAGCAAGGCGCCGAGCATGATGAACAGGAAGTTGTAGGTGTTGAGCCCGGAAATCGCGGTGATCGCCGGTTTGGTCGAGAACTCGTGGAACAGCCATCCGGCCGCCAGCAGCACCAGCAGGATGATCAGCAGCGGGCTGTGTTCCAGCCATTCGCCAGGGCGGGTGCGCGGTTGCAGCGGCGGCAGGTTGAAGGCCGGGTCGATGCCACAGGCCTTGGCGTCACGCGCCGAGTTCGGGCCGGGCGCGGTGGCGTAGGCGATGATGATCGAAATCACGATCAGCGCCAGCAGCATCACTCCCGACTGCCAGAGGAAAATCGTCTGGGTGAACGGAATCACCCCGGTGATCGACAGGATCGACGGCGGCAGGCTGGCCGGGTTGGCCTGCAACTGCGCGGCGGACGACGAAAGGCCCAGTGCCCACACGGCGCCGAGGCCAAGATAGGCGGCGGCACCGGCGGCACGGTAGTCCATTTTCAGATCGGTGCGGCGGGCGAGGGCGCGTACCAGCAGACCGCCGAACACCAGCGACAGGCCCCAGTTGAGCAAGGACGCGACCATCGAGATCAGCGCGACCCACGCCACGGCCGAGCGACCGTTTTTCGGGATCCGCGCCAGGCGATCGATCAGTTTCACGGCGGGCGGCGAACTGGCCACGACATAACCACCGATCACCACGAAGGCCATCTGCATGGTGAACGGGATCAGGCTCCAGAATCCGTCGCCGAACGCCATGGCGGCGTCGGTGGGTTTGGCGCCCATGGCCAGGGTCGCCAGGGCGACGATGATCACCGCCAGCGCGGCAAACACCCAGGAGTCGGGAAACCAGCGTTCGGCGAAACTTGAACAGCGCAAGGCAAAGCGCGCAGAGCGGCTATCTTCGATATCAACGGCCACGGGAGTACCTCGGATTTTTATGTTTATTGTGGTCTTCGGGGCTTGGCCGGCCCGTCTGGACAGGTGCCAACAGTAAATCAACCGGCGGTTTTTTGTGACCGTGTTTTACCGAATCAGACTATGGTCTAACGGGTTGTCCGGCGGCCCGTTTGCGTAGACCATGGGCGCCTTGGTTTTTTGCCTGCCAGAGTTCTTTGCCATGACTGCCCATTCCACTGCCCGACCGGCGCCGTTCAGCCGTTCCGACTACAAGACCCTCGGCCTTGCGGCCCTGGGCGGGGCGCTGGAGATCTACGATTTCATCATTTTCGTGTTCTTCGCCCTGACCCTCAGCCAGCTGTTCTTCCCGCCGGAAATGCCCGAGTGGCTGCGCCTGCTGCAAAGCTTCGGGATCTTCGTCACCGGCTATCTGGCGCGCCCGCTGGGCGGAATCCTGATGGCGCATTTCGCCGACCGACTGGGGCGCAAGAAAGTCTTCAGCCTGAGCATCCTGATGATGGCGCTGCCGTGCCTGCTGATCGGGATCATGCCGACCTACGCGCAGATCGGCTATTTCGCACCGCTGTTGCTGCTGGCGCTGCGCATCCTGCAAGGCGCGGCGGTGGGCGGCGAAGTGCCGAGCGCCTGGGTGTTCGTGGCCGAGCACGCGCCGGCCGGACATCGCGGTTACGCGTTGGGCTTTCTGCAGGCCGGGCTGACCTTCGGTTACCTGATCGGCGCATTGACCGCGACCTTTCTGGCGCACGTGTTCACCCCGGCCGAAGTGCTGGATTACGCGTGGCGCTATCCGTTCCTGCTCGGCGGTGTGTTCGGCGTGATCGGCGTCTGGCTGCGCCGCTGGTTGAGCGAAACCCCGGTGTTCATGGCCATGGAAGCGCAGCGCGAAGCGCGGGTCGAACTGCCGCTGCGTACCGTGCTACGCGATCATCGCCTGGCCATGTTGCCGGCGATGCTCCTGACCTGCGTGCTGACCTCGGCGGTGGTGGTGTTCGTGGTCATCACCCCGACCATGATGCAAAAGACCTTCGGCATGACTGCCGGCCACACCTTCGCGTTGAGCGCGTTGGGCATTGTCTTTCTGAACATCGGCTGTGTGATCGCCGGCCGGCTGGTCGATCGCATCGGTGCCTGGCGCACGGTCATGCTCTACAGCCTGTTGCTGCCGCTGGGCATCGGTCTGCTTTACACCTGCCTGATCAGCGGCGGGGATTGGGTCGGTCTGGCCTACGCCATCGCCGGATTGTGCTGTGGTGTGGTCGGAGCGGTGCCGTCGGTGATGGTCAGCCTGTTTCCGGCGCGGATCCGCGTTTCCGGAATCTCCTTCACCTACAACATTGCCTACGCCGCCTGGGCCAGTGTCACACCGTTGCTGCTGATTGGTCTGATGCCTTGGAGTCCGTGGATCTGCGTAATGTTCTGCGCGGCGATGGGCGCAGTGGGCGTCGTCACTGCGGCGTATTTCGGCTCGCGCATGCCGCGTGCAGAACGGTGTCCGGTGGCCGGCACCGCCTGATCTGTCGAGGCGTAACTATTTTTGTAGGACACGCCTCAAGCGCTCTTCAGAAAAGATTTCCAAGGCCGATGGTTAGGCTGCATACCCGCTATCCATCCAGTCCATCGGTGCTTTCCCATGTTCAACAAACGCCTGAAGCAAGAGCTGGCGGCTCTTCGTGAAGAACTCTCCAGCCTTCTGCAAGTGAAGGAAAGCCTGGAAAGCGAGATGCTGGTGCTCACCCTTGAGCCCGACGGACGGATTCAGTCGGTCAACCAGAACTTCCTCAATGAAATGCTCTACAAGAGCCACGACCTGATCGGTCGCGCCATCGAGGACATCGTGCCGGCCCATGTGAAGTCCGACGAGTTTCATCACCGCTTCAAGGCCGCTCTGACCCGTGGCGAGCATTTTGCCGGCGCTGTGCGCCTTTCACGCGGTAACGGCGAGGAGGCATGGCTGCGTTCGATCGTGCAGCCGATTCGCTCGTCGGATGGCCGGATCAAGCATTTCTCGATTTTCTCCAGCGACCTGACCCGCACCATCGAGGCCTCCCGCGAACACGAAAACCTGATCGGCGCGCTGGTGCGTTCGACCGCCGTGATCGAGTTCGACCTCAGCGGAAACGTGCTGAGCGCCAACGAGCGGTTCCTCCAGGGCATGGGTTACAGCCTGGCGCAGATCAAGGGCAAACATCACCGGATCTTCTGTGAATCGAGTGAAGCCAACAGCGCCGAGTACCAGAACTTCTGGCGTCGCCTGAACAACGGCGAATTTGTCGCCGGCCGTTTCAAGCGGGTCGACAGCCATGGCCGGACCGTCTGGCTGGAGGCGTCCTACAACCCGGTGCTCGACGCCAACGAAAAGCTCTACAAAGTGGTGAAGTTCGCCACGGTGATTACCGATCAGGTCAATCAGGAACAGGCTGTCGCCGACGCCGCCAACATTGCCTACAGCACGTCCCTGCAAACCGACAGCACCGCCCAGCGTGGTACCCGTGTGGTGACTGAAGCGGTCAATGTGATGCGTGATCTGTCGAAACACATGCAGACCGCCGGCGAAGGCATCGAAGCGCTGAACGAGCAATCCCAGGTGATCGGCACCATCGTCAAGACCATCAGTGGCATTGCCGAGCAGACCAACCTGCTGGCGCTCAACGCCGCCATCGAAGCCGCTCGGGCCGGTGAGCAGGGCCGAGGCTTTGCGGTGGTGGCCGACGAAGTGCGGCAACTGGCTTCGCGCACCAGCCAGGCGACCGAAGAAATCGTCGGTGTGGTGCGCCAGAACCAGGACATGGCGCGCAACGCCGTGGCCCTGATGACCGACGGCAAGCAACAGGCCGAACAAGGGCTGGCGCTGGCGGCGGAGGCCGGTACGGTGATCGTCGAGATCCAGGACGGCGCGCAGAAAGTGGTGGATGCAGTCGGTCAGTTCGCCAACCAGTTATCCAGCTGATGCCTGTCAGGCGAAGGGATGGTCGACGGCCATCCCTTCGTTGTTTTTATCCCGCTACAATCGGCTCTTTTTCCCGGAGCAGATCCCATGAGCGAGTCCTTCCGTCGCCCGGTTCCCCTGAACAAAGCCTACCGCTTGCTCAATCACGGACCGACCGTGCTGGTCAGCGCCGCCCATGACGGGCAGCGCAACATCATGGCGGCTGCGTGGGCCATGCCGCTGGATTTCGAACCGCCGAAAGTGGCGGTGGTCCTCGACAAATCCACCTGGACCCGGCAACTGCTCGAGGCCTCGGGCACCTTTGTTCTCAACGTTCCTTGCGTGAATCAGGCCGACATCGTGCAGACCGTCGGCTCAACTTCAGGCCTGGCAATCAATCGCGATCAAGGTCAGGACAAATTTCAGGCTTATGGACTGCCGACCTTCGCTGCTGAGCAGGTTGATGCGCCAATGCTCGACGGTTGTGTCGCCTGGCTCGAATGCCGGTTGCTGCCGGAACCGCGCAATCACGAGCAGTACGATCTGTTCCTGGCCGAGGTGATCGCGGCGCAGGCTGATTCGCGGGTGTTCAGCGATGGACGCTGGCACTTCGAGGGGCATGACGGCTTGCGCACCCTGCACCATGTGGCTGGCGGACATTTCCTGACGATTGGCGATCCGGTGGATGGCAGGACACTCGAGGTTTGAGCGGCGCCGGATGACAAGTCATGGCCGGATGTTGCAATACAAAAAAGGCTTACCTCTCGGTAAGCCTTTTTCAGTTGCAGTGCTGATTCAATCCCCCAACGCGACCCCTTCACGCCGAGGATCTGCCCCACCTGTCAGCGTTGCCTTCTCCTGCGTATCCTTGACCCGCACGATGGCCTGGGTGCCGCTGGTCATGTCGATTTCGTTGACGGTGTGGCCCTTGTCCTTGAGCGCCTGGATCAGCGTCGGGCTGAACTGGCCTTGTTCCAGTTCCGTCGGGCCGTTGCGGCTGCCGAAGTTGGGCAGGCTGATGGCGCTTTGCGGGTCGAGGTTCCAGTCGAGCAGGCCGACGGTGGTTTTGGCCACGTATTCGATGATCTGCGAGCCGCCGGGCGAGCCGACGGTGGCGACGAATTCGCCGCTGCTGCGGTCGAAGATCAGGGTCGGCGCCATCGACGAGCGCGGGCGTTTGCCGGGCTCCACGCGGTTGGCGACTTTCTGTCCGTTTTCTTCGGGGATGAACGAGAAGTCGGTCATCTGGTTGTTGAGCAAGAACCCCTGAACCATCAGGTGTGAACCGAACGCTGCTTCGATGGTAGTAGTCATCGACACAGCGCCACCGAAGTCATCCACGGCCACCACTTGTGAGGTGGAAATGCGCAGTGGCGAGCGATCCGGCGCGTAGGCGACCTGCACGCCCGGCGGTGTGCCGGGTTTGGCGCTGCCCATGCTACGTTCGCCGATCAGGCTGGCGCGGCTGGCCAGGTAACCCGGGTCGACCAGGCCTTTGACCGGCACCGGCACGAAATCGGTATCGGCTACGTATTGCGCGCGGTCGGCGTAGGCCAGGCGCTCGGCTTCGGCGATCAGGTGCACGGCTTGCGGCGCAGGTTCGATGCCGGCGGGTTTATCGGTCTTCACAGGTTTGAGCGGCGTCAGGGACAGGTGCGGATCGCGGGTTTCCAGCGCCTGCAGGGTGCCGAGGATTTGCGCCACCGCAATCCCGCCCGATGATGGTGGCGGCATCCCGCAAACCTGCCAGCGCTTGTAGTCGGTGCACAGGGGCGCGCGCTCCTTGGCCTGATAGTGCTGAAGGTCGTTCAGCGACAGGCTGCCGGGGTTGGCGTGGCCCTGAACCTTGGCCACGATCTCTTCGGCGATCGGGCCTTTGTACAGCGCGTCCGCACCTTCGTTGGCGATGCGTTTGAGCACGGCGGCCAGGGCCGGGTTTTGCAGTCGCGTGCCGACGGCTTTGACGCTGCCATCGCTGTTCAGAAAGTACCTGGCCATGTCCGGCGAGCGGCGAATCACCGGATCGGATTCCAGCAGCGAATGCAGGCGCGGGGAGATCGCGAAACCCTGCTCGGCCAGTTTGATCGCCGGCTCGAACAATGTTGCCCATGGCAAGCGGCCGTGCTTTTTGTGCGCCAACTCCAGCGCGCGCATCACGCCCGGTGTGCCGACCGAGCGTCCGCCGATCTGTGCCTGGGGGAACGGCATCGGTTTGCCATCGGCCTGAAGGAAGAGTTTTTCGGTCGCGCCGGCCGGTGCGGTTTCGCGACCGTCGTAGGTGCGCACCTGTTTGCCGTCCCACAGCACGATCATCGCGCCGCCACCGATCCCGGAGGATTGCGGTTCGACGAGGGTCAACACGGCTTGCATCGCGATGGCGGCATCGATGGCGGAACCACCCTGACGCAACATCTCGCGTCCGGCCTCGGCGGCCAGCGGATTGGCAGCGGCGGCCATGTGTTTTTCGGCGTGGCTGGCTTGCAGGCCGGTGCGGTAGCCGGAGGCGGCTTCCGGTGCCAGCGGCAGGGTCGAGGAGGGCGGTGCGTTGCAGGCCGTGAGGGCGATGGCGCTGACGATCAGCGTCAGGGCGGGCAGGCGAAAACGGTTCAGGGGCAGGGCTGGAAACACGCGGGGCACTCCGTCCGTGGGATAAAAGTCTGACGGACTGTATCGACCGACCGTGTACGACGCAAACCGGAGGTATCTTTGTCCTTCATGCCTTGGCGGATTTTCTGTAGGGTCATGGGCAAACGTGAAGCCAGAACAATCAACAAGAGGCCGCCATGCACAACGAGTTTCCGACACAGCCCAGCTATCGCGAACAACGCGAGCGCTTTCTAGCCGCAGCGAAGGTGGCGGGTGCAACGCTCTCTTCGTACTCGCATCCGCTCGTTGGGCCGTTTGGCGAGTCTTTGAGTACCGATGTCGCGGTGCTGGGGGATCCATCGGCCAAACGGCGTCTGGTGGCGCTCAGCGGCACCCACGGGGTTGAGGGGTATTACGGTTCGGAATGCCAGATCGAATGGCTGAAGCATTTCACGCAGGAGTCGCTGCCGAAAGATGTCGCGGTCGTGATGATTCACCTGATCAACCCGTGGGGCACGGCGTGGCTGCGGCGGGTCAATGAAGACAACATCGACCTCAACCGCAATCACCTGGATTTCAACCGACCGCTTCCGGACAACCGCGCTTACGCCGCGCTCCATGAAATCTACGCCTGCACCGATTTGAACGGCCCCGAGCGGCAAAAGGCTGATGCCTTTCTCGATGCGCAAATTGCCGAGCACGGCTGGCCGGCAGTGATGTCGATTGTCGAGGGCGGCCAGCACAGTCATTCCGACGGGTTGTTCTTTGGCGGACTCGCGCCGAGTTGGTCGAATCGCACGCTGCATTCAATCATCGAGAATCATCTGGCCGGCGCTGAAACCGTGATGTGTTTCGACCTGCACACCGGCGCCGGCGAGTACGGCCATCCGATGCTGCTGACGATTACCCGGGCGCCTTATCCGGCGCTGGCAAAGGCGCAATCGATTTACGGCCCGTGGCTCTACACGCTGCACACCGGCGCCGAAACCTTGAGTGAAACCGGCGTTGCCGCGACCGCTACCGGCTACACCTCGCAGGCATTGCTCAATGCGCTGCCGAATGTGCAACTGATGCCGTTCGTGATCGAGTGCGGAACTTATCCGGGGCCGGACGTGCATCGTTACCTGCGCGATGATCACTGGCTGCATTTGCATGGCGATCCGCTGGATGCGACGGGGCGCGAGATCAAACTGAATCTGCTGGAGCAGTTCTATCCGGCGGATCCGGACTGGCGGGCGATGGTTGGTTTGCGCACGCGGCAGATCTGGGCGAAGGGACTCGCGGCCTTATAGAGAAGAGGTTTAAGCAAACGGCTTGCCTTTCGGTAGGCCGTTTTGATGACTTTGCAGTATGGATTCCAGGTGTTTACTGCTTGAAACCAGGCAGGCCGTTGGCAGCACGCCACTGCTTCACAGTTTCTGTGATGCCTTCGGGAGTGCATAGCGCGTCATCTTCTGGCCAATAGATCAGGTCAGTACCTGCGGGATGCTCGGCCAGTTCACAAAAGGTATCCAGCATGTCGGCCAGCACAGTCTCTGGCGTGCCATTCCTGTTAGAGGTGAATATTTCTTGCAGCAGATCTATAAACTGCACTTCCGTGTAGCTAGTGATTTTATTTGACATGGGCGTTTTCCCGGTGAAGGTCTAAGTGATTTTTAGGTGTGGTAACACGTAAATTATCGACGTCATACACGGAGCCACCTTTCGACACCCATTCAACGTGATGCAGTTCGAATGTTTTCCTTTTACCGGCCGCATCGTTATACCTGGCGTGAGGCGCTCCGCCGTTTTGCATCAACGCAATATTCTGCGGTTTAAATTGCTCAACCAGTTCTGAATCATTGGCCACCTCCTCCCAAAACGCCTCCCTGAATTTGTCAAAGCTGGAAAACTCCTGCCCTCTGAGCCTGTCCGCAATCCGTGTCGGAATAGGCACTCCTATTCCTGTTCCCGCTCCCGCAAGCCATCCCCCGGACACATCCTCACCAACCCCCGTCACCGTCCCCGGCATCAATCTCGCCGGTTTCGAAAACACCACATACAACGATTTCAGCCCGGTCTCTGCCGGGAACACCAGAATACAATCCTCGGCGGTGATGTCTTCGCCGGGCAAGCCCTCTATCTGGCTGTCGGTGTTCTCGGGAATCGGATGCACGAGGATCGTGCTCAGTGGTTCGCCGTGTTCCGGATAAACCAATGGTGGCATTGACCCCAGTGGCCCGCGTTGCGGCGTCCACAAAATCGTGATGCCGTTGAGCTTGGCCTCCATCGCAGTCTTGTCGCTGTTCCACTCGACTTTCACGGTACGCACCGAGTCATCGCCCGAAGCGCCGGTGTGGATGCCGTAGACCTGCATGACCCCTTCGGCATCGCGCCGAAACTGGAAGCGCACGCGAGTGGTCGCGCGGCTCATGCTGCGTAGCTGTTCGTCGGTGTGAAGCGTGCCGTCGCCCATTCTGGTCGGGAGCATCCCGAGGATGAAAACGCTGGCCGGACCTCCCGCACCGCGGATTGCCCAATTGAGGCGTTGTTGCAGGATTGCGCCGCCGGCCATGCGCCCCAATGCCAGATCGGCGCCGATGGCCTTCGCTACGGCGTTGCTGGCAGCGGGAATGCGCATGGCGCCTGCCACCATGACTTTGCCGAAGTGAGAGGCGGGCTCAGGTGTTGTGCCTGCATCCGTCCGGCACCAGTTGCCCGGCGTGCAGGACTTGGCGAATACCAGATCGTCACGAGGCTTTGGCGATGGCCATTCGTCTGTCGGGACGTATACGGGCTCCGGCTCTCGAGGCGGATTCCAGGCAGCCCATGAGGCGCCGCCGTTCGGAAGCTTTCGGCGCCAGATATCATCGAAAGGGTCTTTGTCCAGGTCCATGACAACTCCCTGTCTGTCGTTGGATCGAGACAGGGGAGCTTGTCGGTCAATCGCGATGGCGATCAAATCGACTTGCCGGGATACCGAGGCCTGAGCGAACGGAAAATCCTCTTCGTACGTCTTTCGCACCCCGTTCCTGCGGAAACAGATCGCCCCACGGAGGGGAGTCACTTTTCTCGAGGCATAAAAAAACGGCCTACCTTTCGGTAAGCCGTTTTTAGTACTTGGTGGCTACACAGGGACTTGAACCCCGGACCCCAGCATTATGAATGCTATGCTCTAACCAACTGAGCTATGTAGCCAAGTGGCGCGCATTATTCCCCTGAAATGGAAAAGCGTCAAGCGTAAATTCAAAATATTTCTTCTTATTTTCAACCGCTTATCCTCCCGCGCCGAAAATCGGGGCGGGAGGGGCTTTCAACGCAGCTGAAATCTTCCGGTGTTGGCACTCAAGGCATGGCTGCCCTGGCTCAAGGTGTCCGCCGCGAGGTTCACGGCCCGCGCGCCTTCGAGCAGGCGAACCGCCGCCTGATCCACCTGCTGGATATTGCCGCTGACCTCATCGGCGGTGCTCGCCTGTTCTTCGACTGCCGTGGCGATCTGGGCGAGGGTGTCGGTGACGCTCTGCACGGCGCTGGCGATTTCCCCCAGGCGTTCGCCAAGTCCCGTGACCGCTTCCGCGTCCGATTGCGCCTGGCCGCACGCCGCTTCCATCAGGCTCACGGCTTCGTTGACCGTATTGCGCAGACTGTCGACTGTGCCGGCAATCTGCGCCGTGGACGATTGCGTACGTTGCGACAGGCTGCGCACCTCGTCGGCCACCACGGCAAAACCGCGACCCTGTTCACCGGCCCGAGCGGCTTCAATGGCGGCATTGAGCGCCAGCAGATTGGTCTGTTCGGCGACGCCGCGAATGGTGTCGACCACCAATTGGATTTGCTGCCCTTGCTCGCTGACCCGGCCGAGCGCTGCTGCGGTTTCGTTCAGGCGCTGATTGAGCTGTTGAATGCTCGCGGTTGTGCGCTGACTGTCACGGCTGCTGTCGGCAGCGATACGCCGGGTGTGCTGGGCACTTCCGGAGGCTTGTTCGCAACTCTGCGCCACACCTTGAGAGGTGGCCGCCAATTGTGTGGCCGCCGCAGCGATCTGGCTGATCTGCAATTGCTGCGCTTCGACTTCGCTGAGAGCGCCGCTGGAGTGATCGTTGAGGCTGCGCACCGCGTTGCTCAGTTGCGAAGTCTCGTGATCGACACCCAGCAGGCTGGTGCGCAACTGCACCACGGCCACGTTGAGTGCGGTGCTGATCGACGCCAGCTCATCACGGCCCACGACTGGCACTTGCAGGCTCAGATTACCGTCGCGCAGGGCCTCGGCCAACAGCGTGATGCCGCTGGCGCTGCGGCGGATCGAGGCTTGCAGGCAGACGAACAAGTACAGCCCCGCCAGCAACAGGAAACCGAAGACCGCCGCGACAACGATGAATTGACGAATCGCCGATCCGTGGTAGTCATCCAGCCGCTGATCCAGCGACACCAGCGATTGCTGGCGCAGCGTGGCGAGGTTGCCGAGCAGGGCATCGAGAGTGCGCTCGAATTCTTCAGGCTTGAGATTGATGCTGCCGCCGAACACGCCGTCATCCAGCACTTTCAGACCGGCATCCAGCTGTTTGAGGCTGTCGTGATACTGCCCGGCCCAGCCTTGCAGGGCTGGCGGCAGACGCGCTTCGAGCAGGCCCGCGGTTTTCACCAGCTGCTCGCGGGCATCGCCGATGCGGCTGCGCAGGTCACGCAGTTGCAGACGGCTTTGCAGGGTGAACTGGCCGGACACCACAGACGCCTGGCCTACGGCTGCCAGCCGGCCGACACGCTCGATCAGGTCAGGTGCGTGCTGGGTGGAAATCTGCGTCAGCAGGTAGGTTTCCAGCCACGGTGCGAGGATCAGGCGATTGTCCATCGCGATTTGCTCACGCAATGCTTGCAGGGCGCTAAGGGCGTTGGTGAAGCGGTCGTAACCGTCCGGCCACCAGCCGACACCGGAAAGGCTTTTCGAGTCCAGACCATTGAGCGCGGCTTGCAGGGCCTGATAGCGAGTCAGGGTTTCACCTTCCGCGCCTTCGGCTTGCAAGGCATTGCCCAGCTCCAGCGTGGCCTGGGCCACGGCAGGCTGCACGCCATCAAAGGCGGCCATGGCCGCGAGGGTGGCGGGCGTCGGCTGGCGGTTGGTTTCCGTGGCGCGCCAGCGGGCGGCGCGATCGCGCTGGGCGGCGAGCAGATTGTCGAGTGCATCGAGGGCGAGCAACTGCCGCACACCGGCACGTTCGCCGGCGATCAGGTTGAGTTTGTCGCGATAATCCTGGCCGATCATCAACAGGCTGCCGGCCAATGGCAGGATAAACAGCAGAAACAACAACTGGAATTTACGCGCGAAGCCAAACCGCCCCAGCAATCCGATCCCCGGTGATAAAAAAGCCTGCATGCCCCATGACTCCTCTGGACACCACGCACCATCGGCGTGCATCGCGGTCGTTGCGACCGGGATTGGTGCCCTGCTAAAAGGCCTCGAAAGTTCACCCTTGCCCGCTCTGTAGGCCGGCTCTGTAGCGAAACTTCCCATTCTCGATGCCCTTTGTAAGGGCGCCGCGTTCAAGCGGATAAGCAAGGCAAGATTCAGACCATGGCGTTGCGCTATCACTTTCGGCGCGACGACTGAATAGTTCGTTAGCTGGCTAAGGGGATGGCGCTGGCGCACCGAAAAATGGCACATTGACGCACCTGCCCGCGTGCACCCATCTGTTGTACGGAAATTTCCATGGCTATCAGCAACGTTCAGACCGCCGCTGCCTCGGCTTCCGCTCCTCCCCAGAGCAGTCCACTGGTGATGCGCATCATCGGCGCGGTGGCGCTGGCGCATTTGATCAATGACCTGATCCAGTCAGTGCTGCCGTCGATCTATCCGATGCTCAAGGCCAACTATGGCCTGAGTTTTACCCAGGTCGGCCTGATCACTTTGACGTTCCAATTGACCGCTTCGCTGTTGCAACCGTGGGTCGGTTATCACACCGACCGGCATCCGAAACCGTGGCTGCTGCCGGCAGGTTCCGTGTGTACGCTGATCGGCATTGTGATGATGTCGATGGTTGGCAGTTTCCCTCTTATCTTGCTGGCGGCGGCGCTGATCGGTATCGGCTCTTCGACTTTCCACCCTGAAGCTTCTCGTATCGCGCGGCTGGCGTCGGGTGGACGTTTCGGTCTGGCGCAATCGACGTTCCAGGTCGGTGGTAACGCCGGTTCGGCGTTCGGCCCGTTGCTGGCAGCGGCGATCATCATTCCTTTCGGCCAAGGCAACGTGGCCTGGTTCGGGCTGTTCGCGGTGTTTGCGCTGTTCGTGCTCTATCGCATCAGCCGCTGGTACGCCCATCACCTGAACCTGTTCAAGCTCAAGGCCGGCCAGGCCGCCACTCACGGACTGTCGAAGGGCAGGGTGGTCAGTGCGCTGGTGGTGCTCGGGCTGCTGGTGTTCTCCAAGTATTTCTACATGGCCAGCCTGACCAGTTACTTCACCTTTTACCTGATCGAGAAGTTCGACCTGTCGGTGGCCAGTTCCCAGCTGCATCTGTTCCTGTTCCTCGGCGCGGTGGCGGCGGGCACGTTCTTCGGCGGGCCGATTGGCGACAAGATCGGGCGTAAGGCAGTGATCTGGTTCTCGATCCTCGGCGTGGCGCCGTTCACGCTGCTCATGCCGCATGTCGATCTGTTCTGGACCAGCGTCCTCAGCGTGTTGATCGGTTTCATCCTGGCTTCGGCGTTCTCCGCGATCGTGGTGTACGCGCAGGAGCTGGTGCCGGGCAATGTCGGGATGATTGCCGGTGTGTTCTTCGGTTTGATGTTCGGCTTCGGCGGGATTGGCGCGGCGTTGCTCGGGCATCTCGCGGATATTCACGGCATCGAATACGTGTACTACCTGTGCTCGTTCCTGCCGCTGTTCGGGGTGCTGGCGATCTTCCTGCCGAGAACCAAAAAAGCCTGACGAGCTGAATTTCAGGCACAAAAAAGCCGCGTATCAAACGCGGCTTTTTCATGGGTGCAGCTTACACGTTAAACCGAAAGTCATGGGGTGTAGACCTCATGAAATCTAGGTTTTGGTGCGGGGCAACATGAGTCATACCCGGTTTAGCGCCCGATTTTGAGCTGCGTATGACTTTGCTTTCACGGCAGTTGTGTTTCTCTCTGTACGCGGAGGCATTGACCAAGTGTCCTGGTTCGTTTGCTAACCGGGTTTTGCTCGAAGTGACTAGCGGCGACGGGCAAAAATCAACCCATAGCAGCCAGTCGGCATAACAGTTTTCAACCAATCGCCGGAACAATGTGGCTGCTTCACCCAACCCCTTCTCGTATCATCAGCGCCTTTGCATCTGGAACGAACTGTGTGAAATCGCCAACTGGAAAAGCTCCGGCTGCCCCTGATGGGACGAAGTGGGACGTAGGCGAGGCTGTCAATCAGCTCTCGTGGGACGACTTGCGCATCATCAAGACGCTCAGTGATTGCGGCAATCGTTCGGCTACGGCCAAGAAGCTTGGCATCAATGTATCCACCGTTTCGCGCCGAGTTGCTCAAGTTGAGCGAACGCTCGGCATCGCGCTGTTCGATCACCGCAAATCAGGGTATCTGCTCACCGCCGAGGGTGCTGAATTGCGAGCACTCGCCGAGCGAGTGGAGCTGGATATCGTCAGCGTCACGCGGCGTGTTTCACGTTCAGGCCAAGGCCCCCTCGGGAAACTTCGAATTACCACCAGCGACTCGCTGCTGCTGTACTTCTTCACCCCCATAATCGCGGACTTCAAGGCCCTGAACGAGGGGATCAGCATCGAGGTGCTGGTGGGCAATGAAACCCTTAGCCTCGCCCGGGATGAATCGGATATCGCGATTCGAGCGACGAGAAAACCTGCAGAAAGCCTGGTGGGCCGTAAACTGGCGAACATTGCCTGGGCACCTTACTGCTGTGCCAAGCAGATGACTGCCTTGCCCCTTTTCGAAGAGGGCCAGGCATGGGTGTCATACTCCTCGGCGCTCTGCGGTTTGAAGGCGACAAGCTATGTCGAAAGCAGAGTCGCTGCTGAGCGCATAGCGTACCGCACCGATTCTGTTGCAGCAGCAAGCGCTGCAATCGCGGCGGGTCTGGGATTTGGATTCCTTCCCTGCATGTTGGGCGACATAACCCCAGGGTTGGTACGCGCCGGCCCGGTGGTGCCAGAGCTTCAGGATGAGTTGTGGCTGCTGACTCACCAGGACATTCGAAAATCGTGGCGAGTCAAAGCATTCATGACCTTCTGCGCCGCTGCCGTGGCCAGTCAAAAGCCCTTGGTCGAGGGGCAATTCATACTCCCGGTCACCTAGATCGAAACCGGGAGTGCAGCTCAGATGTCTCGGGCGCCAATCACGGCCTTGCACACGATCTCAATCAGCTGCGGACGCTGGGCAAGTCTCGACACCCCAATGATATTGCTCGCGCACTGAGGCCGCTCAGTGCCATAGGCCGCCTTGCGCACTTTGCCGACTACCGCGAACGCAGCGTCCATGTCCAGCACATAAAGCGTTTCCTCGACAACATCTTGCATAGTTGCGCCATACAAGGCGAGCAGCTTCGAAATGTTGTCGTAAGAAACCCGCATCTGCTCTCCCATCGAAGAGAAATCACTGGGCTTACCGTCGGCGTTCAGCGGCGCCGGGGCTACCAGATTACCTGCCTCATCATGGTCGCTCGCATCCTGTTACCTGGATTAATGGATGTGTATGAACAAGGACAAATCTACCGTGCTGGCGACACTGGCTTCGACAGGGCAGCTCAAATCCTGGCAGATAAGAACTGCCAAACAACTGATGCTGGACAGGCTGGATACCGGCATTTCAGTGACTGAACTAGCCGAAGCTTGCGCATTGTCGCGTAGTCATTTCTCACGCAGGTTCAAGAAAAGCACCCGGATGTCCCCGCAGCGATGGCTGCGTGAACAGCGGGTCATGAAGAGCAGAGAGTTATTGAAGGCCTCCACGATGTTGCTCACAGAGATCGCGCAGGAATGCGGCTTCAGCGATCAATCTCACTTCTGCCGTACATTCGTGAAGGCTGAAGGCATGACACCGAAGGCTTGGCAGCAACAAGCAATCTGCCCGATTCCGGTCGTTGCTTGAGACGGTAAGGCATCATCAACGCGCGGGCGAGCCCAAGCGGACTGAGGTGTGACCCCCTTGAAAATCAATTTGTTACAGCTACAGACGATTTTTTAAAAAAACTTGCGCGCTAAATTATTGAGCGGAAACTTATTGCGCATTGTTGGCGTGCAAACATTTAAATCGCTAACAGAATCTTCCGAAGACATTCAAAAGTGAGGAAAGCCATGAAAGCTCTCTACACCGCAGTCGCAACCGCAACCGGTGGTCGTGATGGCCGAGCCATTTCCAGCGACAAGAACCTCGACGTGAAACTGGCCACTCCGAAGGAATTGGGCGGTGCCGGTGGTGATGCCACCAACCCTGAGCAACTGTTCGCCGCTGGTTACTCGGCCTGCTTCATCGGTGCACTGAAGTTCGTCGCCAGCCAGAGCAAACGCGGCATTCCAGCCGACGCTTCGATCACTGCGTGGGTCGGCATTGGCCAGATCCCAGGCGGCTTTGGCCTGGATATCGACCTGAACATCAACCTGCCAGGCCTGGAGCACGCCGATGCACAAGCGTTGGTGGAGGCGGCCCACCAAGTGTGCCCGTACTCCAACGCAACCCGTGGCAACGTCGATGTCCGTCTGCACGTCACCGTCTAACTTCCCGCCTCGCCAGAAACAGGAGATATGAAATGAACGTCTTGACCAAAACACTCGTTGGCTCGCTCCTTGCCTTGTCGATCGGTAATGCATTCGCTGACTCTGGCGTCGAACACAACACCCAGGCATTCCTCGATGCATTGAACTCAGGCAGTGGTAAACCCATCGAGCAGCTTTCGCCGAAGGACGCCCGCGCGGTACTGACCGGCGCTCAGGCCGGGGTAAAACTGACACTGCCCAAGGCGGATGTCAGCGAGAAGACCATCACCGTCGACGGCCAGGACATCAGCTTGACCATCGTGCGTCCGGCGGGTGTGAAGGGGACCTTGCCTGTGTTCATGTACTTCCACGGCGGTGGCTGGGTGCTCGGCGACTTCCCGACCCATGAGCGCCTGGTGCGCGATCTGGTCGTCGGGTCCGGGGCGGTGGCGGTGTTCGTCAATTACCCCCCGTCCCCTGAAGCGCGCTACCCGACGGCGATCAACCAGGCCTAATCGCACTTGGGGTGAACCACCATGATGTGGCGTAGCCTCAAAGGTTCTGGCTACCTGGGTGCTGTCGAGGACAGCGCTGGTAGGGTTCTGGTTTAGCGCTCGTTCTGCTCGCGGTCAACAGCATTTTGGGGGCGACTGGCGCGCCAATCGGTAGCGCTGGAAGACCTTGGAGACTGGTGGCTTTCCATGGCCGGGTGGTCGTTCGTCGGTTTTTAATGTGAGCCCACGCGGACGGGAATGCGGAGCCTTCCCACTCGCGTGGGCTTGGCCGAAAAGGTCCCAAGAGCGAGGCTTGCAACGGCGACAGTCGCCACCTCTGTCGCCATGCTGCAGGCCAGGTATTACGTGGGTTGTCGCCGCTGTCGCCACGCTACAGGGCTATCATCTATCGAATCACCATCCTGGCAATCGGCGTTACGTTGATTTCACCACGTATCCATGCATCGAGCATATCTGCCCACTGCTGCATCATGAGCGTACGGTCCGCCAAGTACTCGGCCTGGTTGTAGGTACGCCGTACGGCGTTGGGTTCGGCGTGGGCAAGCTGACGCTCAATCCAGTCGCCCGGGTAACCCATCTCGTTGAGTCGAGTGCTACCGGTGGTTCTGGTGGCGTGTGGGCTGTACTTGCTACTCCACCCCAAGGTTTTGAGCATTTGGCGGAATGACGCCGCGACCATCGGTTTTGACCGTTCATCACGGTGAGGAAATAGGTGTTCGTATTTGCCGGTGACGCTGTGCAGACCGCGTAACATCGCCACGGCCTGAACGGGGAGGGGAACGTTGTGCTCCTTGCGCTTTTTCATCCTCTCAGCCGGTATACGCCAGCGGGCAGCATCAAGGTCGAACTCTTCCCAGCGGGCTTCAACCGCTTCATTAGGTCGGCAGAGCGTAAGCCACATGAGGCGAAACGCGATTGCGGTTTCATGGCGTCCGCAATGTCCGTCCACGTCGCGCAAGAGCTGACCAATTTCATCCACTGTCAGTGGATGCTTGTGCTGGGTTTTGTTCGCTGGCAGGGCGCGGCGTACTGGATATACCGGATCGGTATCTGCTCGCAGCGTCGAGACTGCTAGCTCAAAGATGCCAGACATGCTGCGTTTGGCCGCCGCCGCGACGGTTAGGCCATTCTTTTTTGCTGAGGTGGTGAGCACATCGAGAATATGCGCGGGGGTGATGCTCTTGATCGGCCATGGGCCGATTTTGGGGAAGACTACGCGCTCGAGCATTTCCAGGCGTTTGACCTTAGTGATTTCTTCCCAGTCTTTAAGCGCCAACCATTCTCGTGCGACGGCTTCGAAGGTGGTGGCGTTGTCCTGCTGCTGTTTGATGCGAAGAAGTTGCCGTTGTCGGGCGGGGTTGATGCCTTGCTTCACCAGGTCTCTGGCTTTGACGCGTTCTCGCGTGCTTCTGACAAGGTAAAGCGTCGACCTTTGCGCCGGGCCAAGGCGTCTTCATCACTTTCGCCGCGGGGCGGAATTGCATAGTCGCCAACAGCAAAGGTGCTTTCTTTGGCTGTATCCCCGGTGCGTATCGCGAAGCGGTAGCGCCATGCTTTGCTGCCGTTGGGTTTGACCTCAAGATACAAGCCCTTGCCATCGGTGAGCTTGTAAGGCTTGTCCTTGGGCTTTGCGGTGCGGCATTGGGTATCGGTGAGCATGGTCTGATCTCCGGTTCCCGCCATACCCGGTTTTTAAAATCGGGTTTTGGGCGTCGTACCCGGAAGACTAGCCAAACAACACTCGGATCTCAATGGATGAGGATGGTTGCGCTTAAACGCAAAACCCCCGTATCACCTGGTGATTACGGGGGGGCGAGGTCCATCAAGCTCCGTGGAATTCCACGGAGTCCGTCACACGTTGAAGCGGAAGTGCATCACGTCGCCGTCTTTGACGATGTAGTCCTTGCCTTCCAGACGCCATTTACCGGCTTCCTTGGTACCGGCTTCGCCCTTGTACTGGATGAAGTCGTTGTAGGCGATCACTTCGGCGCGGATGAAGCCTTTCTCGAAGTCGGTGTGGATCACGCCAGCGGCTTGCGGTGCGGTGGCACCGACGCGGACGGTCCAGGCGCGGACTTCTTCGACACCGGCGGTGAAGTAGGTCTGCAGGTGCAGCATTTCGTAGCCAGCGCGGATCACGCGGTTCAGGCCAGGCTCTTCCAGACCCAGGGCCTCGAGGAACATGTCTTTCTCTTCACCGTCGTCCAGCTCGGCGATTTCCGCTTCGATCTTGTTGCAGACCGGAACAACCATGGCGCCTTCTTCTTCGGCGATGGCCTTGACCACGTCCAGGTGCGGGTTGTTCTCGAAACCGTCTTCAGCGACGTTGGCGATGTACATGACCGGTTTGGTGGTCAGCAGGTGGAAGCCCTTGATGATCGCCTTTTCGTCGGCGCTCATGTTTTTCATCAGGCTGCGTGCAGGCTTGCCTTCAGTGAAGTGCGGGATCAGTTGCTCGAGCAGGGCCTTCTGGGCCACCGCGTCCTTGTCACCGCCCTTGGCGTTGCGCGCGACTTTCAGCAGTTGTTTCTCGCAGCTGTCGAGGTCAGCGAAGATCAGTTCCAGGTCGATGATTTCGATGTCGCGCTTCGGATCGACGCTGTTGGAAACGTGGATCACGTTCTCGTCTTCGAAGCAGCGCACGACGTGAGCGATGGCGTCGGTTTCGCGGATGTTGGCCAGGAACTTGTTGCCCAGGCCTTCACCTTTCGAGGCGCCGGCAACCAGGCCTGCGATGTCGACGAATTCCATGGTGGTCGGCAGGATGCGCTTCGGATTGACGATGGCCGCCAGAGCGTCCAGACGCGGATCCGGCATCGGCACGATGCCGCTGTTCGGCTCGATGGTGCAGAAGGGGAAGTTCTCGGCCGCGATCCCGGATTTGGTCAGGGCGTTGAACAGGGTGGACTTGCCGACGTTAGGCAGGCCGACGATGCCGCAATTGAATCCCATGGTGTTTCCCCTTGGATTGGAGTCAGGCCTTCTGGCTGTGCAGGTTTTTCATCGCGCGGTTCCATTCACCGGCGAGGATATCCGGCAGCACGCCGAGGGCAAAGTCGATGCTGGCATCGAGTTTTTCCTGTTCGGCGCGTGGCGCACGACCCAGGACGAAATTTGAAACCATACTGGCGACGCCCGGGTGGCCGATGCCAAGCCGCAGGCGGTGGAACGTATTCTGATTGCCCAATTGCGCAATGATGTCGCGCAACCCGTTGTGACCGCCATGGCCGCCGCCGACTTTGAGTTTGGCGACGCCCGGAGGCAGATCGAGTTCGTCGTGCGCCACCAGGATTTCTTCGGGCTTGATGCGGAAGAAACCGGCGAGTGCCGCCACGGCCTGGCCGCTGCGGTTCATGTAGGTGGTGGGAATCAGCAGACGAACATCCTGACCCTGATGCGAAAAACGCCCGGTCAGGCCGAAATACTTGCGATCGGCCACGAGATTCACGTTCTGTGCGTGGGCGATGCGCTCAACAAAAAGGGCCCCTGCGTTATGCCGGGTCTGTTCGTATTCAGCGCCTGGATTTCCCAGGCCAACGATCAGTTTGATGGCAGTCACGATAGGGGCCCTTCCTTTGAGTGGTGGATAACATCGCCGCGATCAGGGAAGGCGGCGAAAGTGGACGAAAAATGCTCATTTACCATGGATGTAAACTCCGCGTTCCCGCCCGCTTTCTCGCTACGTTCCAGTCCGCGATGTTACCTGCTCACTCAGGCATGACAGAGTGAATTACTCTGCTGCGCCTTCTTCGGTAGCTTCTGGAGCAACACGTGGAGCGTGGACGTTGGCAACAGCCTTGTCATCGCCGTGTGCCAGAGCAACGAACTCGACACCTTTAGGAGCTTTGAGGTCCGACAGGTGAACGATGGTGCCGATTTCAGCGTTAGCCAGGTCGACTTCGATGAACTCAGGCAGGTCTTTGGCTTCGCAGGAAACTTCGATTTCAGCAACAACGTGCGAGATCTCGCCGCCTTTCTTCACTGGAGCAGCTTCGTTGATGAAGTGCACAGGAACGATAGCGGTCAGTTTCTTGCCGGCAACAACGCGGACGAAGTCAGCGTGCATCACGTGGCCTTTGGCCGGGTGACGTTGCAGAGCCTTGATGATCACGTTTTGCTTGGTGCCACCAACGTTCAGTTCGATAACGTGGCTGTAGGCAGCTTCGTTTTCGAGCAGTTTGGCAACTTCTTTGGCCAGCATGCTGATGGATTCAGGGGCTTTGTCGCCACCGTAAACAACAGCTGGAACCAGGGCGGCGAGACGACGCAGGCGGCGGCTCGCACCTTTCCCCAGGTCGGAACGCGCTTCAGCATTCAGAGTAAAATCGTTCATTTTGTATCTCCAAAATAGCCATGACCGAGTGGCGTTTGCGACCAGCGCCGAACACGGTATGGGCAAAAAAGCCCCGCCCCGGCAGGAATGCCGGGGCGGGGCGCTTTTCGTCAACGAGACATTTCGAGAAGGGCAGGGCCCTTAACGGAACATCGCGCTGATCGATTCTTCATTGCTGATGCGGCGAACCGCTTCGGCAACAACCGGTGCGATATCCAGTTGACGGATACGTGCACAGGCTTGTGCTGCAGCGGACAGCGGGATGGTGTTAGTGACCACCAGCTCGTCCAGCACGGAATTTTCGATATTCTCGATGGCCCGACCCGACAGCACAGGGTGTGTGCAGTAGGCAAAGACCTTGGCTGCGCCATGCTCTTTCAGGGCCTTGGCCGCGTGGCACAGAGTGCCGGCGGTATCGACCATGTCATCGACCAGGATGCAGGTACGCCCTTCGACATCACCGATGATATGCATCACTTCAGAGTGATTGGCTTTCTCACGGCGTTTGTCGATGATCCCGAGATCCACGCCCAGGGATTTGGCAACGGCACGTGCACGCACGACGCCACCAATGTCCGGGGACACGATCATCAGGTTCTCGAAGCGCTGATCTTCGATGTCATCCACCAGAACCGGGGAGCCGTAGATGTTATCTACCGGAATATCGAAGAAACCCTGAATCTGGTCAGCATGCAGATCAACCGTGAGAACACGGTCGATGCCGACTACGGTGAGCATGTCAGCAACGACTTTCGCGCTGATAGCCACACGTGCGGAACGCGGACGGCGATCCTGACGGGCATAACCAAAATAAGGAATAACAGCAGTGATACGAGTAGCCGAGGAGCGGCGGAAGGCATCAGCCATCACTACCAGTTCCATCAGGTTATCGTTGGTCGGAGCGCAAGTCGGCTGAATAATGAAGACGTCTTTACCGCGAACGTTTTCATTGATCTCGGCTGTAATTTCGCCGTCGGAGAATTTACCGACAGAGATGTCACCGAGAGGGATATGCAGCTGACGTACGACACGCCGAGCCAGATCGGGGTTAGCGTTCCCCGTAAAGACCATCATCTTGGACACGCGCAGTACCTGAAGGCTGAGGGTATACCTGGATGAGTATAGGAAAATGGCAGGGGCGGCTGGATTCGAACCAACGCATGGCAGGATCAAAACCTGCTGCCTTACCGCTTGGCGACGCCCCTGTATCTGTTGCTTGCAAGTGCCGAGCACTTGATTCCTTTAGAGCAGACTTTGCAGCTTGCGATGCAACATCGAAACGTTGCTTCCTTTCGCTACAAACCCTGTAAGGGTCTCTGTCAGAAGGGCCGAGACTTTATCAGCTTCAGCTTTGCTTGGGAAGCCCCCAAACACACAACTTCCAGTTCCGGTGAGTTTTGCTTCGGTAAAATTACCTAACAAATTCAATGCGTTATGTACTTCTGGATAACGCCTCGATACCACCGGCAAGCAGTCATTTCGACTGTTTCCCTCGGGAACGGGGCGCACTTTAATGGGCGGCGTGTTACGTGTCAACAATGGATCTGAAAAAATTTCTGCCGTACTAACAGAGACTTGCGGAACGAGCACGACATACCACGGTTCGGCGGGCTCGACCGGGGTCAGTTTCTCGCCGACACCTTCGGCGAAAGCCGCATGGCCACGCACGAACACCGGCACATCGGCGCCCAGCGTCAGGCCCAGTGCCGCCAGGCGATCTTCATCCCAGCCCAGTTGCCACAAATGATTGAGGCCGAGCAAGGTAGTGGCCGCGTTCGAGCTGCCGCCACCGATGCCGCCGCCCATCGGCAGGATCTTGTCGATCCAGATATCGATGCCGAGCGAGCAGCCGGATTGTTCCTGCAGTTTTTTCGCTGCACGCACGATCAGGTTGCTGTCGTGGGGCACGCCGTCGAATTCGGTGTGCAGGCGGATCACGCCATCTTCACGTACGGCGAAGGTGATTTCGTCGCCGTAGTCGAGGAACTGAAAAAGCGTCTGCAACTCGTGATAACCGTCTTCACGGCGACCGAGAATGTGCAACATCAGGTTGAGTTTGGCTGGCGAGGGCAGCGTCAGGCGTGGAGCGCTCATGCGTTATTGCCCCAACTTGCGCGGTTGCCAGGTCTTGATGACCAGCGTCACGTCCAGATCGGTGCCATGCAGCTTGATCCGCTCGGGCAGCCAGTAACCGTTCTGCTCGGCGTAGCTGAGGTATTCGACCTGCCAGCCATCCTGATCCAGATTGGCCAGACGGCTGTTGCCGTCCAGGGTCAGACGGCTTTTGCTGTCCGGTGCCGGGAGGCCACGAACCCACCAGGCCAGATGCGAGACCGGCAGTTTCCAGCCCAGTTGTTCTTCGACCAGCGCTTCCGGGGTCGGCGCTTCATAGCGACCCTGATTTGCCACTTCCAGCGACACCGCGCCCGGACGGCCGGTCAGTCGCGCCGCGCCACGACCCAGCGGGCCGGACAGACGGATGTCGTAGTAATCCTGACGTTGCAGCCAGAACAGCGTGCCGCTGCCCGAGTCTTTCGGGGCACGGATGCCGATCTTGCCGTCGATCTGCCAGCCGTCGAGGCCGGTCAGGTGTTGTTTGTTCGCGGTCCACTGTGCCGGATTGCCGTGGCCCTCGACCGATTCACGGGCGCCGAAGCCCGCGCAACCGGCGAGCAGGGCGATGAAGCTGAAAACTATGACGTGGCGCAAAAACATGAGTTAAAGAGTCTCGGATCCGGTCAGGCGCTTGATGGTGCTGCGCAGGATGGTGCTGTCAGGCTGGTCCTTGAGGAACTTGCCCCAGATTTGTTTCGCTTCGCGTTGCTTGCCCTTGGTCCACAGCACTTCGCCCAGGTGAGCGGCGACTTCGTGATCGGGGAAGCGCTCGAGGGCCTGACGCAGGTATTTCTCGGCGTCCTCCAGATTGCCCATGCGGAAGTTCACCCAGCCGAGGCTGTCGAGCACCGCCGGGTCTTCCGGGTTGATCTGGTGCGCCTGCTCGATAAGCGCCTTGGCTTCAGCGTAGCGGGTGGTGCGGTCGGACAGGGTGTAGCCGAGGGCGTTGAGGGCCATGGCGTTGTCCGGATCGCGCTTGATGATCAGGCGCAGGTCTTTTTCCATCTGCGCCAGATCATTGCGCTTTTCCGCCTGCATCGCGCGGGTGTAAAGCAGATTCAGATCGTCCGGGTACTGCTGCAACGCTTGTTGCAGGACTTTCCAGGCCTTGTCGCCCTGATTGTTGGCGGACAGGGTTTCGGCTTCGATCAGGTACAACTGGATCGCGTAATCCGGTTGTTCGTCACGCTCGGCGGCCAGTTTGCTCTGGGCTTCGGCGGTCTTGCCGTTGTTCATCAGAATATCGGCCTGACGCAGTTGCGCCGGCAGATAGTCGTTGCCGGGGCCGACCTGGGCGTACTCGATAAGCGCGCCTTGCGGGTCGTTGCGTTCTTCGGCGATGCGGCCCAGGTTCAGGTGCGCCGAGTCGACATGGCTTTCCCGGGCGATGAGGTCTTCCAGATAACCCTTGGCCTCGTCCCAGGCCTTGGCTTCCAGGCAGACCAGTGCCAGCGAGTAACGCAGTTCGTCGTCTTCCGGATATTGCTGAACCAGGGTGGAGAACTCGACCTTGGCGTCGTCCATCCGGTCCTGTTCTACCAGCATCCGCGCGTAGGTCAGGCGCAGGCGCTTGTCGTCCGGGTATTTCTTGATGCTTTTCTGCAGCAGCGGCAGCGCTTCGTCGCCACGGTTCAGCCCTTGCAGCAGGCGTGCGCGCAGCAGGATCGGGGCGATTTCGCCGTCCTCCGGCGGATTGTCTTCGAGCAGGGTCAACGCACCTTGGGTGTCGCCGTCCTGCTGCATCAGCAGGGCCTTGCCGAAAATCAGCTGATTGTTGTTCGGGTGACGCTGCAACAGGCGGTCGAAGCTTTTCATCAGGCCGTTGCGGGTTTCCTGATCGGTGTCGGCGGCCGACAGCGCGAGGAAGTCGAAATGGGTGTCGCCCTTGCCCTGCAGGACTTTCTCCATGTAGACCATCGAGTCGTCATAGCGCCCGGCGCGAGCCAGTTGCACGGCGGCGGCGCGTTGCGCTTCGAGGTCGTCCGGGGCGTTTTTCGCCCAGATCAGCGCGGTGTCGAGGGCCGGCTGGTCGGCACCCAGGTACTCGGCGATGCGGAAAGCACGCTCGGAGACGCCTGGATCCTGGGTGTTGATGGCCTGGGTCACGTAGTTGTCCAGGGCAATGTCGAAACGATTGCGCTGGCCAGCGAGCTCGGCGCTCAGCAGGCTGAACACCGTTTCCTGGCTGAACGAGCTGTAAACCTTGGGTTTTTCAGGGGCCGGCGTGGTGTCTTCGACCGGTGAGGCACCGTCCTGCGAAACGGGGGCCAAGGCCTGGCAGCCGCTGAGGAAGACAAAAGCGAGGAGCAACGCGGAAGATCTATTCATATAGGAAGAGGACGACTAACCTGCGGTCGGATCATCATGACACAAGCCTTCGGCCAAACATAACCGAGTCTCGATTGTGGCCATTATAGGGGCCGACAATTGGCACAATAGTCAGCGGTAGTTGTTCTGAATCTGACGAAGTAGGACAATTGCCGGCTTCACGTCACCATCAGCGACCTTGAATGGCCTTCCTTGCACTCGGTATCAACCACAAGACTGCTTCAGTAGACGTCCGCGAGCGCGTGGCCTTTACCCCTGAGCAGCTGGTGGAGGCCTTGCAGCAGCTCTGCCGACTCACCGACAGTCGCGAAGCTGCGATCCTCTCCACCTGCAATCGCAGTGAGCTGTATATAGAACAGGATCAGCTTTCGGCCGATATCGTGCTGCGCTGGCTGGCCGACTATCACCATTTAAGCCTCGATGAGCTGCGCGCGAGTGCTTATGTGCATGAAGATGATGCGGCAGTTCGTCACATGATGCGCGTCGCCTCCGGGCTCGACTCGTTGGTGCTGGGCGAACCGCAGATTCTCGGCCAGATGAAATCGGCCTACGCCGTGGCCCGCGAGGCCGGCACCATCGGTCCGCTGCTCGGGCGACTGTTCCAGGCGACCTTCAATGCCGCCAAGCAAGTGCGCACCGACACCGCCATCGGCGAAAACCCGGTGTCCGTGGCGTTTGCCGCCGTCAGCCTGGCCAAACAGATTTTCAGCGACCTGCAACGCAGCCAGGCCCTGCTGATCGGCGCCGGCGAGACCATCACTCTGGTCGCCCGCCATCTGCATGAGCTGGGCGTCAAACGCATCGTGGTTGCCAACCGGACACTGGAGCGCGCCAGCCTGCTGGCCGAACAGTTCGGTGCCCACGCGGTGTTGCTCTCGGACATCCCCGCCGAACTGGTACGCAGCGACATCGTCATCAGTTCTACCGCCAGTCAGTTGCCGATCCTCGGTAAAGGTGCGGTGGAAAGCGCGCTGAAGCTGCGCAAGCACAAACCGATCTTCATGGTCGACATCGCCGTTCCCCGTGACATCGAGCCAGAAGTCGGCGAACTCGACGACGTTTACCTCTATAGCGTCGATGATCTGCACGAAGTGGTCGCCGAAAACCTCAAGAGCCGTCAGGGCGCAGCGCAGGCGGCCGAAGAGATGGTTTCGGTCGGCGCCGACGATTTCATGGTGCGCCTGCGCGAGCTGGCGGCGGTCGACGTGCTCAAGGCCTATCGTCAGCAGAGCGAACGCCTGCGCGACGAAGAACTGCAAAAGGCCCTGCGCCTGCTGGCCAACGGCGGCAACGCCGAAGACGTGCTCGGGCAACTGGCCCGTGGCCTGACCAACAAACTGCTGCACGCCCCGAGCGTGCAGTTGAAAAAGCTTTCTGCCGAAGGCCGCCTCGATGCGCTGGCCATGGCTCAGGAACTCTTTGCCCTCGAGGGCTCACCGGATAGCTTTTCGGATAAAAAACCGCAATGAAAGCGTCACTGCTCAATAAGCTGGACATTCTCCAGGACCGTTTCGAGGAACTGACCGCGCTGCTCGGCGACGGCGAAGTCATTTCCGACCAGACCAAATTCCGCGCCTATTCCAAGGAATACGCCGAACTTGAGCCGGTGGTACAAGGCTATAAAAAGCTGCTCGGTGTACAAAGCGATCTTGAAGGCGCGCAGGCGCTGCTCAAGGACAGCGACCCGGACATGCGTGAAATGGCCGTGGAAGAAGTCCGCGAAGCCAAGGAGTTGCTGATCACGCTGGAGTCCGACCTGCAACGCATGTTGCTGCCCAAGGATCCCAACGACGGGCGCAACGTCTTTCTCGAAATCCGCGCCGGCACCGGTGGCGACGAGGCGGCGATCTTCTCCGGCGACCTGTTCCGCATGTATTCGCGTTACGCCGAACGCCGTGGCTGGCGTGTGGAAATCCTTTCGGAAAACGAAGGCGAACACGGTGGCTATAAAGAAGTCATCGCCCGTATCGAGGGCGACAACGTTTACGGCAAACTGAAATTCGAATCCGGCGCGCACCGCGTACAGCGTGTACCCGCCACCGAGTCCCAGGGCCGTATCCACACCTCGGCCTGCACCGTGGCGGTATTGCCCGAGCCGGACGAGCGTGAAGCCATCGAGATCAACCCGGCGGATTTGCGCGTCGACACTTACCGTTCCTCCGGGGCCGGTGGTCAGCACGTCAACACCACCGATTCGGCGATCCGCATCACCCACATACCGACCGGCACCGTGGTCGAGTGCCAGGAAGAACGTTCCCAGCACAAGAACCGTGCCCGGGCGATGGCCTGGCTGTCGGCCAAGCTCAACGACCAGCAGACCGCAGCGGCGGCCAACGCCATCGCCAGCGAACGTAAATTGCTGGTGGGTTCCGGTGACCGCTCCGAGCGCATCCGCACCTACAACTTTGCCCAGGGCCGTGTCACCGACCATCGCGTCAACCTGACCCTGTATTCCCTCGACGAAATCCTCGCCGGTGGCGTCGAAGCGGTGATCGAGCCGTTGCTGGCCGAATACCAGGCCGACCAACTCGCAGCGATAGGTGAGTAAATGACCATCATCGCCAGCCTGTTGCGCGCCGCCGAACTGCCGGACTCGCCCACCGCGCGTCTGGATGCCGAATTGCTTCTGGCCGCCGCACTGGGCAAGTCGCGCAGTTTTCTCCACACCTGGCCCGAGCGCATCGTGCCCAGCGAAGCCGCACTGGTCTTCGCCGAGTACCTGCAGCGTCGTCGCAGCGGCGAGCCGGTCGCCTACATTCTGGGTCAGCAGGGTTTCTGGAAGCTGGATCTGGAAGTCGCGCCGCACACGCTGATCCCGCGCCCGGACACCGAACTGCTGGTGGAAGCCGCACTGGAATTGCTGCCGGCGACCCCGGCCAAGGTTCTCGACCTCGGCACCGGCAGCGGGGCGATTGCCCTGGCTCTGGCCAGCGAGCGTCCGGCGTGGAAAGTCACCGCCGTGGATCGTGTGCTGGAAGCCGTGGCCCTGGCCGAACGTAATCGCCAGCGCCTGCACTTGGACAACGCCACGGTGCTCAGCAGTTACTGGTTCAGCGCCCTCGAAGGCAAGCGTTTCGAGCTGATCATCAGCAACCCGCCGTACATTCGCGCCGCCGATCCGCATCTTGTGGAAGGCGATGTGCGCTTCGAGCCGCAAAGCGCATTGGTGGCCGGCATCGACGGGCTCGACGATCTGCGTCTGATCATCGCCCAGGCGCCGGCCCATCTGGAGACCGGTGGCTGGCTGATGCTCGAACACGGCTATGATCAAGCCGAAGCCGTGCGCGATCTGCTGCTGACCCAAGGTTTCGAAGAAGTCCACAGCCGCACCGATCTGGGCGGCCATCAACGGATCAGTCTGGGGCGCCTGCCGTGCTGAATGATCAGGAATTGTTGCGCTACAGTCGGCAGATCCTGCTGCAACACATCGACATCGACGGCCAGCTGAAGCTCAAGGACAGCCGTGTTTTGATCGTCGGCCTCGGCGGTCTCGGCGCGCCGGTTGCCTTGTATCTGGCAGCGGCGGGGGTCGGTGAATTGCACCTGGCGGATTTCGACACGGTCGACCTGACCAACCTGCAACGCCAGATCATCCACGACACCGACAGCGTCGGCATGACCAAAGTCGACTCGGCGCTCAAGCGCCTCAGCGCGATCAACCCTGAAATAAAGCTGGTCCCTCATCGTCAGGCACTGGACGAGGATTCCCTCGCCGCCGCCGTGGCAGCGGTGGAACTTGTGCTCGACTGCTCGGACAATTTCTCCACCCGCGAAGCGGTCAACGCCGCGTGCGTGGTGGCGCGCAAGCCCTTGGTCAGCGGCGCCGCGATCCGCCTCGAAGGGCAACTCTCGGTGTTCGACCCGCGTCGTGCCGAGAGCCCGTGCTACCACTGCCTGTACGGTCACGGCAGCGAAGCCGAGCTGACTTGCAGCGAGGCCGGCGTGGTCGGGCCGCTGGTCGGTCTGGTCGGCAGCCTGCAAGCGCTGGAAGCCTTGAAGCTGCTGGCGGATTTTGGCGAGCCACTGGTGGGGCGGCTGTTGTTGATCGATGCACTGGGCTCGCGATTCCGTGAGCTGCGGGTCAAGCGCGACCCGGGTTGCAGCGTCTGTGGATCGCACCATGCGTGAAGCGCCGATTGCCGTCTTCGATTCCGGCGTCGGCGGTCTGTCGGTGCTGGCGGAAATCCAGCAACTGCTACCGAATGAATCGCTGCTGTACCTCGGCGATTGCGGCCATATTCCTTATGGCGAGAAAACCCCGGAATTCATCCGCCAGCGTTGCAGCGTAATGGCCGGTTTTTTCCGCGAGCAGGGCGCCAAGGCGCTGGTGATTGCTTGCAACACGGCGACTGTGGCCGGCGTCGCCGATCTGCGACGTGATTTCCCGGACTGGCCGATTGTCGGTATGGAACCAGCCGTCAAGCCGGCCGCCGCTGCCACCCGCAGTGGTGTAGTCGGCGTTCTGGCCACTACCGGTACTTTGCAGAGCGCCAAGTTCGCCGCTTTGCTCGATCGCTTCGCCACGGATGTGCGAGTGATTACTCAACCGTGTCCCGGGCTGGTCGAACTCATCGAAAGCGGTGATCTGCAGAGCGCAGAGTTGCGTCGGCTGCTTCAGCATTACGTCGAACCTTTGTTGGGGGCCGGTTGCGACACGATCATTCTCGGCTGCACCCATTACCCGTTTCTCAAGTCGATGCTCAAGACGATGCTCCCTGACGACATCAGTCTGATCGACACCGGCGCCGCCGTGGCGCGGCAACTTCAGCGCCTTCTGGCCGAGCGGAATCTGTTGGCTGACGGCCCGAATCGTCCCGTGCAATTCTGGACCAGTGCCGATCCGCGATCGTTGAAAAACATCCTGCCGATGCTGGGACAGACACCTGGCGATGTGCAAAGCTTCAGTTTGTAAAAAAACTGTGAAATAACCGAAAAATAAGCTGAACTTCTTTTTAAGCGCAGATTTCTATAGCGTCAGGCAACAAGAAAACCAAACGTTCGTTCCGGAAAAGGAAGTTTCAAGTGAAGCGACTATTCTGCTTGGCCGCGATTGCGGCCGCACTGATGGGGCAAAGTTTTACTGCACAAGCGGCTGGCGTTGAATTCGGAGTGGGGGCCACCAGTGATTCGACGATGACCTATCGCCTGGGGATGAATTTCGACTGGGACACCAGCTGGCTGCAAAGCGACGTCGGTCGCCTGACCGGCTACTGGAGCGGTGCCTATACCTATTGGGAAGGTGACAAGACCTCCGGCAACAACAGCCTGTCGTTCTCGCCGGTGCTGGTTTACGAGTTCGCCGGTCAGTCGGTCAAACCGTATGTCGAGGCAGGGATCGGCGTGGCGCTGTTCTCCAACACCGAGTACGAGGACAACAAACTCGGTGGCGCCTTCCAGTTCGAAGACCGCTTCGGTTTCGGCCTGCGCTTCAATGGCGGGCATGAAGTCGGGATCCGTGCGACGCACTATTCCAACGCCGGCCTGAGCAGCAACAACGACGGGGTCGAAAGCTACTCGCTGCATTACACGATGCCGCTGTAGGCAGACAAGAAAGGGAGCGCATCGCGCTCCCTTTTCACATTCAGCGATACGCCGTGGCAATCCCCTGGCGTTCGTCGATGCATTCCGGCGCGCCCATTTCGAACTCGCGGCAGATCAGCGGACGCTTCTCGTAGATCGTGCACATCATCGTGTCGCGATCCAGCGCCGCACACCAGCCGTCGTCCAGACGCAGCATCACTTCACCACCCCAATCGTCGGTATCGATAAAACGCTCGGGTACGCCGGTGTCGGTGATCAGCATCACTTCAAGCTGGCAGCAGCAGGCTGCACAGGTCGAGCACGTGACCTCGGGTTCGGCGATTTGCCGATGGGGAATGGTTTTCATGGCGCCAGTGTACGGCAGTGACCGATGACCGTGTGAAAGGCCTGACAGGCGTTTAGCGCGCCAGCCGCCGGGACAATTGGTGCAGCAGCGGAAACAGCAAGGCCCACAGCAGCGCGATGCCGATCAGGGTCGGTAATTCTCCGAACGGAAACTGCACACCGGCCAGTCGTCCGCCGGCGCCATAGGACAGCGCGCCACCTGCCGCGCCAAGCAGGCTGGCCAGCCACCATGGCCTCGCGCTCCATCGCAGGCAATGACGTAAAGTCGTGGCAAACAACGCCCAGAGCAACATCAGCCACAGCGGAATCAGCGGCGACAGATCCTTGAACTCGAAGACCCCGAGGCCGTGCAACACGCTGTCCACCGCCGTGCCGATAATCACCACGCTGAGGACCAACCGGCCGTCCTGCGCCCAACTGCTGATCCAGCGCAGATGAATCACCAGCACCGCCAGCGCCAGCAGCAACCACAAACTGTTACCGCCGAGTACGCAGGCCAGCCAGCCGATCTGGAACAGGACTGCATTGGCCAACCGCTCAAGCATCGAACCGGCCCAGCAATGGCGCGGTCATCGCTGCCGGTTTGGCCAGCAGCAGTTGCGCGGTGCCGATGGTGCGTTCGAGGAATCCGCCCTCGCAATAACACAGGTAAAACTCCCACAACCTGAGGAAGTAATCGTCATAGCCCAGCTCGGTCAGACGCCCCTGCGCATGCCGAAAATTCTCGTGCCACAGGCGCAGGGTACGGGCGTAGTGCAGGCCGAAATCTTCCATGTGCAGCAGGTTCATGTCGGTGTCGCGGCTGACGATCTCGAGCATTTTCTGCACGCAGGGCAGGGCGCCGCCGGGGAAAATGTAACGCTGGATAAAGTCCACGCCACGACGCGCCTGCTCGTAGCGCTGTTCGCGGATGGTGATCGCTTGCAGCAGCATCAGGCCGTTGCTCTTGAGCAGGTGCGCGCACTGTTTGAAGTAGGTCGGCAGGAAACGGTGGCCGACCGCCTCGATCATCTCGATCGACACCAGTTTGTCGTACTGGCCGGTGAGGTCGCGGTAGTCCTTGAGCAGCAGCGTCACCTGATCCTGCAAACCGAGGCGTTCGATGCGCGCGGCGGTGAAGGCGAACTGCTCCTTCGACAGCGTGGTGGTGGTGACTTTGCAGCCATAATGCTGGGCCGCGTACAGCGCCATGCTGCCCCAGCCGGTGCCGATTTCCAGCAGATGGTCGCCGGGCTTGAGCGCGAGTTTCTGGCAGATCCGCTCCAGTTTGTTCAGTTGCGCCTGCTCCAGGCTGTCGTCGGGGCTGAGAAACTGCGCGGCCGAATACATCATGGTCGGATCGAGAAACTGTTCGAACAAGTCATTGCCGAGGTCGTAATGCGCGGCGATGTTTTTCTGCGAGCCCTTGCGCGTATTACGGTTGAGCCAGTGCAACCCGCGTACCAACGGGCGACCGAGCCGGGCCAGGCCACCTTCCATTCCGTCGAGCACTTCAAGGTTGCTGACGAAGACCCGCACCACCGCCGTCAGATCCGGCGAACGCCAGTAGCCATGAATGAAAGCCTCACCGGCACCGATCGAACCATTGCCGGCGACCAGCCCCCAGGCAGCCGGATCCATGACCTGAATTTCCCCCACCAACGCGCTGCCCGGCGTGCCGAAGACATGACGTTCGCCGTCCTCGATGACGATCAGTTGGCCCTGTTTGAGCTGCTCCAGCTGGCGCAGTACTCCCCGGCGCAGCAGCGAACCGCTCAGGCCGTGGGGGCTGAGCAGGCTGGCTTTGGCCGAGACGCTAGTGGATTTCATGGTGACGTTCCTCGGGCGGTACGGTGGCGGTTCGAAAACGGTCGTCGGCGCGCTGGTGGGCAAACACCGGCGTGCGCTTGAGCAACAGGCGCAGCGCCTGCCAATAAATCGCCAGCGCGGTCTTGGCGGTCATCCAGGGAAAGCGCCACAGATGCCGATGCAAGTGGCGCCGATCAAGGGGCTCACGTCTCAGGTCGAGGGTGGCGTCGAACAGTTTTTGCTCGCCTTGCCAGTCGGCCATGTGCACACCCAGGATCTGCGCGGCAGGGCTGAAACTCATGCGGTATTCCAGATCCGGCGGCAGGAATGGCGAGACATGAAACGCCTTGGCCACGGCAAAGTGCTGGTGAAGATCCTGCAGGTTGGTCGGCGCTCTTGCCGGCAGCACGTAGTGATAACGCTCGCGCCACGGGGTGTTGCTGACTTCGCAGAGGATCGCCGCCAGTTGGCCGTCGGCCTCGTGGCAATAGAAAAAACTCACCGGGTTGAACGCCAGGCCCCAACTGCGCGGTTGGCTCAGCAGGCAGATCGAACCTTTTGGCGCATGGCCCAGGGCTTCGCCCACCAGTTGCCGCACTGCATCGCTCAGACGCACGCCCCGGCCGGTGAAGGTTTTCAGGTAGTCGGTTTCGCGAAATGAAAACGGCGCAAAGCGGCTGGCGCCTGCCAGTCGGGACAGGCCCAGCACCGCCTCCTGTTCAGCCAGATCGAGATACAGCATGCCGATCCGGTAACGGAACTCATGACGGCGCGGGGCAAATCGCCGATGGGCGATCCAGCCACTGTAGAGCGCGCTGTTCACAGGCTTTC
Organism: Pseudomonas fitomaticsae; assembly: GCF_021018765.1. Lineage (GTDB taxonomy): Bacteria > Pseudomonadota > Gammaproteobacteria > Pseudomonadales > Pseudomonadaceae > Aquipseudomonas > Aquipseudomonas fitomaticsae. Next base: position 5,625,384 of record NZ_CP075567.1, on the reverse strand, counting down.
TCCGAAGGACGCGGCCACACGCAGGGCGCTGACCACGCCGTCCTCATGGAAGCCGTTGGCCCAGTAAGCGCCGCAATAATGCGTGTGCTGCTCGCCGTCGATTTCGGCCCAGCGCTGCTGCGCCGCCACCGCTGCGAGGCTGAATTGCGGGTGGGCGTAGGTGAATCGCGCGAGCACTTTGGACGGGCTGATCCCGGCGCTCTGGTTGAGGCTGACGCAGAACGTGGTGTCGCTGTGGATGCCTTGCAGGATGTTCATGTCGTAGGTCACGGCGGCCTGGGTATGACCGGCGCCGCCGAGGCGATAATTCCAGCTGGCCCAGGCCCGTTTGCGCGCGGGCAGCAGGCGGGTGTCGGTGTGCAGCACCACTTCATTGTCGGCGTAGGGCAGGGCGCCGAGGATTTCCCGTTCTTTATCGTCAGGATTTCCCAGCAGTCGCAGGGCCTGATCGCTGTGACAGGCCAGCACCACTTTGTCGAAACGTTCGATGCCGGCGGGGCTGTGGATAACCACGCCGTGCGCGTCGCGATCGATCCGGCCCACCGGGCAGTTCAGGCGGATGCGCTCCTTGAACGACGCGGTCAACGGCGTGATGTAGGCACTGGAGCCACCCTCGATCACCTGCCACTGCGGGCGATTGCTGACTGACAGCAATCCGTGATTCTCGAAAAATCGCACGAAGAACTGCAACGGAAAATTGAGCATCTCGGCCATCGGCATCGACCAGATCGCCGCGCCCATCGGCACGATGTAATGCAGGATGAAACGCTCGCCGTAGCCGCCGGCCTTGAGGTAATCGTCGAGGGTGGTGTCGGCGGTGATTCGCTGTTCGGCGAGGTCGCGCCGGGCTTCTTTATTGAACCGCAGGATGTCGCGCAACATGCCCCAGAATCCGGGTGACAGCAGATTGCTGCGCTGGGCGAACAGGCTGTTCAGGTTATTGCCGTTGTATTCCAGGCCGGTGTCCGGATCGTTCACCGAAAAACTCATCTCGGTGGGCTTGAATGCCACACCCAACTGGCCGAGCAAACGAATGAAGTTGGGATACGTCCAGTCGTTGAACACGATGAAGCCGGTGTCCACCGCGAACTCGCGCCCGTCCACGGTCACCGGCACCGTGTGCGTATGGCCGCCGACCCGGGCGTCGGCTTCGAACACGGTGATGTCATGTCGGCGAGCGAGCAGGTAAGCGCAGGTCAAACCGGCGATGCCGGTGCCGACGATGGCGATTTTCACGTCGGGTCCCTGAGTGGTGGGCTGCTGCGCACCATGCGTTTGCCAATCGCCAGTTGTACGCGCGCGGGCATTTTCGACAAGGGCCACAGGACCGCCATGAACAGCGCCGGAAAGGCGATTTCCAGTGGCCGCTCCTTCAGCCTGGCAAAAATATGCCGCGCGGCTTTATCCACAGGCCAACTGAGCGGCATCGGAAAATCATTTTTGGCAGTCAGCGGAGTGTCGACGAAACCGGGGCTGATCACGGTGACTTCAATGCCTTCGTCGGCCAGATCGATACGCAGGGATTCGAACAGATAACGCAGCCCGGCCTTTGACGCGCCATAGGCTTCGGCCCGTGGCAACGGCACATAGGTCACCGAGCTGGCCATGCCCACCAGATGCGGTGCCGTGCCTTTGCGCAGCAACGGCAGGGCGGCTTCGATGCAGTAGCTGCTGGCGAGCAGATTGGTGCGCACCACGTGTTCGATGATCGAGGCGTCGAACTGGTGGGCATCGACGTATTCGCAGGTGCCGGCGTTGAGGATTACCGTATCGAGCGATCCCCAGTCCGCAGCGATCTGTTCGCCGATTTCACGCACGGTCTGACTGTTGGTCAGATCGCCGGGCACCACCAGCACCTGCCCCGGATAACGTTGCGACAACACCTTGAGCGGTGCGACCTGGCGCGAACTGACTGCCAGGTGTGCACCGGTCTTGAGGATTTCTTCTGCGAGCGCAGCGCCGATGCCACTGCTGGCACCGGTCAGCCAATAACGCCTTGGAGCTGTACGGCTCATCCCAATCTCCTTTTCAGCCAGGCAATCACCCGGCCCAATACGGGTAAATGTTCATAAAGCAGTGCCCCGGCATCGAAGTAATCCCGGTGGCGGTAAACCTTGTCGCGCCACAGCAGATGCGAACAGCCGGCAACTCTGATCAGTCGTCCGCCGGCCAGTCGCGGGTGGCGGTAGCTCATGACCCAGCGCAAATAACCTTCGCAGTCGCCGATCTGGTCGAAACCGTGGAAATCAAAGCGCAGTTCGTTGACGTTGGCATACAACTCGCTGAAATAGCCGCGCAATTGCGCCAGCCCCTGCACTTCGTGCAGGGGGTCGGTGAAATGAACATCCTCGCTGTACAACGCATCCAGGCCATGCAGGTTGTCTTTGTTCAACTGTGCGAACTGCCGGGCGAAGTGGCGCAGGAATTCACTCATCACCTTCTCCTGTAGATGAACGTGACGGCAGATTCCTGAACGCTGCCAGCGCCCGATCCCGTGATGCACTCAGATTGACGATCGGCGCCGGATAGTCTGCGACGCCGAACAGCCCGCCGGCACTGGCCGGGTTGTGCACCTCTTTCTTGTTCAGCCCGGCCAGCTCCGGCAGCCAGTGCTTGATGAACAGCCCTTCGCTGTCGAATTTTTCCGACTGGCTGACCGGATTGAAGATACGGAAGTACGGCGCCGAATCGGTGCCGGTCGAAGAACTCCACTGCCAGCCGCCGTTGTTCGCGGCCAGGTCGCCGTCGATCAGGTGGCGCATGAAAAAGCGCTCGCCTTCGCGCCAGTCAATCAGCAGGTTCTTGGTCAGAAACATTGCCACCACCATTCGCAGGCGATTGTGCATCCAGCCGGTTTCCAGCAGTTGGCGCATGGCCGCGTCGATGATCGGCAAGCCGGTGCGGGCCTCTTGCCAGGCGGCCAGGTCCTCCGGGGCATCGCGCCAGGCCAGGGCTTCGGTTTCCGGGCGGAAGGCGCGATGGCGTGAAACCCGCGGATAGCCGACGAGGATGTGCTTGTAGAACTCGCGCCACAGCAATTCATTGATCCAGGTGACAGCCCCGACCTTGCCGCTTTCGAATTCCCCCTGATTGCATTGCAGGGCGGCGTGCAGGCATTGGCGCGGCGAGATCACGCCAGCGGCCAGATAGGCCGAGAGCTGACTGGTGCCGGGTTTGGCCGGGAAGTCGCGCTCGCTCTTGTAGTAGTCGATCTGCACATCGGCGAACGTGTCGAGGCGGCGCCGGGCCTCGGCTTCACCGGCGGGCCACAGGGCGCGCAGGGATTCGCCCGGTGTCGGGAACCCTTCGATGGCTACTGGAACGGGGTCGCTGGTGATGTTCAGCGCTGACTGTTTACCCGGCGCCTGTTTCAGCGAAGGCATCGAGCGGTGCAGGCGTTCGTAGCAGACTTTGCGGAACTGGCTGAACACCTGAAAGTAAGTGCCGGTTTTGGTCAGCACACTGCCGGGTTTGAACAGCAATTGGTCGAGGTAGCTGTGGAAGGTTATGCCTGCCGCTTGCAACGACTCGGCGACGGCGGCATCGCGACGGCTTTCGTGGACGCCGTATTCCTCGTTGACGTGCACGGCCTCGATCTTCAGTTGCCGACAGAGTTCGAGCAGCACGGCGGGTGCCTGATCCCAGTGAGGCGCGGTGCGGATCAACAGCGGGATGTTCAGGGCACCAAGGCTTTTGCTCAACTCGCGCAAATTGCGCAGCCAGAAATCGATCTTGCAGGGCGCGTCGTCATGTTCCTGCCATTGCTGCGGGCTCAACAGGTACACGGCCACGGTCGGACCACGCTCGGCGGCGGCCGCGAGGGCAGTGTTGTCGTGTTGGCGCAGATCGCTGCGCAGCCAGATCAATTGCATGTCGGTCTCTGTCTGAATCATTAAATCAACCCACGCTGAACCAGCACCCGATGTGCCGAAAGAGGATCTTCGGCCAGGAGCAAGTCAGCGATTTCGGATGTTCTGGCGGACAACTCGGCGTGGTGAATGCACACCGTTGGTCCGGCAATCATTTTTGGGCAACTGACGCTGTTCAAAAGTTTCGACAGCTGCGACAGGTTCATGGCTTTGCTGGAATACAGCAGTACGCCGCGGGCTTGCAGATGGTCGGCTGCCAGGGCGAGTTCACCGGTCGGTAGCGGCCAGTCGAACACCTGCACCGGGCAATCGGCGCTGCTGATCAGCCAGGCGCAGAGCCACAGATGGGGTTCCAGCGGCAGGTCCGACTGATTGACCAGCAACAGCGGCGCTGTGCGCAGCTGACGATTGTTATGGTAGATGCGCGCGCCGAATTTGCTGCGTAACCAGCCATGAAAAAACACTCGCTCCATCTGCGCGCCGAACTGGCCTTGCCAGCGTTGTTCGAGATCCGTCAGCAGCGGCAGCAGCAATTGCTCGCACAGGGTGCGTGGCGGGTACAGAGCCATCGCCTGGTTGATGCTGTCGTCGAGGCTGCGCTCGTTCAGATGCGTGACCGCGAGCAGGGCGGCCTGGCGCAGCGGATGCCATTCGTTTTCCACCGGTTCGTTGAACGCCTGCGTGGTGTCGAGCAGCGGCTTGACCTGGCTGACCGCAACGCCGCGGTTGAGCCAGGTGAGGATGTTCTGGATGCGCTGCACATGCTCGGCGTTGTACAGACGATGGCCCTTGGGCGTGCGCTGCGGAATGATCAGCCCGTAGCGGCGTTCCCAGGCGCGCAGGGTGACGGCATTCACGCCGGTCTGGCGCGCGACTTCGCGAATTGGCAGCCAGCCTTCGTCGAGGGCTTTCTTGAAGTCGGCGCCGAGGTCTTCCCGGGCGCTGGTGTCGGGTGAGTCGTTCATCAAATGGCATTTCGCAGGCTGAGGTTTTCCGGATGCGGTTGCAGGTACACCTGCTGCGCGATGTAGGGATCCGGGTGGAGGCGAAAGTGGTGCTTGAGTAGCGTCAACGGCACCACCAGCGGCACGATGCCGTGCCGGTACTGGCCGATGATGTGCTGCACTTCCTGTTTGTCTTCGGGGCTGATCGCCTGTTTCAGGTAGCCACTGATGTGCTGCAGGACATTGCTGTGGGTGCGGCGGGTGGCGCATTTTTTCAGCGCCGCCATTAGTTCGCTGAAATAGCGCGGGCCGAGTTCTTCGGGATCGAGCCGGCCCATGTTGCCCAGCAAATTGCCCAGCGCCTTGTATTGCACCGGGTTGTGGGCCATCAGCAGGTATTTGTAGCGCGAATGAAAGTCGGTGAGCGCGCGACGACTCAGACCTTGCCGCAGCACCTGTTGCCAGTCGCTGTAGGCGAACACTCGGGTAATGAAGTTTTCCCGCAGCACCGGATCGTTCAGGCGCCCGGCTTCTTCCACCGGCAATTCGGGGTGCGCCGCACAGAACGCCTGGGCGTAGATCCCGCGACCGTTGCCCAGTGGCGCGCCGTTCGTGTGATAGACCTTGACCCGCTCCAGCCCGCAGGACGGCGATTGCTGCATGAAGATGTAGCCGCAGATGTCGTTCAGCTCGGCGGCCATCTTCTGGCCATATTCCGCCAGCGGCCCGGTGACGTTGATCTCGCGGTCGACGGTGCCGAGGGCTTCGGGTTGTTCCGGATCACCGACCAGGCGGATCGGCTCGCGGGGAATTCCGAGGCCGATCGCGACTTCCGGGCACACCGGGACGAATTCGAAATGCTCGCTGAGGGTGCGGGTACAGAGCCGCGACTCCTTGTGCCCACCGTTGTAGCGCACTTCGGCGCCCATCAGGCAGGCGCTGATGGCGATTTTCGGTGGGGACGTCGATGAGTCGGACATGCAGCAACCTCGAATCTGAACCTGTACAGATGAATAGATCTGTACAACATTCTTTTAGCATAGATTCAAAGGTGTACAAGTCAAATTGTTTGTATAGGTTTTTGAGGTTTTCAGCGCCAGCCCATTTTCCAGCGTGAATCATCTTGCAGGGTTTGCCAGTCGCATTGCTCGGTACGCCGGGTCAGCACCGCCTGCAACTCGACTTCCAGCACCATGCCGTCCTCGTCGCGGAGCAGCTCGGTCACCAGAAAATGTTTTTCTCGGTTTTGCGGGTGGGCTGCTGTCCATTTCGACAGCAGCAATTTACGCGGGTTGATGCGGTTCACTGCAAGTGCTCGTGCAAACGTCGTGCAGCCTCCTGGCCACTGAGCCACGCCCCTTCGACCCGGCCCGACAGGCACCAGTCGCCGCAGGCGTACAGGCCCAGATCGGCATCGGCCAGGGTGCCCCATTCATGACTGCTGGCCGGACGGGCATAGAGCCACCGGTGGGCGAGGCTGAAGGTCGGAGCCGGCATGGCGCTGTGCAGCAATTCGGCGAAGGCGCCGTGCAATTGTTCGATCACCGCTTCCTTGGGCAGGTCGATGTGTTGCCGGCTCCAGGCGCTGGTGGCGTGCAGGACCCAGGTGTCGCACGTGGTGTCGCGTCCCGGTTTGCTGCGGTTGCGGGCCAGCCAGTCGAGTGCGCTGTCCTGGACGAAGCAGCCTTCTATCGGCGTATCCAGCGGCGTGTCGAAGGCGAGGGCGACGGCCCAGGTCGGATCCATTTTCACCCCGGCGGCGGCGCCGGCGAGCTTCGGCGCGGCGGCCAGCAGAGCGGTGGCCTGAGGCGCCGGCGTGGCGATCACGACGTGGCTGAACGGCCCGTGGGTGAAGCCTTCGGCGTCTTGCAGGTGCCAGTGTTCTTCGCCGCGATAGACCTCGGTGATCCGGCAGGCGAAATGCACTTCCAGGCCATCGAGCAGGCCCCGGGTGATGGCGCTCATGCGCGGCGTGCCGACCCAGCGGGTCTGTTCGTCCGGGGACAGGTTCAACTGCCCGCCATGAAAGGTGTAGAGCTGCGGCGCCCATTCGGCGACCCAGCCTTTGCTTTGCCAGCGCTGGACTTCGGTGACGAAGCGCCGATCACGGGCGGTGAAGTATTGCGCGCCCATGTCCAGCGAACCGGCGTCGCTGCGCTTGCTCGACATGCGCCCGCCGCTGCCGCGGCTTTTATCGAACAACTGAACGGTATGCCCGGCATCCGTCAGGGCCTGGGCGGCGGAGAGTCCGGCGATGCCGGTGCCAATGATTGCGATGGGTACAGTCATAGGGGCCTCGTTTACCTTTCTGTACAGACTACGCCGTGGATGAAACCTGTACAATTTTGTTTTTTGGTATAACTTCCAGCGTTCTCGTTCTGACAGCTTGGCCTATGGTTAAACAATAGAGCCTGCCCGATAGAAAAGATCCCTGTTTATAAAAATAGACTAGTGATCGGGGTAAAACGCCACGCGAGGAAGAAGTCATGCACATATTGCTGACCGGCGGTACTGGATTGATCGGACGTCAGCTTTGCCGGCACTGGTCCGGGCAGGGGTATCGCCTGACGGTCTGGAGTCGTCGTCCGGAAAAAGTCGCGAAAATCTGTGGCGCCCAAGTGCGTGGAATCGCCCGTCTGGAGGACCTTGGCGACGAACCGGTCGATGTGATCGTCAACCTCGCCGGCGCGCCGATTGCCGACCGGCCGTGGACCCATCGACGCAAGGCGTTGTTGTGGAGCAGCCGGATCACGCTGACCGAATCGTTGCTGGCGTGGCTTGAACATCGCGGGCAGAAACCGTCGCTGTTGATTTCGGGCTCGGCCGTGGGTTGGTACGGTGACGGCGGCGAGCGTGAGTTGACCGAAGACTCGCCGCCAGTGATCGATGATTTCGCCAGCCAGTTGTGCATCGCCTGGGAGGAAACCGCGCAACGCGCCGAAGCGATGGATATTCGTGTGGTGCTGGTGCGCACCGGGCTGGTGCTGTCGGCCGAGGGCGGCTTTTTGTCGCGCCTGCTGCTGCCGTTCAAGCTCGGGCTGGGCGGGCCTTTGGGCAACGGTCGGCAGTGGATGCCGTGGATTCATATCGATGACCAAATCGCCCTGATTGATTTTCTTCTGCACCGCAATCAGGCGAGCGGTCCTTATAATGCGTGCGCGCCGAAACCTGTGCGCAATCGCGAATTCGCCAAGACGCTGGGCAGCGTGCTGCACCGCCCGGCGTTCATGCCGATGCCGGCCCTCGCGTTGAAGGTCGGGCTCGGCGAGATGTCATTGCTGTTGCTGGGTGGCCAACGGGCCACGCCCAAACGCTTGCTGGAAGCGGGATTCACTTTCCGGTTCACGGATTTACGCGCGGCCCTGGACGATCTTTCCAGCCGCCTCTGAAATAGGACGTTGCATGACCGATCACGCCTTGCTTCTGGTCAACCTGGGTTCGCCGGCCTCCACTTCGGTGGCCGACGTGCGCAGCTACCTCAATCAATTTCTGATGGACCCGTACGTGATCGACCTGCCGTGGCCGATACGGCGTCTGCTGGTGTCGCTGATCCTGATCAAGCGCCCGGAGCAGTCGGCCCACGCCTACGCCTCGATCTGGTGGGACGAGGGGTCGCCGCTGGTGGTGCTCAGCCGTCGCCTGCAACAGCAGATGAGGTCACAGTGGACTCACGGCCCGGTTGAGCTGGCCATGCGTTACGGCGAGCCGTCGATCGAGACAAGCCTGCTGAAACTGGTGGCGGCGGGGCACAAACGCATCACCCTCGCGCCGCTTTATCCACAGTTCGCCGACAGCACCACCACCACCGTGATTGAAGAGGCCAGGCGGGTGCTGCGCGAGAAAAAACTCGATGTGCAACTGTCGGTGTTGCAGCCGTTCTACGATCAGCCGGAATACCTCGACGCGCTGGTGGCGAGCGCCAAGCCGCACTTGCAGCAGGATTACGATCACCTGTTGCTGAGCTTCCACGGTTTGCCGGAGCGGCATCTGACCAAGCTCGACCCGACCGGCAATCATTGCTTCAAGAATGAAGATTGCTGCAAGAATGCCTCGGCTGCGGTATTGGCCACTTGTTATCGCGCCCAATGTCTGCGCACAGCGGCGTTGTTCGCAGAACGCATGGGTTTGCCAGACGGTAAATGGTCGGTGTCGTTTCAGTCGCGACTGGGCCGGGCGAAGTGGATCGAGCCCTACACCGAAGCGCGGCTGGATGAACTGGCCAAAAGCGGCGTGAAAAAGATTCTGGTGATGTGCCCGGCGTTTGTCGCCGATTGCATCGAAACCCTGGAAGAGATCGGCGATCGGGGCAAGGAGCAGTTCCGCGAGGCGGGGGGAGAGGAGCTGGTGCTGGTGCCGTGCCTGAATGACGACCCGCAATGGGCGAAGGCGTTGGCAACACTTTGTGAACGGGCGCCGTTGTCCCTCTAAAAGTCAAAAGCTTCGCGAGCAAGCCCGCTCCCACATTTGATTGCATTTCAATGTGGGAGCGGGCTTGCTGGCGAAGGCTGACTGTCAGGCGATGAAGATCTAAAAGTTTAGATCAGCGGCTCATCCGCCTTCTTGTGTTTCCAGCTGTCATTGCCCGGCAGGATCAGGTTCAGCGCAATCGCCACCACCGCGCACAGCGCGATGCCTTTGAGGCCGAAGTCGTCGGGACCGGTGCCGGTACCGACCAGCACACCACCGATACCGAACACCAGGGTTACCGAAACGATCACCAGATTGCGCGCCTCGCCCAGGTCGATCTTGTGACGGATCAGGGTGTTCATCCCCACCGCCGCGATCGAACCGAACAACAGACACAGAATCCCGCCCATCACCGGCACCGGAATGCTTTGCAGCAGGGCGCCGAACTTGCCGATGAACGCCAGGGTGATGGCGAAGATCGCCGCCCAGGTCATGATTTTCGGGTTGTAGTTCTTGGTCAGCATCACCGCGCCAGTCACTTCGGCGTAGGTCGTGTTGGGCGGGCCGCCGAACAGGCCGGCTGCGGTGGTGGCGATGCCGTCACCGAGCAGGGTGCGATGCAGGCCAGGCTTCTTCAGGTAATCACGACCGGTCACGCTGCCGACCGCAATCACGCCGCCGATGTGTTCGATGGCCGGGGCCAGTGCCACCGGGACGATGAACAGGATCGCCTGCCAGTTGAACTCCGGTGCGGTGAAGGCCGGCAGGGCGAACCACGGTGCCGCGGCAATCTTCGCGGTGTCGACCACGCCGAAGTAGAAGGACAGGGCAAAACCCACCAGCACGCCGGAAATGATCGGCACCAGACGGAAAATGCCCTTGCCGAACACCGCCACGATCAGCGTGGTCAACAGCGCCGGCATCGAGATCATCATCGCGGTCTGGTAATGGATCAACTCCGAACCGTCACCGGCCTTGCCCATCGCCATGTTCGCGGCAATCGGCGCCATGGCCAGGCCGATGGAGATGATCACCGGGCCAATTACGACTGGCGGCAGCAGACGGTCAATGAAGCCGGTGCCTTTGATCTTCACGGCAAGGCCAAGGAAGGTGTAGACGAAACCGGCCGCCATCACGCCGCCCATGGTCGCCGCCAGGCCGAACTGGCCCTTGGCGAGAATGATCGGGGTGATGAAGGCGAAGCTCGATGCCAGGAACACCGGCACCTGACGCCCGGTGACGATCTGGAACAGAATCGTCCCAAGACCTGCGGTAAACAGTGCCACGTTCGGGTCCAGGCCCGTGATCAGTGGCATCAGCACCAGGGCGCCGAAAGCCACGAACAGCATCTGTGCGCCGGACAGCACCGTGCGCCAGAGCGGATCGTTGAACTCTTGCTGCATGCTTACGCGTCCTTCTGCTTGGTGCCGAAGATCTTGTCACCGGCATCGCCAAGCCCAGGAATGATGTAACCGTGCTCGTTGAGTTTCTGATCGATGGACGCGGTGTAGATGATCACGTCCGGGTGAGCTTTCTCGACAGCGGCGATGCCTTCCGGCGCGGCCACCAGCACCATCGCGCGGATGTCCTTGCAACCGGCCTTCTTCAGCAGGTCGATGGTCGCAACCATGGAGCTGCCGGTAGCGAGCATCGGGTCGATGATCATGGCCAGGCGTTCGTCGATTTCCGGAACCAGTTTTTCCAGATAGGTGTGGGCCTGCAGGGTTTCTTCGTTGCGGGCAACGCCGACGGCGCTGACCTTGGCGCCCGGGATCAGGCTCAGCACGCCTTCGAGCATGCCGATGCCGGCGCGCAGGATCGGCACGACGGTAATCTTCTTGCCGGCGATTTTCTCGACCGACACAGTGCCGCACCAACCTTCGATATCGTAGGTTTCCAGCGGCAGGTCTTTGGTAGCTTCATAGGTCAACAGGGCACCGACTTCCTGAGCGAGCTCGCGGAAATTCTTGGTGCTGATGTCTGCACGGCGCATAAGGCCAAGTTTGTGACGGATCAGCGGATGGCGGATCTCTTGGATGGACATGGGGAAAGGCTCCGGCGGCGGGCAAAAAAACCGGCCTAGATTAATCTATCCGAGGGTGATGTCCTATAGGACATACAGTACGTTAGTCCACAAATGCTTGATTCGGCCGTGCGGGATGCGTACCTTTGCCCGCTTTTCCGAAACAGACCCCCCTTGGAGAGCGCCATGTCCGCTGATCTCGAGCATATCCGTCAAATCATGCGAGAGGCTGACTGCCTGTACACCGAAGCTGAAGTCGAGGCTGCCATTGCCCGCGTCGGTGCACAAATCAACGAACAACTGGCCGACAGCAACCCGGTGGTGTTCTGCGTGATGAACGGCGGCCTGATCTTCTCCGGCAAACTGCTGACTCATCTGCAGTTCCCGCTGGAAGCGTCCTACCTGCACGCCACCCGTTATCGCAACGAAACCAGCGGCGGCGACCTGTTCTGGAAAGCCAAGCCGGAAGTCTCGTTCATCGACCGCGACGTACTGATCATCGACGACATCCTCGACGAAGGTCACACCCTGGGCGCGATCATCGACTTCTGCCGTCACGCCGGCGCGCGCAAAGTGCACACCGCCGTGCTGATCGACAAGGACCACGACCGCAAGGCCCGTCCTGACCTGAAAGCCGATTTCGTCGGTCTGCCGTGCATCGACCGTTACATCTTCGGCTACGGCATGGATTACAAAGGCTACTGGCGCAACGCCAACGGGATCTTCGCCGTCAAAGGCATGTAAGACCCCTGAAAGATCGCAGCCCCAGGCTGCGATCTTTTGCTTTTAAAGACTGCTAAAGTGCTCGGCCCCGCCCCCCGGAGCCTGTCATGAGCCTCTTGATCCGCAGCTGCGCCGCCCTGTTGCTGACCCTCAGCCTGCCCCTGGCCGCCGCCCCGATGCATAGCCAATTCCTGCCACCGGACGACCTGACCCTGCGCGATGCCGAACCCGAGCAGCAGCAACTGTTGCAGGTCACCGACTATTCAGTGGTCGTGGGGGCCCAGCGCCAGTCCAATCAGCAGCCGATCCCGGTGACCTCGCCATTGATGATCCGCCTCAAGGGCAAATCCCTGAACAAGGGTGCGACGATCAATCAGGTGCTGGTCAACTTCGATGGCGAAAGCAAAAGCCTGAAAAAGCCGGTGTATGACGACAAGAGCAAGACCCTGACGCTGTTCTACCCGCTGGCCCAGTACCGGGTGGTGATCGATCTGTTGCGCAACGACACCGTGTATTGCCAGTTCCTGACCTACGCCAACGGCCACATCTGGGCCGATTTGCACACTGGCAGCACGCGCTCGCGTTGAGCCTTGTGCCTGCGCAGGGGTAAACTGCCCGCCCCGTGAAATGTCTGCGAGCTGGAGTCGGCAATGCGTAAAGATAAGAAGCAAGTGATTGGTGACGAGATCGGCGATGAGCAGATCAAGCTGTTCCTCGATTTTGAGCCGGTCGACGCCACTTCGCCGTCGCTGCACAAACTGGTCAAGGCTTACCGTGGCCTGCGCATCGATGATTTCGAGCGTTTCCTGACGTTCTTCGTGGCAGCCGGTTATGACGTGGACGGCAAGGACGAACACGGCAAGACCTTCGTCGACCAGATCCGCGATCAGCGCAACGCCCCGGAATACATCGAGCTGATCGAGAAAGCACGCGGCTGATCGCCCGAAGTTTTCCACAGGCATAAAAAAACGCCCCGCACTCACCGAGTGCGGGGCGTTTTTCATGGAGCCGAATCAGGCGTAGCTTTCGGTCTCGTTGCTGGCTTCAACCAGTTCCAGCGCGACGTTGTTCTGCGTGTTGATCTTGCGATACAGCGCAGCGTCGGTTTCCAGGACCTTTTCACGGGCAGGGAAGATTTCCGCCAGTTTGGCAGCCCACTCACCCTTGGCCTTGGCCGGGAAGCACTTCTCGATCAGTTCCAGCATGATCGAAACGGTCACCGAAGCGCCTGGGGATGCGCCGAGCAGGGCGGCGAGGGAGCCGTCCTTCGCAGCCACCAGTTCGGTACCGAACTGCAGAATGCCGCCTTTTTTCGGGTCTTTCTTGATGATCTGCACCCGTTGGCCGGCCACTTCCAGGCGCCAGTCTTCGGCTTTCGCCTCGGGGTAGAAACGACGCAGGGATTCCAGACGCTGTTCCATCGATTGCATCACTTCGCTGACCAGGTACTTGGTCAGGTCCATGTTGTTTTTCGCCACGGCCAGCATCGGGCCGATGTTGCCGGCGCGAACCGACATCGGCAGGTCCATGAAGGAGCCGTGCTTGAGGAACTTGGTGGTGAAACCGGCGTATGGCCCGAACAGCAGGGATTTCTTGCCATCGACCACACGGGTGTCCAGGTGCGGCACGGACATCGGTGGTGAACCCACGGCGGCCTGGCTGTAAACCTTGGCCTGATGATGCTTGACCACTTCCGGGTTGTCGCAACGCAGCCACTGGCCGCTGATCGGGAAGCCGCCGAAGCCTTTGCTTTCTTCGATGCCCGAAGCTTGCAGCAGCGGCAGGGCCGCGCCACCGGCGCCGAGGAATACGAATTTGGCGTCGACTTCACGGCTGCCGCCGCTGTTGACGTCCTTGATGCTGACGGTCCAGCCGTTGGCGTTACGCTTGAGGCCGGTCACGCGCTTGCAGTACTTGACCTGGGCATCGGCTGCGCTGGTCAGGTGCTTGAGCAACTGATTGGTCAGGGCGCCGAAGTTGACGTCGGTGCCGTTGATCACGCGGGTGGCGGCGAGCACCTGGTCTTTTGGACGACCCGGCATCATCAGCGGCATCCACTCGGCCATCTTCGCCTTGTCTTCGGTGTATTCCATGTCGGCGAAGGCGTGGTGCTTGTGCAGCACGTTGAAGCGTTCCTTGAGGAATGAAACGCCTTTTTCGCCTTCGACGTAGCTCAGGTGTGGAACCGGGCTGATGAAGGATTTGCACGAGCCGAACGTGCCTTTTTTGGTCAGGTACGACCAGAACTGCTTCGACACCTCGAACTGGGTGTTGATGTGCACGGCCTTCTTGATGTCGACGGTGCCGTCGGCAGCCTGCGGCGTGTAGTTCAGCTCACACAGGCCGGCGTGGCCGGTACCGGCGTTGTTCCATGGGTTGGAACTCTCCGCGGCACCGGAATCCATCAGCTCGACGACTTCCAGCTTGATTGCCGGGTCGAGCTCTTTGAGCAGTACTGCGAGGGTGGCACTCATGATGCCGGCCCCAACCAGAACTACGTCGACTGCTTCGTTATGCGCCATTTAACGCGTCTCCAAAATCTGCAGCACCAAATTGTCGGCATGGCTGCCAGGCGTCCAGGGCAGGTCAGTTAGGCCCCGGGTATCCTTGGTCAGGTGTGCCATGTCCGAATCTTCGCAATTTTTCGCAACTTCGACGGATGCGTGCGGCCTGGCTTAAAGAGTCCCATGAACTCATTTCGGCACGGGGCTGGCAATTCGACTTATGGTCGAGACATCCGTTTGTGCAACCAAATCCGTAGCGGACAGGCTTCAGGCTCCGGTATTCGAGGCGTTCCCGTTCCTGTGTCGTTGGGCTGTTTCAGACGCTAATGGTGCATGTTCAGACGCAAAACTATTCATTTGCTCGCCACACTCTTGTGAAGTTGTGAAAACCCGTTTTTTTCACGCTCTTTTGAAGACGTGAACCTCAAAAAGGGCTGTCCGGGGCTGGCACCGTGCCCGGAAGGGCAAACAACTCAGTGGCCGAGCGTCATGACAGCTCTGCAGATTCGCGAAAAGCGGGATTTGCCAGGGAAACAGCAAGCACGCCAGCTTCACTCGATCTGTGTGGGCGGCTCTCTGTGGGCGATTTGGATGCCAATGCAAGCGCATTGACGCTGTTGCGGGGCCCGATCAGGAGACGTCCTTATAATCGGGGGGAGATTGTATCGAAGAAATGCGGGGAGTTGGTCGAGTTTAATGACTTTTATTAGGCATCCGGTCAGATGCTCAACATCGCCTGAGCACGTGCGCGTGGGCGCTGCTGTTCGACCCGGGCGCTGGCAGGCAGAGGCTGGTGCAACCAGTTGAGGCGGATTTCCTCGATTTCCACCCAGCCGTCACCCATTGGCTGCAGGCTGCACTGCTTGAAAGCCTGGCAATGGCCGTTGCGGTCGAGCAGGGCGAAGCTGCGGTGCAGCGGGCGTGGGGCGAACAACGAGATCAGATAGCGCATGGTTTGTGTTCCTTCTGGAGATCTGTGACGAAGATTGTCAAAAGACCGTGAAGCGAACATGTATGGGGGGTGAACAATCTGTGACAGGAACCGCGTGCAGCGGGGTTTGTCTGAGATTTCAGTGCTGGTGACCCACAGTGGCCCACCGCTATACTGCCGGCCTGTCTGTGCCTGATTCTGGAGAGAAGAGCATGTTGCAACGCCTGTTGTTCGGTTTGATCACTGTGACCAGTTTGACCCTGGTTGGCTGCGCCCACAGCCCGCAACAACTGAGCCCGGAACCGAAGCTGACCACTCAGCTGGCACCGGTTGGCCACGGCCAGCCTGTCGTGGTCCGCGTGGTCGACGGTCGTCCGTCGCCAACCCTCGGCACCCGTGGCGGTCTGTACCCGGAAACCAGCGCCATCACCGTGCAGCGCGAGCAGATCCTGCCGAAGTTGCAGGCCCAGGCCGAAGCGGCCGTGCGTCTGCTGGGGTTCACCCCGTCCAACGGCGCGATGAACGCTCCACAGCTGACCGTGACCCTGACTGAACTGAAATACCAGTCGCCGAAAGAAGGCATGTACGTGACCGAGGCCACCATCGGCGCGACCTTCCGTTCCGACGTGCAGAGCGGCAACCGTCGCTACAGCGGCCGTTATGGTGCTTCGCTGGACCAGCGTTTCGGCATGGCGCCGAACCAGGAAACCAACACCAAACTGGTCAGCGACGTGCTGAGCGATGCGCTGACCCGTCTGTTCAAGGATCCGACCGTGGGTCAGATCCTCGCCGAGTAAGTGTTCGATTGATGTGAAAAAGCCCGGGGCCAGTGATGGCCCCGGGCTTTTTTCGTTCAGGCGGCTTGCGAGTAGAAGTCGAGGACGCTGACGCCGGTCAGCAGGTCGGTCTCGGGCAAGTCCGCATGCTGGTGCCCGCCGAGGGCGCAATACACCAGCCAGTGGCGGTCCTGAACATTGAAGGCCAGGCTGCCGACGAGGGTCTGTTGTTCGTCGGACGGGGAGATGAGGTACAGGCGATCCTGGTTTTCAGCGTGAAGCATGTCGCGTTCCGTGTCGGTTTCGAGGCGCGCAGGGTGACTGAAACAAATGACGATGCCGTGACACAGGACAGCCATCGGTCGATTGACGGGTTATTTGTCGCAAAGGCTAGGGCAGTCGGGGAGGGTTTCGGTAGAATCCGCGCCGCGGTCGTCGGTCTGGCGTTCGCCATACCGGTCTAGATTGAGGTCTGTGATGTCGCTGCACTTGATGACGCTGTTTACCGCCCATCCCGCCAAACTGATCAACCTGCTGGCACTGCTGTTGGCCTTCCCCGGCAGTTGGCTGCTGCACGCGACCCGTCGCCGTGAACAGCGGGCGATGGCCAGTATCGCGGCCCAGCGTCAGAGTCAGCCGAATCAGGAGCCGGTGCTCGATTGGGCGACCCTGCGCATGAACCGCTTTTTCTACCGCTTCGGTTTTGCCTGCCTGGGCCTGGCGTTGCTGGTGTCCTGGATCAGTACCCGCTTCTGAACGAAAAACGGCGCCCGAAGGCGCCGTTCTTGTATCTGGCTGAAACCGCTTACAGCGGCAGGCCAGCCTTGACCCGGTACTGATTGCGTACCGGCGTCGCATATTGCAGCACCAGATACGGACGATGCTCCTCAGGGCAGGCGTCCAGACGGCGTTGCCATTCTTCCTGGGCCTTGGCCAGTTCCTCGGCACCGAACACTTCGGCAGCCTTCGGCACGTTCAGTTGCGGATCGGCATCGGCCCACTGCGCGTACGCCAGGTAATGCACCGGGAACAACCGGTAGCCGCCGAGAATCTGCTTGTCCATCTCGACCGCCAGTTGCTTGGTGTCCTCGAACAGCTCGGTGATCGGCGCGGCGAAGTTCACGTGCACCCGGCCCTTGTAGCCGGTGATGCCCTTGGCGATGCTCACGTCATCCTCGCCCGGCGCCTTGCTGTAGGTGCCGGTGGTGGCGCGGATGTACAGCTCGCGGGCCTTGGCCTGGTCGCACGGGTCGTATTCGTAGCTGATCGACACCGGCGTCAGGTTCAGCGACTGGATGACCTCGCCAAACGGCTCGTCCTTGCGGCTCATGTGGAACATCTTGAGGATCGCCGACTCGGTACGGTCGTCGCCGTCCTTCGCGCGGCCTTCGGCCTGGGCGATCCAGATCGAGGCGCAGTCGTTGCGGATCGAGTGGTTGATGTAGGCCGACAGCAGTTGGTAGGCGGCCATTTTCTCGCGGCGCCCGGTGATCGAACGGTGAACGATGAAGCTCTTGTTCAGGCGCATCAAATCGCTGACGAACGGCTTTTGCAGCAGGTTGTCGCCAATCGCGATGCGTGGCGTCGGCAGGCCTGCGTGGTACACCGCATAGTTGACGAAGGCCGGGTCCATCACGATGTCGCGGTGGTTGGCGATGAACAGATAAGCGCTGCCGGACTTGAATTGCTCGACACCGGTGTAGGTCACGCCGTCGGTGGCGCGCTCGATGGTGTGGTCGACGTAGAACTCGACTTTGTCCTGCAACGTCGCCACGGAGGTCACGTCGGCGAACTCACGACGCAGCCGATGGGCTATAAGTGGTTTGAGCATCCAGCCGAAGGCACCGGCGAAACGCGGGAAGCGGAAGTGGGTGAGGATATCTAGAAACGCCTTGTCGCCGAGCAGTCTTGCCAGTACCGCAGGTACTTCGCTGTCGTCGTAAGGTCGGATGGCATCGAATTCGCCCATCATGCTCTCTTGTTGGAAACGGCTAGGGTAAGTAAAGGTTTTGATCGAAAACCAACGGGGCACGGTCTGAAAAAGTAGCCAGACAAAAATAGCCCTGCAAATAGACCGGCGATTATACGCACAAGTCACCCGGGAGACCGCGATGCTGGAAACCGAGCATTATCAATGTCCATATTGTGGGGAAAGATGCGAAGCCGTTCTGGATCTTTCCGCAGGAGACCAGGAGTACACAGAGGACTGCCCAGTCTGTTGCAAGCCGATTACCTTCAAACTGCAAACCGACGGCCATGAATGGATGCTCGATGTTTATAGCGAAAACGAGTGAGGCGCGCCCATGCAGCGAATCTACGAGCCGGAAAACCTGATGGAAGGCGAGATGCTCAAGGGCATGCTGGCCAGCGAAGGCATCGAGGCGCATCTGGTCGGGCGCGATCTGCTGGGCGGCACGGGCGAGTTGCCGATCTTTGGCCTGTTGGGCCTGTCGGTCGATAACGACCAGGCCGAATACGCCCGCGAGCTGATCAGTGCGTACAATGCCGCGCTGCCGCTGCCCGGCGATGAACCGGACAGCTATCCCGGGACACTGGTCTGTTAGGCTGGCGTTCGTTTTATTTGTGAGTCGTGCTGCCCCATGTGTGGACGTTATGCCCTGTTTCGCTGGAACCGCGATTTCGCGAACCTGCCAGGTTTTCCTGCCGATCAGCAGGCGCAGTGGAACATTTCCCCCAACGATTCGGTGTTGATGCTGCGCGCCGAACCCGACGGCCAGCGCACGCTGGCCCGCGCCCGTTGGGGGCTGACACCGCCGTGGCTGACCGACATGTCGCGCACGCCGGCCCATGCCCGGGCCGAAACCGTCGCCGAACAACCGATGTTTCGCGAAGCCCTTCGACTGCGTCGTTGCCTGCTGCCGGCCAACGGGTTCTACGAATGGCGCGGCACCACGCGCAAGCGCCCGTACTGGCTGACGCCGGGGGAAGGGGCTTCGTTGTTTTTTGCGGCGATCTGGGAAGCGTATCCGGTGCAGGAGCAAGTCTGGCTGAGCACGGCGGTGATTACCCAGCCTGCGGCCAGTCAGCGCCGGCCGTTGATTCTTGATGAGGCGGGGCAGGCGGCGTGGCTTGATCCTGAAACGCCGTTGCATGTCCTGCAGGGTTTGCTCGCCAGCGAACCCGCCGCCTTGCGCGAGCGGGTGCTGGCGAACCTGGTCAATGATCCGAAACTCAACGGGCCGGAGTGCCTGACTCCGGCCTGATCGGTCAGACCTTGAACTGGTTGATCAACCGCCGCTGCTGCTCAGCCAGTTTGGTCAGGTCCGCACTCGCCGAACTCGATTCATCCGCACCACCGGCCACTTCGTTCGCCACCTGACCGATATTGATCACGTTGCGGTTGATGTCGTCGGCCACCGCGCTCTGTTCTTCGGCGGCGCTGGCAATCTGGGTGTTCATGTCGTTGATCACCGATACCGCCTGGGTGATGGTCTCCAGCGCCTCGGCTGCCTTGGCCGCGTGTTGCACGCTTTCGTCGGTTCGGTTCTGGCTGTCTTCCATGACCCGCACCACATCGCGGGTGCCCTGTTGCAGTTGCTGGATCATGCTCTGGATTTCTTCGGTGGCCTTCTGGGTCTTCTGCGCCAGGTTGCGCACTTCATCGGCCACCACCGCGAAACCACGTCCTTGTTCACCAGCGCGAGCCGCTTCAATCGCCGCGTTGAGGGCCAGCAGATTGGTCTGCTCAGCGATCCCGCGAATGGCGATGAGGATTGCGTTGATGTTTTCGCTGTCCTTGGCCAGGGTCTGCACCACGTCCACGGCCTTGCCGATTTCCACGGCCAGCACGCCGATCGAATTCGACGTGTCGCGCACGATCTGCATGCCCTGACTGGCCGCCTGATCGGCGTGGCTGGCGGCTTGCGCAGCCTGGGTTGCGTTGCGCGCCACGTCTTGCGCGGTGGCGGTCATTTCCTGCACGGCGGTGGCGACCTGATCGATCTCGGCCATCTGCTTCTGAATGCCGATATTGGTACGGATCGCGATGTCCGCCGTGTGCTCCGAAGAATCGCTGACGCTCTGTACCGACGACACCACCTGCGTGATCATCCCCTGCAATTTGGCGAGGAAGGTATTGAAGCCTTTGGCGATCGAGCCGAGTTCGTCTTTGCGGTCGCTGCTCAATCGACGGGTCAGGTCGCCTTCGCCCTGGGCGATGTCATCGAGCATGGTCACCATCTGTTTGAGCGGACGAGCGATGCCATGGCCCACCAGCCAGATCACCAGCAAACCAAGGCCGGCGATGATCAGGCCAACCATGGCCATGCCGAAGGTGTCGGATTTGCGCTGGGCGTCGAGGTCGCCTTGCAGCTTTTGCAGGTCGGCCATCACCGCGTCGAGCGGCAGTTGCAGCATCAGTGTCCAGCGCGCATCGGTCTGGCCGATGCCGAACGGCAGGTACAACTCGATCCGGCCCGACTCCTTATTGACGGTGTAAGTCACTTCGCCACGCTTGAGATTGGCCATGTTGGCAATCTGCTGGGCGTCGAGAATGTCGCTGACCTTCTCGCCGAATTTGCTCGGGTCCTTGGTGTAGGCAACGATCCGGCCGTTGCCGCCGATCAGGGCCATTTGCCCGGCGCCGCTGTACAGCTTCTGGTTGGCGCCCAGGAGCATTTCCTGAATGAAGTTCACCGACAGGTCGGCGCCGACGATGCCCTGGAACGCGCCGTTGAGCATGATCGGTTCAATGAAGGAGGCAAGCATGACGATCTTGTCGCCGACCTTGTAAGGGGCGGGATCGATCACGCAGGATTTCTTGGTTTCTTTCGAGCACAGGTAGTACTCGCTGGCGCGCACGCCGGTGGACAGGACTTTCTGGTCGTCGACGTCCACCAGTTTGTCCAGGCCCAGGGTGCCGTCGTCGTTACGGAACCACCACGGCAGAAAGCGCCCGTTGGCGGCGTCGATGCCGACCACACTGGTGCCGACGTAGGCCGAATCGTTGTGGTCGAGTGCGTTCTTTTCCCAGCCGATGTAGGTGCCGAGAATCTTCGGGTTCTTCTCGACGTTTTCCTTGATCAGGCTGATCAGTTGCTCACGGCTGACGGTCAGTCGCGGCTGGCCATCGGCGCCCGGCGTGCCGAGCAGGGCGTTGACCCGTACCAGTCCACCGGCAATCAGCAGCGGCGCTTCGAGCTCGCGCTGGATCTGGCTGACCTGGGTCTGTGCCAGCGACGTCAGGCGCTGTTCGATGACTTGCTCGAACTGGGCCTGGGTCCGCTGCTGGACCATCTCCTGGGTGCGGGCGCCGGAAAACAGCGCATACAGCACCAGCGCGGCGACTACGCTGAGTACGATGGCGCCGGCCAGGGCGGCCACGGAAAACTGGATCGACTTGAACTTCATGGGAGCTCCGCACGCGAGAGGACGTCTGCGCTGTTGTATCGGCAGCCACTATTGCGCCATGAGGTTCAGGGTGAGTAATTACAGCCGGATGTCGCAAATGGAGCAGTGCGCGACGCAGTTGTAGAGTGGATGTGAAATTTTTCCTACAGGGCTGACGGGCGACTTCTGAAAGTGCGTGCAACACGTCCGTTGTATCTGGCGCCAATACAATTACCCGCCTAGGATACGCGGCAGGTTTTCAGGGAGCTTTTGAATGAACAAGACATTGGTTGTAGGTGCACTGAGCGCAGCGCTGTTGCTGGCCGGTTGTCAGTCGGTCAACACCACCAGCGGCGGTGCCGTGGGTGTGGAACGCAAGCAGTACATGTTCAGCATGCTGTCCTCGCAAGAGGTCGACCAGATGTATGCCCAGTCCTATCAGAAGACCGTGGGCGAGGCGTCCAGCAAAGGCGTGCTGGACAAGACCAGCAACGATGCCAAGCGTATTCAGGCCATCGCCAACCGGCTGATCGCCCAGGCGCCGAATTTCCGTCCGGATTCGGCGCAGTGGAAGTGGGAAGTGAACCTGATCAAGAGCGACGAACTCAACGCCAACTGCGGTCCTGGCGGCAAGATCATTTTCTACACCGGGCTGATCGACAGCCTGAAACTCACCGACGATGAAATCGCTGCGGTCATGGGCCATGAAATCGCCCACGCCTTGCGCGAGCACGGACGTGAAGCGATGTCCAAAGCCTATGGCATCGAAATGGCCAAGCAGGGCGCCGGTGCGTTGCTCGGTCTGGGTCAGGACAGCCTGGCGCTGGCCGATACCGTGGCCAACTACGGCATGACCCTGCCCAACAGCCGCGCCAACGAAAACGAAGCCGACCTGATCGGTCTGGAGCTGGCCGCACGTGCCGGGTACAACCCGAACGCTGCGATCACCCTTTGGAACAAGATGAGCAAGGCGTCTGAAGGCGCGCCACCGGAGTTCATGAGCACTCACCCGGCTTCGTCCAGCCGGATCGCTTCGCTGGAGGCGGCCATTCCGAAGGTCATGCCGCTGTACGAAAAAGCGCCCAAGTCCTGAAACAAATGATCGCTCCCACACTGGGTGTGGGAGCGATCTGCCGGATCAAACCCAGCCGCTGCTCTGCATCGCCTTGTACACCGCGACGATCGCCAGGATCAGGAACGCCGAGGCGGCCAGTCGACGGATCAGGGTCAGTGGCAGTTTCTCCGCTGCAAAATTCCCCGCCAATACCACCGGCACGTTGGCGATCAGCATGCCCGCCGTCGTACCGATGATCACCAGCCACAGTTCCGGGTATTGCGCAGCCAGCATCACGGTGGCGATCTGGGTCTTGTCACCGATTTCCGCGAGGAAGAACGCAATCAGCGTGGTCAGGAATGGCCCGAACTTGCGGGCGGTGCTGGCTTCATCGTCATCCATCTTGTCCGGTACCAGCGTCCACAGGGCGGTGGCGGCGAAGCTCGCGGCAAGAATCCAGTGCAGGACCGAATCGGAGAAGAAACTGCCGAACCAGGCACCGACCGCACCGGCTGCCGCGTGGTTGGCCAGGGTCGCAGCGACAATACCGGCAATGATTGGCCAGGGTTTGCGGAAACGAGCGGCGAGAATCAGCGCGAGCAGTTGCGTCTTGTCGCCGATTTCGGCCAAGGCAACGATTGCGGTAGGAACGAGTAACGAGTCCAGCATCAGGATTTCCTAAGGGGCGGGTCGACACGGCTATGACACGTACAGCCTTCCCGCCCCGGGTAAGGTGTGCGTGTCATAGGTCTTGTCAAACCCTGCGATCCGTCTGCTGCGGACGCTTGGGTCGCATACGCCATGATCTGAGGATCAAGTATGTTGACGTATGCCGGACGAGCTTGGCGCTCGTGGGAGACTACTCCCCTAGGACGGAGCGGATTCTGCCTTCGCAAATCCGATTGAGCAAGCGTCTTTTTTAAAAGAAGTTTCAGCCGCGCTTGGCCCGGTAAATCCGGAAACCATTGCCTTCGGCCTTGATCGCGCAGACCCCGAGATGCTCCTCGATCAGCGGTTGATACTTCAGGAAGCTGTTGGCAACCAGGCGAAGTTCGCCGCCGTTTTTCAGATGTTTGGCTGCTTTTCGCAGCAAATTCTCGGTGGCGAAATAATCGGTATGCACGCCGACATGGAATGGCGGGTTGCTCAGAATCGCGTTCAAACCCATCGGCGCGGCGTCAATGCCGTCACCGGTCAGCACCTCGGCTTCCAGACCGTTGGCGGCCAGGGTCAAACGGCTGCTGGCGGCAGCGAAGGCATCAACGTCGAGCAACGTGACCTGATTGTGCGGGTAACGACGCTTGACCGCCGCACCCAGCACGCCGGCGCCGCAACCGAAGTCCAGCAAGTGACCGCTCGGCAGTTTGTCCAGATGTTCCAGCAGCAGGGCGCTGCCACGATCCAGTCGGCCATGGCTGAACACACCCGGCAGGCTGATGACCTTCAACGGGCCTTCGGCCAGCGGCAGTTCGTAAGTCTGCGCCAGGCTTTCCAGCGGTTTGGCTTCGGGAGCGTTGGCCACGGTCACTTGCCACAACTGGCAATGGCGCGCGCTGTCGAGCTTGCGCGGCTTGCCGAACGGGTTGAGCTGTTTGGAGGCGCCTTCGATGCCGCTGCGTTTTTCCCCGACCAGATACACCTCACGCCCGGCCAGGCGCGAAGCCACGGCATTGAGGATGTAATCGGTCAGGTCCTTGGCCTTGGGCAGAAACACCACGGCGGTGGTGAATTCGCGTTCCGGCACGTTCACGCCAAAATGGCTGCGGCCCTCGAAACGCGCATCGAGCGCGGCCTGATCGCCGGCATGCCAGCACCAGCCAAACGCATCGGGCAGGCGCCCCAGCAGATCATCGGCAGGCAACCCGGCCAGCAACACCGAACCCTGGAATAACTCGGCCTGACGAAGCAGTACTTCACTGCGCGGATCCATAACTGCTCCTGTGAAAAAAAGTGCCGCAGTTTATCAACTGACGACCCGCAGCGCCTTACCGCTGTAGAACGCCTGGGTGTTTTCCACCAGTTGGCCGACGATTCGCTGCCGCGCTTCGCGGCTGCCCCAGGCGTTGTGCGGGGTGACGATCAGGCGCGGGATATCGGCGGCCAGCAGCGGATTGCCGTTGGTCGGTGGTTCGACGCTCAATACATCGGTGGCTGCGCCGCCCAGATGACCGTTGCGCAGGGCATCGGCCAGAGCCTGTTCGTCGATCAGCCCGCCACGGGCGGTGTTGACCACGAAAGCACCGGGTTTCATCGAGGCGAGTTCGCGGGCGCCGATAAAGTGCCGGGTGTGTTCGTTGAGCGGGCAGTGCAGGGTGAGAGCGTCGATCTGTGGCAGCAATTCTTCCAGCGGCAGACGATCCGGACGGGCAGGGCGCCCTGGAATCTGTCCCAGCAGCACGCGCATGCCAAAAGCTTCGGCCAGACGCGCGACCGCGCCGCCGAGTTCGCCGTGTCCGAGCAGACCCAGGGTTTTGCCTTCCAGTTCGACGATCGGGTAATCCAGCAGGCAGAACTGTTTCGCCTGCTGCCAGCGGCCTTCGCCGACGGCTTTTTGATAGTCCGCCAGACGCGTGGCGAGATTGAGCAGCAGCATGATCGTGTGCTGCGCCACCGACGGTGTGCCGTAACCCTGACAGTTGCATACGGTGATGCCGTGGGCGCGGGCGGCGGCCAGATCGACGTTGTTGGTGCCGGTGGCGGTGATCAGGATCAGCTTCAATTGTGGATTGGCTGCCATGGTGGCGGCATCGATCAGGATCTTGTTGCTGATCGCCACCGTCGCGCCTTGCAGGCGTTCGCTCACCTGTGCGGGCAGCGTCTGGGCGAACAGTTGCAGATCGCTGAAGCAGTCACGCAAAGGGTTCAGATCGAGATCGCCAAGATCCAGCGACGGGTGATCGAGGAATACGGCGCGGTGGGCGTTCGTCATCAACTGTACCTGTTGTGCTTTGAAGGGAAGGCGTAATCTGCCGAGCCTACCAGATGAAACAACTCGTTACGCTTGGCCGAAAGGAGCCTCCATGTACTGGACCGAATTCTTGACCGTTGCCCTGATCCACCTGTTGGCCGTTGCCAGCCCCGGTCCTGATTTCGCCGTGGTGGTGCGCGAAAGCGTGACTCACGGTCGACGCGCCGGGACCTGGACGGCGCTGGGCGTGGGCACGGCGATTTTCCTGCACGTCGGTTATTCGCTGCTGGGGATCGGGCTGATCGTTTCCCAATCGATCGTGTTGTTCAACGCGTTGAAATGGGCGGCGGCCGCGTACCTTCTGTACATCGGCTTCAAGGCCCTGCGTGCGCAACCGGCGAAAACCGTGACCGATGATCTGCACAAAGAAGCCGGCGAACGCACCGCACGTGGCGCCTTCACCTCGGGTTTCGTGACCAACGGACTGAACCCGAAAGCCACGCTGTTCTTCCTGTCGTTGTTCACTGTGGTGATCAACCCGCACACACCACTGACCGTACAGGCGGGTTACGGGATCTACCTGGCGGTGGCTACTGCGATCTGGTTCTGCCTGGTAGCCATGCTGTTCAGCCAGCAGCGCGTGCGCGCCGGTTTCGCCCGCATGGGCCACTGGTTCGACCGCACCATGGGCGCGGTGCTGATCGCCATCGGCGTGAAACTCGCATTCACCGAGATGCATTGATCCTCTCGTGCGGTAACGAATTCCGGCAAATGCTGGCGTAAAGCTAGCATTTGTCCGGTTCTGCAAATCATTCCTTTGGCTGATTTGGCTGTCACGCAACGGTTCTAGAGTACGAATCTCTCCATCAAAACCGTGCAGTCAGAAAAGGGATTCTTATGTTGCAGACTCGCGTTATTCCGCCCGCCGAAGGGGCGTACCAGTATCCACTGCTGATCAAACGGCTGCTGATGTCCGGTGCCCGTTACGAGAAAACACGCGAGATCATCTACCGTGACCAGCTGCGCTACAGCTACCCGACCCTGATCGAACGCGTCGCGCGGCTGGCCAATGTGCTGACGGCGGCTGGGGTCAAGGCCGGTGACACCGTGGCGGTGATGGACTGGGACAGCCATCGCTACCTGGAGTGCATGTTTGCGATTCCGATGATCGGCGCGGTGATTCACACCATCAACGTGCGCCTGTCACCGGAGCAGATCCTCTACACCATGAACCACGCCGAGGATCGCTTCGTGCTGGTCAACAGCGAGTTCGTCGGGCTGTACCAGGCCATCGCGCCACACCTGACCACGGTGGAGAAAACCCTGCTGCTGACCGACCTGCCGGAAAAAAACGCGGATCTGCCGAATCTGGTGGGCGAGTACGAACAACTGCTGGCGGCCGCGAGTCCGCAGTACGATTTCAAGGATTTCGACGAGAACTCGGTCGCCACCACGTTCTACACCACGGGCACCACCGGCAATCCGAAAGGCGTGTATTTCACCCATCGGCAACTGGTGCTGCACACCATGGGCGTGTCGACCATCATGGGCGCCATCGACAGCGTGCGGCTGCTGGGCACCAACGATGTGTACATGCCGATCACCCCGATGTTCCACGTGCATGCATGGGGCCTGCCGTATGTGGCGACCATGCTCGGGCTCAAGCAGGTTTATCCGGGGCGTTACGACCCGGAATTCCTGGTCGAGTTGTGGCGCAAGGAAAAGGTCACGTTCTCCCATTGCGTGCCGACCATCCTGCAGATGGTGCTCAACGCCAAGGGCGCGCAAGGCACCGATTTTGGCGGCTGGAAAATCGTCATCGGCGGCAGTGCGCTCAATCGCACACTGTATGAAACGGCCAAGAGCAAAGGCATTCAACTGACGGCCGCGTATGGCATGTCGGAAACCGGGCCATTGGTCTCTTGCGCGCATCTGAACGATGAATTGATGGCGGGCACCGAAGACGAGCGCACCACCTACCGGATCAAGGCCGGCGTGCCGGGGCCATTGGTCGAGGCGGCCATCGTCGACGGCGACGGCAATTTCCTCCCGGCCGACGGCGAGACTCAGGGCGAACTGGTACTGCGCGCGCCGTGGCTGACCGAGGGTTACTTCAATGAACCGCAGAAGGGGGCCGAGCTGTGGGCCGGCGGCTGGCTGCACACCGGTGACGTCGCCACGCTGGACAGCATGGGCGTGATCGACATCCGCGACCGGATCAAGGACGTGATCAAGACCGGCGGCGAATGGATCTCCTCGCTGGACCTCGAAGACCTGATCAGCCGCCACGTCGCGGTACGTGAAGTAGCAGTGGTGGGCATCGCCGATCCGCAGTGGGGCGAGCGCCCGTTTGCCTTGCTGGTGGTCCGTGAAGGGCACGCCATCGGGGCACGCGAGCTCAAGGAACACCTCAAGCCATTCGTTGAGCTGGGGCACTTGAGCAAGTGGGCGATTCCGAGCCAGATCGCGCTTGTTACTGAAATTCCCAAGACCAGTGTCGGCAAGCTCGACAAGAAGCGCATCCGCCTCGACATCACCGAATGGCAGGCCAACAACAGCACCTTCCTCTCGACGCTCTGAGCGTCCCCTGGCGCGCCGAAAACGGCGCGCCAGACCCACCAAGCAAGCGCTTGGCTTGTGAAATCCGAATTTTCAGCCATCCTTGCCGTGCCGACATGTGTCGGACTGGCGAAAGGACTGTTCCAGAGTGGCCGGCAGCTGCAAATCACACTTTAGAGGGATCAAGCAGTACCACCTGCTGGCTATAGTCCGCTCAAGGATTTTTAAGAACGGGGCACACGCACAAACGGGGCGATGCAACATTGAAGCGATTTCGGGAAGCCTCTGGCGCCCGGTCCTTCAGGCGTTTTTAAAAGTACTCAATGCCATAACAATAATGCACATGGAGTAGCGTCGATGACCTCAGTAAACCAGTTCTGGCGCCGGGCAAAGCTGCCTCTGGCCGTCAGTCTTGCTTCTTCGCTCGCCGGGCCCGCATTCGGCGTCAGTTTCAACGTCGGTGAAATCGAAGGCCAGTTCGACTCCTCCCTGTCGATCGGTGCCAGCTGGTCCACCCAGAGCCCGAACAAGAACCTCATCGGCGTCAACAACGGCGGTCACGGTCTGTCCCAGACTTCCGACGACGGCCACGCCAACTTCAAGAGCGGCGAAACCTTTTCGAAGATCTTCAAGGGCATCCATGACCTCGAACTGAAATACGGCGACACCGGCGTGTTCGTCCGTGGCAAATACTGGTACGACTTCGAACTGAAGGACGAGAGCCGCCAGTTCAAGGACATCAGCGACAGCAACCGCAAGGAAGGCGCCAAGTCCGCCGGCGGCCAGATCCTCGATGCGTTCGTCTACCACAACTATGCGATCGCCGATCAGCCAGGCTCCGTGCGTCTGGGCAAGCAGGTGGTGAGCTGGGGTGAAAGTACCTTCATCGGTGGCGGCATCAACTCGATCAACCCGATCGACGTGTCCGCGTTCCGTCGTCCGGGCGCCGAGATCAAGGAAGGCCTGATTCCGGTCAACATGTTCTACGTGTCCCAGAGCCTGACCGAAAACCTGTCCGCCGAAGCGTTCTACCAGCTCGAGTGGGACCAGACCGTCGTCGACAACTGCGGCACCTTCTTCTCCCAGCCGGACATCATTGCCGACGGCTGCACCGACAACCTGCGCGTGTTGAACAAGCGCTCGCAGATTCCGGCCATTGCCCTGGGGCCATTGGCGGCCAACGGCGTCAACGTCAACGAAGAAGGCGTGCTGGTGCCACGCGGCGGCGATCGCGATGCGCGGGACAGCGGCCAGTGGGGCGCGTCCCTCAAGTACATGTTCGAACCGCTGGACACCGAATTCGGTGCCTATTTCATGAACTACCACAGCCGTGCGCCGATTTTCAGTGCCACCGGCGCACCGCAATCGGTCTACAACACCGTCGCTGCATTGCCAAGCGCGTTCCAGGCGCTCGGGCCGCTGTTGGTCGCGGGCAACTCGAAATACTTCGTCGAATACCCTGAAGACATCCGTCTCTACGGTCTGAGCTTCTCCACTACCTTGCCTACCGGTACAGCGTGGAGCGGTGAAATCAGTTATCGCCCGAATGCGCCGGTACAACTGAACTCCACCGACATCCTGTTCGCCGGTGTGCGTCCATTGGGCGGTCCGTATGCGAACGCCTCGTTGCTCAACGGCGTACCGGGCCAGGACCTGCATGGTTACGAGCGCAAGGAAATCACTCAACTGCAAACCACCTTCACGCACTTCTTCGATCAGGTCATGGGCGCGAGCCGTCTGACGCTGGTGGGTGAAGTGGGCATGACTTACGTGGGCGGTCTGGAGAGCCGGTCCGACAAGCGCTATGGCCGCGATCCGGTCTACGGCCCGGGCGAATTGCCAGCCACCGGTACCACCAACACCTGCGTCAACATCCTCAACAACGGCACCATCAATGGCGCCGGGCCTGGCTCACCGCAGAACAACCGCAGCCGCAACTGCGACAATGACGGCTTCACCACGTCGATGTCCTGGGGCTATCGCGGTCGGGCGATCTGGGAATACAACGACGTGTTCGCCGGCGTGAACCTCAAGCCGAACGTGGCCTGGTCCCACGACGTCAGCGGCTACTCGCCAGGCCCTGGCGGCAACTTCGAGGAAGGTCGCAAGGCCGTGAGCCTGGGTGTCGATGCCGAGTACCAGAACACCTACACCGCGAGCCTGGCCTACACCAACTTCTTCGACGGCAAGTACACCACCGTGGATGACCGCGACTTCGTGGCGCTCAGCCTCGGCGTGAACTTCTAAGCACTGCATTTCAGGACGAACGAATTTATGAAAATAACAAAGAGTCTGTTCCACGCCGGTGTTCTGGGCCTGTCGCTGCTGGCGACCGGTGTCATGGCGGCGGTGCCTGCCGCCGAAGCGGACAAACTGGGCAAGAGCCTGACCCCGATGGGCGCCGAAATGGCCGGTAACGCCGACGGCTCGATCCCGGCCTGGAAACCGCTGCCGAAGAATGCCGGCAGCGTTGACAGCAAGGGTTTCCTGTCCGATCCGTACGCCAGTGAAAAGCCGTTGTTCACCATCACCAAGCAGAACGTTGACCAGTACAAGGCCAAACTTGCACCGGGTCAGTACGCGATGTTCCAGCGCTACCCTGAAACCTTCAAGATGCCGGTCTACCCGTCCCATCGCGGCGCTACCGTGCCGGATGCGGTATTTGCCGCCATCAAGAAGAACGCCACCACCACGACGCTGGTGTCGGGCGGCAACGGACTGGAGAACTTCGATACCGCCGTGCCGTTCCCGATTCCGAAAACCGGTGTGGAAGTGATCTGGAACCACATCACCCGCTATCGCGGCGGCAGCGTGACCCGTCTGGTGACCCAGGCCACGCCGCAACCGAACGGCTCGTTCAGCCTGGTGTACTTCCAGGACCAGTTCGTGTTCCGCGACAAGATGAAGGATTACGATCCGGCGAACCCGGGCAACATCCTGTTCTACTTCAAGCAGAAGGTGACCGCGCCGGCACGTCTGGCCGGTGGTGTGCTGCTGGTGCATGAAACCCTCGATCAGGTGAAGGAACCGCGTTCGGCGTGGGTCTACAACGCCGGTCAGCGTCGTGTACGTCGCGCACCGCAAGTGTCCTATGACGGTCCGGGTACTGCGGCCGATGGCCTGCGGACTTCCGACAACCTGGACATGTTCAACGGTGCCCCGGACCGTTACGACTGGAAACTGGTCGGCAAACAAGAGATGTACATCGCCTCCGACAGCTACAAGCTCGACGATCCGAAGCTCAAGTACACCGACATCATCAAGGCCGGCCACATCAACCAGGATCTGGCGCGTTATGAACTGCGTCGCGTCTGGCACGTGACCGCGACCCTGAAGGAAGGTCAGCGTCACATCTACGCCAAGCGTGACTTCTTCATCGACGAAGACACCTGGCAAGCGGCCGTGATCGATCACTACGATGGTCGCAATCAGCTGTGGCGCGTGGCGGAAGCGCATTCCCAGGACTACTACAATGTGCAGGTGCCTTGGTACACCCTGGAAACCCTCTACGATCTGCAGTCCGGTCGTTATCTGGCGCTGGGCATGAAGAACGAAGAGAAGTCGGCGTATGACTTCGGTTTCACCGCCACCACCAGCGATTTCACCCCGGCCGCCCTGCGTCAGGATGGTGTTCGCTAAGCTCCTGTAAACCGAGGCCGCATCCTCGTGAAAACGCCCCGACCGGTTCGGGGCGTTTTTTTGCCTGGCACTTTTTCAGTAGCCTTTTTGTAGCCATTTGTAGCAACGACCTTCATAACCGCTCCGTTTAAGGCTAGTCTGCGGGCATCTGCTACGCCGCCAACAGCCCCACTAACAAGAGCCGGCCATGACTGATCTGTCCCCACTCCCGGGTCCCGCAAGCGTTGCCGTCTCGGCACTGGACGGGCGTTTTTTCCGCCCGCCGTTACCCGATGGCTACGTGCTGCGACCCCGTCTGTGCGAACGCCTGAGCGCGGGACTCGGGGGGCGGTTGCTGCTGGTCAGCGCTCCGGCCGGGTTCGGCAAGAGTTCGCTGGCGGTGGAGTTCTGCCAGAGCCTGCCGATGCACTGGCAAAGTCTGTGGCTCGGCCTGAGCCCGCGAGACAATGACCCGGGGCGGTTTCTTGAACGTCTGCTCGAAGGTCTGCAGGCCTACTTCCCGCAACTGGGCAGCCGGGCACTGGGGCTGCTGAAAATGCGCCAGCGTCACCAGCCGTTCGCCTTCGAAGAATGGCTCGATGGTCTGCTCGATGAACTGGCGCTGCATCTGGAACCGACTGCACCCCTGCTGCTGGTGCTGGATGACTACCACCTCGCCCAGGGACCGGTGCTCGACCGTTGCCTGCAATTTTTCCTCAACCATTTACCGGACGGCCTGCTGGTCATGGTCACCAGCCGTCAACGCCCGGACTGGCATCTGGCCCGCCTGCGCCTGTCGCGGCAGTTGCTGGAACTGCACGAGCAGGACCTGCGCCTGACCCACGATGAGGCGCTGGCGCTGCTGGAACGTCATAGCAGCTCGTTGCGCGGGGAGGCGCTGGAAAACCTGATCCAGCGCAGCGAAGGCTGGGTGGCCGGGTTGCGTTTCTGGCTGCTGGCTGCTTCCGAAGCCGGCACCGAATCGGCCTTGCCTCAAGTGTTGAATGGCGGGGAAGGGTTGATCCGCGATTATCTGCTGGAAGAGGTCATCGATTGCCTGCCTGCTGAAGTGCAGGCGTTTCTGTATGACACCGCTCCTCAGGAGCGTTTTTGCAGTGAACTGTGCGACGCGGTCCGTGAAGCGCACGACAGTGCCGAGATCCTGCGTTTTCTCCTGGCGCATCAGGTGTTTCTGGTGCCTCTGGACGAACAGGGTCACTGGTATCGCTATCACCACCTGTTTTCCGATCTGTTGCGCAACCGGCCGACGGTCCATGCGCTCGTGCCGGCGGCGACCCTGCATCTGCGCGCCTGCCGCTGGTTCAACGCACAGGGCCTGCTCGACGAAGCGGTGGAGCAGGCGCTGCGCGCGGGGCATCTGGATGTGGCGGCGAACCTGGTGCAGAACCTGTCCGAAGAACAACTGCTGGCCGAACAGAATGTCGGCATGCTTTTGCGCTGGAAAATGGACCTGCCCGACAGCCTGCTGATCAGCACCCCACGGTTGATCGTGCTCTACAGCTGGGCTCTGGGTCTGGCCTGCCAGCTCGATGCGGCCGAAGAACTCGCCAGTCACCTGAGCCGCTTCCTGCCGGCACCCTCGGCCACCGCACAGAAGTCCATGCTCGCCCAATGGCTGGCGCTGAGCGGGATCATTGCCCGGGGGCGGGGGCACCGCGACCTGACGATCCAGTACTGTAGCGAAGCGTTGGAGAGCCTTCCGGCCAAGCGCTACGGGCAGCGCCTGATGTGTCTGTCGACCTTGTCCAATCTGGCCATCGCCGATGGTGATCTGTGGCGTGCCCGTGGCTTGAACCGCGAATCTCTCGAGCTGGCGCAGCGGGTCGGCAATCCGTTGTTCGAGGCGCTGGCGCATTACGATCGCGCCCGGGTCTTGCAGGCGCGGGGTGAAATTGTGCGGGCGCTTGATGAAGTCCATCAGGGGCTCGAGCGTCTACGGGGGCTGTCTTCCCAGCGCTTGTATGCGGTACGTGCGCGGCTCACGCTGTATGAAGGCTTTTTGCTGGCGATGCGTCTGCAGCCGCAAGCGGCCCGTTCGCGGTTGCTGGCGGGTCTGAGCGAGGCGCGGGCCTGTCGCGATATCAGTGTGCTGATCGGCCACTGTGTGATTGCCCGGCTGGACGGCCAGGGCGGCGAATTCGCCAAGGCTTTCGCCGAACTGGCTGAAGCCGAGCGCCTGATGCACATCTGGGACGTGCCGCCGATCTATTACCTGGCGATGATTACCCTGGTCAAATGCGAGCTGTGGCTGGCTCAGGGGCGCACGGACCTGGCCGAGGCGTGGCTGGTGCGACTGGGGCAGACCTACACCGGCGAACGCGCGGCGGCGCCACCGGAGTTCCATCCACAATTGCCTTTGCATGTCGAACTTCAGCAAGCCCTGCTCGACGTGATCCAGGGGCAACCGATGCTGGCCGAAGGGCGGTTGAGCGTATTGCATGAAAACGGCCAGTTGACCGGTCGACAGCTGTTGAGTGTGATGGCGCTGACGCAGAAGGTGGTGCTGCTGCTGGGGACTGGTCGTGAACCGGAGGCCCGCAAGGCGCTGGTGCTGGCGCTGGATGCCGCCAGTGGCGGTGTGTTGCAGCCGTTCGATGCACTGATCAGGAACAATGCCGACTGGCTGCGCGGACAATTGCTGTTGAGCGCGCCGGGCGCTGTCGGTCAGCAGTTGCTGGAACACTGTCCTGTGTCTGTTGCACGAACCAGTGTGGAAGGGGCTGCGGTCGAGCAACTCAGCAGCCGGGAACTGGCGGTACTGCGCCTGATCGCCCAGGGCTGTTCGAATCAGGAAATCAGCGAGCAGCTCTTCATCTCGCTGCACACCGTGAAAACCCATGCCAGCCACATCAACAGCAAACTGGGGGTGGAGCGACGCACCCAGGCCGTGGCGCGGGCCAAGGAGCTGGGGGTGCTCGGCTAGCCTGGTGAGCCTCGCCGATAAAAAACAGAACGCCCCGAACCAGTCGGGGCGTTCTGTTTGCGGTCGAATCGGCCTGCATGGCAGGCCGGTGTGGCAGGGGAGGGTCAGGCCACCAGATCGTTGGCACTGAAGTTGTTGACGCCCAGCAGCTGGATTTCGAAGTCCGCACCGCCGTTGCCGCTGACGTTGCCCGACAGCACGTGGTCGATGAACCGCAACTGGCCCGCACCGGTGAAGTCGTTTGCACCGATGAAGGTGAAACCGTTGAAACCGTTGGCCAAC
Organism: Pseudomonas fitomaticsae; assembly: GCF_021018765.1. GTDB lineage: Bacteria > Pseudomonadota > Gammaproteobacteria > Pseudomonadales > Pseudomonadaceae > Aquipseudomonas > Aquipseudomonas fitomaticsae. The sequence goes on along the minus strand of NZ_CP075567.1, from coordinate 5,590,493 downwards.
AGGTTGGCATCGAATTTCGTCAGGTCGATCTTGTCGCCTTGCAGGCTGCTGAAGTCAGTGATCACGTCGCGAAGGAAGCCTGTACCCATCTCGTTCACGGCACCGAAGACAAACGTATCCGCACCGGCGCCGCCGGTCAGGATGTCTGTGCCGGCACCACCGTTGAGAATGTTGCTGTCGGCGTTGCCGATCAGGGTGTTGTTCAGGCTGTTGCCGGTCAGGGTGAAGTTGCCGCTGCCCAGCAGGGTGACGTTCTCGACATTCACCAGGTTGCTGATGCCCAGGTCGACCGTATTGGTCTGCGGTGTGGCGGAGTACGTCAGCAGCAGGGTGTCGTTGCCCTCGTTGGCCAGTTCCTGAATCAGGGCCAGTTCGCCGGCCTGATCCAGGCCGTAGGTGTCGTTGCCCTTGCCACCGATCATGGTGTCGAGGCCGGCGGCGCCGGAGAGCTGGTTGTCACCGTCGTTGCCGGTCAGCACGTTGTTCAGTGCGTTGCCCAATCCGAAGATATTCGCGGAGCCGGTGAGCGTAAGGTTCTCGAGGTTGTTACCCAGCACGTAATTGATCGAAGCCATGACGGTGTCGATCTCGTTGGCCACGGTGCTGGTTTCGCTGACCACGTCACCGGCGTTGTCGACGATGTAGGTGTCATTGCCGGCCCCGCCGATCATGACGTCCGCACCGGCACCGCCGTTGAGGGTGTTGTTGCCGCTGTTGCCGATCAATGTGTTGCTCAGGGCGTTACCCGTTGCATTGATATTGTCGGTGCCGACCAGCGTGAGGTTTTCGACATTGTTGCCCAGCGTGTAATCGATATAGGCGTAGACCTGATCGATTTCCGATGCCGACGTTCCGTTTTCGATGACGACGTCTGCGGCGTTGTCGACAACATAAGTGTCGTTGCCGGCACCACCATCAAGGATGTCTGCCCCCGCACCCCCATTGAGGATGTTGTTGTCGGCATTGCCGATCAGGGTGTTGTTCAGGCTGTTGCCCACCACGGCAAAATTGCCGGTCCCCAGCAGAGTGATGTTCTCGACGTTCTGCAGGTTGCTGATGCTCATGTCGACGATTTGCGACGTGGCGGCGTAGGTCAGCAGCAGGGTGTCGGTGCCTTCGTTGGCCAGTTCCTGAATCAGGGCCAGTTCGCCGGCCTGATCCAGGCCGTAGGTGTCATTGCCCTTGCCACCGATCATGGTGTCGAGGCCGGCGGCGCCGGAGAGCTGGTTGTCACCGTCGTTGCCGGTCAGCACGTTGTTCGACGCGTTGCCCAATCCGAAAATGTTCGCAGAACCGGTAAGCGTAAGGTTTTCCAGGTTGTTGCCCAGCACGTAATTGATCGACGCCATGACGGTGTCGATCTCGTTGGCCAGGGTGCTGGTTTCGCTGACGACGTCACCGACATTGTCGACGATGTAGGTGTCGTTGCCGGCGCCGCCCGCCATGAAGTCTGCACCGGCACCACCATCGATGATGTTGCTGTCGGCGTTGCCGATCAGGGTGTTGTTCAGGCTGTTGCCGGTCAGGGTGAAGTTGCCGCTGCCCAGCAGGGTGACGTTCTCGACGTTCACCAGGTTGCTGATGCCCAGGTCGACCGTATTGGTCTGCGGCGTGGCGGAGTACGTCAGCAGCAGGGTGTCGTTGCCCTCGTTGGCCAGTTCCTGAATCAGGGCCAGTTCGCCGGCCTGATCCAGGCCGTAGGTGTCGTTGCCCTTGCCACCGATCATGGTGTCGAGGCCGGCGGCGCCGGAGAGCTGGTTGTTGCCATCGTTGCCGGTCAGCACGTTGTCCAGCGCGTTGCCGAGTGCATAGACGTCGCCAGTACCGGTCAGGGTGAGGTTTTCAATGTTCTCGCTCAGGGCAAAGTTCACTGAAGCCAGGACGTTGTCGATCTCGCTGGTCAGGGTGCTGCTTTCCCGGACCACGTCACCGATGTTGTCGACGATGTAGGTGTCATTGCCGGTGCCGCCGATCATGATGTCCGCGCCGGCGCCGCCGTTGAGGACGTTGTTGCCGCTGTTGCCGATCAATGTGTTGTTCAGGGCGTTGCCCGTTCCATTCAGATTGTCGGTACCGGTGAGGGTGAGGTTTTCAACGTTGGCGCCCAGGGTGTAATTGATCGATGCCTGTACCGTGTCGATCTCGGTTGCCAGGGTGCTGGTTTCGCTGACGACGTCGCCGACGTTGTCGACGATGTAGATGTCATTGCCGGCACCGCCGATCATGATGTCCGCACCGCTGCCGCCGTCGATGTAGTTGCTGTCGGCGTTGCCGGTCAGGGTGTTGTTCAGGTCGTTGCCGTTCAGACGGAAACTGCCGCTGCCCAGCAGGGTGGCGTTCTCGACGTTGCGCAGGTTGCTCAGGGTCAGGTCGACGACGTTGGTCTGCAGTGTCGAGGCGTAGGTGATCAGCAGGGTGTCGGTGCCCTCGTTGGCCAGTTCCTGAATCAGGGCCAGTTCGCCGGCCTGATCCAGGCCGTAGGTGTCGTTGCCCTTGCCACCGATCATGGTGTCGAGGCCGGCGGCGCCGGAGAGCTGGTTGTCACCGTCGTTGCCGGTCAGCACGTTGTTTGACGCGTTGCCCAGCGCGAACGTATTGCCCGTGCCGGTGAGCGTAAGGTTTTCGATGTTGTTGCCCAGGGCAAAACTCACCGAGGCCAGAACGTTGTCGATCTCGCCGGCCACGGTGCTGGTTTCGCTGACCACGTCACCGGCGTTGTCGACGATGTAGGTGTCATTGCCGGCCCCGCCCGCCATGAAGTCCGCACCGGCGCCACCGTCGATCAAGTTGCTGCCGCTGTTGCCGACCAGCACGTTGTTCAGGGCATTGCCTGTGGCCGTGAGGTTGTCGCTGCCGGTCAGGGTCAGGTTTTCGACGTTGCTGCCCAGGGTATAACTGATAGAGGAAATGACGGTGTCGATTCCCGAACCCGCGTTCGCCAGCTCGACGACGGTATCGCCGGCATTGTCGACGAGGTAGGTGTCGTTGCCGTCGCCCCCAGTCATGCTGTCCGCACCGGCCATGCCGTTGAGTATGTTGTTCAGCGCGTTGCCGATCAGTACGTCGTCAAAGGCAGAACCGACGGCGTTTTCGATTTTTGCGCCATAGGCAATGCCCAGGCCATCATTGATGGCGGTCTGAGTGTTCAGGTCGGTGAACGCTTTGCCGATCTCGCTGTAGGCGCCTTCGTTGAGGTTGATCTTCACCGATGCCAGTTGATTGCTGCCGTCGATGGTGTCGTTGCCGCCCGCGTCCCAGATGGTTTCGAAAATCGATTGATCCGGCGCCCACTTGTAAACGTTGTCGCCGGTCTGCCACATCATGTTGACGCCATACAGGCTCTGGATCGCGAGGATGTCGAGCACCATCGGCGTGGTCGGCTGGTAGGAGTAATTGCTGTTGTAGCTCATCACGGTGAAGTGAACGTCATCCAGCGCCGGCGTCAGCAGGGTGTTATTGGATGCGCTTGAGTCGAACGGGTGCTTGAGTCCCAGTGCATGACCGATTTCATGGATGAAGGTCATGACATCATATGAGCCCTTCAGCGGAGTCGCTTCGCCTGTCTGCGGGCCAATCCACACGTCACCGCCGCTGGGAGAGTTATCCGGGAAGTAGGCCCAGGCTGCGGTCTTGTCGTCCATCAGACGATAGCCGCCGAAACGCAGGTCGCCGACGTTCGTCAGGGTGTCGGTCGTAAAGGAGAAATTCAGATTGGTGACGGCTGCCCAGGTTCCCAGGGCATAGTTCACCGCCATTTTCTGACCCTGCGTCAGCTCGTAGAGCGCGTTGTACTCATTGTCAGGGCTGTAGTTGGAGATGAAATACGAGGTGCTGGGCGACATGAAGCTGTAGCTCAGATTGGTCGTCCCGCCTTTGCCGAAATTGGAGCCCAGCCAGTAAGTGCCGGATATCAGACTGTCGACGATGGCATTGCCAGTCAACGACGAAGGGAAGCTGAAAGTGTAAGTTCTTGGCGTTGGCATGCGGGGTTTCCTGAGTGCGCTGCGGCCAATCCTGATGCGACCGCTACAAAGAGAATGCGATTTTGCACGAGAAGCAGTGGCTTTGACATCATCTGGCCACTATTTTCTGATTGATGGCGTCAAATAACTGACCGGGCGATCTGTATCGGCAGGTGCAGTAGAATCCTGAAATAAATCACACTGCCGTTCGTCCAGGATTTCCCATGTCTGTGCCTGATCCAACACTCATCCGTGAAACCTTTCCTGTCGGTCCTTTGCAGTGCAACTGCACGATCATCGGCGACCCGATCACCAAGAAAGCCATCGTCGTCGATCCGGGCGGCAACCCTGACCTGATCATGGCCCGGCTCGACGCCTTGGGCCTGAAAGTGGTCAGCATCATCCACACCCACGCGCATCTCGATCACTTCCTGGCTTCCGGTCAGATGAAGGAGAAGACCGGCGCCACCTTGCACCTGCACAAGGACGATCAGTTCCTGTGGGACAACCTCGAGATGCAATGCCAGATGTTCGGTGTGCCCTACACCCCGGTGCCGTCGCCGGATCGCTGGCTGAGCGACGATGAAGAGCTGGCCTGTGGCTGTGGCGTTGCACTGCACACACCGGGACATACCCCAGGTTCCATGAGCTTCTGGTTTTCCGAGACTAAGCTGTTGATTGCCGGCGACACGCTGTTTCGTCGCGGAGTCGGGCGCACGGATTTGTGGGGCGGCGATCAGGCGACCATCGTGCGATCGATCAGGCAGCGGCTGTACACCCTGGATGAAGACGCGACCGTTGTGGCCGGGCATGGTCCGGATACGCGTCTGGGGGATGAAATGCGCGAGAACCCGTTTGTGCGTGCCTAAACATTTTGTCACGGGTGCCCAGCGGAATTTTTGTGCATTGTCATGATCCAACGCCCGCACGGGCCAATTGCCAATTGCCAATGGCCGCTGCACCACAGAATGCAAAATGTAGGAGCACTCCATGTTCACCACGCGTCGTTTGATTATTGTCGCTACTGCCGTGGCCGTCTTGTCCGGCTGCGCCTCGCCCAACCCGTATGACAATCAGGGTCAGGCCGACGGTGGCTCCCAGGGCATGAGCAAGACCGCCAAGTACGGTGGCCTCGGTGCGCTGGCCGGCGCGCTGGCCGGTGCCGCCATCGACCACAACAACCGCGGCAAGGGTGCGCTGATCGGCGCAGCCGTCGTCGGTGCCTCGGCCGCCGGTTACGGCTACTACGCCGACCAGCAGGAGAAAAAACTGCGGGCCAGCATGGCCAACACCGGGGTGGAAGTGCAGCGCCAGGGCGACCAGATCAAGCTGATCATGCCGGGCAACATCACCTTCGCCACCGACTCGGCGAACATCGCTTCCAGCTTCTATCAGCCGCTGAATAACCTGGCCAACTCGCTCAAAGAGTTCAACCAGAACCAGATTGAAATCGTCGGTTACACCGACAGCACCGGCAGTCGCCAGCACAACATGGACCTGTCCCAGCGTCGTGCGCAAAGTGTGGCGACCTACCTGACCTCGCAAGGCGTCAGCGGTGCCAACCTGAGTGCTCGCGGTGCGGGTCCGGATAATCCGATCGCCAGCAACGGTGACGTCAACGGCCGGGCACAGAACCGCCGTGTCGAGGTCAACCTCAAGGCGATCCCGGGCCAGCAGTACGGTGGCCAGCAACAGCCGGGCACGGTTCAGCAGTACCCGTAACCGTCAGCTACAAAAAAGCCCCCGGACAAGTGATTGTCCGGGGGCTTTTTGTTGGCGCGAAGGCTGATTACTTCTTCAGGCCGTAATGCTCGTCGAGCATGCCCGGCGAGTTCGGGGTCTTCGGCGCATAGTCACGCGGCGGTTCCTGATCCCGTGGTGGCGTCAGACGTTCCCGTGGAGCCTGTGCTGCCTCGGAGTGCAACGAGGCGAGCAAGCGTTGACGGGTCTGCTCGTCCAGGGCCAGACGGTTGGCACCCTCGGCGAGGTGGTCCTGCACTTCCTGATAGCTCTGGGTCAGTTTCTTGACCAGATTGGCGGTGCTGTTGAAGTGGGTCACCACTTCGTTCTGATAACTGTCGAAACGTTCCTGAATATCATCCAGTTGACGCTGTGTGCGGCTGGGCGCGGCGTTCGGCGCAACGCGAGCGATCAGGAAACCAATGGCGACACCCACAACCAGGGCAAGAGTCGGTAACAACCAAACTAAGAGCGAGTGTTCCACGAGTCCTTCCTCTATAAACGGCTTTGCTTTACGTTAACGGCTCGAACCTGCGCTGTATACCGCGATTCACTCGCAATAGACTGGCACAGACAATTTGCTAGACGAGTCGACCCGATTCGAGGTCACGGAGTTCCTTCCTTGCTGATGCGTGAAACCCCTGTAGTGATTGATGGCCCGGTGGGGCAACTTGAGTCTTTGTATCTGGACAATGAGCAGCCCCGCGGCATAGCGCTGATCTGCCACCCGAACCCGGTGCAGGGCGGCACCATGCTCAACAAGGTCGTCTCGACCCTGCAGCGCACCGCGCGCGACTCGGGCCTGATTACCTTGCGCTTCAACTATCGCGGCGTCGGTGCCAGCGAAGGTTCCCATGACATGGGCACCGGTGAAGTCGACGACGCCCAGGCCGCTGCCTCCTGGCTGCTGGAAAAGCACCCGGATCTGCCGCTTACCCTGTTCGGTTTCTCCTTCGGTGGATTTGTTGCAGCAAGTCTCGGCGGCCGTCTCGAAGCCCAAGGCATCACGCTCAAGCACTTGTTCATGGTTGCGCCGGCGGTGATGCGTCTGGGCGATCAGGATCAACTGCCGCAGCAGGGCGAGTTGACCGTGATCCAGCCGGAAACCGACGAAGTGATCGATCCGCAGCTGGTCTACGACTGGTCTGACAAACTCCAGCGCCCCCATGAGCTGCTGAAAGTGGCAGAATGCGGACACTTTTTTCATGGCAAGCTGACCGATCTCAAGGATCTGATCCTGCCGCGTCTCTCGAATTGATTGCAGTCTGACAAGCGATTACCCATGACGAACCGTACCCGCATCCTCACCGGCATCACCACCACCGGCACCCCGCACCTGGGTAACTACGCCGGCGCCATCCGCCCGGCGATTCTCGCCAGCCGCGACAGCAATGCCGACTCGTTCTACTTTCTGGCTGACTATCACGCCCTGATCAAGTGCGATGACCCGCTGCGCATCCAGCGCTCGCGTCTGGAAATCGCCGCGACCTGGCTGGCCGGTGGCCTGGATGTGGACCGCGTGACCTTCTACCGTCAGTCCGACATCCCGGAAATCCCCGAGCTGACCTGGCTGCTGACCTGCGTTGCCGCCAAGGGCCTGCTCAACCGCGCCCACGCCTACAAGGCTTCGGTGGACAAGAACGTCGAGACCGGCGAAGACCCGGATGCCGGTATCACCATGGGCTTGTACAGCTATCCGGTGCTGATGGCGGCGGACATTCTGATGTTCAACGCGCACAAGGTGCCGGTCGGCCGCGACCAGATCCAGCACGTGGAAATGGCCCGTGACATCGGCCAGCGCTTCAACCACCTGTTCGGCCAGGGCAAGGAGTTCTTCACCATGCCCGAAGCGCTGATCGAGGAAAGCGTTGCCACGTTGCCTGGCCTGGACGGTCGCAAGATGTCCAAGAGCTACGACAACACCATTCCGCTGTTCTCCAGCGCCAAGGAAATGAAGGACGCGATTTCGCGCATCGTTACCGACTCCCGCGCGCCGGGTGAAGCGAAAGATCCGGACAACTCGCACCTGTTCACCTTGTTCCAGGCGTTCTCCACGCCGGCGCAGGCCGACGAGTTCCGCAGCGAACTGTTGGGCGGTCTGGGTTGGGGCGAGGCGAAGAACCGTCTGTTCCAGTTGCTCGACAACGAGCTGGGCGAGTCCCGCGAGCGTTATCACCAACTGATTGAGCGTCCGGCAGATCTGGAAGACATCCTGCAACACGGCGCCAAAAAGGCCCGTGCGGTGGCGACGCCGTTCCTCAACGAGCTGCGCGAAGCAGTTGGCCTGCGCTCCTTCGTCAACCAGGTTCAGGTCGCCGCGACTACCAAGAAGAAAGCCGCGAAAGCCGCACGTTTCGTCAGCTTCCGGGAAGACGACGGCAGCTTCCGTTTCCGTCTGCTGGCGGCCGACGGCGAGCAACTGCTGCTGTCACGCAACTTCGCCGACGGTAAAACCGCCGGTCAGGTGACCAAGCAGCTGCAATCGGGTCAGGCGCTGGATGTGCGCAGCGAAGACCTGAGCTTCAGCGTCTGGCTGGAAGGCGAGTGTGTCGGCGACAGCCCGGCGTTCGCCGATGCTGCTGCGCGGGATGCGGCCGTCGAGGCTTTGCGGATCGCTCTGACACCGGTTCAGGAATAATCAACAGGCCGGCCCGACCAAGGGCCGATTGCCATTCCCACGGGCCATCGCTACAGTGACGGCCCGTTTTTGTTGCCTTGCTAACGAATTATGACGCCCCTAGAACGATATCAAGCTGATCTGAAACGCCCGGACTTCTTCCACGATGCGGCGCAGGAAACTGCCGTGCGTCATCTGCAACGCCTGTACGACGATCTGATCGCGGCCGAGCAGAACAAGCCGGGTTTGCTGGGCAAGCTGTTTGGCAAAAAGGATCAGACGCCGGTCAAGGGTCTGTATTTCTGGGGCGGCGTGGGTCGCGGCAAGACTTACCTGGTGGACACCTTCTTCGAAGCTCTGCCATTCAAGGAAAAGACCCGCACCCACTTCCACCGCTTCATGAAGCGCGTGCACGAAGAGATGAAGACCCTGGGCGGCGAGAAAAACCCTCTGACCATCATCGCCAAGCGTTTCGCGACGGAATCACGGGTCATCTGCTTCGATGAATTCTTCGTCTCCGACATCACCGACGCCATGATTCTTGGCACGCTGATGGAAGAGTTGTTCAAGAACGGCGTGACCCTGGTCGCCACTTCGAACATCGTGCCGGACGGTCTGTACAAGGACGGCCTGCAACGCGCGCGCTTCCTGCCAGCCATCGCGCTGATCAAGCAGAACACCGAGATCGTCAACGTCGACAGCGGCGTCGACTACCGTCTGCGCCACCTCGAACAAGCGGAGCTGTTCCACTTCCCGCTCGACGAAGCCGCCCACGAAAGCCTGCGCAAGAGCTTCCGCGCGCTGACGCCGGAATGCACGGCCGCCGTGGAAAACGATGTGCTGATCATCGAAAACCGCGAAATCCGCGCTCTGCGTACTTGCGATGATGTGGCCTGGTTCGACTTCCGCGAACTGTGCGACGGTCCGCGCAGCCAGAACGACTACATCGAACTGGGCAAGATCTTCCACGCCGTGCTGCTCAGTGGCGTTGAACAGATGAGCGTCACCACCGACGACATCGCCCGACGCTTCATCAACATGGTCGACGAGTTCTACGACCGTAACGTCAAACTGATCATTTCTGCCGAAGTCGAGTTGAAAGACCTGTACACCGGCGGACGTCTGACGTTCGAGTTCCAGCGTACCCTCAGCCGTCTGCTGGAGATGCAATCCCACGAATTCCTGTCCCGGGCACACAAGCCTTAAGCGGATTCGGCAAACAAAAAAGGGCCTGCAGATGCAGGCCCTTTTTTGTGTCTGGTCGAATCGTCAGGCAGCTTGCTGGAACTGCTGCCGGTACTGGTTCGGCGACAGTTCGGTGTGCTGGCGGAACAGCCGTGCGAAGAAGCTCGCATCGTCGTAGCCGACTTCGTAGCTGATGGTCTTGATGCTTTTGCGGCTGCCGGAGAGCAAGCCCTTGGCGGTCTCGATGCGCAGCCGTTGCAGATAGTGCAGCGGCTTGTCGCCGGTGGCGGTCTGGAAGCGGCGCATGAAGTTGCGGATGCTCATGCCGTGCTCGCGCGCCACGTCCTCGAAACGGAACTTGTCGGCGAAATGCTCTTCGAGCCAGTGCTGGATCTGCAGGATGATCACGTCCTGGTGCAGTTTCTGGCCGCCGAAACCGATGCGTCCCGGGGCGTAGCTGCGCTGCACTTCATAGAGAATGTCGCGGGCCACTGCCTGTGCCACGTTGGCGCCGCAGAAGCGCTCGATCAGGTAAATGTAGAGATCGCAGGCGGAGGTGGTACCGCCGGCGCAATACAGGTTGTCGGCGTCGGTCAGGTGTTTGTCCTGATTGAGATAGACCTGCGGAAAGCGCTCGGCGAAGGCATTGAAGAAGCGCCAGTAGGTGGTCGCTTCCTTGCCGTTGAGCAACCCGGCCTCGGCCAGCCAGAACACCCCGGTGGCTTCGCCGCAGAGCACAGCGCCCCGGGTGTGTTGCTCGCGCAGCCACGGCAGGATCTGTGGATAACGTTGGCACAGCGTATCGAAATCGTCCCAGAAAGCCGGGAGGATGATGACGTCGGCGTTTTCCAGACCGCCGTCCACCGGCATGACCACGTCACTGAAGCTGTTCACCGGTTTGCCGTCGGGGCTGACCAGGCGGGTTTCGAACGCCGGAGTCAGGCCGTGGCCCAGTTGTTTGCCGTAACGCAGGCTGGCCAGATGGAAGAAATCCTTGGCTTGCATGAGGGTGGAAGCGAAAACCCGGTCGATCGCCAGGATGCTGACGCGCCGCAAGGGCGTGGAGACTTGCTTGGACATAATTCAACTTTTGTTTTTATAAGGGAAAGTGGTCACCAGACGGCTGGATCGTCTTATTTTTTGTCGGATGTGTCCAGTGTCCTGTATCGGAAGCGAGGCTTAGTCTCTGAAGGTCTGATCCCTCCAACAATAAAGAAAAGGTGCCGCATGATTCCCAGAACCTTGTTCAGCTCCGAGCACGAATTGTTCCGCGACAGCGTAAGAACATTCCTCGAAAAAGAGGCCGTGCCGTTCCATGGGCAATGGGAAAAGCAAGGCTACATCGACCGCAAACTGTGGAACAAGGCGGGGGAGGCGGGGATGCTCTGCTCGCATCTGCCGGAGGAGTACGGCGGGTTGGGGGCGGACTTTCTGTACAGTGCGGTGGTCATCGAAGAAGTAGGGCGGCTGGGGCTGACCGGCATCGGTTTTTCACTGCATTCGGACATCGTCGCGCCGTACATCCTGCATTACGGCAGTGAGGCGCTGAAGCAGAAATACCTGCCGAAACTGGTGTCCGGCGAGATGGTCGCCGCGATCGCCATGACCGAGCCGGGCGCCGGTTCCGACCTGCAAGGGGTCAAGACCACGGCGGTGCTGGATGGCGACGAATACGTGATCAACGGCTCGAAAACCTTTATCACCAATGGCTTCCTGGCGGATCTGGTGATCGTCGTCGCCAAGACCGATCCCAACGCCGGCGCCAAGGGCACCAGCCTGTTTCTGGTGGAGGCGAACACGCCGGGCTTCGACAAGGGCAAGCGCCTGGAGAAGGTCGGAATGAAGGCTCAGGACACGTCGGAATTGTTCTTCCAGGACGTGCGAGTGCCGAAAGAAAACCTACTGGGTCAGGCCGGGGCAGGGTTTGCCTATCTGATGCAGGAACTGCCGCAGGAGCGTCTGACCGTGGCGATTGGCGGTCTGGCTTCAGCCGAGGCGGCGCTGCAATGGACGCTGGATTACACCCGCGAGCGCAAGGCGTTCGGCAAATCGATTGCCGACTTCCAGAATACCCGCTTCAAACTGGCGGAAATGGCCACCGAGATTCAGATCGGCCGGGTGTTCGTCGACCGCTGCCTGGAGCTGCACCTGCGAGGCAAGCTCGACGTGCCGACGGCGGCGATGGCCAAGTACTGGGGCACCGATCTGCAATGCAAGGTGCTCGACGAGTGCGTGCAACTGCATGGCGGCTACGGTTTCATGTGGGAATACCCGGTGGCCCGGGCCTGGGCGGATGCACGGGTGCAGCGGATCTATGCCGGCACCAATGAAATCATGAAGGAGATCATTGCGCGGTCGCTGTAATGCAGCGTGATCGTTCCCACGCGCGTGGGAACGATCATCGTCCTGGATTATGGCGCCGGGTTCGGATGATCCTTATGGATCGCTTCGATCCCTTCCAGCACTTCCCTCGACAGTTTCAGATCGTAGCTGGCGATGTTGCTGTCCAGTTGCTCCAGCGTCGTCGCCCCGATGATGTTGCTGGTGACGAACGGTTGCTGATTCACAAACGCCAGGGCCATTTGCGCCGGATCCAGACCGTGTTCACGGGCCAGTGCCACGTAACGGCTGCATGCCGCTTCCGATTGAGGGTTGAAATAACGGCTGAAGCGGCTGTAGAGGCTCAGGCGACCTTTTGGCGGACGCGCCCCACCTTCGTACTTGCCCGACAGGAAACCGAACGCCAGCGGCGAATAGGCGAGCAGGCCGCATTGCTCTCGGATGGCGATTTCCGCCAGGCCGATCTCGAAACTGCGGTTGAGCAGGTTGTACGGGTTCTGGATCGACACGGCGCGCGGCCAGCCACGGGCTTCGGCCAGGGCCAGAAAACGCATGGTGCCCCACGGCGTTTCGTTGGACAGGCCGATGTGGCGGATCTTGCCGGCCTTCACCTGCTCATCGAGCGCTTCAAGGGTGTCTTCGAGGGGCGTCAGGTTGGCTTCGGTCTGGTGCTTGTAGCCCAGTTGTCCGAAAAAGTTGGTGCTGCGCTCCGGCCAGTGCAATTGATACAGGTCGATGTAGTCGGTCTGCAGGCGCTTGAGGCTGGCGTCCACGGCTTCGGTGATGTGCTGGCGGTTGTGGCGCAGGTTTTTGTCGCGGATGTAGTCGATGGTGTTGCCGGGGCCGGCGATCTTGCTGGCGAGGATCCAGTCGGCGCGGTCGCCGCGGCTTTTGAAGTAGTTGCCGATGTAGCGCTCGGTGGTGGCGTAGGTTTCGGCTTTCGGTGGCACCGGGTACATCTCGGCGGTGTCGAGGAAATTGATCCCGGCCTCTTTTGCCCGTTCGATCTGGGCGAAGGCTTCAGCTTCAGTGTTTTGCTCGCCCCAGGTCATGGTGCCGAGGCAGATTGCACTCACGTTCAGGTCGGTACGGCCTAGCTGGCGATAGTCCATCGGGTGCTCCTTGGGCAAAACAAGCATAAAAGCAGGTTGAAATTTTTTTCGCAATCTGCATAATTGCCGACCTCTTTCTGCAGTGGAAGTGATGCGCCGCCGCCGAAGAATCTTGCCGTTGAACGGACGCGCCGACCCGAGCCCCCGAAAGCGTCTGTATCCGGCTGCCTTTGACTTGTCAAAGTACGCACTATTCAGTAAGATCCGCCGTCTTATTTACAGGCGGCCCCTGAGGCTATAAAGAATGAAAACTTTTACTGCTAAACCGGAAACAGTAAAGCGCGACTGGTTTGTCGTCGACGCTGCTGGTCAGACCCTGGGTCGTCTGGCCACCGAAATCGCGAGCCGTCTGCGTGGCAAGCACAAGCCTGAGTACACTCCTCACGTTGACACCGGCGACTACATCGTCGTAATCAACGCTGAGCAGATCCGTGTTACCGGTGCTAAAACCACTGACAAAATGTACTACTCCCACTCCGGTTTCCCGGGCGGCATCAAGTCGATCAACTTTGAAAAGCTGATCGCCAAGGCCCCTGAGCGCGTGATCGAGACCGCGGTTAAAGGCATGCTGCCTAAAAACCCGCTGGGTCGCGACATGTACCGTAAGCTGAAAGTCTATGCGGGCGCTGCACACCCTCATACTGCTCAGCAGCCCCAAGAACTGAAGATTTAACGGAATAGTTCATTATGTCGGCGACTCAAAATTACGGCACTGGCCGTCGCAAGACCGCAACCGCACGCGTTTTCCTGCGTCCGGGTACTGGTAACATCTCCATCAACAACCGCTCCCTGGACACGTTCTTCGGTCGCGAAACTGCCCGCATGGTAGTTCGTCAGCCGCTGGAACTGACTGAGACTGTCGAGAAGTTCGACATCTACGTCACCGTCGTCGGTGGTGGTGTAAGTGGTCAGGCTGGCGCAATCCGCCACGGCATCACTCGCGCTCTGATGGACTACGACGAAACCCTGCGTAGCGCTCTGCGCAAAGCCGGCTTCGTTACTCGCGACGCCCGTGAAGTTGAACGTAAGAAAGTTGGTCTGCGCAAAGCGCGTAAGCGTCCGCAGTACTCGAAGCGTTAATTTCGCTTCCACGTTCAAAAAGAACGCCCGATTCCTCACGGAACCGGGCGTTTTTTTATGCGTGCGATTTCTTGAATAATTGCGCTGTGACAACTTGCCACATTCGTAGACCCCCTATACTACAAGGCTTGAGGGCCAGCCCTCCGGGTAATTACCTTGTCAGAATTGGGGGTTTTCATTACCATTCGGCAAAATTTTTATAAGTACATTGTTTCATATTTAGTAGATGCCTGATTTAACAGGCCACAAAGCTGATGGGAGAGGACTGAATGAGCAATGACGGCGTGAATGCAGGCCGGCGTCGCTTCTTGGTAGCGGCCACATCCGTGGTGGGTGCTGCAGGAGCGGTGGGGGCTGCGGTCCCGTTCGTGGGGTCATGGTTTCCCAGTGCCAAGGCGAAGGCTGCCGGCGCACCGGTGAAAGTGAATGTCAGCAAGATCGAGCCCGGACAGCAGATGATTGCTGAATGGCGCGGCCAGCCGGTATTCATTGTTCGCCGTACTGCGGAAATCCTGGGGAATCTCAAGAAGATCGAGGGCCAGCTCTCCGATCCGACCTCCAAAAACTCCACGCAACCCACCTATGTCGACCCTGAAGTGCGTTCGATCAAGCCGGAAATCCTGCTGCTGATCGGGATCTGCACTCACCTGGGTTGCTCACCGACCTTCCGTCCCGAAGTGGCACCCGCGGATCTGGGCAAAGACTGGGTAGGCGGCTATTTCTGCCCTTGCCACGGTTCCCACTACGATCTGGCTGGCCGCGTCTACAAGTCGCAACCTGCGCCTTTGAACCTGCCAGTACCCCCGCATTCCTATGAGACCGATGACCTGATTGTCATTGGCGTCGATACGGAGAAAGCGTGATGAGCAAGTTCATGGATTGGGTTGATGCGCGCTTCCCCGCCACCAAAATGTGGGAAGACCATCTCAGCAAGTATTACGCACCAAAAAATTTCAACTTCTTCTACTTCTTCGGCTCGCTGGCACTGCTCGTTCTGGTCAACCAGATCGTCACCGGTGTCTGGCTGACCATGAGCTACACCCCGTCGGCGGAAGAGGCGTTTGCCTCGGTCGAATACATCATGCGCGACGTCGAGTACGGCTCGATCCTGCGTTTGCTCCACTCCACCGGCGCTTCGGCGTTCTTCATCGTGGTCTATCTGCACATGTTCCGTGGCCTGCTCTACGGTTCATACCAGAAGCCGCGGGAGCTGGTGTGGGTGTTCGGCATGCTGATCTATCTGGCGCTGATGGCTGAAGCTTTCATGGGCTACCTGCTGCCATGGGGTCAGATGTCCTACTGGGGCGCCCAGGTGATCATCTCGTTGTTCGGCGCGATTCCGGTAATCGGCAACGACCTGACCCAGTGGATCCGTGGTGACTACCTGATTTCCGGAATCACCCTGAACCGCTTCTTCGCCCTGCACGTGGTGGCCTTGCCGATCGTGATTCTCGGTCTGGTGGTGCTGCACATTCTGGCGCTGCACGAAGTGGGTTCGAACAACCCGGACGGCGTGGACATCAAGAAGCACAAGGACGAAAACGGTGTCCCGCTGGACGGCATCGCTTTCCACCCGTACTACACTGTGAAAGACATCGTCGGTGTGGTGGTCTTCCTGTTCATCTTCTGCTTCATTGTGTTCTTCTTCCCGGAAATGGGTGGCTACTTCCTCGAAAAACCAAACTTCGAGCAAGCCAACCCGTTCAAGACGCCAGAGCACATTGCACCGGTCTGGTACTTCACACCGTTCTACGCGATCTTGCGTGCGGTTCCTGACAAGCTCATGGGCGTTATCGCCATGGGGGCGGCGATTGCGGTGCTGTTCGTCCTGCCGTGGCTCGACCGCAGTCCGGTCAAGTCGATGCGTTACAAAGGCTGGATGAGCAAAGTCTGGCTGGTGGTGTTCTGCATTTCCTTCGTGATCCTCGGCATTCTGGGTGTTCTGGCCCCGACGCCGGAGCGCACGCTGGTGTCGCAGATCTGCACCTTCCTGTACTTCGCCTACTTCATTCTGATGCCGTTCTACACCAGGCTCGAGAAGACCAAACCGGTTCCGGAAAGGGTGACTGGCTGATGAAAAAGTTATTTTTTGCTCTGATTTTTGCTGCTCTGCCTGTGCTGTCCTTTGCTGCGGAACACGGTGGTCCGGAACTGGAAAAAGTCGACATCGACGTTTCCGACAAGGCTGCCTTGCAGGATGGCGCACGCACCTTTGCCAACTATTGCATGGGTTGCCACAGTGCCAAGTTCCAGCGTTACGAGCGCGTTGCCGATGATCTCGGCGTTCCGCACGAAATGATGCTGGAGAAGCTGGTGTTCACCGGTGCCAAGATCGGCGACCACATGAACATCGGTATGCAGCCGGCCGACGCCAAGACCTGGTTCGGTGCGGCGCCGCCGGACCTGACCCTGGTGGCGCGTGTTCGTGGTACCGACTGGCTGTATGGATATCTGCGTTCGTTCTACGAGGATCCGGCGCGTCCATGGGGCGTGAACAACAAGGTCTTCCCGAACGTCGGCATGCCTAACGTGCTGGTCGGCCTGCAAGGTCGTCAGGTCGTGGGTTGCAAACAGGTGCAGATCGTCGAGGATGGCAAGAAGCAGTACGATCCGCTGACCGGTACGCCTTTGACTCATGAGGCCTGCGATCAACTGACCATCGTGCCGAAAACCGGCACACTGAACGAAGAGCAATTCGATGAGAAGGTCAAGAATCTGGTAACCTTCCTGGCTTACTCGGCTAACCCGGTTAAGCTGCAACATCAGCGCATCGGTACTTACGTCTTGCTGTACCTGGCGTTCTTCTTTGTGTTCGCCTACCTGCTCAAGCGCGAATACTGGAAAGACGTGCACTGATAACGCTTCAAGCAATTGCTGTTAATCGCGCGCGCCCAAGGGCGCCTCTGAAAATGCAACGCCGGGTCTGCCGGGTGTTGCGGGAGGCGCCCTCTGGGCGCGCGCGTTTTTCCGGCTCCGACTATTTCAACAAGCGAGGAGGATCGCCATGGGCGTGACCAATCGGTTGGCCTGTTACTCCGACCCCGCCGACCACTATTCCCACCGAGTGCGCATCGTGCTTGCAGAGAAGGGTGTCAGCGCCGAAATCATTTTTGTGGAGGCTGGTCGTCAGCCGCCTAAACTGATTGAGGTGAACCCTTACGGGAGTCTCCCGACGTTGGTCGATCGCGACCTGGCGTTGTGGGAGTCGACCGTGGTGATGGAGTACCTGGATGAGCGTTACCCGCATCCGCCATTGATGCCCGTGTACCCGGTGGCGCGTGCCAACAGTCGTCTGCTGATTCACCGCATTCAGCGTGACTGGTGTGGTCTGGTGGATCTGATTCTGGATTCGCGCACCAAGGAAGCGGCCCGGGCCGTGGCGCGCAAGGAATTGCGCGAAAGCCTGACGGGCGTGTCGCCGCTGTTTGCCGACAAGCCGTTTTTCCTCAGTGAGGAACAAAGTCTGGTGGATTGCTGCCTATTGCCAATACTCTGGCGTTTGCCGATTCTGGGTATAGAACTGCCGCGGCCGGCCAAGCCGCTGCTTGATTATATGGAGCGTCAGTTTGCGCGTGAGGCATTCCAGGCGAGTCTGTCTGGTGTCGAACGCGACATGCGCTAAGGCTTAAGGAGCCGCTATGAACTCCAGTCGACCTTATCTGGTCCGCGCGCTCTACGAGTGGATTGTGGATAACGATTGCACCCCGCACATGCTGGTCAATTCCGAGTACCCGGCGGTGCAGGTGCCACAGGGATTTGCCAGTGACGGGCAGATTGTCCTGAACATTTCGCCAAGTGCCGTGCGGCACTTGCACATGGACAACGACGTTGTGACCTTCGAAGGTCGCTTCGGCGGCGTCCCGCACAGCCTGTACGTGCCGATTGCTGCAATCCTGGGGATCTACGCTCGGGAAAACGGTCAGGGCATGGTGTTCGATCTGGAGTCGCCGATGGATGACGAAGACGAGATCGAGCAGGATGACGATGTTCCGCCACCGGACAGCGAGCCGCCGCGCCCAAGCGGCCGGCCAAGCCTGAAAGTGGTGAAGTAATAAAAAAGGCGATCCGGTTGGATCGCCTTTTTTGTGCCTGCATTTTGCGGGTCAGTCGATGTATTCGAACAGCTTCACAATTTTCTGCACGCCGGAGACGCCCTGAACCAGGTTGGTCGCCTGGGCGGCTTCCTGTTTGGTCAGCAGGCCCAGCAGATAGACGATGCCGTTCTCGGTCACGACCTTGATGCGCGAGCCGGGAATGCTGGCATCGGCGAGCATCTGGGTCTTGATCTTGGTGGTCAGCCAGGAGTCGTTCTGGCGGGCAATGAAGCCAGAAGGTGCGATCACTTGCAGTTCGTTATGGACCTTTTTCACGCGCTGAACGTTGGCGGCGGCCTGTTCGGCCTTTTCCTTGAGGTCTGCGCGCGGGGTCTGGCCGGCCAGCAGCACGACACCGTTGAAGCTGGTGACGACGATGTGCGAATCGTTGTCCAGGGCCGGATCGGCCTTGGCCACGTTGACGCCGACTTTGGTTTCGATCAGCGAGTCATCGATCTTGCTGCCGAAAGTGCGGGTGCCACGGTCGTCTTCGATCGGCGCTTCACGGCTGGCATTCACCACCGAGGTGCAGCCGCTGATGCCGAGGCACAGGGTCAAGGCCAGAAGGCCAAGGCGATTAGGGGTCATTCTTCACTCCCGAACAGTTGGCTGTCGATCAGATCGCAAAGGCAATGGATCGCCAGCAAGTGGACTTCCTGAATACGTGCGGTGACGTTGGCCGGTACGCGAATCTCGACGTCTTCGGGCAGCAGCAGCGAAGCCATGCCGCCGCCATCGCGTCCGGTCAATGCTACGACAATCATTTCGCGATCATGTGCGGCCTGGATCGCCTGAATAATGTTCGCCGAGTTGCCACTGGTCGAAATGGCCAGCAATACGTCACCCGGCTGGCCGAGTGCGCGGATCTGCTTGGAGAACACTTCGTTGTAGCTGTAGTCGTTGGCGATCGAGGTGATGGTCGAGCTGTCGGTGGTCAGCGCTATCGCCGGCAGGCTAGGGCGCTCACGCTCGAAACGGTTGAGCAGTTCCGAGGAGAAGTGCTGGGCATCGCCGGCCGAGCCGCCGTTACCGCACGAGAGCATTTTGCCCTCGTTGAGCAGGGCGTTGACCATCACCTGGCTGGCTTGCTCGATGTGCGGTGCAAGTACGTCCATCGCCTGTTGCTTGGTGTCGATGCTGGCCTGGAAAAGCTGGCGAATTCGGGATTGCATGTCCATCTGTGTGACCTTAATTAGCGCGGCTGTCCGGCACGTGAATGTGCAGCCCGCAAAGCAAAGAGCAAAAGTGTTGAGTGAAAGTGTCCGGGTCGGAGCAGGCGGTCAACTGTCGAACGCATTCTGCAACCAGTTCAGCTGACCCTGGTGGCTGTCGATGGCCACCACGTCGAAGCGGCAGGGGGAATTGGCCCAACGCGACTCGCGCTGAAGAAAATACTGTGCGGCGAAAATCAGTTTCTGCCGTTTGCGCCCATCGATGCTGTCGAGTGCGCCACCCCATTGAGTGTTCTTTCGGTAACGGACTTCGACGAATACTACTGTATCGCCATCAAGCATGACCAGATCAAGCTCACCGCGTTTGCATAACCAGTTCTGCGCCAGCAGGCGCAGACCCTGGTGTTGCAGATGCTCGAGCGCCTGGCGCTCGGCATCCTTGCCGCTTTGCAGGTGTGACCTGTCGGGCATCAGCGTGGAGTGTCCGGCAGGCGCTGGATCTGACCGCTGACGAACTGCGCCCATGGCAGCTGACGGACGACGCGTTGGGACTGGGTCATGCCCAGGCTGCCCGACTGACCTTCGATGCGGCTGTCCGGCAGTGTCTTGAGCTGATCCAGGCGTGGCGCCAGGCGGTAGGCATCGACGCCCATCGCATACAGACGACCGAGGCTGCCGGCGGCTTGTGGCCATTGCGCGGTAACCTGCTGACGCAGCGGATCGCTGGTTTCCAGCAGCCACGGGGTTTCGCAGAAGCGCACGCCGTTCATGTCGTTGTACTGGTTCACGTCGCCGCTGGCGCTGAACACGTGGGAGGTCGCGTAGACCGGCACGTCACCGGCGTACTGGAAGTTCAGGGTCGGCTTGATCTGCTGCGCCTGCTGCGGGGTGGCGGCGAGGAAGATGAATTCGATGTCCTGGCGACGCGAAGGCTGGGCGGCAACGTTGGTGCCGGCGGCATTCTGCAGGCTCTTGGCGCGAGCTTCGCTCTGACGCAGCTGGAACATGTCGGCGATCTGCTGGGCCAGTTGTACCGGCTGATCGACACGCTCGGTAGCGACGATGCTGCCGCCGTTGGCTTGCCAGTCCTGGCTGAAGGCGCGCAGGACGCGGTCGCCCCATTCGCCCTTCGGCACCATGATGGCGGCGCGATGCAGGCCGTCGGCACGGGCGCGGCGGGAGACTTCGCGGGCTTCGTCTTCTGCAGCCAGACCGAACTGGAACAGCTGCGCCGGGCCTTGATCGCCTTCGCTGTAGTTCAGGGCGAGGGTGGTGATCGGCAGTTGCGGGCGAGTGCTCAGCTGTTTGACCAGTGGCTTCTCCAGCGGGCCTACGACCAGTTGCACGCCATCGGCCTGGGCCTTGCGGTAGAACTCGTCGAGGTTGGTCAGTTTCGAGCTGTCATAGAACTCGATGGCCGGTGGTTTCTGGCCGGCTTGCTGAGCCTGATAGTGCGCGGCCATGAAGCCGTCACGCAGGGCCTTGCCGACCGATGCCAACTGGCCGTCCTGTGGCAGCAGCAGGGCGATCTTGCTCAGGGGCTGGCTGGCCAGTTCCTTGAGTTTGGTCAGGGGCAGCGGCAGGTTGATCGCAGCTGGGTGTTTCGGATGCTGGTTGCGCCAGTTGTCGATGGCGGCTTGCTGTTGCTCCAGAGTGCCGGCGGTTTTCACCGCCAGGGCCAGGCTCATCCAGCCGCCGAGGTCATCGGTGGTGTTCGCTTGCAGTTGATCGGCCGGCAGCGACGCAATCAGGGTCCAGATCGCTTCGTGGTTCTTGCTGGCGGCTTCACCTTCCAGCATCGGCGCGATGAAGATGCGCTCGCGGGCGGCCGCCAGGGTCTGGCCGTCGGCTTCAAGAGCGCGGGCGTGAACGGTGCCGGCGCGAACTTGCAGCGGAACCGACATTTCGCTCAGGCGTTGCAGGCTTGGATGGCTCAAGGCAGTCAGCGCGGCTTTCGGCTGATTGCGGGTCATGGCCAGTTCAGCAGACAGCGTGCTGGCGAATGCCTGCTGGCCCGGCTGGAGTTGTTCCATCGGCACTTGCTGCAGGATTTGCGCGGACTGTCCGGCATTGCCCTGGCGGTACGCCATGTCTGCCGCACTCAGGCGCAGCAGCGCAGCCTTGTCCGGCGATTTGGCCTGGGCAGCCTGTTCGAGCAGTTGCTCGATGGTGGCATCCGGAGTCCGTGGAAGTTCGCCAAGGCTGGAGGAAGGGGAGCTGGCGCAAGCCGCCAGCAAGGCAGCGAGGCAGAGGGCAGTGAACAGCCGCAGGCAAGCGATCATGTAAGTGTTCCTGATACTCGATCAAATTAGCGTCGAATTGTACCCAAGCACTGGCCGGGGCGCGATGTTACTGGCGAGAAACCGTCAATTTAGCTGATACAAAGAGTGCGCAGTCTCACAATGGTGCGACAAACCGTGTCCGACCCGGACGCATTGTCCGGCGCGCGACGCGCTACAATGGCGGCTTTTACCGATCATGAGGTGTGCGCTTTGACTGCTCCAGGTCCTTTGAATTCCGCTGCGGGCTCGCTTTATGTGGTGGCGACGCCCATCGGCAACCTGGATGACATCAGCGCCCGGGCGTTGAAGATCCTGCGTGAGGTGGCACTGATTGCCGCCGAAGACACGCGCCATTCCCAGCGCCTGATGCAGCACTTTGGCATCTCCACGCCGCTGGCGGCCTGTCACGAGCACAACGAACGGGATGAAGGCAGTCGTTTCATTACCCGACTGTTGGCAGGTGATAATGTCGCGCTGATTTCCGACGCCGGTACGCCGCTTATTTCCGATCCCGGTTATCACCTCGTGCGTCAGGCCCGTGCCGCCGGGATCAATGTGGTGCCGGTACCGGGCGCGTGCGCTTTGATCGCGGCGTTGTCGGCTGCCGGTCTGCCGTCCGACCGTTTTATCTTCGAAGGCTTTTTGCCGGCCAAGGCCGTGGGGCGCAAGGCGCGCCTGGAAGCTATCAAGGAAGAGCCGCGCACATTGATTTTCTACGAGGCGCCGCATCGTATTCTGGAATGCCTGCAAGATATGGAAGCGGTATTCGGTGCTGATCGTCCGGCATTGCTCGCTCGCGAAATCACCAAGACTTTTGAAACACTCAAGGGATTGCCGCTGAGCGAGTTGCGGGCATTCGTCGAGGCCGACAGCAATCAGCAGCGTGGCGAATGTGTTGTGGTGGTGGCGGGCTGGACCGCGCCGGAATCCGAAGACGCCGTCAGCAGCGAGGCGATGCGCATCCTTAACCTGTTGCTGGAAGAGATGCCGCTCAAGCGTGCGGCGGCCCTGGCGGCGCAAATCACCGGTGAGCGCAAAAACGTGCTGTATCAGGTGGCGCTGGATCAGCAAAAAGACGCGTAACCCGTCGCGCAGACCGGTTTGCGGGCTATTAGCGCTTGTTCTTCGGCCGCTCTGCCGTTAACCTGCGCGGCGGAGAGTCGATCGGACAGTCGCTGCCCTCTATGAAAATTAGGGGGGGGAGGAAAGTCCGGGCTCCATAGGGCGAAGTGCCAGGTAATGCCTGGGAGGCGTGAGCCTACGGAAAGTGCCACAGAAAATAACCGCCTAAGCGCTTCGGCGCCGGTAAGGGTGAAAAGGTGCGGTAAGAGCGCACCGCACGTCTGGCAACAGTTCGTGGCTAGGTAAACCCCACTTGGAGCAAGACCAAATAGGGTCCCAAGGCGTGGCCCGCGCTGGGACCGGGTAGGTTGCTAAAGATGTCCAGTGATGGCCATCGTAGACGAATGACTGTTCAAGACAGAACCCGGCTTACAGATCGACTCTCCACCTTTTTCTTTTCCCTGCTTGAATTAAAGGCGACAGGGCTGTTTATTATCAGCAGGCCTGCGCTGGAAACCGGCAGCGGCAAGCGCAGTAATAGCCATTTCCCACCTTGCTTCAATCAACAGCAGAAGCGCTTTTGTAATACCGAAAAAATCTTACTCTTAACAAATTACTTTAACTTTCGAGCGCAGCTTTCAGTGCTGCTTCAAGTTATTGGATAAAAGCATCCGCCAGATTCTCGTTGCTCCTCCTTTTATGCTCCTAAATCTCCGTTCTGTAAGGGTTTTCCTTTAATCCGCGCCTTGACGGTGTGGTGGGCGCATTCCTATAGTGTGCGCAAGTGGCGAAAAGTGGCATGAAGTGGGTTTTTTGAGCTCAAAACGATAAAAATTGGAGAAACGCAGACGTGTTTCGCGGAGCTAACGCTATCAGTCTCGACGCAAAGGGCCGTCTCGCCATGCCGAGCCGGTACCGTGACGAGCTCGATTCGCGCAGTTCCGGCCAGTTGATCGTGACCATTGATGCCGTTGATCCATGTTTGTGTGTCTACCCGCTCGATGAGTGGGAAATTATTGAAACCAAGTTGCGCGCGCTTCCTTCGCTTCGCGAAGAGAACCGTCGTCTGCAACGTTTATTGATTGGTAATGCCGTTGACCTCGAGCTCGACGGCAGTGGTCGTTTCCTGGTGCCGCCGCGCCTGCGCGAATACGCGAAGCTCGACAAGCGCGCGATGCTGGTGGGCCAACTGAACAAGTTCCAACTGTGGGACGAAGATGCCTGGAACGCGGTTTCTGCCGCTGACCTGGCTGCCATACAACAACCGGGCGCCATGCCTGACGAACTGCGTGATCTGATCCTGTGACTATTGATAGCGGCTTTAACCACATCACCGTACTGCTTGACGAAGCCGTCGAGGCTCTCGCCGTACGTCCTGATGGCTGCTATCTGGACGGCACGTTCGGTCGCGGCGGGCACAGCCGGTTGATTCTCAGCAAGCTCGGTCCGGATGGTCGGCTCATTGGATTCGACAAGGATCCTCAAGCGATTGCCACCGGGCAAACGCTAGCGGCCGAAGACGGCCGCTTTGTCGTTGTGCAGCGCAGCTTTGCCGAGCTCGGTTCGGTGGTTGCCGAACAGGGTCTGGCCGGCAAGGTCAGCGGCATTCTGCTGGATCTGGGCGTGTCTTCGCCGCAGCTCGATGATGCCGAACGTGGCTTCAGTTTCCTCAACGACGGCCCGCTGGACATGCGCATGGATCCGTCCCGTGGCATCAGCGCCGCCGAGTTCGTCAACACCGCGCCGGTGGAAGAGATCGCCCGTGTCTTCAAGGAATACGGCGAAGAGCGTTTCTCCGGTCGCATGGCCCGTGCCGTGGCCGAGCGCCGTGACATCACGCCGTTCGAGCGCACCGCCGATCTGGCCGAAGTCCTGAAAGTCGCCAACCCGGCGTGGGAAAAGGGCAAAAACCCTGCAACCCGTGCTTTCCAGGGCCTGCGTATTCACGTCAACAACGAATTGGGCGATCTGGAAGCGGGTCTTGAAGCCGCGCTCGAATGCCTGGAAGTGGGCGGTCGTCTCGTCGTGATCAGCTTCCACTCGCTGGAAGACCGTATCGTCAAACTGTTCATGCGCAAGCTGGTGAAAGGCGAAGCCGACAACCTGCCGCGCAACCTGCCGGTTCGCCACGTTGCGTTCGAACCGAAAATCAAAGTCCATGGCAAAGCGCAGACGGCCTCCGACGCCGAACTCAAAGCCAACCCACGTTCCCGTAGCGCCGTCATGCGCGTCGCGGAGAAGCTGCGGTGAGCAAGCTTTTCGCCAAGCCACTGCCCGGCGGCAGCTTTTTCATGCTGCTGCTGTTCATCGGCGTGCTCGTGTCGGCCATCGGCGTGTCTTACAGCGCCCACTGGAACCGGCAGTTGCTCAACACCCTGTACAACGAACTGAGCGTGCGCGACAAGGCGCAGGCCGAGTGGGGGCGACTGATCCTGGAGCAAAGCACCTGGACCGCCCACAGCCGTATCGAAGTGCTGGCTACCGAACAACTGAAGATGCACATCCCAGGCGCAGCTGACGTGAAGATGGTGGCGCCATGATGAAACTCGAGGGGGCTCTCTTCCCGTGGCGTTTCCGTCTGATGGTGGCACTGCTCGGCGTGATGGTCGCGGCGATCTGCTGGCGCATCATTGACTTGCAAGTGGTTGACCGAGACTTCCTCAAAGGTCAGGGCGACGCGCGCAGTCTTCGGCACATTCCGATTCCGGCTCACCGTGGTCTGATCACCGACCGTAACGGCGAGCCTCTGGCCGTGAGTACCCCGGTGACCACGCTCTGGGCGAACGCCAAGGAAATGCAGACCGCCAAAGAGAAGTGGCCGGCACTGGCCGCCGCGCTGGGGCAGGATCCAAAAGCCCTGGCCGAACGTCTCGAAGCTCAGGCCAACAAGGAATTCATTTATCTGGTGCGCGGGTTGACTCCCGAGCAGGGTCAGGCCGTGCTCGACCTGAAAGTACCGGGCGTCTACGGCATCGAAGAGTTCCGCCGGTTCTACCCGGCCGGTGAAGTGACGGCGCACATGGTCGGGTTCACCGACATCGATGACCACGGTCGTGAGGGCGTCGAACTGGCCTACGATGAATGGCTGGCCGGCGTGCCCGGCAAGCGGCAAGTCATCAAGGATCGGCGCGGACGGCTGATCAAGGATGTCCAGGTCACCAAAAACGCCAAGGCCGGCAAGCCCTTGGCGTTGTCGATTGACCTGCGTCTGCAATATCTGGCCAACCGCGAACTGCGTAACGCGATCATTGAGAACGGCGCCAAGGCCGGCAGTCTGGTGATCATGGACGTGAAGACCGGCGAAATCCTCGCCATGGTCAACCAGCCGACCTACAACCCGAACAACCGTCGCAACCTGCAACCGGCGATGATGCGTAACCGCGCGATGATCGACGTGTTCGAACCCGGTTCGACCATGAAGGCGATCTCGATGAGCGCCGCGATCGAAACCGGCCGCTGGAAACCGAGCGACACCGTCGAGGTGTATCCGGGCTCTCTGCAGATCGGTAAATACACGATCAAGGACGTATCGAAGACTGAAGGTCCGGTACTCGACCTGACCGGCATTCTGATCAATTCCAGTAACGTCGGCATGAGTAAGGTCGCGTTCGATATCGGCGGCGAAACCATTTTCCGCCTCGCACAGAAAGTCGGCCTCGGCCAGGACACCGGCCTCGGCTTCCCGGGCGAGCGTGTCGGCAACCTGCCGAACTACCGCGAGTGGCGCAAGGCCGAGACCGCGACGCTGTCGTACGGCTACGGTATTTCGGTGACCGCGATCCAGCTGGTGCACGCGTTCTCGGCGCTGGCCAACAACGGTCGTCTTGCACCGCTGACTCTGATCAAAACCGACAAGGCGCCGCAGACAACTCAGGTGCTGCCGGAAGCCGTCGCCAAAACCATGCAAGGCATGCTGCAACAAGTGATCGAAGCCCCGCGCGGCGTGTTCCGTGCGCAGGTGCCGGCGTATCACGTGGGCGGCAAGTCCGGTACCGCGCGTAAAACGTCGGTCGGCACCAAGGGCTACGCCGAAAACTCTTACCGCTCGCTGTTTGCCGGTTTCGGCCCGATGAGCGATCCACGTTATGCAATTGTCGTGGTGATCGATGAACCGACCAAGGCCGGCTACTTCGGTGGTCTGGTCTCGGCACCGGTGTTCAGCCGTGTGATGTCGGGCACCCTGCGCCTGATGAACGTCACCCCGGACAACCTGCCGACCACACAACAGGCCAACGCCACCCCGGCCGTTCCGCTGAAAGCCAATGGAGGGCGCGGCTGATGTCTCTGAGTCTGAACAAGATTTTCCCCCACGCCGGCCACGATCTGTTGATCCGTGAACTGGCGCTCGACAGTCGCAACGTACGCGCGGGTGACCTGTTCCTCGCGGTGCCGGGCGGCAAGTTCGACGGGCGTGCGCACATCGCTGACGCCTTGCAGCGCGGTGCTGCTGCCGTGGCTTATGAAGTGGAAGGCGCCACCGTGCTGCCGATCACCGAAGTGCCGCTGATTCCGGTCAAGGGCCTGGCGGCGCAGCTGTCGGACATCGCCGGGCGTTTTTACGGTGAGCCAAGTCATCACCTGAACCTGATCGGCGTGACCGGCACCAACGGCAAGACCAGCGTGACCCAACTGGTGGCGCAGGCGCTGGACCTGCTCGGTCAGCATTGCGGCATCGTCGGTACTCTCGGCTCCGGTTTCCACGGCTCGCTGCAAAGCGGCATGCACACCACGCCGAATCCGATTGCCATGCAAGCGACCCTGGGCGACCTGAAAAAGGCCGGCGCCAAAGCCGTGGCCATGGAAGTCTCGTCCCACGGTCTGGATCAGGGCCGGGTTACCGCGCTGGCGTTCGACGTGGCGGTGATGACCAACCTGTCCCGCGATCACCTTGATTACCACGGCACCATGGAAGCGTACGCCGAGGCCAAAGCCCGGCTGTTCGCCTGGAATGACCTGAAGTGCCGCGTGGTCAACCTCGACGACGATTTCGGCCGGCAACTGGCCGCTGAAAAACGTGAGTCGCGGCTGATCACATACAGCCTGCTCGACAGCAGCGCCTATCTCTATGTGCGCGAAGCGCAATTCGATGACCATGGCGTACGCGCCACGCTGGTCACGCCGCAGGGCGAGCACCATCTGCGCAGCACGCTGCTCGGTCGTTTCAACCTGAGCAACGTACTGGCCGCCGTCGGCGCCTTGCTCGGTCTCGACTACGCGCTCGACGAAATCCTCAAGGTGCTGCCGAAACTCGAAGGCCCGGCCGGACGCATGCAGCGTCTCGGCGGTGGCACCCAGCCGCTGGTGGTGGTCGATTACGCCCACACCCCGGACGCGCTGGAAAAAGTGCTGACCGCGTTGCGCCCGCACGTCAAAGGTCAACTGCTGTGCCTGTTCGGCTGCGGCGGTGATCGCGATCGCGGCAAACGTCCGCTGATGGCCGAAGTGGTCGAGCGTCTGGCCGACCGCGTGCTGGTCACCGATGACAATCCGCGCACCGAAGACCCCGCGGTGATTTTCGATGACATCCGCGCCGGTTTCACGGCTGTGGATAACGTCACATTCGTGGCCGGCCGTGGCCAGGCCATCGCACAACTGATCGCCAGCGCCTCGGCGGATGACGTGGTGGTCCTGGCCGGCAAAGGTCATGAGGACTATCAGGAAATCAACGGCGAACGCCATGCATTCTCTGATCTGGTCGAGGCTGATCACGCCCTGACCGCGTGGGAGGTGGCCCATGCTTGAGGCCCTGAAACTCAGCGAACTGACCAACGCGCTCGACGCCCGTCTGATCAGCGCCGACGCCAGTTTTGACGGCGTGAGCATCGACAGCCGTGCGATCAAGGCTGGCCAACTGTTTATCGCCCTGACCGGCCCGCGTTTCGATGGCCATGACTATCTGAACGAAGTCGCCGCCAAAGGCGCCGTTGCGGCACTGGTCGAGCACGAAGTCGCTGACAGCACGCTGCCGCAATTGCTGGTCAAGGACACCCGCCAGGCCCTCGGCCAGCTGGGTGCCTTGAACCGTGCCGCATTCACCAAACCGGTTGCTGCTGTCACCGGTTCCAGCGGCAAGACCACGGTCAAGGAAATGCTCGCGAGCATTCTGCGCACGCGCGGTTCGGTGCACGCGACCCGTGGCAACCTGAACAACGACCTCGGCGTACCGCTGACCCTGCTCGAACTCGCCCCGGAACACAGCGCGGCGGTGATCGAACTGGGCGCCTCGCGTCTGGGTGAAATCGCTTACACCGTAGGGCTGACCAAGCCGCACGTGGCGATCCTCAACAACGCCGGGACCGCCCACGTCGGTGAGTTCGGCGGGCCGGAGAAAATCGTCGAAGCCAAAGGCGAAATCATCGAAGGTCTGGCGGCCGACGGCGTCGCTGTGCTGAACCTCGATGACAAGGCGTTTGGCATCTGGAAGAACCGCGCTGCCGGTCGCAAGGTGCTGACGTTTGCCCTGAGCAACACTCAGGCGGATTTTTACGCCAGCGATCTGGCCACCGATGCCCGTGGCTGCCCGGCGTTCAACCTGCACAGTCCTGAAGGTGTGGAACGGGTTCAACTGAACCTGCTCGGCACCCACAACGTCGCCAACGCCCTGGCCGCCGCCGCTGCCGCGCACGCCTTGGGCGTGTCGCTGTTCGGCATCGCCACCGGGCTTGGCGCGGTACAACCGGTCAAGGGCCGCACTGTCGCGCAACTGGCGAAAAACGGCATGCGCGTGATCGATGACACTTACAACGCGAACCCCACCTCCATGTGCGCGGCCGTTGATATACTCGCCGGCTTTTCCGGCCGCACCGTCCTGGTGCTCGGGGATATCGGCGAGTTGGGCGACTGGGCGGAGCAGGGGCACCGCGACGTGGGCGAATACGCCCGGGGCAAGGTTTCCGCGCTTTACGCCGTCGGGCCGAACATGGTCCACGCCGTGAACGCATTCGGCAAAGAGGCGCATCACTTCGGCACACAGGCCGAACTGATCCAGGCCCTCGGCGCTGAGCAGGACACAAACACCACCATTTTGATCAAGGGTTCGCGCAGCGCAGCGATGGAAAACATCGTTGCGGCCCTGTGCGGGTCCAGTCTGGAGAAACATTAATGCTGCTGCTGCTAGCGGAGTATCTGCAACAGTTCTACAAAGGCTTCGCGGTCTTTCAGTACCTGACCCTGCGCGGGATCCTCGGTGTGCTGACCGCGCTGGTCCTGTCGCTGTGCTACGGCCCGTGGATGATCCGCACCCTGCAGAATCGTCAGATCGGTCAGTCCGTTCGTAACGACGGCCCGCAATCGCACCTGTCCAAATCCGGTACGCCGACCATGGGTGGCGCGCTGATCCTGTCTTCGATCGGCGTCAGCACTTTGCTGTGGGCTGACCTGAGCAATCGCTACGTGTGGGTTGTGCTGCTGGTGACCCTGCTGTTCGGCGCCATCGGCTGGGTCGACGACTACCGCAAGGTGATCGAGAAGAACTCCCGTGGTCTGCCGAGCCGCTGGAAATATTTCTGGCAATCGGTGTTCGGCCTCGGTGCGGCGATCTTCCTTTATATGACTGCCAGCACTCCGGTGGAAACCACTCTGATCCTGCCGATGCTCAAGGATTACAGCATTCCGCTGGGTGCCGGCTTCATCGTGCTGACGTACTTCGTGATCGTCGGTTCGAGCAACGCGGTCAACCTCACCGACGGCCTCGACGGTCTGGCGATCATGCCGACGGTGATGGTCGGTGGCGGCCTGGGCATCTTCTGCTACCTGTCGGGTAACGTGAAGTTCGCTGAATACCTGCTGATCCCTTACGTACCGGGCGCAGGCGAGCTGATCGTGTTCTGCGGCGCGCTGATCGGTGCCGGCCTGGGCTTTCTGTGGTTCAACACCTACCCGGCGCAAGTCTTCATGGGCGACGTCGGCGCACTGGCGTTGGGCGCGGCCCTGGGCACCATCGCGGTGATCGTCCGTCAGGAAATCGTCCTGTTCATCATGGGCGGCGTGTTCGTGATGGAAACCCTGTCAGTCGTCATTCAGGTTGCGTCCTTTAAGCTGACCGGTCGCCGTGTGTTCCGCATGGCGCCGATTCACCACCACTTTGAACTCAAGGGCTGGCCCGAGCCGCGCGTGATCGTCCGTTTCTGGATCATCACCGTGATTCTCGTGCTGATCGGCCTTGCCACCCTGAAGCTGAGGTAGAACGAGTGTCTCTGATCGCTTCTGACCACTTCCGCATCGTTGTCGGCCTCGGCAAGAGCGGCATGTCCCTGGTTCGCTTCCTGGCGAACCGGGGCGTGGCGTTTGCCGTGGCCGATACGCGGGAAAATCCACCGGAACTGGCCACGCTCCAGCGTGACTATCCGCACGTGGAAGTGCGTTGTGGCGAGCTGGACGTCGAGTTCCTGTGCCGTGCCGACGAGCTCTACGTGAGCCCCGGCCTGGCGCTGGCGACCCCGGCCCTGCAAGCCGCCGCGGCCCGTGGCGTGAAGCTGTCCGGCGACATCGAGCTGTTCGCGCGTAACGCGAAGGCGCCGATCGTGGCCATCAGCGGTTCCAACGCGAAAAGCACCGTCACCACCCTGGTCGGCGAGATGGCGGCTGCGGCCGGCAAGCGCGTGGCCGTGGGCGGCAACCTCGGTACGCCGGCGCTGGATCTGCTCAGCGATGACGTCGAGCTGTACGTGATGGAACTGTCGAGCTTCCAACTGGAAACCACTGACCAGCTCAACGCCGAAGTGGCGACCGTGCTCAACATCAGCGAAGACCACATGGACCGCTACAGCGGTCTGCCGGCCTATCACCTGGCCAAGCACCGGATCTTCCGGGGTGCCAAGCAGTTCGTGGTCAACCGTCAGGACGCCCTGACCCGGCCGCTGATGGGCGAGGGCCAGCCGTGCTGGACCTTCGGCCTGACCAAACCCGATTTCAAGGCATTTGGCCTGCGCGAAGAGAATGGCGAGAAATACCTGGCCTTCGAATTCCAGAACCTGATGCCGGTGCGCGAACTGAAGATTCGCGGCGCCCACAACCAGTCCAACGCCCTGGCGGCGCTGGCACTCGGGCACGCGGTCGGGCTGCCGTTCGACGCCATGCTGGCAGCGCTGCGCACCTTCGCCGGTCTCGAACACCGTTGCCAGTGGGTACGCGATCTGGAAGGCGTCGGTTACTACAACGATTCCAAAGCCACCAATGTTGGCGCCGCACTGGCCGCCATCGAAGGCCTGGGTGCGGACATCGACGGCAAGGTCGTGCTGATCGCCGGTGGCGACGGCAAGGGTGCCGAATTCAAGGACCTGCGCGATCCGGTGGCAACCCATTGCCGCGCCGTGATCCTGATGGGGCGCGACTCCGACAAGATCGGCGAAGCGATCGGCGATGCCGTTCCGCTGATTCGCGCGACCACGCTGGTCGACGCGGTCGCCCAATGCCGTGCCGCCGCCCAACCGGGTGACGTGGTGCTGCTGTCGCCGGCCTGCGCCAGTTTCGACATGTTCAAGAACTACGAAGACCGTGGTCACCAGTTCGTCCGCGCCGTGGAGGATCTGGCATGAGCTTGAGAAACATCATCAAGCCATATCCGTCGCCGCTCATCACCGGACGCGGGATCGACCTCGACTTCCCGATGCTCGCCGGTTGCCTGGCGTTGCTCGGTCTGGGCCTGATCATGATCGCCTCGGCATCGACAGAAGTCGGCGCGGCGCAGTCGGGCAGTGCTCTTTATTACATGACCCGTCACCTGATCTACGTGGTGCTGGGCCTGGGCGCGTGCGTCGTCACCATGATGATTCCGATCGCCACCTGGCAGCGGCTGGGCTGGCTGATGTTGATCGGTGCGTTCGGTTTGCTGGTGATGGTGATCATCCCGGGGATCGGCCGTGAGGTGAACGGTTCGATGCGCTGGATCGGTTTCAGCTTCTTCAACGTTCAGCCGTCCGAGATCGCCAAGGTGTTCGTGGTGATTTACCTCGCCGGTTATCTGGTGCGTCGTCAGAAAGAAGTGCGCGAGAGCTGGATGGGCTTCTTCAAGCCATTCATCGTGCTGCTGCCGATGGCGGGTCTGTTGCTGATGGAGCCGGACTTCGGTGCCACCGTCGTAATGATGGGCGCGGCGGCGGCGATGCTGTTCCTCGGAGGAGTCGGGCTGTTCCGCTTCTCGCTGATGGTGGTGCTGGCCGTTGGTGCGGTGGTGTTGCTGATTCAGATGCAGCCGTACCGGATGGCGCGTCTGACCAACTTCGCCGACCCGTGGGCCGACCAGTTCGGCGCCGGTTATCAATTGTCGCAAGCCTTGATTGCGTTCGGTCGCGGTGAATGGCTGGGCGTTGGCCTGGGCAACAGCGTGCAGAAGCAGTTCTATCTGCCGGAAGCGCACACCGACTTCGTGTTCTCGGTCCTGGCCGAAGAGCTCGGCGCGGTGGGCTCGCTGTGCACCGTGGCACTGTTCGTGTTCGTGTGTATTCGCGGCATGTACATCGGTCTGTGGGCCGAGAAAGCCAAACAGTTTTTTGCCGCTTATGTTGCTTATGGCCTGTCGTTCCTGTGGATCGGCCAGTTCCTGATCAACATCGGCGTGAACGTCGGCCTGCTGCCGACCAAGGGCCTGACCTTGCCATTCCTCAGTTATGGCGGCAGTTCCCTGGTGATCTGCTGCGCCTGCCTTGGCCTGTTGCTGAGGATCGAGTGGGAGAGCCGGACCCACCTGGGCAGTGAAGAGATGGAATTCCATGAGAGCGACTTCGCCGAGGAGCCGAACCATGGGCGCTAACGTATTGATCATGGCCGGCGGCACCGGTGGCCACGTGTTCCCGGCGCTGGCCTGTGCCCGCGAATTCCAGGCGCGCGGCTACACCGTGCACTGGCTCGGCACGCCGCGCGGGATCGAGAACGATCTGGTGCCGGCGGCGGGTCTTGAATTGCACCGCATCAACGCCACTGGCCTGCGTGGCAAGGGCAAGCTGTCTCTGCTCAAGGCACCGTTCATGTTGCTGAAATCGGTGTGGCAGGCGCGGGCGGTCATTCGCCGCTTGCGTCCGGTGTGCGTGGTCGGATTCGGCGGTTACGTGACCGGCCCCGGTGGGCTTGCCGCCAAACTGGCCGGCGTACCGGTGATCGTTCATGAGCAGAACGCCGTGGCCGGCACCGCCAATCGGTTGCTGGTGCCGTTCGCCGCCCGGGTGTGTGAAGCCTTCCCCGACACCTTTACCCTGTCGGACAGCCGCCGTACCACCGGTAACCCGGTGCGCAGCGAGCTGTTCCTCGAAACACCGCGCCCGGCCCTGGCCGGACGCAAGGCGCGTTTGCTGATCCTGGGCGGAAGCCTGGGCGCAGAGCCGTTGAACAAGTTGCTGCCTGAAGCCCTGGCACAAGTCGCTGCCGATTTGCGTCCGGAAGTGTTCCATCAGGCTGGCAGAAACCACGATGAAGTGACTGCTGAGCGCTACCGCGCCGCCGGCGTGGATGCGCAGGTGCAGCCGTTCATCAAAGACATGGCCCAGGCCTATGGCTGGGCTGACCTGGTGGTGTGCCGCGCCGGCGCATTGACCATCAGCGAACTGGCCGCCGCCGGTCTGCCCTCGATGCTGGTGCCCTTGCCCCACGCGATCGACGATCACCAGACCCGCAACGCCGATTATTTGGCCCGCGAAGGCGCTGCCTTCCTGATGCCGCAAAGAACGACTGGCGCCGCGGACCTTGCCGCGCGCCTGACAGAGGTCTTGATGCAACCGCAACGACTCGAACAAATGGCCCAAGCGGCCCGCCGTCTGGCGAAACCCGAAGCCACCCGTAGCGTGGTCGATACCTGTCTGGAGGTGGCCCATGGTTGAGAATCAGAAAGCCATGCCGCAACCGGAAATGCGCCGTATCCGTCGCATCCACTTCGTCGGGATCGGCGGCGTGGGCATGTGCGGTATTGCCGAAGTGCTGCTGAACCTGGGCTATGAAGTGTCCGGTTCCGACCTGAAAGCTTCGCCGGTGACCGAGCGCCTGGAATCCTTCGGTGCGCAAATCTTCATCGGCCACCGCGCCGAGAATGCTGCTGCCGCTGATGTACTGGTGGTGTCGAGCGCCGTCAACACCTCCAACCCGGAAGTGGCGACCGCTTTGGAACGCCGCATCCCGGTGGTGCCGCGTGCCGAGATGCTCGCCGAGCTGATGCGCTACCGCCACGGCATCGCCGTCGCCGGTACCCACGGCAAAACTACTACCACCAGCCTGATCGCTTCGGTGTTCGCGGCCGGTGGCCTTGATCCGACTTTCGTGATCGGTGGCCGTCTGAACGCCGCGGGTACCAATGCCCAGCTCGGCACCAGCCGTTACCTGATCGCCGAGGCCGATGAAAGCGACGCGAGCTTCCTGCACCTGCAACCGCTGGTGGCCGTGGTCACCAACATCGACGCCGACCACATGGCGACCTACGACGGCGACTTCAACAAACTGAAGAAAACCTTCGTCGAGTTCCTGCACAACCTGCCGTTCTACGGTCTGGCGGTGGTGTGCCTGGACGACCCGGTGGTGCGTGAAATCCTGCCCCAGGTCAAACGTCCGGTCGTCACCTACGGCTTCAGCGAAGAAGCCGACGTGCGCGCGATCAATGTTCGCCAGCAGGGCATGCAGACCTTCTTCACCGTGCTACGCCCTGAGCGTGAGCCATTGGATGTGTCCGTGAACATGCCGGGCAACCACAACGTGCTCAACGCGCTCGCAACCATCTGCATCGCCACCGACGAAGGCGTCAGCGATGAAGCCATCGTCCAGGGCCTGTCCGGGTTTCAGGGTGTCGGCCGACGCTTCCAGGTCTACGGCGAACTGCCGGTGGACGGCGGCAGCGTGATGCTGGTCGACGACTACGGTCACCACCCGACCGAAGTCGCAGCCGTCATCAAAGCCGTGCGCGGTGGCTGGCCGGAGCGCCGTCTGGTCATGGTCTACCAGCCGCACCGCTACAGCCGCACCCGCGACCTGTACGACGATTTCGTCAATGTACTGGCCGACGCCAACGTGCTGTTGCTGATGGAAGTCTATCCGGCCGGCGAAGAGCCGATCCCGGGCGCCGACAGCCGCAAGCTGTGCAACAGCATCCGTCAGCGCGGTCAGCTCGACCCGATCTACATCGAGCGCGGCGTCGACCTGGCGCCGGTGGTCAAGCCGCTGCTGCGTGCCGGCGACATTCTGCTGTGCCAGGGCGCCGGTGATATCGGCGGTCTCGCACCGAAACTGTTGAAAAGCGAGTTGTTCGCCGGTGCCGTGGCGGCATCGGTCGAGGGGAAGTTGAAATGACTGCTGCCTACGCCAATCTGTTCTCCACCATCGCCCCGAAGGATTTCGGCCGTGTGGCCGTGCTGTTCGGTGGCCTGAGTGCCGAGCGTGAAGTCTCGCTGAAGTCCGGCAATGCCGTGCTCACTGCGCTGCAAAGTGCGGGTGTGGACGCGTTCGGCATCGACGTCGGCGCCGACATTCTGCAGCGCCTGCTGAGCGAAAAGATCGACCGCGCGTTCATCATCCTCCACGGTCGTGGCGGTGAAGACGGCAGCATGCAGGGCCTGCTCGAAGTGGCCGGCATTCCGTACACCGGCAGCGGCATCCTGGCTTCGGCGCTGGCGATGGACAAACTGCGTACCAAGCAGGTCTGGCACACGCTCGGGATTCCGACGCCGCGTCACGCCGTGCTGCGCAGCGAGGCCGATTGTATTTCGGCAGCGACGGAACTGGGCTTCCCTTTGATCGTCAAACCGGCGCATGAAGGTTCAAGTATCGGGATGGCCAAAGTGAGTTCTGCGTCCGAGTTGATCGACGCATGGAAAGCGGCCAGTACCTACGATTCGCAAGTGTTGGTCGAGCAATGGATCCAGGGTCCGGAGTTCACCATCGCCACCCTGCGTGACCAGGTGTTGCCTCCTATCGCCCTGGGTACGCCACACACGTTCTACGACTACGACGCCAAGTACATCGCCAACGATACCCAGTATCGGATTCCGTGCGGGCTCGATGCCGCCAAGGAAAAAGAACTCATGGACCTCACGGCGCAAGCCTGCGAGGCGCTGGGTATCGCCGGTTGGGGCCGGGCGGACGTGATGCAGGACGTCGACGGCAAATTCTGGTTCCTGGAAGTCAACACGGCTCCCGGCATGACCGATCACAGCCTGGTACCGATGGCGGCGAAAGCGGCCGGTCTGGATTTCCAGCAACTGGTCCTGGCCATTCTGGCCGCCAGTGTCGATGCCGATGGCAAGAAAGAGGCGCGAGGTTAAGACCATGCAAGGCGCACAGCTCAGACATCAGCCACCCGCGCCCGGCCGCAAGCCGGTGCCGCGGGGTGCCAGCCGAATGGTGGCCAAAGAGCCGATGTCCGCGCGCCTGCCAAAAGCCAACTTCGGCTTTTTGAAAGGTCTGTTCTGGCCGGTGCTGCTGGTGGCTCTGGGGTTCGGCACATACGAAGGCGCGCAGCGTTTGCTGCCGTACGCCGACCGGCCGATCACCAAGATCGCCGTGCAGGGCGACCTGAGTTACATCAGCCAGCAAGCGGTGCAGCAGCGGATCGCCCCGTACGTGGCGTCGAGCTTCTTCACCATCGACCTGGCGAGCATGCGCACCGAACTGGAACAGATGCCATGGATCGCCCACGCCGAAGTACGTCGGGTGTGGCCGGACCAGGTGGTGATCCGCCTCGAAGAGCAACTGCCGGTGGCCCGCTGGGGCGACGAGTCGTTGCTCAACAACCAGGGCCAGGCGTTCACGCCCAAGGAACTGGCGAACTACGAACACCTGCCACAGCTGTTCGGTCCGCAGCGGGCCCAGCAGCAAGTGATGCAGCAATACCAGGTGCTGAGCCAGATGCTCCGGCCATTGGGCTTCTCGATTGCGCGGCTCGAGCTGCGTGAGCGTGGCAGCTGGTTCCTGACCACCGGTGCCGGCAGTTCCGGTCCCGGGATCGAGCTGCTGCTGGGACGCGGCAACCTGGTGGAAAAGATGCGCCGCTTCATTGCCATCTATGACAAGACGCTCAAAGAACAGATTACGAACATTGCGCGCATCGATCTGCGCTACGCCAACGGCCTCGCTGTTGGCTGGCGGGAACCAGTAGCGCCGACGACAGCCCAACCCGCTGTCGCAAAGAATTAAGAAGAGGCAGGACCCATGGCAAACGTGCAAAGCGGCAAAATGATCGTCGGTCTCGATATCGGCACCTCCAAGGTGGTGGCGCTGGTCGGCGAGGTTGCGGACGACGGCACGCTCGATATCGTCGGGATCGGCACTCATCCGTCCCGCGGCCTGAAAAAAGGCGTGGTGGTCAACATCGAGTCCACCGTGCAGTCGATCCAGCGCGCGATCGAGGAAGCCCAGTTGATGGCGGGCTGCCGCATTCACTCGGCATTCGTCGGCGTGGCGGGCAATCACATCCGCAGCCTGAACTCCCACGGCATCGTCGCGATCCGTGATCGCGAAGTCAGCGCGGCGGACCTGGAGCGCGTACTCGACGCAGCCCAGGCGGTGGCGATCCCGGCCGACCAGCGTGTGCTGCACACCCTGCCGCAGGATTACGTGATCGATAACCAGGAAGGCGTGCGCGAGCCGCTGGGCATGTCCGGCGTGCGTCTGGAAGCCAAGGTTCACGTGGTCACCTGCGCCGTCAACGCCGCACAGAATATTGAAAAATGCGTGCGTCGCTGCGGTCTGGAAATCGACGACATCATTCTCGAGCAACTGGCCTCGGCCTACTCGGTGCTGACCGACGACGAAAAAGAGCTGGGCGTGTGCCTGGTCGACATCGGCGGCGGCACCACCGACATCGCGATTTTCACCGAAGGCGCGATCCGCCACACGGCCGTGATCCCGATCGCGGGCGATCAGGTGACCAACGACATCGCCATGGCGTTGCGCACCCCGACCCAGTACGCCGAAGAGATCAAGATCCGCTACGCCTGCGCCCTGGCCAAACTGGCCGGTGCCGGCGAGACCATCAAGGTGCCGAGCGTCGGCGACCGTCCGCCGCGCGAACTGTCCCGTCAGGCCCTGGCCGAAGTGGTCGAGCCGCGTTACGACGAACTGTTCACCCTGATCCAGGCCGAGCTGCGTCGCAGCGGCTACGAAGACCTGATCCCGGCCGGCATCGTGCTGACCGGTGGTACCTCGAAGATGGAAGGCGCCACGGAACTGGCCGAAGAAATCTTCCACATGCCGGTCCGCCTGGGCGTGCCACATGGCGTGAAAGGTCTGGATGACGTGGTACGCAACCCGATTTATTCCACTGGCGTTGGCTTGTTGATGTACGGCCTGCAGAAGCAGTCCGACGGGATCTCGTTCTCGGGCATCGGCAGCCGCGACAGCTACAGCAACGATGAGCCGCAGGCGCCGTTGCTGGACCGTTTGAAGAAGTGGGTTCAAGGCAACTTCTAACGCTTTACCGCAGCACCGCAACAAACAGCAGTAGGCGAAAAAACTAGAGAATGTAAGGAGAGGGAAAATGTTCGAACTCGTAGACAACATCCCCGCAAGCCCGGTAATCAAAGTTATCGGTGTTGGCGGTGGCGGCGGCAACGCTGTCAACCACATGGTCAAGAGCAACATCGAAGGCGTGGAATTCATCTGCGCCAACACCGATGCTCAAGCGCTGAAAAACATCGGCGCGCGCACCATTCTGCAACTGGGCACCGGCGTGACCAAAGGCCTGGGCGCCGGCGCCAACCCGGAAGTCGGCCGTCAGGCTGCGCTGGAAGATCGCGAGCGCATCGCTGAAGTGCTGGCCGGCACCAACATGGTGTTCATCACCACCGGCATGGGCGGCGGTACCGGTACCGGTGCTGCGCCGATCATCGCCGAAGTGGCCAAGGAAATGGGCATCCTGACCGTTGCGGTCGTGACCCGTCCGTTCCCGTTCGAAGGCCGCAAGCGTATGCAGATCGCCGACGAAGGCATCCGCATGCTCTCGGAAAGCGTCGACTCGCTGATCACCATTCCGAACGAAAAACTGCTGACCATTCTCGGCAAGGACGCAAGCCTGCTGTCGGCTTTCGCCAAGGCTGACGATGTACTGGCCGGTGCCGTTCGCGGTATCTCCGACATCATCAAACGTCCGGGCATGATCAACGTCGACTTCGCCGACGTACGCACCGTGATGAGCGAAATGGGCATGGCGATGATGGGCACTGGCTGCGCCAGCGGTCCGAACCGTGCACGTGAAGCGACCGAAGCGGCCATCCGCAACCCGCTGCTGGAAGACGTGAACCTGCAAGGCGCACGCGGCATCCTGGTGAACATCACTGCCGGTCCTGACCTGTCCCTGGGTGAGTACTCCGACGTGGGTTCGATCATCGAAGCCTTCGCTTCCGAGCACGCGATGGTCAAGGTCGGTACCGTAATCGATCCGGACATGCGCGACGAGCTGCACGTGACCGTGGTTGCCACCGGTCTGGGCGCGAAAATCGAGAAGCCTGTGAAGGTCATCGACAACACTGTTCACACCTCGATGGCGGCTGCTCAAGTGCAGCAACCGGCACCCGCTCGTCAGGAAGCGCCCGCGGTGAACTACCGTGACCTGGACCGTCCGACCGTCATGCGCAACCAGGCTCAGGCCGGTGCTGCGACTGCCGCGAAGATGAATCCGCAAGATGACCTGGACTACCTGGACATCCCGGCTTTCCTGCGTCGTCAGGCCGATTGATGAAATGTATCAGGGGTATTCAGGTGATTGGTGTTCAGCAAAGGCTCGGTCTGCTATCATCGCCAGCCTTTGTTGATACCAGTTCGCAATTTGCGCTGAAGCGGCCCATGCCATGATTAAACAACGCACACTGAAAAATATTATCCGTGCCACCGGTGTAGGTCTGCACTCCGGGGAGAAGGTTTACCTGACCCTCAAGCCTGCACCTGTCGACACCGGGATCGTCTTTCGTCGTGCCGATCTCGATCCGGTTGTCGAGATACCGGCTCGCGCGGCCAACGTCGGCGAGACAACCATGTCGACGACGCTGGTCAACGGTGACGTGAAGGTAGACACGGTGGAGCACCTGCTCTCGGCCATGGCTGGCCTGGGCATCGATAACGCCTACGTCGAGCTCTCCGCGTCTGAAGTCCCGATCATGGATGGCAGCGCAGGACCTTTCGTATTCCTGATTCAATCGGCTGGCCTGGAAGAACAGGACGCCGCCAAGAAATTCATCCGCATCCTGCGTGAAGTGACAGTGGAAGACGGCGACAAGCGCGCCACTTTCGTCCCTTTCGAAGGGTTCAAGGTGAGCTTCGAGATCGACTTCGATCACCCGGTTTTCCGGGACCGCACCCAAAGTGCAAGCGTGGATTTTTCCAGCACTTCGTTCGTAAAAGAAGTCAGCCGCGCCCGTACTTTCGGTTTCATGAGTGACATCGAGTACCTGCGCAAGCACAACCTCGCACTCGGCGGCAGCGTGGAAAACGCGATCGTGGTCGATGCCGATGGCGTACTGAACGAAGACGGCCTTCGCTATGAAGACGAATTCGTGAAGCACAAGATCCTCGATGCGATTGGCGATCTGTACCTGCTGGGCAACAGCCTGATTGGTGAGTTCAAGGGCTTCAAGTCCGGCCACGCACTGAACAACCAGCTGCTGCGCAAGTTGATTGAGCAGAAAGATGCCTGGGAAGTCGT
Organism: Pseudomonas fitomaticsae; assembly: GCF_021018765.1. Classification (GTDB taxonomy): domain Bacteria; phylum Pseudomonadota; class Gammaproteobacteria; order Pseudomonadales; family Pseudomonadaceae; genus Aquipseudomonas; species Aquipseudomonas fitomaticsae. Next base: position 5,549,240 of record NZ_CP075567.1, on the reverse strand, counting down.
GACGTTCGAAGACGCCAGCACTGCACCAATCTCTTACATGCGCCCGGTTGCGGCGGTGTAAGTAAAAAACCTCTCTAGTTTTTTGAAGGCCACCTTTGGGTGGCCTTTTTTTATACCTGTTCTCAGGCCACGACGACCTGGTTTCGCCCACCTTCCTTGGCCTGGTACAACGCCCTGTCCGCCGCGAACAACAGCTGCTCCAGGCTGATCTCGCTCGCCGCAGTCCAGGTGCTGATGCCGATGCTCACGGTCATCGGTGACTGGTCTTCATTGACGCTCGGCAGTTGTTCCACCGCCGCACGAATGTGCTCGGCGATCTGCTGCGCCCCGACGCTGTCGGTTTCCGCGAGGATCACCGAAAACTCCTCACCGCCATACCGTGCCACCAGATCCGCCGGACGCCGAACGTTGGCGGTAATCACCCTCGCCAGCTCACGCAACGCCTGATCCCCGCCCTGATGCCCGTGGCGATCGTTGAAGGCCTTGAAGTGGTCGGCATCGATCATGAGCAGTGACAGCGGCTTGCCCGAGCGCTGGGCGCGGAACCACTCGTGGCGCAGCGACTGATCGAGCATCCGTCGGTTGGCGACCCCGGTCAGGGCATCGGTGGCGGCCAATTGCGCCAGTTCACGTTCGGCCCGCTGACGCAGGCGCAGCTCCCGGGCCAACAGACAGGTCAGCCACAGCAGGCCGGCACACAGCACACCGGTGGCGCCGCTGATCAGTATCGCGGTACGTCGCCACGCACCAAACACTTCCTCGCTGGACAGGGCAACGATCACCGTCAGCGGCAGATTGCCGACCCGCGAATAGGTGTACAGCCGTTGCTGATAATCCATGCTCGAAATGCTGTTGAAACTGCCATTGCCGTTGCTGTCGCGCAGAATCCGCACCACATTGGGTCGGGCGGCAAAGCTCTTGCCGATCGAATCGCTCTGCAGATAAGGCTTCTGCGCGAGCAGGATGCCGTCGTTGTTGATGATATTGAGGGTGCTGTCGATGCCGATGTCGAGGCTGTTGAACAGCTGATCGAAGTAATCGAGTTTCATCGACGCCACGGCCACGCCCAGAAACTCGCCAGTGTCCGAAGAGATGCGCCGACTGAAGCTGATTCGCCACTGGTTCGCGTCATCGCAGTCGCAGCGGGGTTTGAACGGACGGCTGATGAACATGCCGGTGTCGCGGTTGAAGGCGTGGGCGAGGAAGTAGTCGCGGTCGGCGAAATTGCCCGGCAGCGGTTCGACCCGCGAGGAGTCGGCAATCACGTCGCCATACTTGTCGAGCAACAGAATGTCGCCCTTGAAACGCGCGGTGGTGGAGCGATCGAACAGCGCCAGATGGCGGATCTGTGGCGACACGTCTTTCAGGTCGTCACGCTGGGCGGCGGCGATCAGCCCTTGCAGCGTCAGGTCATACAGCTCGACGGTGCGCAGCACGTCGGCGTCGATCAGCTGGGCGATGGTAGTGGCGCCGCGGGTGGCCGATTCCTGGGCGTTGGCGTGTTCGCGGATCAGCAGGAACGTGACGATGCACACAATCGCGATCACGCTCAGCAGGCTGCCGAGGATCAGCAGCAGCTCGGAGCGTCCGGTCGTGCCGGGAACGGTAGGGGTGCGGCTCGCGATCATGGTTCGGTTTCGGTAAGGGATTCTTGTAAGCGTAGTTGTACCCGCTTCGCTGCCACAGGCAAGAAAAAGGCCAGCGCATCAGGCTGGCCTTTTACTGTAGCGCCGATCTTAGAAGACGTTGATCGGGTAGTCGATGATCACACGGTATTCATCTGTGTCTGTATCCAGCGCGCCGTAACCGTTGCCTCCACGGTTGGTCGCCCATTGCAGACGTACCGCCAGGTCTTTGGCCTGACCGCTCTGCACCACGTATTTGAGATCGATGTCGCGCTCCCAGTGCTTGGCGTTGCGGCCTTCGGCGTTGTACCACGAGGCGTAACCCTTGCTGTCCGGGTCGACCTTGGTCAGGTCCAGCGTGCCGCGCGAGTAGGACAGCGACGAGGTCAGGCCCGGCAGACCGACGCCGGCGAAGTCGTAGGCGTACTTGAGTTTCCACGAGCGCTCGTTCGGGCCGTTGAAGTCCGAATACTGCTGCGAGTTGTCGAGGTAAACGCTGTCACCCTGGCTGATGTAATCGAACGGCGTGTTGCCGTTGACCCGCTGATACGCGGCGGTGACGCTGTGGCTGCCGACACCTACGGTGAAATGCAGGCTGTAGGTGTTGTTGTCGATGTTGCCCAGCAGCGCGTCGCCGGTGTCCTGCGTGTGATAGACGTGCAGGCCCGGGTTGAGGGTCACCCGATCATTCAGCGCCCAGGTGTAGTCGAGGTCGTAGTAGTACTGGTTCCAGATGTCCTTCAGCTCGGAGGCATACAGGCTGCTGGTCAGGCCTTCGACACCGCTCCAGGCCACGCCGGCCCAGTTCAGGTGCTGGCTCTTGTCGCCGTCGGCGAGGCTGCCGTAAGAGGTGCCGATGCGTTTGTGACCGCTCTGGTTGTAGGGCTTGGTGAAGCTGGCCTGGCCACCTTCGATCATCCAGCCATCGAAGCTGTGGTTGGTCAGGCTGAGGCCGCGAAAGGTCTGCGGCAGCATGCGCGTCTCGCCACCGGCGATCACCGGGTTGGCGAGGAACAGGTCGCCGGCCTTCAGCTCAGTATCGAATGCACGCGCTTTCAGGGTGCCGCCCGCCGTGGAGAACGAGCCCGGCGCTTTGCCGCTGCCGTCGCTGACTGGCAGGATGCTGGAATTATCGGTGCCACCACCGCCGTCGAGTTTCAAACCGAGCATGGCGTGGGCATCGATGCCGAAGCCGACCGTGCCTTCGGTGTAGCCCGACTCGAATTTGCCGAGGAAACCCTGGCCCCACTCGATGTTGTCATCCGCCCGCTGCAGACGGTTGCGGTTCATGTAGTAGTTGCGGGCGTTGAGGTTGAGGCTCGCACCTTCGACGAAACCTTGTTGCTCGGCTTCGGCAGCGTGGGCGGCGGGGGCAATCGTTGCGGCAATTGCAATGAACAGCGGGGTGAAGCGAACTGGGTAACGCACGTGCGGTAAAGCTCCTTGGGGTCAACTGACACTTCAATGTCTTGAGGTGCGGGATGTTTCTAATTGTTAAAGACGAACCGGACAGCTTACAGACCACAACGAAAAAAGGCCGCTGAAAATCAGCGGCCTGCAAGGACGACGGTTGAACGGGAAGAGCCAAACAACCGCGTCGAGGGAAACGGAGCGGTGCGCGCCTCAGCTGTCTTTCTCTGAAGCCTGAGTCCGGGAAGTTGCGGCCTGAGGGGCTTGCGTGGCGTCTTGAGCCTTGGCCATCACTTCTGCCTGATGCTGTTCGAATGCGTGAGCGCGAGCGGCGTTTTGCGCTACGAACGACTGCGATTCTTCAGCCATCGCCATTGGCGACAGGATCAATGAGGACAAAACGAAAGCGCTGGCAATACCCATACTGTTGGACATCTTGAAAACCTTCTTGCTTGGCAAGTGCTGTTTGGTGCGGGCAAAGATAAGGTTGCCGGGCGTTGGGAAACAGCGTGATTTTCATAAATGACTGTTGCGGGAATGGCAATGATCCCGGTCCTCAGACCGGTAAATGAATCCCGAAGGTATTCATCCCGCGATCACTGCGCACAAACACATCCCCCCCATGCATCAGCGCAATCGCCTTGACGATCGCCAGCCCCAATCCGTGGTTGTTGCCACTATTGCTGCGCGACGCATCGACCCGGTAGAAGCGCTCAAACAACCGAGGCAAATGTTCGCTGGCAATCGGTGAGCCGGGGTTGGCCACGCCGATGCTGACCTGATGCTCCTCGACCGCAATCTGCACTTCGATCACCTGACCGGGCGCGGTGTGTTGTACCGCGTTGCTCAGCAGATTGATCAAGGCCCGGCGCAGATGAGCGATCTCGATCTGCACCTGCGCATCGCCGCTTACCCGAACCTGGACCTGTGCGTCTTCGAGGATGAAGTCGAGATATTCGAGGGTGGTCGCCACTTCATCGGCCAGCGAGGTCGAGGTCAGTTTGGTGGCCTTGCTGCCCTGATCGGCGCTGGCCAAAAACAGCATGTCGTTGATGATCGAACGCAGGCGTTCCAGTTCTTCGAGGTTGGATTGCAGCACTTCGAAATAGTGTTCGGCAGAGCGTCCGCGAGTGAGGGCGACCTGGGTCTGGCCGATCAGGTTGGTCAGCGGCGAGCGCAGCTCATGGGCGACGTCGGCGTTGAAGGATTCCAGCCGCGAATAGGCTTGTTCGACCCGCTCCAGCGTCGAGTTGAACGAGTCGACGAACTGCTCCAGTTCCGGCGGCAACGGCGACAGACGCAGACGCCCGGCCCGCAACGGCGGCGCCAGACGCTGGGCTTCGTGGGACAGTTTGATCAACGGCTTGAGGCCGATCCGCGCCACCCAGTAACCCAATGCCGAGGCCAGCAGCACACCGATCACCGCCAGGCTGACCAGCGCAATCAGCAACTGATGCTGGGTCTGGTGAAAGGTCTCGGTGTCGATACCGATCATGAAGCGCAGGGGCGGGCGTTGATCCTTGGCTGGCAACTCGGTCAGCAACACTTTGAGCGGATAGGGATGGTCCGGCAGTTGCAGGTCGCGCATGCCCAGCGGGCCTTGGGCGAACGCGCGGATCAAGGCATCCAGCTCGCCGAACTCGTAGCCCGGATTGCCGCTGACCACCCAGAAACGGATGCGCTTGTCTTCTTCGCCGAGCAGCTTGAGCTTGGCGTTGATCTTCACCCAATGCTCCGGCGTGCCATAGCGATTGAGCGCGGATTCGAGCACGCTGTAACGCGCATCGAGTTCCGCTTCCGGCAGCAGGCCCAGGCCTTTGTCCACTTGTTGATACAGCGCGCCGCCGATTAACAGGAACACCAGCAGTGCCACCAGCGTGAACATCCCGCTCAGGCGCAGGGCGATGGAATTACTGGACACCGCGGCTCTCCAGCACATAACCCATGCCCCGGATCGTGTGCAGCAGTTTCTCGTCGAACGGCCCGTCGAGCTTGGCCCGCAGACGCTTGATCGCGACTTCGACCACGTTGGCGTCGCTGTCGAAATTGATGTCCCAGACCATTTCCGCAATCGCGGTTTTCGAGAGGATTTCGCCCTGGCGCCTGGCGAGCACGCTGAGCAGTGAAAACTCCTTCGCGGTCAGATCCAGCCGGGTGCCGGCGCGGGTGGCCTTGCGGCTGATGAGATCAATCCACAGGTCGGCGATGCTCACTTGCACCGGTTCATGGCCACCACTGCGCCGGGTCAGCGCTTGCAGGCGCGCCACCAGTTCGAGGAAGGAAAACGGTTTGCCGAGGTAGTCGTCGGCGCCGTCGCGCAGGCCTCGGATCCGGTCTTCGACCCGCTCGCGGGCGGTGAGCATGATCACCGGCGTCTGCTTGCGCGCACGCAATGCGCGCAGCACGCCAAAGCCATCAAGGCCCGGCAGCATCACGTCGAGGACGATCACCGCGTAGTCGCTTTCCAGCGCCAGGTGCAGGCCCTCGACGCCGTCGCGGGCCAGATCCACGGTGTAACCCTGTTCCGTCAGGCCGCGGTGCAGGTAGTCCGCGGTTTTCTCTTCGTCTTCGATAATCAGAACGCGCATGACCCGCCTCAGTCTGTCGTTGCCAGCGCCGCGATGGGCGCAGGTTTGGGCTTGTGGAACAGCCGCTCGAGCCACAAGTATATGACCGGCGTGGTGAACAGCGTCAGCATCTGGCTGACCAGCAGGCCGCCGACAACCGCGATCCCCAGCGGCTGGCGCAGTTCGGCGCCGGTGCCGTAACCGAGCATCAGCGGCAGCGCGCCGAGCAGGGCGGCGAGGGTGGTCATGATGATCGGCCGGAACCGCGTGATACACGCTTCGAAAATCGCATCCTGCGCAGACAACCCGCGATGGCGCTGCGCTTCAAGCGCGAAGTCGATCAACAGGATGCCGTTCTTCTTGACGATACCGATCAGCAGCACCAGTCCGATCAGCGCCATGATCGAAAAGTCCTGGCCGCAGATCCACAACATGATCACCGCGCCGAGACCGGCTGCCGGCAAGGTCGAGATGATCGTCAGCGGATGGACGAAGCTCTCGTACAGCACGCCGAGAATGATGTACACCGCCACCAGCGCCGCGAGAATCAGCCACGGCTGACTTTTCAGCGAACTCTGGAACGCCTGGGCCGCGCCCTGGAAGTTGCCGCTGATCGCGGTCGGCATGCCGATCTCGGCCTTGGCCTGATTGAGCAGGATTACCGCGTCACCCAGCGCGACGCCGGGCGCCAGGTTGAACGACAGGTTGGCGGCCGGGAACATGCCGTCATGGGCGATGGACAGCGGGCCGATGGTCGGCGCGTCGAATCGGGCCAGCGCCGACAGCGGCACCATTTCCCCGCTGAGCGGCGAGCGCAGGTAGAAATAGTTGAGGCTTTCAGCCTTGCCGCGCTGCTTGGTGTCCAGTTCCAGGATCACGTTGTACTGGTTGACCTGGGTCTGGAACTCGTTGATCTGCCGCTGACCGAAGGCATCGTACAGCGCCTCGTCGACATCACTCGCCGTCAGGCCAAAACGCGCGGCGGCGCTGCGGTCGATGCTGATGTGAGTGATGCTGCCGCCCAGTTGCAGGTCGTTGGAAATGTCACGGAACGCCGGGATGCTGCGCAGTTTTTCCGTGAGCTTCTGGGTCCAGGTGGCGAGCGTCGGTCCGTCGTTGCTCTTGAGCACGTATTGGTACTGCGCACGGCTAGGGCCGGAGCTGAGGTTGATGTCCTGGCCGGCGCGCAGGTAAAGCACGATGCCGGGGACTTTCATCAATTGCGGACGAATGCGGTCGATGAACTGGCTGGCCGAGACGTCTCGCTCACCCCGTGGTTTCAGGGCAATCCAGAAGCGACCGTTGGCGATGGTCTGGTTGCTGCCGGATACGCCGACCGAGTGGGAAAACGCCTGCACGGCCGGATCGGCGGCGACGATTTCGGCCATCGCCAGGTGTTTTTTCACCATGTCGCTGTAGGAGATATCGGCGGCGGCTTCGGTGGTGCCGAGGACGAAACCGGTGTCCTGAACCGGGAAGAAACCCTTGGGGATAAACACGTAGCCGCCAATCGCCAGCGCGACGGAAACGCCGAACACGCCGATCATCAGTTTCTGGTGGGCGAGGGCGCGGCGCAGGCCTTTTTCGTACCAGCCGAGCAGGCGCTCGCTGAAGCCCGGTGTGTCATGGGCGTGATGCACCGGTTTGCGCATGAACAGCGCTGCCAGCGTCGGCGCCAACGTCAGGGATACCACCACGGAAATCATGATGGTCGAGGTGGCTGTCAGGGCGAACTCCTTGAACAGGCGCCCGACCACGCCGCCCATGAACAGCAGCGGAATGAACGCGGCCACCAGCGAGAAACTGATCGAGACCACGGTGAAACCGATCTCGCCAGCGCCCTTGATCGCGGCGTCGCGCATGCTGTCGCCGGCCTCGAGGTGACGGTGGATGTTTTCCACCACCACGATCGCATCGTCGACCACGAAACCTACCGCCACGACGATGGCCACCAGCGTCAGGTTATTCAGACTGAAACCGAGCAAGTACATCAGGGCGAAACTGGCGGTCAGTGACACACCGAGTACCGCCGACACAATCATCGTTGCCGACAGCTGGCGCAGGAACAGCGCCATTACTGCCACCACCAGCAGGATCGCGATCAGCAGGGTGATTTCCACTTCATGCAGCGAGGCGCGGATGGTCTGGGTGCGGTCGATCAGGGTTTTGACCTGTACCGAGGCCGGCAGCATGGCTTCGAGGCCGGGCAGGGCGGCCTGAATCCGGTCCACGGTTTCGACGATGTTGGCGCCGGGCTGGCGGGAGATCACCAGGTTCACGCCCGGTCGATCACCGGCCCAGGCCTGCACGTAGGCATCCTCCGAACCGTTGACGACTTTCGCCACATCCTTGAGGTGAACCGGGGCGCCGTCCTTGTAGGAAACGATGAGCTGGCTGTATTCCTCTGGATGGAACAACTGGTCGTTGGTCGACAGCGTGGAAATGCTCGAGTCGCCGTACAACGCACCCTTGGCGAGGTTGAGACTGGTCTGCTGGATCGCCACACGAATATCGGCAAGGGTCAGGCCGATGGCCGCCAGTTTGTCGGCCGAAGCCTGAACGCGGATTGCCGGACGTTGCTGACCGGTGATGTTGATCTGGCCTACGCCGTCGATCTGACTGATCTGACGCGCAAGCAGGGTTTCCACCAGATCGCTGAGCTCGGTGCCGGGCATTTGCGTGGAGCTGACGCTAAGGATCAGCACCGGGCTGTCGGCCGGGTTGACCTTCTTCCAGGTCGGCAGGGTCGGCATATCTTTCGGCAGTTTGCCGGCGGCGGTGTTGATCGCGGCCTGCACTTCCTGAGCGGCGGTGTCGATGCTCTTGTCGAGGGTGAATTGCAGGGTCAGCAGGCTGGAGCCCAGCGCACTGCTGGAGGTCATCTGGGTCATGCCGGGAATGGCGCTGAATTGCACCTCCAGCGGCGTGGCCACGGACGAGGCCATGGTGTCCGGACTGGCGCCGGGCAATTGGGCGGAGACCTGGATCGTCGGAAATTCCGCTTCCGGCAGTGGGGCAATCGGCAAGCGTGGGAAGGCAATCACCCCGACCAGTACCAGCGCGATGGTCAGCAGAATCGTCGCCACCGGGTGATCGATGCACCAGGTCGAAACGCCTTTGTGCTGCTTCATGGCTTGGGCTCCGCTTGCACCACCTGCGGCGGTTCGCTCATGACCTGCACGGTCGAACCGGGCTTGAGCCGCGACTGGCCGTCACTGACCAGCACGTCGCCGGGTTTCACGCCCTTGATGATGTCCTGGCCGCTGCCCTGATAAACCATCTGCACCTGCACGGCTTCAACCTTGTCGCCGTTGACCCGGTACACGAAGTGTTGATCGAGGCCGCGTTGTACGACGGTGGGCGGAACCACCAGCGCATCTTTATCCAGTGCTGTCTGAATCTTTACCGTTACCAGCAGGCCGGGCCAGAGCTTCTGGTTCGGGTTGTCGAACTCGGCCTTGGCGCGGATGGTGCCGGTGTTGGCGTTGATCTGGTTGTCGATCAGGGTCAGGTGACCTTCGCCCAGCAGGTTGCCGGTTTCGCCGTCGGTGTCGGCGCCAATGTAGGCCTTGACCTGCGCGCGCTGTGGATCGCTGATCAGGCCTTGCAGGGTTGGCAGCATTTGCTGGGGCAGGGAGAACTCGACGGCGATCGGGTCGATCTGGGTCACGGTGAACAGACCCTGGGTGTCGGTCATGCGCAGGAAGTTGCCTTCGTCGACCGTGCGAATCCCGACGCGACCGGTGACCGGGGAGCGAATCTGGGTGTAGGAAAGTTGGACCTGAGCCGCATCAATCGAGGCCTGATTGCCCTGGGCGGTGGCCTTGAGCTGGTTGACCAGTGCCTGTTGCTGGTCGTAGGTCTGCTTCGATACACCGTCGTCGACGCTGAGCAGTTTGTAGCGCTTGAGGTTGACCAGAGCGACTTGCAGTTGCGCCTGGCTTTCGCCCAGTTGCGCCCGGGCCTGATCGAGGCTGGCGCGGATCGAGCGGTCGTCGATGGTGGCGAGCAGGTCGCCTTGTTTCACCAACTGTCCTTCCTTGACCAAAAGCTTGGTGAGGATGCCGTCGATCTGTGGGCGCACCACGACGCTGTGCAGCGAGAGGACCGAGCCGATGCCGCTGGTGTAGCGGGGGATGTCTTTTTCGCTGACGGCGACGACTCGCACCGGGATGGCGGTGGGGGTTGCGAGTTTGGCCGGGGCGGGTTTCAGGGTGAACCACAGGGCGCCGACTGCGAAAGCGATCAGCAGGATAGCGAGCAGGGCCTTTTTCTTCTGGATTTGCATGCTTGTGGGGCGCCAGGGGGACGGGGTTTGGGCAGGTTTTGTCTTTATAAACTTGTTTGGGGGTCAGGAGGGTGACGGCTAGCTGACGGCGCTGTCAGTTTCGGCTTTTGGCTTGGCGGCCTTTGGGCCGACCATGCTTTGGGTGTTCTTTGTGAATATCCGTTTCTTCGGGTGTTACGGATGGCGGTTCCGCTCTTACAGCGGCTCACTTTTTCAAACGCCAAAAAGTAAGCAAAAGGCTTGGCCCCTGCGTTCGGCGCCTCGCTGTGGCTCGGCGTTCCTTCGTTCCGGGATTCATCCGGGGGCATCGCCTACGGTTTGCTTCGCTGCACCTCCTCTCGATGCATGCGGCTGCGCCGCACGGTCGCTGCGCTCCCACCCCCGGATAAATCCCTCCACTCAGCCTGCCGGTGGGGCCAAAAGATCAAGAGCTTTACTCGAGCTAACGCTCATCGTGTTGAGTGGTGGGAAGCGAGAGGCGAGAAGCGACTGCTTACTGCTTGATCGTTCCCACGCTCCGCGTGGAATGCAGCCCGGGACGCTCCGCGTTCCATTTTCGGATGTTTGGAAATGTGTGGTGTGTACCGTTTGTTGTTGCAGTGCTTTTGGGTTGGTTGGGGGAACTGATCCGTTAGTCGACCCGTTCGTAAAAGCCGCCGGTCGAACTCTTTTTGGGACTCTTTAAACTCCGCACACGCAGGTATACTGCCCGCTTTCGCGGCTCGTCCACCGGGCCGGTCTTTTTGCTTCGCGGAGCTTTCATGACTTCCCCAATCGACAACGCTGTGAGCGATGTCCCGGCAGAGCTGGCCGAGGCCGGCGAATCCAAACCGACCATTCCTGCGTTCAAGTTTCCGTTCAAACCAGGTGAGTTGGCGGCTGCCAAAGCGGCCAAGCAGCCGCAGTTCAAGGGCAAGGACGGTGATCGTCACGCCAAGATTCCGGGTGTGGCGCCGTCGGGCACTCGCCGTTCGATGGGTAAGCGCTGATTCATTCCCGCCTCGGCCGTCGCTGTGATTTTCGGTCACAGTGATGGCTAATTGCTCAGTTCCTGAGCCAGATCAACGTTTAACCAGTTAGTGCGCTTAGAGTCAGCAGCCCTGCCGACTCTTTCCAATAAAACGAGCGCGCTTTCCATGAAGATCAATCTCCCGGTGACCGGGCGCAATGTCGATGTTGCGCCGGATGCGAACATTCTCTCGACCACCGATCTGACCAGCGCGATCACCTACGCCAACGACGATTTCATCAAGATCAGCGGTTACAGCCGCGACGAGCTGCTGGGTGCGCCGCACAATTTGCTGCGTCATCCGGACATGCCCGCGCAGGCGTTTGCCCATATGTGGCAGACGCTCAAGCGTGGGCGGTCGTGGATGGGGTTGGTGAAGAATCGTTGCAAGAACGGTGATCACTACTGGGTCAGTGCCTATGTCACGCCGGTCACGCAGAACGGTGCGGCTGTGGAGTTTCAGTCGGTACGCACGCGGCCGGATGCCCGGCAGATTGCTGCGGCGGAGCGGACGTATGCGCAGTTGCGTGAGGGGCGGGTGTCGCGTTGGCAGCGACTGCCGAGCCTGAGTTTGCGGGCGAAGATCATGGCGTTGACCAGTTCGGTGCTGGCGGTGGTGCTGGGGATTGAAGCCTGGTTGCGGCCGGAGTCCTTGGGCATCGAAGCCGCTGCGTTGGTGGCCGGCAGTGGTGCGTGTGCGCTGGGTGTGGGTTGGTTATTGCGGCCGCTGGAGCGTCTGACCGAGCGTGCGCGTTTGATTGCCGACAACCCGTTGAGTCAGGGCATTTATACCGGGCGGCAGGATCAGTTCGGGCAGATCGAGTTTGCCTTGCAGATGCTCGAAGCCCAGGTCGGTGCGGTGGTCGGGCGGATCGGTGATGCCTCGCAGCGACTGGCCGGGCATGCGGCGCAGCTGGTCGATCATCTGCACAGCAGTCACACCAGCACGTTGGCGCAGCAGGCGGAAACCGATCAGGTGGCGGCGGCGATTCATCAGATGGCGGTCAGTGTGGCCGAGGTCGCCAGCCATGCGCAGCAGGCGTCGGTGGCGGCCGATATGGCGGGGACGGAAACCCGTGAGGGGCATCTGCTGGTTGGCGAGAGTCGCAGTGCGGTGTTGCGGCTGGCCGAGGAGTTGGGGCGGGCGACCGAGGTGATTCATCAGCTCGAAGGCCATAGCAGCGAGATTTCCGGGGTGCTGGAGGTGATTCGCAGCATCGCCGAGCAGACCAACCTGCTGGCGCTCAACGCCGCGATCGAAGCGGCGCGGGCCGGGGATGCCGGGCGCGGGTTTGCGGTGGTGGCCGATGAGGTGCGTGGTCTGGCCCAGCGCACCCAGCAGTCGACCAATGAGATTCAACGGATGATCAGCACCCTGCAAAACGGCGCGCGGGATGCGGTGCTGGTGATGCAGCAGAGCAGCGAGCATGTGGATAACAGCGTCGAACAGGCGCAGCGCGCGGCTCGGGCACTGGACGGGATCAGCGGGCGGGTCGAGCAGATCACCGAGATGAGTCTGCAGATTGCGGCGGCGGTTGAAGAACAGAGCGCGGTGAGCGAGGACATCAACCGCAACATCGTCAGCATCCGCACGGCCTGCGAGCTGACGGTGGATGAAGGGCGGCAGAGCCAGCTCAACTCACAGGATGTGGCGGGGCTGGCGGGGGATTTGCGTTCGCTGGCGCGGGAGTTCTGGGGGCGACGGCAGGGCGCTTAGGCCGCTCGCAGGGAAATGAACGCGTAGGTCTGCGGCGGTTCGGACACCACTTGTGCCCCGGCCGCCCGCACTTGCCCGGCGATGTCGTCGCCGGAAACATGGAACAGCCATTCGCTGTCACCAGCATTCAACGGTTGCGCCGTGACCTGATCGATCACCGAGACAAACGCACCCATATCCGGCAGATACGCGGTAAAGCCGTCGCCCTTGAGCGCGGTGGTGCGGATGCCGAGCAAGCCGCAGATCGCATCCTTGATCCGGATGTCGTCGCGATCCGCCTGACGGGAGCGCTGGATCAGCGTCACCAGTTCCTGATCCACCAGTTCATTACCGACGATCAGTTGCGGCCCTTGCTCCCAGGATTCCGGCGGGCAGTCCTTGGCCGCAGGGTTCAGCGGGATGTGCGGATTGATTTCGGCGGGATAGATGCGGCACACCAGCGGTCGGCGTTCGTAGATGCGGCACAGCTTGTCTTCGTCAAGATTCCGGCAGGGGCCGACGTTGTAGGCGGCGAAAGTGATTGCCACATGAGCGTCGGACATTCCGCTGCGCACCACCGCCGAACGCCGTTGCGCATGTTCGCGCTGCTGTTCCGGCAAGCCCAGGCCGTTGGCGAGAAACGCCTCCACCAGCACGATCACCTGACCGCCGTCATCCGCCCACATGCGGGCTTCGGCCAGGGTCAGGGGCACGTGGTGATCGGTGCAGCATTTGCCGCAACCTACGCAGGAAAAGGTCGTATTCATTGAGCGGGCAATCTTCAATCAGGGTGTGAATCGGCGACATAAAGCCGTCGTACAGGCCCGGAGTGAAGCAAGTTGTGCGCCATTGGCTCAGGGTTTGGCGGTCGGGCGGATCGAGTCCCATTCGGTGACGAACGCGGTTTTCGACTTTTTGTTGTACAGGCACAGCTCGGTGCCTTGCTGGCCCTTCATGTGTTTTTGCGGGTACTGGCCTTGCAGCAACAGGGCGGTGTAGCCGACGCGGTCATCGAATTGCGCGGCGTTGCCGACCGGTTTGGCGTTTTTCAGACCGCTGGCCTTGGTGCAGCTGGCGAGCACGGTTTTGTCGTAGGCCGCCCAGGCGTCGGGGCTGGAGGCGTGGGCCAACGGGGCGATGAGGCAAAGCGCAGAGAGGGCGAGGCGTTTCATGGTTCGGGCATCCTTGGAAGTTGATCGCCAAGGTTGGAGTATGCCGCAGGATTTTAGTTTGTCAGTCCGGCACCATCTCCCGGCGAACCACATACATTCCAGACATTTCGTACAAGCGCTGCGCCCGGCGGTTGTCTTCCAACACCTTCAGATCGACAAAACCCTCGCGGCGATCCTGAAACACCTTGAACGCATGAAGCAGCAGCGCCCGACCCAATCCACGTCCTTGGGCCCGAGGATGCACCACCAGATTCTTGATGTAGGAACTGGTCCAGCATTGCGCCACGCCGATGACGCCGTCGGCATCGCTGGCAATGAAACACAGTGCCGGATCATATTCAGGATCGTTCTCGAACTGCTGTTGCCAGACGTCCAGCGCCGGCACTCGACCACCACCTTCGCGGTAGCCGATCTGCATCAGTTCATGCACGGCGGATGCGCGTTCGGCGCTGTAGGTCGTGAGTTCGATACCGTTCGGCCATTTGATGGCCGGCACGTCCTGGCTCAGGTCGCGCCGCATCAGGAAGCAGAACGTCTCGCTCAAGACTCAGTAACCCTGAGCGGCGACATGTTTGGCTGCTTCGATCAGGCAGTGGGTCAGCTCCGGCGAGGAGAACTTGGTCAGCACGCCATTGGCACCGGCGAGGCGGGCCTTTTCGCTGTTCATCGCGCTGTCCAGCGAGGTGTGCAGCAGCACGTAGAGGTGGGCGAAGTCCGGCGTCTCGCGCAGGGTGCGGGTGAAGGCGTAACCGTCCATCTCGGACATTTCAATGTCGGAGACGATCAGGTTGATCTGCTGCGCCGTGCCTTGCAGGTCCAGCAGACAGTCGATGGCTTCCTTGGCGCTGCGCGCGGTGTGGCATTGCAGGCCGAGGTTGCGCAGGGTGTGCACCGATTGCTGCAGCGCCACCTGGCTGTCGTCGACCACCAGGATCCGCGCGTTGCCCAGCACTTCGGCGTCTTCCATGCTCAGCTCGGTCGGAGCCATTTCGATCTGTGCCGGGGCGATGCCGTGGATGACTTTTTCGATGTCCAGCACCTGCACCAGCGTGCCGTCGACCGAGGTCACGCCGGTTATGTAGGCACGCGAACCGCCGGAACCGAACGGCGGCGGTTTGATGTCGGTGGTCAGGCAATGCACGATCTTGCTCACCGCCTGCACATGCAGGCCCTGTTTCGAGCGGCTGACGTCGGTGACGATCAGGCAGCCGCCGTTCGGGTCTTCCAGCGGCCGCTCGCCGATGGCGCGGCTCAGGTCGATCACCGACAGCGAAGCACCGCGCAGGGTGGCGATGCCTTTGACGTGCGGGTGTGACTCCGGCAGCTTGGTCAGCGGCGGGCAGGGGATGATTTCACTGACCTTCAGCAGGTTGATCGCCATCAGCTTGCCGCTGCGCAAGGTAAACAGCAGAAGCGAAAGTGAATCTGCGCGGGCTTTGTTGGAAGACATAAAAACCTTCTGTGGAAAAAGGTGAGCGGCGATCGCACGGATCGCCAGCAGGTATCGATGCCGGGTTATCGACTTGTAACCGGCAGGCTTTAGGGATTCTGGCGCCAATCCGACGGCGGGACTTTATTTCATACCCAAGCGCTTGGCCATGCGCCCGAGATTCGCCCGGTCCAGCCCCAGCTCACGGGCGGCACTGGCCCAGTTGTCCCGGTTACGCTCAAGTGCTGCGCTGATCAACTGCCGCTGATACTGCTCGGTGGCTGCACGCAGATCTCCGCTGATCAATGGCAGGGCGGCAGTCGCTTCGGACGGCGCCGGCGAGTTATCCACAACCTCGCGCGGCAGATCGAGGTCCATCGCGCTCAAGCTGAGAATCTTCGGCCGCACCTTGCAGTTGCCCAGCGCCTTAAGCGCGCTGCGCCCAATCAAATGCTCCAGCTCCCGCACGTTGCCCGGCCAGGTGTAGGCCAGCAGCGCCTCCTGGGCTTCGCTGTTCAGGCGCAGGCTGTTGAGGCCCATGCGCGAGCGGTTCTGTTCCAGAAAATAGCCGCTGAGCAGCAACACATCGCGGCCCCGATCCCGCAGGGCCGGGACCCGCAACGGGTAGACGCTGAGGCGATGGTAGAAGTCGGCGCGGTAGCGGCCGCTGCGTACTTCTTCGGCCAGGTCGCGGTTGGTCGCAGCGATCAGGCGCACGTCGACCTGATGCTCCTTGTCCGAACCCAGGCGCTGCAACTGGCCGCTCTGCAAAACCCGCAACAGCTTGGCCTGGACGGTCAGCGACAACTCGCCGACTTCATCGAGAAACAGCGTGCCACCGTTGGCCAGTTCGAACTTGCCGCGCCGGTCGCTGGTGGCGCCGGTGAAGGCGCCGCGCACGTGGCCGAACAGTTCGCTTTCCACCAGGGTGTCCGGCAGGGCCGCGCAGTTGAGGCTGATGATTGGTTTGTCGGCGCGTTTGGAAGCGGCGTGAATGGCTTGGGCCACCAGTTCCTTGCCGACCCCGGTTTCCCCGGTGATCAGCACGGTCAGGTCGCTGCCGCCGACCAGATTGATTTCTTCCACCAGCCGCTTATGCGCCTTGCTCTGGCCGATCATTTCGCGGTTCTGCTGGCCACTGGCCTGGCGATACACCTCGGCGCGCTGGTGTTCGTCCTCGGCCCGAATCGCCAGACGTTCGATGCGTTCGGCGGCATTGACCGTGGCCGAGGCGAGGCTGGCGAAGGCTTGCAGCGCATCGAGTTCGATCGGCTCGAAACGCTCTGGATCGAGCGCGTCGAGGGTAATCAGGCCCCAGAGTTTTTCATCGACGAACAACGGACAGCCGAGGCAATCGTGAACTTCGAGGTGGTCGTCGAGGCCGTCGACCAGTCCGTCGTACGGATCGGGCAAATCGCTGTCGGCGGCGAAGCGAGTCGGCCCATCACCGGCCAGCAGCACTTCGAAGCGCGGGTGTTCGCTGACCTTGAAGCGGCGGCCGAGGGTATCGGTGCTCAAGCCGTCCACGGCCAGTGGCACCAGCCATTCACCGTCGAGACGCAACAGTGCGGCGGCATCGCAGGGCAGCAAGGCGCGCATGGCTTCGAGCAAGCGTCGGTAGCGCTCGCCTTCGGGCAGTTCGCGGGACAGGTCGGAGACCAGTGGGAGCAGGGCGGTGAGCAATGATTTGGCGGACATGGGCTTGTAGTCAAAGAGACACGTTGTAGTCGAAGCGACTATAGAGGTGCTTGTGTCGATCTGACTACATAATTTTCAAGCTATTGATTTATATGAATAAAATAGTTGGCACGAATACTGGAATAGGTAAGGCACTTTTAGAGAAAGCTCAGGAGTCACCCTTATGCTTAGCGTCCAGGATCGTGCCATCGTCAAATCCACTGTGCCTCTGCTGGAAAGCGGCGGCGAAGCGCTGATCACCCATTTCTACCGCATGATGCTCTCCAAGTACCCGGAAGTCCGCCCGCTGTTTAACCAGGCCCACCAGGCCAGCGGTGACCAGCCCCGCGCCCTGGCAAACGGCGTGTTGATGTACGCCCGTCACATCGATCAACTCGACCAGTTGGGCGATCTGGTGGCGAAGATCATCAACAAGCACGTGGCCCTGCAGATCCTGCCGGAACACTACCCAATCGTTGGCACCTGCCTGCTGCGCGCCATCTCCGAAGTGCTCGGCGAAGAAATCGCCACGCCAGAAGTGATGAGCGCCTGGGGCGCGGCCTACGGTCAGTTGGCCGAGATCCTGATCGGCGCCGAAACCGCCATTTATGACCAGAAAGAACAGGCTGTCGGCGGCTGGCGCGGGGCGCGTGAATTCATCGTCGCGGCCAAGGTCGAGGAGAGCGCGGAAATCATTTCGTTCTACTTCGAGCCGGCGGACAAGGGCCCGATCCTCGCAGCCGAGCCAGGGCAGTACATCGGTATGAAGCTGATCCTCGACGGCGAAGAAATCCGCCGCAACTATTCGCTGTCGGCCCTGGCCAACAAAGGCCAATACCGCATCAGCGTCAAACGCGAACCGGGCGGCCGCGCCTCCAATTACCTGCACGATCAACTGCACGTCGGCGCCAGCATTCAGCTGTTCCCGCCATCGGGCGAGTTCACCCTGACTGCCAGCGCCAAACCGCTGGTGCTGATCAGCGGCGGCGTCGGCATCACTCCGACGCTGGCGATGCTGGAAGCGGCGCTGGAAACCGAGCGTCCGGTGTACTTCATCCACAGCGCGCGCAATGGCAGCGTGCATGCGTTTCGTGACTGGATCGATGGTCTGGCTGCACGTCATCCGCAGCTCAAGCGCTTCTATTGCTACGCCGAAGATGACGGCGTGAGCCCGGCGGCGGACAAGGTCGGGTTGTTGAGCGAGGAGCAACTGGGCGAGTGGCTGCCGGCGGAGCGTGATGTGGACGCCTACTTCCTCGGGCCGAAAGGTTTCATGGGGGCGATCAAGCGTCACCTGAAGGCGCTGGGGGTGCCGGAGAAGCAGAGCCGGTATGAGTTCTTCGGGCCGGCTGCTGCTCTGGAATGATCTGAAACCGGGTCGCCCTCATCGCGGGCAAGCCCGCTCCCACAGGTTCGGTGCCGTTCACAAATTGTGTATACGACGCCAATCCCTGTGGGAGCTGGCTTGCCAGCGATTGGCCGTTACGCGGACTTGATTCTTAAATTCTGTTTAAAGGTTAATCGTTTCTTAACCGGTTTATCGTTTATTCCCCGATGCTGATGATAGGCGCTCGTTCGTTTACATGATCAGGATCGCCCCCATGTCGCACTTCGCCTCTTCCCGTCGTTTCAGCCTGGCCACTTTGGGCCTGTCGGTTGCCTTGCTGTCCAGTCCGTTTGCGTTCGCCGAATCCGCCTTGATCGAACCCCAGACCCTGATCGTCGATCAGAGCCTGCCCAAGGCGCAGCGAGATGCGATGGAACTGGCGGCGCGGCGTTACGGCAGTTTCTGGAACACGGGCGAAGAGGCGTTGGCCACCGCCGCCCTGTCGCCGCAGTTCGTCGACAAGACCCCGCCGGAAGGCCGGGTGCAGGGGCCGACCGGGCCGCTGCTGGCGTCGAAGTTCTTTCGCACGGCGGTGCCGGACTTGAGTTGCGAGATCGAGCAAATGATCGTCGCCGGGGATCGCGTGGTGGTGCATCTGCACTTTCGCGGGCATTTCACCGGCACGTTCAAGGCTCTCAAAGGGCAGGGCCAGGGTGTAGACTTCCGGGCAACCGATATCTATCAGATCGACAACGGTCGCATCGCGGCCAATTGGCATATCGAAGACAACATCAGCCTGATGGCGCAACTGCAAGCGCAGCCGCCGGCCAGCTGAACCATGGACATGAAAGGGAAACGCGATGAGCGAGGAAACGATTCGATTGGGACGTGAGCGGCGCTATCTGGTGTTGCTGGGCATCATCTGCCTGGCGCTGATCGGCGGCGCGCTGTACATGCAGATCGTGCTGGGCGAGGCGCCATGTCCGCTGTGCATCCTGCAGCGTTATGCGTTGCTGCTGATCGCGCTGTTCGCGTTCATCGGCGCGGCCATGCGCACCCGGCGCAGCATCACGGTGTTCGAGGTGCTGGTGGTGATGTGTGCCATCGCCGGGGCCGGCGTTGCCGGGCATCACGTGTACACCCAGTTCTATCCGGCGGTGAGCTGCGGCATCGATGTGTTGCAGCCGATCGTCGATGACCTGCCGCTGGCCAAGATCTTCCCGCTGGGCTTCCAGGTCGACGGTTTCTGCTCGACGCCGTACCCGCCGATCCTCGGCCTGTCGCTGGCGCAATGGGCGCTGGTGGCCTTCGTGCTGGTGGTGATTCTGGTGCCGCTGCTGACCTCGCGTAACCGAAAAGCGTTGCGCTGAATCAACTTTTCGGCGCCAGCGCCGATAAAACAAACGCCTCGATTTGCGGTGACGCAAATCGAGGCGTTTTGCATTTCAGGGTCTGTGTGAAAACACCGTGACGAACGGCAAGGAAGGGTGCGACAGGTGTGCGACATGTTGTCACACACGCCATGTCGCAGAGCGTTTCACAGGTCCGGATTGGAGTGCTGTTACAAAAAAGGATTGGTCTGTTTCAGCGTTTTTCGGTTTTTGCACGGGTGTGCCGGATCAGGCAGTTTTAACAGACTCCGGCAGATGGCCAAAAGCCTTGGCATATCGGGCTTTGCGCGGATCGCGCCGTGGGAAAAAGCCCTCGGAGCTGTCTGAACTGAGGCCGATAGACCTACATTTTTTGGTGTTTTTGTTGAGAATCGATTTCGATAACATGCGGAACTTTTGCAAAAACGGTGATGGATTGTTGCTCGGAGCGATAAAAATTATTTCGGGATAAGACATGGTGTATAGGGCGCTACCTATCTACAATCGCCCGCACTGAATTCCCGGCACTGTTCAGCCTTTATTAAGGAGGCGAGCAGGAAGTCGGGTGTCGAGCAGCCGAGAGGCTTGCGAGACACCCAGGTGTCGGTGCCTTCCAACTTTCCGCACCAAATGGAATTGGTCTGTAACAAGGCCTTTGACCACGAATTCGAATAAGAACTGACCGCTGTCCCAGGTTTTGTCGAGCGTCTGACGCGCGACGGGCGGCCCTTATTCAATCCAAAGAAAATGCCAACCCTTGGCAGGGTGAAGTGTTGGCGATCAAAACCCAACTGCATTGCGCAAGCTGCTTTAGAGGTCGTGAGATGAGTAAAAACAGGTACCCCAGATTACTAGGCCTAGTGCCGCTGCTCGGCACGTTGTTGCTGGGAGGCTGCAACATGACCTTGCTCAATCCAACGGGCCAGGTCGGCCTGGAACAGCGCAACCTGATCATCACCGCCACGCTGCTGATGCTGTTGGTCGTTGTGCCGGTCATCGTCATGACCTTCCTGTTCGCCTGGAAGTACCGCGCCTCCAACAAGAACGCCGTCTACACCCCGAAATGGTCGCACTCGACCAAGATCGAAGTGGCAGTCTGGACCATTCCGGTCCTGATCATCATTGCCCTGGGTTACATCACCTACAAGTCGACCCACTCGCTGGATCCGTATCGTCCGATCGAATCCGACGTCAAGCCTGTGACCATCGAAGTGGTCGCGCTGGACTGGAAGTGGCTGTTCATCTACCCGGAACAAGGCATCGCCACGGTCAACAAGATCGTGTTCCCGGCGCATACCCCGGTTAACTTCCGGATCACTTCGGACGCGGTGATGAACTCGTTCTTCATCCCGGGCCTGGGCGGCCAGATCTACGCGATGGCGGGCATGACCACCAAGCTGCACCTGATCGCTGACCGCAACGCTGAAATGGACGGTATCTCCGCCAACTACAGCGGCGCTGGTTTCACCGGTATGAAATTCAAAGCGATCGCAACTTCTCAGGAAGATTTCGACGCCTGGGTAAGTGAAGTCAAAAAGGCACCTAAACAGCTTGAAGCCGCTGAATACGCAGCCCTTGCCAAGCCAAGCCAGAACAATCCAGTCGAGCTCTACTCCTCGGTCACGCCGAACCTGTTCCAGACCATCGTCGACAAGTACGAAGGCATGAAACCGGGCAAGCCGCTGAAGCACGAGAAGAAAGAGAAAGAAGTGGCGGCAACGGATATGGACTCGAATTCGCATTCAGCTGCCGGGGCAGAGGAGTAAACGATGTTTGGTAAATTAAGTTGGGAAGCGATCCCTTTCCACGAGCCGATCGTGATGGTCACCATCTCGATGATCGCGCTCGGTGGTCTGGCGTTGTTCGCTGCAATCACCTACTTCAAGAAGTGGACTTACCTGTGGACCGAGTGGCTGACGTCGGTCGACCACAAGAAAATCGGCGTGATGTACATCATCGTCGCCATGGTCATGCTGCTGCGCGGTTTTGCCGACGCCATCATGATGCGTACCCAGCTGGCCATGGCCACCGAGGGTTCGCCTGGCTACCTGCCACCTGAACACTATGACCAGATCTTCACCGCTCACGGTGTGATCATGATCATCTTCATGGCGATGCCATTCTTCACCGGCCTGATGAACCTTGCAGTGCCGCTGCAGATCGGCGCGCGTGACGTTGCGTTCCCGTTCCTGAACTCCCTGAGCTTCTGGCTGCTGGTGTCCGGCGTCGTGCTGATCAACCTGTCCCTGGGCGTCGGCGAATTCGCCAAGACCGGCTGGGTAGCGTATCCACCGTTGTCGGGTCTGCAATACAGCCCTGGCGTGGGGATGGACTACTACATCTGGGCGCTACAGCTATCGGGTCTGGGTACAACGCTAACGGGGGTTAACTTCCTCGCGACCGTGCTGAAAATGCGTACCCCTGGCATGAAACTGATGGACATGCCGATCTTCACCTGGACCTGCACCTGGGCAAACGTTCTGATCGTGGCTTCGTTCCCGATCCTGACCGCTACCCTGGCACTGCTGACCCTTGACCGTTACATGGATTTCCACATTTTCACCAATGAACTTGGTGGCAATCCAATGATGTACGTCAACCTGTTCTGGGCATGGGGCCACCCTGAGGTTTACATCCTGATCCTGCCGGCATTCGGCATTTTCTCGGAAGTCATCTCGGCCTTCACCGGCAAGAAACTGTTCGGCCACCACTCGATGATCTACGCCTCGGGCGCGATCTCGGTACTGGGCTTCATGGTTTGGCTGCACCACTTCTTCACCATGGGTTCGGGTGCCAGCGTCAACGCCTTCTTCGGTCTGGCGACGATGCTGATTTCCATCCCGACGGGTGTGAAACTGTTCAACTGGCTGTTCACCATCTACCAGGGCCGTCTGCGCTTCACCAGCCAGGTTCTGTGGACCCTGGGCTTCATGGTGACCTTCGCCATCGGCGGCATGACCGGCGTACTGCTGGCCATCCCGGGTGCTGACTTCGTTCTGCACAACAGCCTGTTCGTGATCGCTCACTTCCACAACGTGATCATCGGCGGCGCGGTATTCGGCTACATCGCAGGCTTCGGCTTCTACTTCCCGAAAGCGTTCGGCTTCAAGCTGCACGAAGGCTGGGGTAAAGCAGCGTTCTGGTTCTGGATCTCGGGCTTCTTCGTCGCGTTCATGCCGCTCTACGCGCTGGGCTTCATGGGCATGACCCGTCGTCTGAACGCCACCACCAACCCTGAGTGGGTACCGTACCTGTACGTTGCCATGTTCGGTGCGGTGATGATCGCTGTCGGTATCGCCTGCCAGCTGATCCAGCTGTACGTGTCGGTGCGTGACCGCAACAAGCCGGAAAACATGTGCGAACACGGTGACCCGTGGAATGCTCATACCCTGGAATGGTCGACCTCGTCGCCACCTCCGTTCTACAACTTCGCTGTACTGCCAAAAGCAGACTGCATCGATCCGTTCACCGAGGCCAAGGAAAACGGTACCGCGTACAAGGCTCCGGCCAAGTACGAACCGATCCACATGCCGAACAACACCGCCACTGGCGTGGTGATGGGCGCACTGCTGACCGTGTTCGGTTTCGCGATGATCTGGCACATCTGGTGGTTGGCGATCGCCAGCCTGGCCGGCACTGTCATCTACTTCGTGATTCACGCAGCACGTGACGATCAGGGCTACATGGTGCCGGTCGACGTGATCGAGCGCATCGAAGCCGAGCAGCACAAGCGTCTGGTAGCGGCCGGGAAGATCCCTGCTTCCGCAACCCGTGTTGAAACCAAGTTGGAACAGGCTTAAACAATGTCGAACTTAGTGACCAATGCTGGACACGCCCATGGTCATGACCATGGGCACGATGACCATCACCACGACTCGGGCGAGATGACCGTATACGGTTTCTGGCTCTACCTGATGACCGACTGCATTCTGTTTGCGTCGATCTTCGCGGTGTACGCGGTACTGGTAAACAACGTCGCCGGTGGCCCGTCGGGCCACGACATCTTCGAACTGCCATACGTGCTGGGCGAAACCGCTCTGCTGTTGTTCAGCTCGATCACCTACGGCTTCGCCATGCTGGCGTTGTACAAAGGTAAAAAGCAGCAGGTTCTGGGCTGGTTGTTCATGACCTTCCTGCTCGGCGCAGGCTTCATCGCCATGGAGATCAACGAGTTCCACCTGCTGATCTCCGAGGGCTTCGGTCCTAGCCGTTCGGGCTTCCTGTCGGCGTTCTTCACGCTGGTCGGTACCCACGGTCTGCACGTGTCCGCCGGCCTGATCTGGATGGGCATCATGATGTACCAGGTCAACAAGCACGGCCTGACGGCGACCAACAAGACCCGTCTGAGCTGCCTGAGCCTGTTCTGGCACTTCCTGGACGTGGTGTGGATCTGCGTATTCACCGTTGTTTACCTGATGGGGACCCTGTAATGGCTAATGCACACTCCCATGACAGCCATGATGCTGGCCACGGCAGCGTCAAGTCGTACGCCATCGGCTTCATTCTGTCGGTAATCCTGACCGTCATCCCGTTCGGCCTGGTGATGTTCCCGACCCTGCCGAAGTCGACGACGCTGGCAATCGTCCTGCTGTTCGCCGTGATCCAGGTGATCGTTCACCTGTATTACTTCCTGCACCTGGACCGTTCCATCGCTCAACGTAACAACGTGATTGCGTTCGTCTTTACGGCCATCGTGATCGTGCTGCTGGTCGGTCTGTCGCTGTGGATCATGTTCAGCATCCACACCTACATGATGGCGAAGTGAGGTAAACCCGATGTCGCTCAAGCACTTTATCCAAATCACCAAACCGGGGATCATTTTCGGTAACGTGCTTTCTGTGGCAGGCGGGTTCTTCCTGGCCTCGAAAGGGCATGTAGATCTGGCGGTGTTCCTGGCCGCCATGATCGGCACTTCCCTGGTTGTGGCCTCCGGTTGCGTGTTCAACAACTGCATCGACCGCGACATCGACCTGAAGATGGAACGCACCAAGAACCGGGTGCTGGTCCAGGGCTTGATCTCCCTGAAACTGGCCCTGGTCTATGCGACCGTCCTGGGTGTCGCCGGCGTTGCGTTGCTGTACAAGGTGGCCAACCCGTTGGCTGCCCTGTTCGCCGTGATCGGCTTCATCATCTACGTCGGCTTCTACAGCCTGTACCTCAAGCGCAAGTCGGTTCACGGCACGCTGGTGGGCAGTCTGTCGGGCGCCATGCCGCCGGTGATCGGTTACGTAGCCGTGACCAACAGCTTCGACATGGCCGCGCTGACCCTGCTGGTGATGTTCAGTCTGTGGCAGATGCCGCATTCCTACGCCATCGCGATCTTCCGCTTCAACGATTACCTGGCTGCATCGATTCCGGTGCTGCCAGTGAAGCGCGGAATCCAGGTGGCCAAGAAGCACATCCTGCTCTACATCCTGGCCTTCCTCGTGGCGACCTTGATGCTGACCTTCAGCGGTTACGCCGGCATGAGCTACCTCGCCGTCGCCGCGGCCATGGGCATGTACTGGCTGTACATGGCCTGGACCGGCTACAAGGCGGTGGATGACACGGTCTGGGCACGCAAGCTGTTCGTGTTCTCGATCTTCACCATCACCGCGCTGAGCGTCATGATGTCCCTGGACTTCAAGGTGCCGACCGAGCTGCTGCTGACGTACGCGCCGTAAGGTTCGAACGTTGTACGAGAAACCCCGTTCATCGAGAGATGAGCGGGGTTTTTTGTTGAGGATTGTTTATTCGCCGCGAAAGGTGTTTATTGTTCAGCTATAGGCAATTTGCTTATAGTTTTTGAATGAGAACAGTATTCTTTGAAACCACACTATTCACCGCCAACCTGGGTCATTACCTCACGGATGACGAATACCGTGAGCTGCAGACCTACATGCAAAGCAACCCGCATGCGGGCGACGTCATGCCACGAACAGGCGGCTTCCGAAAACTGCGTTGGGTTGATGTTCGTCGAGGCAAGGGCAGGCGAGGCGGCTTGCGAGTTATCTATTATTGGCTTATGAATGATGGCCAGTTCTGGATGTTTGCGATTTATGACAAAGATGAGCTTGAGAATTTGACCGCCGAGCAAGAGAAGGCGCTCAAGGGAGCTATAGAGAAAGAGTTGAAAACACGAGGTACCCCATGAAAAAACGCGACCTGTTTGCAGAATTGATGCAGGGCGTTGATGAGATGGCGGCTCAACGCGAAGGAAAAATCACGCTACGTAATACGACACTCGAGGACAAACCCGCCCCGGAAGTCGGTGCTCAGGAAATCGTAGCGCTACGGGAGAAACTGCACATGTCACAGGCGGTTTTTGCCAGGAGAATCAGAACAAGTCCAAGCACCCTTAGAAACTGGGAGCAGGAGAAATCAAAGCCCAACGCTCAGGCTGCCTTGCTGATCCGTTTGGTGGAAAAATTCCCTGACATGGTCGAGCGATTGAGCGCTGTTTAAAGTCATTTCCAAGTTTAGATAAAGCCCCGCACGGATTATGTCGTGAGGGGCTTTTTCGTTGTAGCAGTCACGGGTTGCGGTGCACTGGCAAAAGACCTAGATTTCGATCCAACCCTGTCAGTTATGGCGCCATGCACTGTTCGGCGCTCGACTGTCGTAATCTGCGGTTTTCATGCATTGATCAAGAGGCTGGGCGAAATGACTGAGAGGATGACCTGCGACGAGCGCTTCATTGCCCTGGCAAAAGAGCTGAACTACGACATCAATGGCGAGAACACGGTGGGTGGCAATTACGCGCCGTTGATCCGTCATCACGACGAGATTTACATCAGCGGCATGGTGCCGCGCACCGAGGGCAAGATTCAGTACCCGGGGCGGGTGGGGCAGGAATTGACGCTCAAGGATGCGCAGGCCGCGGCGAGCATCAGCGCGATGCGTTGTCTGGCCTTTATCGTCGATGCAGTCGGTTCGCTGGACAAGGTCAGGTCGTTGTTGCGGGTCACGGTGTACGTGAAGTCCACGCCGGATTTCGTCGACCTCAGCGAAGTCGCCAACGGCGCGTCGGATGTATTCAGTTATGTGTTGGGCGATGTCGGGCGACACACCCGCACCACCGTCGGCGTCTATCAGTTGCCGAAAAACGCAGCCATCGAAGTCGACATGATTGCCGCCGTGCATCCATCGGCATAATCGCCAATCTGCGGACAACAAAAAGCCCCGCCTGGATTTCAGAGCGGGGCTTTTTCGTCAGCGCCGGTATTACTGGGCGGCGATGCTGTAGCCATCGAACGCGGTCTGCTGTTGCAGCGCGGTGATGATGTTCTTGCGGTTGATCGCGTGCTCGGTGCCGGCGTTGTCGACGAAGGTTTCGCCTTCAATTTCCGCCTCATCGCCTTCACCGACGAAGGTGAAACCAAGGAATTCCAGCGCCTCGCGATCCACGCTCAGGCGCGAACGCGGTGTGCGCATTGGCAGGGTCACGCTGATGCCGTCCTTGCTGATGCTGAACACTTCGACGTCTTTCTTGGCGCGGGCAGCCTTGCTCTTGCCGCCGCTCGGGTTGCTGATCGCCTGATGGGTCTGGTTCAGCACCTTGAGGGCCAGGCCGTAGACGATTTCCTGAAACGCCGGATCGTCCTTGAAGCTCGACAGGATGCGGCTGATCGGGAATTTGCTGCTGAGGTCTTCGAGGGCGGCGATGTCGGCCGCTTCGGCGTCCTTCAGACGCTTGAGTTCGCCCATCAGCTCGTAAGCCTGGTCGTCATCGAAGCGGTCGTGGGCCTGACGGATCGCGGCGCGCAGTTCGCGGATCTGATCGCTCTCGCGGCTCGACTGGAACGCGTCCAGCACCATCTCGCTGATGATCTTCGCCTGTGGGATGTGTTGTGAAAGATTGATGGAGTTTTCGTATTCCGCTTTGGACGACAGAGTGACTACGGATTCAGCGGTGTTGAAATCGGACATTGAAATTTCACTACTTTTTTAACTTGAGATGAGACGAGAAAGCGCTGGGGGCTTTTTCAGGCCGACTAATTTAGGGGAGCGCGGCGGCGTTGTCACGGAGCAAGGGGCCGGTGGTGCCGATTATTTATCCCGATGATTTGTGAAGGGCAACCAGGCAGCGGGTGTGTCTTGTCTCATTCATTGGCGACGACATTCCCCGGCAACCGCCGGGACGCCAGGCCACGCAGCGTCCAGTAGAGCTTCAGCGAACGGGTGCTGATCAGGCCGCACATGAAACCCGCAATGCCGGCCTTGAGCAGCAGCATGTCCGGGGACGCGGAAAGCTCCGGATTCACGTCATTCTGGTAACCGAAGTAGTAGTTCGCGGAAAAGAACATCAGGTACATGATCAGGATTTTTACCGTACCCGGCATGATTAGCCCCTTTCCAGAGTCGTCGAGCACCACGCCCCGGCGGGAGAACACCAGCCAGGCCGAGAAACCGCCCAGCAACAGCGCGCCGAGCCAGATGCTGAAAAACAAGGCCGGATTGATCGTCAGGTTCAGGGAGTACAGCGACCACGCCAAAAACGCCGGAGGTGTTATCAGCATCGAGGCACGGCTTTCGCGGCGGGGAGAGAACGCCTTGATGCCGAAATAAACCAGCAGCAGAAAAATCAGGTAAACCCGTATCGGAGTGTTTTGCAGAATCGTGAGCATTGCGCAGCATCCATGCTGGAAAGAGAAAGACGAGCATAGCTGTTGCCGAACTCAAGGCAAACGCATCTGCCTGTTGGGCTAGTTGATCACGGTTGCATCGACGTGGGTAACGGGAGGGCCCGACTGGAAAAAATCACCGCGAATATCGCGCTCGACACTGGTGATGAACACATAGTCCGGTTGAAACCGTTCAACGAGGGCGACCAGTGCTTCGGGTTTGAGCAGCAAGTAATACACATGCAGCGTCTCGCTGAAGGTCGCGGTCATCAAAGGCGTCATGGCTGTGCCAAACGAATCACGTAGCCAAAGCACTTTTTTCGAGTTCAAGGCTTGCGGGGAGCTGACCAGAAGAAGCGACGCCGGTGATGCGATACCGATGTTCTGACCCGAGAAGGTCATTTCACCGGAGTTGAAGTCATGGTGTTCGACCGGCAGCGAGTACTCGTCGGGGAAGTTGAGTACGACTTCATTGTCGCTCAGCGACTCCTGGATCCGTAGAAAGTGCGCGAGGTCGCCGCCGCCGCGTTTGTGTGTGGTCAGAGTCAGGGGGGCCCGGGCCTGCGGCCAGATCAACCGAGTCTGGGTGTTCGTCAGGCTCTTGCGTAACTCATCAAAGGCAATCCAGGCTCCGGCGTTGTTCCAGTGCGTGTCGGTCCGGTAGTAGAGCGGATGAGCGAACTGTTGTTTGGCTTGTACCAGCGCCTTTATGGGGTCGACATAAATATCGCCCCGGGCGTGGCGCAGTAGCACGTCGGTTGGCCTGAGGCTTGTGTGTGACGACCAGTCCGGAAGGTATTCCGGATATACGGAGTCTTTGTCCGGGCCTATGACAATGCGAAAGGCAGTTACGCCTTTGCTGCTAAGCCACTGATCCCAGAGCTCCACGGATCGGGCGACGTTTTCGATGATTTGCGTTTCTTTCTTGTCAACACCTGCGCGTTTTACAGAAATCTTGTCGGCATATTCATCGCCGAGAAACAGCCAGCCTTCCTTTCCGATGATGACCTTGCTCGGATGAATCGATAGCCCCATGGGATAGATCAGTTGGCTGATGAGCCCATGAAACAGGTCCATGTTATACAACACCTTGGCCTTCCACCATTTCACGTCGCTCTGTGTCGTAAACACCCGGTACAGATTGACGGTCGGAACAGTGCACATGATCAATGCAGTCAGGGTGAGTGCCGCATATAAACGTCTTTTCACAGGCGAGCCCCTAGAAGTTGAAGTAGAGGAAAACGGGGCTTTTGCTTTGCACGCTGGCGTACAGCGAAAGACAAAACAGCGTGGGCATGGCGAGGGTCTTCGCCTTTCCAAAGTCAGTGTGAGCGGTGAGTTCGAAAGCGTTTTTGCGGCGGATGATCAGCAGCGCGACGGCAATCATCAATGTTGGTGCAAGGTTGGCTGTCAGGCCTGTGGGAAGGGTTTCGAGCAAGCGATCGGATAGCGTCCCTCCCCAGGCAAGGTTGGCAGTCGGGACGGTGTTTACGGAGAGCTGATGGATCGAGTCGAAATCAACCATCCCGCGCAATATGCGCAGTGCATCGTCAATGGAGTCGGCTCTGAAGAACACCCATGTGATGTTCACGAACATGAACGTGACAAACCATCCGACAGGATCCGGCAGCGACAGGCCCGCTTGTTTCCAGACTCGGTGCATGACAATGGCGCCGCCATGCAATGCTCCCCAGATGATGAACATCCAGCTCGCACCGTGCCAGAGCCCGCCGAGAACGAAAGTCACCATCAGATTGAAGTACAAACGCTGCCGGCCGCACCGGTTACCGCCCAGCGGTACGTACAGGTAGTCGCGAAGGTAACGGCTCAACGTCATGTGCCAGCGCCGCCAGAAGTCCTGGATGTCCAGCGCCTTGTAAGGTGAGTTGAAGTTCAGCGGCAGCCATATGTTGAACAGCAACGCGGCGCCTATTGCCATGTCGCAGTAACCGCTGAAGTCGAAGTAGAGCTGAAAGGTGTAGGAAAGACTGGTCGTCCACGCGCTGAAAAAATCATGACTGACACCCTGAGCGAACCCGGCATCCGCCCAGATGGCAAAGGTGTCGGCAATCATCACTTTCTTGAACAGACCGATGCTGAAAATGAACAGGCCCATGACCACGTTTCTGTGGCGAATGACGAGCGTCCAGCGTGACTGGAACTGACTCATCATTTCTTTATGGTGAAGAATCGGCCCGGCGATCAGGTGAGGGAAGAACGTTACGAACAGCGCGTAGTTGATGAAGCTGTACTCTTTCGCGAGGTTCTTGTAGCAGTCCACCAGAAAGGCGATTTGCGTAAACGTGTAGAAGCTGATGCCCAGAGGCAGGATGACCTGGTAGAAAAACAACTCTGTGCCGAGCGCCGAGTTGATGTTGTCGACCAGGAAGTTGGTGTATTTGAAATACCCGAGCAAGGCCAGGTCGGTGACTATTCCAATGCCCAGGATGGCCCTTTTCGACAGGCCTGACGGCAAGTGGTTGTCGGGGGCGGCGAGGGCTTTCCCAACAATGAAGTTGAAGCCGATGGAGAACATGAGCAAGGGAATGTAAGCGACGCTCCAGCGCCCATAGAAAATCAGACTGGCAATGACGAGCCAGACTTTTCCAGCCGTGACCAGCCGCTGACGATTCAGGAAGAAGTACACAAAAAAGACAATGGGCAGGTAGATCAGGAAGAACTTGGGTGAGCTGAAGGTCATGAGGGGCCTTGAATGCGTCCGCGCTTTCAGAAGTCGGCGGATTGTATTCAGGCTCGCTGAGTGTGCGAATGCCGAAAATGCAAGTCGAGACGGTTCCTACGGACATCTCGGAAATGGCATTCAAGGTTGTTGAGTGATTAAACAAACGCAATCAACAATCAGCGTTTAAGCGTCGATCACGCAGGCTATTTCAGCCGCAAACGCTCCATCGCGATCACCGACGTTTCAAACCCCAGGCTGGCAAAAAACGCTTCCGCACCTTCGCGCCCGGCACGAAGGACCCAGGTTATGTCGGTGTTGTCGCCCATCACATGTTCGACCAGCGCCCGTCCGATGCCCGCGCGCCGGTGTTGCCCGTCGACCACCACCATCGACAGGTAACCGTTGGACAAACCGTCGGTGATGCCACGGGCGAAACCGACAATCTGCTGGCCGCTCAATGCCACGGCGGTGCGCTGAGAGTTCTGAACAAGCTGTGCGAAATGTTCGGCGATGCCGGTGCGATGGCCCCAACCGTTCGCCTCCAGAAACTGCCTTGCCACCTCCACTTCCGTGGGCATGAGGTCGCGTATTGAAATGTCTTTGTTCATTCGTTGATCCCGTCCCTGGTGTATTTCCAACAGTAGTCGTGTTGCCTACGGTCTGCCCCACATCTGCATGGCGAACTCGACGAAGCGACGCAGTTTCGGCAACCGATAGCGATCCGGCGCGTAAAGCAGATGCATCGGGCGGTTCGGCGGCTGATAGTCCGGCATCACCACGACCAGTTTGCCGTCGCGCAGATCCTGTTCCACCAGTGCGTCCGGCAGCATCACGATGCCCATGCCAGTGCGCGCGGCCTGATGCAGGCCGGCGGAACTGTTGATCAGCATCGGCCCTTTGACGTCGACCATGAATTCCCCGTCCGGGCCGCTGAGGCGCCACTGCTTTTCCACCGATTGCCAGTCGTCCCCGGCGGGATAGGCAAACGACAGGCAGTCGTGCTGACGCAGATCTTCAGGCGTGAGCGGCATGCCGCGTCGGGCCACGTATTCCGGGGAGGCGCAGACGGTCAGGGTGTAGTCGATCAGCGGGCGGGCGATCAGGTTGGACTGGTCGAAGTGGCCCAGTCGGAAGGCCACGTCGAGGCCGCTTTCCAGCAGGTCCGGACGGCGGTTGGTCAGGATCACGTCGAGTTTGACCTGCGGACATTGCAGGGAAAACTCACTGAGCGCCGGGGCCAGGCGTTCGACGCCAAAGGTCAGCGGCGCGGTAACTCGCAGGATGCCGCGCGGTTCATCAAGCGTCTGTTCGGCGAGGCGTTCGGAGTCGGCAACAAGGCCAAGTACTTCCAGGCAGCGCTGGTAGTAAACGCTGCCGAACTCGGTCAGCCGCTGGCGGCGGGTGGTGCGTTGCAACAGTTGCACGCCGAGCCGTTGCTCCAGCGCCCGCAGGTGATTGCCCACCATGGTCGTGGACATTTCGCACTGCAGCGCGGCCGCCGTCATGCTGCCGGACTCCACAACCTTGACGTACACGCTCATCGACTGGAACAAATCCATTATCAAGCCCGGCTTTTAAATGATTGAAGTTTTGCCGAGTTTATCCAGTTCAGGTGGATAACCATACTGCCAGCACCTCACCTCGCTGGAGTTTGCCGACATGACCGCCGCCCTGATGAATACCTACCAACCGCTGGACTTGAGCTTCATCAAAGGCCTGGGTACCCGACTCTGGGATCAGGCGGGACGCGAATATCTGGATGCGGTGGCGGGCGTGGCGGTGACCAATGTCGGCCACTCGCACCCGCGCATCGTGTCGGCGATCAGCGAGCAGGCGGGATTGCTGCTGCACACCTCCAATCTCTACAGCATCGACTGGCAACAGTCGCTGGCGCAGAAGCTGACGCAACTGGCGGGGATGGAGCGGGCGTTCTTCAACAATTCCGGTGCCGAGGCCAATGAAACCGCGCTGAAACTGGCGCGTCTGTACGGCTGGCGCAAAGGCACCGAGCAGCCGCTGGTGGTGGTGATGGCCAACGCGTTTCATGGCCGTACCCTCGGCACCTTGTCCGCCAGTGATGGCCCGGCGGTGCGGCTCGGTTTCAATGACTTGCCCGGGGATTTCATCAAAGTGCCGTTCGGCGATATTGCGGCGCTGGAGCAAGTGCAGCGCAAACATGGTCAGCGGATCGTGGCGATTCTGGTCGAACCGATCCAGGGCGAAAGCGGCGTGCAACTGGCGCCGCCCGGCTACCTCAAGGCCCTGCGTGAGTTGTGCAACCGCCACGCCTGGCTGCTGATGCTTGACGAGATCCAGACTGGTATCGGTCGTACCGGCCGCTGGTTTGCGTTCCAGCACGAAGGCATCGTTCCCGACGTCATGACCCTCGCCAAGGGCCTGGGCAACGGCGTGCCGATCGGCGCTTGCCTGGCACGGGGCCGGGCGGCGGATCTGTTCACCCCCGGCAGCCATGGCAGCACCTTCGGCGGCAATCCACTGGCGTGCCGGGTGGGTTGCACCGTGCTCGAGATTATCGAAGAACAAGGTCTGCTGGAAAATGCCAGGGTCCAGGGTGAGCGCCTGCTGACCCGCTTGCGCGCAGAGCTGGCGGACAATCCGAATGTGCTGGCGATTCGTGGGCAAGGGCTGATGATCGGCATTGAACTGAAACAGCCGATCCGCGACCTGACACTGATTGCTGCGAGGGATCATGGACTGCTGATCAACGTCACGCGCGGCAAGACGATCCGGCTGCTGCCGCCGCTGACGATTGATGAGCGGGAGGTGGGGATGATTGTCAGAGGGGTTGGCCGTTCCCTGAGCCATGTCTGATCCCCCGGTCAGTAGTGAAATCTGCAAGTTATGACGCAGATTTCGCCGTCTACGATTGCATAGACCAGGCGATGCTCGGCAGTTATCCGCCGTGACCAGAAGCCGCTCATGTTGTGCTTGAGTGGCTCCGGTTTACCCAAGCCTTCAAAGGGTTGGCGCTGGATCGCTTTGATCAAAAGATTGATTCGTTTGAGACCGGCCTTATCGTTTTGCTGAAACCACAAGTAGTCTTCCCAACCCGTTGGCGTGAACTGGATTTTCATTCTTCGATCAGTTGCCTGACTTTGGCTTTTCCAGCGCGCATTTCGCCAATCGATTTGATCAAGCGCTCGGCATTGGCCGAAGAGCGCAGCAGATAAGCCGTTTCTTCCAGCGCGTTGTATTCGGCCAGAGACATCATCACTACAGGCTCGCCTTTTTGGCGGGTTACCAGAAGTGGGGCGCAGTCTTCATTCACGCGATCCATGGTTTCAGCCAAGTGCGCACGAGCTGTGGTGTAGTTGATAGTGTCCATGTTGTAGTCCTCGCTTGATGCAGAGAACGTACAGAAATGAGTACAGGATGACAAGGCGATACCTATCAGTGGTTGTGCCACAGACGGGCTGCCTGCGGTGTGCTGAGTATCACCGAAGTCTCATCGAGACGTTTCTGGGTCTTCTGTAAGCTGATTCCGACGACCCTGCCATCTTTCTCGCTCCCTGCGTGAGATTTTTCTAATCAGGGTAATCCGACAAATCCGGCGCCAGCATCCGGGTCTTCGGTGCGCCATTCGAGTTGTGTTGGACGATGTCGTTCGGTTGTCCCTGTTGATTGAAAAACACCTGGCCGATCCCCGCCGAATTCCACAGCCGCTCACCCGCTTCGGCGTGTTCCGGCACGTACGGGACGATGCGCATGCGGCGGCGTTTGGTGAGCCAATTGAGCGGCGAGCGTGGTGAGTAGAGCCAGCGGTTGAGGCGGTCGAACCATTCCAGCAGGGTGGGTGGGAATTCGTTCTTGATGCCGCTGCTGGTGATTTGCCAGATCCGCGGGCCGCCCTTGCGGTGTCGGATCAGGACTTCGTAGACGAAGGAATAGTGCACGTCGCCTGACAGCACCACGTAACTGCCCGGCGTACGCGAGTGTCGGAAAATGTTCAGGATCACCTGAGCTGCGCCGCGATGGGCCATCCAGTTTTCCGCGTCCACCAGCAGTGGATAACCGCACCAGCTGAACACTCGCTGCACGGTTTCGATCAGCTTCACGCCAAAGATCGGTGCTGGCGAGACGATGATCGCCGAAGGGTGGTCGAGCAGTTCCTGCTGCAGTTCGCTCAAGGCTTCCCAGTCCAGCAAGCCCGACGGTTGCTTGAGCGCCATCTCGCTGCGCCAGCGTCGGGTACGGGTGTCGAGCACCACCAGCGCCGGGCTGGTCGGCAATACGAAATGCCATTGCTGAAAACACAGCAGTTCCTCAATCAATCCGTCCTGCACGGGAGCGTCGAGATAGCGGTCGTCACCGCTGGCGCTCAGGCCTCGGGTCTTCTCCAGTACTGTGCTGAATGCATCCGGATTGTTGCCCCAGCCCTGACACAGCATGTAGGCGATCAGCGCGTTGCCGATGATGCGCTTGGAGAACGGATGGCCGTAGGCCGTTTCCTCCCATTGCGCGGACAGGTTCCAGTCGTCGGTGATGTCGTGGTCATCGAAGATCATCAGGCTCGGCAGGTGCGCCAATGCCCGTGCTACCTGGCCGAGGCCGGCCTTGAACCCGTCGATGCGGGTCTGCTCGAGGGCATAGCGCTTGAGGCGCTCAGGCGTCAGCGCTGGCGGCTGCGGATTGACCAGCGTCCAGGGTGTTGGCGACCACACGAGCAAATACATCGCCATGACTTCGGCGAACGTCACAAGGTGATTGTCGGCGCTGCTGCTGGTAAAAATCGGCTTGCGCGCACCGCCGAAAAAACGATCGCGCAGGGTCTCGTTGCTTTCCAGTGCCGGCAGCAAGTCCGCACGATGGTAGTAGCTGGCCGGGTGTTCGTAGAGTTTCGCGCTGTCGCTGACCACCGCGCCTTCGAGGTGCTCACCGAACAGGCCGAGGCGCTCGATCAGAGCGTGAATCGCCCGCAACATCGGGCCGGCCACATCGTCGGCGTAGACCTGATCACCGCTCATCATCAGCAGGGCAGGACGATGCTGCGGATCGGTTTCGTTGGCCAACAACCGATCAACGCAGAGCAGGCCGTCGGCGGCCGGGTGATGGGGTTTGCGGCAGGAACCATGCAGCAACTGGTCGATGCGCGAACGCAGGACGAAGTTCGGGCCGCTGGTGTTGTCGTAGAGCAGGTGTGGCGCCCAATCGGCGATCGGCTGCTGGCCATTGATCAACAGGTCATAGTCGATGCGGGTGTCGCAGGGTAGGGCGGTTTCCAGTGCAACGTCGATCAGGTGAACAAAAGCCCGGGTGCCTACTGGAATGACCGTGCATTTCCCGGCATCCAGTGGAATGGCTCCTACGCCATGCAGGCGCAAGGTCAACGACAGTTCGCGGCTGCCGACCAGCCAAAACACTAAGCGCGTCGGTTCCAGTCGGCGCAGCAGTGGCCCGGCCAATACCGGTGGGAGTGGAGCAGGGTTATCAAGGGGGCGGGGCATCCGGGATCAGGCTCTGGGCACACAGCCGGCGATCATAGCGCAGCTGGCGCCCAATACCCTTAAACGAGGCTTAAGATCCGGACTTTTGCAGCTTCAGATCAAGCAATTTCCAGGCGGCAAAACCCGCGTCCGTGCCTGCGATCCGTTGCAAGGAGCAGTCGAACCGGTAGCTGATGTCATCACCCAGCATGTTGCGTGCAGTGATGGTGTTGCTGATGGTGTAGATCTGATCCTTGAAGCGCTGAGCCGATTCGGGGGCGTTCTCGACAAGGAACGCCGACGCCGGAAAGCGCATGGCTTGTCGAACAAAGGGGATGCACATGACCGACGCGATCGGCGACTGGTCAGCGCCCGGGTCATTGCCGACCTGTGCGCGGATCAAAGCGAACGCCTCGTCGTATTTGTCCTGCTGGGTTTTCTCCGAGATCGACTCCGTCACGCGATTGCGGTAGTTCGGCAGCAAGGCGGACTCGGGTGGCGACGGCTCGTTTTGTGGTTGCCCGGCGGTAAACGTTGGCAGCTTGTCAGGCGCTGGAGCCGGCTTTTGAACGATCACCGGCGGTTTCAGCGTTTCAGGTTTTGCCACGGCAGGGGCGACCGCTTGAGCCGCTGTTTCTTCAATCTGCTTCCGAGGCTTGTCCGCCGACGGGAGCAGCGAAAGCGTGATCGACAACACCACCACCCCGACAATGAAGCCGCCCGCCGCGCCAACGAGATTGCCGTAGAACAGGTTCCAGCTGCCGCGGTTTTTCACCACCCAGCGCCACATGAAACCCCAGGTCGCGACAAATGCCAGAAAACGCAGAAACTCCATTCGATCCTTTCCTATAACATTCAAAGATTGCTCAAGTCAGCACGCGTCGAGCCCGCTGCGATAATGGCCAGCACGATAGCAAAACCAATTAAAAGTTGAGAGCAATGAAAACCAGAGTCGTCACGCCGCTGGCGAAGCCACAGATGGCGCCGAGCAGTTGACGTGCGACCGGGTGCTCCGGTTGCGGGCGGCGGGCGATCCACATCCAGACACCGGCAAAGGCACCAGCGCTGGTCAGCACTGCAAGCAGGCTCAGGGCCACGCCCTTGGGCAATTCAGAATCGAACAATCCAGCGAACACAATCGACTGCACCGCGATCGCGACCAGACCGGCACCTGCTCCGGCGAGGTTGGCGAGTAACAAATGCCAGTTGCCTCTGTTTCTTACGACCCAGATCCACATGCCGGCGAGGGCAGTAAGGGCTAACAGGGTTTTCATCGAGCACTTTCCTTAAACCGGCTTGAGTACGGAGTTACCTTCCAGGCACTCCATCCTGAGTGGACGGCAAGATAGCAAAATAGTAGCGTCGCGCCATTCCTCATCACCGTAACGGATTACACATGCCCGCTTTCACCTTGGCCTTTCGCCTGCTCTGCGCGACCACCCTCGCTGTCGTGATGACCCCGGCGTATGCCGACGACTGGGAAGAAACGCTGGAGGAAGCCTGGAAGAGCTACCGAGTCGTCAAGGCACTCGACTGATCAGCCAATAGTTTTCTATCTCCGGAGGATCGAAAGATGATCGACTTCAACAACAAAGGCTTCTTCAAACTCAAACAGAACGACGAATACGCCGAACGCGTGACCGCGCTCTTGCTGGATGGCGAAGAGGTGATCGACTCCTACAAGGCCATGCGCGATGGCGTGGTGTTCACCAACAAACGCATCATCGCGGTCAACGTCCAGGGCATTACCGGCAGCAAGAAGGACTTCACCTCGTTGCCGTACAAGAACATCGTCGCGTATTCCGTCGAAACGTCAGGGACGTTCGATCTGGACTCGGAGCTGGAGATTTACTTTTCGTCGCTGGGCAAGGTGAAGTTCGAATTCACCGGGAAGACGTCGATGGTGGAGATCTCGAAGTACATTTCCCGGCATCTTCTGTGAGGCCTTACAGCACGTCTTTCAAATAACCCTTGAGGGCGAGGAGCGGCGCATCCAACTGCTCCATCGACCGTGCCTGGCTGAAATCGGCGGACAATTTGTGCAGCTCACGCCCCAGCGGCTTTTCCACGCCGCCCAGAGCGTCCAGCGCAAGACTCAGGCATTCATTCATCTTGAACTGAATCGTCTCGACATCGCCCCGGCGCACCAACAGCTCGAACACGTCCCGCTCATAATCGCCCATGACCAGATCATCCCGCAGAATCGGGCTCAGGCCTTCTTCCTCGTAGGCGAGTTTCAGGGAGAAAAGGGCGACTGTTTCCAGTGATGTTTCCATGCGGTGAACCTTTGTGATGTCTCGTCGGAAGGGCGATGGCACCTTCCTGCAAATGAAAAAAAGGCCTTGCCAGGCAAGACCTTTTCTAATTTTGGTTCCCGAGGGGGACTCGAAGAACAGGTTAAGCATTTGATTGGTATTTATAAAAACATACTTTCTGACCGCCGACGAGATGCGTGTTGTGTGGGGCGTCATTGTCAACAGGCGTCTGGCCTGCCGTTATAGGC
The DNA here is from genome assembly GCF_021018765.1 of Pseudomonas fitomaticsae. Taxonomy (GTDB): domain Bacteria; phylum Pseudomonadota; class Gammaproteobacteria; order Pseudomonadales; family Pseudomonadaceae; genus Aquipseudomonas; species Aquipseudomonas fitomaticsae. Next base: position 5,510,437 of record NZ_CP075567.1, on the reverse strand, counting down.
AACTGTCGACCCAGGCCTGTCAGTCATTCCAGGCAGCAATCCACAGCCAATAGCGGTCATTCAGCGTCTATGAACGTAAGGGGAGATTCAGTGGCACTGTGGTATGGGTACTCTGCTGCCCTGATGTTTTGTAAAGGCCTGGTAGGTTTCATAGTGGAATCTGGGCTTTTTGGTAAGGGAAAAGAATTTCCAGGCAAGGGTTGACCACGCATTTTAATGCTGTATTATTCGCCTCCCGCTAACGAGAGATCGGAAGCGCAAGTGGTTGAAGTTGTTGAAGAAATCTTCGAAAGCTTCTGAAAATAATCACTTGACAGCAAATGAGGCTGCTGTAGAATGCGCGCCTCGGTTGAGACGAAAGATCTTGACCAACCGCTCTTTAACAACTGAATCAAGCAATTCGTGTGGGTGCTTGTGGAGTCAGACTGATAGTCAACAAGATTATCAGCATCACAAGTTACTCCGCGAGAAATCAAAGATGTAACCAACGATTGCTGAGCCAAGTTTAGGGTTTCTTAAAAACCCAAAGATGTTTGAACTGAAGAGTTTGATCATGGCTCAGATTGAACGCTGGCGGCAGGCCTAACACATGCAAGTCGAGCGGATGAAGGGAGCTTGCTCCTGGATTCAGCGGCGGACGGGTGAGTAATGCCTAGGAATCTGCCTGGTAGTGGGGGACAACGTTTCGAAAGGAACGCTAATACCGCATACGTCCTACGGGAGAAAGCAGGGGACCTTCGGGCCTTGCGCTATCAGATGAGCCTAGGTCGGATTAGCTAGTTGGTGAGGTAATGGCTCACCAAGGCGACGATCCGTAACTGGTCTGAGAGGATGATCAGTCACACTGGAACTGAGACACGGTCCAGACTCCTACGGGAGGCAGCAGTGGGGAATATTGGACAATGGGCGAAAGCCTGATCCAGCCATGCCGCGTGTGTGAAGAAGGTCTTCGGATTGTAAAGCACTTTAAGTTGGGAGGAAGGGTTGTAGATTAATACTCTGCAATTTTGACGTTACCGACAGAATAAGCACCGGCTAACTCTGTGCCAGCAGCCGCGGTAATACAGAGGGTGCAAGCGTTAATCGGAATTACTGGGCGTAAAGCGCGCGTAGGTGGTTCGTTAAGTTGGATGTGAAATCCCCGGGCTCAACCTGGGAACTGCATCCAAAACTGGCGAGCTAGAGTATGGTAGAGGGTGGTGGAATTTCCTGTGTAGCGGTGAAATGCGTAGATATAGGAAGGAACACCAGTGGCGAAGGCGACCACCTGGACTGATACTGACACTGAGGTGCGAAAGCGTGGGGAGCAAACAGGATTAGATACCCTGGTAGTCCACGCCGTAAACGATGTCAACTAGCCGTTGGGAGCCTTGAGCTCTTAGTGGCGCAGCTAACGCATTAAGTTGACCGCCTGGGGAGTACGGCCGCAAGGTTAAAACTCAAATGAATTGACGGGGGCCCGCACAAGCGGTGGAGCATGTGGTTTAATTCGAAGCAACGCGAAGAACCTTACCAGGCCTTGACATCCAATGAACTTTCCAGAGATGGATTGGTGCCTTCGGGAACATTGAGACAGGTGCTGCATGGCTGTCGTCAGCTCGTGTCGTGAGATGTTGGGTTAAGTCCCGTAACGAGCGCAACCCTTGTCCTTAGTTACCAGCACGTTATGGTGGGCACTCTAAGGAGACTGCCGGTGACAAACCGGAGGAAGGTGGGGATGACGTCAAGTCATCATGGCCCTTACGGCCTGGGCTACACACGTGCTACAATGGTCGGTACAAAGGGTTGCCAAGCCGCGAGGTGGAGCTAATCCCATAAAACCGATCGTAGTCCGGATCGCAGTCTGCAACTCGACTGCGTGAAGTCGGAATCGCTAGTAATCGCGAATCAGAATGTCGCGGTGAATACGTTCCCGGGCCTTGTACACACCGCCCGTCACACCATGGGAGTGGGTTGCACCAGAAGTAGCTAGTCTAACCTTCGGGAGGACGGTTACCACGGTGTGATTCATGACTGGGGTGAAGTCGTAACAAGGTAGCCGTAGGGGAACCTGCGGCTGGATCACCTCCTTAATCGACGACATCAGCTGCTCCATAAGTTCCCACACGAATTGCTTGATTCATTGAAGAAGACGAAAGAAGCAGCCCGAAATTGGGTCTGTAGCTCAGTTGGTTAGAGCGCACCCCTGATAAGGGTGAGGTCGGCAGTTCGAATCTGCCCAGACCCACCAATTTTGTGTGGGAAACGCCTGTAGAAATACGGGGCCATAGCTCAGCTGGGAGAGCGCCTGCCTTGCACGCAGGAGGTCAGCGGTTCGATCCCGCTTGGCTCCACCACTACTGCTTCTGAAGTAAGAGCTTAGAAATGAGCATTCCATCGCTGTGATGGTGAATGTTGATTTCTAGTCTTTGACTGGTTCGTTCTTTAAAAATTTGGGTATGTGATAGAAAGATAGACTGAGATCCACTTTCACTGGTGGTGATCAGGCTAAGGTAAAATTTGTGAGTTCTCTTAATTGAGAAATTCGAATTTTCGGCGAATGTCGTCTTCACAGTATAACCAGATTGCTTGGGGTTATATGGTCAAGTGAAGAAGCGCATACGGTGGATGCCTTGGCAGTCAGAGGCGATGAAAGACGTGGTAGCCTGCGAAAAGCTTCGGGGAGTCGGCAAACAGACTTTGATCCGGAGATGTCTGAATGGGGGAACCCAGCCATCACAAGATGGTTATCTTGTACTGAATACATAGGTGCAAGAGGCGAACCAGGGGAACTGAAACATCTAAGTACCCTGAGGAAAAGAAATCAACCGAGATTCCCTTAGTAGTGGCGAGCGAACGGGGACTAGCCCTTAAGTGGCTTTGAGATTAGCGGAACGCTCTGGAAAGTGCGGCCATAGTGGGTGATAGCCCTGTACGCGAAAATCTCTTAGTCATGAAATCGAGTAGGACGGAGCACGAGAAACTTTGTCTGAATATGGGGGGACCATCCTCCAAGGCTAAATACTACTGACTGACCGATAGTGAACTAGTACCGTGAGGGAAAGGCGAAAAGAACCCCGGAGAGGGGAGTGAAATAGATCCTGAAACCGTATGCGTACAAGCAGTGGGAGCAGACTTTGTTCTGTGACTGCGTACCTTTTGTATAATGGGTCAGCGACTTATTTTCAGTGGCGAGCTTAACCGAATAGGGGAGGCGTAGCGAAAGCGAGTCTTAATAGGGCGTCTAGTCGCTGGGAATAGACCCGAAACCGGGCGATCTATCCATGGGCAGGTTGAAGGTTAGGTAACACTGACTGGAGGACCGAACCGACTACCGTTGAAAAGTTAGCGGATGACCTGTGGATCGGAGTGAAAGGCTAATCAAGCTCGGAGATAGCTGGTTCTCCTCGAAAGCTATTTAGGTAGCGCCTCATGTATCACTGTAGGGGGTAGAGCACTGTTTCGGCTAGGGGGTCATCCCGACTTACCAAACCGATGCAAACTCCGAATACCTACAAGTGCCGAGCATGGGAGACACACGGCGGGTGCTAACGTCCGTCGTGAAAAGGGAAACAACCCAGACCGTCAGCTAAGGTCCCAAAGTTATGGTTAAGTGGGAAACGATGTGGGAAGGCTTAGACAGCTAGGAGGTTGGCTTAGAAGCAGCCACCCTTTAAAGAAAGCGTAATAGCTCACTAGTCGAGTCGGCCTGCGCGGAAGATGTAACGGGGCTCAAACCATACACCGAAGCTACGGGTATCACGTAAGTGATGCGGTAGAGGAGCGTTCTGTAAGCCTGTGAAGGTGAGTTGAGAAGCTTGCTGGAGGTATCAGAAGTGCGAATGCTGACATGAGTAACGACAATGGGTGTGAAAAACACCCACGCCGAAAGACCAAGGTTTCCTGCGCAACGTTAATCGACGCAGGGTTAGTCGGTCCCTAAGGCGAGGCTGAAAAGCGTAGTCGATGGAAAACAGGTTAATATTCCTGTACTTCTGGTTATTGCGATGGAGGGACGGAGAAGGCTAGGCCAGCTTGGCGTTGGTTGTCCAAGTTTAAGGTGGTAGGCTGGAATCTTAGGTAAATCCGGGATTCTAAGGCCGAGAGCTGATGACGAGTTGCCTTTAGGCGACGAAGTGGTTGATGCCATGCTTCCAAGAAAAGCTTCTAAGCTTCAGATAACCAGGAACCGTACCCCAAACCGACACAGGTGGTTGGGTAGAGAATACCAAGGCGCTTGAGAGAACTCGGGTGAAGGAACTAGGCAAAATGGCACCGTAACTTCGGGAGAAGGTGCGCCGGTGAGGGTGAAGCACTTGCTGCGTAAGCTCACGCCGGTCGAAGATACCAGGCCGCTGCGACTGTTTATTAAAAACACAGCACTCTGCAAACACGAAAGTGGACGTATAGGGTGTGACGCCTGCCCGGTGCCGGAAGGTTAATTGATGGGGTTAGCTAACGCGAAGCTCTTGATCGAAGCCCCGGTAAACGGCGGCCGTAACTATAACGGTCCTAAGGTAGCGAAATTCCTTGTCGGGTAAGTTCCGACCTGCACGAATGGCGTAACGATGGCGGCGCTGTCTCCACCCGAGACTCAGTGAAATTGAAATCGCTGTGAAGATGCAGTGTATCCGCGGCTAGACGGAAAGACCCCGTGAACCTTTACTATAGCTTTGCACTGGACTTTGAATTTGCTTGTGTAGGATAGGTGGGAGGCTTTGAAGCGTGGACGCCAGTTCGCGTGGAGCCATCCTTGAAATACCACCCTGGCAACTTTGAGGTTCTAACTCAGGTCCGTTATCCGGATCGAGGACAGTGTATGGTGGGTAGTTTGACTGGGGCGGTCTCCTCCTAAAGAGTAACGGAGGAGTACGAAGGTGCGCTCAGACCGGTCGGAAATCGGTCGTAGAGTATAAAGGCAAAAGCGCGCTTGACTGCGAGACAGACACGTCGAGCAGGTACGAAAGTAGGTCTTAGTGATCCGGTGGTTCTGTATGGAAGGGCCATCGCTCAACGGATAAAAGGTACTCCGGGGATAACAGGCTGATACCGCCCAAGAGTTCATATCGACGGCGGTGTTTGGCACCTCGATGTCGGCTCATCACATCCTGGGGCTGAAGCCGGTCCCAAGGGTATGGCTGTTCGCCATTTAAAGTGGTACGCGAGCTGGGTTTAGAACGTCGTGAGACAGTTCGGTCCCTATCTGCCGTGGACGTTTGAGATTTGAGAGGGGCTGCTCCTAGTACGAGAGGACCGGAGTGGACGAACCTCTGGTGTTCCGGTTGTCACGCCAGTGGCATTGCCGGGTAGCTATGTTCGGGAAAGATAACCGCTGAAAGCATCTAAGCGGGAAACTTGCCTCAAGATGAGATCTCACTGGAACCTTGAGTTCCCTGAAGGGCCGTCGAAGACTACGACGTTGATAGGTTGGGTGTGTAAGCGCTGTGAGGCGTTGAGCTAACCAATACTAATTGCCCGTGAGGCTTGACCATATAACACCCAAGCAATTTGAGTCGAAAGGCCAGATTGCGGTGTGTGAAGACGCAATGAACCGAAAGTTCGACGCTCACAAAACACCGAAAGCTGTCACATACCCAATTTGCTGAAGCGAGGCCATCTGGCCACGACTCAGTACCCGAATTTCTTGACGACCATAGAGCGTTGGAACCACCTGATCCCATCCCGAACTCAGAAGTGAAACGATGCATCGCCGATGGTAGTGTGGGGTTTCCCCATGTGAGAGTAGGTCATCGTCAAGATTAAATTCCGAAACCCCAATTGCGAAAGCAGTTGGGGTTTTGTTTTGTCCGCAGGAAAGTTCTTACAGCATTCTCAGCCGCCTTGCGGCTGTCCTCGCCGGCCGACAATGCTAAGGTTCAGCCCTAGCTTTTGTACTTTTCCAAGGAAGCCTTCATGCCGGACACCCAGTCCCTTGACCAACTAAGCGCCCAGAAGCCGGTTGATTGGCTTTGCATGGTCTTTGTTGATACTCGCTCGTGCTACTGCGCCCGGCGCCTCAGGCGTCGATCTCCGGACGTTGGGCGGCTTCGGTTGCGCAGTTGAGCTGTTTACGCAAAGTTGAAGCGCCGCCATCCTCCTGTTGCATCGTGTCGATGACGCAGGAAGATGGTGAGTAAATCGGTCGGCTCAAGGTGTATGGCCTGGTGCGGGAGCTGGTGTTAGTCAGCAAACAGGATCGCATGCCTTTTGTGATCAGAGCGTTGGACATGGCTTACGGGAAGCGTGGCCGGCCTCAAGCGCTGCTGCTTCACTCGGATCCGGGCTCGCAAGGCGGATTCAACCGGTCGTCGCAACACTGGATTGTTGTACAGACTTTAGATACTCATTCAGTGCTTCGGCAGGTGTTTTCCAGCCTAGTGTTTTTCGAGGTCTAGTATTAAGTACGTGAGCTACCGCCTGTATTTCTTGGGCACTCCAACGAGAGAGGTCAGTCCCTTTCGGAAAGTATTGCCGTAGGAGGCCGTTCGTATTTTCGTTTGTGCCACGCTGCCATGGACTATGTGGATCAGCAAAGAAAACCTTTACTCCGGACTCGATGGTAAATCGAGCGTGATCCGGCAGCTCCTTTCCACGATCCCAGGTCAAAGATCGCCACAGCTCGATGGGAAGATCAGTCACCGACTTCTTCAATGCGTTGGCCATACTAACAGCCCCATAGCCAGCCAGCGCCGGGCCGTTCTTCGTGCGGGGAATTAGCCCATAACCTTTCTCGCGAGGCAGATGGACGAGCATGGTAAATCGAGTTGAGCGCTCGACCAGAGTTCCAATCGCAGACCGGTTCAGACCGATGATCAGGTCGCCCTCCCAATGCCCGGGTACAGCCCGATCTTCTACCTCAGCAGGGCGACTGGAGATCATGACGTCCTCGCTGACATGTGCCCACACTTTGGCCTGCGCTCTGGCTCTCGGCACGCGCAATGCTCGTCCTGAGCGCAGGCAGCTCACCAGTTCGCGCTTGAGAGCTCCTCGACTCTGAATGTAGAGCGCCTGATATATGGCTTCATGAGAGATGCGCATGGATTCATCATCCGGGAAATCGATCTGGAGCCGGTTGGCAATCTGTTCAGGCGACCAGCCATTGACCCATTTACGGTCACTGCGATGCGGTTTATTTCGGCCTTTGAAGGGTGCTTGCCGAGGCCCAGAAATCTCACGACCATCGGCGTCTTGAACCTTGCCCTCAAGGTGGTCGCGTACGTACTGGTGCAGTCGCGGGTTAGTGACCAGTTTCGCTGGTTTCGGCCTCTTGGCCACCAGCTCTGCCTTCCATTGCGCTACTGACGCTCGATATTCAAGCCGACCGCAACGGGTAGCAGCAATTCGTGTCAGCTCCCGTGAAATTGTCGATGGGCTTCGTCCAAGGCGACGGGCGATCTCACGAACGCCAACACTTTGCGCTCGAAGCAGCCCAATCTCTTCTCGCTCTGCAAACGATAAGTATCGTCCTGATATGTGATTCGACATGAATAATGGCATCCCGCCTCGATGACGGAACCAGCGTGTACCTACCGCGGTTGATACGCCAACGGCATGTGCTGCCTTTTCGCTTGTGATGCCTGTTGCAATCTGCACCCAAAATAGCCGCTCGATCTCATTACGAAGTGAGGGTGCACATGGAGAACGCACCGCTCCCCGGCCCGTCAATTTTTGCATCCATCCTGCGGGTCGTCCCATAAACACCTCGATCAAGGTGTTGCGACGACCGGTTGAATCCGCCCAATACTGCATCGCCAGTTTCGTCAGCGGCTCTGACTCCAGTCCCGCAAGCGTCTATCAGAGAGAGGGGGGGCGCTTTATGTCTACGCGTTTCATCCTTGTATCCCAAGTTCCGTGTTTTTCTTAGGATGCAGGGATGCAGGGATGCAGGGATGCAGGGATGCAGGGATGCAGGGATGCAGGGATGCAGGGATGCAGGGATGCAGGGATGCAGGGATGCAGGGATGCAATGGATAAGGGAGACAGGGATAAACAGACAGGCACAAAAAAACCGGCTCAAGTGGCCGGTTTCTTTGGGTCCGAGAGGCTGGTAGAGACTCTCAGATACTGCTATGTGGTGCCCCGAGGGAGACTCGAACTCCCACTCCTTTCGAAAACGGATTTTGAATCCGCCGCGTCTACCAATTCCGCCATCAGGGCTCAATGGCGGCGAAGTATAGAGAGGTGCCTACCGTTGGTCAATCACGTTTCATGGTCAATTTTCGATATTTCCGCTAGACTTCCCGGCCCTGCTAGACGAACCCCATCATGCGCGTTGCTGACTTTACCTTCGAGCTTCCTGATTCGCTGATTGCCCGCCATCCTTTGGCCGAGCGTCGCGGTAGTCGCCTGTTGACCCTGGATGGGGTCAGCGGCGCCTTGGCACACCGTCAATTCACTGATCTGCTTGAGCATTTGCGCCCGGGCGATCTGATGGTGTTCAACAATACCCGGGTGATTCCGGCGCGCCTGTTCGGGCAGAAGGAGTCTGGCGGCAAGCTGGAAATCCTCATCGAACGCGTGCTCGATTCCCATCGCGTGCTGGCCCATGTGCGTTCCAGCAAGTCGCCGAAACCGGGTTCGAAGATCCTGATCGACGGCGGCGGCGAAGCCGAGATGCTGGCGCGTCACGATGCGCTGTTCGAACTGGGGTTTGCCGAAGACGTGCTGCCGCTGCTCGATCGCGTCGGGCACATGCCGTTGCCTCCTTATATAGACCGCCCGGACGAAGGTTCGGATCGCGAGCGCTATCAGACTGTGTATGCCGAGAAGCTCGGCGCGGTGGCGGCACCGACCGCCGGGCTGCATTTCGATCAGACGCTCATGGAAGCGATTGCCGCCAAGGGCGTCGAGACCGCGTTCGTCACGCTGCACGTCGGCGCTGGCACGTTCCAGCCGGTGCGTGTCGAGAAGATCGAAGATCACCACATGCACAGCGAGTGGCTGGAAGTCGGTCAGGATGTGGTCGATGCAGTCGCCGCTTGCCGTGAGCGCGGCGGTCGAGTCATCGCTGTCGGCACCACCAGCGTGCGTTCGCTGGAAAGCGCCGCCCGCGATGGCGTGCTCAAGCCGTTCAGCGGTGACACCGACATCTTTATCTTCCCAGGCCGGCCGTTCCATGTGGTCGATGCGCTGGTCACCAATTTCCATTTGCCCGAATCCACGCTGTTGATGCTGGTCTCGGCGTTCGCCGGTTATCCGGAAACCATGGCTGCCTACAAAGCCGCAGTCGATAACGGATACCGCTTTTTCAGCTACGGTGATGCGATGTTCATCACCCGTAATCCCGCCCCCCGCGGCCCAGAGGAATCCGTATGAGTCGCACCTGTCGTATGTCTTTCGAGTTGCTTGCCACCGATGGCAAGGCTCGTCGTGGTCGTCTGACCTTCCCTCGTGGCACCGTCGAGACCCCGGCCTTCATGCCGGTGGGCACCTACGGCACGGTCAAGGGCATGTTGCCGCGTGACATCGTCGCCACGGGCGCGGAGATCATTCTGGGCAACACCTTCCACCTGTGGCTGCGCCCGGGTACCGAAGTGATCAAGGAACACGGCGACCTGCACGATTTCATGCAGTGGAAAGGCCCGATCCTGACCGACTCCGGCGGTTTCCAGGTGTTCAGCCTCGGCGCCATGCGCAAGATCAAGGAGGAGGGCGTGACCTTTGCCTCCCCGGTCGACGGCTCGAAAGTGTTCATGGGCCCGGAAGAGTCGATGCAGGTCCAGCGCGACCTGGGCTCGGACATCGTGATGATCTTCGACGAATGCACCCCGTACCCGGCTGACGAAGACGTTGCCCGAGTGTCCATGGAGCTGTCGCTGCGCTGGGCCCAGCGTTCGAAGAATGCCCATGGCGACAACACGGCGGCGCTGTTCGGCATCGTTCAGGGCGGCATGCACCAGGACCTGCGCATGCGCTCGCTGGAAGGCCTGGACAAGATCGGCTTCGACGGTCTGGCCATCGGCGGTCTGTCGGTGGGCGAGCCCAAGCACGAAATGATCAAGGTGCTGGATTATCTGCCGGGCATGATGCCGGCTGACAAACCTCGTTACCTTATGGGCGTTGGCAAACCGGAAGATCTGGTTGAGGGTGTGCGCCGCGGTGTGGACATGTTCGATTGCGTGATGCCAACCCGTAATGCCCGCAACGGGCATCTGTTCATTGATGCAGGCGTGCTGAAGATCCGTAACGCGTTCCATCGCCATGATGATTCGCCGCTGGATCCGACCTGCGATTGCTATACCTGCCAGAACTTCTCCCGCGCTTATCTGCATCATCTGGACAAGTGCGGCGAAATGCTCGGCAGCATGCTCAATACCATCCACAATTTGCGCCATTATCAGGTGCTGATGGCTGGTTTGCGCGAGGCTATTCAACAGGGTACATTGGCCGCCTTTGTCGATGCCTTCTACGCCAAGCGCGGGCTTCCCGTTCCGCCTTTGGACTGAGTTTTCTGACCCCAAGATTCAACATTTGCAACTGGAGTGCTAAATGAGCTTTTTTATCTCTAATGCCATGGCTGACGCGGCTGCACCGGCTGCAGCGCCTATGGGCGGCGGCTTCGAGTGGATTTTCCTGGTCGGCTTCCTGGTCATCTTCTACCTGATGATCTGGCGTCCACAGGCCAAGCGTGCCAAAGAGCAGAAGAACCTGCTGAGCAGCCTGCAGAAGGGCGACGAAGTGGTCACTACCGGCGGCATCGCCGGCAAGATCACCAAAGTGGCCGATGACTTCGTGGTTCTGGAAGTTTCCGACACCGTGGAAATGAAGTTCCAGAAGGGCGCCATCGCCGCCACGCTGCCAAAAGGCACGCTGAAAGCGATCTAAGGTTCCAACTTCTACTCAATCGACGGGGCGCGCAAGGCGCCCCGCGTTCATAACGGGCGGCGTGATGCTGAACAAATATCCTCTGTGGAAATACATTCTGATCCTGGCGGTGCTGGCGATCGGTCTGATTTATTCCGCTCCGAATCTATACCCCGATGACCCGGCCATTCAGATCAGCGGCGCCAGCACGGCCCTGCAGGTCAATCAGGCCGACCTGGATCGCGTGAGCACCGCGCTCAAGGAATCCGGGATCAACGTCAAGGCCTCGAGCCTGGCTGCGAACGGCAAGGGCGGTCTGATCCGTCTGACCAAGGCTGAAGACCAGCTGCCGGCCAAGGACGTTGTCCGCAAGGCATTGGGTGATGACTACGTCGTCGCGCTGAACCTGGCACAAACCACCCCGCAATGGTTGCGCAACCTGGCCGCGCACCCGATGAAGCTGGGTCTGGACTTGTCCGGTGGTGTGCACTTCCTGCTGGAAGTGGACATGGACAAAGCCCTCGACGCCCGCCTGAAAGTCTACGAAGGCGACGTCAAGAGCCTGCTGCGCAAAGAGAAACTGCGTTATCGCAGCCTGCCGCAACTCAATGGTGCCATTCAGCTGGGCTTCAGCGATGCTGATTCCCGCGAACAGGCCCGTGCGCTGATCCGCAAGAATTTCAACGATTTCGACATTGTTCCGGCCGACCTCAACGGTCAACCGGTGCTGCGTCTGGCGATGACCCCGGCCAAGCTGGCGGAAATCCGTGAATACTCCATCAAGCAGAACTTGACCACGGTACGTAACCGCGTCAACGAGCTGGGTGTTGCCGAACCGATCGTCCAGCGTCAGGGCGCCAACCGTATCGTGGTTGAGCTGCCGGGCGTGCAGGACACCGCCGAAGCCAAGCGTATCCTCGGCAAGACGGCCAACCTGGAGTTCCGTCTGGCTGCAGAGCCGGGCGCTTCGAAAGCCACTTCCGAAACCTTCGAGTTCCGTGAAGGCAAGCGTCCTCCTGCCCAGATCGAGCGTGGCCTGATCATCACCGGTGACCAGGTGACTGACGCCAAGGCCGGTTTCGATTCGCAGCACGGTACGCCTGAAGTGAACATCCGTCTGGATGGTCACGGCGGCGATCTGATGAATCGCGCGACCCGCAGCAACGTCGGTCGCAGCATGGCGGTGATCTTCATCGAACAGCGCCCGGTCACTACTTACGTCAAGCAAGTGGTTGATGGCGTCGAGAAAGACGTGCCGGTGCAGACTTTCAAGGAAGAGAAGAAAATCATCAGCCTGGCGACCATTCAGTCGCCGCTGGGTGCGCAGTTCCGTATCACCGGCCTGAACGGTCAGGGCGAATCGTCCGAACTGGCGCTGCTGCTGCGTGCCGGTGGTCTGGCTGCTCCGATGTACTTCGCTGAAGAACGCACCATCGGCCCGAGCCTGGGGGCGGACAACATCACCAAGGGTATCGATGCATCGCTGTGGGGCATGCTGTTCGTCTCGCTGTTCATCATCGCCATCTACCGTTTCTTCGGCCTGATCGCCACCGTTGCACTGGCGGTGAACATGGTGCTGCTGCTGGCGCTGATGTCGCTGCTGGGTGCGACGCTGACCCTGCCGGGTATCGCCGGTATCGTGTTGACCATGGGTATGGCGGTCGACGCCAACGTGCTGATCTTCTCGCGGATTCGTGAAGAGATCGCTGCCGGCATGACCGTGCAACGTGCAATCAACGAAGGCTTCGGCCGGGCATTCACTGCGATTCTCGACGCCAACCTGACCACCTTGCTGGTCGGCGGCATCCTCTTCGCCATGGGCACCGGCCCGGTGAAGGGCTTCGCAGTGACCATGTCCCTCGGGATCTTTACCTCGATGTTCACGGCCATCATGGTGACCCGCGCAATGGTCAACCTGATCTTTGGCGGACGTGACTTCAAGAAGTTGTGGATTTAAGGGGCTGCCATGTTACGTACAATCAACTTCATGGGCGTCCGCAACTTTGCGTTCGGCGTCACCGTATTTCTGACCTTGCTGGCCATCTTCAGTGTGTTCCACAAGGGCATGAACTGGGGACTGGACTTCACCGGCGGTACGCTCATCGAGCTGACCTACGAGCGTCCGGCTGACGTCACCAAGGTGCGCGAGCAACTGGTGACTTCGGGTTACCACGAGGCCGTCGTGCAGAACTTCGGTGCAACCACCGACCTGCTGGTGCGTATGCCGGGTGAAGACCCGCAACTGGGTCATCAGGTTGCAGAAGCGCTGCAAAAGGTCGGCGGCGATAACCCCGCTACCGTCAAGCGTGTCGAGTTCGTCGGCCCACAGGTCGGTGAAGAGCTGCGTGACCAGGGCGGCCTCGGCATGCTGCTGGCACTCGGCGGCATCCTGATCTACCTGGCTTTCCGCTTTCAGTGGAAGTTCGCGGTCGGCGCCATCGTATCGTTGATCCACGACGTGATCGTGACCATCGGTATCCTGTCGTTTTTCCAGATTACCTTCGACCTGACGGTATTGGCAGCGGTGCTGGCGATCATCGGCTACTCGCTCAACGACACCATCGTCGTATTCGACCGGGTGCGTGAGAACTTCCGTGTCTTGCGCAAGGCTTCGCTGATCGAGAACATCAACATCTCGACGACTCAGACTCTGCTGCGGACCATGGCAACGTCGATCTCCACCCTGCTGGCGATCGCCGCGCTGCTGTTCTTTGGTGGCGATAACCTGTTCGGCTTCTCCATCGCTCTGTTTATCGGTGTTCTGGCGGGTACCTACTCGTCGATCTACATCGCGAACGTGGTGTTGATCTGGCTGAACCTGAGCACTGAAGATCTCATTCCTCCGGCCAACACTGAGAAGGAAGTCGACGACCGTCCATAACGTCCATCGTTTTCCCGGCGGTCAGTCAAAAAAGACGCGAGTTGAACTCGCGTCTTTTTTTTTGCTCCAAGGCTGGGAGAAGCGCGGGCGCGTCCCGCATGTGATGGTCAGGAGGTTCATGTGAACAAGTCGTTGCTGGTTGGTGCGGTATTGGGTGCTGTCGGTGTGACTGCCGGGGGTGCTGTTGCCACCTACAGCCTGGTGAAAAGCGGCCCTGAGTATGCGCAGGTACTGGCCGTCGAGCCGGTCAAAACACAGATCAAGACTCCACGTGAAGTGTGCAAGGATGTGACGGTGACCCGGCAGGCGCCGGTGAAAGATCAACACCAGATCGCCGGCACCGTGGTCGGTGCGCTGGCGGGTGGTCTGCTGGGTAACCAGATCGGCGGCGGCACCGGCAAGAAGATTGCCACGGTGGCCGGTGCGGTCGGTGGTGGTTATGCCGGTAACAAGGTTCAGGAGGGTATGCAGGAGCGTGATACCTACACCACGACTCAGACTCGCTGTAACACGGTGAATGACATCAGCGACAAGGTTGTGGGCTATGACGTCCGGTACTCGCTGGACGGCAAGGAAGGCAAGGTGCGGATGGATCGTGATCCGGGCAACCAGATTCCGGTCGACAAGGAAGGCAAGCTGATCCTGTCGCAGAACGAGCCGGGCCAGTAACTGGTTGATGGCTTATAGGAAAAGCACCCTTCGGGGTGCTTTTTCATGCCCATAAAAAAACACCCCGAAGGGTGTTTTTTTTGGTTTCGCGAAACGCTTAGCGCTTCAGCGAGGCCGGCAGGTGCGGCTGGATCGCCGTCAGAACGGCCTTGAAGCATTTGGTGTTGCCGGCAACGACGTGGCCTTTTTCAAGGAAGTCGTGACCGCCGGTGAAGTCGCTCACCAGACCGCCTGCTTCCTGAATCAGCAGGGCGCCAGCAGCCATGTCCCACTCGGACAGGCCCGACTCCCAGAACGCGTCGAAACGGCCGGCGGCCACGTAAGCCAGGTCCAGGCTCGCAGAACCGGCGCGGCGGATGCCGGCAGTCTGGCCAACCAGGGCGCGGAACATGCCCAGGTAGTTGTCGAGGTTGTCCATCTGGTCGTCACGGAACGGGAAGCCGGTACCGAGCAGAGCGCCGTCCAGGCTGGTACGACCGCTGACACGCAGGCGACGACCGTTCAGTTGAGCGCCGCGACCACGGCTGGCGGTGAATTCTTCCTGGCGAACCGGATCCAGAACAACGGCGTGTTCCAGGCGACCACGGTATTTGCAGGCAATGCTGACAGCGAAGTGAGGAATGCCGCGCAGGAAGTTGGTGGTGCCGTCCAGCGGATCGATGATCCACAGGTATTCTTCGCCTTCGATGCCGGTGCCGGCGTGCAGGCCGGTCTCTTCACCCATGATCGAGTGATTCGGGTAAGCCTTGCGCAGGGCGTCGATGATTTTCTGTTCGGCGGCGCGATCGACCTCGGATACGTAATCCTTGGCGTCTTTTTCGTCGACCTTGATGGTATCCAGGCGCTCGATGGAGCGGAAGATCAGTTCACTGGCGCTGCGGGCGGCGCGCAGCGCGATATTCAGCATGGGCTGCATGGATGTGTCACCTAAGGTTGTTAAAGAAAGCCGCGCATTCTATCAGAACTTTTCTTCAGGTGAAGGTCGCTGTTCGCTTTCATAGCTTAACGGTAGGCTGTTCTGTAAGATTTGCACCCCTTTGCCGAGTCCGAGAGCGCCCGCCGTGCTGCAAAATATTCGTGTCGTCCTGGTCAATACCAGCCATCCGGGAAACATCGGCGGGACCGCGCGCGCCATGAAAAACATGGGCCTGTCGCGGCTGGTGCTGGTTGATCCGCGCGTCTTTCCGCATCACGAAGCCGATGCCCGTGCTTCCGGTGCCGGTGACATCCTTGAAAATGCGCAAGTCGTCGCCACCTTGGAAGACGCCTTGATCGGTTGCAATCTGGTGCTCGGCACCAGTGCCCGTGACCGGCGTATTCCCTGGCCATTGCTGGACCCGCGCGAGTGCGGGACCAAAGTGGTCGAGGAGGCGGGGCAGGGCGCGGAAATCGCGCTGGTGTTCGGTCGTGAAGATTCCGGCCTGACCAATGACGAGCTGCAGCGATGTCACTATCACGTGCACATCCCCTCCGACCCTGAGTTCAGCTCATTGAATCTCGGGGCGGCGGTGCAGGTGTTGAGTTATGAGGTGCGCATGGCGTGGCTGGCTGCGCAAGGTCAGCCGACCAAGATCGAGAAGGAAGAAGTGGCCTCCGTGAAAAGCGCCGAACTGGCGACCATGGATGAGCTGGAGCGGTTCTATGAACACCTGGAACAGACTCTGGTGGCCATCGAATTCCTCGATCCGGAAAAACCGCGGCACTTGATGGCGCGCCTGCGCCGGTTGTACGGACGCAGCTCGGTCAGCCGGGCGGAAATGAATATTTTGCGTGGCATCCTCACGGAAACCCAGAAAGCGGCCCGTGGCGAGCTCCTTAAGCGGAAGGATTAATGATGTTCGAGCGTTTGCGTGAAGATATCCAGAGCGTATTCCACCGAGACCCGGCGGCGCGTAACGCTTTTGAAGTCCTGACCTGCTATCCCGGCATGCATGCAATCTGGATTCATCGACTGGCCGGCATGCTCTGGCGCAACGATCTGAAATGGCTGGCGCGGCTGGTGTCGAATTTCGGTCGCTGGCTGACCGGGATCGAGATTCATCCGGGTGCCAAGGTCGGTCGGCGCTTCTTTATCGACCATGGCATGGGTATCGTGATCGGCGAAACCGCTGAAATCGGCGATGACGTGACGATCTATCAGGGTGTGACCCTGGGGGGTACCAGCTGGAACAAGGGCAAGCGTCACCCGACCCTCGGCGACGGCGTTGTCGTTGGGGCCGGTGCGAAGGTGCTCGGTCCGTTCACTGTGGGTGCCGGCGCCAAGGTCGGGTCCAATGCTGTCGTCACCAAGGAAGTGCCTCCGGGCGCCACCGTGGTGGGGATTCCGGGCCGGATCATCGTCAAGTCCGATGATGAGGCCGACGCCAAGCGCAAGGCGATGGCCGAGAAGATCGGGTTCGATGCCTATGGCGTCAGCGAAGACATGCCGGACCCGGTGGCGCGTGCCATCGGCCAGTTGCTCGATCACCTGCAAGCGGTGGACGGGCGTTTGGAAGGGATGTGCGGTGCGCTGAAGGATCTGGGCAGCAATTACTGTGCGAAAGATCTGCCCGAGCTGCGTGAAGAAGACTTCGCCTGCGTCAAGGGCAAGGACGAATCAAAGCTCCACTGATGCACTTGCAGGGCTGCTGCTGACCGGTGTGCCATTAAGCCGCAGACCCTGCTATCATTCGCGCGCTCTTTTGCGGGTAAACCCGACTAAAGCACTAGGTCTTATAGTTGACTTAAATGCTCGGGAATTGCATACTCCCGCCCATTCCGAACTCCGTGGTAATTGTCCATGCGACTGACTACAAAAGGCCGATACGCCGTGACCGCCATGCTTGACCTGGCGTTGCACGCGCAACACGGGCCGGTGTCCCTGGCCGATATCTCCGAGCGCCAAGGCATCTCCCTGTCCTATCTCGAACAGCTTTTCGCCAAGCTGCGCCGCAGTAACCTGGTTTCCAGTGTTCGCGGTCCGGGCGGTGGCTACCAGTTGTCCCGCGACATGCAGGGCATCCAGGTGGCTCAGGTGATCGATGCGGTGAACGAATCGGTCGATGCAACAAAATGCCAGGGCCAGGGCGATTGCCACTCCGGTGACACCTGCCTGACCCATCACCTGTGGTGCGACCTGAGCCTGCAGATTCACGAATTTCTCAGCGGTATCAGCTTGGCCGACCTCGTAACTCGCCGTGAGGTGCAGGAAGTGGCCCAGCGTCAGGATCAGCGTCGTTGCAATGGCAAGGCGCCGCGCCTGGACAAGATTGAAGCGTCCGCCGTCGAATGACAGCCAGAGAGCTAGCGGCACGCCAGCCAGCCTGATTTAGGAGATAGTCCATGAAATTGCCGATTTACCTTGATTACTCTGCGACCACCCCGGTCGATCCGCGCGTTGCGCAAAAAATGAGTGAATGCCTGCTGGTCGACGGAAACTTCGGTAACCCGGCATCCCGTTCCCACGTGTTCGGCTGGAAAGCCGAAGAGTCCGTCGAAAACGCCCGTCGTCAGGTGGCCGATCTGGTCAACGCCGATCCGCGTGAAATCGTCTGGACCTCCGGTGCCACCGAGTCCGACAACCTGGCAATCAAGGGCGCGGCACATTTCTACGCCTCCAAGGGCAAGCACCTGGTCACCTCCAAGATCGAACACAAGGCTGTCCTCGACACCATGCGCCAGCTTGAGCGTGAAGGTTTCGAAGTCACCTATCTCGATCCGACCGAAGATGGCCTGATCACCCCGGCCATGATCGAAGCCGCGCTGCGCGAAGACACCATCCTGGTGTCGGTAATGCACGTGAACAACGAAATCGGCACCGTCAACGACATCGCCGCCATCGGTGAGCTGCTTCGTTCGAAGGGCATCCTGTTCCACGTCGACGCCGCTCAGTCCACCGGCAAGGTCGAAATCGACCTGCAGAAACTGAAAGTCGACATGATGTCGTTCTCCGCCCACAAGACCTACGGCCCTAAAGGCATTGGTGCGCTGTACGTCAGCCGCAAGCCGCGTGTGCGCATCGAAGCGACCATGCACGGCGGCGGTCACGAACGTGGCATGCGTTCCGGCACTCTGGCGACTCACCAGATCGTCGGCATGGGCGAAGCGTTCCGTGTGGCCAAGGAAGACATGGCTGCCGAAAACGTCCGCATCAAGGCGTTGAGCGACCGCTTCTACAAGCAGGTCGAGCATCTGGAGGAGCTGTACGTCAACGGCAGTCTGACCGCCCGCGTTCCGCACAACCTGAACCTGAGCTTCAACTACGTTGAAGGCGAGTCGCTGATCATGGCGCTCAAGGATCTGGCGGTTTCGTCCGGTTCGGCCTGCACCTCGGCGTCGCTTGAGCCTTCGTACGTACTGCGCGCCCTGGGCCGCAACGACGAACTGGCACACAGCTCGATCCGTTTCACCTTCGGCCGTTTCACCACCGAAGAAGAAATCGACTACGCCGCGCAGAAAGTCTGCGAGGCCGTTACCAAGCTGCGCGCTCTGTCGCCGCTGTGGGACATGTACAAAGACGGCGTCGATATCTCGAAGATCGAGTGGGCGGCACACTAAATATAGAAGCCGCCGGATACAGATCCTGTAGCGACGCGGCGGTTTACGCAGCGCAGTTGCAGGGTCTCAAGAGCGGCCCTGATGAGTGAGGATTGAGAATCATGGCTTACAGCGAAAAGGTCATCGACCACTACGAAAACCCGCGTAACGTCGGCAAGATGAATGCCGAAGACCCGGATGTCGGTACCGGCATGGTCGGCGCTCCGGCGTGCGGCGACGTGATGCGTCTGCAAATCAAGGTCAACGACCAGGGCGTTATCGAAGACGCCAAGTTCAAGACCTATGGCTGCGGTTCGGCTATCGCCTCCAGCTCCCTCGCCACCGAGTGGATGAAGGGCAAGACCCTGGACGAAGCTGAAACCATCAAGAACACTCAGCTGGCCGAAGAACTGGCCCTGCCGCCAGTGAAAATCCACTGCTCGGTTCTCGCTGAAGACGCCATCAAGGCCGCCGTTCGCGATTACAAGCAGAAGAAAGGCTTGATCTGACTTTCAAGATTTGGCGACGAGTAAGGAGTCAACGATGGCTATCAGCATGACAGAAGCGGCTGCTCGACACGTGCGGCGCTCCCTCGACGGGCGCGGCAAGGGTGAAGGGATTCGTCTGGGTGTTCGCA
The DNA here is from genome assembly GCF_021018765.1 of Pseudomonas fitomaticsae. Lineage (GTDB taxonomy): Bacteria > Pseudomonadota > Gammaproteobacteria > Pseudomonadales > Pseudomonadaceae > Aquipseudomonas > Aquipseudomonas fitomaticsae. The sequence continues at coordinate 5,490,953 of NZ_CP075567.1, read as the reverse complement.
CCACGGGCTGTTCCGGCCTTGCCTACGTGCTGGAGTTTGTCGACGAGGTGGTTGCAGAAGATCAGGTGTTCGAGAGTCACGGCGAAAAAGTGATTATCGACCCGAAAAGCCTGGCCTACCTCGACGGCACCGAGCTCGATTTCGTCAAGGAAGGGTTGAACGAAGGCTTCAAGTTCAACAACCCCAACGTACGCGGTGAATGTGGCTGCGGCGAAAGCTTCAACATCTGAGGCTTGTCGTGGGTATTCCTTGTCATTTCGCTTTATTCGAGCTGCAGCCGGGCTTTCGTCTGGATCTCGAGCAGTTGGCCACGCGCTATCGCGAGCTGGCGCGCGGCGTTCATCCTGACCGCTTTGCCGATGCTTCCGAGCGCGAGCAGCGGTCGGCGCTCGAACAGTCTGCGCGGCTCAACGATGCCTACCAGACACTCAAGAGTCCGGCCCAGCGTGCACGCTACCTGCTGACCATCAGCGGGCATGAAGTGCCGATGGAAGTCACCGTCCACGATCCCGAGTTTCTTCTGCAGCAGATGCAATGGCGCGAAGAGCTCGAAGATCTGCAGGACAGTGCCGATCTGGACGGTGTCGCGGCTTTCAAGCGTCGCCTGAAAACCGCCCAGGAAGCGCTCAACGAAAGCTTCGCAGCCTGTTGGGATGATGCAGCGCAACGCGAGCAGGCCGAACGCCTGATGCGGCGCATGCAGTTCCTCGACAAGCTCACCTACGAAGTGCGCCAGTTAGAAGAGCGCCTCGACGATTAACCCAGTGCCGCTCCGGTCGCACGCCTGATATACAGATAAGTCCTGATCACGATGGCCCTACTGCAGATCGCCGAACCCGGCCAAAGTCCTCAACCGCACCAGCGTCGTCTGGCTGTGGGGATCGACTTGGGTACTACCAATTCGCTGGTCGCTGCGTTGCGCAGTGGTCTTTCCGAGCCGCTGGCCGACGCCGAAGGGCGGGTCATCCTGCCTTCCGCCGTGCGTTATCACGCCGATCGCGTCGAAGTCGGCGAGTCAGCCAAACTGGCTGCGTCCTCCGATCCTCTGAATACCGTGCTGTCGGTGAAGCGTCTGATGGGGCGTGGTCTGTCCGACGTCAAGCAACTGGGCGATCAGCTGCCGTACCGCTTTGTCGGTGGCGAATCGCACATGCCGTTCATCGACACCGTGCAGGGTCCGAAGAGCCCGGTCGAAGTCTCCGCCGATATCCTGAAAGTATTGCGTCAGCGCGCTGAAGCCACCCTTGGCGGTGAGCTGGTGGGCGCGGTGATCACCGTGCCGGCGTATTTCGACGATGCTCAGCGCCAGGCCACCAAGGACGCGGCGAAACTCGCCGGTCTGAACGTGCTGCGTCTGCTCAACGAGCCGACCGCGGCAGCGGTGGCATACGGTCTGGATCAGCATGCCGAAGGCCTGGTCGCCATTTACGACCTGGGTGGCGGTACATTCGATATTTCGATTCTGCGCCTGACCGGCGGTGTCTTCGAAGTCCTGGCCACTGGCGGCGATAGCGCGCTGGGCGGCGATGACTTCGATCACGCGATTGCCGGCTGGATCATCGAGAACGCTGGCTTGTCCGCCGACCTCGATCCGGGCGCACAACGCAGCCTTCTGCAGGCCGCCTGCGCCGCCAAAGAAGCTCTGACGGATGCCGACAGCGTTGAAGTTGCCTATGGCGACTGGAAGGCGCAGCTGACCCGCGAAGCCTTCGATGCGCTGATCGAACCAATGATTGCTCGCAGCCTGAAAGCCTGCCGCCGCGCCGTCCGCGATTCCGGCGTCGAGCTGGAAGACGTGCACGCCGTGGTCATGGTCGGTGGTTCGACCCGCGTTCCACGTGTTCGCGAAGCCGTCGCCGAAGCCTTCGGTCGTCAGCCGCTGACCGAAATCGACCCGGATCAAGTGGTGGCCATCGGTGCCGCGATTCAGGCCGATACGCTGGCCGGCAACAAGCGCGATGGCGGCGAACTGCTGCTGCTCGACGTGATCCCGCTGTCCCTTGGGCTGGAAACCATGGGCGGCCTGATGGAGAAGGTGATTCCGCGTAACACCACCATCCCGGTCGCTCGCGCCCAGGACTTCACCACTTATAAAGACGGCCAGTCGGCCATGGCGATCCACGTGTTGCAGGGCGAGCGCGAGCTGATCAGCGATTGCCGCTCCCTGGCTCGCTTCGAATTGCGCGGCATCCCGGCGATGGTGGCCGGTGCGGCGAAAATTCGCGTGACCTTCCAGGTCGATGCCGACGGTCTGCTCAGCGTTTCTGCCCGAGAATTGGGTTCGGGCGTTGAAGCCAGCATCCAGGTCAAGCCGTCCTATGGTCTGACCGATGGCGAAATCGCCAGGATGCTGAAAGATTCGTTCCAGCATGCCAACGACGACAAAGTCGCCCGCGTTCTTCGCGAGCAGCAAGTCGATGCCCAGCGCCTGATCGAAGCGGTGCAGGGCGCTCTTGAGGCGGATGGCGAGCGTTTGCTTGACGCCGAAGAGCGCATGGTCATCGATCTGCAGGTGCAGGAACTGACCGAACTGATGAAAGGCACCGATGGTTACGCCATCGAGCAGCAGACCAAGCGTCTGTCGCAAGTGACCGATGCTTTTGCTGCCCGTCGTATGGATCAGACGGTGAAAGCCGCTCTGTCCGGGCGCAATCTGAATGAAATCGAGGATATCTGATGCCGCAGGTCATTTTTCTGCCCCACGAGAAGTTCTGCCCTGAAGGCATGGTTGTCGACGCTGCGCCTGGCACGTCGATCCTCGAACTGGCTCACGAACACCACATCGAGATGGAAAGCGCCTGCGGCGGCGTCTGCGCCTGCACCACTTGTCACTGCATCATCCGCGAGGGTTTCGACTCGCTGGAAGAAGCTGACGAGTTGGAGGAAGATTTCCTTGATCGTGCCTGGGGTCTGGAAGCCCAGTCGCGCCTGGCTTGTCAGGCGATCGTCGGTGAAGAAGACATCACCGTCGAAATTCCGAAATATTCGCTTAACCATGCGGCCGAAGCGCCGCACTGACTGGTAAGACTGTCATGAGCTACGGTTGGAATGATGTTCAACGTATTGCAGAAGAGCTGGCCGAAGCCAAGCCGGATGTCGATCCGCTTTCTGTCAATTTCGTCGATTTGCAGCGATGGATCATGGAACTTCCCGACTTTGATAACACCTCTGGCCGTGTTGGCGAGAAGGTGCTGGAAGCGGTTCAGGCTCTCTGGATCGAAGAAGTAGACTGATCGTCCTCGCAGGTTAGGCAATACCCAAGAACCCGCGTATAATTCGCGGGTTTAATTTTTCGCAAATTACCGTTTCTGGAGTTACACCATGGCTGTTCAACGTACTTTCTCCATCATCAAGCCTGACGCCGTTGCTAAAAACGTGATCGGCGAGATCACTACTCGTTTCGAAAAAGCCGGCCTGCGCGTTGTAGCTTCGAAACTGAAGCAACTGTCCAAAGCCGAAGCCGAAGGCTTCTACGCTGAGCACAGCGCTCGTGGTTTCTTCGGCGACCTGGTTGCCTTCATGATCTCCGGTCCTGTTGTTGTTCAGGTTCTGGAAGGCGAAAACGCTATCGCTCTGAACCGTGAGCTGATGGGCGCTACCAACCCTAAAGAAGCTGCTGCCGGCACCATCCGTGCTGACTTCGCTGATTCCATCGACGCCAACGCTGTACACGGTTCGGACTCCGAAGCCGCTGCTGCTCGTGAAATCTCGTACTTCTTCGCAGCTACTGAAGTAACCACTCGCTAAGCATTGGCTTAAAGAGTGAAGGTGAATCCATGACTACATCGACTGTTAAAACCAACCTGCTGGGTCTGACCCAGCCGGAAATGGAAAAATTCTTCGACTCAATCGGGGAGAAGCGTTTCCGTGCCGGTCAGGTAATGAAATGGATTCACCACTTTGGCGTCGATGATTTCGACGCCATGACGAACGTCAGCAAGGCCTTGCGCGAAAAGCTCAAGGCTGTTGCTGAGGTCCGTGGTCCCGAAGTGGTCAGCGAGGACATTTCCAGTGACGGCACCCGCAAGTGGGTGGTGCGCGTGGCGTCCGGCAGCTGCGTCGAGACCGTTTACATCCCTCAGGGCAAACGCGGCACTCTGTGCGTTTCGTCCCAGGCAGGCTGTGCCCTGGACTGCAGTTTCTGCTCCACTGGCAAGCAAGGCTTCAACAGCAACCTCACCGCCGCCGAAGTCATCGGCCAGGTGTGGATTGCCAACAAATCCTTTGGCAGTGTTCCGGCTACCATCGACCGCGCCATCACCAACGTGGTGATGATGGGCATGGGCGAACCGCTGCTGAACTTCGACAACGTCGTGGCCGCCATGCATCTGATGATGGATGACCTGGGCTACGGGATCTCCAAGCGCCGCGTGACCCTGTCCACGTCGGGTGTGGTGCCGATGATCGATGAGCTGGCCAAGCACATCGACGTATCCCTGGCGTTGTCCCTGCACGCACCGAATGACGCATTGCGTAACCAATTGGTGCCGATCAACAAGAAATATCCGCTTAAGATGCTGCTCGAGTCGTGCCAGCGCTACATGTCCGAACTGGGCGAGAAGCGCGTGCTGACCATCGAGTACACCTTGCTCAAGGACGTCAACGACAAGCTTGAGCATGCCGTGGAAATGATCGAGTTGCTGAAGAACATTCCGTGCAAGATCAACCTGATCCCGTTCAACCCGTTCCCGCATTCCGGGTACGAGCGGCCGAGCAACAACGCCATCCGCCGGTTCCAGGATCAGCTTCACCAGGCCGGTTTCAACGTCACCGTGCGCACCACTCGTGGTGAAGACATCGACGCGGCTTGTGGTCAATTGGTAGGGCAGGTGCTGGATCGCACCCGTCGCAGCGAACGTTACATCGCCGTGCGTGAGTTGAGCGCCGACAGCGATCTGGCACAGAACGCCGCGAACACTAACTAAGAGAGGATCTCTATGTCCCTGCGCTTTGCGCTGCTGTTGCTGTTGGCCAGCCTGTGTGCTGGCTGTGTCCTGTCGGGCGATTACAACCCGATGAAGACCAGCAAGGGCCGTGACGAAGCGCGGGCTGCTTACGTGCAGCTGGGGCTGGGATACTTGCAGCAGGGCATGACCGAGCGGGCCAAGGTTCCACTGAAGAAAGCACTGGAGCTGGACGGTTCGGATCCCGACGCCAATGCCGCGCTGGGGCTGGTATTCCAGGCCGAAATGGAACCAAAACTGGCTGACGAACACTTCCGCAAAGCCTTGTCCTCCCGTCCCGCCGATGCGCGCATCCTCAACAACTACGGCAGTTTTCTTTACGAAGAACAGCGTTACAAGGAAGCCTACGAGCGTTTTGAACAGGCGGCCGCCGATACCCTGTATCCTGAGCGTTCGCGAGTGTTCGAGAACCTCGGCATGACGGCGGCGAAGCTCGGGCAGCGTGATCTGGCGCAGCAGCAGCTGGAAAAAGCGCTGCGTTTGAACCGCCAGCAGCCACGGGCTTTGCTGGAAATGGCTGAGTTGTCATTCGAAGACAGGCATTATGTGCCCGCGCGTGACTATTACGACCGTTTCAGCCAGCTCTCCGAGCAAAATGCACGTAGTCTGTTGCTCGCCGTTCGGTTGGCAAAAGTATTTGAAGATCGCGACAAGGCCGCCAGTGCGGGCCTGCAATTAAAACGACTCTATCCCGGTACGCCGGAATATCAGCAATACCTGTCGGAGCAATGATGAAAGCGGCGCATCCCGAAGTTGTAGCAGCGAATCGCGTTAACCCCGGTGAGACCCTGCGCCAGGCCCGCGAAAGCAATGGCTGGTCGCTGGCCGAAGTGGCCCTCAAGCTCAACCTCACCGTGACTTCCCTGAGCAATCTTGAAGCCGGCGCATTCGACAAGTTGCCGGGGCATACTTTCGCTCGCGGCTACATTCGCGCCTACGCCAAATTGCTCGGCATGGACCAGACCGTTCTGGTCCAGCAATTCGACCAGTCCACCGGCACCGATTCCCAGGGCAGCAACGTTCACGCCTTGGGCCGTATCGAAGAGCCAGTGCGGGTTTCCCACACCATTTTGCGTATCGTCAGTCTGTTGCTGCTGATTGCGGTCATCGGCGGCGGTTTCGTCTGGTGGCAGGATCAGACCTCGCTGCGTACCAAGGACCTGATCGGCCTGGCGCCGGAGCACGTCGAAGTCGAAGGCGCTGATGGCACCACCCAGATTCATCCGCTGGACGAGCCGGAAGACCAGGCCGTCGCGGAAGGCGAAGCCGAGGGCTCGACCGCTCTGGCGCTGCCTCAATCGGAATCCACGGCTGAATCGACCGGTGCCGAGACCGAGGCCGCAGCACCAGCCACCGCACCCGTTGCTCCGGCACCCGCTGCGCCAGCCGCTACTCCGGCTGCACCGGCTCATACGCCAGCGCCTGTGGTAGCTGCTCCAGCAACTCCCGCGCCTGCCGCCCCGGCCACGCCTGCACCGACCGTCACTGCCCCGGCAGCCCCGGTCGTCGCTGCACCCGCGCCGACAGCGCCCGTTGCTCCGGTTGCTGGTCAAGGCCAGGTTCAGGTGCAGTTCATCGCCGATTGCTGGACTCAAGTGACCGATGGCAGCGGCAAGGTTCTTTACAGCGGCCTCAAGCGCAAGGGCGACAGCCTGTCTGTCGTCGGCAAGCCCCCGTTTGCCGTGCGTCTGGGCGTTGCCCGTGGCGCGCAGGTCAGCTACAACGGCCAGCCGGTCGATGTCGCTCCGTTCACCAGTGGCGAGACCGCTCGCCTGAAGTTGGGTCAATAAGTCATGCACGGCGAATCTCCAATCAAACGTCGCGAATCGCGCAAGATCTGGGTCGGTAACGTGCCCGTGGGCGGCGATGCCCCTATCGCTGTGCAGAGCATGACCAACAGCGACACTAATGACGTCGCTGCCACCGTCGCGCAGATCAACCGTCTGGAAGCGGCCGGCGTCGACATCGTCCGCGTTTCGGTGCCGGACATGGACGCCGCCGAGGCGTTCGGCAAGATCAAGCAACTGGTCAAGGTGCCGTTGGTTGCCGACATCCACTTCGACTACAAGATCGCGCTGCGCGTGGCCGAGCTGGGTGTCGACTGCCTGCGCATCAACCCGGGCAACATCGGTCGCGAAGACCGCGTGCGTGCGGTGGTCGATGCCGCCCGTGATCGCGGGATCCCGATCCGCATCGGCGTCAACGCCGGCTCGCTGGAAAAAGACCTGCAAAAGAAATACGGCGAGCCGACGCCAGCTGCGCTCGTCGAGTCCGCCCTGCGTCACGTCGAACACCTCGAACGCCTGAATTTCCAGGACTTCAAGGTCAGCGTGAAGGCTTCCGACGTGTTCATGGCCGTTGAAGCCTACCGTCTGCTGGCCAAGGAAATCGTCCAGCCGCTGCACCTGGGCATCACCGAAGCCGGTGGATTGCGCTCCGGTACAGTGAAATCCGCCGTGGGCCTAGGTATGCTGCTCGCCGAGGGGATTGGCGATACTATCCGCATCTCGCTGGCGGCCGACCCGGTCGAGGAAGTGAAGGTCGGTTACGACATTCTCAAGTCTTTGCATCTGCGTTCCCGTGGCATCAACTTCATCGCCTGCCCGAGCTGCTCGCGGCAGAACTTCGATGTGGTCAAGACCATGAACGAGCTGGAAGGGCGCCTTGAAGACCTGCTGGTGCCGCTGGATGTCGCGGTGATCGGTTGCGTGGTCAACGGCCCCGGCGAAGCCAAGGAAGCCCATATCGGCTTGACCGGCGGCACGCCGAACCTGATTTACATCGACGGCAAGCCGTCGCAGAAACTGACGAATGACAATCTGGTGGACGAGCTGGAAAAGCTGATCCGCGAGAAAGCGGCCGAGAAGGTCGAAGCTGACGCAGCGGTTATCGCGCGCGGCTGATCGAACGAATTAAGGAATTTCTGTGAGCAAGTCTCTGCAAGCCATTCGTGGCATGAACGACATCCTGCCGGAACAGACGCCGGTATGGCGTTACTTCGAAGGCACTGTTTCGCGTTTGCTGGATAACTACGGTTACAAGCAGATCCGCATGCCGATCGTCGAGTTCACCGAGCTGTTCAAACGCTCGATCGGTGAAGTGACCGACATCGTCGAAAAAGAGATGTACACCTTCGAAGACCGCAATGGCGACTCCCTGACCCTGCGTCCGGAAGGTACGGCCGCGTGCGTGCGTGCGGTGCTCGAGCATGGCATCACTGGCGGTGGCCAGGTGCAGAAGCTCTGGTACATCGGCCCGATGTTCCGTCACGAGCGTCCGCAGAAAGGCCGTTATCGCCAGTTCCACCAGATCGGTCTGGAGGTATTCAACCTCGACGGTCCGGACATCGACGCCGAGCTGATCGTGCTGACCTGGCGCCTGTGGGGCGAGCTGGGCATCCGCGATGCGGTCAAGCTCGAACTCAACAGCCTCGGCACCAGCGAGTCCCGCGGCCGTTATCGTGAAGCGCTGGTCGAGTACCTCTCGGCGCACCACGACAAACTGGACGAAGACAGCCAGCGTCGCTTGAAAACCAACCCGCTGCGCGTGCTCGACACCAAGAACGCCGACACGCAAGCCGTGCTGGTCGATGCGCCGAAGATGGCCGACTACCTGGATGACGAATCCCGTGCCCACTTCGAAGGTCTGAAGGCCCGTCTGGATGCCGTCGGCATTCCTTACGTGCTCAACCCGAAGCTGGTGCGTGGTCTGGATTACTACAGCAAAACCGTATTCGAATGGGTCACCGACAAGCTCGGCGCCCAGGGCACCGTCTGCGCGGGTGGGCGCTATGACGGTCTGGTCGAGCAGATGGGCGGCAAGCCGACCCCGGGCGTCGGTTTCGCCATGGGCATCGAGCGTCTGGTGCTGCTGCTGGAAACCCTGGAGCAGATCCCGGAAGAAATCTCCCGTCAGGTCGACGTCTATCTCTGCGCCTTCGGCGAAGAAGCAGAGCTGGCCGGTCTGGCCCTGGCCGAGCTTGTACGCGACCAACTGCCCAACCTGCGCCTGCAAGTCAATGCCGGCGCCGGCAGCTTCAAGAGCCAGTTCAAGAAAGCCGACAAGAGCGGTGCGCTGTACGCACTGATCCTCGGTGACGACGAAATGGCCCAGCAAGTGGTAGGTTTCAAACCCCTGCGTGGCCAGGGCGAACAACAAAGCATTGCCTGGGATGCGCTCGCTGCACACCTGGCCACCTGCGTCGTGCAGGGTTGAAGCTGTCTAAACAGCCGATTTAGCGATTAAGGAGTATTGGGGTGTCGAGTACCGAAGACGAACAGTTGGCGGATTTGAAGGACTGGTGGACACGCAACGGCAAACCTCTGGTCACCGGCGGCCTGTTGGCGCTGGTCATCGTGTTCGGCTGGCAGGCATATCACAAGTATCAGAGCAACCAGTCGCAAGGCGCCTCGGTGCTCTATCAGCAATTGCTGGAAACCACGCTGACCCCGGACGGCAAGCCTGACGCCGCGCGCGTTGCGGATCTGGCCGGCAAGCTCAACAGCGAATTCGGCGGTTCTGCCTACGCGCAGTACGGCAGCCTGTTCGTGGCCAAGGTTGCGGTCGACAGCGGCAAGCTGGACGACGCGGCGACCGAACTCAAGGCCATCGTTGCCAAACCGGCCAACCCGGCGCTGGGCGAAATCGCCCGTCAGCGTCTGGCGCAGGTACTGGGCGCACAGAACAAGGCCGACGAAGCCCTGAAACTGCTCGAAGGCGATGCCGACAAGTCGTTCCTGGCCACTCGCGAAGAACTCAAGGGCGACCTGCTGGTACAGCTGGGCCGTACCGACGAAGCGAACGCGGCGTATCAAAAAGCCAAGGCGGCACTGTCGGATGAAGCGGCGGTCGGTGGCCTTCAAATCAAGCTGGACGACCTGGCCAAAGGGGATGCGTGACGTGATCCGTTGGAAGCATGCAGCATTGCTGGCTCTGGCCATTCTGGCCGCGGGTTGCAGCAGCAACAGCAAAAAAGAACTGCCACCGGCCGAGCTGACCGACTTCAAAGAAGAAGTGGTCCTGCACAAGCAGTGGAGCCGCTCGATCGGTGACGGTCAGGGCGAAACGTACAACATGCTGGTGCCGGCGATCGACGGTGACACCATCTACGCAGCCGACGTGACCGGTATCGTGATGGGCCTGGATCGCGGCAACGGCGACGTGAAATGGAAGAAAGACCTCGAACTGCCTGTGTCCGGCGCCGTTGGCGTGGGTTACGGTCTGGTCATGGTCGGCACCCTGCGCGGTGAAGTCGTTGCCCTCGACGCCATCAACGGTGAAGAGAAGTGGCGCTCGCGCGTCAACAGCGAAGTCCTCGCGCCACCGGCCAACAACGGTGACGTGGTGGTGGTACAGACCCAGGACGATCGTCTGATCGGTCTGGACGCGTCCACCGGCAACCAGCGCTGGGTGTATGACAGCACTCCGGCCGTCCTGACCCTGCGCGGCACCAGCGCACCGATCGTCACCAACCGTCTCGCGGTGGCTGGCCTGTCGACCGGTAAGGTGGTCGCTCTCGACATTTCCAACGGCGTGCCGGTCTGGGAACAGCGGATCGCGATTCCACAAGGTCGTTCGGAACTGGAGCGCGTGGTCGACATCGACGGTGGTCTGCTGCTGTCCGGCGGCACCCTGTACGTTGCCAGCTATCAGGGTCGCGTTGCGGCACTGGATCTGGAAAGCGGCCGTCAACTCTGGCAGCGCGACGCGTCGAGCTACGCCGGTGTTGCCCAGGGCTTCGGCAACGTCTACGTAAGCCTGTCGTCGGGCACCGTTGAAGGCGTCGACGAGCGTTCCACCACAGCACTGTGGAGCAACGACTCGCTGGCCCGTCGTCAACTGTCTGCGCCGGAAGTGTTCTCCAGCTACGTTGCAGTCGGTGACCTGGAAGGTTACCTGCACCTGCTGAGTCAGGTGGACGGTCGTTTCGTCGGCCGCGAGCGCATCGACAGCGACGGCCTGCGTGCCCGTCCGCTGGTGGTGGGTGACACGATTTATGTGTATGGCAACAGCGGCAAACTGGAAGCCCTGACCATCAAGTAATGGTTTGACTATGCTTGGGGTTAATTCCCCAGGCGGCCCTGCTTCTGCAGGGTTTGCAGCACCCACGGGTGTTGCCCCGAGCACCAGCCGCTGCCTCGCAGCGGCTTTTGTATTTTCTGAAATAACGAAGTGGAGAGCCGCATGGTTCCCGTAATCGCCCTGGTGGGCCGACCGAACGTCGGCAAGTCCACCTTGTTCAACCGCCTGACCAGGACTCGCGACGCCATCGTCGGCGACTTGTCCGGTCTGACCCGTGATCGCCAGTACGGTGAGGCCAAGTGGCAAGGGCGTTCCTACATTCTGATCGACACCGGCGGTATCTCCGGTGACGAGCATGGTATGGACGAAAAAATGGCCGAGCAGTCGCTGCTGGCCATCGAAGAAGCGGATGTCGTTCTGTTCCTGGTAGATGCCAAGGCCGGTTTCACTGCAGCAGACCAGATGATCGGCGAGCACTTGCGCAAGCGTAACAAGCGTTCGTTCGTGGTGGCCAACAAGGTCGACAACATCGATCCGGAAATGGCCCGCGCCGAATTCGCTCCGATGGGCATGGGCGATGCGATTCCGATCGCCGGCGCCCATGGCCGTGGCATCAGCAATCTGCTGGAAATCGCCTTGAGCGAGTTCCCGAAGGATGCAGAAGAGCCGCAGGAAGGCGAAGAACAGGAAGAAGTTGCCGAAGGCGAGGAAGCCAAGCGCATTCCTGGTCCGAGCGAGAAGGATGGCATCAAGATCGCCATCATCGGTCGTCCCAACGTCGGCAAATCGACACTGGTCAACCGCATGCTCGGCGAAGAGCGGGTGATCGTTTACGATCAGCCGGGTACCACTCGTGACAGCATCTATATTCCCTTCGAACGCAATGAAGAGAAGTACACGCTGATCGATACTGCCGGTGTGCGCAAACGCGGCAAGATCCACGAAGAAGTCGAAAAGTTTTCCGTGGTCAAAACCCTGCAGGCCATCAAAGACGCCAACGTGGTGATCTTCGTGATGGATGCCCGCGAAGGGGTGGTCGATCACGACCTCAACCTGCTGGGCTTCGCTCTTGAGTCGGGGCGTGCGATGGTCATTGCTCTCAACAAGTGGGATGGCATGACACCAGGCGAGCGCGACTATGTGAAGACTGAGCTGGAGCGCCGGTTGTTCTTCGTCGACTTCGCCGACATCCACTTCATCTCGGCGCTGCACGGTACAGGCGTGGGTAATCTCTACGGTTCGGTGCAGAACTCGTTCAAGTCAGCGGTCACCCGCTGGCCGACCAGCCGCCTGACCCAGATCCTCGAAGACGCAGTCAGCGAGCACCAGCCGCCGATGGTCAACGGTCGTCGAATCAAGTTGCGCTACGCTCACCTCGGTGGCGCGAACCCGCCACTGATCGTGATCCACGGCAACCAGATCGAGAAGGTGCCGAACTCATACGTGCGCTATCTGGAAAACACTTACCGCCGTGTACTCAAACTGGTCGGCACGCCGATCCGTATCGAGTTCAAGGGCGGCGAGAACCCGTACGAAGGCAACAAGAACACGCTGACCGACCGCCAGGTCAACAAGAAGCGTCGTTTGATGTCGCACAACAAGAAAGCCAGCAAGAAGCGCCGCGACAAGAAGTAAGGTCGTTGCGAACAGAGAGAAGGGGCGCCGTTTGGCGCCCTTTTTTTATGGGCGCCGGATGGGCTATCCTCGGGCTCTCCCGCGCCGTCGTCAGAGCCGGGGCAGAGCAGGGAACCCCGATGATCACCAGCAAGCTGCCGAATGTCGGCATCACTATTTTCACGCAGATGTCTCAGCTCGCGGCGCAGACCGGAGCGATCAACCTTTCCCAGGGTTTTCCCGATTTTGACGGCCCGCAGGCACTGCGCGACGCGGTTGGTCGACACATCGCCAGCGGCCATAACCAGTATTCGCCCATGACCGGCCTGCCGGCGCTGCGCCAGCAGATCGCGGCGAAAATCGCCCGCAGTTACGGCGCCAACGTAGATGCCGATACCGAAGTGACCGTCACACCGGGTGCGACCCAAGCAATCTTTTGTGCGATCCAGGCGGTTATCCACAGCGGCGACGAAGTCATCGTGTTCGACCCAGCCTACGACAGCTACGAGCCAGCAGTAGAGCTGGCCGGTGGGCGCTGCGTGCATGTGCAGTTGGGCCTGAAAGATTTCTCCATCGACTTCGACAAACTCAGCGCAGCCCTGAGCCCGCGCACGCGGATGATTATCCTCAATACCCCGCATAACCCGAGCGGTGCATTGATCAGTCGTGCCGAGCTGGATCAGTTGGCGGCGTTGATTCGCGACCGCGACATCTACGTGATCAGCGACGAAGTCTACGAACACCTGGTGTTCGACGGCGTGCCTCACGTCAGCGTGCTGGCCCATGAAGAGCTGTATCAGCGCGCCTTCGTGGTCAGCTCGTTCGGCAAGACCTATCACGTCACCGGCTGGAAAACCGGCTACGTCGTGGCGCCACCGGCCCTGACGGCGGAGCTGCGCAAGGTGCATCAATACGTCAGTTTCTGCGGTGTGACGCCATTGCAGTTCGCTTTGGCCGATTACATGGCCGAGCATCCGGAACACGTCGAAGAACTGCCGGGTTTCTATCAGGCCAAGCGCGATCTGTTCTGTGATCTGCTGGCGCCGTCGCGATTCAGTTTCACCCGGGTCACCGGCACCTATTTCCAGCTGGTCGATTACTCGCAGATTCGCCCCGACCTGAACGATGTCGAGATGGCGATGTGGATGACCCGCGAGCACGGCGTGGCGAGCATTCCGGTGTCGGTGTTCTACCAGAATCCACCCGAAGGCCAGCGCCTGGTGCGCCTGTGCTTTGCCAAACGTGAGGAGACGCTGCGGGACGCGGCGGCCAAACTATGCGTGATCTGAGTGCGTTGCCCGATCTCAATCTGTCGCTGATCCAGACCAGCCTGGCCTGGCATGACCGTCAGGCCAATCTCGAACATTTCGACGCTTTGCTGGAGCAGGCGCGTGGTGCGGATCTGATCATCCTGCCGGAGATGTTCACCACCGGATTTTCCATGGAATCCGAAACCCTGGCCGAAGCCGAAAACGGCCCGACCAGCAAATGGCTGCGGGCCCAGGCGGCGAAGCTGAACGCGGTCGTCACGGGCAGCGTGATCATCCAGGCCGCTGACGGCAGCCACCGCAACCGCTTGCTGTGGGCGCGGCCGGACGGCGAAGTGCTGCATTACGACAAGCGTCACCTGTTCCGCATGGCCGGCGAGCACAACCACTACACACCCGGCGAACGCCAGGTGCAGTTCGAGCTCAAGGGCTGGCGGGTGCGGCCGCTGATCTGCTACGACTTGCGCTTCCCGGTGTGGAGCCGCGACGCTCAGGACACCGATCTGCTGTTGTACACCGCCAACTGGCCGGGTGCGCGGCGTCAGCACTGGAACCGCTTGCTGCCGGCCCGGGCGATTGAAAACCTGTGTTATGTGGCGGCGGTCAACCGCGTCGGCACCGATGGCAAGGGTTTCGCGTATACCGGCGACAGTCAGGTGCTGGATTTCCAGGGTGAGACTTTGCTCGCGGCCGGAGAGGCTGACGGAGTCTTCAAGGTGGTTCTGGAAGCGGCTGCGCTGGCTGCTTACCGCGAGCGGTTCCCGGCGAATCTGGACGCGGATACCTTCGAATTCACCTGAGTTTTTGCGTAGTTTGTACGGGCCCCATCGCGGGCAAGCCCGCTCCCACAGAGACCGGTGTGCACTCAATGTCATGTACACCAGAAAACCCTGTGGGAGCGGGCTTGCCCGCGAAGGGTCATTACAGACAGCACTAAAATGGCAGGCAAAAAAAGGCCCCGGAGTTCGCACTCCGGGGCCTTTTGCATTGCAGCGGTCAGTTACGCCGCTTTCGCTTCCGGCTGGCTCAGCGAGCGGTTCAGCGCGCTGAACAGGGCCTTGAAGCTGGCAGTGGTGATGTTTTCATCGATGCCCACGCCGTGCACCGCACGTTCGCCGTTCACACGCAGTTCGATGTAGGCCGCCGCCTTGGCGTTGGTGCCCGCACCGATGGCGTGTTCGTTGTAGTCCATGATCTCCACCGGAATCGGCAGACCGGCCACCAGCGCTTCCAGCGCGCCGTTGCCCTTGCCGCGCCAGTGCAGGTTGGTTTCGCCCTGACCCTTGCTCGCCACTTCCACTTCGACGGCGCTGTTGCCGTTTTCTTCCTGCAGGCGATGGCTGACCAATGCGTACGGGGTGTTGGCTTGCAGGTATTCGCTGTGCAGCAGTGCGTGGATTTGCTGCGCGGTCATCTCCAGGCCCAGGCGATCGGTTTCACGCTGCACGACCTGGCTGAATTCGATCTGCATGCGACGTGGCAGGCTGATGCCGTATTCCTGCTCCAGCAGGTAGGCGATGCCGCCCTTGCCCGACTGGCTGTTGACGCGGATCACCGCCTCGTAGCTGCGACCGATGTCGGCCGGGTCGATCGGCAGGTACGGTACTTCCCACAGTGCGTCGGATTTCTGCTGGGCGAAACCCTTGCGGATCGCATCCTGGTGGGAGCCGGAGAAGGCGGTGTGCACCAGGTCGCCGACATACGGGTGACGTGGGTGAACCTGGATCTGGTTGCACTCTTCGACGACTTTGCGCACGCCGTCGATGTCGGAGAAGTCCAGTTGCGGGTCGAGACCCTGGGTGTACATGTTCAGTGCCACAGTCACGAGGTCGACGTTGCCGGTACGCTCGCCGTTGCCGAACAGGCAGCCTTCGACGCGGTCGGCGCCGGCCATCAGGCCCAGCTCGGTGGCGGCCACGCCGGTGCCTCGGTCGTTGTGGGTGTGCAGGCTGATGATCACGCTGTCACGACGGTTGATGTTGCGGTGGAACCACTCGATCTGGTCGGCGTAGACGTTCGGCGTCGCGCATTCAACAGTGGCCGGCAGGTTGAGGATGATCTTGCGCTCAGGCGTCGGGTTCCAGACCTCGATCACCGCGTCACAGACTTCCTTGGCGAATTCCAGCTCGGTGGCGCTGAAGGTTTCCGGCGAGTATTCGAAGGTCCACTCGGTGTCCGGCTGCATGGCCGCGTATTTGACGAACAGCTTGGCAGCGTTGACGGCGATGGCCTTGATCCCGTCCTTGTCCTGGTTGAAGACGATGCGACGGAAAGAAGGGGAGGTGGCGTTGTACAGGTGAACGATGGCTTTCTTCGCCCCGCGCAGGGATTCGAAGGTGCGCTCGATCAGGTCTTCACGGCCCTGGGTCAGCACTTGAATAGTGGTGTCGTCCGGGATGTGGCCGTCTTCGATCAGGGTACGCACGAAGTCGAAGTCGGTTTGCGAAGCGGCCGGGAACGAGGCTTCGATTTCCTTCACGCCCACTTGCACCAGGGTTTTCCAGAAACGCAGCTTTTTCACCGCGTCCATCGGCTCAATCAGTGACTGGTTGCCGTCACGCAGGTCGGAGCTGCACCAGATTGGCGCTGCATCGATGGTTTTCGACGGCCAGGTGCGGTCCGGCAGATTGATCACTGGAAACGCGCGGTATTTCGAAGACGGATCTTTGAGCATGCTCATCGGGAAATTCCTTGTTGTCTGGGCCGAAAAGAGGCGGCCTGCCGGTGGAACGAACGTTCTTGGAAAAGCGTGGGACGAGGCGCAGCGATTCAGCCCGGCAGTCGTGCGCTGACGAGGCACAGGCTGCGGTGCTGGCGAAGCTGAATGAGGGTGTGAGAGGTTTTCATGCCTTCAACCCTAACCGCGGGGGATGAGGATGGCAAGCAGTCGAAAAAAATTGAGAGGAATACCCGGAAAGCAGTTTTTTCCGAGATTTTATTCTTGATATGGCAGTAATTGTTGACGGGGATTGCGCGGACCATTCGTCGTGCGCAATCCCTGCTGGACGGACTTCAGCCTTGAATCAAGGCTGGAAAGCACCAATGAAAATCGCCGGATCGACCCGCGCATCGTTCAGGCTGACGTTCCAGTGCATGTGCGGCCCGGTCGCCCGACCTGTAGCGCCCACCTTGCCCACCACCGCACCGCGCGCCAGTTGCTGGCCGTTCTGCACATCAATCTTCGACATATGGCAAAACATGCTGATGAAGCCCTGGCCGTGGTCGACGAACACCGTGTTGCCATTGAAGAAGTAGTTGCCGATCAGGATTACCTTGCCCGCCGCCGGGGTCTTGATCGGTGTGCCGGCCGGCACCGCGAAATCCAGACCTGCGTGCGGATTGCGCTCTTCACCGTTGAAGAAGCGGCGCACGCCAAACTTGCTCGACAGAGGTCCGTTGACCGGTTTGTCCAGCAACAGGTTGCTCGGGGTATTCGGGCTGAAACTGCGGTAGGCCTTGATCTGTTCGGCCAGTTCGCCCTCGATGCGCTTCAGATTCGCCGGGTTCGGGTTGACCTGCTGGGTGTTCTTCAGGGTGATGTGCTGTTCCGGGTATTTCTTGTTGCCGACATTGAAATTGAGGTTACGGCCGCCACTGCTGATCTGCTGAACGCCGGGCTTGACGGTCAGCGGAACGCCGACAATCGCCAGCCAGTTGTTCTGTTCCTTGACCACCAGCACCGGTTTGCCCTGATACGTGGCTTTCGGCGATTGCGCAGCGGTCCCCAGGTCGACAACAGCCACGCCGCCCGGCACTGGCTTGTTCAGCTGGCGGGTGATGTAACTGTCGGCGTGGGCGTTGAAGGTCAGGCACAGCAACAGCAGCGGAGCGAGAAAACGCGGCATGGATCAGTCCAGTAAAGAAAGGGTGACGGGCGTCAGGTGATTGTCCTCGACGCGCACTTGCAGTTCGCCTTCGCCCAGCCTGGCTTTGAGGCGCTGGCCGGTGTGGGTCTGCGCGGCGTTGCGGATCGCGTTGCCGCGTTCATCCAGCAGAATGCTGTAGCCACGGCCGAGAGTCGCCAGCGGACTCACCACGTGCAGGGTCTGCATCTGGCTTTGCAACTGCAGGCGACGGCGTTTCAGGCCTTCGTTCATGGCGCGTGGCAGGCGCTCGGCGAGGCTGTCGATGCGTTGGCGCAACAGGGCCAGCTGGCGTCCCGGATGCTGCCCGGCGAGGCGGGTTTCCAGGCGGATCAGACGTTCGCGACGGGTATTGAGCTGGCGCTCGAACGCTCGGCGCATACGCATGTCCAGATCATCCAGACGCTGTGCCTGCTGGCGCAGACGCTCGCCGGGATGGCGCAACCGGCGGGTCATGCCTTCAAGGCGCAGGCGATCGCGCATCAGTCGGTCACGCATGCGCATCACCAGCCGGCGATGCAGGCTTTCGACCTGCCGGATCAGGTGGCTGGAATCCGGGGCAAGCAGTTCAGCAGCGGCGGACGGCGTCGGTGCGCGCACGTCCGCCACGAAGTCACTGATCGACACATCGGTTTCATGGCCGACCGCGCTGACGATCGGCGTCACGCAGGCATCCACCGCCCGGGCCACGGCTTCTTCGTTGAAGCACCAGAGATCTTCCAGCGAGCCGCCGCCACGGGCAAGAATCAGCGCGTCGAAGCCCCGGGCGTCCGCCAGTTTCAGGGCGCGGACGATCTGCGCGGTGGCTTCGCGGCCCTGAACGGCAGTGGGGATCAGCGTCAGTTGCACCTGCGGCGCACGGCGGCGGAACACGCTGATAATGTCGCGAATCACCGCGCCGGTCGGTGAACTGATGATGCCGATGCGCTGCGGGTGCGCCGGCAGCGGCACCTTGCGCTCGGCGCTGAACAGGCCTTCGGCGCTGAGCTTTTCCTTTAACGCATCGAAGGCCAGACGCAGCGCACCGTCACCGGCCGGCTCCACGGTGTCGAGGATCAGCTGATAGTCGCCACGCCCTTCGAACAGCGAGACCTTGCCGCGCACCTTGACCGCCAGTCCATCCTTCAGCGCCTGACGCACCCGCGCAGCATTCTGCCGGAACAGCGCGCAACGCACCTGCGCGCCGCTGTCCTTGAGCGTGAAATACACGTGGCCGGAAGCCGGGCGGGCGAGGTTGGAAATTTCGCCTTCGACCCAGATGTTGCTGAACACGTCTTCGAGCAACACCCGCGCACGGCCGTTGAGCTGGCTGACGGTCAGGACTTCGCGGTCGAGGCCGAGTCTTGCAAAGGGATCTTTAATCATGGGGCGCAGTTTAAAGGCATTCGCCGGTGAATGTCTGGAGGAAGTGTTGCACCAAAGGTGTGGGATTTTGCCGAGATGCGAGGGCGACAGTGCTCTGGCAATCGCCGGTCAGCGGCAGAAATCTCACACCGGCGGGCGCGATGTCCTGCATCGATTCCGGCAGTAGCGCGATGCCGAATCCGGCCTGGATCAACTGCAATTGCGTGGTCTTGCGTGACATCACCCGTGCAGCCAGGGGGAAGAAGCCGTGACGCATGCACAGGTCGGCGCACAAATAACTCAACCCGCCGCGCTGTGGGTGCGGGATGGAGATGAATGCTTCGTCCTTCAATTGCGCCAGATCGACTGCCTCCGCCAATGCCAGTCGATGATCCGCCGGCACGGCAAGCAGCAAGCGTTCGGTATAGAGCGGTACAACCTGAACGCCCTCGCGCTGGCGCAGCACTGGCAGGCGCAGAAGGCCGATATCGAGACGGCCCTCGGCCAGTTCTTCAAGTTGTGCCTCCGAGGAGAGCGTGCCGATGTCCAGCGAAACGCCGGGCTGCTGCTTCAGATATGCGCTCATGTCGCGCAACAGCCGGCCACTGATCGGCACGGTACTTGAGTGACACACGCGCAAAGTACCGCGCTGGCCCTGGCCGATTTCCGTGGCCAGAGTGCTGGCCTTGTTCAGTTCATTCAGCAGGTTTCTCGCTCGGGGCAGGAACGCTTCGCCAGCGGCGGTGAGCCGGGGCTGGCGCGCGGTGCGTTCGAACAGCGGCGTTTGCAGGCGGGTTTCCATGTCCTTGATCTGCCGGCTCAATGCCGATTGAGCAATGAACAGGCGCTCGGCTGCGGCACTGAAGCTGCCGCTCTCGGCGATTTCCACGAAGTAGCGCAATTGACGGGTTGAAAGCACGAGGCATGCCTTTTCGAGATAGCTTGGCGGTTTCGATGATATTAGTCGCAACCCTCGGCGCTGGCTAAAGTCATCGCAGGCTTATAAAGGAAGCGAGTGAATGAGTGTGGCGGGGTTGTTGAGCGAATGGTCGTGGGGCGCGCAGGGCTGGGTGGTGATCGGGCTGGCCATCGCGCTGGCCTACATCGTGTTCGGGATTGCAGGTTTCGGCACGGCGCTGGTGGCGGGGCCGATCCTGATTCTGTTCATGCCGCTGTCGAAAATCGTCCCGTTGCTGGTGCTGCTGGATTTCGTCGCGGCGTTTGGCAATTTGCTGCCTTCGCGGCGGGATGTGGCGAAACCGGAACTGCTGCGGCTGCTGCCGTGCATGGCGGTCGGTTGCACGCTAGGGGTGATTTTTCTCCTCAACCTCAAGTCCGATCTTTTGCTGCTGTTGATGGGGCTGTTCATCAGTGCCTATGCGATCTACAGCTTGTGGATCAAGGCGCGGCCGGCGCAGTTGTCTGCCGGGTGGGCGTTGCCGATGGGCACCGTGGGCGGGCTGTTCGGCGCGTTGTTCGGCAGTGGCGGCTTTCTTTATGCGATCTACCTCAACAGTCGACTGCCAAAAGACGCGGCGCGGGCCACGCAAAGTGCGCTGATCAGTTGCAGCACGGTGGTGCGTTTGAGCCTGTTCGCCATCGCCGGGGTGTATGCCGAGCTACCCTTGTTGATGCTTGCGCTGTGCCTGTTGCCGGCCATGGCGCTGGGCTTGTGGGTCGGGCGGCGGTTGACCATGCGCCTGTCCCGCGAGGCCTTCGTGCGGTTGGTGACCTGGCTGGTGCTGGTGAGCGGGATTGCGCTGATCGGCCGCTATTTAAGCACTTGACCGGATTTTGTCAGGGATTAAGCTGCCGGCCGCGTTCGTCGCAGAACATCCTTTGACGCAGCAGGCTTGCACCATGAACTCCCAAAGCATCATCGTCCCGAAAATCTCCAACCTGCCGGTGCACGAACCCCGGGCCCGGGCGATCCTGCGCTGGCTGGTGCGCAAGAACATCGTCAAGGAAGAGCTGAGCACCTGCGGACGTACCGGCAATCGCATGGCCTACGCCATCGCCGATGGTGCACGCGCGGTGGTGCTGCACCCCGAGGCGCTGCCGTTCGGTGAGCCGATCAATGGGCTGGAAGTCATCACCAAGCGCTGCATCTACACCCCGGCCAAGGGTTTTCTCGAAGAAGCCGGGTGCGCCGAATGCCGTCAGGAAATCGGCGAAGCGCTGTTCGAAAGCCTGGAAGACTGGATGCCGGGCCGCACCGACAACTTCACCTGTCCTGAATGCGGGCATGAAGACGACATCAACGGTTTTCTGTATTTGCAGGAATGCGGTTTTTCCAACCTCGGTTTCATCTTCAACAACTGGCTGGAGGCGGGCTTCAAGCAGAGTTTCATCGACGAATTCGCCGACTGGCTGGATCAACCGGTGAGCTGGGTCAAGGTCGAGTTGTAAGGGGCGTTTTTCCCGTACATCAGCAACATTGATATAAGACAAGTTTTACATTGAGCCCGGTAGGGTGTCTGAGTATAATGGCGCGCTTCCATTTTCCCGCTCGGGAGCCCCCGCGATGCTGCGTATCAGCCAAGAAGCTCTGACCTTCGACGACATTCTCCTAGTGCCCGGTTATTCCGAGGTGCTTCCTAACGAAGTCAGTCTGAAGACCCGCCTTACCCGTGGCATCGAGCTGAACATTCCTCTGGTTTCTGCCGCCATGGACACCGTCACCGAAGCCCGTCTGGCAATTGCCATGGCTCAGGAAGGTGGCATCGGCATTATCCACAAGAACATGACCATCGAGCAGCAAGCTGCCGAAGTTCGCAAGGTCAAGAAGTTCGAAGCCGGTGTGGTCAAGGACCCGATCACCATCGAGGCTGACGCCACGGTTCGTGATCTGTTCGAACTGACCCGCATGCACAACATTTCCGGTGTACCGGTGCTGCACGATGGCGACCTGGTCGGCATCGTCACTTCCCGTGACGTGCGTTTCGAAAGCCGTCTGGAAGCCACCGTTCGTGAAGTGATGACGCCCAAAGAGCGTCTGGTCACTGTTCGCGAAGGCGCCGACAAGAACGAAGTCCGCGAGCTGCTGCACAAGCACCGCCTGGAAAAGGTCCTGATCGTCGACGACAAGTTTGCCCTCAAAGGCATGATGACCGTCAAAGACATCGAAAAAGCCAAGGCCTACCCGCTGGCCAGCAAGGACGACCAGGGTCGTCTGCGCGTCGGCGCTGCGGTCGGTACCGGTAAAGACACCGGCGACCGCGTTGCCGCTCTGGTCAATGCCGGTGTGGACGTGGTGGTGGTCGACACCGCACACGGTCACTCCAAAGGCGTGATCGACCGCGTTCGCTGGGTCAAAGAGAATTTCCCTGAAGTGCAGGTGATCGGCGGCAACATCGCCACCGGCGCAGCCGCCAAGGCCCTGGCCGAAGCTGGCGCCGACGCGGTCAAGGTCGGTATCGGCCCAGGCTCGATCTGCACCACCCGCATCGTCGCCGGTGTCGGCGTTCCGCAAATCAGTGCCATCGCCAACGTTGCCGCTGCCCTCGAAGGCACCGGCGTTCCGTTGATCGCCGACGGCGGCATCCGTTTCTCCGGTGACCTGTCCAAGGCCATCGTGGCCGGTGCGTCCTGCGTGATGATGGGCTCGATGTTCGCCGGTACCGAAGAAGCACCGGGCGAGATCGAACTGTTCCAGGGCCGTTCGTACAAGGCTTATCGCGGCATGGGTTCGCTGGGCGCCATGTCCCAGGCTCAAGGCTCCTCCGACCGTTACTTCCAGGACTCCTCGGCAGGCGCCGAGAAACTCGTTCCGGAAGGTATCGAAGGCCGTGTTCCTTACAAGGGCACCCTGAGCGCGATCATTCACCAGTTGATGGGCGGTCTGCGTTCCTCGATGGGTTACACCGGCAGCGCCAACATCGAAGAAATGCGCACCAAGCCTGAGTTCGTGCGGATCACCGGTGCCGGCATGGCCGAATCCCACGTCCACGACGTGCAGATCACCAAGGAAGCGCCAAACTACCGCGTAGGTTGAGGCTTCAAGCAAAACGTTAAATGACCGGGGCTGTTTTATTCAGCCCCGAGTCGTTTCTGAATCAAGACTGTTTCTGAATTACTTAGACGAGACTGAATCATGGCCCTCGACATTCACGCTCACCGCATCCTGATCCTCGACTTCGGTTCGCAATACACCCAACTGATCGCCCGCCGCGTGCGCGAGATCGGTGTGTACTGCGAACTGCACCCGTTCGACATGGACGAAGATGCGATCCGCGAATTTGCGCCAAAAGGCGTGATCCTCGCCGGCGGTCCCGAGTCCGTGCACGAAGCCAACAGCCCGCGCTGCCCGCAAGCGGTGTTCGACCTGGGCGTACCGGTCTTCGGTATCTGCTACGGCATGCAGACCATGGCCGAACAACTGGGCGGCAAGGTTGAAGGCTCCGAACTGCGTGAGTTCGGTTATGCCCGCGTTGACGTGGTGGGCAAGAGCCGCCTGCTCGACGGCATCGAAGACCACATCGACGCCGACGGCCTGTTCGGCCTCGACGTGTGGATGAGCCACGGTGACAAGGTCACCAAAATGCCAAGCGATTTCCACATCCTGGCCAGCACTCCGAGCTGCCCGATCGCCGGCATGTTCAACGACGAGCGTGCTTACTACGGCGTGCAGTTCCACCCGGAAGTGACCCACACCAAGCAGGGCGGTCGCATCCTGTCGCGTTTCGTTCTCGACATCTGCGGCTGTGAAGCCCTGTGGACTCCGTCGAAGATCGCCGAAGACGCCATCGCCAACATTCGCGCACAGGTCGGTACCGACAACGTGCTGCTGGGTCTGTCCGGCGGTGTGGATTCCTCGGTGGTTGCGGCGCTGCTGCACAAGGCCATCGGTGATCAACTGACCTGCGTCTTCGTCGACAACGGCCTGCTGCGTCTGCACGAAGGCGAGCAGGTGATGGCCATGTTCGCCGAGAACATGGGCGTCAAGGTGATCCGCGCCAACGCTGAAGACCAGTTCCTGAACAACCTGGCCGGCGAAGCCGATCCAGAGAAGAAGCGCAAGATCATCGGCCGCACCTTCATCGACGTGTTCGATGCCGAATCCTGCAAGCTGGACAACATCAAGTACCTGGCTCAGGGCACCATCTACCCGGACGTGATCGAGTCGGCTGGCGCGAAAAGCGGCAAGGCCCACGTCATCAAGTCGCACCACAACGTGGGCGGCCTGCCGGAAGAGATGAACCTGAAACTGGTCGAGCCACTGCGCGAACTGTTCAAGGACGAAGTCCGTCGTCTGGGCCTGGAACTGGGCCTGCCGTACGACATGGTCTACCGTCACCCGTTCCCGGGCCCGGGCCTGGGCGTGCGGATCCTCGGCGAAGTGAAGAAGGAATACGCCGACCTGCTGCGTCGCGCCGACCACATCTTCATCGAAGAACTGCGCAAGGCCGACTGGTACCACAAGGTCAGCCAGGCCTTCGTAGTGTTCCAGCCAGTGAAATCGGTTGGCGTGGTCGGCGACGGCCGCCGTTACGCCTGGGTCGTGGCCCTGCGTGCCGTGGAAACCATCGACTTCATGACCGCACGTTGGGCACACCTGCCTTACGAACTGCTGGAAACCGTCTCCGGCCGCATCATCAATGAAATCGAAGGCATCTCCCGCGTCACTTACGACGTATCGAGCAAGCCGCCTGCAACCATTGAGTGGGAGTGATCCCGCGTCGCGCCCTCTAGCATTCAAGGTTGGATTCGCAGAGGCGCAAAAGGGGTTATAAAAAATGCCAGTCAGTTAATCTGACTGGCATTTTTGTTTTTGGCGGAAAGTGCGGAGGCGGGCGCAGGTATTAGAGGAACTGTGACCGAATCAAATCCGTATCGAACGGCGTTATTCCGTGATCAGGTGCGAACACCGCTTGTGCCTGCTGCGGCGAGGCCACTCGTTCGCCTCGTGCTCGTACGTGCAAATCGAACAATGTCTCCAGATCAGGCCGTGGTGTATGTACCAAAGCCCGTAGCATCAACGAAATCCCGCTGAGGTTGTTCCCGACATTGTTCCACCGGGGAGCTGAGGTCAATCCCAGGTCGGCCCAGATCACGCGCCGCTCCTGCAAGTCCATCACAAAGGGCAGGCAGATCTCTGTGTCGGATGCGATATCGATACGATCGAACACTGTTCGCGGCTCGAATACTTCTCCCGATGCCGTATCGGTGCGGGCCATCCAGCCAGCGAAGCATTCTGGAAGATCGCAGTACGGTTGCTGGGTGTACGAGTTGATGGAGGTGACGACATAACGGATACCTTTCTCGACGAGGACATCAAGGTCGAGGTCGATGAACTCCGAAGCCCCTTCGGGTGCGTCGACGATGTCGCCGCTGTGACAGCCGCCGTAATCTCTCAGGTTGTAGTACGCAACCGTTTCTCTGAACACGAAGTTGGCATCGAAAAATGCGGCGGACAAATCGATGTCTGTGCGTGAACGGCCGTTTTTCCACCACAGGAACAGACGAATGAAACGTGTATCAGGCATCGGCAATCGGCTGCCCCGCACCAGTGTACGCAGCGATTTCGAAGAAGAGCGTTGTGCCAGCGGTACCCTGTATTCGTGTAATTCTGGATCGATGTAACAGCGACCCAATGGCGGTAGTGTCGCAAACCGCGTTACCAGAGCGTTCTCGCAGATTCGCGCTGCACGAGCCAGCACCTCGGGTGCGAGAAGCTCTCGGTCATCCTTGATGCCATAGACTTTGGCAAATGAACCTTTCGGTGTGAACGCCCGAAGTGGCAGGGGGCGCGGCGCACGTGACTGGGCCAGCAACTGCAGCAGGACAGGCGAGGCAACTTGTGCCGCAACAGCCTCGAACGCATCGAGAACCGGCTCTGGTTCCGTCGCGCGCCGCAGGGTCGCGTCCAGCCGTCGTGCGAACTCACCGGGACGACTCTGGAGCACGGACACAAGCTCGGCAATATCACGCTGGGCGAACAGCGTTTCGACACGTGAACCAAATGAGGCGGGCGCTTCGTTGCGACGCGCTGCGGTGATGGCGGCCAGCGCTCTTGGGTATTTATCGGCGTAATCGCCCGGATGAAGCACTTCAGCCAGGCGTTTCCATCGCTCGGCTTGCCGCATCACGTCTTCTGTAGCGTTGGGTATTGGATCAAGCAGACTCAACAGCAGACGGCGCATCGAACGCTTCATCGCTTTGAAACGTGTCGTAGCGGTCGCCAGTGACACGTCTCCTCCATGCAGCGCGATCGCCAGTCGTAGCACGTCAGTCGCCGTTTCGACGTTTTGCTCCAGGAATGTATCTATCCGAGTATCGCCGGCTACATACCGGATCAGTGCGCCGCCAACCTGTGCCCGGATCTCCCGGAACGGGACGACCTCAGGCAGCAGACGGAACACATCACTTTTGTACTCGCGGATAAACCAGATGACGTCGGCCGCTTCCTCCTCGGAGAGCGAGGTGCGTGATGAAACCAGAGGCTCAAGCAGTGACTCGAACTCAGGGATGCTTCCCGGTTCGATAACCCAGGAAATGAAGTTGCCTTCAAGCAGTGGAGGTCGAGATTCTTCAGTCGCGGGTAAACGTCGAAGCGTGTGGTAATGCATGACGGCGTTGAGGTACAGCTCGGCCTCCGAGGCCGTCAGAACCTGCTCTGGAAAGTCAGGGTAAAACGGCCGGTGGTGCACATGAGCGCCACTCCTGCGCCGAAGCACTCTGACAATGTCACGCAACCAGGATTTGAGTTCTGTCGCCGACAACAGGCCGATTTGTTCAATCAGAGGCTCTGACAGTACACAGCGGAACGCCGCGATTTCCCGGACAACCGACGCGACCTGAGCGCGCGTGGCACCACCGGTGCCCATCGGGACGTGAACTTTACTGCGGCGACGCAGGAACAGCTCCTGATTCATGCTTGATTTTCTCCCTGGGTCGCCGTCGTGAGCGAGCTGCAGCGTCATGTCTACAGCCGATATGAAAACGCCTGCTGGGAGCAGGCGCGGTGTGGAGAGCGGAACCCCTAGTTCATAGGGTTTAGAAGGAAGGTGTTCCATAGCCACGCCGGCATTCTACGGAAGGTTTTCGCTTTTTGTCAGGCCGCTGTGTTTTCAACAGTAACAAGCTGCTTCGCGAGTGGAGTGAAGTGATGCCCCTGCGGCCCGTAGTCACGGCCACTTTGCTGTTTCTTTCTCATTTGCAGGTGTATCGTATTCGCCCTTTACGGGTCTGCGGGCCCGCCGCAGATACGTGAGGTAGTTGAGTTCATGTCCTTTACCCGTCGCCAAATCCTCGGTGGCCTGGCCGGTCTTGTTGTCGTTGGCGTGGGAGCGGGGGGCGCGTCGCGTTACTGGCTGGGCAAGATGGCTGATGCCGATGCGGGGCATGACTACGAGCTGATCGCCGCGCCGCTGGATGTCGAGCTGGTGCCAGGGCACAAGACCGAAGCCTGGGCGTTCGGGCCGTCGGCGCCGGGCACCGAGTTGCGCGTGCGTCAGGGCGAGTGGCTGCGGGTGCGTTTCATCAACCATCTGCCGGTCGCGACCACCATTCACTGGCACGGCATTCGCCTGCCGCTGGAGATGGACGGCGTGCCGTACGTTTCGCAATTGCCGGTGCTGCCGGGCGAATACTTCGATTACAAATTCCGTGTGCCGGATGCTGGCAGCTACTGGTATCACCCGCACGTCAGCAGCAGCGAAGAGCTCGGTCGCGGGCTGGTCGGGCCGTTGATTGTCGAGGAGCGCGAGCCGACCGGGTTCAAGTACGAAAAGACCCTGAGCCTGAAGAACTGGCACATCGACGACGAGGGCAACTTCGTCGAGTTCAGCATCCCGCGCGAAGCGGCCCGTGGCGGTACGGCGGGGCGGCTGTCGACCATCAACGGTGTGCCTTCGCCGGTGATCGAGTTGCCGGCGGGGCAGATCACCCGCGTGCGCCTGCTCAACCTCGACAACACCCTGACCTATCGCATCAACATTCCCGGCGTCGAAGCGCAGATCTATGCGCTGGACGGCAACCCGGTCGAGCCGCGCCCCTTGGGCAAGGAATACTGGCTTGGCCCGGGCATGCGCATCTGCCTGGCGATCAAGGCACCGCCGGCCGGTGAAGAACTGTCGCTGCGCAACGGCCCGGTTCGCCTCGGTACTTTACGTTCGGTGGCCAACAATGACGCGCCGACCGACTGGCCGAAGGCACTTCCGGCCAACCCGGTGGCCGAGCCTGACCTGGCCAATGCCGAGAAACTCAACTTCAATTTCGAATGGGTCGGTTCGGTGTCGGTGAATGTCGACAACGGCAAGCCGCCGAGCCTGTGGCAGATCAACGGCAAAGCCTGGGACATCACCGACAAGACCTGCGCCGACCGGCCGATCGCCAGCCTGAAACTCGGTCAGAGCTATATTTTCGAACTGAAGAACATGACCCAGTACCAGCACCCGATCCACCTGCACGGCATGAGCTTCAAGGTGATTGCTTCGAACCGGCACAAGGTCGTGCCGTATTTCACCGACACCTACCTGCTGGGCAAGAACGAGCGCGCGCAAGTGGCGCTGGTGGCGGATAACCCGGGGGTGTGGATGTTCCACTGCCACGTGATCGACCACATGGAAACCGGCCTGATGGCCGCCATCGAGGTGAAGTAATGCGCCAGATTCGCCCCGCGGCGATCATCGACCGCAGCCGTGATCGCGATTTCATGCGCGAGGCGCTGGAGCTGGCGGCACAAGGCGCGGCCCTCGGCGAAGTGCCGGTGGGTGCGGTGCTGGTGCAGGATGGCGAGATCATCGGCCGTGGTTTCAACTGCCCGATCAGCACCAGCGACCCGAGTGCTCATGCGGAAATGGTCGCGATCCGCGCCGCTGCTCAGGCTGTGAGCAACTATCGCCTGCCGGGTAGCACGCTCTACGTGACTCTGGAACCGTGCAGTATGTGCGCCGGGTTGATCGTGCACTCGCGGATTGCCCGCGTGGTGTATGGCGCGCTGGAGCCCAAGGCCGGGATTGTGCAGAGTCAGGGGCAGTTCTTCACTCAGGGCTTTCTCAACCATCGAGTGTTGTATGAAGGTGGGGTGTTGGCGGAGGAGTGTGGGGCGGTGTTGACTGAGTTTTTCCGAGCACGGCGGGCAAAACCCGCAGACTGAAGAACAACATCAAACCCTGTGGGAGCTGGCTTGCCAGCGATGGCGTCGGCACATCAAGCATTGATGTCGACTGATCCACCGTTATCGCTGGCAAGCCAGCTCCCACAGTTTTTTGCAGTGTCTGGAAGATCGTTACTTCTTCGCGACAATCACCGCCCGCATCGGCGCCGGCAACCCTTCAATCGTCTTGCTGTGATCTTCCGGATCAAGGAAATCACTCAACGACTGATACTTCATCCACTCGGTCCCACGCTGTTCGTCAACGGTGGTGGTGCTCACATCCACGCATTTCACATCCGTGAAACCCGCACGACGCAGCCACAATTCCAGCGCCGGCACCGACGGCAAAAACCACACATTACGCATCTGCGCATAACGGTCTTCTGGCACCAACACCTGATGCTTGTCACCTTCGACCACCAGCGTCTCCAGCACCAGTTCGCCACCCTTCACCAGGCAATCCTTCAGCGCCAGCAAATGCTCGATCGGCGAGCGGCGGTGATAGAACACACCCATGGAAAACACCGTGTCGAAACCCTCCAGGTTCGGCGGCAGGTCTTCGAACGGGAACGGCAGGTGCCAGGCATTCGGCTCTGACAGAAAACGTTGCACCGCCTGGAATTGGCAGAAGAACAGCCAGTTCGGATCGACGCCGATCACGCTGTCGGCGCCGGCACCGAGCATGCGCCACATGTAGTAGCCGTTGCCGCAACCGACATCGAGGATGCGTTTGCCCTTCAGATCCAGATGCGGCGAGACCCGCGACCACTTCCAGTCCGAGCGCCACTCGGTGTCGACGTGCACGCCGAACAGATCGAACGGCCCTTTGCGCCACGGCGACAGGCCCATCAGTGCGGTGCGCATTTGTGCGCGGGTTTCGTCGTCGCAATCGGTGTCGAGTTTCAGGCCGTCGAGCAGGTCGACTTCGGTCGGCTGGATCTTCGGCAAGGCGTCCAGCGCACTTTGCCAGCGCTCCAGATCGCCGTGACCTTTCTCCATTTTCTTGTCGAGCTGCACTTGCAGGGTGTTGGCCCATTCGGCCAGCGGCGTGCCGGCCAGACGGCGGGCGAGGGGGGACAGATCAATCATGGCAAGGCAATCAACGAGGCAAAGTTAAGACACTGGAACCACGGCACGACTTTCGAGAACCCGGCGGCCAGCAGGCGCTCGCGGTGTTCTTCGAGGCTATCGGGCTTCATGACGTTTTCGATGGCGCTGCGCTTCTGGGCGATTTCCAGTTCGCTGTAGCCGTTGGCGCGTTTGAACGCGACGTGCAGATCGGTCAGCAGCGCGTGTTCTTCGGCATCGTTGAAGCGCAGCTTTTCCGACAGAATCAGCGCCCCGCCCGGCAGCAACGATTGGCGGATGCGCGATAGCAGCGCCGTGCGCTGATCCGGTGCGATGAATTGCAGGGTGAAGTTCAGCGCCACCACCGAGGCCGGTTTGAAATCGAGGGCGAGGATGTCGCCTTCGATCACCTCGACCGGCAGCAACTCCTGGAACATCGAATCCTGACCGTTGAGGTACTCGCGGCAGCGCTCGACCATCGCCGTCGAGTTATCCACCGCGATCACCCGGCAACCGTCGGTGCGCACATGGCGCCGCAGGGCCTGGGTCACGGCACCCAGCGAGGCGCCCAAGTCATAGAGCACGCTGTTTGGCTGAGCGAACTGCGCCGCAAGCACGCCAAGGTTCTCGACGATGGTCGGGTAACCCGGCACCGAACGCTTGATCATGTCCGGGAACACCCGCACCACGTCTTCGTTGAAGGCGAAGTCAGGCACCTGGGCCATCGGCTGGGCGAAAATGCGATCGGGTTCTTTGCTCACGGCGGTTCCGGCGGTATCGATGAAAAGGCCGGCATTTTAGCCAAACTGGCGCGCAGATGCGCGGGTTGTCTGATAAACCGTGGACAGGTGTACTCAGGAGTAGTGGATATTGAAATCTCCATTACCCGTGATGCCGATACCGGAACCTTGGGAGTCAATTTCATCTGCCTTGAATTGATACTGACCAACAATGTGGCGGTTCGTGTGATCCGCATTGATATCAAGGGTCAGTGATTTCACCAGGTACTTGGTATTGACCCAGTCCGATACGGCTTCCACGAACTTCACTTCCGGCGAATTCAAGTCATAGCGGCCGCTGGTGATGGATTTCGCGAGATGGAATTCCATGCGTTTGACTTGTTGTTCCCATTCTTCCCGTTCTCCCGTGATTCTGGTGTGGTCCGATTCTTCGAACGCAGAGACGTGTTGGAAGTCGACAGGTTTGTTGTTATCAATGGCCAGGCTGAAGGTTCCGGCGGACTTGGGAGTTGGGTTACTCATGCTGAATGTCTCGATGGTGCGACAAACCACCATGGTTGGCCGCTTCGAGCAACTGTATGTTTTTCAGGCTTGCAATCTAACTGTCAGAAATGACAGTTTTTGATTCGATTTGGTAATCGATTTCGAAACGGTTATAGCGATTTTTCGGCTTTTTCTACGTGAAACGCCGACGCGGCAATCCCCCACTGCCCCAGCCAGTAACTGAGGATGATGATGTAGGGCGCCGCGTTGAACGGTGAGACAAACCGGTTGATGCCGATCACGCTGTCGGAGAACACGAACGCCACCGCGCCGCCCGCCGTCAGCAGTGCCGAACGTTGTGGTACGCCGCTGCCGAGTCGGGCCAGGGCGCGCCAGAGCATGGCGCTGATGGCGGTGCCGTAGACGATCACCGGCACGGTCAACGGCCCGAGTCCGCTAGAGATCAGGATGCCCAACAGCACAGCGCCGACGCCGAGCGCCAGGATCAGCGGCAGCAGGGCCAGGCGCCGGCAATCGCTGAGGTAAGCCTTGAGATACGCCAGATGTGCGACCAGAAACGCGCCCAGACCGAAGACGAACAAATCCCCCGGCCACGCCAGCAGCACATCGCCGATCAAAGAGAAAATCAGACCGAGGCTGATCCAGCGGCGATAGTCACTCGGCGGCGCATCGTGCAACCAGCCCAGCAACGCCAGCACCGGCAGCGGTTTGACCAACAGGCAAAGCAACGCCGCGTGGGTGCTGACGCCATAGAGAAAGGTCACGGCGCCCATCAGCGCGAGGATCAGCCAGCCCACGATCAGTTCACCGAAATGGCGCAGTCAAAGGTTTCAACCGGCAACACTTCCGGTGCCCACGGTTGCTGCGAGGTCAGGCGCAGGCGACCGGTGCCGGTGGCGAAGGCCTGGAAGCGCCAGGTCGAGAGACCAGCCGCGCCGACCACACCGGCATCTTCCGGATTGCTGTAGACCTCGGGGCTGAGGGCGCGCAATACGCCGCCGGCGGAATCCTGGATGGCCCAGCGGTAGCCGGTGGTGGGGTTGCTCGGGAGCATGACGATCAGGTTTTGCCCGTTGGTCAGCCGCACCGGGCATTCGCTCTGTTTTTCCACGGTCACGTTGGTTTTCGGTTGCGTGGCGCAGGCGGCCAGCAGGGCGAGGGACAGGGGGACAAACAGGCGAAGGGGGGACATGGATTCAGTGGCTCCGGCGTTGGCGACGAACGGCGAGCATAACTGAAGATGAGACAAAGTGTGACAGTGCGGGAGTTGGTGCTGTGCTGGCTGACGCCATCGCTGGCAAGCCAGCTTCCACAGGTTTCTCGGTTGAACACAAGATTCGTGAGCACCATTGAACTTGTGGGAGCTGGCTTGCCAGCGAAGGCGGCAGTGCAGGCACTACATCATTGTCAGAAAAGCACCTTCGCCACATCCGCAAACTTCTTGGCGAAATGCACGGTGATGCCTTCCTTCAAGTAATCCGGCAGCTCTTCGAAATTCCCCCGATTCGCCTCCGGAAGAATCAACTCGAAAATCTTCTGCCGCCGCGCCGCAATCACCTTCTCGCGCACCCCGCCAATCGGCAGCACATGCCCGGTCAGCGTCAATTCACCGGTCATCGCCACGCCTTTTTTCGGCGCCTGATTACGGGCGAGCGAGAGCAGGGCGCTGGCCATGGTCACGCCGGCGCTCGGGCCGTCTTTCGGTGTCGCACCTTCCGGCACGTGCAGGTGGACGAAAGCCTCGTCGAAGAATTTCGGATCGCCACCGAAGGATTTGAGGTGCGAGCTGACGTAGCTGTAGGCGATCTCCGCCGACTCCTTCATCACATCGCCCAGTTGCCCGGTGAGTTTGAAACCACGATTGAACGTGTGAATCCGCGTGGCCTCAATCGGCAAGGTCGCGCCGCCCATGCTGGTCCACGCCAGACCGGTAATCACACCAGTGCCGGACAACACTTGCTCGTTGCGGAACACCGGATGACCAAGGGACGCTTCGAGGTCTTTCGGGCCGATCTTGATCACCGCTTTCGGATCGTCGATCAGCTTCATCACCGCTTTGCGCACCAGTTTGCCCATCTGTTTTTCCAGCTGGCGCACGCCGGCTTCACGGGCGTAACCGTCGATCAAGGCTTTGAGCGCGGTGTCGCTGATGCTCAGGCTGCCCTTGGACACGCCGGCCTTTTCCAGCAGTTTCGGCCACAGGTGACGCTTGGCGATGGCGACTTTTTCTTCGGTGATGTAGCCCGACAGGCGAATCACTTCCATCCGGTCCAGCAACGGGCCGGGAATCGAATCCAGGGTGTTGGCGGTGCAGACGAACAGGACTTTCGACAGGTCCATCCGCAGGTCCAGATAGTGGTCGAGGAATTCGACGTTCTGTTCCGGGTCGAGGGTTTCGAGCAGCGCCGAGGCCGGGTCGCCCTGGTAGCTCTGGCCCATCTTGTCGATCTCGTCGAGCATGATCACCGGGTTCATCACTTCGACGTCTTTCAACGCCTGCACGAGTTTGCCCGGTTGCGCGCCGATGTAGGTGCGGCGGTGGCCTTTGATCTCGGCTTCGTCGCGCATGCCGCCGAGGCTGAAGCGGTAGAACGGCCGGCCGAGGGATTCAGCGATGGACTTGCCGACGCTGGTTTTACCCACGCCCGGCGGGCCGACCAGCAGCACGATGGAACCGCTGATTTCGCCTTTATAAGCACCGACCGCGAGGAATTCGAGGATCCGGTCCTTGATGTCGTCGAGGCCCGCGTGGTGTTTGTCGAGCACCTTGCGCGCGTGCTTGAGGTCGAGTTTGTCCTCGCCGTACACGCCCCACGGCACCGAGGTCGCCCAGTCGAGGTAGTTGCGGGTGACCGCGTATTCCGGCGATCCGGTTTCGAGGATCGACAGCTTGTTCATCTCTTCTTCGAGGCGTTTCTGCACCTGCGTCGGCAGGACTTTGCCTTCCAGGCGCTGCTCGAACTGTTCGAGGTCGGCGCTGCGGTCGTCCTTGGTCAGGCCGAGTTCCTGCTGGATGACCTTGAGCTGTTCCTTGAGGAAGAACTCGCGCTGGTGCTCGCCGATCTTGCGGTTCACTTCGGCGGAGATTTCTTTTTGCAGGCGCGCGACTTCGACTTCCTTGCGCAGCATCGGCAGGACTTTTTCCATGCGCTTGAGCATGGGGACGCAATCGAGCACTTCCTGCAATTCAGGGCCGGTGGCGGAGGTCAGCGCGGCGGCGAAGTCGGTCAGCGGCGACGGATCGTTGGGGCTGAAGCGGTTGAGGTAGTTCTTCAGCTCTTCGCTGTACAGCGGGTTGAGCGGCAGCAGTTCCTTGATCGCGTTGATCAGCGCCATGCCGTAGGCCTTGACCTCGTCGGTCGGCTCGGTGGGCTGGTGCGGGTATTCGACTTCAACCAGATACGGCGGGCGGTGGTGTTTGAGCCAGGTTTTGATGCGCACGCGGCTCAGGCCTTGGGCGACGAATTGCAGTTTGCCGTTTTCGCGGCTGGCGTGGTGCACCTTGACCAGGGTGCCGTATTGCGGCAACGCCTTGGTGTCGAAGTGGCGCGGGTCTTCCTGGGGGGTGTCCATGAAGAACAGGGCCAGGGAGTGGTGTTCGGATTTGCTGACCAGTTCGAGGGTTTCGGCCCAGGGTTCTTCGTTGACGATGACCGGCAGGACCTGGGCCGGGAAGAACGGGCGGTTGTGGATCGGGATGATGTAGACCTTGTCCGGCAGGTTCTGGCCGGGCAGGGCGAGGCCTTTGCCTGGGACGTGGTGTTCGATGTGTTCGGCGTCGGTTTCGGTGATGTCGTCGGGGTTCTCGGGGAATTCTTGCTGGTCGCTCATGGGGCACCTGCGCAATTGGGTATGGCTGTTAGATGGGGCAGGGTTTGGGTGGTTTCAATGGGGTGGGGTGTTTCTGCTTGTGTGTTCAGGGTTTTGACAGGGTTTTGGGCTTGGCGGCCTTTGGGCCGGCCATGCTCCTGGGTTTCGGGTGAATATCCGTTTCTGCGGGTGTTGCCGCTGGCGGTTTCGCCCTTACGGCGAGGCACTTTTTTCAAACGCCAAAAAAGTACCCAAAAAGGCTCGTCCCGGCGTTCGGCCCTCGCAGGCTCGGGTTCCTTCGCTCCGGCGTCCCTCCGGGGGCATCGACTTCGTCGATGAGTTCGGCTTCGCCAAACGGCGCTGCGCGCCAATCCCCGGATGAACACCTCCACTCAGCCTTCCGAAGGGACGGGTGGATCAAGATCAAGAGCTTTGTCGAGCTAACGCTCATCCTTTTGAGTGGTTGAGGCGTGGGGATGCGGGCAGAAGGTCGTGGTGGTGGTGGTGGTGGTGGTGGTGGTGGTGGTGGTGGTGGTGGTGGTGGTGGTGGTGGTGGTGGTGGAAGAGGGGAGCCAATTGGGTTTTAAAACCTGAGTTCGACTCGGTTTTTCACGTCGGCGTACCTCTCCCAGACAACGCGGTCAGTCCCCTCTCCCTCCGGGCGGTCCGACGTTTCGGGAGGGCTAGGGTGAGGGCAGCGTCCTGACTGACCCACCACAAGCCTGACTCCCGCAGAGACCTCATCCGCATTTATCCCGGATATCGAGTGACCTCGACGTTATCCAGCACCCGATTCACCGCCAGTTCCGCCAGCATGATCACCTGCTGAATTCCCAGGATCCGATGCCGCTGCGGGGTATCGACAAAAGCTGCTACATCACTGGCCATGACACTGGCGGTGGCCAAAGACTCACAGGCATGAGCCAGCAGCGTTTCGTCGTCCATGTCCGGGGAGACCTGGAACATCTTGCTCGGTCGGCGACCGGGGCATTTTTTTGGAATGGGATTGAAGTGGTGGTCGAGGGCGCGTTCGGCGGCGTCGTGGAGTTTCTTTGAATCGGCGGATTCGTAGGGCGAGGTGTCGTCGGTTTCGGGTGGATTCGGTGTTGGTTTTTTCATGATGGAACTCCATTCGGGATGTGGAGTTCGCCGCTCACTGCGACCAAGCAATAGGGTGGCGAACCGTACGCAGGTTGGTCGACCAGGGAATGGATACCCGGCAGGGCCGTTAGCCCTCCCACGCACAGTCCGCCATTAAGCATGCTGAAAAGTGCGCCATTCTAAACCCGGACGACCAAGCCCGTTCGCTGAATTTGCAGCGACCCCCAAAGCCTATCCACCCCGTTTCCTAGGGACAACCGACGCGACTTGTCGGAATCGTCCCCAAAAACACCCCGTCTGTAGGACGCAAGTTTCAATACAGATGCTGCTCCAGCCGCCGGGGGCCGTCGCCCGCTCTATCGAGTATCCAGCGCTGGATGTCAGGCAGTTTGCGCAGCGCGGCAAACACCTTTGGGGAATGTTGCGGCGTGCAGAGCACGTGCACGTTGGGCCCTGCGTCGAGGGTGGCGCAGACGTCCAGGCCTTCACGACGCAACTGGCGGACCTGTTCCAGCACGGCCAGGGTCGCCGGGCGCCAGTAGAAAACCGGTGGCTGTGAAGTCATGGCGATCAGATGCAGTTCGACGGCTTCGCGTTCCACGGCGTCGGCCAATCGGGTGAAGTCGCGTTCGAGAATGGCGCGGCGCACTTGTTCCAGGCGGTCCGGCAGCAGAGTCAGGCGGGTCGGATAAAACTCGCTGCTGTTGGCGAGCAGGTGACCCTGGCGAGAGCTGACGGTTTTGTGTCGGGCGTCGACCACGGCGATCAGGTCGTGCAGTGGCCAGTGGCGTGCGGGGGCGATTTGCAGGGCTGGTCCCGAGAGTAGCCGCGCATTGCCGGGCCATTGCACAAAACCACCGGTTACCGAGCGCGCCGCTGAGCCGGAGCCGGACAGGCGCGTCAGATCGCTGAGGGCGGGATGCGTCAGCGAGTGTCCGCGATACAGGGCAAATGCTGTCGTTAGAGCGCTGAAACCGGCTGCCGACGAGGCGATGCCGGCGCCGGTCGGGAAGCTGTTGGTGGTGGCGATGCGTAGCGGTTGCCAGTGATCGAAGTGTTCGCG
The DNA here is from genome assembly GCF_021018765.1 of Pseudomonas fitomaticsae. Classification (GTDB taxonomy): domain Bacteria; phylum Pseudomonadota; class Gammaproteobacteria; order Pseudomonadales; family Pseudomonadaceae; genus Aquipseudomonas; species Aquipseudomonas fitomaticsae. The sequence continues at coordinate 5,453,494 of NZ_CP075567.1, read as the reverse complement.
CAAGGCTTGCAGGTGATGTTCGATCCCGGCCCGCAGGGCGGGATCGGCCGGCACCAGCGCACCGCGTGAGGTTTTCCACAGAATTTCATCGGTCGTGCCATTGGCCAGCGGGGCCAGTGTGCAGAGGCTGACGCAACGGCTCAGGGTCATCGAAAGCGAGGCGTTGTTGGGCAGTGTGTTCTGCGCATCGCGCATGCCCCAGTATTTGATCAGTGCAATGTTGGCGGGGGAGGAGACGCTGGTGCGATTCATGAGCGGCGGATCTCGAGGCCTGCCACCGCGAGAGGGGCGTCGATTCGCCGGTACTGCGAAAGCTCTGGTACATCTTCTGCGTCCATCACCAGCAGCGCGCCGGCCTGGTGACCGGTCAGGGCGCCGGCACCGCAGATTTTTGCTGCCCCTCCTGCGTTTTCAATCGAGCGAATCAACCGGGCGACGGCGGCGGGGACGACGCCCAGTTTTTCCAGATCGGCCTGATAGTCGCGTATCACCGCACGAAGGGTTTCCGGCATTGGTCGCGATTGTTGAAGCAGCGAACAGAAGCGCTCGGTATTGCGTTGCATGCTGGCCAGCAACGGATTGTGGGCGCCTTCGAGCCGGTATCGGGTAGCGGCAATGACCTGGCCGGTGTTCTCGCGGGCGGTTCCGGTGTTGAAGAGACGCATGTTGGCGAGCGGCAGGATCATAGGGCTGTCGGGTAGCGTGCGCAGATTGAACTGGCCCTTCGCGTCACGCCGGCCTTCGACAACCGAGCCCCGCAGGCTGGTGTTGTGGTCGATGCCCGAAGGTTCGCCGTGCTGAAAGCGTTCTACCGACAGGGCCAACTGTTCGAGCGGGCAATCGGTTTCTGTCAGCCGGAACAACTGCGACAGTGCCGCCATCAGCGTGACTGCCAGTGCGCCGGAGCTGCCGAAACCGGCACCGCTCGGAATCTGCGATTGCACCCGCAGGCTAAAGCCCTGCCAGTCTGGCGGTGCGAGTCGGAGCAGGATTTCACCGATGGCGCATTTGATCAGGTGGTCGGGGGCACTGGCGCGGAGTTGCGCATAACTCCAGGCGCTGGGGGCGCGCCGATAATATTCCCAGGCCAGACGCACATGGCTGACATAGTCCGCCAGCTGTTCGGGGGCATAGCTGTGCTGGAATGAAAGGTCGGGTAGTTGAACGTCGATTTGCCGATGCTCGTGCGGGGATAACCACACGTTGCAGTAAAGCCCCACGGCACAGGCGATTGCCGGACATCCATGCAGCGCGGCATGTTCACCCATCAGGATCACTTTGCCGGGGGCTCGGGCATGGATCACGGTCAGCGCCCCAACCGTTGATGGGCCGAAACCAGTTGGTGCGAGGCCTGGGCAGCCATGATCGACAGCTCTCCGGCGAGTACCAGGGCGCCGAGTATTTCTGCCAGCCGTCGGGTATCGACACCGGGCTTCTTGCTGCCCGGGACGATGCCCATCAGGGCCAGGGCTTCGCGCTGGGTACACAGTCCGGTGCCGCCGCCGACCGTTCCCAGCGGTACGTCGGGCATCATGATCGACGCGTAAACGGCGTCATGATCACAGGCTTCGATGCAGGTGATGCCCGTGGCACTTTCCGCCACTTGAGCGACGTCCTGACCGGTGGCGATGAAGAACGCGGCGAGCAGGTTGGCATGATGAGCATTGCCACCGAAGGTGCCGGCCATGACTGAACCCAGCAGATTTTTGCGGTACTGCAGCTCGCAAAGTGCCTTGGCGTCGGTTTTCAGAATGTCGCGCAGTATGTCTTGGCTCAGACGGACTTCGGCGTGGATCCGATAGCCACGCCCGTTGAGGAAGTTGACCATCGCAGGCTTTTTATCGGTGCAGTAATTGCCAGAAATGCTGATGCAGGGGACGCCTGTCTCGGGGCTTATCAATTGGCGGATGACCCGGTCGCAGGCAATGGTTGCCATGTTCATGCCCATGGCATCGGCGGTGTGGAAGCGAAAGCGCAGATAGATCGAAGTACCGACGACGGCGGGCACGATGTCCTGCAACTGCAGGTGTTGACTGTCCTGTTCGCAGAGTTGCCGGATTTGTGCAAAGTGCTCGCGGACCCAGCTCAGAAAGATCTGAGTCTGCTCGATGCCGCTGGAGCGAAACACCGGCGCACGGGTAATGCCCACCTCTTCGACCCGAACCACTGCGCCGCCGGCGGCGTGCAATGCCCGGCAGCCACGGGAGGTGCTGGCGACCAGTGCGCCTTCGGAGGTGGCCATGGGAACGTAGACGGGTTCCTGGGCAGTGATGGCCTGGCCTTTGACGAGCAATGGGCCGGCGACGCCCAGCGGAATCTGGATGGAGCCGATCCGGTTCTCGCAATGGGCCGGCTGCGGTTCGCGGGTGTAATCGCCAATGCTGCGCAGCGAGGCGCCACTGATGTGTTGCAAGGCTTCACGGCGAATCAGGGCGGCTTCGTTGTGATCAAGATCGGCGGGCAACTGGTGAAAGCGGGTCTGCCCTTTGGTCAGCGCTTCGATCCAGTGGTTGCCAAAGCGCGTATCTGACATGGAAGGCTCCGTGATTCAACCGCTGCGTGAGGTTGATGATCGGAGTAAACGGGCAGGACGGCGCCTGTCAAAGTTGACAGTCTTTTATATCGATTGGCGATTGGCGCCCACAAAAAAAGGCGACCCCCCCCTCACAGGGCGTCGCCTTTCTCTTTACCGCCGCTAAAACTTATTCCGGCAGTTTGTACGCAATCACATAGTCACCCATCTTGGTGCCCAGCGAGCCGTGACCACCCACCACGAGCAGGACGTATTGCTTGCCGTCCTTGCCGGTGTAGGTCATCGGGGTCGCTTGGCCGCCGGCAGGCAGACGCGATTTCCACAGTTCTTTACCGGTGTTCACGTCGTAGGCGCGCAGGTACTGGTCGAGGGTGCCGCTGAGGAAGCCGACGCCGCCAGCGGTGACGATCGAGCCGCCCATGCTTGGTACGCCCAGGGTGAAGCCGATCGGGATTGGCGAGCTGTCGCGGCTGGTGCCGTTTTTGCGTTTCCAGACGACTTTGCCGGTGGTCAGGTCGATACCGGCGACGTAGCCCCAGGCCGGGGCCTGGCACGGTACGCCCAGTGGCGACATGAACGGGTGCATGATCACCGCGTAGGGCGCGCCAGTGTTTGGCTGCACGCCAGCGGTTTCGCTCTCGCGTTTGCTGCCGGCGGCGACTTTTTCGCGTGGCACCATTTTCGAGACGAAGGCCATGTAGTTCGGGCTGGTGAACAGCATCTGGCGAACCGGGTCGACCGAGACGCCGCCCCAGTTGAACACGCCGACGTTACCCGGGTAGATCAGGCTGCCCTGTTCCGACGGAGGCGTGTATTGGCCTTCGTAGCGCAGTTCCTTGAACTGGATGCGGCACAGCATCTGGTCGAACGGGCTGGCTCCCCACATGGCTTTTTCGGTCAGTTCCGGGGCCAGCAGGTTCAGGTCCGAGCGGGCCTGGGTCGGGGCGGTGTGGTCGCCTTTCACGGCGCCTTGCGGAACCGGGATCTCGCGGATCGGGATGATCGGCGTGCCGTCACGACGGTCGAGGACGTACAGGCTGCCCTGTTTGGTCGGGGCGATCAGCGCAGGTTTGATGCCATCGGCGGTTTTCATGTCCAGCAGGGTTGGCTGGCTGCCGACGTCCATGTCCCACAGGTCGTGGTGGGTGAACTGGTAGTTCCAGCGCACTTTACCGGTGCCCAGGTCGAGGGCGACGACGCCGGCGCTGAATTTCTCGGCGCCCGGGGTGCGATCAGCGCCCCATTGGTCTGGAGTCTGGTTGCCCAGTGGCAGGTAGACCATGCCGAGTTTTTCATCGACGCTGGCCAGCGACCACATGTTGGCCGAGTTGCGGCTGTAGATCTGGCCCGGGGCCAAAGGCTCGGTGGCGTCCGGCTTGTCGCTGTCCCAGTTCCATACCAGGTGACCGTCGCGCACGTCGAAGGCGCGGATCACGCCCGATGGCTCGTTGGTCGATTCGTTGTCGGTGACGTGACCGCCCATGATCACCAGATCACGCGTGATCGCGGCTGGCGAGGTGGAGTAATAACCACCGGCGGTGAACGGGCCGATGCCTTGGGTCAGGTCGACCACACCGTTGGTGCCGAAGCCTTCGCAGATCTTGCCGGTGTCGGCGTTCAGTGCGATCAGGCGGGCATCGGCGGTCGGCAGGTACAGGCGACGCGGGCAGGCCTGGGCGACGGCTTTGCCGGCCTCTGAGATGACGGCGGACGCAGCGGTTGCAGACTTGGCGTAAGCGGCTTCGTCGTAGTACGACACGCCACGGCAGGTCATGTGGGCGAAGCCCTTGAAGCCGACCGGGCTCTTGATCTGCGGGTCGAAGCGCCACAGTTCCTTGCCGGTGTCCGGGTCCAGCGCCAGCACCTTGCTGTGGGCGGTGCAGGCGTAGAGCATGCCGTTGGCTTTCAGCGGAGTGTTTTCGTTGGTCAGTTCCACCGGGTCATCGGCAGTCGGCAGGTCGCCGGTCTGGATGCGCCAGGCTTCTTGCAGCTTGCCGACGTTGGCCGGAGTGATCTGCTTCAGAGGCGAGTAGCGGTCACCGAATTCGGTGCGGCCGTAGGCCTGCCAGTCGCCGTCCGGCATTTGCGGGGCGGTGCTGGTGGTGTCGGCGGTGTCGCGACCCAGCTCACCGAAGGTTTCGCCCGGGTGGGTGAACAGGCTGGCCAGGGCGGTGAGGCCGGCCAGTACCACGGCTACGGTCAGACCCCCGGTGCCCATCGGCGCAGGGCCTGCGAGCAGCAGCGGACGACGGAACCACGGCAGCAGCATCACAAAACCGAGGACAAACCACAGCGCCAGACGCGGCACCAGTTGCCACCAGTCCAGGCCGACTTCCCACAGCGCCCAGACGGTGCTGGCGAACAGCACGATGGCGTACAGGCCCAATGCTGCGCGACGGCGCATCAGCATCAGAATGCCGGTCAGCGTGATGCCGATACCGGCCAGCAGGTAATACAGCGAGCCGCCGAGCGTACTCAGCTTGATTCCCCCGGCCAGCATGGCCAGGCCCATCAGCAGAAGCAGAATGCCGAGCAGGTTCGGCAGAAGACGGCTTCGACTCGAAGCACCTTCAGTGCTCATAGTGTGGTTCTCCGTGACGTTTCAAGTAGTCCCGCGCTGTAGTCACTGTAGATGACGATCGGGCGCGGGCATGGTTCAGATAAAAACTTGTCTTGCTATTGAATTTCTTTCGCAGGGCTGAGCCGCGTGCGCTGGGTCAGAACGACGACTGGATCTTGATCCCGCCGATCAGCGCGTCGTCGACCTTGTCCACACCGCCCGGATGGCGGATGTATTGCAGGTTCGGGCGCACGGTCAGCCAATTGGTGACGTGCATGCCGTAATAAAGCTCGGCGCTGTATTCGGTGTCCTGCGGTGGCAGGAACGACGGATCGTCGTAGTCGTAGACGGCGCGGGCCTGGTTGGTCGCTTCGGCGTTCTTGCGGTAGGCCGGGTTGACGTGAACGCGAGCCAGGGCGAAACCGATGTCGTCCTTGGCGCGGGCGTCGAACAGGCCTTTGTAGACCACGCCGGCCTGGACGTAGTTGTCGATGGCGTTGGTTTTCTTGTCGTGCATCGTGCCGTTGGCGAACACGCTCAGGCCACGAGAGTTGTCGCTGGCGACGCTGGTGACCTGCTGCTGCACGCCGAGCCAAACGCCGTGTTTGCTGGAGGCGCTGCGATAGGCTTCGCCGCTCAGGGCCGCCGGCTGGCCGTTGCTGTCTTTATAGGCGTCGGTGGCCTTGGCGTTGCTGTAGTAGTAACCGGCGCGGTATTCGCCCGGCAGGCCGTTGAGTTTCGGCTTCCACACCAGTTCGATCGGCAGGATCGCGCCCTGGGTGCCGCTGCCGCTGAGTTTGAAGCCGTTGCCGCGATCGAGGTTCGACGGGTTCTGCTCATAGGCGCCGACTTGCGCGTACAGCTCCGGCGTCAGGTGATATTTGACGCGCATTGCCCATTGGCTGACCGGCCAGTTGTACCAGATGCCGCCGACCCAGTTGCCGACCTGCGAGCCGCAGAACGCCAGGTTCTGGAAGTCGCACGGGAAGCTGTTGAAGTCTTCGCCTTCGCCGAAGCGGCCGACCTTGATGTCGAGCTTCTGGTCGAAGAATTTCTGCTGGTACCACATCTGCGTCAGGCGGGTGGTCTGGCCACGGCCCCAGACTTCCTGGGCGGAAGTGAAGCCACCGACGCGCGGGTCGTTGATGCGGTCGTTGCTGATGTTGTTGCCGCTGCGCTTGGTCACGGTCAGCTGGAATTCAGCGTCGTTCCAGCCGAGCAGTTTTTGCAGGTCCAGATGAGTGCCGAGGCCCCATTGATCGCTGTAGCGCGCGGTGCGGTCGTGGTCATAGCCGCCGTGCAGGTTGCTGCCCATTTCGCCGGTGTAGTCGAGCTTGAAGTCGATACCTTTTGCCGCGAGTTCGCTGCGGGTGCCGTTCCAGTCACCGAGCATCCACGGTGATTCACTGTCGAAGGCCGGAGTGGCCTGGGTGCAGGTGGCGAGGCCAAGAGCGGTGCAGCCGCCGATCAGGCGCAGGGTTGAGATAGCGCTGTCTCGGGAGAACGGAAAATCGGGCATGAATAGGGTCTTTCTTGATCTTTTTGGGGGATAAGCTGGCCGCTACGATTTGACGCAGGCAGTGAAGCGATTCAGCAGAAGGGCGGCAGGATAATGTCCTGTTACAAAAACACAAAGTGCTTTTGCAGACATGAACCCTTTCGGATTCGGTAACAGTGCGGCAATACAGCGCATTGCGGGTGTTGGCGCAGGCTGCGATCTTCTCCGGTTGGCCTACATTTAACCCAAGGCCTTCCACCCGCCCATGCCCTCGGCTAAGGTGCGCGGCTTCTGCATTTTCACTTCGCCCAAAGGCCCGGCATGAACGACCACAACCCCGATCCGCTGCACGGCGTGACCCTCGAACAGATCCTCAATGCGCTGGTGACCCACTACGAATGGTCGGGCCTGGCCGAGCGCATCGACATCCGTTGCTTCAAGAGCGATCCGACCATCAAGTCGAGCCTGACCTTTTTGCGCAAGACGCCTTGGGCACGAGAGAAAGTCGAGCGTCTGTACGTGAAACTGATGCGCACCAAGCGTCCGCTCTGAGATGAACGCCGTATTGCGGCGACGTCTGATCACTTCGGCTGCGGTGCTGGGCTGGGCCGGATTGGGGATTCAGCTGTACCTGATTTTTTTCGCACGCCTGAGCGTCGGCGCCAGTCTGCTGGGCGGGCTGGTGAGTTTCTTCAGTTACTTCACGGTGCTCACCAATACGTTGGTGGCGGTGGTGCTGACCTGCGCGGTGACCGATCGCGAATCCGCTGCGCGCCGCTGGTTTCTGCAACCCTGGGTCAGTAGCGGGATTGCCGTCAGCATTGCGGTGGTGGGCCTGGCTTACAGCATCCTTCTGCGGCATCTGTGGCATCCGCAGGGCTGGCAGTTTATCGCCGACGAATTGCTCCACGACGTGATACCGCTGCTGTTTCTGGCTTATTGGTGGTTGTGCGTGCCGAAGGGTACCTTGCGCCTGAAGCATCTGCCGTTGTGGCTGATCTATCCGCTGGTGTACTTCGCCTATGCGCTGTTGCGCGGGCATCTGCTGGGGGCTTACGCCTATCCGTTCATTGACGTGGCGCTGCTGGGTTATCCACAGGTGTTCGTCAATGCCGGGGGGATTCTGCTGGGGTTTGTGCTGATTGCGTTGTTGCTGATCGGGATTGATCGCTGGCAGGGGCGGCGCCTTTAGCAGCGCCGCCGCTCGTATTCACTCTTCTTCGGAGCCTTCTGCGCGCCAGTAACCGACCGCTTTAACGAACTTCTCGTCGAGTCCGTGCTCATCAAGCAGCACCCGGCGGATCTGCCGCGAAACCTTGGTCTCGGTCGCCACCCACGCATACAGATTGCCCTTGGGCACCTGCAATTGTTTGATGGTGGCCAGCAGATTGTCTTTGCCGCCCTCACGCAACACCCAGATCACATTGACCTGCGCCGCGCTTTCCAGGGTTTGCTGCTCTTTGCCGTTTTCCACCTCGATCACCACCAGCGCCTTGCGATTGGCTGCCAGACCTTCAAGTCGGCGGGCGATGGCGGGCAGGGCGGTTTCATCGCCGATCAGCAGGTAGCTGTCGAAGATGTCCGGCACGATCATCGAACCGCGCGGCCCGCCGATGTGCAGGAACTGCCCCGGTTTGGCCTGCTCGGCCCAGGTCGAGGCAGGGCCGTCGCCGTGCAGGACGAAGTCGATGTCCAGCTCAAGCTTGTCGAGGTCGTAGCGGCGCGGAGTGTAGTCGCGCATTTCGGGCATCGGCACATCGCTCTTGCCGGCGCCGAGCACCAGGGTTTCCAGTGTCGCGGCCTGTTCGGCGTTTTGCGGAAACAGCAATTTGACGTGATCGTCGGTGCCGAGGCTGACGAACCCGGCCAGTTCCGGCCCGCCGAGGGTAATGCGGCGCATGCGCGGGGTCAGGTCGACCACGCGTAACACTTCCAGGCGGCGACGTTTGATTTCGTGCATCACACGGTGGATGCCTTGGGTCTGGACTTCAGTCATTCGGCTTTCTCCGGGGCAGATTGAACGGCGGGGCCGTCGACGATGGCTTTGGCGGTGTCGTTGAGCAGGTCGCGCACCCGCAGGATTTCTTCCGGGCTCCAGCGCCCGTGGTGCATCTGCAGGGCGTGACGCAGGTTGTGCACCGCCTCATGGATTTCCGGCGGCCGGTCGTGGCCGCGCAGCGAGCGCTTGCTGACGTCGATGCGCATGCGCACGCCATCCAGCGCCACCGCCTGTTCGCTCAGCGATTGGCGGCCGGCATCGGTCACCGCGTAGCGCTTTTTGCCGCCCTCGGCATCGCCGGTGATCATTTCGCTTTCTTCGAGAAATGTCAGGGTCGGGTAGATCACGCCGGGGCTGGGGCTGTAGGCGCCGTCGAACATGGTTTCGATCTGGCGGATCAGGTCGTAGCCGTGGCACGGCTGTTCGGCGATCAGCGCCAGCAGCAGCAATTTCAGATCGCCGGGGGCGAATACCCGGGGGCCGCGACCGCCGCGTTCGCGACCGTGACGTTTTTCGAAACCGTCACGGCTGTCGGCGTGGTCGCGGTGGGGGGAATGATGGTCTCTCATTTCAGTCTTCTCTCGTCGTGTTTAGATACAACTTAAGATATATCTTTGCGAACGAGCAAGGGCTTTTTGCCTGAGAGGAAATGGCAGCTGACGAGTGGTCGAGAGGTTTGAGAAAGGTTTTTCAGTGAGTGCGGGGCATCTTTTCAATCACGAAGAGATAACCTTGAAGTTAAAGCTATCACTCTACAAATGATTGAGCTTATATTCTAAAAATAAGAGAAAGTACCGCTGCGTAACGTCGAAAGTGCTGTAATGTTTTTTATATGAAACTGTATGTAAGGCATGGATTACAGTTTAAATTGAGTATTCATGTTTTTTGATGGTTTTTCTTTCGAGTTGAGAGGTTGTTGAACTACGATCACGTGGGAAGTTGCCTGCTTACATTCTTGAGACAAGAGTCGATCATGCCCCGGCGTTGAACTTCCAGATTCCCGAGTCTTATCGGCCGGGAGGTCCGGAACTTCAATGTTTCGATTCCTTAAAAGAAAACAGGTACTGACCGATGTTCAAGAAAATCGCAATCACCGCTTCCCTCGCCGCCCTGGCCCTGAGCTCTTCCGTCACCTTCGCCGCCGGTGAAGCGCGTCACTCCATCAGCCTCATTGCCCATGTGCCGACCAATGGCTTCTACGTGGTGCCGACCGATGCGGATCTGGTCAACAAGGACCAGGACATGAGCTATCAGCCAAGTACCGGCAAGATGCGCGAAGTCAATGGTTTCTTCGATGTGCGCAATAATAACGGTTCGGTATATGCCAGTCTGGAAAGTGTTCCGCAATTGATCTCCGGAAATGAAGTCATTTCTCTGGACGTTGCATTCAACAACATAATTCTGACCCAGACTCCGCAAATGGTCGTGGGCGAAGCAGACTCCGATGTGAACTACCGCGCCCCACTGAAAATCAGCGCCAAGGGCACCACGTTCAACCCGGGTGATTACACCGGTACAGTGCCGATGACCTTCGACGCCGTGCTTCCAGTTGGCGGTTCGCGTTGATCAAGCGTTTCGCGCTCACTGTCCAGTAGCGTTTCCCGGCGGGACAACCACCCCCGATTGTCCCGCCGGACTTCAACTTGTTCGATATCAGAGTAAGAGTTCATGTTCCCGATGACACCCATCGCAGTCGCGCTTGCGCTGCTGTTTTGTGCTGGTGCGATGGCGGCCCCTGCTCCTGCGGGTACGACACCTCGCGGTCTTCTGGCGCAGGCCAAAGGTTTGCCGGCGGATTTCGAGGAGCATTTCTTTGACGTGCCCCTGGCGGTGCGGGTCGAGCTTGACCGGCAACCTCTGGGCGAGGCCCTGGTGGTGCTGTCGCGCGATGACCGTATCACCCTGCTCGAATTCACCGATACCAGCGAAAACCGCTACGACCCTGCCGAACGAGAAAAGTGGGCCGGTTATCTCAAGTCCGGCGTGGCGCTGGGCGATTGCAGCGGTTCGTGCCCGGACCAACTGCTGGCGGTGCATTACAACCTGGAAAACTCCCTGGTCTCGATCCTCACCCGCAATGCCGAGCGCGATCTTGAGGCCAAGCGTTATCACGACCAGCCTCTGGAAGGCAGCAGCGGTCTTATGGTGCGCAACCAGCTCAATCTCAATGGCGGCCAGGAACAGGATCTGGGCGGGCGTTTCGGCCTTGAGGCCAGCGGCAGCCTGGGCAACTGGAGCCAGACATTCAACATGCAAGTAGCGCGCATGGGCGGCCCCGACGACAAGCTGTACCACGCCGTGCACGAGCTTTACACCCAGCGGGAGCTGCAAGGCAGCTTCTTTCGTCTGGGCTATTTCACCCCCAACTCCGAAGGCCTGACCCGTCAGCCACGTACATTCGGCACCAGCCCGGATACGGCGGTCGGCGTGATGTACGGCAGCTCCGACAGTCTGGCCATCAACAGCGCAATGCCCAGTGTCTATCCGATTTACGTCACCGCCAACCGTCAGGGTTCGGTGGAAATCTACCGTGACGGCCTGCTGATCAATACCCAGTCGGTGCCCGCCGGTTTGCAGACGCTGGATACCCGGCCGCTGCCCGGTGGCATTTACGAAGTGGAAGTGCGTCTGGTGGAAGACGGCCAGATCACCTCCAGCACCCAGGAGCTGGTCTACAAACCGAACAACTGGCGCAACCTCGACGACCGCTGGCGCTACAACCTGTTCGCCGGCGAGGAAAGCAAACTGTTGAGCAACTGGGACAAACAGGCCAGTGGAAGTCCCACTGCGGGAGCGTCGATCAATTACCTGGCACATCCACGGGTGATCCTCGGATTGTCAGCGCGCCAGGTACGGGAAAAACTGCAATACGGCGCCTCCATCGACTGGACCCTGGCCAATCAACTGAGCCTGTACGCCAATGTCTATCAGACCCGGGATTACGGCACCGGCCTGGATCTGCAAAGCCTTTACAACTACGGCTCCGGCAGTCTGATCCTCAGCCACACCCGCAGCTGGCTCGACACCACCGATCTCTACGAAACCCTGCCCGACGGCACCCGCGTACGGCAACGCAACGTGTTCATCGGCCAGACCAGCAACTCGTCGCTGGCAATCAATCATCGGCTTGATCAGCGCAATTCCCTGAATGCCCGGGTCTCTCACAGCGAAGGCAACGTCGAAGGCGTCGGTGTGGATCTGGGCTGGAACCGGCGCGCGGTACTGTTCGGCAACGATGCCAACTGGCGCCTGTCGTTGTTCGACCGGCCGGGCAGTTTCAGCAGCGGCAATGATCGCAGCCGGGGCGTCGACCTGAGCCTGAACCTGGCCATCGGCGCGCCAGGTCAGCAACTGACCGGCAGCATCGGTTCGCGTACCGATCGTGATGGTGGTCGCGACAACAATGCGTCGATCGGCTGGCGCAAGGACTTCAAGGATCACGTGCTGCAAAACGTCTCGGTCACCGCGCTGAGCGACACCTACGGCATGGGCCTGTCGGGCCTGGCCAATTTCCGCACCGACACGGTCAATGGCGATGGTTTCGTTCAGCGTTCGTCCTACAACAACAAGTTTACCGGCGGCCTGAACCTCGACAGCACTCTGGTGATGGGCGGGGAAAAGATGTTGATGACCAGCGAGTACGAGATGCGCGGGGCCGGCATGATCGTTGATGTGGAATCGGACATTGACGGGATCGTCCTGCGGGCCGATGACCTCAGTGGTGGCGGTGCGGCATTGAAGCCGGGGCGCAATTTCATTCCGTTGACCGCTTACCAGAACAGCTCCGTGAGCTTCGACTTCGAAGGCAACCATGTGCCCGCTGCGACTATCGCTCCGGCCCGCACCCGCTATCACCTGAACAAGGGCGGCGTGGATTACCGGCACATCCGGGTGATGAAAACCCTGACCGTGCTCGGCCGTCTGGTGGATGAGCGGGGCCGCCCACTCAAGGGCCATCACGTGATCAACCATGCCAGCCGTGGGGTCACTGAAGTCGACGGGTTCTTCTCGATGGAAATGAATGCCGGCTCGCCGACCCTCGAAGTACGCCGCGATAACAACCTGCTGTGCCAGTTCCGTCTCAACGAGAAAGATCATCGCAGCGAGAACAATGTGTTGATGATCGGGGATCTGCGTTGTACGCCGGACACACTTGCCGATGTGACCCTTACCGATCATAAGGCGGGTTGAGGCGATGAAAGGATCAAGAGGCTGGCTGGGGTTGCTGGCAGTACTGGGCCTGTCCTCGGCCGAGGCCGCGAATCAGGAAATCAGGGCGTCGTACCGGCCGGATCCCGCGCAGCCGAACAAAAACGTGTTCGTCAACAACACCCCCAACAGTGGTTATTGCGCAATCTATCCAGCCCAGTGCGCCGACAACCGGATGTTCAGTCTGCGCTTGCCGGTCCGGTTTGATTCCACTCGCGCGATCACACCCGATATGCCTGGCGATGCAATGGCCCTGAAAGTACCGGCGGACTGGCGGCAAGTGACGGTCATCGATCGCGATTCCGGTAAAACCGCAACCGTCGAGGTGCGCATCGTCGGCATTGGATCGACCTTTGTTCTGAGCCAGCCGGTCACCAGTCTGGTGGGGCTGAACAATATTGTCGAAGCGCATCGCCGGCTCTGGAGCAACAACGCTTGGGTCATTGCGCCGGCGCCCTGTCAGTACAGTGGCATCCAATACTATTCAGCAACGACCTATCAGTTTTTCTGGAAGACCCCGGTAGAGGCGCCGTGTACCAAGCTGGCCGCGTATCGAATCCCGGCGATGGCCTTCGACACCCTCGATGTTGCCTATGAGTTGCGCACCCCCAATCCGTTGGCCGTGTCGTCCGGGCTGTACAGCGGATCGCTGACCTACAGCCTTGGTCCTGGCGGTGATTTCCAGATGGGCCCGATGATGGTGGCGGATGACAGCAGCCTGACTCTGGATTTCGTGCTCGACGCGCAACACGTGTTGAAAGTGGATATTCCACCGGGGGGGGACAAAGTTGTGCTCGAACCCGAGGGGGGATGGCAAAGCTGGCTGGACCAGGGGCGCTATCCGGTGCGTCTTTTTCGCGATCAACCCTTCCATATCTCCACCTCGTCGAGATTCACCATGAGGCTGGAGTGTGAGCACCGCCTGACCACGGGGTGCGGGGTGAATGATCGTCAGGGGAGCACGACCTATTCGGCCGAAGTGACGGTCGGTGTCAGCCTGCCCGACGGGTTGACCGACAGCAGTGAACGGCCGGTCAGGAACCTGCCGGTGACCCACACACCGACCGGTGTCATTCATGTCGGCCACTACGTCGACCGCAGACCGGCCACCCTGCATTTCAACATGAATGCGCAGCACACCCGTTTTCTGATCGACAACTACGCAGATCGTCCTTTCAGGGGCCATTTCACCGTGATCTGGGATTCCGAAGTCTGACCTTCCTCTTCGAACAGGAACAGGTATTGAGCATGAACAAGCATTGGGCTGTCGGCGCGTTGATGGCCATGACCGGGTCGATGAGCGATGGGGCATGGGCGGTTCGTGAGGAGCGCACCTTCGAGGTGTTCGTATCGGTCCCCACACGGCCGTTCTACATCGTTCCGACCGAGCCGGACTGGATACATCAACCGCAGCGGCTGGTCTGGAACGTTGCCGAGGCAACCATGGGCGGGCTGCGCAAACACTTCGATGTGCGCCATGACACGAGTGCCATCGAAGCCCGCCTCGACGGTGCGCCTTACCTGTCGAACGGCAGGCCGGGCGAAGAGATTCCCTTGCGGGTGAGTTTCAACAACGTGGAGTTGAGCCCGGATTTTCAGCCCCGGGAAGTGGTGTCCCGAGCCGATGCCGCCGTAGGTGTCCGTGTCTGGCTGGACATACAACCGGTGAGACCGCCCGACGGCTACAAGCCGGGCGACTACGACGGCAGCGTCATGCTGCTGTTCAACGCCAGGGCGCCGGGCGAATAGGGCCGGCACTTTTCGAATGTTAACCAAATGGATGTCAATCATGAAAAGGACAACAGCCTGGCTGGGGATATTGGCGGCGCTGGCGTTTCCTTCTGTGGAAGCGGCGAATCAGGAAATCAGGGCATTGTTCCAGCCTGATCCCTCACAACCGAACAAAAACGTATTCGTCAACAAAACCCCGAACAGCGGTTATTGCGTGGTAGCGCCTGCTCAATGCGCCGAAAACAAAATGTTCAGCATCCAGATCCCGGTGAGATTTGTCTCCAACCGAGCCATCGCCCCGGGCGATGACGTGTCGTTGCGCGTGCCGGCCAACTGGCGGCGGCTGACGGTCACCCATCAGGGCAGCGGCGAAACCGAAACGGTCGAGGTGCGCATCATCGGCATCGGTTCGAAATATGGCCTGAGCGATACGGCCGTCAACCTGACAGGCGCACCGAACCCGCTCGAGGGACATCGAAAGCTCTGGAGGAACAACAGTTGGGTCAATGCGCCGGCGCCCTGCAGTTCCAGCAGCTTAGGTTTCTTGGGCCCTTCAACCTATACCTTTTTCTGGAGGTCATGGACTGAGGCGACCTGTACCAAAGTGGCCGCTTACCGGATCCCCTCGATGTCTTTCGACGCCCTGGATTTTGCCTATGAATTGCGCACCCCCAATCCCTTGGGGATGTCCTCGGGGCTGTACACCGGTTCGTTGTCCTACACCCTTGGCCCCAGCGGTGATTTTCAGATGGGGGCCATGATGGTGCCTGATGACGGCAACCTGACCCTGGACTTCGTACTGGACGTGCAACACACCCTGAAAGTCGAACTGCCACCCGGCGGGAACAAGATTGCGCTGGAGCCCGCGGGCGGCTGGCAACACTGGATCGACAGCGGCCGCAGACCGACCGAAATCTTCCGTGACCAGCCGTTTTTCATTTCATCCTCATCGCGTTTCAAGGTGATGTTGCAATGCAGCTCCCTGGGTGGTTCGGACTGCGACATCGGCAACAATCAGGTGGGCTTCTCCAAGTTTCAGATCCGGCTCACGATGCCGCCGGGCATCAAGGGCCCCGGAGGTCACGACGGCTGGTCCGGCACGCTCAGCCACAACATGTGGATCGGGCCGTTTGAGCCCGGCCGTTACATCGACCGCAAGCAGGGCATGTTGCGTTTCTTCATCTCCCCCAGATTTCTGGATTTTTTAAGGCCCGGCATGAACGGCACGCTGACGGGCAACGCCACCATCATTTTCGATTCGGAAGTTTGAACGCCCGGAACGGGCCCTTTTTCATTTTCATGAGGTTGAGACGATGACACGTCTGTTTTTGCTGTTGCTGTGCGCGGTGTTCTGGACAACGGCCAACGCCGGGCCGCAGATCAATGTCGGCACGGTGTACGACTACCTGGACGGCGAGAAAAGCACCTACTTGAAGCGAGTGTTCAACAGCGGTGACAGCACCGCGTTCGTCAAGGTCAACGTGCTGGAAATCGTCTACGACAGCGACGGTCAGCCCAAGGAAATTCCGGTCACCAATGCCGCCGACGGGGCGTCGCGCAACGGTCTGATGGCCAGCCCGGCACGGCTGATCATTCCGGCCCAGGGCATGCAGGGCACGCGCTTGCTGTACATGGGCGAGCGCGATCGCGAGCGCTATTTCCGGGTGCGCTTCGTGCCGGTGGTGCCGGAGAAGGAAGACGACTTCGTGGTTTCCAGCGAGGAGCGCGAAGACTACAAGAAGACCCTGTCGGCCGGCGTCAACGTCATGACCGGGTTCGGCACGGTGTTTTTCGTGCGTCCGAAGGATGCACGGTACGACACGGTCATCAACGACACCGATGCCCGTTATGAAGTGCGCAACAACGGCAACACGGTGCTGGTGATCGACGAGTTCAAGAGCTGTTCGCTGACCAGGGAAACCGATTGCGGTGCGACCGTCAAACACCACGTCATGGCCGGCCGTACGTTCGGTTTTGACAAGGAAAAAGGCCGCGAATACCGCTTCAAACTGATCGAAGGCGAACGCAAGCAGGATCTCAAAGTAGTGAGTCGCTGACACTCAGGTAACCAACATGAACAAGCATTGTGTGGCCGCCGTATTGGCGGCAATCACCGGGTTATACGACGCCATGGCGTGGGCCGCGCGGGAAACGCTGAATTTCGAAGTCACGCTGACGATTCCCAGCCGGCCGTTTTACATCATGCCCTCGGAGCCGGGCTGGATTCATCGTCCGCAGGTTCTGCTCTGGAACTATCCGGATTCGACCCTCGGTGGTTTCAGCAAGAACTTCGATGTGCGGCATGACACCAGCGCCATCGAAGCGCGCCTCGAAAGCGCGGCATATCTGTCGACTGGCCGGCCGGGGGAAAACATCGACTTGCGGGTGCGTTTCAACGGTGTGGAATTGAGCGCCGATCCTGTATTCCGGCAAGTACTGTCGAGGGAGGAAGCGGCCACAGGCAAACGGGTGCCACTGGAAATCGACCCGATAACGCCTGCCGGTGGGTACAAGGCAGGCGAGTACTACGGCAACGTCTTGTTGCTGTTCAACGCTCGGGCCCCGGGAGAATAAAAGGCGCTGGCCAGTCATCGGAGCCGCCAGGGAGGTGGCTTTTTATCGACGTAAAAGGAAGCGACATGATCAAGCAAGGGGGCATTGCCTTGTCCGTGAGCGTTGCAACGCTGATGGCAGGCGCGGCATTCGCGGCGCAGGAGAAATACATCTTTGAAGTCTCGGTGGATATTCCGACCCTGGAATTCTATGTGATACCCAGCGAAGCGGACTGGATCCACCTTCAACAGACGTTGCCGTGGGATATCCACACATCGACCCTGGGCGGTTTGCGCAAGAACTTCGATGTGAGGACCGACAGCAGCGCCATCGAAGCACGCCTGGAGAGTTTCCCCTTTCTGTCCAGCGGTCAGGATTCGCGCGACGACATCAATCTGCGCGTCACGTTCAACGGCACGGAATTGAGCCATCATCCGGTCCCCCGCCAGGTCGTTTCCCGCGAGGAAGCGGTGGCGGGCAAACGGGTGCGCCTGGAAATCGAACCGAGGGCGCAGCCCGACGGGTACAAGCCGGGTGATTACTACGGCAGCGTCAACATCATTTTCAACGTGGCGGCCCCGGCGGGTTGATCGCTGAAAAACAATAAAACCGATTGCTGAGCAAGGAGCTGGTAATGGTTTCAGGATTGCGAAGATTCAACAGGTCCAACCAGGCAAAATGGCTGGTCGGTCTATTCGGTGGGCTGTTGTCGGTATCGGCACAGGCGGTGACCCAGGAGATTCGTGCGGTCTACGTTCCCGATCCGGCCAACCCGCAGAGCAACGTCTTCATCAACCAGACACCCCAAAGCGGCTACTGTGCCACCTACCCCAACGATTGCAAACCCATGTCGGGCGTGCGGCTGCCGCTGCGCTTCACCTCCGGTCAGGCCATCGAACCGGGAGCGTCCGAGCGTAACGGCGCGATGTTCAAGATGCCCGCGCAATGGCGCAGTCTGGTGGTCTCGAACGTCTTCACCGGGGAAACCGCCACGGTCGAGATGCGGATCGGCGCGTTCGGTTCCCAGTACGTCTTGAGTGATACGGCGGTCAACCTGACCGGTGCCGCCGACGACCAGCAGGCGCACATCAAACTGTGGAGTGGCGGTAATTGGGCTATCCCGCAGACACCTTGCAGACCCGGAGCAATGGCAAGCTTTGGTGCGGATTTTTTCCGGTTTTTCTGGCGCACGCCGATGGAGGGTGTGTGCGCCAAACAGGCTGCCTTCCTGATCCCGTGGATGTCGTACGGCTATCTGGACGTGGCCTATGAATTGCGTACGCCGAACCCGCTGCAGATGTCGGCCGGCCTGTACACCGGCGCACTGACCTATGGCGTCGGCCCCGGCATGGACATCGACACCGGCGACAATCTGCTGCCGGACAATTCGGCCCTGACCTTCAGGTTCGTGCTGGATGTGCAGCACGTGCTCAAGGTCGACATTCCCCCCGGCGGCAACAAGGTCGTGCTAGTGCCGCAAGGTGGCTGGCAGGCGTGGCTGCAACAGGGACGCAAGCCGGTGCGATTGTTTCGCGACCAGACATTCAACATCTCGTCGTCCTCACGGTTCAAGATGTTTGTCGAATGCCAGTACAGCGGCGTGCAGTCCTGCGGTTTGCGGGATGCCGAGGGAGGCGCCACCGATGCACAGGTGTTCGTGAGCGTCAGCCTGCCCGACAGTATCACCGACAATGCAGGCCAGCCGGTGCGCCGTCGGCCGCTGACCTCCAGTCCGAATGCTCCGGGCTTTCAACCGGATCGGTTTCTGGACCGGGCGGCGGGCACATTGCATTTCGAGATTCCCAGAGTCTACGTCGAGCAGATGTTGCAGCCCGGCCAGGCCAGGCGATACGCCGGCAACGTCACGGTGATCTGGGATTCGGAGGTCTGACCTCAGTCCTGAAGGCAATCGGTCCGGTTGCCTTCAGGAGACTGCTGATCGGCTCAGATCCTCGCGCGAGCCATGGCCTCGCGGGTCAGTCTTCGTTTCAACGCCTTCTCCTGCCGGCCAATGCCTTCAAGCAACTCGTCGCAGGTCTTCTGGCTCATTTTTTTCGGTGTGAAAACCACGTCGTCCGGTATGGACAGTTTGCGCGCCAGTTCGGCAAGTGCCTGCCTGAGTGGCGGTGAACGATCGGCCGATTCGACCCAGCGCTCTTGGGCCGCCTGCAGATCGATCAGCAGATCGGCCTTTTCCTGATTCGCGCGGGTGTTGGCTTCGATCTCTCCCGGCCAGGTTTCTCGCAGATAGCGATCCCAGAACGGTTGTTCGAGCATCTGATCGACCAGACCGTCACCGGCTTCATCGTCGAGAACCTTGTCGTAAGCCGCCTCGATGGTTTCGTCGCTGACCCCGGCCACCTCGCGAAATTTCATGGCTTCGGACTGCCAGGGCAGTTCAAGGCGTCTGGCCAGCCCGGTCTCATAAGCCAGATGCACTTCCACTTCGTCGGGGTTGCCTTGTCGCGCCGCGATATCGGCCCGGGCGATCTCCTTCACTTGCTTGAGTCGCGCGGCGCCTTTGGCCAGTGTCACCAGCTTGCGTTCGAGTTCCTCGGGGGAGTTTGAGAAGGTGCGCGCCTCCGACTCCAGTACGCGTATTCCCATGCTGTTGAACAACTGTGCCCCGGCGTCTTCGCAACCTTCGGGATCGGTCGACATCAGGAACAGTTCTTCGCGCAGCGGGGTGTCGATGTCCATGGCGCTGATCATTCGCCAGACGCGGTCGGTCAGTTGATCCCGAGCATGGCCCCCTTGCTGGTAATCGGCGGAGCGTGTCAGATCCTGCACGATCCTGAAGAAGCCGTCGGAGCCGGGCTCGCTGGCCAGTTCATGCCATGCCTCTGGTCGATAGGTGCCGATTCCTGCGGTTTGATCGCTCAATGAGGTGTCTACGGAGACCGGCCATTTCTCCAGCAAGTCTGCGGCGACGGTCGAGTAAATCTGCTCCGGTCGCATGCCCACCGACGTTCGATAGTGTTCGAATGCGATGCGCGCCCGCTCGGAAAGTCTGTTCACGTGGACGCGGGTGCGCGCGATCAGTCGCGCGCTGTCGGAGCCGAGCGGTACCTCGGGGATGTACCGCAGCGCGTTGTTCCCCAGATCAAGGTAAAAGAAAACGGGCCGGGGTTTGTCGAACAGCCCCGAAGGCCATGCTTCGATTTCGGTGTTGATCAGGCTCAATGTCCGCAACCTCGGCATGCGCCCGACATCAGGGACCATTCCCAGCGGGTTGTTATCCAGCCTGAGGCTTTCCATGCGTGTCAGCGCGCCCAACTGCCGCGACTCGGCAGGTGTCAACTGCAGCCGATTGTCGTTCAGGCGCAGAGTCTCCAGTACGTGCATCCGGCCGACGCTGACGGGCAAGGTGTTGAGTCCGCAGTTTCTGGCGCTGAATTGACGCAGATGGTGGAAGTCCTTCAACAAGCCGTCAGCCCCAGGGGAGAACCGCTGACCATCCAGACTCAGTGTCGTGACCTGGTCCAGGTAGGGTTTGAGCTCCTGCGGCAATTGCTTCCACCATTTCTGCAAGTCATGGGGTCTCGCCTCACTGGACAGATCCAGGGAGTAACCTGTTTCAAGGCTGGAATTGCGGGCACCAAACACTTCGGATTGTCTTTCGAAACATTCCACCAGGCGGTCGGCGATGAAGCGTCCTCCATTGTGCAAATATTCGTGAAAGGACGGGGGCAGGCTGGTGTCGTCCCCATACGGTGAGGTTTGAAAGCGAAAACGCTTGCGCCAGTCGTCCAGTATGCCCTTCAGCTTCTTGAGCTCATCCGTCAGCGTCCGGATTTTCCAGTGCGCATCTCCGTAGGTGTGCAGTGACCTGCTGAACGCCGCCACCTCTGTTTCGCTGAAATGCGGGTAGATATTCTTGATTTTTTCTTCCACGGTCAGCGGCGACTTGGATAATCGCGGGCCACGCAGCAGCAATTCGGTTTCCAACGGGATGACCGGCCGGACGGGGGGGCGTGCCAACACTGTCCTGCGCTCGGCCGGCGTTTCGGTCACGGCCTTCACCCATTGCCTGAACATTTGCCCTTCTCCGATGCGATAACCCTGTGCCGTGCGTTTGGCTGTGGGCATGGCCAACAGAACGGCCTCATAGAAACCGGCAGCCTCGTGCAGTTTGTTATTCGCTTTGTCATGCACCTCATAGCGACCTTGTTCGTCCCGGATCAGCCTGCGCACCGTAGCGGCATCAGGGTGGCCCGCGCTGCATCGCAGCTCACCGTCATCAGTGGCTTCGCGCACTTCGATACGCAAGTCTTCGTAGGTGTCGGTGTAAACCTTCAAGGCATTGAGGGCGAGGCGTTCGGTGTCGGGTATCAACAGCGCCGGATCATGCACGCCCTCATGGGCCCTGGTCGCCAGCACCTCGAATTCGATTTCGCGAGCCTGACTCTTCAGGCGCAGGGGGATGCGCTGCTGCTCGGTCATGATGATGTGTTCGGCAGCTGTCGCCTTGCTTGCCACCGATTCGGCGAGTCGTGCGGGCAACTGCGGGAAGTGGCGCTGGATCAGCTGGGCCTGGGCATCGGGAGTACGAGTCTTGAACCGGTACTGATAGTCGAAAATCTCGATTTGCCGGGTCACCGCGAGGTCGGCCAGACGGTTGCGCAACACCTGTGCCCGTCGGCTTTTCGGGTAATTTCCACCGAGCAGCGATTGCATGTCTGCGTCACTGAGAAAATCCACCAGTCGTTCGGGAAGTTTGTTGTCCATCACGTCGGCAATGCCGATGGACAGCGTCTGACTGTCAGAGGCCCGAGGGTTGCCGTATTGCCTGTAAGCGCCGGTCAGGTCGTTGTCCTGCCAGACCTTCAGGGCCTTGTCCGCAGGCCAGCCAGGCATGTCGGGAACCATCCGTTCAAACCAGAGGGACTCTGGATAGAGCGGCTGGCCCGTACGAATCAGCCGGCTGACGTCTTTCGCTTCCTGCCAGGTCTTGAAGCGGGTAAGCGTATCGTCCAGCAGCGGCGGTGGCGGGCTGTTCTCCACATGCATCCGACGCAGCGAGTCGACCGGCGTGCCACTGATGCGGCGTATTCTGTCCAGTTCGAGGTCACTGTAACCGTCGACCGAGTGACCCAGGCGCCGCATCAGGCGCGGGCCTTCCCAGTCATGCGGGTTCTCGGCCTCGTGAGTCCATCCACCCCGGCCGTTGTGCCGCAGTTGTGGCGCGTAAGCCTGCGCCCGGGAAGGGTGTTCAATACGATAGTGACCGCTGTCGCGATCGAGTCTGACCGCATAGTGTTTGCCTTCCAGCGGCAGAACGGTCTTGCCGGCGTGTTGATGCAGGCCCAGGGCGTCCGGTCTGGAGGCGGACGGCAATGCCAGTTGCGGCTGTTCGTAAGGGGTGATGTCCGGATGCCACAAACGCATCCGGCCGTCGAGTGAACGCACCGGTTTCATGTTTTCAACCAGGGCAGAGAGCTTCAGCTGAACGGGTTTGGTCACGTAGTCCCCGATGACGAGAGCTGCCAATTGCAGAACATCATGGACCACTCCCACCACATGTTCTGCGGCCTCTTCCCAATGGCCCTGCGTCAGATCCACCACGCCCTCGACGACTTCGTCGGTCAATTGCCAGGCGGTGTAGCCAAGCATCGCAAGGCCGACGACAGGAATGAATGGCGCGGCGACCATCGCCGCCACGTTCAGGATGTCCTGGGCAATCCTGAAAACGTTCGCCCACCAGTCTGCGCGAGCGTTTTGATCCGCATCGGCGGTAGGCACAGCGATGTTTCGCGCATCGTTGAAGATCTTGTCGAGCTGGCGCTGATAGAGAGAGTCCCATAGTGGTCCAGTGATGGGCGTTGCGCCGTATTGCAGGTTCGGGTTGCTGACCGGTGTTTCGCGCCAGGACGGACGCGAGTCTCCGCGCTCGTGTGGATACCATTTCACATGCGTCAGACGCTGTTTGAGGTCGGCGAAGAAGTGTCCACGCTGGTGGTGAGCGACGAACTGGCTGAAGAACTGCCAGTAACTGCCACCCGTAGAGGGCAGGGTGTCGTTTTTCTGCAATTGGCGCGTCAACTCGTTGAGAAAATCGAGATGGGAATCGTACGTTTTCAGTGGATGTTCGGGGTCGTGCGGGACGTAGGCGATGATTCGCGATGAGTGCAGCGGCTGATTGGGATCGGGGCGCAGAATCAGAATGCCGGTCATCTTCAGATCCATGATGGTCAGTTCGCAGGCTTCCATCAGCTGTTGCCCAAGCCTGAGTGCCGCACGGCCATTGAGCAGGGCGCGAATCAATTGAAAACCTTCACGGTCAATGTCCTTTCTCACCAACGCCATGTGCGCGGTTGCTTCAAGCGTGGCTTTGTGGCTTTGAATTACCAGTGACTGCACGTAGCTGCGTACCACCGGTTCTTTGTTCAGCAGCATTTCTTGCAGATGTGCCTGGTAGCGCGCGCCGATGTCCAGTTCCCGGCACAGGGTCTGGAACCGGGCCACGGTCATCAGCCGGGTGAGCGGCGAAATATCGTACTGATCCTGCACATGTTCTCTTTTGACGAGAAATGTGGAGTCCGACTGGTAAGTTTCGTTAATGGAAAAGTTGTTCAGTGCAGCCTCAAGCAACGAGACTTTTCTGGTGTTTGAACCACTGAATACGTCAATGACATACCAAGGTAGTTTCGCTTCTTGATACAGCATCAGATATGTATTTCTGATGTCGACATCAATGCCGTACCTTTTCAGCAGTTCTGTTCTGAGCAATTGCCCGGCAAAGGCATGAATATCCTTGAGTCGGGTCAATGCCCTGTCGACTTCGTTACGTGCGGTCCAGGCCTTGCGATTGAGTCGGGCCAGTTGCGGCGTCATCCAGGACTCACGTTGGGGCTTGATGTTTTTCAGCGCTTCGCCGTGGCGCAGATTCATCTCGGTAAATACCGGATCGATCCGCGATTTGATTAATTCGTAATGTTGCCCTTTGTATTCGTTTGTTGCGGTCATGGATACAGCCTTGAATAAATCAGGAAAGTTCAGCCTAACGTTCAAGGGTGCAGAAGATTAGTTCAAAAGCCTGCTGTTCGAGCGCGAACCTGGCAGGCGAAAGATTGAATATTGGAATGCATAAAATAATTAGTTATTGCCTCCACAACTTCAATCGGGATTAAGCGATGGCAGGCTCACCAGTGCCACTTGAGGCGCTTGCGGTGGTCGACATTGCGAATCACTGCCCGGTTGCAGATACGGCATCAGAATCGGCGCCATACCTTTGAGCACCTGCACCGGCAGGGCAGAAGTGAACTTGAAGTTCTCCGCCGAACGCCCCGGCACGAACGCGGTGAGCGTGCCGAAATGGTGGTCGCCGATGTAGAACACGAAGGTCGCCGTGCGGTTGATCGATTTCGAGCTGAGAATCCGCCCGCCGGAGCCGATCGCCTCGATCCGGTTGTCGCCGGTGCCGGTTTTGCCACCCATGGTCAGCGGTGTTCCATCGTTCAGTTTGAAACTGCCGGAAACACGTTTGGCCGTTCCCGAGTCCACCACTTGTGACAGCGCTTCACGCATTGCCGTGGCGACTTCGGACGGCATCACCCGTTTGCCGACGTGCGGGTCATTGACCAGTTTGGTTTCGTAAGGCGTGCCGGCGGCAAAGTGCAGGCTGTCGATGCGCAGGGTCGGCATGCGTACACCATCGTTGAGGATCGTACCGATCAACTCGGCCAGTGCGGCCGGGCGGTCGCCGGAACTGCCGATGGCGGTGGCCAGCGACGGTACCAGGTGATCGAACGGATAGCCGACTTTCTGCCAGCGCTGATGGATGTCGAGGAACGCTTCGATCTCCAGCATCGTGCGGATCCGGCTGTCCCGGGCGCCCTTGTGCTTGCTCTTGAACAGCCAGCTGTAGACTTCCTGACGTTCGAACTGGCTGGCCTTGACGATGTCCTTGAACGTCGCGTCCGGGTGGTTGAGCAGGTAGCCGATCATCCACAGGTCCAGCGGGTGAACCTTGGCGATGAAACCCTGATCCGGCAGGTCGTAGGTGCCGGGGCCGTAGGCCAGGTAGAGCCGTTCCAGACGTTCGTCGGTGAGTTTTTCGGTGATCTTTACGCCCTTGAGGTGCGAGCGCACAAAGGTGTTGAAGTCTTCCTGGCTGGCGTTGGGCAGCAGGTAACGGTGCACGGCGGCCATGCGGATCGGGGTCGGGCGCATGCTGTCGAGGAAGGTGTCGAGCCGGGCCTGGGTGTCCTTGTTCCGGTACTTCTTCCAGAACTTGAGCAGGAACGAGGTGCCTTCGCGGTCGGCGAACGAGGCGAGGTATTCCTGACGGCGCGGGTCGCGGTCGTCCTTGAGCAGTTCGGCGCTGTTGTTGGGACCGGAGTAGGTGGTGTAGCGCACCAGATCGCGCATCAGGCGAATGAACGGCAGGTTGATCGACTCACGCAGGGCATCGCGCAGGGTCGGCATGCGGCCGTTGTCTTCCTTGCGAAAGTTATGGAACACATGCAAGCCGCCACCGGTGAAGAACGCCTCGCCGGGGCTGGCTGAATATTTGCGGTCGAGGGCGGCGCCGAGCATTTTCGACAGGTCGTGATCCTTGTTCTGGATCAGGTAATCGATCGCCCACTGGCTCAGACGATCCTGATCCGGCACGTCGACTTTCTTCAGTTCCGGCACGGTCATGGCGCCGTACTTGTCATGCAGCTCCGCGATGATTTGCAGGTAGGTGGTCAGCACCCGCATCTTCGCCGTGGAGCCCAGTTCCAGTTTGCTGCCCTCGTTGATGTCGAACGGCTGATCGGTACTGTCGGTCTGCACCCGCACGCGCGAACCGTCCGGAGTCAGCTCGAACAGGGTGAAGCTGTAGCGCACCTGAGTGGTACTGGTGGGCGTCAGCAGGCGTTCGCCCATCAGGCCGACTTCGGTCGCATAGGCCGGGTCGGCCAGTTTTTTCAGGTAGGCGGTGGCCTGGGTTTGCAGCTCGCCTTGCAAGGTGCTGGTGGCGGACAGGTCGAGACGGTCGAGGTCGTACAGCGGACGGTTGAGCATCGACGCCAGCCGGCTGCGAGCGACACTGATGCCTTTGTTGGTTTCGATCGGCTGGATGGTCGGCTGGGTCTGCCAGTCGCGATAGCTGATGGTGCTGGCCAGCGCGGCATCGGCCAGGGCGGCGTCGATCACGCCGTTCTGTTTGAGCAGGCGCAAGTGGCTGTTGGTCAGTTCGACCAGCTCTTCGCGGCCCTTGGTCAGGTAATGCGAAGGGCGGCGCTGGGCGATCATCAGCGAGAGCATTTCGCGCAGGGCCAGGCCTTTTTCCGCCATGGTCTTCGGATCGGTTTCGGTACTCGCGAGCTTGCGGTTGGCCTCGTTGAAGTCGGCGCCATACCAGACCCGCAAACCCTCGGCCATGCCGTGCACTTCGCCATGCCCCGGCACCGCCGACAGCGGCACGCTGTTGAGGTAATCACGAATGATGTTCTGCCGCGCCGGCAAGGTGTCCGGACCGCCCTGATAGGCGCGCACGCTGGCGGAAATCATCTGGCGGATCTTCTCCGCGCCGGACACCGTCAGCCCGTCGGGTGAGTGGCGGTATTTCTCAAGTTGCGTGGCCAGAGTACTGCCACCGGCCGACTGCCCCGGCAAGTGCAGCAACTTGGCGACCTGCGACCACGCGGCCATGCCGAAGCGCGGCCAGTCCACCGCCGGGTTGGCCAGCGGTTGCTTTGGATCGAGCAGAAAGCGGTTTTCGATGAACAGCAGGCTGCTGACCACCACCGGCGGAATCGAATCGAAACTCGCGTACAGCTGTTGCGGATAGTTGTACTGATACAGCGGCGCGGCGCGGCAATCGGTGATCGACAGCCCGGCCTGGATTTTTTCGGAGTAGGGCACGAACAGGCCCTTGTCGGTGTAGTTGAGCAGGGCCGGGGAGAAGCGCGTCTGCTCGGTGATCACGTAGTTGCGCTTGATCAGCCGTGGCAGGAACTCGTCGAGCGAGCTGTAGCCCAGACGCAGATCGAACGGCCCGTTGCCCGGATAGCGGATCGCTTCGCTGGGCCCCGGTTGCAATTCGTATTTGAGTTTGGCGGCGTACTGGCTGACCTCGCGGGACTGAAAACGCGAGGTGCGCATTTCCTTCATCGCAGCCAGGCCCACGACAATCGCGATGATCACCAACAGGAGCCAGAAAGCCTTCCACCCATGCCGGTTACGGCGGGGTTTCTCAGGTACAGGCGCTTCATCCACACGTTCAGTCGGAACCACTTTTTCACTCGAATCGGTTTGCCACAAAGCGCCCATAGTCGATTGATCCATTCACGCAGATTGATCGGACTTGACTGAAGCTTAGTCGGTGGTTGGCGCGGGTGAAAAAATTGTGAAGGCGTGACCCTGAACAAATCTGCAAAGCCTGCTGCAGCCCACCGGCAAGTGATCGCAAGCCTGAAAGGGCCGGAACAGAGAGGTCTTGAGGCCGCTGCGACTTTGGTCGCGGCATGACGTTGCACCATTGCTGTGCAATACTCGGCGCCCATTTGCGCAGTGAATAATCCTTGAAATGCAGGATGGTTTGTCTCGTAAACCTTGTATTTGACGAGGTTTACGTCTGAATCAGAAGCCTTATAGAGTGAAAAAACCTGTCGCAAGCTTTTTATACTGCACGCCCCGCTGATCCCGCAGGTTGTTTCTGCGGGACGGTTCTGCCCACGAAGCAGGGCCGGTCTTACCCAGGCGCCGGCTTATCGGCCGACGCCTGAACACTCGGTGGTCACATCCAATAACAAGACGAGGAAGTCCCCCATGCCAGTCGGCAATCACCCGCCCCATGGCGAAACCGCTCAAGGCGGTCCGCTCAAACGCGAACTCGGTGAACGGCATATTCGCCTGATGGCGCTCGGCGCCTGCATCGGTGTCGGTCTGTTTCTCGGTTCGGCCAAGGCCATCGAAATGGCCGGCCCGGCGATCATGCTGTCTTACATCATCGGCGGTCTGGCGATCCTGGTGATCATGCGCGCCCTCGGCGAAATGGCCGTGCACAACCCGGTGGCCGGCTCCTTCAGTCGCTATGCACAGGATTACCTCGGCCCGCTGGCGGGCTTTCTGACCGGTTGGAACTACTGGTTCCTGTGGCTGGTGACCTGCGTCGCCGAAATCACGGCGGTGGCGGTGTACATGGGCATCTGGTTCCCCGATGTCCCGCGCTGGATCTGGGCGCTGGCGGCGCTGGTCAGCATGGGCTCGATCAATCTGATCGCGGTGAAGGCCTTCGGTGAATTCGAGTTCTGGTTCGCCCTGATCAAGATCGTCACCATCATTGCGATGGTCATTGGCGGTGTCGGCATCATCGCTTTCGGTTTCGGCAACGATGGTGTGGCGTTGGGGATTTCCAACCTGTGGGCCCACGGCGGCTTCATGCCCAACGGTGTGACGGGCGTGTTGATGTCGCTGCAGATGGTGATGTTCGCCTACCTCGGCGTGGAAATGATCGGCCTGACCGCCGGTGAAGCAAAGAACCCGCAGAAGACCATCCCGAATGCGATCGGCTCGGTGTTCTGGCGGATCCTGCTGTTCTACGTCGGCGCGCTGTTCGTGATCCTGTCGATCTATCCGTGGAACGAAATCGGCACCCAGGGCAGCCCGTTCGTGATGACCTTCGAACGTCTGGGCATCAAGACCGCCGCCGGCATCATCAATTTCGTGGTGATCACCGCCGCGCTGTCGTCGTGCAACGGCGGCATCTTCAGCACCGGGCGCATGCTCTACAGCCTGGCGCAGAACGGTCAGGCGCCGGCCGGATTCGCTCGCACCTCGAGCAACGGCGTACCGCGTCGCGCATTGCTGCTGTCGATCTTCGCGCTGCTGCTGGGCGTGCTGCTCAACTATCTGGTTCCGGAAAAAGTCTTCGTCTGGGTAACTTCGATCGCCACCTTCGGCGCGATCTGGACCTGGGTGATGATCCTGCTGGCCCAGCTGAAATTCCGCAAAGGCCTGAGCGCCAGCGAACGTGCGGGCCTCAAGTACAAGATGTGGCTGTTCCCGGTCAGCTCCTATCTGGCGCTGGCGTTCCTGGTGCTGGTGGTCGGCCTGATGGCGTACTTCCCGGACACCCGCGTGGCGCTGTATGTGGGCCCGGCGTTCCTGGTGCTGCTGACCGTGTTGTTCTACGTGTTCAAGCTGCAACCGAGCGATGCGTCCCAGGGCGCGGTGCGTTCGGCTTCGTAATACGTTATTGCAGAAACTCGAAAGCCCCGGTCGAAAGTCCGGGGCTTTTTCATGGATGAGTGGTTGATGCCGCTGGTCTGAAAGCGCCGCAAAAAACGACTTCTGATCCAGAGTCATGTTCGAAGGTTTAGCTACGTTGTTTCCAGTGCAGCCGTGAACAGAGGCGCAGGTATGAGGATCAGCGATTTTCTCGTACGAGAACTCGGCCACCGTCAGGTCGTGCTGTTCTTCCTGCTCGCCACGCTGCTGTACATCCTGCCGCTGATCCTCGCCGACTTCCCCTACATCGACGACAACTGGCGCACCCTCGCTGCCGGCAATGCCTGGGCCGGGCAGGGGCGGTTGTTCATGGACTGGCTGTATCAGGCGCTGACCTTCACTGGCGCTGCGCCGAACATTTTTCCATTGCCGCTGTTACTCGCCACGGTGGCCATGTCGTTGGCTCTCACCCGGCTGACCTTCCACTATTTTCCCGAACCGACCCTGGCCTGTTGTCTGGTGCCGTTGCCGCTCTGGTACAACCCGTTCCTGTTGCAGAACCTTTCCTATCAATACGACGGGCCGGGCATGGCGTTGAGTCTGGTCGCGGTGATTTACGCGATCACTTTTTGCGGCGCTTCACGCATTCAGCGATGGCTGGTGCCATCGGTATTGCTGGCGCTGGCGATCGGGCTGTATCAGATCAGCCTCAATGTGTTTCTCGGGCTGTGCTGCCTGGAATTATTGCGCAATGTTCATCGGCGAGTGCCGTGGGATGAACTTTGGCGGCGGTCGGGCTGGCGGCTGGCGCAGTTGCTATTGGCGGTGTTGATTTACAGCGGCACGGCTCTTCCGTTCACTGACCACGGACGCCTGCAATTGCTGAATGCGAGCGCTGATCCGTTGCTGCAGATCGGCATCAATATCGGTCGGGTGATCGAGAATTTTGCGCTGCTGTTTCACGGCGGCTACACGGCGGTTTTTGTTGTGTTGGTGCTGTGTGCCGTGTTCGGTGCAGTGCAGTTGATGCGGCAGATTCACGAGCGCAAAGCGTCACGCACTCAGGGGTTGCTCCTGAGTTTCAGCTGCGTGCTGGCGTTGCCGGTGATTGTGCTGCTGGTGCCGGGCATGACGTTGTTGTTTCGCGATTTCAACGAAGGTGCGCGCACCCTGATGGGGTTCGGTGTGCTGCTGATGTTGCTGTTCTATCTGGCCTGGTTGGGGTTGATGCCGCTGCATCAACGGTTGCCTTGGGTGTTGGCGATCCCGCTTCTGGCCACGCTGTCGCTGTCCTTCGCTTATGGCCGGGTGCTGACGATGGAGAAAACCTTCGCCAGCAATGCGCTCTACAGCCTGAGCCACGACATTTCATCCCATCGCGAACTGCGCGACGCCAAACGGATTTACCTGTCAGTGACTTACTCCGACCGCTGGATTGCGGGTGCAGAGGGCACGTTCAAACAACTGCCGGTGCTGCGCTACCTGCTGAACATCAACTATTTCATGCTTGCCGAAAACCTGCCCTCGGCCGGCATCACCAACGTGGTCGCCGAGCGCGAACGGCGCAACGCGACCCATGTCGGTCTGATGGGCTATCCACCCTTGGTGGACAGCCTCTATTACCGGCTCTACCTGATCGGTGATTACGGTTTCATCGTGATGAAAGAACCGCCCCATGGCCGGCTGTTGCAGTGGTAACCGTTGGTCGAAAAACATCGCCGACCTGTAATTTCTGACAGTAGACCCCGTCCGCGCCTTGCCCTAGCGTGAAAGCCCCGGCCGTTGCCGCGACAGCAAGGATTGACGATGAGGATTTTGTGGAAAGGATTTCCCGCCCAAACGGCAATCGGCCTCGCCGCAACGCTGGTCCACTGGCAGGTTTTTTTCGTACTGACCAGCGCGGCTCAGCTCGACCAGGCGGCCAGCAACTTTGCTGCGTTTTGCATCGCTGCATCCTTCGCGTTTTACATGAATGCGCTGTACACGTTCGAGACCGGCACGTCGGTGCTGGCGTACCTGATGTTTATCGGCGTGATGGGGGCGTTGAGCTACGGCACAGGCGTGATCGCCGATGCACGGAATCTTCCGGGACTGATCACGGTTTCCGGGTTTTCGCTGCTGGATCTGTTGCTGGGGTACTGCTTTTTCCGGTTTGTGTTGTTTCGCGAACCTCGTACCTGAAGGCGCCGGCCTGATAAGGCTGGCGCCTTGGTCATGCCTAGGCCGCCGCGATTTCCTGCGGCTCGAAACTGTCCGCCCGCGCCATCTGCCACATCCGCGAATAGAACTCGCCGTTCACCTCTCCGGTGAGCAATTCCCCCGGTTTCAGGAACACATGCAGCTGCGAGAACAGTTTGATTTCAGTGGCCGACATGCGCCGCACCAAATGCTTGGCCGACAGTTGCGACGGATGGTCGAGGCCAGCGGCGGCGAGCATTTCCGCCAGGGCCTTGAGCGTATTGCGGTGGAAGTTGTAGACCCGCTGGGCCTTGTCCGGCACCACCAGTGCGCGCTGGCGCAGGGTGTCCTGGGTGGCGACGCCGGTCGGGCATTTGTTGGTGTGGCAGCTTTGCGACTGGATGCAGCCGATGGCGAACATGAAACCGCGCGCCGAGTTGGCCCAGTCGGCGCCGATGGCCAGCACGCTGGCGATGTCGAAGGCACTGACGATCTTGCCGCTGGCGCCGAGCTTGATCTTGTCCCGCAGATTCAGGCCGACCAGGGTGTTGTGCACGAACAGCAGACCTTCGCGCATCGGCACGCCGATGTGGTCGGTGAACTCCACCGGTGCGGCGCCGGTGCCGCCTTCCTTGCCGTCGACCACGATGAAGTCCGGCAGGATGCCGGTTTCCAGCATGGCCTTGGCGATGCCCATGAACTCCCACGGATGGCCGAGGCAGAACTTGAAGCCCACCGGTTTGCCGCCGGACAGTTCACGCAGTTGCTGGATGAAATGCATCATCTCGATCGGCGTGGAGAACGCGCTGTGTCGCGACGGCGAGATGCAGTCTTCGCCCATCAGGATGCCACGGGTGTCGGCGATTTCCTGGGTGACCTTGTGCTTGGGCAGAATCCCGCCGTGGCCGGGTTTGGCACCCTGGCTCATCTTGATTTCAATCATTCGCACTTGCGGCGTTTGTGCCTGGGCGGCGAAGCGTTCCGGGTCGAAGCGGCCGTCGCTGGTGCGGCAGCCGAAGTAGCCGCTGCCCAGTTCCCAGGTCAGGTCGCCGCCGTGTTCGCGGTGATAGGGGCTGATGCTGCCTTCACCGGTGTCGTGGGCGAAGTTGCCGAGTTTGGCGCCCTGGTTCAGCGCGCGGATCGCGTTGGCGCTGAGGGAGCCAAAACTCATGGCCGAGATGTTGAACACCGACGCCGAGTACGGCTGGGTGCACTGCGGGCCACCGACGGTGACGCGGAAACTGCTCGGGTCGCTCAACGGCGCCGGGCGCATCGAGTGGCCGATGAATTCGAAGCCGGATTGATAGACGTCGATCAGGGTGCCGAACGGTTTGTCGGCGGTTTCGTTCTTGGCCCGCGAGTACACCAGCGAACGCTGGGCGCGGGAGAAGGGCAGGGCATCGCTGTCGGACTCCAGCAGGTACTGGCGGATTTCCGGGCGAATACCCTCGACCAGATAGCGGATGTTGCCGAGGATCGGATAGTTGCGGCGCACCGCGTGCGGGCTCTGCATCAGGTCGAACAGACCGATCAGGCTCAATACGCCGGTGACGGCGGTGATCGGCCACAGCCAGTCGTGTTCGAGAAAGGGCAGGCTGGCGAGGGTGAAAATCACGCAGACGGCAAAGAAGGCGTAGCGGCTCAGGAGTGACAGGCTCATACGGTTTCCTTGGTTCGGACGGTTTTTTTGCGGCAGTCAGGCGTTCTGCGCCTGCAGAAAGATCGAAAACAGCTCCGACTGGGATTTGATCCCCAGCTTGCTGTACATGTGTTTCTTATGGACTTTCACGGTTTCAACAGAGATTTCCAGCTTACGGGCGATTTCTTTACTGGAGCAACCGCTGAGCATCAGGCGCCCGACGTCCAGTTCCCGGGCGGTCAATTGCGCGCCCTTGAGCTGCTGCACCGACGCTTCGAGCTGCACCCGCCAGTCCGGTTGCGCAGGCGCCGGGGCCAGGGCCACGGTTTCGTTGATTTCATAGGGCAGGCGCTGGCGCAACAGGCCGAGCACCCACGGCTGGATCAGTGACAGCAGGGCAATCTGCTCGCCGGTAAAGCGCTGCTGGCTGCCCAGCGACAGACACAACGTGCGGTCGCCTTCGAGCTGGCAATTGAACTGGATTTCGTCGGCCACCACATTCAGACGAAAGTATCGCTGGTAATACTCGGTCAGTTCGAAGTGCTCCGGCGCGACCTCCGACAGGCGATACAAC
Organism: Pseudomonas fitomaticsae; assembly: GCF_021018765.1. GTDB lineage: Bacteria > Pseudomonadota > Gammaproteobacteria > Pseudomonadales > Pseudomonadaceae > Aquipseudomonas > Aquipseudomonas fitomaticsae. The sequence continues at coordinate 5,419,861 of NZ_CP075567.1, read as the reverse complement.
CCGGTGCGCGACTGCTCGCGGCAGGCGATGTAGAACGGGTCGAGCAGGTACAGACCGCGCAGATAATCCTGAAACAACTGGTCGGGACTGCCGTCCGCGCCGGGGCATTCGGCGAACACCTGCGGGTGGCGGTCGGCGCTGAACAGCAGCGCCACCCAGCTATCGAACGGCACGTACTGGTCGAGCAGACGCACCAGTTGCGCCCAGAAATTCGGCTTGTCGAGGGCGTCGATCAACTGCCCGACGGCGCGGTGCCAGGTGATGTCGTCAAACGAAAGAGTCATGCCTCTACCCCTATCGGGTTACCCCGGCCGCGTAATTCCCTGGCCGGTCGAATGCGAAGCATACTGGCCCACAGACAGCCGCCGGGCAATCTTTCGGCGCCCGGCGCTCATAACAAGGACTCCCCATGAAAGTCGAACTCGCCCAACTGGCGGGCCGTGACAAAGACACGGCGTACAACCTCGAACGCGCCCTCGCGGCGATTGCGGCCTGCGCCGCCGACACGCAATTGATCGTGTTCCCCGAGACCCACCTGATGGGCTTCCCGACCGCCGACACCGTGGCGCAGATCGCCGAGCCGGTAGACGGCCCGACCGTCAGCGCCGTGCAGGCTGCCGCGCGAGAACGCAACCTCGCCGTAGTGATCGGCATGGCCGAGAACGACAACGGCCGCTTCTACAACACCACGCTGCTGATTACCCCCGAAGGCATCGCTCTGAAATACCGCAAGACCCACCTCTGGGCCTCGGATCGCGGTGTGTTCGAGGCCGGTGACCGTTATGCCACTTACCTGTGGAACGGCGTGCGGGTCGGCCTGCTGATCTGCTACGACATCGAATTCCCGGAATCGGCCCGGGCCCTGGCGCAACTGGGGGCGGAGTTGCTGATCGTGACCAACGGCAACATGGACCCGTACGGCCCGACCCACCGCACCGCGATCATGGCCCGGGCTCAGGAAAACCAGGCGTTTGCGCTGATGGTCAACCGTGTGGAAGCCGGGGATGACGGGTTGATGTTTGCTGGCGGCAGTGCGCTGGTGGATCCGCTGGGCACGGTGCTGTTCGAGGCCGGGCGTGAGGAAGGGCGATTCAGTGTCGAGCTGGATTTCGCTCAGCTGGAACTGGCGCGCAAGGATTATCGGTATCTGGATGATCAGCGGTTGAGGTTGCCGGGGGAGGTGGTTGAACACGCCTCGGGAGTACGTGAGCTGCTGATCCCTTGACCCGTTGTACCCGATCGTTCCCACGCGGACGGTTCGACGCCTTGACGTGGGAACGATCACACGCACCTTTAAGCCTTACCCAAAAACAACAACGCAACACCCGAAACATTCGCCGAACTCGGCCTCTGCCATAAATCCAATAAAATCCGGAGTAAGTCGCCCATGGCTCGTTTGCAACGCACCCTTTCGCTAGGGTCGGTGGTGCTGTTCGGCATCGCCTACATGACGCCGATCATTGTCCTCGGCACGTTCGGCATCCTCGCTCAGTCCACCGCCGGCATGGTGCCCGCCGCGTATCTGGCGGCACTGGTGGCAATGTTTTTCACCGCCATGAGTTACGGGCGCATGGCCGCCGCATTCCCGGTGGCCGGCTCGGCCTACAGCTACGTGCGCAAGGCCATCAGCCCGAAGCTCGGCTTCATCGCCGGTTGGGCGGTGCTGCTCGACTATCTGTTTCTGCCGATGGCGATCTGGCTGATCGGCGCTGCGTATCTGGCCTCGGCGTTCCCGGCGATCCCGCAGTGGATCTGGGTACTGGCGTTCATCGGCATCACCAGCGCGATCAACATCATCGGTCTGAAACTGGCCAACGGCATCAACGCCTTGCTGATGCTGGTGCAGTTTCTGGTGCTGATCGCCTTCGTCGCGCTGTGCGTGCATTACGTTGGCGGCGATGCCAGCACGCCGTTGTGGTCGATCAAACCGTTCTTCAACGGCGACATGCAGATGCCGCTGATCATGAGCGGCGCCGCCATCGCCTGCTATTCGTTCCTCGGCTTCGATGCGGTCAGCACCTTGACCGAAGAAACCCGTGATCCGCGCCGCACCATCCCTCGGGCGATCATGTTGATCACCTTGATCGGCGGGTTGATTTTCGTCGGCGTGTCGTACTTCGTGCAGATCGCCCATCCATCGTTCCAGTTCGACAGCGTCGACTCGGCGGCCTACGAAATTGCACGCAACATCGGCGGCGATCTGTTCGTGTCGATCTTCCTGATCGGCCTGATCGTCGGCCAGTTCGCCTCGGGCCTTTCCGCCCAGGCCAGCGGCTCGCGGTTGTTGTTTGCGATGGGCCGTGACGGTGTGCTGCCCAAGTCGTTTTTCGGCACCTTGCACGAGCGCTTCGGCACACCGGTCAACAGCATCCTGCTCTGCGCCGTGGTGGCCTTGCTGGCGCTGAAGCTCGACGTGACCACCTCGACCTCGTTCATCAACTTCGGCGCGTTTCTGGCGTTCAGCCTGGTCAATCTGTCGGTGATTTTTCACTACTGGATCGGCGGCGAGAAAAAAGGCCTGCGCGAGTTGGTCCTGTTCCTGATCTTCCCGTTCATCGGCCTGGCGGCGGACTTGTGGCTGATGGTCAGCCTCGATCACCTGGCGGTGTATCTGGGCCTGAGCTGGCTGGCGATTGGCGTGGTGTACCTGGCGGTGCTTACGGGTGGTTTCCGTCGCCAGCCGCCGGAGATGGATTTCCAGGAAGCCGCCTGACGACATCAGGCCGCCGGCCGGGTCTGGCGCAACGGCAACTCCACGCGGAATGTCGTGCCGGCGCCCAACGAGCTGCGCACGGAAATTTCGCCGCCGTGTTTTTTCACGATGCCATACGAGAGGGACAGGCCCAGGCCTGTCCCCTGGCCCACCGGTTTGGTGGTGAAGAACGGGTCGAAGATTTTCTGCAGGATCTCGGGTGCGATGCCCGAACCGGTGTCGGCCACTTCGATGATCGCCGTTTCGCCCTGCATGCCGGTGCGCAGGGTGATGGTGCCGCGCTCCGGCCCCATGGCCTGCGCCGCGTTGACCACCAGGTTCATGATGACCTGATTGATCTGCGAGGGCAGGCATTCGATGTCCGGCAGATCCTGATATTCCTTGATCACATCGGCCTTGTATTTGAGCTCGCCGGCAACGATGTTCAGGGTCGATTCGATGCCCTGTTGCAGATTGGCCCGCTGCCATTGCTGATGGCTGTCGACCCGGGAGAAATCCTTGAGATCCCGGACGATCTGCCCGACCCGGCCGATGCCTTCCTTGGACTCGCGGATCAGCGTCGGGATGTCTTCCAGCAGATAGTCCAGCTCCAGGTGCTCGCGCAATTGCCGCAACTGCTCGGCGGCTTCGGCGGGCAAGTTCTGCCCCGCGGTGTGATAGGCACCGAGCATGGCCAGCAGTTGCTGGAAGTAGCCATCGAGCGTGCCGAGGTTGGAGGAAATGAAGCCGATCGGGTTGTTGATTTCATGGGCGACGCCGGCGGCCAGTTGACCCAGCGAGGCGAGTTTTTCCGATTGCACCAGTTGGCCTTCCAGTTGCTTGCGTTCGTCGATTTCCCGTTGCAAGGCTTCGCTGGCCTGCCGGAACTGAGCGGTTCGTTGATCCACCAGATGTTCCAGATGATGCATTTGCAACGACGCGCGTTCGGTCATCTGCCATTTGGTCAGCAGCGTGTTGGCCATCTGCTGGACTTCGATGTTGTCGAAGGGTTTTTTCAGGATCAGCAGCCGGTCGTGGGCGTGCAGGCGATCCAGCAGTTCGTCCCAGGAATAGTCGGAATAGGCGGTGCAGACCACCACCTGCAACTGCGGATCCTGCAGCCAGAGTTCTTCGATGGTCCGCGCCCCGTCCCAGCCGTCCGGCATGCGCATGTCGACAAAGGCCAGGGCGTACGGGCACTGCTCCTGCAGAGCCAGGTTGAGTTTGGCCAGGCCTTCCTCGCCACCGTAGGCCGAATCCAGCTCGAAAGGCGCTCGCCGGGGTTTGGCGGGCACGCCGAACAGGGCGGCTTCCATCTCGTCCAGTTGCGCCGAGTGCGCCGGGGCCGGAGCGAGAATCTTGCGAAAGTCCTCGTGGATCGACGGCATGTCATCGATCAACAGAATGCGGCGGTTCGACAGCTCGCTCATGCGTTCTCCGTAACGGTGATCAGCGGAATCTGCAGGGTGAACAAGGCGCCTAGCCCCGGCCCGTCGCTGTGGGCGGTGAGGTGGCCGTTCATCTCGATGGCTGCCAGCGCGCAGCTGTGCAGGCCGAAGCCGTGGCCTTCCTTGCGAGTGGTGAAACCGTGGGCAAAGATCCGCGTCATGTTTTCCGGGGCGATGCCTTCGCCGTCGTCCCTGACGCTGATTTCCAGAAAGTTGTCATCGACGATTTTTACCCCAAGGGTCATGGTGCGCGGGCGGTTGCTCAGGTCGGACATCGCATACTTGGCGTTGCTGATCAGGTTGATCAGGATCAGCAGCAAGCGGTGTTTGTCGCCCATTACCTGGGGCACTTCGGCGTATTCCTTGACCACCGTGACATGGTGCCGGGTGAGGGCGCCGGCGTTCATGCGCAGCGCGTCTTCGAGCAGATCGTCGATGTACAGCGGCTCGGTCATGCTGTTGGCCCCGGCATAGGATTGCTGGGTGGCGACGATGTCCTTGATGTGATCGACGCTTTTGTTCATCTGGTTCAGCTCGTCGACCATCTCCTGCTGTTCCTGAGCGATGGCGCCAACCAGTTGATTGAGATAGCCGGGCAGCAGCTTGCCCTTGTCATCCTCGCTGAGGAAATGACCGAGATCGTCCGGGTGGTCGTTGATCAGCTGCATGGCCTTGCCCAGCCCCAGAGCCTTGCTGCTGCGCAGTTTTCGCGAGATCAGATCGGAGGAAATGTTCACGCTGTTGAGCACGTTGCCAACGTTGTGCAACACGTTGGTCGCGATTTCGGCCATGCCGGCCTGCCGCGCGGCGTCGAGCAGTTCGCTCTGCACGTTCTTCAGTTCCCGGGTACGCTCCTCGACCCGCTGCTCCAGCACGTCATTGGCGGTCTGCAGGGCCGCGTTGACCCGGTTGATCTCGGCGAAACTGCGGATCAGGCGGATGGCCAGCCACAGCAGCGACAGCATCAGCAGCACCGAAAACAGCAGCAGATAGAAGTGGTACTTCCTGTCGATCTTTTCGACCCGCTGCTGATCCTGGTTGAGCATGGTGGTGATGTTGTCCAGGCGCTCGGCCACGGGAATCGCTTCGATCTCCTCCAGCAGCCGGTTGACGATCGGCTGCTCGCGCAGGATCAAGGCGATGTGATTGCTGAGGATCTTGATCGGGGCCTGAAAGTCCTCGGGCAGGCGTTGTGCGTTGACCGCCAGTTTATTCAAGCCCAGCACGATGTCGGCGGCCTTGTCATCGGAGGTGACCTGGGAAAATTCCAGGGCGCTGAGCAGCAGGTCATAGGTATCGGTGGCGATGTTCTGCACCTGAACCTTGTCGAGGTCGGACAGGTCGGCCAGTTGCGCCTGAATGTCGTCTTCGGCGGTCGGCAGGAAAGCCAGGGAATTGCGCAGCAAGGCGTTGTGCGACTTGAACCGTTCCACCAGCCGGGTCTTTTCCTGCATTGCCTCAAGGAAGCTTTCGTGGGCTTCGTCCCATTGTGTCGAGTCGTTGCGTCCATGCCCGGACTCCATGGTGTCGAAGCGTTCCCACAGACGGTTCATCTCGTTCATCGGCGAGACAAGCGGGTCGTAATTGTGGGAAATCGCTACCCGGGCCTTGAGGATTTCGTTTTCCCACAGAGAATTCTGTTGCTTGATCTGGCGGATCAGATCCCGGGATTCGGTATAGGCCGTCGTCTGCTCGGAACCGGACTTGAGGTACAGAAACACCAGGATCGAGGCCAGCAGCACGGCGACCAGTCCGAGCAACAGCAGGCTGGCCCGGCGCGAAACTTTCATCATGGCTTGCCCTCCCAATGGCCGGTCAGGGTCTTGAGAAACTGGATGATCAACGTTTTGTCTTCTTCGCTGGGCATGCGCCCCAATTGGTACTGGAACATGACGTCCACGGCCCGTTCGAGGGTGGGCGCCGAGCCGTCGTGGAAGTACGGTGCGGTCAGTGCGACATTGCGCAGACTCGGTACCTTGAACACGGCGCGATCGGCGTCGTCGCCGGTCACATTGAAGCGACCCTGGTCGGCCACCGTCGGGTGGCCGCGATCGGCGATGTAATCGCCGAACACGCCGAACTTCTGGAACATGTTGCCGCCGATGTTCACACCCTGGTGGCAGGCAATGCAGCCGTATTCCTTGAAGCGCTGGTAACCGTATTTTTCTTCGAGCGTCAGGATGTCGGTGTTGCCCAGCAGGTACTGGTCGAAGCGGGAGCCGGGGGTGAGCAGGGTGCGCTCGAAGGCGGCCAGAGCGCTCTGGATATTGGCCCGGGTCACGGCGTCGGGGTAGGCGGCGCTGAAGCCCTGGCGATAGGCAGCGTCGTCGGCGATCCGCTGCACGACAGTGTTCCAGTCGCTGCCCATTTCGTGGGGGCTGGTGATCACGACGTTGCTCTGCTCTTCCAGGGTTTCGACGCGGCCGTCCCAGAACTGGCGGAAGTTGAGACTGGCGTTGAACACGGTCGGGGTGTTGACGGCCACCGGTTGTCCATCGAAACCATTGGACAGTGCACGGGTGTCGGCGCCGCTTTTATCCAGTTGATGGCAACTGGCGCAGGACAGCGTGTTGTTGATCGACAGCCGTGAGTCATGGAACAGCCGGCGTCCCAGCTCGACCTTTTTTGCATCCTGTTGCGGGACGGCCGGCAAGGGTTTGAGCGGCTCGTCCAGCGGCGCGGCCGTGGCGTTCGCGCAGAGAGCCAACAGCAGAAACAACCGCACCGGATGGCTCATGCCAGCCCCCAGGGACCGGGGCGAACTTCGCCCAGCAGTTGGGCAAACCTGTCCGCCGGCAAGGCCTTGCTGAAGTAGTAGCCCTGGCCTTCCTCGCAATGGTGGTCCTTGAGAAACGCTAGCTGTTGCGCGGTCTCCACCCCTTCGGCGATGACGTTCAGATTCAGGCTCTTGCCCAGGCTGATGATCGCGCCGACCAGCGCCGCATCGCTGCTGTCATGGCTAAGTCCGCGAATGAACGACTGATCGATCTTCAGCACATCGATGGGAAACCGCCGCAGATAGCTCAGGCTGGAATAGCCGGTGCCGAAGTCATCGATGGCCAGCCGGACGCCCAGCGCCTTCAGCCGGTTCAGCGCGCTTATCGTCGCGTCGACGTTCTGCATCAGCACACCTTCGGTGATCTCCAGTTCCAGCAGACGGGGATCCAGCCCGGTCTGTGCCAGCACCTGTTCGATGCCCTCGACGAAGTTCCGCTGGCGAAAGTCGATGGCCGAGGTGTTGACCGACATGCGGATCGGCGGCAACCCCGCCTGCTGCCAGTCCCGGGTCTGCCGACAGGCTTCGGCCAGCACCCATTTGCTCAGCGGCACGATCAGGCCGCTGTCTTCGGCCACCGGAATGAACTCCGATGGATACACCCAGCCATGCCCCGGTTTCTGCCAGCGCACCAGCGCCTCGGCGCCGACCACCCGGCCGCTGGCCAGCTCGATTTTCGGTTGGTAGTGCAGGACGAATTCGTGGCGTTGAAGGGCCTGGCGAATGCCCGATTCGATGCCTTGCTGCTCCCGGGCGCGCTGGTTCATGGCTTCGATGAAGAACCCGATCTCGTTCGGCCCGCTTTCCTTGGCATTGCGCATGGCCGTTTCTGCTTTTTTGATCAGGTCGATGGCCTCCGTTCCATCGTCGGGGTAGATACTGATGCCCAGGCCGGCGGTGACACTGACGTCATGCCCGACAATCGTCTGCGGAGTACGAACGGCCAGCAACAGCTTTTCGGCGATGCTGCGGGTCTGCTGCGGGTGGTTGATGTCGCTGAGCATCACCACGAATTCGTCGGAGCCATAACGAAAGACCGAGTCCGATTCGCGCACGCAGGCGAGCAATTGCTGGCCGACCCGTTTGAGCATCTCGTCGCCCGCCGGATGGCCCAGGGCATTGTTGATGCGCTTGAAGCGATCCAGCCCGAGAAACATCACCACCAGTTGTTTGTCGTGGCGACGGCAGGCGGCCAGCGACTGAGTCAAACGGTCACCGAGCAAGGTGCTGTTGGGCAGGCCCGTGAGGCTGTCGTACTGCAACAGGCGCGAGACCTTGAGCAATTCATGCACGCGGGCTTCGACGGTCTGCTCGAGGCTGAGCATCTTCAGTGCCGCATCCTGAGCCAGTTGCCATTTCCAGGTCAGGGCGTTGGCCATCTGGCGGATTTCCAGGGTATCGAACGGTTTTTTCAGGATCAGCAACTGATCGCCGAACTCCAGGCGTTCGGCCATGGCTTCCCAGCTGTAGTCGGAATAGGCGGTGCACAAGGCGATTTGCAGGTTCGGGTCGGCCTCCCAGAGTTTTTCGATGGTTTCCAGGCCGTCCCAGCCCGGTGGCATGCGCATGTCGGTGAAGGCGAGGGCATAAGGCCGGCCTTCTTCCACCGCGTGTTGCACCAGTTTCAGCGCTTCCTGCCCCTGGTAGGCGGAGTCGAGCTGGAACGTCAGGTGCGTCGACTGGCGGGTACCGAACAGTGTCTGTTCGAGCGTGTCGAGGTCTGCTGCACCGCCGATGTCCGGAGTGAGAATCTTGCGGAAATCATCATGGATCGCCGGGGTGTCGTCGACGATCAATATGCGCCGGTTGGTCTGTGGAAAGAGCGTTTTCATCCTTCATCCCCCCTGGGAAGCGGGGTGGTCACACTTGCGTCTTTCAGCAGGCGGGCCGCTTGCTCGGGGCTGATCGCTTCGCTCAGGTAAAGACCTTGCACGTTCTTCAGCGGAGCGGGGGAGGCTGGAGCATTACCCTGATCCGATAGCAGGACGCCTTCGGCGCTGATGCCGATCGCCAGATCCCGTGCGAAATTGACGATTGCCCGCAGCGTGTTGGCGCCGCCTGCATCCTGAGCTGCGTTGTCGATCAGGGACTGGGCCAGCTTGAGGTGATTGACCCGATAGGTCTTCAGGTAGTCGAACGATGAATACTCGGTGCCGAAATCATCGATGGCGATTTTTACGCCCAGCTCGCGCAGGCGCGGCAGCACATCATTTTGGGTCCATTTGGTCTGGGCCAGGGTCGCTTCAGTGACATCGAAACGCAGGTCCCACGGCGCAAGTTGCCAGCGAGCTGTTGTTCGCAGTACGTCGTAAATGAGTTCGGGGCCGCTTTTGAGCTGCGCCAGGGAAATCTTTATCGCCATCACCGGGGGGGCCACCCCATCGTCTTGCCACTGGCGCATCTGCCAGCAGGCGTGATCCAGTATCCAGCGGCCAAGCGCAATGATTGCGCCGGTCTTTTCTGCCGCCGGTACGAAGGCCGATGCCGGCAGCAGGCCAAGCCTGGGATGTTGCCAACTGACCTGCGCGGCCATGCCGAGAATCTTGCCGCTGTGCATGTCCGCTTCCGGCGTGTAATCGAGCTTCAGTCCTCCCTGGGTGAGGGCCGTCGTCAATTCTTCGGCAAGGGTCATGCGCTCGCAGACTTCCCGGGTGATTTCCTCCGAGTAGAACTGGTACTGATTGCGCCCTGTTTCCTTGGCGCGGTACAGCGCCATGTCGGCGCCGGCCAGCAGATTGTCTGCATCCAGACTCGTGGGCCGGTAAATGCAGATGCCGATACTGACGGAGATGTGCACGGCATTGCCCGCCAGGTGATAAGGCTCCAACAGCGCATCGCGGATCTTGGCGGCGATGGCAGCAGACTGGGTCGGGTCGTTGACGTCCAGTTGCAGGAGCGCGAATTCATCTCCGCCCAGACGGGCGACCACGTCGTTCTCCCGCACACTGGATTTGATCCGGTGTGCCACTGCCTGCAACAGCAGATCGCCGACCGGATGACCCAGGGTGTCGTTGATTCGCTTGAAGTGGTCCAGATCCAGGTAAAACACGGCAAAAGGTGCTGCTCCCCGACGCGCGGCGGCGAACGCCTGATGCAGACGCTCGATCAGCGTGGCGCGGTTGGACAGACCGGTGAGACCGTCGGTGCGGGCCAGCAAGGCCATTTTCTCCTCGGCCATTCGGCGCTCGGTGATATCGAGGATGATGCCCTCGACTTCCAGCAGCCGGCCGTCGTGGTCGCGTACCGGGATGTAACGGTTTTCCACCCAGCGCCAGCCACCCTCGCCGGTACGCAGACGAAACTCGATGGAGGCGCCCTCTGCATGGCGATCGAGTACCCGGCCCATGGCGGTATCGACACTGGCCTGGTCGTCGGGATGGATCAGTGTCTGGCCCCAGGTGTCCGAGCCCACCAGATCGGCCGCGACATGTCCGTAACGGGTGATGTTGTGGGAGATGTACATCAGCGGAAACGACGGCTCACCGCGCAACCGGTAGAGGATGGTCGGACTGTTCTGCACGATGATGTTGGCGTCGGACAGTTCGCGGGTTCGCTCCTCGACGGCCTGTTCCAGCTGATTCATCTTCAGCTCGGCGTCTTCGGTCATCTGCCACTTGACCGTCAGGGCACTGGCCATCTGACGGATTTCGATCGCATCGAACGGTTTTTTCAGGATCAGCAGGCGATCGTTCTGGGGCAGCCGCTGATCGATCTCTTCCCAGGAGTAGTCGGAGTAGGCCGTGCACAGGGCCACTTGCAGTTTGGGATCGGCCTGCCAGAGGCGTTCGATGGTTTCAAGGCCATCCCAGCCCGGCGGCATGCGCATGTCGATGAAGGCCATGGCGTAGGGACGCCCGGCGGCCAGAGCGGCTTCGACCTTGTCCAGGGCTTCGCGGCCCTGATAGGCCGAGTCCAGTTCGAAGTGTTCCTTTGAGGACGTCGGTGCGCTGGACGGGGTGCCGAACAGCAGGTTTTCGGTTTCGTCCAGGTCTTTGTCTTCAACCGTGGCGGGTTTGAGGATTTTCGCGAAATCGCCGTGGATCGACGCGGTATCGTCGACGATCAGTACGCGGCGATTGATGGTTCCGGGTTGCGCACTCATGACGCAATACCCGCAGATTCATGCACGTTCGTCATCGGGAGCATCCCTTTCCCCTCGTTACATGCCTGCGCGCAGGCCGATGGTGTCGTCCAGCGACTTGAGCATAGTTGCCCGGACGCCACTTCGCCTGTTGCGCTGTAACAGAGGATTTACACGGGGGCTGCGAAAGTCATCTAGCCTGTGATACAGGCGCGGACAAGCGGGGAGGTCTGTCGGCGCGTCAGCCACGTCTACCGTTTCCCGTGAGGCATCGCCATGGAAGAGCCAACCGCCCCGAATTCAGCGTCGCGACCCAAGGTATTGCTGGTCGATGACGAAGAGCCGATCCTCAACAGCCTGCGCCGTCTGCTGCGCGGTCAGCCTTATGACGTGTTGCTGGCCACCAGCGGTGCCCAGGCCCTGGAAATGCTCGAACAGCAATCGGTGAATCTGGTGATGAGCGATGCGCGCATGCCCAACATGGACGGTGCCACGCTGCTGGCTCGCGTTCATGAGCTGTATCCGGCGACCACGCGGATCATGCTTACCGGCTACGCCGACCCTTCGGCGATCATCAAGGCGATCAACGAGGGCCAGATCGAGCGCTACATCAGCAAGCCCTGGAACGACGAAGAAATGCTCCTGACCTTGCGCCAGGCCCTGGAGCATCAGCATCTGGCGCGTGAGCGCGAGCGTCTGGAGAAACTGACGCGGGTGCAGAACGAACAATTGAAGTTGCTCAACAGCACCCTGGAAAAACATGTCAGCGCCCGCACCGCTGAACTGCAGCAGACCGCCGACATGCTTGATCTGGCGTATGAGGAGCTCAAGCGCAGTTTCCTGACGGGCACCGAAATGTTCTCGTTGCTGGCCAACCTGCGCCTGCCCCCGGCCAAGCAGACCAACCGGCAGATCATCGAACTGGTGCGCGGCTACTGCAAGATGCACCGTCTGGACGAAGCCGCCAGCCGCGACCTGACCATGGCCGCCGCGCTCTACAACATCGGCAAGCTGAGCTGGACCGACAGCATGATGACCACGCCTTCGGACCTGCTGCACAGCACCGAGCGCGATCGCTATCGGGCTTATCCGAAACAGAGCGAATCGCTGTTGATGACCCTGGACCCGATGAAGGATGCCGCACGGCTCATCCTGCATCATCAGGAGCACTGGGACGGCAGCGGGTTTCCGGACCGGCTCAAGGGCGAGGCCATTCCCTTGGGCTCGCGGCTGTTGAAACTGGCAGTGGATTTTGTCGAGTTGCAGCGCGGGCTGATTCTCGAGCGACAGATGAACAGCGATGAAGCGTTGCTGTACCTGCGCCAGTACGCCGGCAAACTCTACGATCCCGAGCTGATCGAGGATTTCATCAAGGTCTGCGCAATGGTCAGCGACGTCACCCTGACCGATCCGGACGTCAAGGTGATGGGCACCCGGGAGCTGGCGGCGGGGATGATCCTGGCGCGCAATCTCAACGCCGACAACGGTATGTTGCTGCTCAATGCCGGCAAGGTGCTGAGCGCTTTGCTGGTGGACAAATTGATCAGTTTCGAAGCCATGGAGGGCGCTAAGTACAAGGTGTTCGTGAAAGTGCCGGAGGAGGGGGAGAGTGTGCTTCTGGCCCAGAGTTGATGACGCTGGCGCGGCCGGCATGGGATCCTTGCGGTTTTTCCCAAGGCCGATGGCTGACCCATGACCTCTGATTTCGCAGTTCCCCCCCGCCTCATTCGTATCGCCGCCGCGCTGCTGCTCAACCCCGACGGCCAGACCCTGCTGGTGCGCAAGCGCGGCACTGCGGCGTTCATGCAACCAGGCGGCAAGATCGAAGCCCACGAACGGCCGGTGCATGCGCTGGCCCGTGAGCTGGAAGAAGAACTGGGGCTGGTGATCGATCCGGCGCAGGCGAGCTTTCTCGGCCAGTTCTCGGCACCGGCGGCCAACGAGCCGGGATTCGTCGTGCAGGCCGAGATCTTTCAGCTGACCATCGACGCCAAGGTGTCTCCGGCCGCCGAGATCGAAGAGGTGATCTGGATCGACCCGGCCACCGACGGCGAAGTGATTCTCGCCCCATTGACACGCGACCTGATCCTGCCGTTTTATCGAGCCTCGCTGACCGCGATCGCCTGATCATTCGTGCAAAGGACTTCGTCATGATCCCGCTGCAAGACCTGCTGATTTTTGCCGCCGCCGCCCTGCTGATGGTACTGACGCCGGGACCGAACATGATCTACCTGATCTCCCGTTCGATCTGCCAGGGACGGCGCGCCGGGGTGACCTCGCTGCTCGGCGTGGTGGCGGGGTTCTTCGTGCATCTGTTCGCGGCGGCCGCCGGTCTGACCGCCGTGTTTCTCGCGGTGCCGATGGCCTATGAAGTGTTGAAATGGGCCGGTGCGCTGTACCTGCTGTGGCTGGCCTGGCAGGCGGTGAAACCCGGCGCCCGCTCGCCGTTCGAGGCGCAGCAATTGCCGGCGGATTCCTCGCGCAAACTGGTCACCATGGGGTTCCTCACCAGTGCGTTGAACCCGAAAATCGCGGTGTTCTACCTCTCGGTGTTTCCACAGTTCATCACCCCGGAACACGGCTCGGTGTTCACCCATAGCATCATCCTCGGCCTGACCCAGATCAGCGTCAGTTTCAGCGTCAACCTGTTGATCGCGCTGTTCGCAGCGGGCATCGCTTCATGGTTCGTCAACAACCCGACCTGGCTCGCGGCGCAGCGTTACTTCATGGGCTTCGTGCTGGGCGGTCTGGCGGTGCGCCTGATGCTTGAACAGCGCAAGGCCGCCTGAACATGTGGATCGAACGGCTGGATGCCAGTCATGCGCTGGCCTATCGCGAGCTGATGCTGGAAGCCTATGACCGGCATCCGCAGGCGTTCACCTCCAGCGTGCGCGAGCGCGCAGTGATGCCGCTGAGCTGGTGGGAATCACGCCTGACCAGCAAGCTCGACGCGGTGTTCGGCGCGTTCGAAGACGGCCGCTTGGCGGGCATCGTTGGCCTGGCGTTCGAGCCTCGGGAGAAGGCCCGGCACAAGGCAACGGTATTCGGCCTGTATGTGTCGGCTGAATTTCGTCAGCGCGGGCTGGGGCTGAAATTGATGGAGGCGGTGCTGGTTGAGGCGCAGCAGCATCCGGCGCTGAAAGTCATTCAATTGACCGTCACCGCCGGCAATGACGCGGCGTTCCAGCTGTACCAGCGCTGCGGCTTCATTCAGTTCGGCCTCGAACCAATGGCGGTGCGGGTCGGCGAGGACTACTTCGACAAGATCCACATGTGGTGCCCGCCTTCTGTGTCAACCGCCAGCCTCAACGAACCGCGCTGACTCCATCCAGGGTCGAGAACGAGGTGTCCTTGGCCGTCAGCAGGAAATCGCGCATGTACGGCGCGTCCAGCATGTCGGCGCGGATCGCCGCGTACAGCGTCGCGAACAGACCTTTCTCGCCCAGCCGCTTGGCCTTCACGTAACCCCGTGAGCTGTATTCATGCAGCGCCCAGTGCGGCATGCCGCATACGCCACGGCCGCTGGCCACCAGTTGCATCATCATCACCGTCAGCTCTGAGGTGCGTACCTGCGCCGGTTCGATGTCGGCCGGTTCGAGGAAGCGGGTGAAGATGTCCAGCCGATCCCGTTCCACCGGGTAGGTGATCAGGGTTTCGGTCAGCAGGTCTTCGGGGACGATGTACGGTTTGCTTGCCAGCGCGTGCTGGTTGGCCACCGCAAGCATGGCTTCGTAGGTGAACAGCGGCACGTAGGTGATGCCGGCGATTTCCAGCGGGTCGGACGTCACCACCAGATCCAGATCGCCCCGGGCCAGTGCCGGCAGCGGGGCAAACGAGAAACCCGAAGCGAGGTCGAGTTCGACTTCCGGCCATGCATCGCGGAACTGGTCGATGGTCGGCATCAGCCACTGGAAGCAGCTGTGGCATTCGATGGCCATGTGCAGACGCCCGGCGGTGCCCCCGGCCAGACGTCCGATGTCACGTTCGGCAGCACGCAGCAGCGGCAGGGTCGCGTCGGCCAGTTGCAGCAGGCGCAGGCCGGCGCTGGTGAAGCGCACCGGTTTGGTCTTGCGCACGAACAACGGCATGCCCATGCGTTCCTCCAGTTCCTTGAACTGGTGGGACAGCGCCGACTGGGTCAGGTGCAGGCGGTCGGCCGCATCCACCAGGCTGTCGGCTTCGCGCAGGGCATGCAGGGTTTTCAGGTGACGGATCTCAAGCACCGCAGGCTCCATGAGGAAAATTTGTGATCAACACGAAAAGGTTGAGTTTGTCTCATGTTGCCCTGGCTGTCGACAATGGCGCCATCTTTTACGCAATGGAGAACACTCGACATGGCCGTGGCCCACACCCTTGGTTTCCCGCGCATCGGCGCCGACCGCGAACTGAAAAAAGCCCTCGAAGCCTGTTGGAAAGGCGATCTCGATCAGGCGTCCCTGAATCAGGTCGGTCGTGAGCTGCGCGCCAGACACTGGCAATTGCAGAAGGACGCCGGCATCGACCTGCTGCCGGTCGGCGACTTCGCCTGGTACGACCAGGTGCTGACCCACTCGCTGACCTTCGGTGTGATCCCGGAGCGCTTCGATGACGTGCGCGATGAACGCGGTCTGCCGACCCTCGATACGCTGTTTGCCATGGCCCGTGGCGCCACGGCGTCCTGCTGCGGCGGTGAGCACGGCAAGACTCAATACGCTCAAGAGCTGACCAAGTGGTTCGACACCAACTACCACTTTCTGGTCCCGGAGTTCACCGCAGACCAGTCGTTCAAACTGAGCTGGGAACAGCTGTTCGATGAAGTCGAAGAAGCCAAAGCCCTCGGTCACAACGTCAAACCGGTGATCATCGGGCCGCTGACTTATCTGTGGCTGGGCAAGGCGAAAGGCAACGACTTCGACAAGCTCGACCTGCTCGAGCGTCTGCTGCCGGTGTACAACGAAATTCTCGGGCGGCTTGCCGCACAAGGCGTGGAGTGGGTGCAGATCGACGAGCCGATTCTCACCCTTGACCTGCCGCAAGCCTGGAAGAACGCCTTCGAACGCGCCTATCACATCCTGCAGTACTCGCCGCTGAAAAAACTGGTGGCGACCTATTTCAGTGGCCTGCAGGACAACCTCGGTCTGGCCGTCGGCCTGCCGGTGCAAGGTCTGCACATCGACGCGGTGCGTGCGCCGGATCAGCTCGGCCAGGTGCTGGATCGCCTGCCGACCTACAAGATTCTTTCGGTAGGCCTGGTCAACGGCCGCAACGTCTGGCGCTGCGAACTGGAGCAGGCACTGGCGCAGTTGCAACCGGCGCAGGAACGCTTTGGCGACAACCTGTGGGTCAGCAGTTCCTGCTCGTTGCTGCACAGCCCGGTGGATGTCGAGCGCGAAGACAAGCTCGATCCGGAACTGAAAAGCTGGCTGGCATTCGCCGTGCAGAAGTGCGCCGAAATCTCCGTGTTGCGTGATGCGCTGAACGATCCACAAGCACCGAAAGTGCAAAGCGCACTGGCCGAAAGCCGCGCCATTCAGGAAAGCCGCGCCCGCTCGCCGCGTATTCACAAGGCCGCCGTGCAGGCGCGGATCGAGGCCATCAATGCCAGCGACAGCCAGCGTCATTCGCCGTTCGCCAAACGCATCGCCGCACAGCAGGTGCGTTTGAAATTGCCGACGTTCCCGACCACCACCATCGGCTCGTTCCCGCAGACCGGTTCGATTCGCCTGGCCCGTCAGGCCTACAAGCAGGGCAAGCTGTCGGCCAACGATTATCACGACGCCATGCGCAGCGAAATCCGCCACGCGGTACAGGTGCAGGA
Organism: Pseudomonas fitomaticsae; assembly: GCF_021018765.1. Lineage (GTDB taxonomy): Bacteria > Pseudomonadota > Gammaproteobacteria > Pseudomonadales > Pseudomonadaceae > Aquipseudomonas > Aquipseudomonas fitomaticsae. The sequence continues at coordinate 5,403,067 of NZ_CP075567.1, read as the reverse complement.
ACGTCTGGGCCTCGATGTGCTGGTGCACGGTGAAGCCGAACGCAACGACATGGTCGAGTACTTCGCCGAGCAGCTCGACGGATACTTGTTCACTCGTTTCGGCTGGGTCCAGAGCTACGGTTCCCGTTGCGTCAAACCGGCGGTGATTTATGGCGATCTGTCCCGTCCGAACGCCATGACCGTGGACTGGATCACCTACGCCCAGAGCCTGACCGACAAGGTCATGAAAGGCATGCTCACAGGTCCCGTGACCATGCTGATGTGGTCGTTCCCCCGCGAAGACGTGTCGCGCAAGGTTCAGGCGCAGCAACTGGCGCTGGCCCTGCGGGATGAAGTGGTGGATCTGGAAAACGCCGGGATCAAAATCGTGCAGATCGACGAAGCCGCGTTCCGCGAAGGTCTGCCGCTGCGCCGTGCACAGTGGCAGGAATATCTGGACTGGGCGGTGGAGGCGTTCCGGCTGACCGCCTCGGGCGTGAAGGATGAAACCCAGATTCACACCCACATGTGTTACAGCGAATTCAATGACGTAATCAAGGCCATCGCCGACATGGACGCCGACGTGATCACCATCGAAACCTCACGTTCGGACATGGAATTGCTCGATGCCTTCGAAGCGTTCGACTACCCGAACGACATCGGTCCGGGTGTCTACGACATCCACTCGCCACGGGTGCCGGACACGGCGGAAATGGTCAAGCTGATGAGCAAGGCCGTGAAACGGATTCCGGCAGCGCGGTTGTGGGTCAATCCCGATTGCGGGCTGAAAACCCGAGCCTGGCCGGAGACGGAAGCAGCGCTGGTGAACATGGTCGCGGCAGCGCGGCAATTGCGCAGTCAGCTGGCTTGACGCACAGCAAAACGGGGAGCGGCCAACCGCTCCCCGTTTTGTTTTACAACGCTTCGAACCAGGGCAGGACCGGCGAGCGTTTGCCGATGTCGGCATACGGCAGCGCCGCATTGTCGGCGTGAGTCAGGTAGCGGTGCTCCGGCAGTTTCAGGTGCGCTTTCTCGAACTCAGCGAATGACGGCCTGGGTCTGTTGTAGTGGAAATGCGCATACCACAGCAGACGCGGCGGGCGAACGCTCAGGTCGTGGATTTCGTATTCCTGCATATGGTCGGGACGACCGTCAGGGCGGTTGGGCAGTTGTTTCATCAGGGCCACCTTGCGCACTTCCACGGCGTTCTGTCGCAGCAGATCATCGAGCATGCCGTCGGTGGGTTTACGACTCCTCAGGGTTTGTCGGGTGCGCAACTGCCGCCCGGTGAGGCGCAATTCGTCGGCCTTCGATTTCAGTTCACCGATGATCGGGTTCTCTGCCGACATCGCTTCAATGTCTCTGGCCCGACGGCTCAGGTCATCGGCTTCACTGGCCATCATATGTTCCAGATCCACCGGGAGCATGTCGCGCTCGGCATGTCCCTGCACCTTGGCCTGATAGGCCGCTTGCCCGTCCAGACGCTTGCGGGCATCGGCCAGCAGCGATGCGAGGTTGCGGGAAGAGGCGGGCGGCGGCGCGTTCACCGTCCGCAGGCTAAATTTGCCGTTGTCAGCCTGTTCCCAGACTTCCCGGCCCGCCTTGCCATGGTTCAGTACGAACTGCCGCTTGCGGCTTTTGGGTTCCCAGTTTTCCACCCCGATCAGCCATTGCTGGCCTTCGGTCTGGAAAATCTTCTTCTCGATTTGTCCAGCGGTACGAGGTGGTACGGGATGAACGATAGTCTTCCTGGCGCGTTCGGCCATGGCTTCGATGCCAGCCATCAGTGGTTCGAACTCTTCCATGTGAAAGTACTGTGGATAGCTGGTCGTCCACTGGTTCATTTCCCGGCAGTATCGGGTGTAGGTGTCGAGGCAGTTGCCCAGGATCTGCATGCGCTGCGCCCGGTTGGTGCTGACTTCGGACAGGCTGAACTGGGTGAAGAGCGCACGGTCCATGTCGATGCGCAATTGCCAGGCCCTTTGTTGCAGGTAGAGCCAGGAGACGTCGCCGGTGTTTTCGAAATTCTTGATGGACTCCAGGCGGTGAGCGGTCTTCAGGTATCCAAGATTGAAATCGTTCATGCGCCCGTTCAAATAGGTAACGGCCTCGGTCAGTCTGGCCTTGTCCGAACGTACACTGATCAGCGCGTACCAGCGGTTCATGTCGCCCTTGAGTGCTTCGACCTCTTCAATGGCGGTGGTCACATCCACGCGCAATCTGCGCATTTCCTGCAGCAGGGCCAGGCGTTCGGCAATCGAGTTGTCCGGCAGGGCATCGAGGGTCGCGTGCCGGGTGTCGATCTCGTCGAGCCATTTGTAGATCCGGTGGTTGGCCATATGGACACGGTGTTTGAGGCGGTCGGTCACCCGTGCGGCGTCCTGGCTCTGTATTTCAAGCAGGGCGCGCAACTTGTTGCCATGGGTGAGGGGGCGCAGCTCGGCGATTGTCTGGTACTGCCGGGTGAGCAGGGCAATGTCCTCATCACAGGCTTTCTGCGCGGCTCTTCTCAGCAGAGCGTCGTCGGGTGCCAGGCTGTAAGCGTTGATCGCCCTGTTGCTTCGTTCGATCTGGGGATCGAGGCGGTAACTCAGTTCATCACATTCGAGCGTCAGTTGATGGTGTCGGCGGTAGGTCCGGTCGACCAGCCAGCGCGGAAGGTGCTCACGGATTGCCTGTGGCCAGATTGGATCGAGCACATCGGCCATATGCCCGATCACGCCACCGCCACCGACACCGCCGCCTTCGAAAGTGGTGCCGTAGACACCGAACCAGGTGTCCCACTCTCCGGCTTCGTTCAGGGCAATAGGTTGTTTGTAGGTTTTGCGCGTGGTGCCGCTCAGGCGCCAGTTGCGGGAATCGCGGCTCCATTCGATCTGATAGATCCGGCCCTGCCGGACAATGAAATCGCCCTCCGTGTGGCGATAGATATTTTTCCAGACGCCTCCTTCGGCCGGTTGCAATCCCGCCAGCGAGACAGGTTTCTCATATTCGTAACCGGCAAAGCGCTCAACGATGCGCCGGGCCTGCCGGGTATCGGGAGCGGTCAGCGTGCCGGCCTCCGGGACCAGGTTTCGCAGCAGGCGGGCACGGGTGGCCGAGCGGGCCGTCAGGGCTGCACCGGCGCCAGGCACGATGTCGATCAACGCGTCGATCAGGCACAGCAACACCGATTCGACTTCGGCCAGGCCGTCGCCGAGCCTGCCTCGCAAAAAAGCGGCCACTGCCTGGTTGGCCGCGTTCCAGGCGTCGTAAAGGGCGATGGCACTGCCAACGAATGGCAGCATGCCCAGGGCCATTTTCGTGTAATCGAACACCCGTGTGCCCTGCAGGGCATAACGTTCCCGATACAACGCGTCGTTGGAGCGTGAGGACCCGCGATGGACCTCGATCAGACGCCCCATGTGCGCATTGAGCAGATGAGCGGCCAGCGACGTGGTTGCCGGCCAGCGAGGGCCGACACTGATAATCGCATCGAAGCGTTTGTCCACCGCCTGAGCGATGCGCTGTTCGTGGGCGCGTACGCTGCCTTGCAAGGCCCGGCCGGCCAGATAGCGGATCATCTCGTCCTGGCTGCAACGGTTGAACAGATCCTTGCGGGCCGCTTCAAGGCTGTCGTATCGGCGCAGAAACCTCGCGTCGGGGGCATCCGGCAGATAGAGCAGCGTCGTGCCGCTGATTTGTTCTTCGATGAAGGTCACACCGGACAATGTGGTGGGGCCTTCATTCGGTGTGTCAGTGCCACCGGCGGCGAGGGATGCCGGAAGCAGGGCAATGCGGCGACCGGCGGCTGTCCAGGCGTCGGGTGTGTCGGCGTCGATGGCGGTTTCGAACAGGCTCAGGTCAGAGTCGCCAATGTGGTGCTGCAGTCGTGCGCATCGGCCTTGCAGCTTGAGCATCACCTGCCAGGGTTCGAGCAGGCATTCCTGACGGTGCTCGCGCTGGAACGGTGGTTCATCGGTCGTGCCTTTGAAGGTGTCGTAAATCCTGTTTTCGTAAGCCTTGGGCAGGTCCAGTTCAGGCATCAGTTTGCGCAGGTAAGCCTGGGTAATACCGGCAGTGAGGGTCTGATGCTCCCGCTCATCGGTGGCGCTGACTTCCACGCGCATGAAGCCAAGGCGCAGTGGCAGTTGTTCAAGGTTCATCGACGGGGTGTTGTCGATATTGAGCTGGGCCAGGGTTTCGAGGGACATCCGGCTGCGTCTGGTGCTGGGGACAGCGACCAGTTTTTGCGGCGTGCCCCGTGCCCCGGGCGCACTGAAGGCCTGTTTTTGCAGGGCAACCGAGTCCGGCAGATCCAGCTGTACCGAAAAGTGTCCCGTGAGAGAAAAATCTTGACGTAGTCGGGCGTGCAGATGCTGTCGAGTGAAATCCTCCCGGGGTGGCAGCGCGACGGTCAGCAGTGCGTGACTGCGGTGCATCGCGCTGATCCAGGCCTGGACCAGCGTCTTGAGCGTGCTTCGTTCGTTGTCACTCAGGTCGGCCAGCCAGGCCGGTGCCTGTGTGGCGAGGGTTGCGCTGCGTTCCTGCTGGATTCGATGAAACAGCGCCAGGCGTCGTGCGGCATCGACGGGCACCTGTAGCAGGGGAAGTGTCTTGCGGCGCAGTTGCTCCAGTGCATCTGCGCGCTGTTGTGCCTGTGACGGCTCGCTGTATCGCTGGCGAATCGTTGCTGCCCGGGTTTCAAACTCTCCGGTCAACTGATTCAACACATGGAGCAACGGGTCGCCGGTCAGGGTGTTCAATTGCAAGGTTTGCTGTGTGTCACCGGCGTGCAGCTTGAACACGTGCCGCTCAAGTGCCTGGCGATTGACGAATCGCTGGAGGCCTCCACCGCTGCCGGGCCAGTAAAGCAACAGGCTCTGTATCGAACCGGACATCAGTACGAGCGGGCCATGGAGCGTCTGGAGGCTGGTGGAGACTGTGTCTCCCTCGGATTCGGCCAGTGACAGTGTCAGGCTTTTCACAACCCGGTCGGCATCGGTTCGGTCAGGTGCATCGAGCCATTCGATGAGCAGGTCATGTTCTTCGACACTCAGGCGATTCAGTGCCCGCTGCATCCCGGCCTCGGCCCGCAGACCTTGAATGTGTGCGTTGTACAGCGCGGTGAACTGGCGGTTGAAGGTGGTCAGGTCCAGCACCCGTTCGCGATAGAGCAGGGCGCGTGCTGCGAGATCGGCGGCCTGTTCGGCCGTTTCCAGTGTCGTTTGCAGCGCCTCGAACGATTTCAGGATGTCGCCATCGCTTGATGCTTCGAACTCATCGTGCGCCCGGGTGACGCTGGCCTGTCGCAGGGAACGGGGAATATCGGGATGCAGGCTGCCGAACAGCGAGACTTCGTCTTCGTCCGCTGCACGGGCGCCGGACGGTTGATTGTCCAGACCGGGCGGGGCGCAGAAGACGGCCATGCTGCGTTGCCGGTCGACCCTGTCGGCGACGACCAGCGCGTGGGAACCCTGTTCGGCCAGGCCGCGCGTGCCGTCCGTGCCGTTGCGCAGGGCAGCAACCTGCACCATTTGCTGCTGCAACAGCCATTCGTTGACCGCAGTGACCAGCGATTGCCCGGCCGGGAGGTATTCGACCTGAAGGTTTTCGAGTGGCAGACCGGCGGGCACCAGAGATCCTTGTGCCAGCCAGGCATGCAAGTCACTGCGCCGGGCGAAAGCCTGGATCGCGTCCGCTTGATCAGGCACGTACAGCAACTGTGCGGCGCCGTCTCCCCGACTGATGACCCAGGCCGCCGGCGGTTTTACCCGCACGCCATTGTGCAGGCACAAGGTCGGCAGCTCGACGCTGAGGGTATCGTCAGCCGCAGGCCGCGTACCCGGTTCCCCCATCAGCGACCACAGTGGCTGAAGCTGGTCGGCTGTCACCGTGCGTCGGGCGAAGGCCATTTGCGCGGCCGTCTCGATATGCCCGCGATACAACCAGCCGACCTGTTCCCGGCGGGAGCGGGGCGTACCCGGAGCGCGGCCCTGCCAGTAGGTATTCCAGCGTTCGTCGAGCGCCAGTGCCGGTTCGAGGGCTTTGATCCGGGCGAGCAGTTGCGACGGGGCGAGCGTCGACAATGCATGACTGCTGTTCACACCGGTCACCCGGCATTGGTTGTCGAGCCATTCCTCTGGTCGGGCGGATTGGGTGACGAAGGCGCAGGCTGTCACCAGGCTGACCCGACGTTCCGGGTACCCGCCACCGGGTGGGAACGACAAGCCAGCCTGCTCACCGTCCAGGTCCAGTTCCTGACGGAGCAACCGGTTGAGCGTCTCGCGTACCGACGGCACGCCGGCACACAGTTGTCGCAATTCTTCGCTGCACGCTTGCCGACGGGTGGCCGCACTGTGCAGCAGGCTTTCATCGACAGACGCCGGCAGGGCGGTAAAACCGGGAAACGAGGGCATCGGCGCAGGGGGGTTCACTAGAAAGAAGCGTTCGATCATGGCAATGGGGCTCAAGGGAAGGGCGGCGGATCCGCCCCACTCAAGCGCCATTCAAGGAAAATGACCGGGTGCCCGGGTGCTACATAGTTATCGGCCCGTCCGACCGCTCGGCACTCTTCATCAAACTGTCATCAAACTGTGGCAGCGCGCTTGAACAAACTTCATCAGACTCGCGCTCTACTGGGGTTCTGCGTTTCGGTGTTTTTCATGTTCAAGGGAATTTTTGCAATCGCGGCGTTGTTGGCCGCGGTTTTTTTCGTTCCGGCGTCCTATGCGGCGTCGCGTTGCGACGTCAATGTACCGACCGAACGGGTCGATCTGGCGCAGGTGAGCCTGGCGTACCAGAGCATCGGTCGTGCGTCGGATCCGGCGCTGTTGCTGGTGATGGGCCTGGGCGGGCAGTTGATCCACTGGCCGGATGAAGTGGTGGTCGCGCTGTGTCAGCAGGGCTTTCGGGTGATCCGTTATGACAACCGCGATGTCGGCCTGTCGACCTGGCGCCAGACGCCAATGGAAGCCAACCTGACCTTTGAAGTGCTGCGCTACAAACTCGGCCTGCCGGTGGCGGCACCCTACAGCCTGACCGATATGGCCGACGATGCGCTGGGCCTGATGGATGCATTGCACGTCGAGCAATTCCACGTACTCGGCGCGAGCATGGGCGGGATGATCGCCCAGCACATGGCCGCGATGGCGCCGCAACGGGTCGAGAGCCTGACGCTGATCATGACCAGCTCCGGTGCCGAAGGGCTGCCGGCGCCGAGCGCGGCGTTGGTGCAATTGTTGTCACGGCGTGGCGCCCCCAATCGCCAGATCGCGCTTGAGCAACAGGCCGATCTGCTGGCGGCGCTGGGCAGTCCGACGGTCACTGATGATCGTCAGATGTTGCTGCATCAGGCGGCGCTGTCCTATGACCGGGCGTTCAATCCCGAAGGCGTGAAGCGCCAGATCATGGCGATCCTCGCCGAACCGAGCCGGGTGGCGTTGCTCAATCAACTGCGGGTGCCGACGCTGGTGGTGCATGGCACGGCGGATCCGCTGCTGCCGGTGATGCACGGCGTGCATCTGGCGGCGCACATTCGCGGCAGTCAGCTGCGGTTGATTCCTGGGCTGGCGCACCGTTTTCAGGAAGCATTCAAGGAGCCGTTGCTGGCGGCGGTGTTGCCGTATTTGCGCGAGCATCGCGAAGACACGTCGCACTGGGCGCAGATCGAACCGGTGGCGGAACACAACCTGCTTTGACTCAGGCGTGAAGCCGTACCCACACCGACACCAGCACCGTCGCCGCCATCAACCACGCCACCGCCGCGACCGCCAGCGAAGCTTCGAGGCGCATGCGGTCGACCATCACGTACAGCGTCGCCAGATAGACGAAGTACGGAATGATCGACCACATGCCGAAGACGATGGTGGTCTTCAGGTCGTCGACCGAACGTCCTTTGCCGACGATGTAGTGAGCGATCAGGGCGAAGGTCGGGAACAGCGGCACCAGCCCGGCGATGTAGTAGTTTTTGGTCTTGGCCAGCATGGCGAGGATCACCACGACTGCCGCACCGAGCATTGCCTTGAAAATCAGATCCACGTCGTTCTCGCTTAATGGCTCAGGCCGTATTTCTTCACTTTGTCGAACAGCGTGGTCTTGGCCATGCCCAGTTCCAGGCTGGCCTGGGTCAGGTTGCCGCCGCTGCGTTGCAGGGCGTCGCTGAGCAGGTTGCGTTCGAACGCTTCCACCGCTTCGGCGAACGCCAGGCCCTGACCTGCGCTGCCCGCGCCGGTTTTCTTGAACGCCGGCAAACCAAGGGCAAAACGCTCGGCGACGTTGCGCAGTTCGCGCACGTTGCCCGGCCAGTCGTGGCTCATCAGGCTCGACAGGGTCTGGTTGTCCAGCTCCGGCAGCGCGCGGTCGAAACGCAGGGCCGATTGCTGGGTGAAGTGTTCGAACAGTTGCAGGATGTCTTCGCGGCGTTCGCGCAGGGGCGGCAGTTCCAGCGTCACCACGTTGAGGCGGTAGTACAAGTCGCTGCGAAATTCCCCGGCCTTGCTCGATTCGTCGAGGTCGGATTTGGTCGCCGCAATCACCCGGCAATCCACCGCCACGCTCTGGTTCGAGCCGAGGCGCTCGAGGGTGCGCTCCTGCAACACCCGCAGCAGTTTGATCTGCAACGGCAGCGGCATGCTTTCCACTTCGTCGAGGAACAGCGTGCCGCCGTCGGCATGCTCGATCTTGCCGATCCGCCGCTTGCCGGCGCCGGTGAAGGCATTGGCCTCGTGGCCGAAGATTTCGCTTTCGAACAGGTTTTCCGGCAGGCCGCCGCAGTTCAGCGCGACGAATTGCTTGGTGTGGCGGCGGCTGAAATCGTGCAGGCAACGGGCGACCAGTTCCTTGCCGGTGCCGGTTTCGCCTTCGATCAATACGTTGGCCGAGGTATCGGCGACGTTGGCGATCAGTTCGCGCAGGTTCTGCATGGCCGGCGAACGACCGATAATCCGTCCTTCAAGGGAGTCGCGCTCGGCGAGTTGCCGGCGCAGGGAGGAGACTTCGCGATTCAGGCTGCGTTGCTCCAGCGCACGGCGGGCAACATCGACCAGACGTTCGGGGGAGAACGGTTTTTCCATGAAGTCGTAGGCGCCTTTCTGCATCGCGCCGACGGCCATGGAGATGTCGCCATGCCCGGTAATCAGCACCACCGGCAGGCTGCGATCGCGTTGCTTGAGCCGGGTCAGCAGTTCCAGGCCGTCGATGCCGGGCAGGCGGATGTCGCTGATGACGATCCCGGCGAAGTTGTCGCCGACCTGCTCCAGCGCCTCTTCGGCACTGCCCACGCCGATGCAGGGGATGTCTTCGAGGGTCAGCGCCTGCTGGCAGCCGAGCAGCACATGGGGATCGTCTTCGACGATCAGCACACTAAGGTCGTTGTTCATATTGGCTCGGCAGGAATAGGGCTTACCAACGGTAAACTGAGGACGAAGGTGGTACCACCGCTGGCCGGGTGTTCGACACCCAGATGCCCGCCGGTGGCGGCGGCGAGACTGGCCGACAGGGTCAGGCCGAGGCCCAGGCCCTGTTCTCCGGGCTTGGTGGTGAAGAACGGTTCGAACAGGTGCTTGCGCGCTTCGGCGTCGATGCCGTGACCGTTGTCGCGCACCCGCAGGCGATATTTGCCGTTGAATTCTTCGCCTTCCAGCCACAGTTCCGGCAGCGGTTGCGCCTGCATGGCGTCGAGGGCGTTGCCGATCAGGTTGACCAGAATCTGCTCCAGCCGCGTCTGGTCGATCTGCACCTGCACATCATTGAACTGGCGATGCAGTTGCAGGGAAGCACTTTCGACGCGGGCGCCGAGCACTTGCAGCGCGGCATCCACCGCTTTGCCGAGGCTGGCGCGGCCCTTGTCGTCGCCGCGCCGGGCGAAGGAGCGCAGGCTGGCGGTGATCCGGCCCATGCGGTCGATCAGCTCGTTGATGGTCTTGAGGTTGGTGCTGGCGACATCCAGCTGGCCGCGCTCAAGGAAGCGGATGGTGTTGCCCGACAGCGTGCGCATCGCCGCCAGCGGCTGGTTCAATTCGTGGGCGATGCTGGTGGACATCTGACCGATTGCCGCGAGTTTGCCGGCCTGTACCAGTTCGTCCTGGGCGCGGCGCAACGTCTCTTCGGCCTGACGCCGTTCGCGGATCTGACTCTTGAGCCGGTCGTTGCTGGCGCGCAGGTCGGCGGTGCGTTCGGTAATCCGACGTTCCAGCTGATTGTTGGCTTCCTGCAGGGCTTCGCGGGCGGCGAGGCGGGTGGCGATGACCTTGCGCCGTTCGTTCCAGGCGATCAGCAGGAACGCCACCAAGGCAAACGCCACAGCCACCAGAATCCCCTGATTGATCGCCTCGCGCCGCAGATCCTGCAACGGCGTGAGCAGGGTGAAATTCCACGGGGTATCGCTCAGTGGCCGGGTTTGCGCCAGATAGCTGATGTTTTCTTCATCGCCATCCTGTTGGCTCGGCACTTCGCTGTTAGCCGGGAAGGTGAGTTTTTCCACGCCCTCGGACAGGGTTTCCCGGGCCAGCGGTTGCAGTTCGTTCAGCGGGAACCAGTAGTACTGCAGGCTGCGGGCGAGTTTTTCCTTGGTTTCGTCGCTCAGCGGTATCACCGATTTCAGGCGCCGGGCCGGATCGCTGGACAGAATGATGATGCCGTTTTCGTCGCTGACGAACGCTTCCAGGCGCGCCCGCTGCCAGCGTTCTTCCATGGCTTCCAGCCGCACCTTGACCACCGCGACGCCGATGATCTTGCCGTGTTCTTCGAGGCCGTGGGCCAGGTAATAACCGGGTTCGCCGTTGGTGCTGCCGATCCCGTAGAAACGTCCGGGCTGGCCGCGGATGGCGTTCTGGAAGTAGGCGCGGAATGACAGGTCTTCACCGAGGTAGCTGTCGACGTCGCGCCAGTTGCTGGTGGCCATGACGCGGCCGGTGGTGTCCATGACGTAGATGGCCCGACTGCGGCTGCGCCGGTTCAGGCCTTCAAGGTAATCGTTGACCGTTTGCCGGTGTTCCGGAGTCGGGTCGTCCAGCAACTGCGAAACGCTCGATTCGAGCTCCAGCAGGCTGGGCAGGTAGGTGTATTTGCTGATCTCGCTTTCGACCGCGCGGGCGTGCAGTTCCAGCTGGCGCTGGCCGTTTTCGCCGAGGCTGCGAATGCCGAAATGTTCACTGGTCCAGAAGCCGATGTAACCCAGTCCGATCATCAGGGCGATGACCAGCGGCGGCAGGAACAGGTGGCGGATCAGACGGGGTTTCACGGCAAGTGATGGCGGCGTGGCGCGATAGAGAGTGGGGTCGCATTTCATCACAGATGCCTTGGGTCAACCACCTGCATTCCCCGACAGTGGATGTCGGGGAATGCAGCAGTTTTAGTGCTGCAGGATTTTCTCGAGGAAATGCTGCGCGCGTTCGGAGCGTTGGCTGATGTCGCCAAAGAACTCTTCTTTCTTGCAGTCTTCGATGATCTTGCCGGCGTCCATGAAGATCACGCGGTCGGCCACTTTACGGGCGAAGCCCATTTCGTGGGTCACGCACATCATGGTCATGCCTTCGTGGGCCAGTTGCACCATCACGTCGAGCACTTCGTTGACCATTTCCGGGTCCAGCGCCGAGGTCGGTTCGTCGAACAGCATGACGATCGGATCCATCGCCAGCGCACGGGCGATCGCCACACGCTGTTGCTGACCGCCGGACAGTTGACCCGGGTGCTTGTGGGCGTGAGCCGAGAGGCCGACACGTTCGAGCAGTTGCAGGCCTTTCTTGGTCGCCTCTTCCTTGCTGCGGCCCAGCACCTTGATCTGCGCGATGGTCAGGTTTTCGGTGATGGTCAGGTGCGGGAACAGTTCGAAATGCTGGAACACCATGCCGACGCGCGAGCGCAGTTTCGGCAGGTTGGTCTTCGGATCGGCAATCGATGTTCCATCGACCACGATGTCGCCTTTCTGGAACGGCTCCAGTGCGTTGACGCACTTGATCAGGGTCGACTTGCCCGAACCGGACGGACCGCAGACCACGATCACCTCACCCTTTTTGACCTCGGTGCTGCAATCGGTCAGCACCTGGAAGTCCCCATACCACTTGTTGATGTTCTTGATAGAGATCATACGGCGAACCTTTTTTGCAGACGCTTGACCAGCACCGAGGCGGCAAAGCTGATGGTGAAGTACACGAGACCTGCGAAGATCAGGAACTCATTCGAGCGGCCAATGATGTCGCCACTGGCGCGCGAGGCGTTGAGGAAGTCCACCAGGCCCACGGTGTAGACCAGCGAAGTGTCCTGGAACAGGATGATGCTCTGCTGCAGCAGCAGCGGGGTCATCTTGCGGAACGCCTGGGGCAGGATGATCAGGCGCATCATCTGGCCGTAGGTCATGCCCAGTGCCTGTGCCGCGCCCATCTGGCCTTTCGGGATCGACTGCACGCCGGCCCGGACGATTTCGCAGAAGTACGCCGCTTCGAACATCATGAACGCCACGATGCACGAGGTGAACGCACCGATCGGGGTGTCTTCGCCGGTGATCCAGCGCAGCACGAACGGCACCGCCAGGTAGAACCAGGTGATCACCAGCAGCAGCGGGATCGAACGGAAATAGTTGACGTACGCGCCGGCGATGCTCGACAGCAGTTTGCTGTGGGACAGGCGCATCAGCGCGAGGATGGTGCCGAGGATGATCCCGCCGACCACGCCCAGCGCCATCAGCTTGAGGGTCATCAGCATGCCGTTCCACAGGCCGGGAATGGCCGGAACGATGCCACTGAAATCGAATTCCATTATTTACCCCCCACGGAGATCAGGCCGGGCACGGCGACTTTCTTCTCGACCATGCGCATCAGCAGCATCAGGCTCATGTTGAGGGTGAAATAGATCAGGGTCGCCAGGGTGAAGGCTTCAAACAGGTTGGCCGAGAATTCGGCGGTCTGTTTGGTTTGCGCCAGCAGCTCCATCAGACCGATCAGGGACGCCACGGAGGAGTTCTTGAACACGTTCAGAAATTCCGAGGTGAGCGGCGGAATGATGATCCGGTAGGCCTGGGGCAGCAGCACGTTCCAGTAGATCTGCGGCAGCTTGAAACCCATGGCGCGGGCGGCGGATTCCTGGCCACGCGGCAGCGCCTGGATACCGGTGCGAACCTGTTCGCAGACACGGGCGGCGGTGAACAGGCCCAGGCAGACGACAACGCTCAGGTAGGCCGAGGTGGTCGGGTTCAGGTCCTGTTTGTACCACTCCTGCAGATCCGGCGGCAGCAGATCGGGCACCAGGAAGTACCAGATGAACAGCTGAACCAGCAGCGGCACGTTACGGAACAGTTCGACGTAGCAGGTCGCGATGCCCGACACGATGCGGTTCGGCACGGTGCGCATGATGCCCAGCAGCGAGCCGAGTATCAGGGCGATGATCCAGGCCACGATGGCGATGGCGATGGTCCAGCCCAGACCGGAAATGAACCAGTCGAGATAGGTCTCGCTGCCCACGCCGGTGGACTTGAAGAACACGCCCCAGTCCCAGTTGTAATTCATTAGGGTCTCCCCTCGATTCGATCGATGTACAAGTGCCCGCCTGGGGAAGCTCCGTTCCCGCCCTGATTGTGAAAATCAGGCACACGCGATCGGCTCGACAGCCACCGGTTCGAGTGTTTCCAGAAAATGCCAGCAGGGAGTGACCATCCCCTGAAAAGGCAGGCGCCTCTTCAGGGGATAAGGTTAGTCAGAAATCAGGATTTCTTGTCGTCAGCCGCTTTGTCGGTCGGATTGGCGATCAGGGCCTTGAGCTCGTCGCTCATCGGGAAGTTCAGGTTCAGGCCTTTTGGCGGAATCGGCTGCATGAACCATTTTTCGTAGATCTTGTTGATCTCGCCCGAGGCGTAGGTCGCCTTGATGGCGTCGTCGACAGCCTTTTTGAACGGCTCGTCGCCTTTGCGCATCATGCAGCCGTAGATTTCGTACGACTGTGGAGTACCGGTCACGGCCCAGTCGGAGGCTTTCTTGGCCTTGGCGGCTTCGCCGGCCAGCAGGGCGTCGTCCATCATGAACGCAACGGCACGACCCGATTCCAGCATCTGGAAGGATTCACCGTGGTCCTTGGCGGAAATCACGTTCATGCCCATCTGCTTGTCGGCGTTCATCGCCTTGAGGATGCGCTCGGAAGTGGTGCCGGCGGTGGTCACGACGTTCTTGCCTTTCAGATCGTCGAAATCCTTGTACTTGGAGTCAGCCTTGGACAGCAGACGGGTACCGATTTCGAAGATGCCGACGGAGAAGTCGACCTGTTGCTGACGCTCGACGTTGTTGGTGGTGGAGCCGCACTCGACGTCCACGGTGCCGTTCTGCACCAGCGGGATACGGGTTTGCGAGGTGACCAGGTTGTATTTGACCTGCAGGTTTGGCAGGTCCAGGTCTTTCTTGATCGCTTCGACGATGGCCAGCTGGATATCGTGGGAGTAGCCGACCGGCTTGCCGGAAGCGTTAGCGATGTAGGAGAAAGGAATGGAAGCGTCACGGTGGCCCAGGGTGATGACGCCGGACTCTTTGATCTTCTTAAGGGTGCCGGTGAGTTCGGCAGCGAAAACTGGTGTGCTGATCAGAGCGGCAGCAATGGCTGCGCCCAGGATATGGGGAACGATGCGCATCAAATTTTCCTCGACATTGTTTTTTTTATGGAGCCGGTTGAGCGGGCCCTTTTGTGCTTCGAATGCCTGACGGCTCCTGTTGTGTTGGCGCAACAGGCATTCGTCGAAGGAGTGTAGAGCATGAGTCGTGCCAGACCAGTCGGTGCAAGTTAATTCATTGATTTATAACGTTATTAAAGTTTTGTGATGGGTTTTTTTCGTGAATCTGATCCGGTTAACCGAATTGACCGTCAGGTCGCGTTCGGAAAACCGAACGTCCTCGGCGCGGCCTGTTTCAGCCTGAATGCAAAAAGCCCCTGAATCTTTCGATTCAGGGGCTTTTTGTTCAGCGACGAACGAATCAGGCCGCTTCGATCTTGCTGCGGTTCTGCTCGACCTTGTTCAGGTACGCCGCCAGTCGCTCTTGCTCGGCCGGTGTGGTGAACAGGCCCAGTTTGCTGCGACGCCACAGGATGTCGTGCGCGGTGGTGGCCCACTCTTCGGTGCACAGGTAATCGACTTCACGGGTGTAGAGCCCGCCGCCGATGTGTTCGCCCATGTCGACCAGGGTGTCGACGCCTTCGAGCATGCGCCAGGTGCGGCTGCCGTAGGTGGTGGCCCAGCGGCGTGCGATTTCGGTTGGTACCCAGTCGAACTTGTCGCGGATCAGCGCGCTCAGGGCCTGAGGCGTGGTCATGTCTTCGCCGCCGGGCAGGGTGGCGGTGGCCGTCCAGCTCGGGCGCATCTGGGTGAAGTACGGCATCAGCTGCGCCATCGCCGATTCGGCGAGCTTGCGGTAGGTGGTCAGCTTGCCGCCGAACACCGACAGCAGCGGCGCTTCTTCGGTGCTGCCGGACAGCGCCAGGGTGTAGTCGCGGGTCACGGCCGACGGGTTGTCGGATTCGTCGTTGCACAGCGGACGTACGCCCGAGTAGGTGTGCAGGATGTCGTCACGGCTGATCTGCTTCTTGAAGTGGGCGTTGACCACTTTGAGCAGGTAATCGGTTTCGCCGTCGGTGATCGCCACTTTGGCCGGATCGCCGGTGTACTCGCGGTCGGTGGTGCCGATCAGGGTCAGGTTGTTCAGGTACGGAATGGTGAAAACGATGCGCTGATCTTCGTTTTGCAGGATGTGCGCGTGATCGCCTTCGTACAGCTTCGGCACGATGATGTGGCTGCCCTGGATCAGGCGGATGCCGTACGGCGATTCCATCTTCAGGTCGTCACGGATGAACTTGGCGACCCACGGGCCGGCGGCGTTCACCAGCGCTTTGGCGGTGATCGAAAACAGGCTGCCGTCGGCGCGTTCCAGGTTCAGGTGCCACAGGCCCTTGGCGCGACGGGCGCTGACGCAACGGGTCTGGGTGTGAATGTGCGCGCCTTTTTCACGGGCGGCCATGGCGTTCAATACGACAAGGCGGGCGTCGTCGACCCAGCAATCGGAGTATTCGAAGCCTTTGCTGATTTCGCTTTTCAGTGCGCTGTCGGCGCCGAATTTCAGGCTTTTGGAGCCAGCCAGTTTTTCGCGCTTGCCGAGGTGGTCATAGAGGAACAGGCCCGCGCGGATCATCCACGCCGGACGCAGGTGCGGACGGTGCGGCAGCACGAAGCGCATTGGCTTGACGATGTGCGGGGCCTTGGCCAGCAGCACTTCGCGTTCGGCCAGCGCTTCGCGCACCAGACGGAATTCGTAATGTTCGAGGTAGCGCAGGCCACCGTGGATCAGCTTGCTGCTGGCCGAGGAAGTGTGGCTGGCCAGGTCGTCCTTTTCGCAAAGGAACACCGAAAGACCGCGACCGGCGGCATCCGCTGCGATCCCCACGCCATTGATCCCGCCGCCGATGACAGCGATGTCGTAGATCTCGGAGATAGGGGGCGTACGCAAGGTAGATGTGGACATCGGCTGGCCTCGGGCTCTTTTGATTTTCTGTCTTGGAAATCGAACATGAATGTTCATTTGCGAAAATGGTAGCCCATAAAGACGCGCGCAGCCAGTCGACTTCGATTGAAAAAACTCATCGAAGGGCCGTTAAAAGAAAATTTTCGAACATGAAGTGCGCGTTAGAGCGCGGAAAGGGACGATTGTGAGATCGCTTTCGCGGGCAAGCCCGCTCCCACAGGACTTTCGTCGTTCACAGAGCTGATGAACGCAACAGGCACTGTGGGAGCGGGCTTGCTCCGGGCGGCGATCCGACGAAGGCGCCAGTACAGGCGCTGAGGATGTAAGGGGTTAAACGACTTCCAGGCGAATCTTGTGCTGGCTCAGCAGTTGCGCCAGAGCTGGCACCGGTTGCTGGTCGGTGACCAGGCAATCGATCAGGCTGATCGGACCGAGGCGGATCATCGCGTTCCGGCCAAACTTGCTGGAATCCGCTGCCAGGATCACCTGCCGGGCATTGGCGATGATCGCCTGGGATACGCGCACTTCCTGGTAATCGAAGTCGAGGAGGCTGCCGTCTTCGTCGATGCCGCTGATGCCCACCAGTGCAAAGTCGACCTTGAACTGGTTGATGAAGTCCACGCTCGCCTGACCCACTACGCCGCCGTCGCGACGCACGTTGCCGCCGGTCAGCAGCACATCGAAATCATCCTTGGCACTGAGCATCGAAGCGACGTGCAGGTTGTTGGTGATGATTTTCAGGTGACTGTGATTGAGCAGGGCGCGGGCAATCGATTCGGTGGTGGTGCCGATATTGATGAACAGCGAGGCGTGATCGGGAATCTGTGCGGCGATGGCTTCGCCAATGCGTTGCTTTTCATCGCGCATCTGATCGGCGCGCATCGCGTAGGCGGTGTTTTCAACACTGGAATCATAGGCGGCGCCGCCGTGGTAGCGACGCAGCAGATTGGCTTCCGCCAGTTGATTGATATCGCGGCGGATGGTTTGCGGGGTAACAACGAACAGCGTGGCCATTTCCTCGATGCTCACATAGCCGCGTTCGCGGACCAGCTCGAGGATTTGCTGCTGACGGGGAGGCAGATTCATGGGGCTTCCTTTGGGCTGCCGTGCAAAATTTGCCCATGATGCCGCAGGAATCTCCTCCCGACCAGTTTCCAAACAACGTGAAAGCTACTTCGTGCTGGGCGCCTTCGGCGTTACGCAAGCAATCCTGCGTTAAAAACAGGCTCGGACTGCTCATTTACAAACCCGTAAAGTCGAGTGCGACCCCAGCCGGCCTTCGCCTGTTTTTGCCTTGTCTTGCCTTCGCTCGCTACGCTTTCACGCTGTTTGGACCAGCCTTAGTCAGTCCTCAGACTGGCTTATTCGGCGTCTTCACGCTCCCAGTCACGGGTACGGCTGACGGCTTTTTTCCAGCCTTTATACAGCTTCTCTTTTGCCGCTTCGTCCAGGCTCGGTTCGAACTCGCGCTCGATCACGGCCTTGCCGCGCAGTTCTTCCAGGCTGCCCCAGAAACCGCAGGCCAGGCCGGCCAGATAAGCGGCGCCCAACGCCGTGGTTTCGCGCATTTTCGGACGCTCGACCTGGGTGCCGAGAATGTCGGCCTGGAACTGCATGAGGAAGTTGTTCGCCACCGCACCACCGTCCACGCGCAGGGCCTTGAGGCGTTCACCGGAGTCCTGTTGCATGGCGTCGAGGACGTCGCGGGTCTGGTAGGCAATCGATTCCAGCGCCGCGCGGATGATGTGATCCACCCGCACGCCACGGGTCAGGCCGAACAGGGCGCCACGGGCATACGGGTCCCAGTAGGGAGCGCCGAGGCCGGTGAAGGCTGGCACCAGATAGACGCCGTTGCTGTCCTTCACTTTGTTGGCGAAGTATTCGGTGTCGTGGGCGTCGTTGATGATCTTCAGTTCATCGCGCAGCCACTGCACGGTCGAACCGCCGTTGAATACGGCACCTTCCAGGGCGTAAGCCACTTCGCCGCGTGGGCCGCAGGCGATGGTGGTGAGCATGCCGTGCCGGGATTTCACCGCTTTGTCGCCGGTGTTCATCAGCAGGAAGCAACCGGTGCCGTAGGTGTTTTTCGCCTGGCCCGGCTCGACGCACATCTGGCCGAACAGCGCAGCCTGTTGGTCGCCGGCGATACCGCCGATGGCGATGCCGCTCTTGGTGCGACCGTAGATTTCCGAAGAGGCTTTGACTTCCGGCAGCATCTCGCGCGGGATGTCGAGGATCTCCAGCATCTTCGCGTCCCACTCAAGGGTGTGGATGTTGAAGAGCATGGTGCGCGAGGCGTTGGTGTAGTCGGTGACGTGCACCTTGCCGCCGGTGAATTTCCAGATCAGCCAGCTGTCGACGGTGCCGAACAGCAGTTCGCCGTTGCGCGCGCGCTCACGGCTGCCTTCGACGTTGTCGAGGATCCACTTCAGCTTGGTGCCGGAGAAGTACGGGTCGGTGACCAGGCCGGTGGTGTCACGGATGTAGTCTTCATGACCGTCGCGCTTGAGTTGCTGGCAGATCTCGGTGCTGCGGCGGCATTGCCAGACGATCGCGTTGTACACCGGGCGGCCGGTGGTCTTGTCCCAGACCACGGTGGTTTCACGCTGGTTGGTGATGCCGATGGCGGCGACCTGGTCATGGTGCAGGCCGGCCTGGGCCAGCGCTTCGACCATCACCGCGCTCTGGGTGGCGAAGATTTCCATCGGGTCGTGTTCGACCCAGCCGGCTTGCGGGTAATGCTGGGCGAATTCGCGTTGTGCGGTGCAGACCACGTTCGCGTCACGGTCGAAAATGATCGCGCGGGAGCTGGTCGTACCCTGATCGAGGGCAATGATGTAGTTCTTGTTCTGAATGTCGGTCATGTCGATTGCCTTGGACGAAATAAGGGAGAGTGGGCCGTGGCGCGGGCTCTAAAGGGCAGGAGCTCGCGCCGACTGTTTCAAGAAGTTCTTGGTTTGCCGTCAATGGCCGGTTCTGCATCCTTTGTAGCAGGTGTGGCGCCGGTCAGGTGGCGGGCAATCAGCCCGCGATACCCGGCAGCGCCGAGGCAGGCACCGACAATCGGTGCAAAAATCGGAATCAGGAAGTACGGGATTTCACGTGCGCCGGTGAAGGAAATTTCACCCCAGCCGGCGAAGAAAGTCATCAGTTTCGGACCGAAGTCCCGGGCCGGGTTCATCGCGAAACCGGTCAGCGGGCCCATCGAACTGCCGATCACGGCAATCAGCAGACCGATCAGCAGCGGCGCCAGCGGGCCTTTCGGCAGGCCGTTGTTGTCGTCGGTCAGGGACATGATCACGCCCATCAGGATCGCGGTGATGATCACCTCGACCAGAAACGCCTGTGCGGTCGACAGCGCAGGGTTCGGGAAGGTGGAGAACACCGATGCCAGTTCGAGGCTGGCTTCAGTGCCACGAACCATATGGTGAGTTTGTTCGAAATCGAAGAACAGGTTGCTGTACAGCGTGTAAACCAACAGCGCGCCGCAGAAGGCGCCGGCGACCTGGGCCAGAATGTAGAACGGCAGTTTGCGCTTTTCGAAGTCGGCGAAAATGCTCAGGGCAATACTGACGGCAGGGTTCAGGTGCGCACCGGAAACACCGGCGGTGAGGTAGATCGCCATGCTGACGCCGACGCCCCAGATGATGCTGATTTCCCACAGACCGAAGCTGGCGCCCGCGACCTTGAGCGCGGCGACACAACCCGTACCGAAAAAGATCAGGAGTGCAGTACCCAGAAACTCGGCCAGGCACTGGCTCGAGAGCGAAGGTTGCTGTAACGCAGTTGTCATTGAAAACCTCGGTTTTTGTTGTTGTCTGGCGCGTTGCCGACAGGGCAATGCGCGATTTTCGCCGAGGCAGGATCCCCATCCTGTTCCCGGTTTACTGCTGGGTGCTGCGATGACGATAATTCTTACATTATTCAGATTCGAAAAAATATAGACAAGAAACAAACCTGTCAAAGGTCGAAAGTGAACCATCAGTCACAAATAAAATATCAGTCATGTGAATGATCCTGCGGGTCACCCGGCCTGTGCGGCGGATATCGGCCTGCAAACCCCGGGAAACGTGGCGCGTGGTAGAGCCTTTTACACAGCGATGGCCTAAAATCCGCCGCAGGATTTTTTGCCACTGCCGAGCCCGGAGCTGCCATGACCCCTGCGTTGGACTTGTTGAAAAAAGTTCGTGCCGAACATCGCGTGCACAGTTACGAACATGACCCGAAGGCCGCGTCGTATGGCCTGGAGGCCGCGGAAAAACTGGGACTCGATCCGGCGCAGGTGTTCAAGACGCTGCTCGCGGCCAGTGAGAAGGGTGAGTTGCTGGTGGCGGTGGTGCCGGTCGTCGGAAGTCTCGACCTCAAGGGACTTGCTCACGCCGCCGGCGTGAAAAAAGTCGAGATGGCCGATCCGGCCGCCGCGCAACGTTCCACCGGTTACTTGCTGGGCGGCATCAGCCCGCTGGGGCAGAAAAAACGCCTGCGTACCTTCATCGATAACTCGGCCCAGCCTTTTGCGACCATTTATGTCAGCGCCGGGCGGCGCGGGCTGGAAGTGGAGCTGGCGCCGGCGGTCTTGGCGGAACACACCCAGGCGAAATTTGCCGACATCGGTCGCCCTTGACGTCTGTATGAAGAAAATTGGCCGGTACTGTCACTGGCGCTGATCCGGCCGGCGCTGCATGCTCGTTCGACTGACACAGGGAGAAGGTTATGCAGCTCGAGTTTCATCAGGTCGACGCGTTCAGTGATCGGCCGTTCAGTGGCAATCCGGCAATGGTCTATCGGCTCGACGCGTGGCTCGCGGACGAACTGATGCAGAAGATCGCCGCCGAGCACAATCTGGCGGAAACCGCGTTTCTGGTGCGTGAGGGGCAGGCGTGGCACATCCGCTGGTTCACGCCGACCACCGAGGTGCCGCTGTGTGGTCACGCGACCCTGGCCAGCGCCTATGTGCTGTTCGAGATCTATAAGGAAAGCGCCGAGCGTCTGGACTTCACCTGCAAGTCCGGGCCGTTGAGCGTCAGCCGTGAAGGCGACAGATTGTGGCTCGATTTCCCGGCGATCGAAGCGGTGGAGAAAGGCGTCACCGTGGAGATCGAGCGGGCGCTGAATGTTCAGGCAGTGGATGTCCTGAGTTCCAACGAGCTGTTCGTGGTGCTGGAGTCCGAGCAGGCGGTGCTCGATTGCACGCCGGACATGGTCGCCTTGGCCAAACTGCCTTGGCTCGGCGCAATCGTCACCGCTCGGGGCAATCAGCATGATTTTGTCTCGCGCTATTTCGCTCCGGCCATCGGCATCAATGAAGACCCGGTGACCGGCTCGACCCATTGCAGCCTGATTCCGTACTGGTCGAAACGTCTGGGCAAATCCAGCCTCACTGCATGCCAGCGTTCGGCGCGGGGCGGGGAGCTGTTTTGTCGGCTGGAAGGCGAGCGGGTGAAGATCGGCGGGAATGCGACGCTGGTGGCCAGCGGGACATTGATGCTGAGCTGAAACCAAACAATAAGGGAGCCTTCAGGCTCCCTTATTGTTTGTGTGCGGATCAGTGCGCGGTGCTGTAACGGCGAACGCCGTTTTCCACGGCGGGAATCTGCGCAGCCGTGCTGCCGGAGGCCTGGAACAGCACCAGATGCTCCGCTGCCACCCGAATCCCGACATCCGCGCCCACCTGATGATCGGCGTGGCTCGGGAAGATCGATTCCAGCTGTGCGCCGGTCGGCAGTTGCAGGCGATACAGGGTCGAGGCGCCGAGGAAGGTCTTGCCGACGATCCGTGCTTTCAAGCCACTGTCCGGTGCATAAACGATGTCGTCCGGACGTAGCAGCACATCCACCGCGCCACCGATCGGCCAGGTGTAGGCACGATTGCCGCGCAGTTCACCGAGTTCGGTCTGCACCGATTCCGGGCTGCCAAGCTGGCCGCGAATGAAATAACCCTGACCGATGAAGCTGGCCACAAACGGTGTCGCCGGCTCGTGATAGAGGTTGTAGGGCGTATCCCACTGCTCCAGCCGGCCTTCCTTGAACACGCCGACGTGATCGCTGACGGCGAAGGCTTCTTCCTGGTCGTGCGTCACCAGAATCGCGCTGGTGCCACGGGCCTTGAGGATGTCGCGCACTTCATGGCTGAGCTTGCGGCGCAATTCGCCATCGAGGTTGGAGAACGGCTCGTCGAGAAGCAACAGTTGCGGTTCCGGCGCCAGGGCGCGGGCGAGGGCGACACGTTGTTGCTGGCCGCCGGACAGCTCGTGGGGGAAGCGTTTGCCGAGGTTCTTCAGGTTGACCAGCTCCAGCAGCTCTTCGGTGACGCGCTCCTTGTTCGGGTGCTTACGGATGCCGAAGGCGATGTTGTCCGCGACACTCAGGTGAGGGAACAGCGCGTAGTCCTGGAACACCATGCCGATCCGGCGCTTTTCCGGGGCGAGGGTGAAACCGGCGCTGGAAATTACTTCACCGCCGAGAGAGATTTCCCCTTCGTGCACCGGTTCGAAACCGGCAATCGCGCGCAGGGTGGTGGTCTTGCCGCAGCCCGAGGAGCCGAGCAGGCAACCGATGTCACCGGCGTTGAGGTGCAGATTGAGGTTCTGCACCACACGTTGATCTTGATAACCGCAAGCGAGGTTGCGCAGGTTCAGCAGTAATTCATGGCTCATGCGTGGTGATATGCCGGTTCAACAAGGAACTCGAGCAGGGCCTTCTGTGCGTGGAGACGGTTTTCTGCCTGATCCCAGGCGACGGAGCGCGGGTCATCAAGCAGGTCGAGACTGATTTCTTCGCCGCGGTGTGCGGGAAGGCAGTGCAGGAATAACACGTCCTCGGCCGCGAGGTCGAGCAGGGCGCGGGTGACCTGGTACGGCGCGAAGAGCTTGAGGCGCTTGGCGGTTTCCTCTTCCTGGCCCATGGAGGTCCAGACGTCGGTGCTCACCAGATGCGCGCCGCGCACGGCGTCTTTCGGGTCGCGGACGATGGTTACGCGGTCACCGGCCTTGGCCACGAACTCAGGGTTTGGCTCGTAGCCTTCCGGACAGGCCACGCGCAACTGGAAGTCGAACTGGATCGCCGCTTCTATATAGCTGTTGCACATGTTGTTGCCGTCGCCGATCCAGGCCACGGTCTTGCCCTGGATCGAGCCGCGGTGCTCGAGGAAGGTCTGCATGTCGGCCAGCAACTGGCACGGGTGCAGGTCGTCGGACAGGCCGTTGATCACCGGCACGCGGGAGTTGGCGGCAAATTCGGTCAGGGTGCTGTGGGCAAAGGTACGGATCATCACCGCATCGAGCATGCTCGACATGACGATGGCGCAGTCACCGATAGGCTCGCCACGACCCAGCTGGGTGTCGCGCGGCGACAGGAAGATCGCCTGGCCGCCGAGCTGGATCATGCCGGCCTCGAAGGAGATCCGGGTGCGGGTCGAGGATTTCTCGAAGATCATCCCCAGGACGCGGTTTTTCAGAGGCTCGAACAGTACGCCGCGGTTACGCAGGTCCTTGAGCTCAACGCCTCGACGGATCACGCTGACCAGCTCTTCGGGCGTGCAATCCATCAGGGAGAGAAAGTGCCTTGCGCTCATCATTGACTACCTTTTTGCTACAAACCGCAGATGCTCAAAGCCTTGTTTATCGGAACAACGGGCGAGACCTGCGGCGTAAGCCGCACGGGGGCGACGAAATAGGGGAAGGCGCGATATTGACACTAAATGTCGCGTTTTTCCAATAGGCTACGGTTTTTGCAGAAATGTGCCGGGGTGAGAACAGTGCGAACACTGTGATTTCCGGTCAGTTTTCGAGAGGGCAGCGAGGCATTTGTACACTGGCCCCGCCGGGCTTGGCAATCAGGCGCGGCGGGGATGGCACAGCCCTGGTCGGTTTGCGACCCGTGAGCCACCGGTTCGCTTGGTCGGATGCGCAGGTTGAAACATTTGCTAAAGCAAAGTGCTGGGTTATAAATAAATCACGAGCGACGCAGGAAGCCTCCGCATGGAATCGAAAGAAAAACTGTTAATGGAACTGCTGGGCCACACGGCACGCTCATTGACCCACCTCACCGCGTCGATGACCTCGATGTCCTTCGAACTGCTGCGCAGCGAAGACGACGTGGTCAAGGCCGCCAGCCGGCAGATGATCGACCGCATGGCGACCATCAGCGCCGGGCTCGACGAGCATTGGCGACTGATCGGCGAACTCACCGGCGTCCACGTCGCCCACGAGCAGATCGAGACCATCCAGGAAATCCAGCTGGCCGCGCCGCCTCAGCTTCCGGCGAACTGACGGGTCTATCGGTCGGCCTGATGGTCGCCGATTCACAAGACGAACGTCGCTGGCGCTGCACCGGGTCGCGGGCCATAGTTTTGTTCCCGCAGGCGTGATCGCCTGCCCAGAACAAGACAGAGACTGGCCATGACCAAGACTCTCCATCACCGTGCCTGCCACCTGTGTGAAGCCATCTGCGGCTTGACCATCGAAACCACCGAAACCGACGGCCAGGTGCAGATCACCTCGATCAAGGGCGATGCCCTGGACACGTTCAGTCGTGGGCACATCTGCCCCAAGGCCGTCGCGCTGCAAGATATCCAGAACGATCCGGATCGCCTGCGCCAGCCGATGCGCCGGGTCGGTAGCGAATGGCTGCCCATCGAGTGGGACGAAGCGTTCGAGCTGGTCGCCGAAAAACTCTCGGCGATTCAGGAGCGTCATGGGCAGAACGCGGTCGCCGTGTATCAGGGCAACCCGAGCGTGCATAACTACGGGCTGATGACCCACAGCAATTACTTCCTCGGCCTGTTGAAAACCCGCAACCGCTATTCGGCGACGTCGGTCGATCAACTGCCCCATCACCTGACCAGCTATCTGATGTACGGCCACGGCCTGCTGCTGCCGATCCCGGATATCGATCACACCGACTTCATGTTGATCCTGGGCGGTAATCCGCTGGCGTCCAACGGCAGCATCATGACCGTGCCGGATGTCGAGAAACGACTGAAGGCGATCCAGGCACGAGGCGGCAAAGTGGTGGTGGTCGATCCACGGCGCAGCGAAACGGCGGCGATGGCCGATCAGCACTTGTTCGTGCGTCCCGGTGGCGATGCGGCGTTGTTGTTTGGTGTGCTCAATACACTGTTCAGCGAAGGGCTGACGTCGATCAGTCATTTGCCGGTGGACGGTCTGGATGAAGTTCGCGCGGCGGTGGCAGGGTTCACCGCTGAAGCCATGAGCCCGTTGTGCGCCGTTCCCGCCGAACAGATCCGCCAACTGGCCCGGGACTTCGCCGCGGCGCCAAGCGCCGTTTGCTACGGCCGGATGGGAGTTTCCACTCAGGCCTTCGGCACGCTGTGTCATTGGGTCGTGCAGTTGATCAATCTGGTGACCGGCAACCTCGACCGCGTCGGCGGTGCCTTGTGCACAGAGCCAGCGGTGGATCTTGTGGCCTCGACTTCGGGCGGGCACTTCAATAAATGGCAGAGCCGCGTGTCGGGGCGTCCTGAATACGGCGGCGAGTTGCCGGTTTCGGCGCTGGCCGAAGAGATGCTCACCGAAGGCGAGGGGCAGATTCGCGCGCTGATTACCGTGGCTGGCAATCCGGTGTTGTCCACGCCCAACGGCCGGCAACTGGAGCAGGCGCTGGACGGGCTGGAGTTCATGGTCAGCGTCGACCTGTATATCAACGAAACCACGCGCTACGCCGACCTGATCCTGCCGTCGACCTCGGCGCTGGAGAATGATCACTACGACACCACCTTCAACCTCTTCGCGGTGCGCAACGTCACCCGGTTCAACCGGGCGATCCTCGCCAAACCCGAAGGTGCGCTGCACGACTGGGAAATTTTCGTCGGCCTGGCCAAGGCCTTTGCCGCGAAGACCGGCAAGGAGCTGAAACCGACGATACCGCCGGCGAAGATGATCGACATGGGGTTGCGCATGGGCTTGTATGGCGATGCATCCGAGCAAAAATTGTCGCTTGCGACGCTGTTCGACCATCCGCACGGTGTTGACCTGGGAGCGCTCAAACCCAACCTGACAGCGCGATTGAAGACCGTCAGTCAACGAATTCAGGCGGCGCCGCCGGAAATCCTGGCTGACTTGGCGCGGTTTGCCGCTTTGCAGGCGCCGGCCGCCGATGAGCTGTTGATGATCGGTCGCCGTCATGTGCGCAGCAACAATTCGTGGATGCACAATTACCATCGACTGGTGAAAGGCAAGCCGCGTCATCAGTTGCTGATGAACCCGGACGATCTCGCCTGTCGCGGGCTCAGTGACGGTCAGCTTGTGCGCGTGAGTTCGCGGGTCGGGCAGATCGAGGTCGAAGTGCTGGGCAGTGCGGACATGATGAAAGGCGTGGTCAGCCTGCCGCACGGATGGGGCCATGCCCGGCCGGGTGTGCAGATGGCGATTGCCAGCGGCCAGCCCGGCTCAAGCGCCAATGACCTGACCGATGAATGCCAGCTCGACGAGCTGTCTGGCAATGCGGCGCTCAATGGCGTGCCGGTGACGGTGGCGGCGGCGTAAGCAAGTCTGTCGGGGAGACCGAGCAGGGCGCTCGGGATTCCGTTACAATGCGCCACCGTGCCGACCCACGAGTCGGAAAGTTCAGCCGAGGTGCTCCATGGATATCATCGAAACGATTAAAGAGCAGATTGCCAACAACACCATTCTGCTTTACATGAAAGGCTCGCCGAATGCCCCGCAGTGTGGCTTCTCCGCGAAAGCTGCGCAGGCAGTGATGGGCTGTGGCGAGAAGTTCGCCTACGTCGACATCCTGCAGAACCCGGAAATCCGCGCCAACCTGCCGAAGTACGCCAACTGGCCGACTTTCCCGCAACTGTGGGTCGGCGGTGAACTGGTCGGCGGCAGCGACATCATGGCTGAAATGTTCGCCAACGGTGAGCTGCAGACGCTGGTCAAGGAAGCATCCGCCAAGGCTGCTGCGGCCAAGTCCGAAGCCTGATTGGCTTCTGCCCGGATTTCAGCGAGTCTGAAGTCCGGGCAATAAAAAGCCCCGCCTCTCGAAAGAGGGCGGGGCTTTTTAGTGTCTCGAGTTTAGCGCTGGCTAATTACTCGTCTTCGCCCATCTGCGATTGCAGATAGTTCTCAAGACCAATCTTATCGATCAGGCCCAGTTGGGTTTCCAGCCAGTCGATATGTTCTTCTTCGGATTCCAGAATGTCTTCGAGCAGTTCGCGGCTGCCGAAATCACCGACGGATTCGCAATGGGCGATGGCGACCTTGAGGTCGGCATGGCCGGTCTTTTCGATACGCAGGTCGCACTCCAGCATTTCCTTGGTGTGCTCGCCGATGTGCAGCTTGCCCAGGTCCTGTACGTTCGGCAGGCCTTCGAGGAACAGGATGCGCTTGATCAGCTTGTCCGCGTGCTTCATTTCGTCGATGGATTCTTTGTACTCGTGCTTGCCGAGCTTGTTCAGGCCCCAATCTTCATACATGCGTGCATGCAGGAAGTACTGATTGATCGCGACCAGCTCATTGGCAAGGATCTTGTTGAGATGCTGGATGACTGTTACGTCGCCTTTCATGATGGGAGTCCTGCCCTAAGTAGCGGTATATAAGGCAGAGTTTGAGCTTGGTATTTATAAGTGTCAAACCTAAGTTATTGAATAATAAATGAAAATTAATCGGAATAAGAATGTTTGTGTTCCGCGTCTAGACGCTAAGCAGTTGATTTTCAGGCATAAAAAAACCGGACATAAGTCCGGTTCTTCGGATTCGGGATAATTACGCGGCGGTAAACTCTGCCGGGTAGGGGATTGCAGCCTGGGCGGTTTGCAGCTTGGTCAGGGTTTCGCGAACCACTTCCTTCGCCAGGCACGCACATTTGCCGCATTGGCTGGCTACGCCGGTGGCCTGACGGACTTCTTTATAGCTGCAGCAACCTTCATAGATCGCTTCGCGGATCTGTCCGTCGGTGACGCCAGTGCAGAGGCAAACATACATAAGTGAGAACCGTCGCTGGTTGTGACTCAATTGCGATGGATCTTAATGTTAACGAGAATGATTGTCAAAGTGCTTTCTCAGTGGTTTTCATCGCCAACGGCTGTGACTGACGAACGGTGGTGCATGGCTGAATGCCAGCCCGGATTTCGCGAAAAACCTTTGAGGACAGTCGAAAAACGCAGTGTATGATGGTCGGCCCTTGCGAAGGGGGTTCGTGTCACAGGGCTGTCGCCTGAGGGTGGCAGGCTGGCCCGAACCCTGAACTTCAAGTTTTTACACCAGGAGATATCAATGAGCGTACTCGTAGGCAAACAAGCCCCTGACTTCACCGTCCCGGCCGTACTCGGCAATGGCGAGATCGTTGACAGCTTCACCCTGTCCTCGGCCATCAAAGGCAAATACGGCCTGGTGTTCTTCTACCCGCTGGACTTCACCTTCGTCTGCCCGTCCGAGCTGATCGCTCTGGACAACCGCATGGCCGACTTCAAGGCACGCAACGTAGAAGTGATCGCCGTGTCGATCGACTCGCACTTCACCCACAACGCCTGGCGCAACACCCCGGTCAACAACGGCGGCATCGGTCAGGTGAAATACACCATGGCTGCCGACATGAAGCACGACATCGCCAAGGCCTACGACGTTGAGTCCGAAGGTGGCGTGGCTTTCCGTGGCGCGTTCCTGATCGACGACAAAGGCGTTGTCCGCTCGCAGATCGTCAACGACCTGCCGCTGGGCCGTAACATGGAAGAGCTGATCCGTCTGGTCGACGCGCTGCAATTCCACGAAGAGCACGGCGAAGTCTGCCCTGCCAACTGGAAAAAAGGCGACAAAGGCATGAACGCTTCGCCAGAAGGCGTTGCGGCTTACCTGACCGAGAACGCTGCTGCCCTGTAAGGCACAACGTCGAGGTACAAAAAAACCGGCTCTTGAGCCGGTTTTTTCATGCATGGAAGAAACCCGACGGGGATCAGTCGTCGAAGTCTTCCCAGCCGCCCATCTGTTTCCAGCGGTTGACGATGCCACAGAACAGCTCGGCCGTCTTCTCGGTGTCGTAACGCGCGGAGTGCGCTTCGCGGCCATCGAAGTCGATGTCGGCTGCCTGACAGGCCTTGGCCAGTACGGTCTGACCGTAAGCCAGACCGGCGAGGGTCGCGGTGTCGAAGCTGGAGAAAGGGTGGAACGGGTTGCGCTTCATGTCCAGCCGCGCAACGGCGGCGTTGAGGAAACCCAGGTCGAAGCTGCTGTTGTGGCCGACCAGAATCGCCCGCTTGCAGCCGTTGGCCTTCAAGGCCTTGCGCACACCGCGGAAGATGTCGGTCAACGCCGTTTCTTCGCTGACGGCCATGCGCAACGGGTGATCGAGCTTGATCCCGGTGAACTCCAGCGCCGCCGCTTCAACGTTGGCGCCTTCGAACGGCTCTACGCGGAAGAAGTAGGTGTGATCCGGGTAGACGAAACCCTTTTCATCCATGGCGATGGTGGTCGCGGCAATCTCCAGCAGAGCGTCGGTGGCCGAGTTGAAACCACCGGTTTCTACGTCGACGACAACCGGCAGGTAGCCGCGAAAGCGTGCTGCCATTGGATGGCGCGAACCGCCGCCACCTTGACCGTCCAGTTCGTCGTCGAAATGGTCTTCACTCACGCGTGTTCCTCCAGCAGGCGCCAGCGCAGTTTTTCACCGGCGCGCAGCGGGATAACGGTCAGCTCGCCGAACGGCAGGCTGGTCGGGGCGGTCCATTCGTCACGAACCAGGGTGATGCGATCGGTGTTTGCCGGCAGGCCGTAGAAACGCGGGCCGTTGAGGCTGGCGAACGCTTCGAGCTTGTCCAGCGCATTGCGCTGTTCAAAGGCTTCGGCATACAGCTCGATGGCGGCGTACGCGGTGTAGCAGCCGGCGCAGCCGCAGGCGGCTTCCTTGGCGTGCTGGGCATGCGGCGCCGAGTCGGTGCCGAGGAAGAACTTCGCGCTGCCGCTGGTGGCGGCGTCGAGCAGGGCTTCCTGGTGTGTGTTGCGCTTGAGGATCGGCAGGCAATAGAAGTGCGGCCGGATCCCGCCTACCAGCATGTGGTTGCGGTTGTAGAGCAGGTGATGCGCGGTGATGGTTGCGCCGACGTTGGCCGAAGCCTCGTTGACGAACTGCACGGCGTCGCCGGTGGTGATGTGTTCGAACACCACTTTCAGCGTCGGGAAACGCTCGACCACGCGGCGCATGTGCTCGTCGATGAAGATTTTTTCGCGGTCGAACACGTCGACATCGCCACGGGTGACTTCACCGTGGATCAACAGCGGCATGCCGACTTCGGCCATGGCTTCCAGCGCCGGGAAAATCTTGTCGATGCTGGTGACCCCGGAATCGGAGTTGGTGGTGGCGCCGGCCGGGTACAGCTTGGCGGCATGCACGAAACCGCTGGCCTTGGCCTCACGGATTTCTTCGGGCTGGGTGCGGTCGGTGAGGTACAGCACCATCAGCGGCTCGAAACGACTGCCGGCCGGGCGGGCAGCGAGAATCCGCTGGCGATAGCCATCGGCTTCAGCGGCGTTGCGCACCGGAGGTACCAGGTTGGGCATGATGATGGCGCGACCAAAGGTGCGCGCGACATCCGCAACGGTATTGGTCAACACGGCACCATCGCGAAGATGAATGTGCCAGTCGTCGGGACGCAGCAGGGTCAGGCGGTCGGACATGAGGGGATTCCAGGCGGGTCAAACTGAGGCGAATGCTACCGGAAAAGACTCTTGCAGGCACTCGCTATCAAGTTTTGCGACGAGCGTCCGATATCCCATAGGTATGCCGTAAAGATGTATGTCTCGGTCTTTTTTGTTGTAGAAGCCAATGGAGCCTCCCGTGCGCCAGCGATATTTAGCCTTGCTCAGTGTGTTTGCCAGCCTTCCCGCGATGGCACTGACCTACCAGACCCGTCTGGAGAACATTGAGTGGACGGTCGAGGGCGACAAGTTCGAGTGCCGTCTGACGCAGCCGATCACCGACTTCGGCTCGGGGCAATTCGTGCGCAAGGCCGGCGAGCAGGCGACTTTTCGCCTGAATGCCTACAACGCCATGCTCGGCGGTGGTTCGGCGACCTTGCTGGCGGCGGCGGCGCCGTGGCAGCCGGGACGTGGCGACATCAATCTGGGCACGGTTCGACTGGGCAGCGGCAACGTGCTGTTCAACAGTTCCCAATCCCAGGCCGGGCAACTGATCAGTGGGCTGATGGACGGTCGCAGCCCGGTGGTACGCCGGGCATCGGGCGACGGTCGGGTGTCGGAAGTGCGCCTGTTGCCGGTCAAATTCAGCAAGGCTTTCAACGACTACCAGACCTGCGTGGCGAAACTGCTCCCGCAGAATTTCGATCAGGTCAAACAATCGCAGATCGGTTTCCCCGGCGAAGGCATCGAACTGGACGCCGCCGCCAAGGCCAAGCTGCAAGTGATGCTCGAGTACATGAAGGCCGATCCGACGGTCAATCACATCGAACTCGACGGCCACTCCGACAACAGTGGCAATCGCCTGACCAATCGCGAACTGTCGCGCCGCCGCGCCTTGGCCGTGGTCGACTTCTTCAAGGCCAACGGCATCCAGGAATCGCAGATCACCGTGCGTTTCCATGGCGAACGCTACCCGTTGGTGCCGAACACCAGTGCCGCCAACCGGGCCAAGAACCGTCGGGTCAATGTGCACCTGGCACGGGTTGCGCCAACGGCAGCTCCGGCACCGACAGCCAGTGCCCCGGCCAACGCTGCGGCGACTTCCTGACTTGTCGGTCATCGTCGCGCCGTCGAAACAATCTGTCGCTTTGTCGTCTTAAGCTGTCGCGCCTCTGTAAATTATCGCGTTTGAGCGGTAGACTCCTCGGCTTTCCGTAGAACCCCGTGGAGTGATGGCATGGCGGACGTAAACAAGGTCGTTCTGGCGTATTCCGGCGGCCTGGACACTTCGGTGATCCTCAAGTGGCTGCAGGATACTTATAACTGTGAAGTCGTGACCTTCACCGCTGACCTGGGTCAGGGCGAAGAGGTCGAGCCGGCTCGCGCCAAGGCGCAGGCCATGGGCGTCAAAGAAATCTACATCGACGACCTGCGCGAAGAATTCGTGCGTGACTTCGTGTTCCCGATGTTCCGCGCCAACACCGTTTACGAAGGCGAGTACCTGCTGGGTACATCCATCGCGCGTCCGCTGATCGCCAAGCGTCTGATCGAAATCGCCAACGAAACCGGCGCCGACGCCATTTCCCACGGCGCCACCGGCAAGGGCAACGACCAGGTGCGTTTCGAATTGGGTGCCTACGCACTCAAGCCAGGCGTGAAAGTAATTGCTCCATGGCGCGAGTGGGACCTGCTGTCCCGCGAGAAGCTGATGGACTACGCCGAGAAGCACGCGATCCCGATCGAGCGCCACGGCAAGAAGAAATCCCCGTACTCGATGGACGCCAACCTGCTGCACATCTCCTATGAAGGCGGCGTGCTGGAAGACACCTGGACCGAGCACGAAGAAGACATGTGGCGCTGGACCGTCTCCCCGGAGAAGGCTCCCGACACCCCGCAATACCTGGAACTGACCTACCGCAATGGCGACATCGTTGCGCTGGACGGCGTCGAAATGACCCCGGCCACCGTGCTGGCGACGCTGAACAAGATCGGTGGCGAACACGGCATCGGCCGTCTCGACATCGTCGAGAACCGTTATGTCGGCATGAAATCCCGTGGCTGCTACGAAACTCCGGGCGGCACCATCATGCTGCGCGCGCACCGCGCCATCGAATCGATCACCCTGGACCGCGAAGTCGCTCACCTGAAAGACGAGCTGATGCCGAAGTACGCCAGCCTGATCTACACCGGCTACTGGTGGAGCCCTGAGCGTCTGATGCTGCAACAGATGATCGACGCCTCCCAGGTCAACGTGAACGGCGTTGTGCGCCTGAAGCTGTACAAGGGCAACGTGATCGTGACCGGTCGCAAGTCCGACGATTCGCTGTTCGACGCCAACATCGCGACCTTCGAAGAAGACGGCGGCGCCTACAACCAGGCCGACGCGGCGGGCTTCATCAAGCTCAACGCGCTGCGCATGCGCATTGCTGCCAACAAGGGCCGCAAGCTGTTCTGAGTCCTTCGGGCCTGATGTGAAAAAACGGCCTTGTCGCAGCGACAAGGCCGTTTTTTTTTGATTTTCCCTCCTTTGGCTTGATCGTTATCGGTCAACGCTCCTGTCTCCTTCAACTGCGCATCGTGCATTGCATGGAGCTCTTGTTCCGCATTTTATTCTCTTTCAAATCTTTCCCAATACGCATGTGTTCAGCGAATGAGTGTCGTAAATAATACAGAACGTTGCTCTTTGGCCGTGTTTTTCTTGTTTGGTCAAGGTATTGATGTGTTCTTTGAGTAAAATGTCTGACTCTGAATCGGTTAAGAACAGGAATAATCTCAGCGAATGCTTGTTTGGATGTAGGACTTTTTCCAATAGCTCCTCTATTTCTGGTTCGGTATGTGTCTTTCGAATGTCGATGATGTACATCCGGTTTACCGGTTTTGGCAATTTTATAGTGTTCGGTTCGATGTTCGATGACGCAGGTATTACCTCGGTGGCAGGTATGCTTTCCTCTTCGAAAGCCTTGAGAAAGTTTTTGTCATTGTCGAAGTCGGAGGGGGCATAGAGAGAGCGGTAATTGAAGTTTAGTGTGATGAAGAATAAAAATAAGAGATAGAACGGGAAGCTGATCAGAAACCAGATATAGATCTCCCGCTCATCATTGTCGAGGAAGGGCAGGGAGACCGCGGCGGAAGTCTCCGATATAAAGGCGAAGATAGCGATAACGCTGATGGGGTTGGTGATCTTCTTGTTGATCTTTAGCATGGGCTTTACTCATGATTATGGTCTTTCTCATCGTGTTGGTTGAATTGGGATTACCGTATTGAAAGTTGTCGTATAAATACGGTTATCGGTCTCTGGTGTTTATATTAAAAATCAGAAGTTCGATATGTGTAAGTTGTTTCAGTTGTTTTTAATGTCTGGTGATTGATCTCCGTTTCAGGATTTTTCATTGCGTTGTGAGCGCTCTCGCGGAGGGCGTGGCAGGGGACGGATTTTCTGATGTGAATTCATGCTTTTCTGTAAGTGAGTCTTTTCTGTAGGAATAATCTTTATTGCTTGTAGGAGGCGTCTCTCGGTGCTGGTGCAGAGGAACTTATCCATGCCATGGATGAAATGACTACGTTATTGTGCCGGTTCTAAAAATTCGAACAGCGAAACTGGACTTGCCCATGAATAAAGTGCTGATCGTGGATGATCACCCCGTCATTCGTCTTGCGGTACGTATGCTGATGGAACGTCATGGCTACGAAGTCATTGCAGAAACCGATAATGGCGTGGATGCGTTACAACTTGCTCGTGACCAGATGCCGGATATCGTGATTCTGGATATCGGCATTCCGAAACTGGATGGACTGGAAGTCATTGCGCGCCTTACAACAAGTGCAATGCCATTGAAAGTGCTGGTGCTGACGTCCCAGTCACCGGGGCACTTTTCCATGCGTTGCATGCAATCGGGGGCGGCGGGTTATGTTTGCAAACAACAGGATCTGACGGAACTGCTGAGTGCAATCAAGGCGGTACTGTCCGGATACAGTTACTTTCCTAACCAGGCGTTGCACACCGTACGGACCAGTCTGGGAAATGCCAGCGAGGCCGATATGGTCGATCGCCTGTCCGGGCGCGAGATGATGGTGTTGCAGCAGCTGGCACGCGGCAAGACCAACAAGGAGATTGCCGACGGAATGTTCCTCAGCAACAAGACCGTGAGTACCTACAAGACCCGGTTGTTATTGAAGCTCAACGCGCGCTCGCTGGTGGATCTGATCGAGCTGGCGCAGCGAAACGGCCTGGTTTGAGTGTGTCTGTCGCTGACGGATCATGGGCGGATCGCAAACAGCGTACGGCAGAAAGAGAAAAGCCTCCGTTTCGGGAGGCTTTCAAATGTCAGAGATCAAAATCGTAATCGGCCAATTGCTTCTGCAGTCGGCGCTCCTCAAGCAGGTTGTCGATGGTTCGGCGTTTGCTCAAGTTGGTCTTGGCGACTTCAACCACAGGTTCGGCATCATCGGCCTCCGTGGCGATAAAGTCGTCATCCGCTTCCAATTGCTCTTTGCTGGTGCTCATAAGGTCAACTCCAGGCTAAGACTGCCTTTGGCGCTCCTTATATCGATATTCCAGCAGATGGTAAAAAAGATTTTTTCAATCGATAAATCAATAAAACCAATAGTCACTCAATCGTCAGAAGTTTTGTGCTTGTAGTCGCACAGATCTTCGATCCGACAGCTGCCACAGCGGGGTTTACGCGCCAGACACACGTAGCGTCCGTGAAGAATGAGCCAGTGGTGCGAGTCGAGCAGGTATTGCTTTGGCACAAACTTCATCAGCTTCTTTTCCACCTCGACCACGTTTTTGCCCGGTGCAATACCGGTGCGGTTGCTGACCCGGAAGATGTGGGTGTCCACCGCCATGGTCAACTGGCGGAACGCGGTGTTGAGCACGACGTTGGCGGTTTTGCGGCCAACGCCGGGCAAGGCTTCCAGTGCTTCGCGCGTCTGCGGGACTTCACCGTTGTGCAATTCGACCAGCAGGCGGCAGGTCTCGATCACGTTTTTGGCCTTGCTGTTATAGAGGCCGATAGTCTTGATGTATTCGGACAACCCTTCGACGCCCAGGGCGTGAATGGCCGCCGGTGTGTTCGCCACCGGGAACAGCTTCGCCGTCGCCTTGTTCACCCCGACGTCCGTCGATTGCGCGGACAGAATCACCGCAATCAACAGTTCGAAAGGCGAGGAGTAGGCCAGCTCGGTCTTGGGCTCGGGGTTGTCCTCGTGAAGCCTGCGGAAGATCTCCAGACGTTTTGCGGCATTCATGGGTGATGCGTTTCCTCGGGTAGGTCGCAGGTGCGAGTCCAGGCCTGACGGGCGGCCAGTAACAGTCCAAGCAATATGAAGGCGCCGGGCGCCAGCGTCGCGAAATGCAGGCTATCGCCGAACAGAATCAAACCTTGCCAGTGCTGCGACAGATGATGGCCGATGCTGCCCTGACCGATCAGCTCACGCAACACTGCGAGCACAATCATCAGCGCGGCAAACAGGCCGCACAGTTTCAGCCGTTTACGGACGGGCTGGCGAAAGAATCCATTGTGCTCCAGCACGACGCACTGCAAGCCAATCAGCCCGGCATAAAGACTGATCAGTTGATGCCACTGCATCGCGCCGCGTTGCAGAAAAATATCGGCGCAGCCTGCCAGGGTTGCGGCCAGCATCAGGCTGACCGGCAACAGGCTCTCACTGCTCAGGTGCAAGCGCAGCGGTGTCATGCACAAACCGTAAAGCCCCGCGACAACGGTGAACATCAACAGCGTCGCCAGCGCACCCGCCACGGAGTCGGTGGCACCGATCAACAGCACCAGCATCATTGAGTTCGATAGAGTCGCTGACGTATTCATGGCACGCTCCCGAGCAGGGTCGTCCGGTGTTCATCGAAGTAACGCAGGGCATCGTGGATGGCATTGATCGCCGCGCGAGACGTAATGGTTGCGCCAGCGATCTGGTCGAATTGCCCCTGATCCTTCTTCAAGGCCCATCCGGCGTCCGTCGGTTGGTTGCTCGAGTTTCCGGTAAAGGTTTGAAGCCAGCTATTTGGCCAGTCGCCGATATGCCCACCCAGCGAAGGCGTTTCGTTTTGCTCGAGGGTTTTGACACCGAGCAATCGACCGTTGGCGTCGATGGCAATCAGCAACTCGATATTGCCGGCATAGCCTTGGGCCTGGCTGCGCAACAGGACTGCCACGGGTTGGCCGCTTTTGCTCGCCCGATAACCGCCCAGCAACAGACTGTGGCTCAGGTTGACGTCGGTCAGCGTCAGAGGTTGTTCAAGCGGCAGATTGTCGTAAGCGTCGAGCGGCAGCACGTCCAGCAATTTACGACTTTCAAGCAGACGCTGTTCGGCAGCGATCTGCGGTGCGTTGCTGCGTTGCACCAGCCACGTCACGCCGATGCCCAACGCAGTAATCAACACCAGTGTGATCAGACTGCTCGTGCGGTTCATGGCGCCACCTGCGCCTGACGGGCCATCGCAAAGCGCTCCAGCGCCGGCACGCACAGGTTCATCAACAGCACTGCAAACGCCACGCCATCGGGGTAACCACCCCAGGTGCGAATCACATAAGTCAGCAAGCCCACACCGACGCCGAACAGCAGACGGGCGAGCGGACTTTTTGCTCCCGACACCGGTTCAGTGACGATGAAGAACGCCCCCAGCATGGTCGCGCCGCTCAGCAGGTGAAACAGTGGCGAGCCGTGGGAGTCCGACCCCGAACCGTTCCAGCACAACAGGCTGATCACGAACAGGCTGGCGAGCATGCCGACCGGCGCGTGCCAGCCAAACACCCGACGCTGCAACAAGAACAACCCACCTGCGAGGAACGCCAGGTTCACCCATTCAACGCCGTGCCCGCCAAAGCGACCGAATGCCGGATTACCGGCGAACAGTTCGTCCATGGTCAGGCTTTTATTGATGCGCAGACTTTCCAGCGCAGTGGCCTGAACCCAGGCGTCCGGCTGCACACCCAGGTTGAACACCTGGCCAAAAGCCGCCGTCAGATCCATGCCATGGCCCGGCCAATGAGTCATTGGCTGAGGGAACATCACCATTGCCAAGGCAAAGCCGAGCATGGCCGGATTGAACGGATTTCGGCCGACTCCACCGTACAAGTGTTTGCCCAATAGCAGACCCGAGCCGATAGCCGTGACCGTCAGCCACCACGGGCAATAAGGCGGCAGGGCGATCGCCAGCAGCGTGGCGCTGACCACCGCGCTGCCATCGGTCAAGGTGGCCTGCAGCGTTTGCCGGCGCAGATGTGTCACGGCGGCTTCGACACCCAGAGCCGTGACGACGGACAGGATCAGGTTGATCAACACGCCCCAACCGTAAAACCAGAACAACGCCAGCCATCCCGGCAATGTCGCCAGCAAAACCAGCTTCATTGCCTGTTGCAGGCGCTCGTCTCTGGTTTCAATGGATGACATGGGCTTGTACCTGCCGCTCTGCTTCTTGCAGGCGGGCCCGGGCCTTTTCGAGGATATCGGCGGGCGTGCCGTCGCGCCGTTGCAGTTTGTTCAGATCGGCGCGAGCGTAGGCCAGTTCGGTTTTCAACTGGCGAAGCTGGTCGTTGATCGGACGTTTCTCGACGCGCACAAGCTCAGGCGCCGGTTGATCGCTGGCGGCTTCGGCGTTGTGCAGCGCCTGTTCGGCGTCACGCAGCGCTTGCTCCAGCGCGGCGATCTCGGTTGGCGGGGCTTCTGTGGTTTGCGCCTTTTTCAGCTCGGCACGGCGCATTGCCAACTGGATTTTCGCTCGTTTCAGATTGGCGTCTTTTGCCGGTGCGGCCACGACCGGCGCGGGGGGCGCGCTGCTTTCCAGCTTCGCCAGTGTCTGTTCGGCCGCTTCGAACTGTTGTTGCAGGACGATCAGTTGCGATTGCTGATCGAAGGTCGGCGGATGACCGAACGCCTTGAGCGACTTGTTCAATTGCGCCCGACTCATGGCCACGTCGATCTTGGCTTTTTTCAACGCAGCATCGGCGGTGGCGGCTTTTTGCGCGCGCACCCGTTCCAGCGCCGCCTGCACCGGATCGAGCGTGGTGGTGGCGACTTCGACCTGGGCCGCGCGCTGCGCCCGCGCTTCGCGTTCGGCCTGCTTCTGCTGTTCTTCGCGTTGCAGGCGAGCATTGCGCCGTTCAAAGCGCTGACGGGCGTGATCACGTTTGGCCGCGCGGGCCTGCTGTTCTTCAAGGCTGATGGCCAGACCACCCACCACCGGCAGGGTGCCTAGCGGCAACGGGTGCATCTCGATGCAATCGACCGGGCAGGGCGCCACGCACAGATCGCATCCGGTGCATTCGTCAATGATGACGGTGTGCATCAGTTTTGCCGCGCCGACGATGGCGTCGATCGGGCAGGCCTGGATGCACTTGGTGCAGCCGATGCATTCGGCTTCGCGGATGTAGGCCACTTGCGGCGGCGCCGAACCCCGACTGATGTCCAGCTCCAGCACCGGGATTTTCAACAGTTCGGCCAGTGCCGCGATGGTTTCGTCGCCACCCGGCGGGCACTTGTTGATCGGCTCGCCGTCGGCAATGCCTTCAGCGTAGGGTTTGCATCCGGGATGGCCGCACTTGCCGCATTGGGTCTGCGGCAGCAAGGCATCGATGCGTTGAGTCAGACTCATATTTTGATCAGTCCACTGAATCCGAGAAAAACCACGGCCATCAGTCCGGCGCCGATCAACAGGATCGGCAGGCCACGAAAGGGCAGGGGAATATCGTTGTCGGCCGTGCGCTCGCGCAAATCGCTGAACAGGCTCAACACCAGCCAGAAACCCAGACCGGCGCCAAGGCTCAGCGCAATCGCATGAAACAGGCCTTTGTCCGCTTGCGCGTTGACCAGCGTCAGCCCCAGCACACCGGCGTTGCCCAGCAGCAACGGCCACAAACCATCGAATGGCAGCGTGGGTCGCCAGCGCGCCAACAGCTTCAGCAACGGCGCGATCAACAGGACGCTCAACGGCAGAAACACAAACAGGCGCAGGAATTCCAGCTGCAACGGCACCAGCAGCCAATGCCAGATCGCGTAACCCGCCACACCGACAATCAGCATCAGACACAACGTTGCCAGCCCCAGCGCATGCACCTGGCGGCGTTCGTCCGCCAGCAGCGGATCGACGCCCAGCGGCCAGTGCAACACGAAGTTGTTGATCAGCGCAGCACTGAAGAGCGTAAGCACGAGTTCGGTCATGGTTCTGCCGGCAGGAACGGGCCTGTGTCACTTAAGGTTAGGCATTATCCGGCAGCCGTGGAGGTCGGGCCAGATATGAAAAATCCCACAGGCGCACGGAGCACGCCTGTGGGATCTGTCAGGGCAGAACCTTACTTGATGCGCTGACCCGGCTTGGCGCCGCTGTCCGGGCTCAGCAGGTAGATTTCTTCACCGCCAGGGCCGGCCGCCATCACCATGCCTTCGGAGATGCCGAACTTCATTTTCCGTGGCTTGAGGTTGGCGATCATCATGGTCAGGCGACCGTCGAGCTTGGACGGATCCGGATAAGCGCTCTTGATCCCGGAGAACACGTTGCGTTGCTCGTCACCGATGTCGAGGGTCAGACGCAGCAGCTTGTCCGCGCCTTCAACGTGTTCGGCCTTGACGATCAGTGCCACGCGCAAGTCGACGGCGGCGAAGGTGTCGAAGTCGATTTCCGGCGACAGCGGATCCTTGGCCAGTTCGCCATTGCCGGCAGGCGCGGCGGCGCCTGTGTCGGTCTGGCTGGCGGTCAGGTCTTCTTTCGAGGCGTCGGTCATGGCTTGCACTTTTACCGGGTCGATGCGGGTCATCAACGGTTTGAATTCGTTCAACTGGTGGTTGGCCAGCAGGGTGGTGTGGTCGTTCCAGGTCAGCGGGGCGACGTTGAGGAACGCCTCGGCATCGGCGGCCAGCACTGGCAGCACCGGTTTGAGGAAGATCACCAGCTGGCGGAACAGGTTGATCGCCGTGGCGCAGACTGCCTGGACTTCATCCTGCTTGCCTTCCTGCTTGTTCAGCGACCATGGCGCCTTGTCGGCGATCCAGGCATTGGCGCGGTCGGCCAAGGCCATGGTTTCGCGCATGGCACGGGCGAAATCGCGGGCTTCATAGGCGTCGGCGATGCTCGGCGCAGCAGCCAGGAATGCTTCGGTCAGTTCCGGCGCGGCGTTGGTGTCCACCAGCAGACCGGCGTTGCCCTTCTGGATGAAACCGGCGCAACGGCTGGCGATGTTGACGACTTTGCCGACCAGGTCGGAGTTGACCTTCTGCACGAAGTCTTCGAGGTTCAGGTCGAGGTCGTCCACGCCACGGCCCAGTTTGGCCGCATAGTAGTAGCGCAGGTATTCCGGCGACAGGTGATCCAGGTAGGTACGGGCCTTGATGAAGGTGCCGCGGGACTTGGACATCTTCTGACCGTTGACGGTCAGATAGCCGTGCACGTTGATCCCGGTCGGCTTGCGGAAACCCGCGCCTTCGAGCATCGCCGGCCAGAACAGGGCGTGGAAGTTGACGATGTCCTTGCCGATGAAGTGGTACAGCTCGGCGGTGGAGTCCTTGCCCCAGAACGCGTCGAAGTCCAGCTCCGGCGTGCGGTTGCACAGATTCTTGAAGCTGGCCATGTAGCCGATCGGCGCGTCCAGCCACACGTAGAAGTACTTGCCTGGCTCGCCCGGAATCTCGAAGCCGAAGTACGGCGCATCACGGGAGATGTCCCACTGTTGCAGGCCGGCGTCCAGCCATTCGGCGATCTTGTTGGCCACGGCGTCCTGCAGGGTGCCGCTGCGGGTCCAGGCCTGCAGCATTTCCTGGAAGTCCGGCAGCTTGAAGAAGAAATGCTGGGAATCCTTGAGCACCGGGGTGGCGCCGGAGATCGCCGACTTCGGATCTTTAAGGTCGGTCGGTGCGTAGGTCGCACCGCATTTTTCGCAGTTGTCGCCGTACTGGTCTTCGGTGCCGCATTTCGGGCAGGTGCCCTTGATGAAGCGGTCGGCCAGGAACATTTTCTTTTCCGGGTCGAAATACTGGGTGATCGAGCGTTGGGCGATGTGCCCGGCGTCACGCAGCTTCAGGTAGATCTGGCTCGACAGCTCACGGTTTTCTTCGGCGTGAGTGGAGTGGAAGTTGTCGAAGTCCACCAGGAACTCGGCAAAGTCGGCGCTGTGTTCAGCCTGGACGTTGGCGATCAGTTGTTCTGGGGTGATGCCTTCCTTTTCCGCACGCAGCATGATCGCCGAGCCGTGGGCGTCGTCGGCGCAGACGTAAATGCACTGATTGCCACGATGCTTCTGGAAGCGCACCCACATATCGGTCTGGATGTATTCCAGCATATGGCCAAGGTGGATCGAACCGTTGGCGTAGGGCAGGGCGCTGGTGACGAGAATCTTGCGTGGTTCGGACATGTGGGGCTTCGCTACTTGATGAAACGGAGGTCGGCCACTATAAAGCGCCGGGAAAGATATTTCACCTCTGCAAATCGTTGCCGGACATGCCGTCCGGAGGACAGAAGGGGTAGGATACCCGCCATCTTTTCCCAGTCTTGTTATCGGAGTTGCCCATGAGCGCCGTCACTCGCGCAGCGGTGGAAGCCGTCCTCAGCCAATACACCGACCCTTACCTGAACCAGGATCCGGTCAGCGCCGGTTGCGTGCGCAACATCGAGATCACCGGCGATCGCGTCAGCGTGCAGCTGGAAATCGGTTATGCCGCCGGTCTGTTCAAGAGCGGTTGGGCGCAATTGCTGCAACTGGCCATCGAAAACCTCGACGGCGTGGTGACGGCAAAGGTCGAGGTCAACAGCGTGATCGCCGCGCACAAGGCCCAGGCGCAGATTCCGGGGCTGGCCAACGTCAAGAACGTGGTCGCCGTGGCCTCCGGCAAGGGCGGTGTGGGCAAATCCACCACCGCCGCCAACCTGGCACTGGCGCTGGCCCGCGAAGGCGCGAAGGTCGGAATTCTCGACGCCGATATCTACGGCCCGAGCCAAGGCATCATGTTCGGCATTCCCGAGGGCACACGTCCGCAGGTCAAGGATCAGAAGTGGTTCGTGCCGCTGCAGGCCCATGGCGTGGAAGTCATGTCGATGGCGTTCCTCACCGACGACAACACGCCGATGGTCTGGCGCGGGCCGATGGTCTCCGGCGCGCTGCTGCAACTGGTCACGCAAACCGCCTGGGGCGACCTGGATTATCTGGTGATCGACATGCCGCCAGGCACCGGCGACATCCAGCTGACCCTGGCGCAGAAGGTTCCGGTGGCCGGTGCCGTGATCGTCACCACCCCGCAGGATCTGGCGTTGCTCGATGCGCGCAAAGGCGTGGAGATGTTCCGCAAGGTCAACATTCCGGTGCTGGGCGTGGTGGAAAACATGGCCGTGCACATCTGCTCGAACTGCGGACATGCCGAGCATCTGTTCGGTGAGGGCGGTGGCGAGAAGCTGGCGACCCAGTTCGGCGTCGAGCTGCTGGCTTCGTTGCCGCTGTCGATGCTGATCCGCGAGCAGGCCGATGGCGGCAAGCCGACGGTGATTTCCGAGCCGGACAGCCAGATCGCCATGGTTTACCAGGAACTGGCCCGTCATGTGGGGGCGCGGATCGTGTTGCAGGAGGCGGCGTCGCCGGCGATGCCGAACATCACCATCAGCGACGACTGATGGCTGTGGTTTAAACAAAAACGCCCCGGTGCCTGTGCACCGGGGCGTT
Source organism: Pseudomonas fitomaticsae (assembly GCF_021018765.1). GTDB lineage: Bacteria > Pseudomonadota > Gammaproteobacteria > Pseudomonadales > Pseudomonadaceae > Aquipseudomonas > Aquipseudomonas fitomaticsae. The sequence goes on along the minus strand of NZ_CP075567.1, from coordinate 5,359,370 downwards.
TTTCATTGCGCGACAGAGGTCAGATGCGCAACCCGCCATCCATCTCCAGAATCCGGCCGGTGTAGTAGTCGTTCTCGAAGATGTACGCCGCCGAATGGGCGATCTCTTCCGGCTTGCCCATGCGCTTGAGCGGAATGCCCGAGGTCATTTTCTCCAGCGCTTCCGGTTTCATGCCCAGGGTCATCTCGGTTTCGATGAAGCCCGGTGCAATGCCGGCCACGCGAATGCCGTAGCGCGCCAGTTCCTTGGCCCAGGTCACGGTCGCCGCAGCGACGCCGGCCTTGGCGGCGGAGTAGTTGGTCTGGCCGACGTTGCCCGCGCGGGAGATCGACGAGATGTTGATGATCGCGCCGCTGTTCTTCAGCTCGACCATTTTCGCTGCCACTTCACGGGTGCAGAGGAACACGCCGGTCAGGTTGACGTCGATCACCGCCTGCCACTGGGCCAGGCTCATCTTGGTCATCTCGCCGTCCTTGACCTTGAGCAGCAGGCCGTCGCGCAGGATCCCGGCGTTGTTGATCAGGCCGTGAATCGCGCCGAAATCTTCGGCGACCTGGGCGACCATGTGCGTCACCTGCTCTTCGTTGGCGACGTTGCACAGATAGCTGCGCGCCTCGACACCCTTGGCCTTGCAGGCCGCGACGGCGTCATCGAGTTTTTCCTGGTTCAGGTCGACCAGCGCCAGCTTCGCGCCCAGGCCTGCGAAATACTCGGCCATCGAGCGGCCCAAGCCTTGGCAACCGCCAGTGATAATGATTACTTTGTCGTTGAGTTGCATTCGCATGCCCCCGAGAGCAGGTCAGAGTGGTCCTTATAGGTAGCCTCTCGATCTGCATCGGCCGGGGGCCTGTTGCACATGAGAACTGCCCGATGGCGCGTGGAACAAATCCCGTGCGCCTGTCCGTTTTTTCGACGGATTCTATTTAAGGAGTCATAAATTGAGCGTTGAAGCGGCTAAGAATGCCCGAGAATTGCTTCTCAAGGAATACCGTGGCGTGCTGTCGACCCACTCCAGATCGATGCCCGGTTTTCCGTTCGGCTCCGTGGTTCCCTACTGCCTGGACGAGCAGGGCCGGCCGCTGATCCTGATCAGCCGCATTGCCCAGCACACTCACAACCTGCAGAAAGACCCGAAATGTTCGCTGCTGGTGGGTGAGCGTGAGGCCGACGATGTGCAAGCCGTTGGTCGCCTGACCTATCTGGCCGAGGCGGAAAAACTCGAAGACGCTGCCGCCATCGAAGCCGCCGCCGAGCGTTACTACCGCTATTTCCCCGATTCGCAGAATTACCACAAGGCCCACGATTTCGATTTCTGGGTGCTCAAACCGGTGCGCCATCGCTACATCGGCGGCTTTGGCGCGATCCACTGGGTCGATCACCTGACCCTGGCCAACCCGTTCGCCGGCAAGGCCGAAATCAGCATGGTCGAGCACATGAACAGCGACCACGCCAAGGCCATCGCCCATTACGTCGACCTCGCCGGGCTGCCGAAAACCGTACCGGCGCAACTGGCCGGGATCGACACCGAAGGCATGCACCTGCGCATCGGTCAGGCGCTGTACTGGCTGCCGTTTCAAGCGCCTTGTCATACGCCGATACAAGTGCGCGAGGCCTTGGTTTCTCTGGCTCACGCCGAGGTCTGGCCAAAAAATGCGGTGGCCGACGCTTGAATTCACGAAAGGGCGACGTCATCTAAGGCTTACTGCAAGGCATTTCTTGCGTTGAGGAAACTTTGATGCGCCCTTTTTTGTTGCTCTTTCTGCTGTTCCCGGTGTTGGAGCTGTTCGTATTCGTCAAAGTGGCAGGTTCGATCGGATTTTTCCCGGCCCTGCTGCTGATCATTCTCGGCTCGATGTTCGGCGTGTTCGTGCTGCGCGTCGCCGGGCTGGCCACCGCACTGCGTGCCCGTGAAAGCCTGAACCGCGGCGAGCTGCCTGCGCAAACCATGCTCGAAGGCCTGATGCTGGCCCTGGCCGGTGGCCTGTTGATCCTGCCAGGCTTCATCAGCGACGTGGTCGGTCTGGTGCTGCTGTTGCCGTTCAGTCGTCGGCTGGTCGCCAACAAAATGCGCCAGCGCGCCGAAGAACAGGCCATGCGCCAGCGCGCGTTCGCCGATGACCTGCAACCTCGCGGCGGTCCTGCACCACGCCAGCCTCTGGGCCGCGAAGGTGATGTGATCGAAGGCGAATTCGAACACCGCGACACTAAATGACTTCTGCATCGACACGGCACCTTCGGGTGCCGTGTTCTTTTATGGGACGAATTCAGCCAGCCTGCATGAAAATTTTTTGTCCTCAACCCTTGTAATCAGCTTATGCGCCCTTATGTATCGGTCACCGCAAGGTTCCGGCGTATGAGTCGGACAGACTTTCGCGGCTCGCTCGACGAGCCGCAACCGGCGCAGGCCGGATTCGTTAAACCCGCCGGGACTACACCGGCCGATGAAAACCACAATTAGGAGAGATCGACAATGAAGCTTCGTCCTCTGCATGACCGCGTCGTCATCCGTCGCAGCGAAGAAGAAAAGAAAACCGCTGGCGGTATCGTCCTGCCAGGTTCGGCTGCTGAAAAAGCCAACCACGGTGTGATCGTCGCTGCAGGCCCAGGCAAGACTCTGGAAAACGGTGAAGTGCGTGCGCTGGCCGTTAAAGTCGGCGACAAGGTTGTGTTCGGTCCTTACTCCGGCAGCAACACTGTGAAAGTCGACGGCGAAGACCTGCTGGTAATGGCTGAGAACGAGATTCTCGCTGTACTGGAAGGCTGATTTCCCGCTCATTTTCCCGCTACTACAAAGTATTTAAGGAATATCGATCATGGCTGCTAAAGAAGTTAAATTCGGCGATTCCGCCCGCAAGAAAATGCTGGTTGGCGTAAACGTCCTGGCTGACGCGGTAAAAGCGACCCTGGGCCCGAAAGGCCGTAACGTGATCCTGGCAAAAAGCTTTGGCGCTCCGACCATCACCAAGGACGGCGTTTCCGTTGCCAAGGAAATCGAACTGAAAGACGCCTTTGAAAACATGGGCGCTCAGTTGGTCAAAGACGTTGCTTCGCGCGCCAACGATGACGCAGGCGACGGCACCACCACCGCTACCGTACTGGCCCAGGCCATCGTCAACGAAGGCTTGAAAGCCGTCGCTGCCGGCATGAACCCGATGGACCTGAAGCGCGGCATCGACAAGGCGACCATCGCCATCGTCAAAGAGCTGAAAGCTCAGTCCAAGCCATGTGCAGACACCAAGGCAATCGCCCAGGTCGGCACTATTTCCGCCAACTCCGACAGCTCCATCGGCGACATCATTGCCGAAGCCATGGAAAAAGTCGGTAAAGAAGGCGTGATCACCGTCGAAGAAGGCTCGGGCCTGGAAAACGAACTGTCGGTTGTAGAAGGCATGCAGTTCGACCGTGGCTACCTGTCTCCGTACTTCGTCAACAAGCCGGACACCATGGTTGCCGAGCTCGACGGCCCGCTGATCCTGCTGGTCGACAAGAAGATCTCGAACATCCGCGAAATGCTGCCAGTGCTGGAAGCTGTTGCCAAAGCCGGCCGTCCGCTGCTGATCGTTGCCGAAGACGTTGAAGGCGAAGCCCTGGCGACTCTGGTCGTGAACAACATGCGTGGCATCGTTAAAGTCGCAGCCGTCAAGGCTCCAGGCTTCGGCGACCGTCGCAAGGCCATGCTGCAGGACATCGCCGTTCTGACCGGCGGTACCGTGATCTCCGAAGAGATCGGCCTGAGCCTGGAAAGCACCACCCTGGAACACCTGGGCAACGCCAAGCGCGTGACCTTGAACAAGGAAACCACCGTTATTGTTGACGGTGCCGGCAACGAAGGCGACATTCAGGCTCGCGTTGTACAGATCCGCGCCCAAGTCGAAGAAACCTCTTCGGACTACGACCGTGAAAAACTGCAAGAGCGTCTGGCCAAACTGTCCGGCGGCGTTGCGGTGATCAAGGTTGGCGCCGGCTCCGAAGTTGAAATGAAAGAGAAGAAAGCCCGCGTTGAAGACGCCCTGCACGCAACCCGCGCAGCCGTTGAAGAAGGCGTGGTACCTGGCGGTGGTGTTGCGCTGGTGCGCTCGCTGCAAGCCATTGCTGATCTGAAAGGCGACAACGAAGACCAGAACGTTGGTATTCAGTTGCTGCGTCGCGCTGTTGAAGCGCCTCTGCGCCAGATCGTTGCCAACTCCGGTGACGAGCCAAGCGTGGTTGTCGACAAGGTCAAGCAGGGTTCGGGTAACTTCGGTTACAACGCTGCTACCGGCGAATACGGCGACATGATCGAAATGGGCATTCTGGACCCGGCTAAAGTGACTCGTTCGGCTCTGCAAGCGGCTTCGTCGATTGCCAGCCTGATGATTACCACTGAAGCGATGGTTGCCGACATTGCCGAAGACAAGCCAGCCATGGGCGGTATGCCAGACATGGGCGGCATGGGTGGTATGGGCGGCATGATGTAAGCCAGCCTTACCCCGGTAACGAAAAAACCCGTCTGCGAAAGCAGACGGGTTTTTTTATTGCCCGCGTTTCAGGGGTCAGGCGTTGGCGGGTTGTGCCAGCGATGTGGCCTGGTTCTTGGTTGCCGGGCGATACAGAACCCAGTAATACGAACCCAGACAGATCAGCCAGCAGAAGATCGCCGTCCACACGTTGTGGGAGAAGAAGTGCGCGCCCTGCATCATCCGGCTGATCGAGAACACCGAACCCAGCGCAAAGGCAAAGATGAACGCCTGACGGGCCAGTCGCGGACGACGGTCACGCAGCACGAAGAACAGCGCAAACAAGGTGAAACCGGTGGCCGCATGACCACCCGGCCAGCAACGACCAGGCTTGTCGGTAGGCGGGCGATGATCCAGCAGCTTGCTATAGGTTTCGTGACCGCCGAACTGTTCAAGGCTCCAGGGGCATTGCACCGCTGTCACGGCTTTCACCGGCGTGACAAACGAGGTGGCCAGACCCAGCGACAACACCAGACAACCCAGTTCACGCTTGAACGGTTTGAGCCGCTCGATGAAAAACGCACCGATGAGTCCGAGGATGGCAAACACCGAAAAGGCGATCACCACTTGTTTGGCGCGGTCGTGGAGGATGTCTTCGAGAAAGTAACTGTGCCGGCCGATGAAGTCTCCCGCCACCGGATCGTAAAACAGCCGGGCCAGATCCATGTCCAGGTCGGTCAGCTCCAGCAACACCAGAATGACCGCCGCGACGGCGGGAATGCCCAGGCAAAGCCATACATTCAAAGGCCTTGAAGCAGGGCGGGCAGAGATCGAAACCATGGCAATTCCTTCATCGGTAAGGTCTTCAAAGAAGCACAACCGCGTGAGTCTGCGCCCGGTTCTGTCGGCGATTTGTCGGCCGCTCGTGAAAAACTCGTCAAGTCCGGCGATCCGTGCAATTAAGTCAAATCAACCCGCCCGGTGCCTAGCCGTGAGCCACACTTGGCCGTAAGCTGCGCGGGCCAAGACGGCCGCTACCGTGTACGGAGGAGGTGCCCATGCGAATTCTATTGGTCGAAGACAACCGCGATATCCTGGCCAATCTGGCCGATTACCTGGGGCTCAAAGGCTATACCGTCGATTGCGCCCAGGACGGTCTGTCGGGCCTGCATCTGGCCGCCACCGAGCATTACGACCTGATCGTGCTCGACATCATGCTGCCGGGAATCGACGGCTACACCCTGTGCAAGCGCCTGCGCGAAGACGCTCGTCGCGATACGCCGGTGATCATGCTCACCGCCCGCGATCAGCTCGACGACCGCCTGCAGGGCTTCAAGTCCGGGGCCGACGATTATCTGGTCAAGCCATTCGCGCTGTCGGAACTGGCGGCCCGGGTCGAGGCCGTGATGCGCCGCACCCAGGGCGGCGGTCGTCGTGCCTTGCAGGTCGGCGATCTGAGCTACGACCTCGATACCCTCGAAGTGACCCGCGAAGGCAAATTGCTCAAGCTCAACCCGGTCGGCCTCAAGCTGCTGGCGGTGCTGATGCAAAAGAGTCCGCATGTCCTGCGCCGGGAAATTCTCGAAGAAGCGCTGTGGGGCGATGACTGCCCGGACAGCGACAGCCTGCGCAGCCATGTCCACCAGTTGCGTCAGGTGATTGACAAGCCGTTCGCCAAGCCATTGCTGCACACCGTGCACGGCGTGGGTTATCGCCTGGCCGAGGGTCGCGATGGAGTTTAAGCAAAGCCTTGCCCAGCGGATCATCATCGCCTTTGCGCTGATGAGTGCGCTGGTGGCCGGCGCGTTTGCGATGGGCATCGTCGCGACCGTGCACCTGGTCGAGGAAAAACTCATATCCGCCGGGTTGGGCGGGGATCTGCAACGCCTGCTGCTGATGGACAACGTCTCGGACTGGAGCCACCGGCCGGAGCCGGATCAGCTGTTCTACTTCAGCGGCGGGCCGGGCGACTTCGAGCTGCCCAAGGATCTGCGGCACCTGGATTCGGGTTTCCATGAAGTCTTTCGCGAGCAGCTGTCGTACCACGCCATGGTCGAGGTGGTCGACGGTCGCCGCTATGTGCTGCTGCAGGATCAAAGCGATTTCGAAGAGCGCGAGCGCGTGCTGTTCGCCGTGGTGCTGGTGGGCTTCGTGCTCAGTCTGGCGTTGGCGGTGTTCCTTGGCTGGGTGCTGGCGCGCAAGGTAATGGCCCCGGTGGTGCGTCTTGCCCGCCAGGTGCGCCATCGCGACCAGTTGCTCGGGCTGGCGCCTCCGCTGGCGCCGGATTACGCGGCAGACGAGGTGGGCGAACTGGCGGTGGCGTTCGACGCTACGCTCGGGCGCCTGCGTCAGGCGCTGACGCGGGAGCGCTTGTTTACCAGCGACGTCAGCCACGAATTGCGAACACCTCTGATGGTATTGGCCAGTTCCTGTGAACTGCTGCTGGAAAACCCGGGTATCGATCAGCGCGGCAAGGCTCAGGTCCAGCGCATTGCGCGTGCCAGTGAAGAAATGCGTGAGCTGGTGCAGACCTTCCTGATGCTCGCTCGTGCCCAACGCGAAGATGCAGGCGCCGCCCCCCGGCACACCCTCGCGCAAGTGGCCGACGGCTTGCTTTGTCTGTGGCGCGAGCCCATCGAATCCAAGGGCTTGCAGCTGATTTTCGAGCCGGGCAATCCGCCCGACACCTGTTACAACGCGACGCTGCTCAATGCCGTGATGGGCAATTTGCTGCGCAACGCCTTGCACTACACCGAGCAGGGTTTCATTCGACTGACGCTTCATGCCAACGGCTTTGTGGTCGAGGATTCGGGCGTAGGCATACCCGAGGAAAAACGCGAGGCGATGTTCCAGCCTTTTGTACGCGGCAACGAAAAACGCGGTGAAGGGTTGGGATTGGGGCTGTCACTGGTTCAACGCATCTGCGAGAACCAGGGCTGGAGCGTCACGTTGAGCACGATGGAACCCAATGGCTGCCGTTTCGAGGTCGTTCTGGGCAAGCAGTGAGGATCAGTCGATTGATGGGGGACTCCCGCCAACCTGTCTAATTCCTGTATAACCTTGAAATAGTTTGGCGATTTACATGACGTTTTTTTCACAAAGGGTTGACCTGACGCTGACACGCCGCTGCTTAAGGTGGCGTCATCAGTAATTCAGGAGTCTTGGTGATGGCCGGCCCGATCAAACTCGATTTTTCCGAAAAGTACGACGACAAGCATGCGCAGAAATACTTGCGCAAACACCAGGATGGTCTGGGGCGTCGTTTGTCCAACTGGCGGGATCAGCAGTTGGCCCGCAAGGCGCTGACCCTGGTCGGTGAGCCGGGTCTGGTCCTCGACCTGCCGTGCGGTGCGGGGCGTTTCTGGCCGATGCTGGCGGAAAAACCCAACCGAGTGATCATCGGGGCGGACAACTCCGAGTCGATGATCAAGACCGCCATGCAGGCACAACCGGCGGATGTGGTGAAACGGGTACAACCCTTGCACACGTCTGCGTTCGACATCGCCTTGCCTGATAACGCCGTGGACAGCATTTTCTGCATGCGACTGCTGCATCACATCGGTGAAGCCGAGCACCGCCGGGCGATTCTGCGCGAGTTCGAGCGCGTCACCCGGGACAGCGTGATCATTTCGCTGTGGGTCGACGGCAATTTCAAGGCCTGGAAACGCAAACGCGCCGAGCACCGGCGTGGGCAGGAGGGTTACCAGAACCGGTTTGTGTTACCGGCCGCAACAGTTGAAAAGGAATTCGAAGAAGCAGGATTCCGGATCCAGGAACAACTGGACTTTATTCCGCTCTATGCCATGTGGCGAGTTTATGTATTACGCAAGAGGTAAGAGGATGGCAGTGCAATTTGCAGCAGAGGCGGAAGTCGCTCCCAAGGATCGCTTCGACTACTACTGGAACCAGCGTGGTGAATGGGTCGAGGAACCCAATGTACGCCGTGGGGGCGAAAGTGGTGTGCAGCGTGTGGTGGGGCGCGATGGTCAACTGCTGTATGCCAAACGTCAGACAGGCCATATCTATCGCAGTTGGCTGCACCCGTTCGGACGGCCGACCGTGTTGCGCGAGCTGGATGCGCTGACCGGGGTTTCCCGTCTCGGTGTCCGGGTGCCTGAAATCGTGTTCTGCGGTGCCCAGCCCGATCCGAAATTCAAGTGGCGTGCACTGTTGGTGACCAAATCCCTCGATGGCTTTCAAGAGCTTGAGCATTGGGAAGCGGGCGGCGGTCGCGAGCAATATGGCGAAGCCGTCTATGAGCGCGTGCTCAAGGACCTCGCCGAAAACCTGGCGCGCATGCACAAGGGCCGTTGGCAGCACAGCTGCATCTACATCAAGCATGTTTTTGTACGAGTGACCGGCACGGGCGAGTCGGCCAAAGTCGAAGTCGCCCTGATCGATCTGGAAAAGTGCCGTCAACGTCTGACCGCTCATCGCGCGGCCGCCCATGACATGAAGCAATTGCGCCGCCACTCGTCGTTCAACGCAACGGACTGGAAAAAACTCGTCTACTTTTATGAGACGGCGTTTGGCAGCGCTATCAAAGGTTTATAGCGATGAAACTAGAAATTGCACGAGGTTTGTTTCTGGTAGGAGCCTTGGCAGTTGCATCATTGGCGGTGGCGGCCTGGGAACAGCCACGCATGCAGGTCATCGGCGCAACCGGCGCCGGCGCCCATTGCCCGATGCCACGGGTGGCGAAAGCCGCCGTGGCCACTCAGCCGGATCATGACCTGTTGCTGTTCATGTTCGGACTTTCTCAAGGGATGAGGCCGCAGAGTTGAATCGATTGAAATCTCTTTCTAGAAGAGCCAAAGGCCTCGCTGATGCGAGGCCTTTTTTATTGCGTCATGGCTTTTTTTACTGCGTCATGCCTTGGGATCGGGTTTTGCCAGCACGGTGTAAACGCACGGCAGGACAAACAGCGTAAACAACGTCCCGATCGACATCCCTGTGGCAATCACGGTTCCGATGTCGAAACGGCTAACCGCGCCGGCACCGGTGGCCACAATCAGCGGCACCATGCCAAACACCATTGCCGCGGTGGTCATCAACACCGGGCGCAGACGAATCGCCGCCGCTTCCTCCACCGCCTCACGGGGTGTCAGGCCCTTCTCCTTGCGTAACTGGTTGGCGAACTCGACGATCAGGATCCCGTGCTTGCTGATCAGCCCGATCAGCGTCACCAGCCCGACCTGGGTGTAGATGTTCATGCTCGACCAGCCGAGGAACAACGGAATCAGCGCTCCGCAGATCGACAACGGCACGGTCACCAGAATCACCAGCGGGTCGCGGAAGCTTTCGAACTGCGCCGCCAGCACCAGGAAAATGATCGCCAGCGCCAAGGCAAAAGTTACCCACAGCGCACTGCCTTCCTGGACGAACTGCCGGGAGGCGCCGCCGTAATCAAAGGCAAAGCCGGCCGGGGCTTCTTCCCGGGCGATCTGCAACACGCTGTCGATGGCTTCGCCCATGCTCACCAGCGGGACCCCGGACAGCTTCGCTGCGTTGAGCTGCTGGAACTGGTTGAGTTGCCGTGGCCGGGCGCGGTCGGTCACGGTGATCAGGGTCGACAGCGGTAGCAGTTCGCCCTGAGTGTTTTTCACGTAGTAATTGTTCAGCCAGTCCGGGTTGTCGCGGTAGGCCCGTTCGACCTGGGCGATGACCTTGTAGCTGCGGCCTTCGATGGTGAACCGATTGATCTCGGCTTCGCCGAGCAAGGTGGCGAGGGTGCCGCCCAGATCCTGCATCGACACGCCCATCTGTGCGGCCTTGGCGCGGTCGATATCGACCACCACTTCGGGTTTGTCGAACGCCAGATCAAGGTCGACGAAGGCGAACTTGCCCGACTCCATGGCGCGCTTCTTGATCCTGTCGGCCACTTGCAGCAACAGCTCGTAGTCATTGGCGGTGTTGATCACGAACTCGAACGGCAGGCCTTCGCCGGTGCCGGGCAGGGAGGGCAGGTTGAAACCGAAGATCTGCAGGCCCGGAATGCCCTCGAGTCTCCCCTGTACCTCGGGGAGGATTTCCATTTGCGTGCGGCTGCGCTCGTTCCACGGCTTGAGCAGGAAACCGCCGATGCCGCTCTGCACGCCGTTATAGCCGTTGATCTGGAACGAGGAGTAGTACTCCGGAAACTCCTTGAAGATCTTGATGAACTCGTCGGTGTAGGTGTTCAGGTAATCGAGGTTGGTCGGCTGCGGGGCGTTGGCCATCATGAAAATGATGCCCTGATCCTCGTCCGGAGCCAGTTCCGACTTGGTGAACTTGAGCAGCACCGGAATCAGGCACAGCACGATCACCGCAAACACCAGCACCACCGGCCGGGTGTTGAGCGTGCCGTGCAGCATGCTCTGATAGCGACGCTTGAGGCTGTCGAAAATCCGGTCCAGTCGATGGGCCAGGCCGCTGGGGTTTTCGTCATGGCGCAGCAGCATGGCGCACATCATCGGCGACAGGGTCAGGGCGACGATGCCGGAGATCACCACCGCCCCGGCCAGGGTCAGTGCAAACTCCTTGAACAGCGCCCCGGTCAGCCCGGTGAGAAAACCGATCGGTGCGTACACCGCCGCCAGGGTGATGGTCATCGACACCACCGGCATGGCGATTTCCCGTGCGCCTTCGAGCGCGGCCTCCAGTGGTGTCTTGCCTTCCTCGATGTGCCGGTGGATGTTTTCCACCACCACAATCGCGTCGTCCACCACCAGCCCGATGGCCAGCACCATCGCCAGCAGGGTCAGCAGGTTGATCGAGTAGCCCATCATCTGCATGAAGAACATCACGCCGATCATCGACAGCGGAATGGTCACCACCGGAATCACTACCGAACGCAGTGCACCGAGGAACAGGAACACCACCACGATCACGATCAGTACCGCCTCGAACAGGGTTTTCACCACTTCGTCGATGGAGGCCTGGATGAACAGCGTGGCGTCGTAGGCGATCTCGCTCTTGAGGTTGGGCGGCAACTGGGCTTCCAGTTCCGGCATGATCTTGCGCACTTCCTTGATCACTTCCAGCGGGTTTGCGCCGGGCGTGGCCTTGATCCCGATGTACACCGAGGGCGTGCCGCCGAACGAGCTGATCGAGTTGTAGTTTTCCGCGCCCATCTCGACCCGTGCCACATCGCTGAGCAGCACCCGGCTGTCGCCGCTGACCTTGAGCGGGATCTTGCCGAAGGCTTCGGCGGACTTCAGTTCGGTGTTGGCGTTGATACTGGTGACCACGTACTCGCCTTTCACTTCGCCGGCGGCGGAGAGGAAGTTGTACTGGCGCACCGCGTTGGTCACGTCGCTGGCGCTGAGGCCGAAGCCGGCGAGTTTCACCGGGTCGATCCACAGGCGCATGGCGAACACCTGGTTGCCGAGAATCTCCGCCTCGGCCATGCCCGGCAGGGTCGCCAGTTTCGGCTGGATCACCCGCGACAGGTAGTCGGTGATCTGCGGGTTGTTCAGCTCCTTGCTGAAGAAACTGATGTACATAAGCGCCGAGGCGTCGGCCGCTTCCTTGCTCAGCACCGGGTCTTCAGCGTCCTGAGGCAGTTTGTTCTTCACCTCGTTGGCCTTGGCCAGCAGTTCGGTGAACAAGCGGTCGCTGTTGGAGCCGATGCGCGCGTAGATCGAAATCACCGAGAAGTTCTGGCGACTGACCGAGGTCATGTAGTCGATGCCCTCGGCGCTGGCCAGGCTCTGTTGCATCGGTTGGGTGATGTAGCCCTGGATGGTTTCGGCGTTGGCCCCGGGGTACGCGGTGGTCACCGTGATCAGGGCGTTTTCCATTTGCGGGTATTGGCGCAGCGGCAGTTTGCTCCAGGCCTGGAAGCCCAGCAGCACAATCAGCAGGCTGACCACGGTGGCGAGCACCGGGCGGCGGATGAACGGATCGGTAAAAGCCATGGGGTTTCCTTGATCAGTCGGCGCGGGGCGGACTGTTCTGCTCGCCGAGGGTCTTGTCGTCGCTGATGGCAATGTGGGCGCCGTTGTCCAGTTTGATCTGGCCGGCCGTCACCACCTGTTCGCCGCTCTGCACGCCCTTGTTGATCATCACCTGGCCATCGCGGCGTTCGCCGGTCTCGACGAACCGACGCTCGGCAATCAGCACCGGTTGGCCCTTGTCGTCCTTTTCGACGGTGCCGTCTTCGGCTTTTTTCTGGGTGACCACGTACGTCGAGTTGCCGTAGAGGGTGTAGGTGATCGCACTTTCCGGAACCACGATGTGTTTCTGCGGATCCGGCAGCAGCACCTCGACGCTGGTGAACATGCCCGGCAGCAACTTGCCGTCGGGGTTGGCCAGGGTGGCGCGGACCAGAATGTTGCGGGTGGTGCTTTCGACGATCGGGTTGATCGCGGTGATGGCGCCGGTGAAATTCTGGCCGGGATACGCCGCGACCGTAATCTGCACCGGCTGACCAATGGCCAGTTTCGGCACCGACTGTTCAGGCACATAGAAGTCGGCGTAGAGGCTGCTCAGGTCCTGCAGGGTGGCGATCTTGGTGCCGCTGGCGAGGTAGTCGCCGATGTCGACGAGGCGGATGCCGATGGTGCCGCTGAAGGGCGCGACGATGCGTTTTTTCGCCAGCGCCGCATTGAGTTGATTGACCGTGGCCTTGTTCTTTTGCAACTGCGCCGAGAGCCGGTCGAATTCGCCTTTGGAGATGGCGCTGCTGCCGACGAGCTGACTGCCGCGACCGTAATCCAGCTGCGCGAGGCCGAGATCGGCCTTGGCGGTTTCGAGGAAGGCCGCTTCGACGGCGCTGTCCAGTTGCAGCAAGGGCTGGCCGGCCTTGACCTTCTGCCCCGATTCGAACTTCAGCTCGGTGACGGTGCCGGCGTTCTCCAGACTCAGGTCGACGCCTTGCAGCGCCTTCAGCGTGCCGACGGTGGGCAGACGCATCTGCCACGGGCGCTCGACGGCCGTGGCCACGGCGACGCTGATCGGCGGCTTCGGCTTCGAAAAGCCCTGGATCATCGTATAGATCGAGAAGGCCTTGTAACCGGCGAGAAGCAGAACGATCAGCAGTACAACACCCAACATGATCAGCATGCGGCGACGCAGCATATTTCCAGTTCCTTGGAGAAAATCAGGCGAGACAGGCGGGCACATTACCCCGAGTCCGGCAGGGATTCCAACTGCCAGTTTTTACAGGGTATGAAGGGCGGCGATAGAAAAAAGCGGCGCCGCCGACCGAACGGTCGGCGGCGAATTTCAGGCCATCAGATGAAGATGGTTGTCCCAGAGCCCTGCGGGCAAATCCAGCGGTTTGGCCAGCAGATCGTCCTGACGGCAATCGTAGTAGCGGCAGCGTCCCTGACCGGAGGTCACGACGAACCCGTCCTTCACCGCACCGACGCCGGCGCAGTCGGGTAACGGGGCGTCGAGGCGCACTTCGCCGCTGTCCAGGTCCCAGATGAAGAAGCGGTTGCCGCGCGGTGCGGTCAGTGCCACCAGACGCAGGTCGCTGTGCACGGCGACACTGGCGGTGTAATGACCCATCGACTGCAACTGATGCTCCGGCACCGGGAACGCCACGAACGGCTGGCCGGGACGTTTGATCGCCAGCAGCTCCGAGCGCTCGTGGGAAGGCCCCATGAATTGCTGGCCGGCGACGATGGTGCCGTCGCTGGCGATCCCCAGATGGCGCACGCTGTTCATCTGCTGGGCGAGGGTTTCCTTGCTCAGCAGGGTGCCGTCGCGCTGCATCAGCACCAGGCTCGGCTCCATGGCGTCGAGGTTCATGTCGACCCGGCTTTCGGCCTCGGTGCGGATCCCGCCGTTGGCCACCACCAGAGTTTCACCGTCGGGCATCCACGACACCTGATGCGGGCCGAGACCGTGGGTGGAAATCTCGCCGCTGTGCACCAGCCGTTCGCCTTCGAATTTGTACACCCCGAGCAGGCCACGGCCCGGATCGGTGGTGTCGTTTTCGGTGGCGTACAGGTAGTCGCCGCTGTGATGGATCACCGCGTGGCCGTAGAAATGCCGGTTCGGCTGCGACGTCACGGTTTGCAGCAATCCACCGTTGCGCAGGTCGATCAGGTAGCTCTCGGTGCCCGGCCGACGGGCAACGAACAGCGCGATCGGCAGCGTCGGGTGATTGATGATGTCGTGGCAGCGCTGGCCGACTTCGGTGGCAAACACCTGAGTGCCGTCCAGCCGATAACCGACGGCGTAGTGCTTACCGTCGGTGTCGTCCCGCGCCGACAGCAGCAGCGGGCTTTGGTCCTTGCGTTTGAACAGCGTCCAGCCGCCCAGTGTCACTGCTCCCAGCAGCAAACTACCTAAAGTCAGAGCCTGGCGTCGCAGCATGGAACGTGCCCTCATCAGTCACCGTCGTTGGCGTTGAAGCCCAGTTGGATGCCCAGCGCCTTGGCCAGCTCGCCTTCGTGCAGGCGGTGGACGACGTTGAGGCTGTCGTAGATGTCGTTGAGCTGCTGGCGACCGGCGTCATCGTTGAGCATTTCGGTCAGCGAGCGCTGGGTGCTGCCGAACAGTTTGAGCGACGCCGCGTAGGCTGCATCGATCTTGTCCGCCAGCGGCTTTTGCTCAGCCGGCAGCAGGCCGCGCAGGCCTTTGTTGTCGACGCCTTCCCAGACGGTTTTGGCCGCTGCGAGGCTGGCTTCCAGCGACTCCATGGACGACTGGCTGCGCCATGCATCGGCCTGGAACGGCTGAGGTACGCCCTTGCTCTGACGGCCCATCGGCGTGCCGAGTTTCTTCTTCAGGGTGTCGAGAGCGGTGACCTGTACCCGCAGCAGATCGGCGATCGCTTCGTGGGAGTCGGCGTAGCGCTGGTTCGGGAACTTGCTCATCTGCGCGAGCATGCCGTCGGTGTTGTTCCAACTGCTGAGGATCTCTTCGGCCAGTTGTTTCTGACGCTCGCCGATGGCCACCAGCAGTGGGCAGTATTTGGCTTTCTGCGTGTCGTTGGCCACGTCAGGCTTGGCGTCGAACAGGATGTACTCGTACGCGGACAGGCCTTGAACCACAACGCTGGACTTGGCCAGGGCGGCGGCGTCGATCTGCGGCTGCGCGGTGACCAGTTGCTCGACCTGACGGCCGACCAGGTTTTTCTTGTCCGGCCAGAACTGCACCTGCCACGAGCGGTTGCCCTCGGCCAGCGGGCCGATCAGCAGCGGTTGCAGCTCGGCCCAGGCTTTCTGCGCGTGCAGGAAGTCGGCGCGGGCGGTGTCCAGCGACGCTTTGCCCTGGCAGTAGGCGAGGGCACTGACGGCCAGTTGCTTGTCGGCTTCGACCCAGCGGGTGTAGGTCGGCAGGATCACCGATTTGGCGATGGCCGCCGAGGTGACGGCTTGGGGATCCTGCGGCGAGCACGCGCCGAGGGCCAGTGCGGCAAGGCTGGTGAACAACAGCTTGGGACGGAACATGTCGGGCTCCCGATTCTTTTAAGTGTTTAAAGTGAATTCAAGAACGCCAGCAGCGCGGCACGCTGCTCGGCATTGAAAGACAAAACCTGTTGCTGCGCCGCTTTTGCTTCGCCGCCATGCCAGAGCACGGCTTCGAGCAGGTTGCGGGCGCGGCCGTCGTGCAGAAACTGGGTGTGGCCGCTGACCGCCTGTGTCAGGCCGATGCCCCATAGTGGCGGGGTGCGCCAGTCGCGGCCGGAGGCCTGGAATTCGGTGCGGTTGTCCGCCAGGCCTTCGCCCATGTCGTGCAGCAGCAGATCGCTGTACGGTCGAATCACTTGCTTGGCCAGTTCAGGTTCGGCCGCGTTGGCGGCGGTGGTGTATTTCGGTGTGTGGCAGGACTGGCATCCGGCCTGGAAAAACAGATTTTTGCCGGCCAGTACCTGTGGATCGTTGACGCTCCGGCGGGCGGGAACGGCGAGGTTGCGGCTGTAGAACAGCACCAGGCGCAGGATGTTGTCGCTGACTTCCGGTTCGCCGTCCGGGCCGTTGCCGTTCGGCGCCTGTTTGCAGGCGATTTGCGCGTCGGTGCAGTCATCAAACGGTCTCAGGCTGGTGGTGAGGCCCATATCACCAGAAAACGCGTGAACATTTTGTTGATTGAGGTTCGGTTGGCCGGCTTTCCAGCCAAATCGCCCCATGACGGTCTTTTGCTGCGCGTCATCCCAGACCCGGTTTGGCCGGCCATTGATGCCGTTGTTCTCTTTGGCCTGGGCGGCGGCGTTGGCGAGGATCGCTTCTTCCGGGATCGCTTCGAGCAGGCCCAGGCCGATCATCGGCGGCGCAACGCGGGCCGAGAAGCGTGTGTCCGGGTGCATCGGGCCGTAGCCGAGCTGGGTGATCTGCAGCACCGGTTTACGCAGCTCGACCTCGGTGCCGTCCTTGAAGCGGACCGGAACCGGCGTGTAATCGACCCGCACCTTGCCTTCCGGCGCGACGCCGGGGACGGCCATGTCCTGGAACTGGCCGCCGTAAACCGGCTCGGGCACCACGCCCACTTGCTCGATGACCTTGGCATAGGCCGGCGCATCGGGAATCGACAGACGCACCAGCATCGACACGGCGTTGGCCGCATCCGGTGTCGGCGGATGGCCGCGGCCGTCCTTGATGTGGCAGTTCTGGCAGGCGTTGGTGTTGAACAGCGGGCCGAGGCCATCGCGGGCGGTGGTGGTCGACGGCGCGATCACCCACGGGCTGCGAAAGAAGCTGTTGCCGACGCTGAAGTCCACCCGCCGCGAAGGCGGCAGATTGGCGGACGGCAGGGAAAACGCGTTCTGATCGCTCTTGCGCACGGTCGCGGCGCCGCCGGAACGGGCCTCACCCGGCTCGGCCTTGGTGAAACGCGGGGCGTCATCGCAGGCACTCAGGCCCAGGGCCAGAAACAGTGCGGACAAGCGAAGAGGCAGCGAGGGCATCAGACTTCCTGCAAGAGGGGCGAATTTAAAGGCGCAAAGTCTAACAGGGCGAGGGGGTTTGAATAAGAGGAATTATCGTTTGCTTGATATGGAGCAGGTTTCCTGTGAGACCAAGGCGCGGCCATCAGCATCACCACAAATAGCAGATATGAAAAAGGCGACCCGAAGGTCGCCTTTATTAACGCGGACGCTGTGATCAGAACTCGTGATCGGCGTTGTCCGGGTTCAGGTCGCTGATGCCCAGTTTGCCGGCAGCGGCTTCGATCGAACCGGTCTGCTTGACCAGCGAAGCGATGGCGTCGCGAACGATCTGGTTGCCGGCGGTGTTGCCGGCCGCGATCAACTGGTCGTAGTGCTCACCCTTGTTGGCGTGATCGACCATGACCTGGATCTTGGCTTCGGTGGCGGCCAGATCGGCTTTCAACGCGATGTCGGCAGCCGGATCAACCTTGGCCACCAGCGACGACAGGCTGGCGCCGGTCATCTTGGTGCCGTCGACGCGGGTGTACTCGCCCAGGTAAACGTTACGAATGCCCTTGGCATCGTAGAAGTGCGAGTTGTGGGTGTTGTCGCTGAAGCAATCCTGTTCATCTTCAGGAGAGTTCGCTTCCAGAGATACCTTCATGCGCTCGCCGGCCAGCTCGCCCAGGGACAGGCTGCCCATGCCGAACAGCATTTTGCGCAGGCCGCTTTCAGCCGGTTCGGCTTCCAGGGTGGCGCGGTAGTTGTCGGCCACGTTCGGCTTCCAGTTGCCGACCATTTCTTCCAGGTCGCTGACCAGCAGCTGGGTCACGGCTTTCAGGTAGGCGCGACGACGGTCGTTGTGACCGCCGGTGGCGCCGGCGCCTTCCAGGTAGTCCGATGCTGGACGGTTGCCGGCGCCAGGGCCGGTGCCGTTCAGATCCTGGCCCCAGAGCAGGAATTCGATGGCGTGGTAGCCGGTGGCAACGTTGGCTTCGGAGCCGCCCAGCTCGTTCAGGCTGGCGAGTTTTTCCGGGGTGATGTCCTTGACGTCGACCTTGTCTTCGCCGACCTGTACTTCGGTGTTGGCGATGATGTTGGCGGTGGCGCCCGGGTTGCCCAGTGCATGCTCGTAGGATTTGTCGACGTAGTCGATCAGGCCTTCGTCCAGAGGCCAGGCGTTCACCTGACCTTCCCAGTCGTCGATGATGGTATTGCCGAAGCGGAACACTTCGCTTTGCAGGTAAGGAACGCGGGCGGCAACCCAGGCAGCCTTGGCGGCTTTCAAGGTGTCGGCGTTCGGCTTGGCGAGGAACGCGTCGATGGCGGTTTGCAGGGTTTTCGCGGTGGATTCGGCATCGCTGTAAACGGCGAAGACCATGTCGGCGTAGTGCGAGACAACGGCTTTGCCGGCGGCCTCGTCGACTTTACCGGCAGCAGCAGGCGCAGCCGGTGCAGCGGTGCTCGCAGCCGGAGTCGGCGCAGGAGCGGCGGCCTTTTCTTTGTCTTTACCTTCGCCGCAACCGGCGAGGGAAATAGCGATGGCCAGCAGACTGGCGGTAGCCAGAGGCATACGAATCATGGCGAACATCCTGCTTCGGTAATTGAGTGGACAGGCGCGGGGGTGCGCAAAAGCTGCGACATAATGCAAATCTTTCGCATTATGTGTAAAGGGTTGTAGCTGGAAATATTTCCTATTTGCGCGGGGTTTGCGCTGGATCAACAGCGTAGACCACACCCGGCGGATCAAGGGTTTTGCCGGGTTTCGCAGGGAGATTTCAGAGGATGGCCGCGTTGCTGCGCTGGGCCTGCTTGAGATAAACGCTCAGTTCGCGCGCCGGCAGCGGCTTGCTGTAGTGGTAGCCCTGACCTTCGTGGCAGCCTTCGGAGATGATGTAGGTTTCCTGTTCGGCGGTTTCCACGCCCTCGGCGATCACCTGCATGCCGAGGCTCTTGCCCAGTTGAATGATGGCGCGAACGATGGTCGCGTCATCGTCGTCATCCAGCAGGTCCTGGACGAAGCTCTTGTCGATCTTGATCTTGTCCAGCGGCAGACTCTTGAGATAGCTCAGTGACGAATAGCCGGTGCCGAAGTCGTCGATGGCGATCAGCGCACCGGAGCGGCGCAGGCTCAGCAGGTGCTGGGCGGCGGTGCTGATGTCTTCCATCAGGCCGGTTTCGGTGACTTCCAGCTCCAGACTGCGCGGTGGGAGGCGGTACATCTGCAACAGGTTATTGACCACCCGTGGCAGCTCGGCGTGGTGCAACTGCACAGTGGACAGGTTGACCGCCATGCGCAGGTCGACGAAGCCCTGATCGTGCCAGTCGCGCAGTTGCTTGCAGGCCTGATCCAGCACCCATTCGCCGATGGCGATGATGGTGCCGTTCTGCTCCGCCAGCGGGATGAACAGGTCCGGTGGCACCAGCCCATGTTCCGGATGCTGCCAGCGGATCAGGGCTTCGACGCCGACCACACAGTGATCGCGGTAGCTGATCTGCGGTTGATAGACGAGGTAGAACTGATCGCGCAACAGCGCATCACGCAGGTCTTTTTCCAGTTCGCGACGGCGGCGCATTTCGCTGTCGACGCTGGCGATATAGAACTGATAGCGGTTGCGCGAGCGGGTCTTGGCCAGGGTCATGGTCTGCTCGGCTTTCTGCAACAGCTTCTCGGTGCTGTCGCCGTCCTCCGGGAACAGGGTGATGCCGATGGTCGCGCGCAGGCGGATTTCCTGATGGTCGAGGGCGAACGG
Source organism: Pseudomonas fitomaticsae (assembly GCF_021018765.1). Lineage (GTDB taxonomy): Bacteria > Pseudomonadota > Gammaproteobacteria > Pseudomonadales > Pseudomonadaceae > Aquipseudomonas > Aquipseudomonas fitomaticsae. The sequence goes on along the minus strand of NZ_CP075567.1, from coordinate 5,339,379 downwards.
CGCTTCCAGGTCATCGAGAATGCTTTGCGCCAGTTCCGCCGCTTCGTAAGGTTGCTCGATATCGGCCTGCACCAGCGCGAACTGGTCGCCGCCGAGACGGGCGAGCGCGCCGAGGCGACCGCTGTGGGCGCGTAGACGATCAGCCAGGGCGAGCAACAACTGGTCGCCGGTCTGGTAGCTGAATTGTTCGTTGATGCCTTTGAAGTCATCCAGTCCGACACACAACACCGCAACCCGGCGCTGCAGCTTGCCGGCATCCACCAGAATCTTGTCCAGTTGCTGCTGCAATTGCTGGCGGTTCGGCAGGCCGGTGAGGAAGTCGTACTGGGCCATGCGCAGCAGGCTGTTTTCCGCCTCGTGACGCAGGTGGGTGTTGCGTTCGATGGATTCGAGCAACTGGTTGGCGGTGTTGATCCAGATACCGAGTTCGTTTTTCTCGTGGCCCTTGAGCTGCGGAATCTTGTGTTCGCTGGGGCGGTCCGGGTTGATCTCGGTGAGGTGTTCGATGATCCGCGACAGCGGTTTGGTCAGCAGCCAGTGATAGACCAGGTACAGCACCAGGCCCATGGCCAAGGCGCGCAACACGCCGGAAATGAAGATGATCACCGAGCTGACAATGAAACCCTGACCGTAGGTGGCGGTGTCGAGGGTGATGCTCAGGTCGCCGTAATATTCGCTGTAGGGGCCGCGTCCCACCAGTTGGGTGGTGAAGGTGCGTTCCTGGCCGAGGATCAGGTCGGTCAGCCAGCGGCTGTTGGAATGCTGCAGCTCACGGGACTTCTGCGCGAGCATCGCTTCGTTGGGATGGCCGATGGAGGCCTGGCGCACGGCGTCGTCCTGGAACAGGCCTTCGATCACCTGCATGCCCATCTCCCGGTCCAGGCTGTAGACGGCCTGGGTGGAGGGATCGCGGAACATGTCGAGGATGCGCTCGGCATCGCCGGCGACGGCCTGGCGTGTTTTATAGGCATCGAAAACGATCTGCGCGCAGCTCAAGACCACGCCGACGATCAATGCCGACAGGAGCACGACCCGGAGCAACTTCACCGACAAGCTGTTCTTGAGTTCCAGCTTCAAAGGGTTATTCCTTGTTCCGTGCGGGTAGCGTCAAGTTGCCATGAGTATTGGCAATCCCGTGTTGGCAGTCAAAGGGACAATCGAGCCGCGGAAAATTTGTCCGTGGCCTTGGCCGAAATGCTGCTGTCTGGAGTATTTGCCCTGGTTGTACTGTGTCGGTAGTTTCGGTCTCCAACTTGAGGGGCGTCGGACAATTTTTCCTCTTTTGATGGTAGTTCGCCGTGGCTTGGGAGCAAGGCGAGAAGGGCTGCTTTGCGTGTGGGAAAAGGCCCTGTTTGTGACGCGACGCACCCGTGATGATTTCCGCGGACATAAAAAACCCGGCAATAGCCGGGTTTTTGTCTGGCGTGCAGCTTAAGCGGTGAAGGTCTTGCCTTCGAACTGCTCGGCCACGAACTTCCAGTTGACCAGGTTCCAGAACGCCTCGACGTACTTAGGACGCAGGTTACGGTAGTCGATGTAGTAAGCGTGTTCCCACACGTCGCAAGTCAGCAGCGGGGTGTCGCCGCTGGTCAGCGGGTTGCCGGCGCCGATGGTGCTGGCCAGGGCCAGGGAACCGTCAGCCTTTTTCACCAGCCAGCCCCAGCCGGAACCGAAGGTGCCGATCGAGGTTTTGCTGAACTCTTCCTTGAACTTGTCGAACGAACCGAAAGCCGCGTTGATGGCTTCAGCCAGTGCGCCGGTTGGTTGACCGCCGGCGTTTGGCGCCAGGCAGTTCCAGTAGAAGGTGTGGTTCCAGACCTGAGCGGCGTTGTTGAAGATGCCGCCCGAGGAAGTCTTGACGATTTCTTCCAGGGTCTTGCCTTCGAACTCGGTGCCTGGCACCAGGTTGTTCAGGTTCACGACGTAGGTGTTGTGGTGCTTGTCGTGGTGGAATTCCAGGGTTTCCTTGGAAATGTGCGGCTGCAGGGCATCGTGTGCGTAAGGCAGCGGCGGCAATTCGAAAGCCATGATGATTCTCCTAATCAGGTCTGTTGCGGTGAGCGCAAGGCCGATCACGGGCGGCCAGAAATGCACCGGCGAGTTTTTACTCTTTGCGGCGCAGGGTTCGGATCATAGCACCGGGGGTGCGGCTTAACCACGCAACAACTGTGTGGGATAGAGGTTCCAGAGCCTTTTGGAATAAATCACGAAGCCAATATCAATTGCCCTGCCACCGTGAACATCATCACCGCCACCAGCAGATCGAGAATCCGCCAGGTACTCGGCCTTGCCAGCCACGGTGCAAGCCATGCCGCGCCGAACGCCAGGGTGAAGAACCACAGCAGCGAAGCACTCGCCGCGCCGACGACATAAGCGCCGGGCACCGACTGTTGCGCACCGAGGGAGCCGATCAGCAAAACGGTGTCGAGATAGACGTGCGGGTTGAGCAGGGTCACCGCCAGTGCGCTGAGCATCACCGCCCGCAGCGAACGCACGGTCTGGTTTTCACCCTGTTGCAGGCTCTGTTTCGAGCAGGCCCGGCGCAGCGCCTGGCTGCCGTACCAGATCAGGAACACCGCACCACCCCAGCGGGCAACTGCCAGCAACGTCGGGTTCTGCGCCAGCACCGTGGCGAGCCCGAACACCCCGGCCGCCACCAGCAACGCATCACAGGCGACGCACAGCGCCGCGACCGGCAGGTGATGTTCACGCCGCAGGCTCTGCGCCAGGACAAAGGCATTCTGTGTGCCGATCGCCATGATCAGCCCGAACGCCACCAGCAAACCGTTGGTATAGCTTTGCCACATGACGGTTACTCCGCGTTGGCTGCGAGATCGCGCAGCACTTGCATGGCGCGTTCGGCGTCGGCCTGACCGACGAACAAATGGTCGTGGTAGTAGCCGGCAATCACGTTGCAACTGATGCCCGCCTTGCCCAGTGCGGTGGCGAACGCGGCGGTCAGGCCGACGGCTTCCAGCGCCGAATGCACGTTCAAGGTGATCCAGGCCGCGACATAGTCGAAGCTGAAACCGGCGCGCTCGGCGTGGGACCGATCGAGAATCACTGTCAGGCCTTCCTGTTCACGGAAGCTGCCGACGATTTCCAGGCCGCTCGGCAACTGGCCGTCGCGCAAGGTGCAGAACACATATTCGCCGGCATTGAGCTGCGGGCTCATGCTGCGCAGCAGGGTGGTCAACGAGGTTTCGCCAGCCATGGTGGTGGTCCTTGATAAAGAGTGCTTGCTGGCTATTCTCCCGGTTGACGCTGTATAAGAAAAACCAATAGTGCTGATCGCTCATTAGGAAAACTGATGTTCGACTACAAATTGCTTTCCGCTCTGGCCGCCGTGGTCGAGCAGGCCGGATTCGAACGGGCGGCGCAGGTGCTGGGCCTTTCGCAATCGGCGATTTCCCAGCGGATCAAACTGCTGGAAGCGCGGGTCGGCCAGCCGGTCTTGGTGCGCGGCACGCCGCCGTCGCCGACCGAGATTGGCCGGCGCCTGCTTAACCATGTGCAGCAGGTGCGCCTGCTCGAACGGGATTTGCAGACGCTGGTGCCGGCGCTGGACGAGGAAGGCCTGCCGGAGCGCCTGCGTATCGCCCTGAATGCCGACAGCCTCGCCACCTGGTGGGCCGAGGCGGTAGGCGACTTCTGCGCCGAACAACATCTATTGCTCGATCTGATCGTCGAAGACCAGACCGTCGGTCTCAAACGCATGCGCGCCGGTGAAGTGGCCGGTTGCCTGTGCGCCAGTGAGCGACCGGTGGCAGGCGCGCGCAGCGTGCTGCTCGGAGCGATGCGCTATCGGGCGCTGGCCAGTCCGGCGTTCATCGAGCGGCATTTTCCCGAGGGCGTGCGGGCTGAACAGTTACCGCGCACCCCGGCGCTGGTCTTTGGCCCGGACGATTTTCTCCAGCATCGATACCTCGCCTCCCTCGGCGTCGATGGCGGTTTCGAACATCATCTGTGCCCGTCGTCCGAAGGTTTCATCCGCCTGACCGAAGCCGGGCTCGGCTGGGGACTGGTGCCGGAATTACAGGTCCGCGAGCAACTGGAACGCGGCGTGCTGCGCGAACTGTTGCCAGATAAACCGATCGACGTGCCCTTGTACTGGCATCATTGGCGCAATGGCGGTCAGTTGCTCGGGCTGTTGACCGAGCAATTGGTGCGCTCGTCGGCGCAATGGCTGGTGCCGTTGGACTGACGGCCAGCGTCAAGACTCACGAATCAGGCAAAACGAAAGACAGCGGAGCTCTACATGAAAATTCTGGTCACCGGCGCAAGCGGCTTCATTGGCGGACGCTTTGCGCGTTTCGCCCTGGAGCAGGGCCTGGACGTGCGGGTCAACGGTCGCCGGGCCGAGGGTGTCGAGCATCTGGTGCGTCGCGGTGCCGAGTTCGTTCAAGGCGATTTGAGCGATCCGGAACTGGTGCGTGCGCTGTGCAGCGATGTCGAAGCCGTGGTGCATTGCGCCGGCGCGGTCGGCTTGTGGGGCCGGTATCAGGACTTCCATCAGGGCAACGTGCAGGTCACCGAAAACGTGGTCGAGGCCTGCCTGAAACAACGGGTTCGACGGCTGGTGCATCTGTCGTCGCCCTCGATCTACTTTGACGGTCGCGACCATCTTGGCCTGACCGAAGAGCAAGTGCCCAAGCGCTTCAAGCATCACTATGCCGCGACCAAATACCTGGCCGAGCAAAAGGTCTTCGGCGCCCAGGAATTCGGCCTCGAAACCCTCGCCCTGCGCCCGCGTTTCGTCACCGGCGCCGGCGACATGAGCATCTTCCCGCGCTTGCTGAACATGCAGCGCAAGGGCCGTCTGGCGATCATCGGCAACGGTCTGAACAAGGTCGATTTCACCAGCGTGCACAACCTCAACGAAGCGTTGCTCAGCAGTCTGCTGGCCGATGCTTCCGCGCTTGGCAAGGCCTACAACATCAGCAACGGTGCTCCGGTGCCGCTGTGGGATGTGGTCAATTACGTGATGCGCAGGATGGAAGTCCCACAGGTCACCAAGTACCGTTCCTACGGACTGGCCTACAGCGTGGCGGCGCTCAACGAAGGGGTGTGCAAGCTCTGGCCCGGGCGTCCCGAGCCGACCCTGTCGCGCCTGGGCATGCAGGTGATGAACAAAAATTTCACCCTCGACATCAGTCGCGCCCGGCATTATCTGGACTACGATCCGAAAGTCAGTCTGTGGACGGCCCTCGATGAGTTCTGTGGCTGGTGGAAGGCGCAGGACATTCGTTGATACGAATCTGCCGGCCGGCACTGAACCGCGCCACGGCTTGAGGGTCAACCCCAGCGGCCGCGGGGTTTATACTTCGCCCCAATCTGCCATCACCGCGTTTCACAAAGGTTGCCTCAATGTCCATGCGTAACGATGCCCACGACGATTTCGACGATGTACCGAGCCTGCGCGCCGATACCCTCGATGACGACGATTTTCCGGCCACCGCCCGCACCTCCGTGCATTCGCGCACGCCGCCGGTGGTCAAGGTCAAGGCCGCCAGCACCGGGCCGTTGTGGGCACTGGTCGGTGCATTGTTCTTCGCCTTCATCGGTCTGGCCTGGTGGAGCTTCCAGCAGATTTCGCTGATGGAGCAGCAACTGGTGGCGACCCAGGAAAGTTTCGCGCGCATCAGTGAGGAAGCGGCGGGGCGCCTGCAGGACATTTCCGGCAAGGTCGTGGCCAGCCAGACCAACGTCACCACCGACAGCGAAGCGCTGAAGCTGCAGATCAAGCAGCTGCAAAGCGCGCTTCAGGATCAAAGCAAACAGCAGCAGGGCGTGGCCGGGCAGGCGACAGATCTGGACAAGCGGCTGGCGCAGATGACCGCCCAGACCACCGAACAGCAGAACGCCAACACCCAGTTGCAGGCCCAGGTCAAAGCCCTGAGCGCCGAACTGGCGACGCTGAAGAGCACACCGGCCGACACCAGTAAGCTCGATGCTCAGCTCAAGAGCTTCGATGCACAGGTGAAGGGTTTCGATGCGCAGTTCAAGAGCCTCGGTGCCGACATCACGGCCCTGAAAAAACAAGGTGGGTCGAACCCTGCGATCGATCGTCTGGAGCAGGAAATCGTCATCCTCAAAAGCGAGCAGGACAACCGTCCGGCCGCTGCGCAGGGCGGCACCAACACCGCCGAGTTCGATGCGTTCCGTGGGCAGATGACCCGCAACATCAACACCCTGCAAGCGCAGATCCAGAACCTGCAACAGCAACTCAACGCCCGTCCGTAAGCCTCTTGTGTGGCGAGGGAATGAACGCCCTCGCCACAGCAACATTCAGAAGCTTTCTGAATATCCATACATGCCTTCAGGCCGTCTACGCTCTTGAAACACCAACAAGAACGAGGGATGCGTCATGGGGTTTGTGCACAAGCTGGCCTGGCTCGGCGCGGTGCTGCTGTTGAGTTTCGGTCAGGCCAACGCGGCCACCACGGAAAAAGACGACAGCAAGGCCGCCATCGCCTTGCTGGAAAAGGCGCTGGCCTATTACCACGACAACGGCGACAAGGCGTTCGCAGCGTTCAGCCGACAGGGCGAATTCGTCGACAAGGATCGCTACGTGTTCGTGGTCGACACCAAGGGCGTGATGCTCGCCAGCGGCGGGCCGTCGTCGGCATTGATCGGTCGCGACGTCAGCGAAGTCCTCGGGCCGGACTTGCAGAAGTCCTTCAAGGACGCCTTGAAAGTGCCGGAAGGCAACGGCATCCAGCAGGCCGAATACCGCTGGCAGAACTGGTCCGACGGCAAGGTCGAGCGCAAGCACGTTTACTATCAACGCATCGGTCAGCGGATTCTGGCGGTGGGTTATTACCTGCCGCGCGCGTCGGCGGAGCAGGCGAAAGCGTTGCTCGACAAAGCGGCCACCGACCTGACCAAAGACGAGAAGGGCACGCTGTCCGCGATCAACTCGCTCAAGGGCGGTTACCTGCAGGACGACCTGTATGTGTTCGTGGTCAATCTCGACAATCACCGCTATGTCGCCCACGGCACCAATCTGCGGCTGATCAACACCGATTTCGCCAAGGTCGATGACCCGGAAGGCAAACCGGTGGGCGAGCCGATTCTGGCGCTGATCGGCAAACAGGATGAGGGCGAGTACGAGTACCGCTGGAAAAACCCGGTGACCGGCAAGGTCGAAAACAAGCATGCCTACCTGAAAAAGGTCGGGAACATGCTGGTGGCGGTCGGTTATTACAGTGCTTGATTCGCGAGCGCTCCCACGCAGCGCGTGGGAGCGCTCGGCATCAATCAGCGGGCGCCGTGCTCACGGCCCCGCAACAACCGGTTCGGCATCGCGATCGCCGCCGCCAGCCCGAGCAGCGATACCGCCGCGCTGACCATCAGCAAATGCCGGAATGTCACCAGCAACTCGGCACGCAAGGCGTTCTGCGCATCGCCGGGCGCCGCGTTCAGGCCATCGAGCAGCACGTTGCCGGAATGACCTTCGCTCATCAGCGAGCTGCCGGCCAGGTGGGCGAAACTGGAGTCCTGCAACAACGCCAGCAACAGCGCCGACATCAACGCTACGCCCACCGCGCCGCCCAGAGAGCGGAACAGGTTGGTGGTGCTGGTGGCGACGCCGATGTCCTTTTGCTCCACCGAGTTCTGCGTGCCGACCAACGAGGTCGGGAACTGCATGCCACCGGCAATCCCGCTGAGCAACATGAACAGGCTGCTGAGCAGCGTCGCATCGGGCGGGCTGAAGGCCATGCCGAGGATCGAGATCGGCATCAGCAGCGCGCCGGTCAGAATCTGCGGTTTGTAGCGCCCGGTGATCGAAGTACGATGTCCGGCGAAATACGCGCCGATCGGCAAACCCATCGCCAACGGCAGCAAGTGCAATGCCGCGCTGTCGGCCCCGGCGCCGGTCACGCTCTGAAAGCGCAGCGGCATCAGCACAATCAACGAAATCGCCTGGAAGCTGCAAAAGAAAATCGTGCACCAGCACAGCAGGGCGCTGCGGTTGGTGAACAGGTGCATCGGCAGTAACGGCTCCCGGGCGCGCCGCTCGTGCCACACGAACACCGCCAGTACCGCCACCGCGCAAGCGAACAGCCCGAGCACTTCGCTGCTTCGCCACGCATGGCCCTGGCCGACCTGAGTGATCGCCAGCAACAGCGCGGTCAGGCCGATAATCATCAGCAGCGTGCCGAGATAGTCGATGATTGGTTTGCGTTGGGGAATCGGCAGGCCGATCAGATTGCGTCGCGCCACCCAGTAAGCGCCAAGACCCAGTGGCAGGTTGATCAGGAACACCCAGCGCCACGACAGGTACTCGGTCATGTAGCCGCCGAGCACCGGGCCGGCGACGCTGGCCACCGCGTACATGCTGCTGAAATAACCCTGATAGCGCCCGCGTTCGCGAGGCGGAACGATGTCGCCGATGATCGCCTGGCTTACCGAAATCATCCCGCCGGCGCCGATGCCCTGGAAAATCCGCGCCAGCACCAGTTGCTCCATGCTCTGGGCCATGCCGCAGAACAGCGAGGCGAGGGTGAACAGGCCCATGCCGAACAGCATCAGTTTGCGCCGCCCGTACAGATCGCCGAGCTTGCCGTAGATCGGCACCGCCACGGTCATCGCCACCATGTAGCCGGAAATCACCCAGGCCAGCAGGCTGACGTCCTTGAACTGTGCGGAGATGGCCGGCATGGAAACCGCGACGATGGTCTGGTCCAGCGCGCCGAGAAAGATTGCCATCATCAGCGCGACCAGCACGCTGCGAATGGCCGGTTTGGGCGTTTCGGGATGGTTGAGATTGGTCACGGGCGAACCTGCGGGCAGTGATTGACCCGCAGTGCCACGGCGAGCGGGTGAGTGCTCGTCAGTGTAAGTCGGTAGCAGGCTATTCGATAGCCTCATAAGGAAGCCCGACGTAATTTTCTGCAATGGTTTTTTGACCGGCCTCCGAGCTGACAAAGTAGTCCAGTTCCGAAGCGCAGATCCGCTGACTGAAATCATCATGCTCATCGAAGCGGTGCAGCATCGAAGTCATCCACCAGGAAAACCGTTCGGCTTTCCACACTCGGCGCAGGCAGATCTCCGAGTATTTCTCCAGCAAGTCAGTGCGACCTTCGCGGTAAACCTTCAGCAGAATCCGGAACAACGTACTGACGTCGCTGGCCGCCAGATTCAGACCCTTGGCACCGGTCGGCGGAACGATATGCGCCGCATCCCCGACCAGAAACATCCGCCCGTACTGCATCGGCTCGACCACAAAACTGCGCAGCGGCGCGATGCTCTTTTCAATCGATGGACCGGTCACCAGTTTCTGCGCCAGATCCTCCGGCAGACGGTTGCGCAGTTCATCCCAGAAACGCTGATCCGACCAGTCGTCGACGTTTTCCTCGGCGGGCACTTGCAGGTAATAGCGGGTGCGAGTCGCCGACCGCATGCTGCACAGGGCGAAACCGCGCTCGTGGCGGGCGTAGACCAGCTCATCATGAATCGGTGGCGTGTCGGCGAGAATCCCCAGCCAGCCAAACGGATAAACCCGTTCGAAGACTTTCAGGCAGTCCTCCGGAATCGACTGCCGGGCCACGCCGTGGAAACCGTCGCAACCGGCGATGTAGTCGCAATCGACGCGCCAGGTTTCGCCGTCCTTTTCGAAGGTGACATAGGCTTCGTCGCTTTTCATGCCACAGGGAACGACATGGCTGGCTTCATAGATTGTCTGTCCGCCGGTCTCCCGACGAGCGGCCATCAGGTCGCGGGTGACCTCGGTCTGGCCGTAGACCATCACGGTTTTTCCACCGGTCAGGGCTTGCAGGTCGATGTGAATCCGGCGCCCGTCGAGGGCCAGTTCGAAACCACCGTGCACCAGCCCTTCGGCGTCCATCCGCTGACCCACGCCAGCCTCGCGCAACAGCTCTACCATGCCTTGTTCAAGCACGCCGGCGCGAATTCGGCCGAGTACATAGTCAGGTGTCTGGCGCTCCAGAATCAGGGTGTCGATGCCGGCGTTGTGCAGCAGTTGGCCGAGCAACAATCCGGACGGACCGGCGCCGATGATGGCGACTTGGGTTTTCAGCGTTTTCATTGTTTTTATGACTCGCAAGCTTCACGCGACAACGGCCGGTGAATGATTTTCAGGATTCGAGTGCTTGCATTTTTCCCTTGCGGGTCTGTCAATTGAAGGTGAAAACTGAGCCGATACCTGTACATTCTGCCAATCGGTGCGATTATCGCCCGCAAACCTCGAGGCCTGGATTGAAGTGATGAACAAGCCTGACCTGCCTTCGATTCCGGTGTTCAAGCTCTACGGTGAAAGCCTGGACTGGCCGACCCCTGACTTGCTGCACTGTGAAACCATTTCCAAACGCAGCCGCGAACACCAATGGGAAATCAAACCCCACCGCCACGCCGATTTGTGCCAGTTGCTCTTCGTATTCAAAGGTCAGGCAGAGCTTGAAATCGAAGGCCAACGCACGCAACTGAACGAAGCCGCGATCCAGATCCTGCCGCCGTTATCGGTGCATGGATTCCGTTTTTCCGAGGACGTCGAAGGATTTGTCGTCACCCTCGCCACACCGTTGATCAACCATTTGCAGGCGCAACTGGGCAGTGCGGTGCAGGCCCTGGCCCAGGCCGAAAGTTATTCGGCGGGCAAGGACGCGGAGTACCTCAACAGTCTGTTTGCCGCGTTGCAGGCCGAATACAACGGTCATCAACCGGCGCGGGAAATGCTCATGCATTCGCTGGTCAGCGTGATCATGGTCTGGGTCAGCCGTCAGGCGATCCACCGTCACAACGCCACGCAACGCCCGCAGCGTCAGCGCGAATACCTCAACGGGTTCATTCAGCTGGTCGAAGAAACCTACCGCCAGCACGTCAAGGTCGAAGACCTGGCCCATCGGCTGGGGATTTCCGTCTCGCACCTCAACGGCACCTGCCGTGAACTGGCGGGGCAGCCGGCGTTGCAGATCATGCACGAGCGTCAATTGCTCGAAGCCAAGCGTCTGCTGACTTACACGAGCATGACGATTTACGAGATGTCCGAGGTGTTGGGGTTTTCCGATCCGACCAACTTCACGCGCCTGTTCCGACGCCGGGTGGGGATCTCGCCAAAGGCGTTCCGCGACCGCTTGAAGGCCGAGCAGAACGACGACGCCTGAACCTTGTATCAGCGCAGGGCGTTGAGGGTGGCGTTGTGAGGGATGCAGCGCTCGAAGTTGCAGCTCGCGTATTCACGTGGCAGTTGCCGCAACTGCTCCACGCGCCATGCCGCGGTGCCGTACAGCGCCAGCGTGGCCGCGCAGGTGATGAAAATCGCGAGGTATCTTCTTGTTCTGGTGTTCATGGCGTTGACCTCTGAACGAATACCCTTGGGTACTACTTTCAGCATAGGTCAGCGCCGTGGAGTTGCCAGCGGCTCTGTGAACGGGATTACAGCCCGATATCCCATTGCGGGTTTTCGGGAAAACGCTGCACCAGAAAATCCAGCATGCAGCGCAACGCCGCCGGCATGTGCTTGCGCGAGGCGTATACGGCGTAGATGTTCATCTGTCGAGGCTCGGCGTGGGGCAGCAGACGTATCAATTCGCCGCTGTGGACATGCACCCCGGCTTGATAAGTCGGCAGCATCGATACTCCGGCACCGGCCAGGGTCGCACGCAGCAGGGTGCTCGATTCGTTGCCGCTGATGTTGCCTTGCACCGCCACCGATACCGGTTCGCCATCCTCTTCGAATTGCCACACGCTCTTGCCGACATAGGAGTGAGTCAGGCAGTTGTGTCGGCTCAGGTCTTCCACCCGCTGAGGCGGCGGATGATCTCGCAGATAGGCGGGTGCGGCGCAGATCACCGAACGGCACACCGTCAGGCGCCGGGCGATCAGGTTGGGATCGAGGTCGGTGCTGGTGCGGATCGCCAAATCGATGCGTTCGTCCACCAGGTTCACGGTGCGATCGAGCATTTGCAGGTCGATGTTCACCCCCGGATACGCTTTGACGAACGCCGCCATGGCATCGGCCAATTGCGCCTGGCCGAACGAGGTGCTGACGCTGATCCGCAACAAACCCCGTGGCGCATCGGCGGGTTCGCTGACGGCGGCCTGCATGTCGCCGGACAGCTCCAGCATCTGCCGGCAGCGCGGCAGGATTTCGTTGCCGGCGGCGGTCAGGCTCAACTTGCGCGTGGTGCGGTGCATCAGGCGCGCGCCGACCCAGTCTTCCAGTTCCGCCAGATACCGCGACACTACCGGCCGTGACAGGTCCAGGTGATCGGCCGCCGCCGACTGGCTGCCCAGATCCACCACCGTGACAAACACCCGCATTGCTTGGAGACGATCCATGATTTGCCCGCTTTTAGAAACAAACTATGTCCAAGCATCGCATTTTTTGTAACGAGTCTGGCAACTAAGCTCTGTCCCCATCGCCAAGCACGGCATTCGAACAGCGGAGCAACCCATGATCGGCTTCACCACCTTCAAGCGCGTTTTACTGGCCACCGCCACCCTCGGTTTTGCGGCTCACGCAGCGGCCGCGAACCTGACCCTCGATGTCTACAACCCGGGCACCAACGCGATCTTCCCGGTGACTTCGGTGCTGGTCAGCGGCGAGAAGGACGCAATTCTGGTGGACGCGCAGTTCGGCAAGTCCCAGGCCGAGCAAGTGGTGGAAAAGATCCGCGCCAGCGGCAAACAACTGACCACCATCTACATCAGCCACGGTGACCCGGATTACTACTTCGGTCTCGACACCCTGACCAAAGCCTTCCCGAATGCCAAGGTGCTGGCCTCGCAGCCGACCGTTGATCACATCAAGCAAACCGTCGACGGCAAACTCGCGTTCTGGGGCCCGAAAATGGGCGCCGACGTGCCGGCCAAAACCATCGTGCCGGGCGTGCTCAAGGGCGACAGCCTGATGCTTGAAGGGCAGAAACTTCAGGTGGTCGGCCTGGAAGGCAAACAACCGGATCGCAGCTTCGTGTGGATTCCTTCGCTGAAAGCCGTGGTCGGTGGTGTGGTTGTCGCCGAGAACATCCACGTGTGGATGGCCGACACCCAGACCGCGCAATCCCATGCCGACTGGCTGCAAACCCTGCACTCGATCGAAACCCTGAAACCGAAAACCGTGGTGCCCGGTCACTACCTGGGTGACAGCGCCCGTTCGCTGGCGGCTGTGAAATTCACTGCCGACTACATTAAGGCGTTCGATGCCGAAACTGCCAAGGCCAAGGACTCTGCCGCGCTGATCGCCGCGATGAAAAAACGCTACCCGACACTGGGCGAAGAAAGCTCGCTGGAGCTGAGCGCGAAAGTCGCCAAGGGCGAAATGAAGTGGTAACCCGATTCTGAAAAACGCAGCACTCTCAAGCCAACTGGAGAATGTCATGAGCAAGATCGCAATCATTGGTGCCACCGGCCGTGCCGGCAGCCAATTGCTGGAAGAAGCCCTGCGTCGCGGCCACAGCGTCACCGCCATCGCCCGGGATACCTCGAAGATCGGCGCCCGCGCCGGTTTGGTCAGCAAGAATGTCGACGTGCTGGACGCCGCCGCGTTGCAGGACGCCGTCGCCGGTCACGATGTGGTGATCAGCGCCGCGCATTTCGCCACGGTGCCGGCCAGTGCGCTGATCGGCCCGGTGAAACAGGCCGGGGTGAAACGTCTGCTGGTGGTCGGCGGTGCCGGTTCGCTATTGCTGCCGGACGGCACTCGCGTGATCGACAGCGCCGGTTTCCCGGCCGAGTACAAGGCTGAGGCCAGTGCCGGTGCGGCGTTCCTTGATGCGCTGCGTCAGGAGAAGGAACTGGACTGGACGTTCCTGTCGCCGTCGGCGTTGTTCTTCGAAGGCGAGCGCACCGGCAAATTCCGCGTCGGCAAGGATGACTTGCTGGTGAGTGCTGACGGTCAGAGCTCGATCACCTTTGCCGATTACGCGATTGCGCTGATCGACGAAGTGGAAACGCCGAAGCATTCGCGTCAGCGGTTTACGGTCGGTTACTGACCGTTCAGGGGTGGGGGCGGGCTCAGCGGGTATGAGCCTGCTCCACCAACCACCCCATCAATTCCTGCAATTTCGCCGACGGCTCCGACGCCGGCGCGACGATGTAATAGCCCAATCCCGTCTTCACCTTCAGATCGAACGGCATCACCAGTCGCCCGGCGTTCAGGTCGTCGCCGATCAGTGACCAGTCGCCGATCGCCACCCCCGTCCCGTGGGACGCCATCGACATCGCCTGATCCAGCGTCTCGAAATGCTGACCGCTGGCGATGTTGCTCAAATGCAGTTCGGCGGCTTCAAGCCAGAGTGTCCAGTCGTCATCCGTATGAGTCGGATGCAGCAGCAGATGCTGTTGCAGATCTGCCGGTGTGTGCAGGGCCGGCCCACCGTTGAGCAGCGTCGGTGAGCAGACCGGCGTCAGTTGCTCATCGAACAGATGCAGGGTCGCGGGAGAGTCGTGGGGCGCGGTGCCGTAGATCACCGCCGCGTCGAACTGCTCGCGATGAAAATCCACCCCGTGTTGCAGTGACGCCGTGAGTTTCACCGGCACGTCCGGGCGCTCGCGCTGCCATTGCAACAGTCGCGGCAGCAACCAGCGCATCACGCAGCTCGGCGCCTTGAGTTGCAGGGTCTCGCGTTTGGCGCCGATCTGCTCCACCGAGTCGCCGATCAGGCTGAACACCTGCTGCACCCGTGGCAGCCATTCGCGACCTTCGGCCGTCAGTTCCAGGCCCCGGGCCAGGCGAATGAACAGCTCATAACCCAGATGTTCCTCCAGCCCGGCGATCTGCCGGCTCACCGCACCCTGGGTGATGTGCAACTGCTCGGCGGCCCGGGTGAAGTTGCAGCACTGCGCGGTAATCAGAAACGTGTGCAGGGCGGGCAGGGGAGGCAGTCGTTTCATGTGGATCCAAGGTATGACGTGAGGACATGGCTAGTATGAGCTTTTATCGATTGTTGCGGCTACGGGTCGCCCGTTTCAATGAGGCCAATCACCGGTTCCTTTAAAGCCCGGTGCCTCAACGAACAAGAAGGGCAAAGACATGGCGACGTGTGGCGAAGTACTGGTCAAGTTACTCGAAGATTATGGGGTCGAGCAGGTGTTCGGCATTCCCGGGGTGCATACCGTGGAGCTGTATCGCGGGCTGGCCCGTTCGAGCATCAACCACGTCACGCCGCGTCATGAGCAGGGCGCCGGTTTCATGGCCGACGGTTACGCCCGCACCAGCGGCAAACCGGGTGTGTGCTTCATCATCACCGGTCCTGGCATGACCAACATCACCACCGCCATGGGCCAGGCGTACGCCGATTCGATCCCGATGCTGGTGATCTCCAGCGTGCAGTCGCGCAGCCAACTGGGCGGCGGTCGCGGCAAGCTGCATGAACTGCCGAACCAGAGCGCACTGGTCGGCGGCGTGGCGGCGCTCTCCCACACCCTGATGTCGGCGTCCGAATTGCCGGGTGTGCTGGCCCGTGCGTTTGCGCTGTTCCAGGCCGGGCGTCCGCGTCCGGTGCACATCGAAATCCCGCTGGACGTGCTGGTCGAAGAAGCCGACGAACTGCTGACCAGCGTGCCGGTCCACATCGACCGCGCCGGTGCCGCACCGTCTGCCGTGAGCCGCATGACCGAACTGCTGGCCGGTGCCCAGCGTCCGCTGATCCTCGCTGGTGGTGGCGCCATCGACGCAGCTGCCGAACTCACTGAACTGGCTGAGCTGCTCGACGCACCGGTGGCCCTGACCATCAACGCCAAAGGCATGTTGCCGTCCAGCCATCCGCTGCTGATCGGTTCGACCCAGAGTCTGGTGGCGACCCGCGCTCTGGTAGCCGACGCCGACGTGGTCCTGGCGATCGGCACCGAACTGGCGGAAACCGATTACGACGTCACCTTCGCCGGCGGCTTCGAAATCCCCGGCAAGCTGCTGCGCGTGGACATCGATCCGGACCAGACCGTGCGCAACTACCCGCCTCACGTGGCGCTGGTGGCCGACTCGCGCAACGCCGCACAAGCGCTGCTCAGCGCGTTGTCGCACAAGCCGCTGGCCGAGCGCCGCAACGATTGGGGCCAGGTACGCGCCGCGCGTCTGCGTGAAGACCTGGCCGCGACCTGGGACGCGCCGACCCTGGCTCAGACTCGGTTCCTCGAAACCGTGCTGCACGAACTGCCGAATGCGGTGTTTGTCGGCGACTCCACGCAACCGGTGTACACCGGCAACCTCACGTTCAACCCGGAGCGCCCGCGCCGCTGGTTCAACTCGTCCACCGGTTACGGCACCCTCGGTTACGCCTTGCCGGCGGCGATCGGTGCGTGGCTCGGCGGCAACCTCGAACACGGTGCACGTCCGCCGGTGGTGTGCCTGATCGGTGACGGCGGTCTGCAATTCACCCTGCCGGAACTGGCCAGCGCCGTCGAAGCGCGCACGCCGGTGATCATCCTGCTGTGGAATAACCAGGGTTACGAAGAGATCAAGAAATACATGGTCAACCGCGCCATCGAGCCGGTGGGTGTCGACATCTATACCCCGGATTTCATCGGTGTGGCCAAAGCCCTGGGTTGTGCGGCGGAAGCGATCAGCTCCGCTGAACACCTGCGTGGTGCACTGCGCGCCGCCACCGATCGTCAGGGCCCGACCCTGATCGAAATCGACCAGACCCAATGGATGAAGGCGGTGGCCCAATGATGAATTTCCCGACCACACTCGACGGCCTGTACATCAACGGCCAATGGTCCGCTGGCCGCGAACACCTGCGCGTGATCAACCCGGCCACCGAAGCACTGCTGACCACGGTCAATGGCGGTGACGAAAGCGCCGTCAACCAGGCTGTAGCGGCAGCGACCGAAGCTTTCAAAGGCTGGTCGAAAACCACCGGTGCCGAGCGCGGCGCGATCCTGCGCAACATCGCCAATGGCGTGCGCAACGGCCGCGAACATCTGATGAAGTTGCAGTCGAGCAACAATGGCAAACCGCAGTTCGAAGCGGGCATCGATGTCGACGACGTGATCGCCACGTTCGAGTACTACGCCGAACTCGCCGAAGGCCTCGACGCGAAACTCGACAGCAATGTGCCGCTGCCCAGCGACGATTTCAGCGCACGTCTGCGCCGGGAGCCGTGCGGTGTGGTCGGGCTGATCGTGCCGTGGAATTTCCCGATGGTCACCACCGCGTGGAAACTCGCCCCGGCCCTGGCCGCCGGTTGCTGCGTGGTGCTCAAACCGTCGGAAGTCACGCCGCTGCCGGAGCTGGAACTGGCGACCATCATCGCCGAATCCGGTCTGCCAAAAGGCGTGTTCAACCTGGTGTGCGGCACCGGGCTGGCGGTCGGTGCGCCGCTGTCGGCGGACCCGCGCATCGCTAAGGTGTCCTTCACCGGCAGCAACGCCGTCGGTGTGCAAGTGATGCAGCGCGCCGCTGAAACCGTGAAGGGCGTGAGCCTGGAACTGGGCGGCAAATCCTCGCTGCTGATTCTGGAAGATGCCGACCTGGATCTGGCGGTGGAACTGGCCTGCGGTGGCGGTTTCTTCAACGCCGGGCAGATGTGCTCGGCCACCAGCCGGGTGCTGGTTGCCGATGAAATCGCCGATGAATTCCTGATTCGTCTGAAGGCCCGCGCGGAAAAAATCCGTGTGGCCGATCCGTTCGATCCTGAGGTCGAGATGGGCGCACTGGTCAATCAAGCGCAGTACCAGCGAGTGCTCGGTCACATTGACCGTGGTTTGAGTGCCGGTGCCAAGCTGATCTGTGGCGGCAACCGTCCCGCCGATCTGCCGCGCGGATATTTCTTACAGCCGACGATCTTCACCGAAGTGCCCCTCGACAGTGCGCTGTGGTGTGAAGAGATTTTCGGGCCGGTGATCTGCGTGCGCAGTTTCGCTACGGAAGCCGAGGCGATTGCCCTGGCCAACGACAGTCAGTTCGGGCTGGTCGCCAGTGTCGTCACGCGCAATGCCGAGAGCGCGGATCGGGTCGCCAACGCCTTGCAGGCGGGGCTGGTGTGGCTCAACGCGCCGCAGGTGATCTTCCCGCAGACCGCGTGGGGCGGCTACAAACAGAGCAGCATCGGCCGCGAATTGGGGCCGTGGGGACTGGCGGCATTTCAGGAAATCAAGCACGTGATCCGCGCGCTCTGAATGCCCGAAAAAGGTCGGCGCATGCCTCGCAACGAGGCATGCGCCGGCGTCATGGCTCCAATGAGTTTTTATCGATAGTCAGGTGTTTTGCACGACCTCAGGATGAACCCGCTGATCACGTTCAAGCCCTTTGAAATCGGGGGCTTGAGCGGTTCCGATCACGCACGGCAAGGGTTGCGGTCAATCTCATACTTACAAGAATAATGGGAGTCCCAAATGGGCGAGCACGATCTGAACAGGCGTCAATTCATCAAAACCGTCGGCGTGGCCTCGGTGGCTGCGGCGGCCATGAGCATGCCCTTCATCCGGGCCAGTGCCAGCGACACCCGCTTTGCCGGCAAGACCCTGCGTCTGTTGACCTGGTCCGATGACACGGGGCTGGCCGCACTGCGCAATATCGCGGCAACGTTCGAAGCCAAGACCGGCGCCAAAGTGATTGCCGACCGCACCGGCAGCACCTCGGAAATGGTCGCCAAACTCAAGGCCGGCGGTGACCGTCCGCAGTACGACATCATCACCCTGGCCGGCGTCGGCGCCGAAGGTCTGGCCGCTGCCGGGCTGTTGGAAAAACCCGATCTCAACCGCATTCCCAATCTGGTCGACGTCCCGGAAAAATACCGCACCGGGGCCAACGGTCACGGCATCGGATACCTGCTGTGGTGCAACAGTCTGGTCTACAGCACCCGCACCCAGACCACCGCGCCGGATAGTTACGCCGCGCTGTGGGACGCCGATCTGGCGCCGAACATTTTCCTGCCGCCGCCGAACTGGACCGAGGCGATGGACCTGATCATCATCGCCGCCAAACTGGCCGGGGGTGACGAACACAACATCGAACCGGGCTTCAAGAAACTCGCGGAGCTGAAAGACCGCGTGGTGACCCTCGGCGAAAACCCCAACCAGATCGCCGAGCTGTTCCGCACCGGCTCCCTGGACATGGGCGGCCTCTACGCGCCGGCGTTTTTCCCCAAGCAGATCCGCGATCCGAACTATGGCCTCGGCGCCACGTTCGGCATGAAGGAAGGTTTTTACACCGACCTGATGCTCTCCGTAATGCCGAAGAATCGTCCGGGCGACACCGACCTGGCCTACGCCTTCATCGACCACTCCCTCGACCCGCTGGTGCAGGGCAAGATGGCCGAAGACATCTTCAACGGCCCGGTCAACGCCAAGGCGATCATCTCTGCCGAAGCGCGCAAGAGCCCGTTCATCCTTACGCCGGAACAGATCGCGGAGAAGGCGATCATGCACGACAACGCCTTCCTGGCGACCGTGCATGACCAGTGGATTCGTCGCTACACGGAAATTTTTTCTTCCTGATCGAGTGATGGATGCAGGTTCTTAAAACACCGAAGTCCCTGTGGGAGCTGGCTTGCCAGCGATAGCAATTTGTCAGTGACATCATGGTCGACAGGTAGGCCGTCATCGCTGGCAAGCCAGCTCCCACAAGGCTCGCGGTGGTTTGGAAATCAGTGTCTGTCAGTTGTTTTTCCATTGACGAGATCATTGCTATGGAACATCAATCCCTGACCCAACCGGTCGGCGCGGGTGACGTGCGCCCGGCGCGCGGTGTTTCGCCGACGGCGCGGGCGTGGTTTTTCCTCACGCCGTCGATGCTGTTTCTCGGCGTGCTGATTGCCGCCAGCCTGCTGGTGCTGCGCATGAGCGTCGGCACCAAGGGCGCGGAGTGGTCCGGTTTCAGCCTGGCCAGTTACGCCCAGTTGCTCGAACCCTACTACCTCAAATCGTTGCTGCTGACCTTGCGTCTGGCGCTGATCAGCGCGGTGATCGCGGTGGTCTTGGCGATCCCGGTGGCGTACACCATGTCGCGCCTGACCTCGCCATTCGTACGGCGAATCTTTCTGGCGGCGGTGCTGTTGCCGTTGCTGGTCAACCTGCTGCTGCAAAGCTACGGCTGGCTGGTGATCCTCGGCCCCGGCGGCATGCTCAACCAGACCCTGATGGGCCTCGGTCTGATCAAGCGGCCAATCATGTTGCTGTACAACCAGAACGGCGTGTTGATGGGCCTGGTGCAAACCGCGTTTCCGCTCGCCGTGCTGCCGATAGCCAGTGCCATGCGCGGTGTCGCCCGCAGCTACGAAGAAGCTGCCGCGACCCTCGGCGCCAGTCGTTTTCAGGTGTTCCGCCAGGTGGTGTTGCCGATGAGTCTGCCGGGGATCATCACCGGCGCGACGCTGGTGTTCGCCTACAACGCCAGCAGCTTCGTGGTGCCGTTGCTGCTCGGTGGCCGGCGCGTGCCGATGCTCGCGGTGATGGTGCATGACCAGATCGCTCCGCTGATGAACTGGCCCGCCGCGTCCGCCGCCGGGGTGGTGCTGATCGTCACCACGCTCGCCATCATGACCCTGTCCGAATACATCACCGGCCGCCGTCGCCGTCTGCTGGAGGCTTCGCAATGAGTGCCCTGATCAAGAAGCGTCAATCGCTGACGCCGGGCGACACCGGCAAGTTTGCCGGCATCCTCTCCGGGATCATTTTGTTCCTGGCCGTGTTGCCGATCCTGACCATGATCGTGATGTCGTTCAGCGGTGCGTCGAACCTCGACTTCCCGCCAAGCAGCTACAGCCTGCAGTGGTACAAGGCGGCGTGGCACACCTTCGTCTCGCCGGACGCCAGCGATGTGCTGAGCCTCGGCCAGGCCATGGGCACCAGTTTGCTGGTGTCGTGCCTGACGATGATTTTCGCCACGCTGATCGCGGTGCCGGCGGCCTACGCGCTGACCCGTTGCGAGTTCCGTGGCAAGGGCGTGGCGCTGCAACTGATGTCGTTGCCGCTGGTGTTCCCGATGGTGGTGCTGGGGCTGGCCTTGCTGCTGGTGTTCGACAGTCTGCCGTTCCACATGACCACTTCGCGGCTGGTGATCGCCCACGTGATTCTGGCGCTGCCATTCGTGGTGAAGAACTGCACGGCGGCCATGCTTTCCATCGGCAGCGAAGTCGAAGAAGCCGCGCAGATGCTCGGCGCTTCGCCGCTGCGGGCCATCGTCGATGTGGTGGTGCCGTTGATGAAGTCGGGAATTCTGGCGGGGATGCTGCTGGCGTTCATCGTCTCGTTCAACGAATTCACCGTGACCTATTTCCTCTACACCATCGACGTCATGACCGTGCCGATCTGGATGTACAGCCGCACCGTGTCATCGCTCGACCCTACCGTGTTCTCGTTTGCCGTGCTGATCGTGCTGATCGACTTCGTCCTGATCTGGGCGCTGGAGAAGCTGGTAGGTGAGGGCGGCGTTTCCTTCTGATTTTGAGGTGATTTTTATGTCTGGTCTGATTCTGGAAAACGTCGAGAAACACTACGGCTCGGCCTGCGCGGTAAAAGACGTCAACCTGCATTTGCCCGAGGGCAAACTGGTGTGTTTCCTCGGCCCGTCGGGCTGCGGCAAGACCACGTTGCTGCGAATGATCGCCGGGCTGGAAACCCTCACCGGCGGCGAGATCCGCCTGGACGGCGAGGACATCGGCCACACCCCGGCGCACCTGCGCAACTTCGGCATGGTGTTTCAGTCGCTGGCGTTGTTCCCGCACATGACCGTGGGCGAGAACATCGCCTATCCGCTGAAACTGCGCGGTGTGAGCAAGACCGATCAACAGGCGCGGGTGGTGGAGTTGCTCGAGTTGATCCAGCTGCAACCGATGATTGATCGCCCGGTAGCGAAACTGTCCGGCGGCCAGCGTCAGCGAGTGGCGATTGCCCGGGCGATTGCCTCGCACCCGAAAATCCTGTTGCTCGACGAACCGCTGTCGGCGCTGGATGCCAAGTTACGCGAGTCGATGCAGGTGGAAATCCGTCAGCTGCAACAACGCTTGAACATCACCACCATCATGGTCACCCACGATCAGCGCGAGGCCATGACCATGGCTGACATCGTGGTGGTGCTGGGTGAGCATCGGGTGCAGCAGGTGGGTACGCCGATTGAAATCTATCGGCACCCGGCCAACGAATTCGTCGCGGACTTTATCGGCTCCGGCAATATCTTCCCGGCCACCGCACTGGGCGATGGCAAGGTCGTGCTGCCCGGCGGCGATGCGCTGCAAGTGCCGATTTGCAGCAGCATCGTGGTCGGGCAGAAAGTGAAAATGCTGATCCGCCCTGAAGACCTGCAACTGTCGGCGCCCCAGGCCACTGCGGGCAATCGCCTGCTGGGCAAGGTGACGTTTGTGCGCGATATCGGCGCGACGATCGAGACTACGGTGGAGTGTTCCGGGGTGACCTTCACGGCGCTGAGCACGCCGTGTCAGGGCATCGGGCTGGGGATCGGGCATCCGGTTTCGGTGACGTTGCCGAGTGAGGCGTGTCGGGTGTTGGGCGCCTGATCCAGATTTGATGCTGGCTCTGCCGACCTCTTCGCGGGCAAGCCCGCTCCCACAGTGGCTGGTGTCGACTGCAAAACCTTTGTACGACACAGAACCTGTGGGAGCGGGCTTGGTCCGGGCGGCGATCCGACGAAGAGGCCAGTAGCCGCGACGCAATAATCCAGATCAGACGGTCAGCCGCAACCGCGCCAGATCCCGCAACGGCGGCGCCCCAAACAACCGGCTGTACTCGCGACTGAACTGTGAAGGACTTTCATACCCCACCCGATACCCCGCCGCCGAAGCCTCCAGCCCTTCAGCCAGCATCAAACGCCGCGCCTCTTGCAGGCGCAGCTGCTTCTGATACTGCAACGGACTCATCGCTGTCATCGCCTTGAAACGGTGATGCAAAGTCGAGACGCTGAGGTTCACTTCTTTCGCCAGATCATCAATGCGCAGCGGCTGTTCGAAGTTGCCGTTGAGCCATTTGATCGCCTGGCTGATGCGGTGGCTCTGGCTGTTGGCGATGGCGATTTCGTACAGCCGATGGCCCTGCGGACTGCGCAGCAGGCGATAGAGAATCTCCCGGCGGATCAGCGGCGCGAGCATGGCGATGTCTTTTGGCGCGTCGAGCAGGCGGGCCAGACGCAGCACTGCATCAAGCATCGCGCTGTCGATCTTTTCCACATACAAACCACGCCCGGTCGGCCGGGTCGGCACGCCCAATGGGCCGGCATCGGCGATCAGTGCGGTGATTTCCGCAGGATCGATGTCCAGGCGCACGGCGAGGATCGGCTCTTCAGGCGAGACATTCACCACCCGACCGCTCAACGGCATCGAAACCGACACCACCAGATAATTCAGCGGGTCGTAATTGAAGAATTCGTCCGCCAGCCGTACCTCTTTGCGACCCTGGGCCATGATGCACAGCGCCGGTTGCGCGAGTACCGGGGCGAAGTCATGGGACTGGGTGTGGCGCGACATGAACAGCGAGCCGACGGCGGTGGCATAACTGCCATCTTCGGACGTGTTGCGGCGAATGATGGCCGCCAGTTCCGCGCGCTGCTTTTCCATGTCGGCTTCCATGTCGGCATCGCGCGGCGCTTGAAAACGATCGAACGACGTCATGCACAGCCTCCTCGGCAAGGGATGGAATGGGAGCAGAGCATAAGTTTGTGCAAGCGCAAGCGGTAGACACATCCTGCGAAATGCTTGCCTGATCCTGCATGGCGTTGCGTGCCTGCCCAGACATGACAGGGCGAGCCCTGTAAAACTTGCTCGAAACCGGTGTGACAGGACGGTGGCAGCAATTCACGACTTGTTACAGGTCTGCACGACAGTCTCGCAGGATTGTGCAACGCGACGGCAGGAATCGACTAACGGCGAGTGGTGCCCGGCCCTTAACCTTGGATCCTGTCGCAGCCCGTCCCCGGCTGCCACGCGACTTCCTGGGAGGGTTGAACATGTCCAAGCAGATTCCCGTCAGTCATATGGCCTTCGTTCGAGCGCGCGCCGGGCGTTCGGCGGAACTCGGCATGCGCCTCAGCGCTCTGATCGAACCGTCCCGTGCCGCCCCCGGTTGCCTGAGCTTCGCCTTGCAGCATTCGCAGTGTGATCCGCAGTTGTGGCTGGTCTCCGGTTTCTGGAAGAACCAGCAATCGATGACCGCGTATTTCAGCAGCCCGTCGATGGAAATCTTTGCCGAGCTGGTGCAGGAGCTGGTGGTCAACAGCCTGGATTTCCACACCTTCAAGGAAGTCTCGGCCGCACAGGCCGTAGGGCAATGCACTGCGCCGATACACAAACTCGCCGGTTGAATGTTTAATGTCGGGCTCATCTGACTGAGCCAGGACCTGCGATATGGCACGTAAAGAGTTCGAACACTTCGAAGCGGTTTCCGCTGTAGTCCCCGTCGAGTTGGGCGGCAACAAGGGTTATCACGCGGCAATCGCCGTCAAGGCCCTGGTCGACGGCGGCGCACCGCGCTTTCACAAACTGCTCAATGATCAGGTTTTCCCCGGCGCCATCGCCGCCGATGAAGCCGCGATCAATGAACTGGACAAGCTCAAGGGCGTCACCGACGACGCCGAGCTGATCTGGTAAGCGCTTACTTCGTCGCCCCCGGGCGCCACATCTTGAACAACGCCTCCGGCCCCAGCTGGAAATAGTCCGCCGGCCCGCCGCCCCGCAGAATCGGTTCGGCGGCGGCGGTGTCGTAGATCCCGTCCTTCAACAGCCACTTGGCGATATGCACGGCGACCACTTCGCCCAGCACCAGCCAGCTCGGCACGGTCTCGCCGTCGGCGCGCTGCAACTGAATGATCTGGGTGACCTTGCATTCGAAGGACACCGGGCTTTCGGCCACGCGCGGCACGGCAATCACCTTCGACGCCACCGGCGTCAGCCCCGCCAGTTCGAACTCGTTGACCTGCGGCCCGACCATCGCGCAGCTCTGGTTCATCTGCTCGGCCAGCGGGCGGGTGGCGAGGTTCCAGACGAATTCGCCGGTCTGCTCGATGTTGTTCAGGCTGTCTTTGCGCCCGACGCTGGAGAAACCGATGATCGGTGGAATGTAGTTGAATGCGTTGAAGAAACTGTAGGGCGCCAGGTTCAGCCGGCCCTCGGCATCCTGCGAAGAAATCCAGCCGATGGGACGCGGGCCGACGATGGCGTTGAACGGATCGTGGGGCAGTCCGTGGCCGTTGGCGGGTTCGTAGAAGTGGATGTCATCGGGCATGGCGGATGTTCCTGGAAACGGCTTTCAGAGAGCGGCCATAGTGCAAGGACGGGCGGCTGATTTCCAGCCCTCCAGATATGACTAAGCCCGGCCGAAGCCGGGCTGTGGTGTGTGCATCCAGCGATCAGCCGATGGCTTCGGCGGTACCGGTTTTATCAAAGCCGTCAGCAGCGATGGCGTTGGCGGTGCCGGTCTTGTCGAAACCGTCAGCTGCGATAGCCGCAGCAGTACCGGTCTTGTCGAAGCCATCGGCAGCAACGGCTTTGCCGACGTTGGTCTTGTCGAAGCCGTCAGCCGCGTAGGTGCCGGTGTGGCTGGTTTCGATGGCAGCGCTGGCGCCGGAAATGAAGTCGGCGGATTTGGTTTTGTCCGAACCGTCGGCGGCGAAAGTGTTGGCGGCCAGTACGGACAGGGTCAGGGCGAGGATCAGTTTGGTTTTCATGGTCGTTCTCCAGATTCGAAATTCGTTGGCGATGTGTTTCGCATGGGGTTCATGCTACGCCAACTAAATTGATTAAAAAGCGCAAAATAATGCTAAAAACAATCGATTAAATTGATATTAAGGGCGACGCATTCAATTCGCTTTCGTCGTCGGAGCGAGCGTCGCGCAGTTAATCGATCAGGTAGGTGCAGGATGCGACCGGGGCATTAACCGGTGATTAATCGCCGCTTTTTGTGTGTGTGACAGATTTTTCATGGATTCCCGACCGGTTTTTCACCCGCGTAACGCCAGTCTGCCCACGGCCATAAAGCCAAGAACCGGCCGTCACACACTGGAGCGTTGCCCGCGATGAACAAACTGCCTCAAATCACCTTGGCCTTCTGGGTCATGAAAATCTGCGCGACGACCCTGGGGGAAACCGCGGGGGATTTGTTGTCGATGACCCTTAACGTCGGCTACGCCATCAGCTCGCTGATCCTGATCAGCGTGTTTGTCCTGACGCTGATCGCACAGTTGATGTCCAAGACTTACAAGCCGTTGCTGTACTGGATCGTGATCCTGTCGACCAGCACCGCCGGCACCACCATGTCCGACTTCATGGACCGCACGCTGGAGCTGGGTTACGCCACCGGTTCCATGATCCTGATCACGATCCTGCTGGCGATCTTCGCGGCATGGCGCCTGAGCGGCGATTCGCTCAACGTCACCAAGGTGCAGAGCTTTCGCGGCGAGATGTTCTACTGGATGGCGATTCTGTTCTCCAACACCCTGGGCACCGCGCTCGGCGATTACCTGGCGGACGACTCCGGTCTGGGCTTTGCCGGTGGCGCGCTGGTGATCGGCTCGGCGATTGGCGTGGTGGTACTGCTCAAGTACTTCACGAAGATTTCGTCGGTGGCGCTGTTCTGGGTGGCGTTCGTGCTGACCCGGCCGTTTGGCGCGACCTTGGGCGACTTGATGACCAAGTCCCATGAGAAGGGCGGACTGGATTTCGGCACCATCGGTTCGTCGGCGGTGCTGGCGGGGATTCTGCTGGTGATGATCGTCGGGGCGTCGTATGCGCAGAAGCGTTATGGCAGCAAACAGGGCGTTGCCGAGTTGTCCTGATCGGGAAATCGGACAGGAAAGAAACGCGCGAAGGTCTTGCACCTTCGCGCGTTTTTTTGCGATCAGTCAGTGACGATGCGCGAGTGTTTCTGCGTGTCTTTCATGGTGATGTACACCAGGAGGGACACCGCGATGCACGCGGTCACGTACCAGTAGTAACCGGTTTCCATGCCGATGCTCTTGAACCACAGCGCGATGTATTCGGCAGTACCGCCGAAGATCGACACGGTCAGTGCGTATGGCAGGCCGACGCCCAGGGCGCGGATTTCGGTCGGGAACAGCTCGGCTTTTACCACCGCGTTGATCGAGGTGTAGCCGCTGACGATGATCAGCGCCGCCATGATCAGGAAGAACGCACCCCACCAGGTCTGGATGGTGTGCAGGGTCATCAGGATCGGCACGGTGAAGATCGTACCGAGCACGCCGAAGGCGATCAGGATCGGGCGACGACCGATTTTATCGGACAGGCCGCCGATGATCGGTTGCAGGCACATGAACAGGAACAGCGTGGCGGCGGAAATGGTGGTGGAGTCGGAGATGCTCATGCCGACGGTGTTCACCAGGTATTTCTGCATGTACGTGGTGTAGGTGTAGAACGCCAGCGTACCGCCCATGGTCAGGCCGACCACGGTGAGCAGTTCCTTCGGATGGCGCATCAAGGTGCGCATGGCGCTTTCCTTGGATTTCTCTTTTTTCACGAAGGATTCGGTTTCTTCCATGCCACGACGCAGGTACAGCGCGACGATTGCGCACAGCGCGCCGATGGCGAACGGGATACGCCAGCCCCAGGCGTACAGCTGTTCAGTGGTCAGCATGTTCTGCAGCACGATCAACACGCCCAGCGCGATGAGCTGGCCGGAGATCAGGGTCACGTACTGGAAGCTGGAGAAGAAGCCGCGACGTTCCCTGGTCGCCATCTCCGACAGGTAAGTGGCGGAGGTGCCGTATTCGCCGCCGACCGACAGGCCTTGCAGCAGACGGGCGAACACCAGCAGGATCGGCGCGCCGATGCCGATGGTTTCGTAGTTGGGGCTGAGGGCGATCAGCAGGGAGCCGAAGCACATCAGGTAAACCGAGGCCATCAGTGCTTTTTTACGGCCGACCTTGTCGGCGTACAGGCCCATCAGCCAGCCACCGATCGGGCGCATCAGAAAGCCCACGGCGAAGATCGCGGCGGTGTTCATCAACTGGGCGGTGGTGGAACCGGCAGGGAAGAAGGTCTTGGCGAAGTACAGCGAGAAGGCGGCATAGACGTACCAGTCGTACCACTCGACCATGTTGCCGACGGAACCGCTGAAGATCGACTTGATGCGACTGGCGGTGGTTCGTTCTTTGGCCGGCACGGCAGCCGACCCAAGAGGCAGGGCGTTGGAGTTATCCATTGAAGGATCCTTCGTTTAATTGTTTTTGTGGAGCGCGTTGAAACGCAGCCTGCGAGGGCTATAGCAGGAGCTGTGCCAACGGGGGGAGGGCCGGTTTAGAGGGGGTGGCGAGATGGGGTGAGCGGGATTTTGCCGATGATCCGGAATGAATGAGCGGATTTCCGCTCATTCGGGTACGAACATTTCCCGGGTCAAACCATGCCGCTGCATCTTTTCATTGAAGGTGCGCCGGGGCAGTTGCAGTTCTTCCAGCACGGCTTTCACATCCCCCTTGTGCCGTGTCAAGGCAGCCCGCAAACACTGCGCCTCAAACGCTTCCTGCTGCGCCGCCAGCGACTGACCCGGATCGATACCCTGCACCGGTTCATCCAGCCCCAGCACCTGCCGCTCGGCAACGTTCGCCAACTCGCGCACATTACCCGGCCAGTCATGACTCAGCAGGTGACTCAACTGCGCACCACTGAGCGGCGGGAACGTCCGCCCCAAGCGCTGGGCGGCGCTCTGGGCGAAGGATTCGAACAACAACGGAATGTCTTCCCGACGATCACGCAACGGCGGCAGTCGCAACTCGGCGACGTTCAGGCGATACGCCAGGTCCTCGCGAAAACGCCCGGCCCGGGCTTCATCCAGCAAGTCGGGTTTGGTCGCCGCGACGATCCGCAGGTCCACCCGAATGCTCTGGTTCGACCCTAGCCGCTCCAGCTTCTGTTCTTGCAACACCCGCAGCAGTTTCACCTGCTGGGCCAACGGCATGCTTTCGATTTCATCGAGAAACAGCGTGCCGCCGTCGGCGTATTCCAGCTTGCCGATGCGCTTGCCCGAAGCGCCGGTGAACGCGCCGCTCTCATGCCCGAACAACTCGGCTTCGAACAGTTGCTCGGGGATCGCCGCGCAGTTCAGCGCCACGAACGGCTTGTCGGCGCGGGGGCCGAAGTCGTGCAGGCAGCGGGCGACCAGTTCCTTGCCGCTGCCGGTCTCGCCTCGGATCAGCACGTTGACCGGCAGCGTCGCCAGATCCAGCACCTGCCGGCGCAAGGTTTGCAAACCACGGGACACACCGAGCAGCGTCGCATCCAGTCTGGCGCGGTTGTCGGCCTGCTCGTGCAGGGCGCGGTTTTCCAGCACCAGCCGACGCTTGTCCAGCGCCCGGCGCAGGCTGCCGAGCAGGGTCTCGGGGCTGAAGGGTTTTTCCAGAAAGTCGTAGGCGCCGTCGCGCATCGCTTCGACCGCCATCGGCACATCGCCGTGACCGGTCAGCAGAATCACCGGCAGATCGGCATCCCGGCGCTGCACTTCGGCCAGCAACTCAAGACCGCTAAGCCCGGGCATGCGCACGTCGCTGACAATCACCCCGGCAAAATGCGCGGGCAGCGCCGCCAGGCAGTCCTCGGCGCGGCTGAACAGCTGCACCTCGAACCCCGACAGGCTCAGCCATTGCTCAACGGCATTGCGAATGCTGCTTTCGTCATCGACCACCATCACCGAATTGAGCATCAGATGTGCGCCTCCAGATCGATCGGCAAGGTCAGGCTGAACACCGCGCCATTGTCGCCATTCTCGGCGCACAGGCGCCCGCCGGATTCATGAACGATGGCGAACGACACCGCCAGCCCCAGACCCAGCCCGTCACCCACAGGTTTGGTGGTGAAGAACGGATCGAACACCTGACCCAGATGTTCTTCGGCGATGCCGCCGCCGTTGTCGATGACGCTCAGGCGCCACAGTTGTTCGTCGGCTTCCAGGCGGATTTCCAGACGCTTGCACGGTTTGCCTTGCATGGCGTCGAGGGCGTTGCGCAGCAGGTTGATCAACACCTGCTCCAGGCGGATCGCATCACCGCGCACCCACGCCGGGCGGGTCAGGTGCAGCACCAGACTGACCTGTTCATCGCGCAGACGCGCATCGAGCAATTGCAGGGCCTGATCGACCACTGTCGCCAGATCCAGCCGTTCGCGCAAACCGCTGGGGCTCTTGCGGGCGAAGGTTTTCAGGTGGCCGGTAAGGGCGGCCATGCGCGTGAGCATTTCATCCACCGGTTTGAGCGCCTTGTAGGCGTCATCGACCCGGCCGTGATCGAGCAGCAGCCTCAGAGTTGCAAGCTGCATGCGCTGGGCGGTCAGTGGCTGATTGATTTCGTGGGCCAGCGCGGCGGACATCTGCCCCAGCGCCGCGAGTTTGGCCGACTGCACCAGACCGTCCTGGGCGGTGCGCAAATCCCGGGTGCGTTCCTCGACCAATTGCTCAAGCTCTTCGCGGCTGCGCTGGCGCATCTTCGCCAGACGCCAGCGTTGGTTGAGGAACAGCAACAGGAACACCAGCGCCAGCCACACCCCGGCGGCGGCGAGCCCGGCATTGCGCTGATCTTCGAAGGACACTTGCGGACGTCGCAGCAGGTGCAAAGTCCAGCCTTCGGCGGTCAGCGGCAGCGATTCCCACAGGTAATCCGCCGTGCCTTGCGGGCCTTCGACGCGGCGCAGGTCACTGTTGTCGTCGAAGCTGCGCAGCGCCAGATGCGTCAGCGGCACCAGCGATTGTTTGTCGTATTGGCGGGTGGCTTTGATCTCGCGGTAATCGGCCGGGCTCAGCGGGTGCAGCAGGCGATAGCGCCAGCCGGGCTGGTTGGCGATGAAGATGATCCCGCGCGCATCGCTGACCAGCAGAGTGTCATTGCCTTGGCTCCATTCGCGTTCGAGTTCGGGGAATTCGAGCTTGACCACCATCGCGCCGAGGAACTCGCCGTTGTCGCCGAGCACTGCGCTGGACAGGAAGTAACCGGGAATTCCGCTGGTCACGCCGACCGCATAGAAACGCCCGGTGCCCTGGGTGCGGGTCTGACTGAAATAGGGGCGAAAGCCGTAGTTGTGGCCGACGTAACTGCTCGGCAGACGCCAGTTGCTGGCCGCCACCGCGAGGCCGGTGCGGTCGAGCAGTTCAAGGGTCGAGGATTGGGCGGCGCCGTTGATCTTTTCCAGCTTCAGATTCAGCGCAGCCTGCTGTTCGGCATCGACCGGACCTGCCAGCGCCGCACGCAATTGCGGGTCCAGCGCCAGCACGGCGGGCAGGGCGCGATAGCGGTCGATCAGGGTATGCAGCGAGTTGGCGTACAGCGCCAGCTGTTGATTGGCCCGCGCGGCGTCTTCTTCCAGTGCCTGGCGCTCGGCATGGCGGATCGCAAGCGTCGCGGCGAGGGTGGCGCCGGCGAGGATCAGCAGGGTGTACAACGACAAACGCAGGGTACGGGAAGTCGGCAGCATGCTGGGTTAACGGGTGGCAGGTCGGGCGGGCACGATAGCATGCGCGGACGGAGTCTCCCACGCATGCTCGACTCGCCAGTTGCGCCATTTTGCAACCGTTCGCCATGGAGTGTGATCCTGGACTCAATGACGATCGTTTGCGCGTTTGAATGCACGTTCCTGCTTCCTCAGGTAGCGGGCATCAGTGGTTGAGTCCTCCCTCATCCAGGACACAGTCGTCCGGGTGCTTTCAATCATGCCGAGTACAGCGATGGTCTTTGCCTGCAAGTCTCGGCGCGTGATCTTTTGCGAGCCTGAACCCACCGTAAGCTGATTCAAGTCGGTAAATGCCTTTTCGGCATTTGCCGAGTGTTGTCTGACTGCCGATTCCCAGCTGTCCAGCATGTTGTCGATCTTCAGCAACTTGAATGGATCCAGTTCGGCCTTGATGTCCTCGGCTTCCTGTAACCGCGGGCCCATGCCCACAGCCAGGTTGGCGACAGGCAAGATTGAACCGACGACATAGTTCACAAATGCGAGGCTCATCTTCGGTATCCAGTCCGTTGGTTTAGGTGATGTGTCGATACCGGCCTTGCGATCAATGGCTTGCACAGTCAATGTCGACGTTTGCGGAACCAATGGGGCGATCAGGCGTGCGTTTGGAGTGCGATCCAAAAGCTTCCCGGCAATTTCGGCGGCGATGTTTCCGCCTACCAGGCCTTGGGAAAACGGGGGCTTGGTTTGATGCGTGAAGTTGGCCACATGTGGATCGTCGGGCAGGAGAAAGTCGAAGCCCTGGCTACCCCAATAGCCGGCGATATAGCTAACAGCTACCTTGATGGATTCGCCAATAAAGTTCTTCAGCAGCGAGAGGCCGATGTCTTTCTTGTGAGCAACGGTATCCATAAGGTCCATCGTGCTGGAGGCATAGTTGCCGAGTACGGTAATGAACTCTGAGTAATCGACAATTGTGCGCTCTTGCTTCTGTTTGCCTTCTTGATCCACATACCTGAGCGGATTATTCCCGACAAACCCATATAGATTCAGCCCGTCCACATCTCCCGCCGGGTCGGCGCTCACCCAACGTCCCATCCACGGCGCGTAGTACCGCGCGCCATAGTAATAAAGCCCGGTGACATCCATTTTCTTGCCCGAGTAGCGGATGAACTTGTAATCCACTTCCATTCGCGACCGGGCTGCCAGTGTCGAGGTGTTGCCAAACGGGTAGTACGTCTCGTCACTGATCAATCGCGCCAGTTGATCCACTTCTTTGAGGGACGATCCCAGGTGATCCTTGTGGATATAGCGCAGTTGATTCTGATCGATGCCCGTGGGTTTTCCCTTCACCCAATGCAGGCATGTCACGTCGCCTGCGCCGCTGCCCGGCTTGATGACGTGCAGTTCTTCACCGTTGTCACTGGTGTGGATTTCCAGATCGGGCAAGTAGCGCACGTCCCGGAAATGGCTGACTGACGGAGCGTGGGTCTCCAGTCTTTTGTGCACGCGCACATCCTGACTGTAGCGATACTGCTCCGTATCGTGTGGTCCAGTGGGATGTCTGACCAGGGTCACGCAATCCAGCTGATTACGACTGTTCCACTGCAATGGACCGCGCGGCGACTTCAGTTGGTTGCCTGCAGCGTCGAATTCGGTGGGGAAAACCGGTATCGGATCACCCGTTCTCCAGCGCACCCCCCGGTTGCTGTCCGGATCGATATACACCTGGAAAGTATGGTTGGCCCCATCGCGGACGCGGATGGTCTTTACGAGGTTGTCGCCATGGTCGTACTCGTAGGTTTCTGTGTAATTGCGCCGATCATTGGGGTCGGTCGGCTGTGGCAGGCCCGGGTTATCCGTGGGGGGCACCTCGTCGTATCCGCTGGCGTGGATCAAGCGGTACGTTGAGTCGTAACGGAACTCACGATGGCCATCGACACGCTGGTTGCGAAAATACGTCGGTGTGTAGGCGTGATCGAGGATGCGGGTGATGTTGCCCATCCGGTCATACTCATACCCGAGATCCTGAATCGATTCCCCTGTCGCCTTTTGTGCGTATTGTCGAAGCAGGCGACCGTCAGCGGCCCGATAGTGCCAGTGACTGCTCACATCATTACCGGTCCGTTGCAGGATGATCTGCCCGGTGGCGTTGTATTGCGCATCCCGCAATACCGGCTGCCAGGCGAGTTGGCCGTGAACCTTGAGCTGCACCTGTGTGAGCTGCCCGGCTACGTCGTAAGCCCAATGCCGCTGGTGGCCGCCGGCATCGGTTTGCTTCAGTAGAGCGCCAAGGGGGCTGAGATTGTGCTGGCTGGAAAAGGTCAATCCATCGTGAAAAGTGCGACTTTCTTGCAGCGCAGCGCCTGTGAGGGCAAAAGAGTGCAGTTTGACGCTGCCCGATGGATCATTGATTTCGACCATTTGCCCGCGCCGGTTGTAGCCAGCGTCGGCCGAGGCATTGGCATAGACGTAGGTCTCGTTATCCGGTCCGGTGTCCTGCGCGACGGCTACCAGACGCAGTTGATCATCGTACGTGTGCTGCCAGTGGTGGTTGCGTGCGTCCCAGCGTTGCAAGGTTTCGCCTGTCACTCCAGGCAGACTCCGGTGTTTTCCGGCGTCCACACTGTCGGTTTCAAGCAGCCCTGCGGTCAGATTGAAAACGTTGGTGATGGCGGGGCTGGCAAGGCGCGGGTCCCATTGTTTGACCACGTGCCCGAGCGCGTCGCGTTGCTGGCGTGTGATCAGTGCCTCGGCGGTTGCACCGGCAATCGAGCGCAGATAGGCCACCTGACGAATTTCCAGGCCCCGGCTGTCGTAAACCGACAACGAAGGTGTGCCTTCATGGGGAGATGGGGTCATCGTCCGGCCTCCGCTGTGTGTTCCAGTATTCATGCGTACGATCCGGTAAAACTGCGCCGGGCGCTGTGAGACCTGTCTATCCTCGGTTTAGGTGTCGGCTTTTCCTGTGGGCGAGCACTGACTTCCTGCGTCGGCGCGTTGAAGAGGGCTTTTCGCCGTTAGCCTTCCTTCAAGTGGCGGTAACCCAATATCGGTACGACGGCCATGCCGATAGCCGGCGCGATACTCACGATGGCAGGGGCGGCGGCCGCGGCGGGGGGGGGACGAGGGCGGCATCGCCGCTCGGGTCGGCGCTGATCCAGCGCGCCAGCCATGGCGCGTAACACCGTGCTCCGTAGTAATAAAGCCCGGTGACATCCATTTCCTTGCCCGAATAGCGGGTGAACTTATAGTCCGCTTCGATCTGCGAGCGGGCCGCCATCGACGAGGTACAGGTTTCGGAGTCGGCTACACCATTTTCTTTGACGCTGCGCAGACGTAGTTGCGGGTCGTAGCTCATCTCCCGGTGATTGCCGTTTGCATCCCAATTCTGCAAAAGCTCGCCGCCGAGTCCGGGCAGGGCCGTGTTTTCGCCACCGTCGACGTTGCGGGTCTTGAGCGCCGTGCCGTCCAGCCTGTGCAAGGTCGTTGTATTGGGCGTGAGCAGACGCGGGTACCGCTGTGCAACCAGGTGACCGGCAGTGTCATGTTGCAGTCGGCTGATGAGCGCTCGTACCTCTTCCCCGGCCACCGTGCGCAGGTACTCAACTTGTCTGACGGCCTCGCCGCGTGGGCTGATTACCGCCAGCGTCGGTGTGAGAGGGTGCACGCTGGCGTTCATGACTTGATCCGTTTTGCAGGTCTTGCGGGTTTTGCAGGTGCCGGTTTTTTCGCAGGCCTGGCCAGTGGCGGTTCTTCCGTGTCGTTGTAGTCGTAGCTGAGCTTGAACCACGGATGCAGAATGTCGAAAGCCAGATGACCGAGCGCATTGATCGTCTGGATCTGCCGCCCCAAGGCGTCGTAGAACATCCGGTCGTGGTAACCGTGCAGGCGTATCGCGCTGTCATTGATGCAGCGATGGGTGTTGAGGAAATAAGAGCGATAGACCCGGATGGTCTCGCCCTTGTGGTTGTATTCCACGCGACCCTGGACTCGCCAGCGCTGAGTGGCCGGCAGTTCAATCGGCTTGCCGTCGGCGCCGGTCACCAGATCGTCCTCGGGCGTGGCGACAAGGGCATCGCCCGGCGGGACGAGCTGTTTGCTTTGCAACTCCCGACCGAAGCCGTCGACGTAGCTGATCGTCATCTGAATCTGTTGCAGCGGGTCGGTGTGGTAGCGGTCAGCGACCAGGCTGAGGCTGTGCACCGGTTGCCTGAGGGCGCTGCGGATGAACTTCAGCAGGGTCTGTTCGCTGGTGCTGCGCTTTTTGCGCTGGTTCAGCCAGTGCAGTGCCGAAGCACGGATGTGGCCGTCGGGCAGGATCAGACCCGTGGCGATCCACTCCTTTCTTTTGAGCGGCAATGTCTTGAGCGGGAGCGACGGCATCCAGCTGAACAGCTCGGTGCGTACCGCGCTTGCCGCAGAGGCCAGAACGGTGTTCGGATTGGCGAGGGCGTATTCGACGCTCAGATCAGGCTGCGACGGGTAAGCGGACAAGGGGGCAAAACCGGCCGGCACCCCCTCTTCCGTGCCATGAAAACTGTGGGCAACCGGTTGACCGCCCGGCTCGTACAGCACTTCCTGAATGTTCTCGTTGGGATCCTTGATGCTGAGCGGCAACAGTGTGTGATAGTCCGGCGACACCTCGGTCTTGCAGCCGTCCGGCAGGGTGATGGCAATCGTCAGCAGATGGTTCGCGTCCCAGGTAATGTGCGTTACGCCATGGCTGGGGGTCTGCTGCACTTCGGTAACGTGGAAGAAAGCGCTGGCATCGGCGTAAGTGAAAAAGCCACTCTGTGCCGACCACAGGTTCAGCAGCAGATCCTGTGCGGGATCTTCCGGGAAGAACAGCTTCATGGGCGCGTAGCCGATTTTTGTCAGCTCGTCGCGAACGGCAAAGGGCGGTGGAATATCGTCGTAGGCCGCGAGGGCCTTTTCGTCGAACACCGCCTGCTCGGTCGGCCCGGCCAGCGGCGGGTAGAGCATCTTGCCAGCAGCCTCCAGATACGTATGTTGCGAGAGCGAGGTCAGTTCCCGCGCAGCTGTCCATTCGGCACTGTCTTTATGCCGATCGAAATTTTCGAAACTGATATCCGCCGCGTGCAGCCCGCCCGGCAGCGCGCCCTTGGGCAGCTTCATTGCGTTGCTGCGCTGGCGCCACGGCAAGCCAAGCAGCCAGTGGCCGTCAGTGCTCAAGTGAGTGAAGGCGGCGAGTGTTTCCGTCAGATAAAAGTACTGTTGCTGCTCATCGTGACTGTCCACCCAGGCCCGAAGCTGGTCTTCTCGATCGAAGGGCGGTTTGTCCGTTTCGGTGCGGCGACGAGCACAAGCGACCGTGAAGCCGTGAGTCAGGTGGCCGTACGCGTCGAATGCCAGATTGACTGCATGCTGGCAGTTCGGGTCGTCCATGAACCGTTCGTATTGATTGCTGCGGGTTTCCAGTTCGAGCACCAGCAGGCTGGACGGATTGTCATTGACGATCCGTACCCGATAGCGAGATTCGCTGAGGGAGAACAGGCGTGCCGGGGCGGGGTCGTCCGCCTGACACACCTCGGTGCGCAGCGCACGACCGGCCAGGGCGTAGGCGATTTCGCGATTGTCGTCAGCCTTGCGCCGTTTGCGAAGTCGCTCCTTGCGGCCTTTGGCATCGAGTTCTGAAATGAGGGTTTGCCCCAGTGGCGTGATCTCATGGTCGAGTTCGCAGATGCCTTTCAAGACAAGATCGATGCTTCTGCCGGTATGAAACCAGTGCGTCACCCGCCTCGGCGCGGTGTGGCCACTGTCGGCCTTGCCCGGCTCCAGCTCACTGTCGGTCTGACAGACTTTGCCGAAGCCGCGAAACTCGCGTTCGACACCGTCGTAGTAACCCTCGAAATATTCGTGGAACTGCATCAGGTAATTGCCGGTGATTTCATCGTCCTGGCGCAACCAGTGAAGCACCATCTGGGGAAAGGGCAGAAGGCAGACCGGACGCCGGCGCGCCATCAGTTCCAGACGTTTCTCATCCAGCCAGAATTGCGCACTGCTGCGATGTTTCAGGGTCGCGCTGTAGCCCATGTTGTTATTGCAGCCGGTGAGCAAGTAGGGGCGTTCGCTGACGAAGTGATACACCCAGTGCTGCGGTTTCATGTGGGGTTTGGTGAAAAGCAGACTGGCGCAGCCAATGCCTTGCAGATCAGCGAAGGTCACCTGGCAGAGGTTGTCGTAGCGAATGTCGGTGGGCCAGGCAACGATGAGCGGGACTTGCTCAAAGGCATTGCCCCCGTAATTCCAGTAGATCTCGAAGTGATCGGAGCACAGACGGATCAATGCCGGTGCACCGGAGCCATCGAGATCGGCAAATCGAATCTGATCGGCATTGAAGTGCTGATACGCAAAGGGCAGCGGACTGATCGCAACGCCCTTGCCGAATCGGCCATGGCCCAGATTAGCCCAGGTTTCGATCCCGTCGTGGCGAACCCGGCACAGTCCCGAGAGGTCACTGGCATGCAGGTTGCCGAGCATCACAAGCTCGGTGCGGGCGTCGCTGAACAGCGGTAAACGATCCGGGGTATGGGGCACATCCTGGCCGGGCGCGAAGCCGTGCTCCCGCACATTGGCATACACCCGCACGCTGTTCGGGCCGATCAGGGCCATGGAATCCAGGCCGTCACCGCTCAAGTCGCCCAGTCGGGTCAACTGATGAAAAAACTCCACGGGAAACTGGCTGAACGGCTTGAACAACGACCAGGTGCCATCCGGGTTGAGCGTGTAATACCCGCTGCCACCGGGTTGCGCGACGATCCAGTCCAGGTGCCCGTCACCGGTGAGGTCGGTGAGGATCTGTACCACTGGTTTGCTGGTATCGGCGTTTGGTATCAGCGGCAGCAGTGTCCAGGGGCCGTAGACGATTTCGTCCGTACCGGGCGTGCCGCGCAAGGGCTCGCGGTAGTACCAGGCCCCGTCGTACTGGCAGAGAAAACCGGGCAGGCCTTCGCCGTAAAGATCGACGCAATGGTAGGGCTGGCCGTCGTTGAGACCGGGCATGTGATCGAGTGACAGGAAGGGTTTGGGGGTGGTGTTGAGTGTCAACGCTGCATAAAAGTACTCGATTGGCGGTGTGTGTCTGACGCGGCCCGTTGCGTCGTAGCTCATGTAGTGCGCAGCTTTCAGCTGCTTGTATTGGTGTGATGTGGTTTCGTGTTCCAGCAACAGGCGATTGACCAGTACCGGATCGGGGCTGATGTGGTTGAACAACAGAAACTGCTGGCACAGGCGCCGGGTGCCTACCTCGAACCCGAAACGATGATTGCGAAACGGGTCGCTGCGAAGCGACCATTTATGTTCCGGGGCTAAAAAAGATGGGATCGCCTCTCGCCGGGTGACGCGCTCCCCGTAGTCAACGATCAGTCGGAACAGCCAGTCGAGTAATTCGGGTTGCGCGTGATCAAGGCAATACAAATCGGTACTGGCTGTTCTGTTGCAATAGCAGACTTGCCGCAGGTAGCGCTGGGCGCTGTAGTCAAAACGGGCATCAGTGACTTCGTTGTCGGCCTTGTACTGGTAAACGATGTTTTCGCCCTCAGGGTTCCTGACTTCCACCAGCAACCACACCGCGATAAGGGGCGGGTTCGCCGGGTCATGGATGCAGGCAGCCAGGGTGTTGCCATAGCAATACTGCGTGCCATCGGCGCCGAAGACCATCCAGAACGGGTGACCGCCACCGGTAGGGGTCCAAAGCTCGTAGCGGGTGAAGGTCGATTCCAGACGCGGAATGTAGAGCACCACAGAATAGGTTTTGGCGCCCCTGCCTTTTCCGCGTGTATGCTTTTTGGCCTTGATCTTGCCGCGCGTCGTCAGTTCGGGCCGCAGTTCGACGCCGTCGGCCAGCATGAAGTCCGTTGGCAGGTAGTGCGGTACGCCCTTGCTGGTCTTGCGCGAGATGGCAGGCAGCGGCAAATCCCAGCCAAGCCCGCACTTGCCATTGCCCGCGTTACCGTCGTAGACAAGCTGCAACTCGGGATTGAGCGTGCGCGCCTTCAGTATCGGGAGGGGCAGGGTGTAAGAGCGCTGCCCGGTCGCACCGATCTCCCCCCAGCTGCGTCCATTCGTTGCAATCGACGCAGTCTTGGCAATGGAGGGAGGGGTGACGAGAGCATCTGCATCCGGGGTCATGGCGTCGCAACCTGAAGATGTCGAGGTGTCACGCTAGCAGAGCGGATGACGCCAGACACCTGTCAGATCTGACAGGTGTCGACTGACGGCAGGCGAAAAAAAACCGGGCGGTCATCGCTGACCGCCCGGTTTTTCACAAGCAGCAGAAGGGCTTACTGCACTTCAACTGCCAGGCTTTCGCTGATCTTCTGTTGCCAGATCGCAGGACCGGTGATGTGGACCGATTCACCTTTGCTGTCCACCGCGACGGTGACCGGCATGTCTTTGACCTCGAACTCGTAGATCGCTTCCATGCCCAGCTCGGCGAACGCCAGGACCTTGGACTTCTTGATCGCTTGCGCCACCAGGTAAGCGGCACCGCCAACGGCCATCAGGTACACAGCCTTGTTGTCCTTGATCGCGTCGATGGCGGTCGGGCCGCGCTCGGACTTGCCGATCATGCCCAACAGGCCGGTCTGTTCGAGGATCTGACGGGTGAACTTGTCCATCCGCGTAGCGGTGGTCGGGCCAGCCGGGCCAACCACTTCGTCACCGACCGGATCAACCGGGCCGACGTAGTAGATGAAGCGACCTTTGAGGTCTACCGGCAGGGTTTCGCCCTTGTTCAGCATCTCGACCATGCGCTTGTGCGCCGCGTCGCGACCGGTGAGCATCTTGCCGTTGAGCAGGACGGTTTCGCCCGGCTTCCAGCTCTGCACGTCTTCCGGGGTCAGGGTGTCGAGGTTGACGCGACGGGCCGACGGGCCGGCTTCCCAGACGATTTCCGGGTAGGCGTCCAGCGGTGGCGCTTCCAGCGAGGCCGGGCCGGAACCGTCGAGCACGAAGTGCGCGTGACGGGTGGCGGCGCAGTTCGGGATCATGCACACCGGCAAGGAGGCGGCGTGAGTCGGGTAGTCCATGATTTTCACGTCGAGCACGGTGGTCAGGCCACCGAGGCCCTGGGCGCCGATGCCCAGCTGGTTGACCTTCTCGAACAGCTCCAGACGCATTTCTTCGATGCGGTTCTGTGGGCCACGGGCCTTGAGCTCGTGAATGTCGATGGATTCCATCAACACTTCTTTCGCCATCACAGCGGCTTTCTCGGCGGTGCCGCCGATGCCGATGCCCAGCATGCCCGGTGGGCACCAGCCGGCGCCCATGGTCGGAACGGTCTTCAGAACCCAGTCGACGATCGAGTCGGACGGGTTGAGCATGGCCATTTTCGACTTGTTCTCGGAACCGCCGCCCTTGGCCGCCACGTCCACTTCCACGGTGTTGCCCGGGACGATGGAGTAGTGGATGACCGCCGGGGTGTTGTCCTTGGTGTTCTTGCGTGCACCGGCCGGGTCGGCCAGGATCGAAGCACGCAGGACGTTTTCCGGCAGGTTGTAGGCGCGGCGCACGCCTTCGTTGATCATGTCGTCCAGGCTCATGGTCGCGCCATCCCAACGCACGTCCATGCCCACACGCACGAACACGGTCACGATGCCGGTGTCCTGGCAGATCGGCCGGTGGCCGGTGGCGCACATGCGCGAGTTGATCAGGATCTGCGCCATCGAGTCACGGGCCGCTGGCGATTCTTCGCGCAGGTAGGCTTCGTGCATCGCCTGGATGAAGTCCACGGGGTGGTAGTAGGAAATGAATTGCAGGGCGTCGGCAACGCTCTGAATCAGGTCGTCTTGCTTGATCACGGTCATGAGTCGCGCTCCTCTAAAAGACGGGAACATTCAATAAGGTGCCTGCGGCTTGGGTGCATCGGTCGGTCGCAGACACCTTTCAAGGCACGCCGGGGCTGCTGGCGCGACGCTAAAAAGGCGCGGCAGTATACCGCGCCTCGGTGGCGGGCACATCTGCCGGGAGTCATTCGTTGGTCGCATGGCTGCAGGTTTTTGACGCCAAATACCCGGCCCGAAAATCAATGGTCATTTATCGACTGGGCCACTAAAGTGGCAGCCGGTCTGTAGAGTAGGACACTCGGTCAGCCTCTTATCGCACGGTGAGTCAACGATTGACCCATAACGCCATTCAACGTCTTTTGCTCAAACGCTTCGCCCTCGCTGCAGCCACCTATGGATTGGCTTTGCTGCTGCTGTGGCTGGCGTATTTCACCGGACACTACAACGACTCGCTGGCGGGCGTCGCCGTCGGCAGCGCGCTGGTGGTGATCTGCCAGGCGACCCTGTTCGCCGTGTTCTTTTCCGGCTGCAACCTGCGCTTCTCCGACCCGAGCCTGACCGAAGCCCAGGTGCTGCTCGGCCTTGGCTGGCAGACGTGGCTGATCGCCCATCTGGACGAAGCCCGGGGCGAGTTCCTGGTCTTTTATGTGCTGATCCTGCTGTTCGGTCTGTTCCACCTTTCGCGCCGGGCGTTTGTGCGCTGCGCGATGCTGGTGTTCTTCAGCTTCTGCGCCATCACCCTGTGGGACGGCTATCACTTCCAGTTACCCGACCCGGCGCTGGCCGCGTTGCAGGTGTGCATCCTGCTGATCGTGCTGGTGTGGCTGGTGATTTACGCCAGCTTCGTCCAGACCTCACGGCAACGCATGCGCCAGCGCCGCTTTGCCTTGCAGGCGCATCAGGACACCCTGCGCGGGATGATGCGCCAGCTCGAAGACCTGGTGGCCACCGACGAATTGACCGGGCTGTTCAACCGCCGGCACTTCCTGCGCCTGGCCACCCGCGAGCTGAATGCGATGGAGGCCGACGTGGTGCACGGTCTGGCGCTGATCGACCTCGACCACTTCAAACGCATCAACGATATTCACGGCCACGCCGCCGGCGATCAGGTGTTGCAAGCCTTCGCCGGGGTGGCCGGGGCCTGTCTGCGCGACGGCGACGTGCTGGCGCGTTATGGTGGTGAAGAATTCGTGGTGCTGCTGCCCGATTGCAACGCCGAGCGCCTGACCGCTTGCTGCGAACGGCTGCGCATCGCTTTCACCGACGTCGAACTGGTGGGCCTGAATGTGAAAAACCTGAGTCTGTCCGCCGGCATGACCCTGCTGGAACTGGGCGATGATCTGGACGACGCCTTGCAGCGTGCCGATCAGGCGCTGTACCGGGCAAAGCGCGACGGGCGCAACCGTTGCGCGGCAGCGTGGGAGAACGTCGATGCCTGAACTGCGGGTCGGTGAACGACAGTGGTCGGTGGCGGCGGGCAGCAACCTGCTCGATGCCCTCAACCGGAACGGTGTGGCGGTGCCTTACAGCTGCCGCGCCGGCAGTTGCCATGCGTGTCTGGTGCAATGCGTGCAGGGCTTGCCTGCTGACAGTCGTCCCGATGCCTTGAGCGCCGAACAGCGTGATCAGGGCTGGCGGCTGGCCTGTCAGTGTCAGGTGATCGAAGACTTGCAGGTACACGCCTTCGATCCCGTCACCGATGGTCGCCCGGCCACGGTCGAAGCGCTGGACTGGCTCGGCGACAGCGTGTTGCGACTGCGCCTGACACCTCAGCGGCCGTTGCGCTACAGCGCCGGTCAGCATCTGGTGCTGTGGGCCGGCCACATTGCGCGGCCGTATTCGCTGGCGAGCCTGCCGGAAGAAGACCGCTTTCTTGAATTCCACCTCGATTGCCGCCAGCCCGGCGAATTCAGCGATGCTGCACGCCGCTTGCAGATCGGCGACCCGATCCGCCTCGGCGAACTGCGCGGCGGCGCGCTGCATTACGACCCGGACTGGCACGACCGGCCGCTGTGGCTGCTCGCCGCCGGCACCGGGCTCGGCCCGTTGTTCGGCGTGTTGCGCGAAGCCTTGCGTCACGATCATCGGGGCGCCATCCGCGTCATTCACCTGGCCCATGATGCCGACGGGCATTACCTGGCCAAACCCCTTGAAGCACTGGCCGCGCAACGGGAAAACCTCAGCGTCGAAGGGTGGACGGCGGCCGAGTTGCCGGGCGCTTTGGCGCAACTGCGCCTTGTCTCCCGACAAACCCTGGCCTTAGTCTGCGGCTCGACGGCCAGCGTCGACGCGTTTGCCAAGCGTCTGTTCCTGGCCGGACTGCCGCGCAATCAACTGCTGGCCGATGTCTTCCTGAGCCGTGGTTGAGCGCTGAACTCTCAGACGCGAGACCTGCCATGCCCGAAGCCATCCTGCTGCACCGCGAACGCGGTTTGCTGACCCTGCGCCTCAACCGCCCGGACAAGAAAAACGCCCTGACCCGCGCCATGTACAGCCAGTTGGCCGAGGCGCTGAAACAGGCCGATCGCGACCCCGAAATCAACGCCGTGCTGATCACCGGCAGCGCCGAGTGCTTCACCGCCGGCAACGACATCGCCGACTTCATCCAGCAACCGCCGAGCGACCTCGACAGCCCGGTGTTTCATTTCATGCTCAATCTGCTGGAGTGCCGCAAACCGGTGATCGCCGCCGTGGCCGGGGCGGCGGTGGGGATTGGTACGACGCTGCTGTTGCATTGCGATCTGGTGTACGTGGCGCGGGATGCGCGGTTGCGCATGCCGTTCGTCAATCTCGGGTTGTGCCCGGAGTTCGGTTCCAGCCTGATTCTGCCGCGTTTGCTCGGGCAGGCCAAAGCGTCGGAGTTGTTACTGCTCGGTGAAGGTTTTACCGGTGAGCAAGCGGCGCAATGGGGGATCGCGACCGAGGCGCTGGGTAGTGGAGAAGCCGCGTTGGCCAGGGCGCGGGAGATGGCACTGCGGTTTGATGAGCTGCCGGCCGAAGCGGTGCGGATCAGCAAGCAACTGATGCGCGCGCCGGATCGCGAGTTGATTCGCAAGGTGATCGAGGAGGAGGGCGCGCTGTTCACTCAGCGGCTGCGCTCGCCGGAAGCGTTGGCGGCGTTGACCGGGTTCATCAAGCGCCATTAATGAAAAAGCCCCGCCATTCACATGGCGGGGCTTTTCGTTTTCAGCAACCGGTCACTCAGACCTGCGGGTCGCCCACGTGCAGGATCTTCATGCCGTTGGTGCCGCCGGTGGTGTGGTAGCTGTCGCCCTTGGTCAGGATGACCCAGTCGCCTTTCTCCACCACGCCGCGCTTGACCAGCTCGTCGATGGCTTTCTGGCTGACTTCGTTCGGTGCCAGCGAAGCCGGGTCGAACGGCACGGTGTACACGCCACGGAACATCGCCGCGCGGGCCTGGGCTTCGCGGTGCGGGGTGAACGCGTAGATCGGCACCGAGGAACGGATACGCGACATGATCAGCGGGGTGTAACCG
The DNA here is from genome assembly GCF_021018765.1 of Pseudomonas fitomaticsae. GTDB lineage: Bacteria > Pseudomonadota > Gammaproteobacteria > Pseudomonadales > Pseudomonadaceae > Aquipseudomonas > Aquipseudomonas fitomaticsae. The sequence goes on along the minus strand of NZ_CP075567.1, from coordinate 5,294,779 downwards.
CTTTCGGTCAGCGCGATGATCGCCTTGACGCCCGGGAAGTGGTTGGCGGTGTACATGGTCGCCAGCGCGATGCTCTCGTCGCAGCGGCTGAATTCCTTGCCGATGCGGTGGCTGGAGGTCTTGCCGGTCGGGTGCTTTTCAGCACCGACGCAGATGCGCGCCATCGCCTGCACGGCTTCCAGCGGGTACTGGCCGGCGGCGGATTCGGCGGACAGCATCACGGCGTCGGTGTAGTCGAGCACGGCGTTGGCCACGTCGGACACTTCGGCGCGGGTCGGCATCGGGTTCTGGATCATCGACTCCATCATCTGGGTCGCCACGATCACCGCCTTGTTGTGGCGGCGTGCGTGCAGAATGATTTTCTTCTGGATGCCCACAAGCTCGGCGTCGCCGATTTCCACACCCAGGTCACCACGGGCAACCATCACCGCGTCGGAAGCCTGGATCAGACCGTCGAGGGTCTCGTCGTCGGCCACGGCTTCGGCGCGTTCGATCTTCGCCACCAGCCAGGCGGTGCCGCCGGCTTCGTCGCGCAGTTGACGGGCGTAGTTCATGTCGGCAGCGTCACGCGGGAAGGACACGGCGAGGTAGTCGACTTCCATTTCAGCGGCGAGCTTGATGTCGGCCTTGTCTTTTTCAGTCAGGGCCGGCGCGGTCAGGCCGCCACCGCGACGGTTGATGCCTTTGTGGTCGGACAGCGGTCCGCCGATGGTCACGACGCAGTTCAGCTCGGTCGCGGTGGCGGTTTCAACGCGCATCACCACTCGGCCGTCGTCGAGCAGCAGCTCGTCGCCCACGCCGCAGTCCTTGACCAGGTCCGGGTAATCGATGCCGACTACTTGCTGGTTGCCTTCGGTCAGCGGATGGCTGGTGGAGAAGGTGAACTTGTCACCGATCTTCAGCTCGATGCGCTTGTTGGCGAATTTGGCGATACGGATTTTCGGGCCTTGCAGGTCACCCAGCAGGGCGACAAAGCGGCCGTGCTTGGCAGCGAGGTCACGCACCAGCTTCGCGCGAGCCTTGTGCTCGTCGGGGGTGCCGTGGGAGAAGTTCAGACGGGCGACGTCCAGGCCAGCCAGAATCAGCTGTTCGAGAACTTCCGGCGAGTTACTGGCCGGGCCAAGGGTAGCGACGATTTTGGTACGACGGACGGACATGCAAAGACTCCTCAGGTTCAAGCGCCAGCGAAGGCTACTATGCTCGAAGGGTGTAGTCATTGTTCGTTTGCACTACTTAATACTTTCTTTATTGAACACGGCAACTTTGGGACAAACGCGCCTGAAGATTTCCGACCAGGGGTCGATACAGAGGACAAGACAGGAGAACCCCCCATGCGATTCGTGCCCATTGCCGCCCTTGCCCTCAGCGTCCTCGCCGTCACGGGCTGCACCCGTTGGTCGATGAACCATCATTTGAACAACGCCTACAGCGCCTACGACCGGGGCAACTGCGAGCAAGTGATGCTCGAACTGTCCAAGGTCGAACGCGCCAGCCGTGCCCGCCCTTACGTGTGGCCGGAAGTGTCGATGATGCGCGGCCAGTGCCTCGAGCGGCAGAAAATGTTCGTCGATGCGGCGCAGACCTATCAGTTCATCATCGCCTCTTACCCCGACAGCGAATACGCCTACCGCGCCCGTGCGCGTCTGGAAACCCTGCAGAGCCTGGGTCACTACCCGACCCGCAGTGCAGCGGCCGTTGTACGTCCAACCCGCTTCTGATGGCAGTTGTCATACAAAAGCTGGCTGCTTGTATAGGGTGAGCTATAGTCGAATGACACCGGTGCAGATCGATATCTGTACCGGCGCAACACCTGCGACTGGCATGAGCAGTGCGTGGCGAGCGCCACACCGGGAGCGGGGAGAGCGGGCCTGACGGACAGGTTCGTTCCGAAGCACAGTGCGGCCTGTTTACCGGGCCTTGCATGGCGATACGCTCATGTTTACCGACCGTCGAATCGAACGGCACCAGTTGCCGTATTTTCTGCGAGTGTTCAACAGCGTCACCGATAAGCCTATCGGCTTTCTGGGCAACGTCTCCGAAGACGGGCTGATGCTCATCAGCCAGTTGCCGATGATGATCGGTGCCGAATTCAAATTGCGTCTGAAAATTCCCCTGGGCGAGGGCTGCCAGCAGGTCATCGACCTCAGCGCCTGCTGCCTGTGGTGCCATGAAGACGCCACGCCCCGGCATTACGACGCCGGTTTCAGCCTGTACCGCACGCCCCCGGAATATGGGCAACTGGTCGAGGCGTTGAAGCAGTACTTCAGTTTTCAGCCGTTGCCGGCTTCGGCCTGAGACAGGGGCTGGCCGTAAGCCCGTGAAGGCGTCGGGGCTGGCGACAGCCATCCAGATATCCCCATCTCTCGGTGATTGCCATCTAACCGGGCATCTGCTCGCTCAACCGTTCATCTGAACTGTCAGAATTCACAGGTGTGCCCTTTCCCCACTCTGATGCTGAATGGTGCTGGACTTGATCACGATGATCGAGCGATTGACCTTCGGATAAGAGGAATGAGCTATGTCAAAAGATGCTGCGGTAAAGGCAACCGATCTCCTTTTGATCGGAATCAGTGATGACCAGAAGTTCACTGCCGAACTTCAATTGATTGCAGAGTTCAGGCAAGACGGTAAGAGTTTTAACTACCACTTGGATAATTACTGGGCACAGAAGCACCTTGATGCAATCGGGAAAATCGAACTGAAAGTGGGTGATGAACCCAGCAAGGTTTTGACTGAAACGGCAATCACGAATGGTGAGAATCACAAAATTGAAGGTTGTGGTGATGTAATCACTCCCTTTCAAAAGGCTAATCTGGAATTCGTTTTCACCTTCACGTTCTCCCACGGAGCGACTGTCGAAGCGAAAGGGAAAAGAGAGTTGGTGTTTCCATGGCCGTGATGGAAACAGGGCCATCACCTGCCGAAGGTGATGGCCCTTTTTGTTACGCGCCTATCGCAATCGCCCGCTCGTTATCCAGCGTTCGCTCCGCCAGCAGCAATCCCATCTCGCTCAACTGATAGATTGCCATCGCCAGGTGCCGTGGCTTGTCGTCCAGGCTGTCGGCCAGGTCCAGCAACAGAATGCTCACCGAAGAAAAGGTTTCGTAGGTCTGGATGGCGATGGCTTCCGGGTTGATCTCGGGATCGACCTTGAACATCTGCATGCCGCGATCCACCGAGTTGCGCGGCTTTTCGGCCTTGGGGTTGAGGTAGAAGTCGAGGGCCCGGTGGGCCGCGTCGTGGAGTTTCTTTGAATCGATTGAAGCGTAGGGGGAGACCGGATCGGGTTGATCGGTCGGGTCCTTTGGATCGGTGTCCGAAGGGGGATTTGGGACTGGCTTTTTCATTCGCAATTCCTGTTTTTAGAGCCACCACCCGATCGCGACTAAGCAAAAGGGTGGCGGCTGTGAGCAGGTTAGTCGACCGGAGGAATCGCGAAAACCGGTGCGCTCGAGAGCGCCCTGCACACAGCCACCATCGAGTGCGGGGATAGGGAGTACCCGACTTGATGACGCTTATGCACCTTCGCGATACCTCACAGGCGACTAAACCCGGCCGCTGATTGGCAGCGACGGGGATCAAGTTACGGGGCAACGCCAAGGCGCACAAGCCGGCGGATTCTGAGGGATTTGTAGGCAATGGCACAAGGCGCCGTAGCCCGTTGTTACGACTTGCAGGACGCTGCCGGACGGGGCTGTGGGAAAGGTTACCGTTTGTCGGGACTGTCAGATCTGTCAGGTGTGGCTGAAAGGTGGGATGGCTATTAATAACCCAGCGCCGTCTTTGAGTACTTGAACAGTGAGGTCTAGGGTATGGACACAACAGACGATGATGTCAATGACGAACCATTTGCCGAATTGTCTGGAGCACCTCTTTCTGGAAATACCGAGAGCTCATCCGAAGATCCAGATTCACACGCTGATAATTCAGATCCGGCAGTGCCCTTCATTACCGATTCCCCCATTACCGCTCCCGGTCCCAAAGCCTTCATTGCCAGGACAAGGGGGTATCAGGTAATCGGAAGAAACATGGGGATATTCAATTCGATTCAAATGGATTTTCACGGCCCGAACAATGAGTTCCATACGAAGACTGTAAGGGATGCATTCCGATACACCACTGAATTTGACTTGGGAGCGGGGCAACACGAAATCCATTACCGGAAGCATGCCGATAATCAGTGGAAGGAATGGTACAACTCCACTCCTTTCTTTGCCGCAAATCCACCGCTAATCACGACACCACCCGGAACCGTTTTCCCTACAACCACCCCTACGATAACGGGCACCGGGCAGGCCGGTGCAAAGGTCCAGTTGTGGCGCAATGGTATGCCTCATAGCAGCGTGAGTTATGTATCTGGCACAAGTGGTGTGGGAACCTGGTCATTGACGACTTACACTTCGTCCGAGGGGAGTCTTACAGTCTCAGTTCGAGAGGAATACACCGGCTGGGAAGGCCGCATAGAGTCGAGTCCTGTCTCCTTCACAATAACGTTACCGGTCGCGGATCCTTTCATCGATGATCCGAAACCGAATCAAGTCATCACCGTGGCCAATCCAACGATCAGTGGTAGAGGCCAGAATGGCGCAAGTATTGATATCTGGAGGCAAGGTGGTGCTGGCGGGATCTATGGGACGGGCACCGTTCAGGGCACTGGGTGGCGCGTTACCCTGACTAAACCCTTGCCGAACGGCCAATTCATTTTTCATGCCGAGCAGATCACCTCATCGGGGAATAGAAAGTGGTCCACCCCGGTGCCTGTCGAAGTCCGTCTCAAACCCGGCACCCTGCTCATTGCCAATCCTCCAGCCAATTCAATTGTTAACCGTACATTTGATGTCAGCGGGATCGGGGGGGCAGCGGGAGCCGATATCAAGGTTATGCTTGATCTTCAGGACAGGGTGGTCGGCGCCACTCGAGCGCAAGGCGATAGCTGGAGCGCGTCCGTCACTCTCCCGGACGACGTCCCGCCAGGGGAAATCCGCCTCGCTTGCGAGCAAATACTCAACGGTATTCCTTCCGATCGAAGTCTGTATCGCCCGTTCAAACTTAGCCCCCCACAACCCACCAAACTAACGGTACAGGTCGATGCCCAAAGCAAGGTGACCCTCGGAGGTGTCGGACATATCGGCGCGACGTTCCATCTCCACGTCCTGGGCAACATGACGCCTTTCCACTCCTTTACCGTGGCAACTTCGCCCTGGACGGTACTCTTCCCCGATTGGTTGCCGAGTTTTTCGCTGGTCGTCGGCCGACAAAGTGTGCCCGACAGTGCAGGGCAGCCGATCTATTCTGGCTGGACGCCGGAGAGCACCACGGTCGTGGTGCCCGTTCCTCGTCCCACATTGAGTTTTCGCGTCAGCCCGGACGGCATTCCCACCTTCTCCGGTACGGGCAGGAACTGGGCCGGTCAACCGGCTTCCAGGGTAGAGGTTCGGCTGAACTACAATGGCGACGTGATCGTTCCGATCGTCGACGTTCGCGCAGATATGACCTGGTCCAGCACGGCAACCGCACGCTGGGCTCCCGGTACGTATGAGGTTTCGGCTATTCAGCGGTTCGCAGAGCTGCCGTCTCCATGGAGTGTGCCTGTTTTCGTGGTCATCCCCGCCCCCCCTGCCGTTATCGAAAAAGTGACCCCGAACGGCTTGTTTGCAAAGGTCGTTGGCCAATGCTGGCCGGGAGCGGAGCTGACGATCACGTTCGGCGACAATCCTGCCTCCCATCCGGTTGCGGATACGGACAAGGACGGGCAATGGGATTTTCAGCGCCCCGCGGCGTTTCGCCCTGGCACGCACACGGTCACGGTCACGCAGACTTTCGGCGGGCAAACCTCTCATCCGGTGTCCCTGTCCTTCGATATAGCGGTGAAAGTACTAGTGATCACCCCGCCACCCGGTGGGCAAACGGATCATTTGCCGGTATTGCAAGGCATCGGCGGGATCGAAGGTTTCACGATCAGGGTTTTCGATTTCGTGACCCACGAGCAGTTGGGAGAGACGCTCGCAACAGGGGATGACTGGTCGGTGCCGCTCAAGGAACTCGACTACGGATCCCACACCGTTTTCGCCGTACAGGAACTGGGTGGCCTGCAGTCACAACCCAGCACTCCGGTCACCTTTGATGTGGTGTTGTCTGCACCCAGGATTGACTTTCCAAAAACAGGAACATCAGTCCCCCGGACATTCACGGTCGAAGGTTATGCCAGAGCGGGGAAAGGATTCGACCGGACGGAGGTCGAGGTGTACCTCGACGACGCTCCCCATCGTGTTTATCCGAATTTTGCCGACGGGTATTTCAAACAACAATTCACACGGCCATTGGGGCCATGCGTACTGAAAGCCCGGCAGTACTTCAAGGATCAGGAGTCGCCACTCAGCCAGGATGTGCTGGTCACGATCGTTCCCGACAAGGCACTCATTGAAACGCCAGCTATGGGTGAGGCTGTCGGACGGACTGCGACGATCTGCGGGTTCGGATACCCGGAAGATACGGTTGTGGTTGCCTTGCCTGATGGTTCGGAGCTGGGGCAGGCCGCAGTTCAGGGGGACGGAACGTGGTTCTGTCTGGTCGAGCTTCCTGGTACTGGCACCGACCTTTCACTCGTCACCGAGCAGCGCAAGGGTGAGTACCGCTCGGGTTGGTCTGAGCCCTGGCCCGTGCCGCTGCTTGCGGCCCCACCCACTTTTGACGAACCGGGGGAGGGCAAGTGGGAGGGAGCAACGCCCGAATTCGCAGGCGGTGCTCTGGCGGAGTCGCGGGTTGATGTGGTCGCCTGGTACGACGCCGACAAGAAGCATGCCAACGCTCTTGTGACCAACGGAGGACGTTGGGCCGGCGCATCCGAACGAAATCTGCCTGCCGGCCCGCAATGGGCCCGGGCTGTGCAGGTCGTGGATGGAAAACGCTCCATGCCCGCTGACAGCAAACGATTCGAAATAGCGCCATCGGACGAGCCGCCCCGCCGTCATCCAACTCCCGAGTGATCCGACCAATGGTCGCGTCTACTGTCATTTATGACAGTAGACGCCGCCCGCTCAATGACGCCAAATCCTTTGCAGGCACCATGCGAAATACGCCATTCCTTCACTGGAAGCCGTTTCAGACCCAGGAGCATCAACATGAACCGCTCTCCCGCTCAGATCGCTCAGAAGATGTTCACTCAAGCGGTCGGTAAACCCAAACGCTCGTCCACGATGGCACTGACACGTTTTTTCAAGGCGGGGGGATCGGTCGCCGCACTGGCGCAGAAAGGCGTCGACGGGTTGATGCATGACTATGGCCTGAACCGGCAACAGGTCGGCGAGTTCCAGCAGCGCCTCAATGTGCTGTCGACCGTGATATTGCGGCAGTTCATCGAGCACCAGTTGACCACCGCAGATGCCAAGGCTGTTGCGCGTACGGGGCTCAAAAACGGTCCGACTTACTCCTTGTTGTTCAACCCGAATTTTGACGCCTTGTGCCCGCCGGATGCGATCGAAGCCATTCATTCGCCTGCGGCGTATCTGACAGCCCTGTTGCATTGGGCACTGCATCGGCTGGGTGTGACCGATGGCAAGGACTTCCCGTTGGTGGGACGGCGTACAGATCTCGAAAAACTGTTGATTGATGTCAAGGCCGTCCACGGTGCCGTGTCGTCGGTGGAAGTGATCAGCCACGTCATGGAGCGCTTCATCACCGCCACGCTGGGGCCCATTCAAAACCTCGACGAGGCGTTGAGCCAGAAGGCATTTCCCCGTGAACTGCCCTTTCACTGGCCCTGGGTCACGCTCGACCATGTGCTCAAGGGGCATGGCGAATCGGTGGGCAGCATAGTGCGTCTGTGCGATTTGCAGTATCCGTACTTTCTTCGTTCGGCACCGTGGAGCGACAAGTCGGATGACGCCCTCGTTCAAGCTACACGGTTGAGTCCATCACAGCGGACAATCCTGACCGAGGCGCCGCATTTTCCAGACGGGGCGGACGAGTTCTATCTGAAATACCTTGGTCTGAAGGATATTTCGGTTGGCAATCTGAGGCTCGTCTCCGTTTTCAATGAACGAATGAAACTGGATACGCCGGCGCTTGAGGCATTGCTTTCGATTGAAGGTTTTACTCCCTTCCTGTCCGAAAATGCGCCGCGCTCCCCGATAGGCGCAGGCCCATACCCTATAACAGGCGGGGATCATGGGTCTGTTTTCATACATGAGAGAAAGTTTCCGCCCATTAGCATCGTAAAAAACGGCGTGGATCTGCTTAACCGTTTGGAGCATATGGATCCCGACCGGGTTGACCGTGCCAATCGTATAGTGCGACTGACGGACTGGTTGCGGTTGGCCAGTCACGAGACCGATCGACTGATCGTTGCGGCAATGCTCGCTGAAGTGCCCCCACCTACCCCCTCTCGCTACTGGATCACAGCCAATACGCTGCGAGCTCTCGGCCTGTTCCAGGCACTGCGAGAGGTCTTTGGATGCACCGCAGAAGACTTCGCCGCCTTTATCGGGCCGCTTTCCGTTTTCGGGCGCGGCACGGAGCGTGCCCAATACGATCGGATTTTCAACAGTGGTGCCACGGGTTCTCGTCCTTTGGTACTTGATGACCGATCCTTCCCGGTGATTCCCGTGACCGCTGCCGACCTGCTTACGGTCAAGCAATTGTGCGCTGGCCTGGGCACTGATACGGAAACCTATTTTTACCTCGCCAACCTGATTGCCGCCGCTCACGGTCTGACTCAGCTCGAATGCAGCTTGACGATCGTGTCCAGCTTTTATCGCATGGTCAGGCTGCCCCGGCTACTGGGGGTCACTCCGATCGAGGCGGTCCTGTTGTTGAACCTTAAGGGAGGTCAGGTCTGGGTGAACACGCTGGCCGGCGTGCCGCAGATCAACAACCGACAATCAGCTGATACACCGGACGTATTGAGTGTGATCCATGCCTTGATGGATGGCGTGCAATGGGCTCAGAGCGTGCAGTTACCGGTGCACTGGGTGGTGCAACAAGCGACAGTCTGGCCACCGAACCGGCCCGATGAAAGACAGCTCACACTGTTCGATCAGTGGCGTCGGCAGGTCCCGGTGGCTCAGGTGACGGAAGATGTACTGAAAATGGCCGGTATCGAGCCCTTGTCGAACAATCGCCAGTGGCTACGGGCGTTGGCGGCGCTGGTGGACGAGCAGGGCCTGATTCGTGATTTTGTTGAATCAACGGATCAGACCTACGAAGCCCATGCCAGGGAAATGACGGAGCGGGCTGTGGTGTCTGAGACGGGACGTCTCGATACAGGTCTGGTGGAGCTGATTCTGGCGGTCGTGCTGCGTTGCCGCGCCAGTCAGAACAATATGGTGCAGGAGGGGTTGGCGGCGTATGGCGGTCTGAAGCCGGAGCTGGTTCTGCAGGTGCTTCGCTGGTCCGGCGCCAATGTGCATTTCGTATTGGCTCGGGTGCTCGCGTCGCCGGAAACTTTCGGGGACAGCGGGACTGTGCTGCGGCGGGAAGATTCTCCGAGCGATCCTGTTCTCCAGGCGTTGGCCGAGTTCTCGAGACGCAGCGCCGTGGTCGCGAGACTGGAGCTCAGCGGTGAATTCCTGACTTACTTCATCGCGACCGGGTATCGCCAATGGTTCGGTCTGAATTCGATCGACGTATTCGACCTTTCAACACTGTATTACCTGACAGTCTACAAACGTGCCCTGGGCATGAGCGATCAGCCGGAAACGAGGCTGGTTGACTATTTGCGCCGCATTAGCGCGTTGCCGGCCAACCTGAACAACCACGGTCTTGAGCTGGTTCAGGAGCGTGCCGCGAAGTGGCTCGCCGAGCTGTTCAACTGGAGCGTGGATGAAGTACGCATCTGCGCCGCCCATGTGAACCCGTCGAAAGGCTTGGTCGTGACCCTGCAACAGCTTGATGTGCTGATCCGCATTCGTTTGTTGGCCAAAAAGACCGGTCAGAGTGCCAGGACACTCCTCGAGCTCGGAAAGCTGCCACCGGACAGCGAATATGCCGAATATGATCACGCCGCAGACCTTGTCAGAGCCAGCCTGACGACCACCACCGAAGCGACTTATGCAGACGACGTCATGGCCGTGGGGCTGGACGTGATCGTGGGCTGGACGACGGTACCCGATCCCGTCAGGTTGATCGCCAACAAACCGGGCGAATTTGCCGAATTTACCATCACGGTAAAGAACCGCGAAGGTCAGGCGCGATTGAACGTCAATGTTCATTGCGCCACCACGCTGGGCCGGTTTGAAACTTCAATGATCACCACCGACATCAACGGCACGGCGACGGTGAAATTTTTCCCGGGCAGCCGGATGGGTAGCGTCACTCCCGTTTTCTGGCTGGATCTGGGTGAGGAAACGGCCGCACCGAGCATAGAGATCGGGCCTGATATGGCCACACTCCATTTGAGATCCCAAAACCCTTTTCCTGTGCCCGACAGCACAGTGCTGATCGGAACGCCGGTGACCTACCGCGCCGTCGTCCAGGACGACTACGACAACCCCATCACAGGCGCATCGGTGACCTGGAAACTCGATCCGCTGCCTCAGGGGGAGATCAAGACTGTCACTGACCGACTGGGGCGCACCGAGGTGACGTTCACCAGTGCCGAGGCGGTCACCGTGAAGGTTAAAGCGACCGCAGAAAACGCAACGTCCGTCACGTTCCGGGACGTGAAGTTTGTCGAACCCCTTCCTTTGCGCCGGCGAGAGCCGGCGCCCCGCAAGCAACGCAAACAGTGAAAGGAGACGGTGATGCTCAACAAAACTTCAGGTGAGCTGTCCGCCCTGCGTCGCAATGCGTTGATTGATTTCTGTCTTCACGCAAAGCATGACAAGGCCGGTCATCCTTTTCCGATGAATACCCAATCGGCGGATGACCTCTGGGAATGGCTGCGCTCCGACCCGCTGGACAGCGACGAGATTGAAACCTCGTGGGTGGCGGAGGCCGTGAGCTGTTTGCAGGCCTACATTCATGCGGTGTTCCAGAAGCTCGAACCGGGGTATGACGGGCGGGAATTCGATCCCGACCTACTGCAAGAGTGGGAGCTCGCGGGCAGTTACGGGCCGTGGTCGGCAAGTATGCTGCTGAAGTGCACACCTGAGGATTACATCACGCCTTATGTGCGCATCCGTAAAACCGACTTGTTCAGGGCGCTCGAGAGTCATGTGAATCAGACCTCGATCACTGATGAGTCGGTGCTCAAGGGTACGCAGCGCTACCTGCGCAGCTTTGAAGAAACCTGCAATCTGAATGTCCTGACCGGTTATCTGGACGGAGCCAATCCGTTGAACACGCGTTATTACCTGGTGGGCAGGCAACGCGTTGCACCTTATGGCTGGTTCTGGCGTGAGGCCAATATCGAACTCGCGGTCGACTCGCCATCGGTCAACCCGACGGCCTGGCGAGAATGGAAACCTGCCGACATTCCCACTGATGACACGGTGCTGGACTGTCGGATGGTCTTTTGGGAAGGTCGGGCATGTATGGTCTGGGTCCAATGGCGCCCGGGCGTTTTCGATAACGCAGGTGAGCTGCAAAGCCTCCATGAGCTTGAGGTCATGGTGGCGTTCATCGCGCTGGACGACAGTTGGTCACCGCCCATTCGCTTGCATCTGCTGCAGACGGACAAAGACGTATCGAAGGATTGCCGGTTGGTCGCGGTGATTTTGCGCGACGAGATCGATACCTCGTATCCCAAGGGCAGGCTGGCGGTGCATGTGACCAATGCCCAGCCCAAACTCGCTACGTCGTCAGCGCTGTCTGTCGCGATCTATGAAACCCGTGACTCGCTGTTTCGCAAAGTGAAGGATGAAACGGCGGTCATGGATTACCTGGCCAGTCACTTGTTTGTCGAGCACCGTACGCTTCAGCAAAAAATGCGGCCACAGTTGTTTCCGGCCGTTGACAGCCGGATCTCCAAGCCCGGCACGCTGGCCGAGTACCTGGGGATCAAGGCTTATATCGTGCGTAACAGCCCTACTGAGCACTCGCTCTGGGTTCAGGGGTATTGTGCTCATGTCTCACGTGGCGATGGTACGAACGTTGAGTTCACGCTGACAGTCGAATCCACCACCGGTGAGGACCCGGATCCAGTTACTGCCAGTTACTCGAGTTCCGGCGGATGGGCAACGAAATGGCTGGAAATCACGCGGTCGGCGTTCAACAGCAGCACGATCACCGTGAAGCTAACAGGCGCCGCAAACAACGGTGAGCGAGCCCTCGTCCTGACGGTCCCCGCCACGCTCGGTGATCATGGACCTCTGCCGTACATCCATGACACCGATGCGCAGGGAGCCCAGTTTCTGGCCTTCAATCAGCCGACAGACGTTTTGAAGTTGAAATACGTCCGGCTCAATACATTGATCGGCCACGAACTGGTGCTGCGTTCCAGTGTATCGATCGGGGCGTTGCTGGACTGGGCGACGCAGTTTCCGAAGGAGCCGCCTTTGCCCGATGGACCGGCCGAGCCGAACGGTCCGTTCGATGGCGCCAACGGTCTGTTTTTCTGGGAGCTGTTTTTTCACTTGCCGCATCTGATTGCCGCCCGACTGCGTGACGAGAACCGTTTTGAAGCGGCCCAGCGCTGGCTGCATTTCATATTCAATCCGCAGTCGCCCGCGAAACCGGCGCAGGGTGATACTTCGGCAAGACCGCAATACTGGCACTGCCGGCCTCTGGACGTGGGAAAACCCGACATCTGCTGTTGCTATGAAGTCTTTGCACCGGGGGATCCGGATGCCATCGCTTATTCATCGCCCTGGCATTACAAGGTCGTGATTTTCCTCGACTACGTGAACAACCTCATCGCCTGGGGCGACTGGCTCTATCGACAGATGACGCGAGACAGCCTGACGGCCGCCAAACTGCAGTATGTCCGGGCCCGATCGCTGATGGGCGCGAGGCCGGATACCCGTAGCGTCAATCGCTGGGTTGCAAAAGAACTCGGTGAGCTCGTGGGAGAGATGCAGACCCGGACGGCCCTCGCGGATTTTGAAAAGACACTGCTGCTGCAAGAGGAAAGTTTGCCGGTCAGGGCTGAGCGTACTCAGCATTTGGGTGTCTACGGCACGTCTTCTTTCAAGATCCCGGTCAGTCCGCGTTTGCTGAGGTTCTTTGACCTGCCTCACCAGCGAATCGACAACATCCGTCATGGTCGGACAATCGACGGCAAGCTTGCCTCCATTCCTCGTTTTACCGCCATGGATCCAAGTAAGTTGTTGAGCCGCCTGGCAGCCGGTAACGCAGGACCGGTGCGACCGATGGGCGGACAGTTGCGAGTGGCGGTCTATCGCTGGAACGTACTGTTCGATGCAGCGTTGCAGATGGTGCAGCACTTGCAGGAGCTGGGTTACGAAGTACAGCGTCTGCTTGAACATCAGGATCGTGTCCAGCAGGAGACGTTGCAGCAACGCCATTTGACTGAGCTGGGCGAATTCGCTCGTCGGGCACAGGAAGAATCCATTGCACGTGAGGTCGAGAGCCTGACGGCGCTGCAGCACAGCAGAACCATGGCCGAAGAGCGTGAGGTGCACTACTCCGATCTGTACGACAAGCACATTTCTCCCGATGAGTTCAAAGTCATGGAGCATGTTGAAGCAGCTTCGGGCTTCGTTGCTCGGGCCACTGGCTTTCAACTGGGGGCGGCGGTCATCCATGCGTTCCCCAACATCTTCGGATTGGCCAATGGCGGTCATCAGCCAGGTCATCTTGTAAGCGCCGTGGGGTTTGGTTTTCAGATCGCTGCAGACGTGCAGCGCGCCAATGCCGATAAGACGGCCACCTCCGAAAGCTATCGTCGTCGCCGAGAGGAATGGCGGTTTCTGCGTAATCAGGCCACTGCTGAAAAGAATGCGATCAGTGCCCAGATTGCGGGCCAGGAACGGGCCATCAATGCCGCAAGGATCAATCTGGAACACACCCTTGCCGCGAATGACCAGGCGCTCAAACTGTTCGAGTTCCTGCAGGCCCGGGCGACCAATCTGGAGCTTTACCAGTGGTTGATGGGGCAACTGCAGACCTTGCACTTTCAGGCGTATGACGCCGCTGTTGCTCTGTGCCTGAGCGCCCAGACAGCCTTACGAGCGGAAACCTGTGAGTTCGATGCCTATCAACTGGACACCGATGTCTGGCGTGACCAGCGGCGCGGCTTGACGGCTGGCGCGACATTGCAGGCCGGTCTGTTGCGAATGCGCTCGGAGTATCTGCAACGCCGGGAGCGACGCCAGGAGATCGTCAAGACCGTATCGCTGCAACGGCTGTTCGATGATCCGGCAACCCGGCCAAAGGGTTTGGACAACTGGGCTGCTGCGCTGAAGCACTTGCGGGAGGAGGGCGCGCTGGATTTCGAGCTGATTCAGCTGCTGTTCGATCGCGACTACCACGATCATTACTGCCGCCAGATTTCTCGCGTTGAAGTCAGTCTGCCGGTGCTTACCGGGCCCTTCGAAAATGTGGTGGCGAATCTGATACAGGTTGGCAGTTATATCGCCACAAAACCGTCGAACGAGTCTTTGGAATATCTGCACTCCGGTGAGGGCGTTGCGCCTGTCGATGTGCTGATCAACCTGAGCAGCGGGCAACAGGTTTCCCTGTCCTCCGGTCTGGACGACACGGGCATTGTCTCTCTCAGAGCTGACGAAGGCATGACGCTGCCGTTTGAAAACACCGGTGCCGTTTCGCGCTGGCGGATCGTATTTCCTTGGCATGTGAAGCAACAGCCAATGCTGTTATCGCTGACCGATATCGTGATCAAGGTGTTTTACACCGCCAAGGTCGGGGATCTGGCTTTTTCCAGAAAAGTACAGGAACTGGTGAACGAGGCTGAGCGCAAGGTCGAGGGAGCGCAATCATGAGCGAGAGAGACATCGACACGGATCACAACTTCGTGAAGAACGGCGGCATGACTGAGGGCTATGACCACTGGGAAGATGTGGCCAATCCGGGCGGTGTCGGTATCCGGGACGATAAATGGGGAGAAGGCTTCGTATCGTTCATGACGCTGACCCACCGCGCGGCGGTTCGGCAAAGGATGATCGTGCCGATCGGACAGCAGGCGGAGGCCCGTTATAGCCTGCGTTTTCTTTACGAGAACACTTACCCTTCATCGGCCGGGCTAGTGGTGGTCAATAAAAGGGGCAGTCTGGAAAAGTTTGAAATCGAATTGCCGGCGAAGGCTGGGGGGCAGGATGCCGATCCTTTGGCGCTCGATCTGACCGAGATGCGCAAGGATTTGCCGGACAGCCTGGGTTTACAGGCGGGTGATGAGCTGGAGATCAATATGAGCAGCCCGGCAAGGGCTGTGAGTGAACCCGCCTCTGTGGAAATTCGTCTGACCGGGATAGAAATAAAGCTGAATCTTCCGGCGCTGGCGTTGAAGGCAGTCATCAATGATGGCAAACGCTTCGATGCAGCCAACGGATTGCCCATCTGCCTGGGCGCTACCGGGGATCAACGTCACAGGGTTTCGTTTGAGGTTGATCCGCAGAGTGTCTGGAATAACCTTGAGGCCAGCCTGTGGCTTGAAGATAACCCGCAGGAGGCCATTACCGCCAAGCCCGAGTTGGGACAATCTCAGCTCATTGGTCTGGACTGGCTGCTGGATTGTCCGGAGCCGTCAGGCAAAGAACCTTATGAGCTGAAGGCGAAGATTTATAGCAAATACTCGGCGACACCGTATTCACTGTTGGTTTCCTGGGGGCATCACCTCTTGGAGCTGATCGCGCTCAAACAGGCCGAGACGTACCCGGTCATCGAGTACAACCAATCGGTGGAAATGGAGGTTCAGGTCAGATCCTCCTATAACCACGCACCGGTAGCGAGTGAGGTGGTCTGGCGAGAGGATGATGGCGCTGGGGCGGTTCTGCACCGGGCACCCACCGATGCTCAGGGCCGGGCAAAGTACTTGTATACGCCAACCATCGAGGGGGTGAGGAGGGTTATCGCTTCGGTTGTCAGTCCTTTGTCCAACAATGGCGTAGCGACGCGTGCATTCGAGGTTCGGGCGTTCGCTATTGATCCATTCAAAACCTTGCAGGCTCGGTTCGATGACGGTGCACCGGCCGTCTGGGGGGTGAAGACCCGCTACCCGGAACGCGGTGAGCGTTTTCTCGTCAATCTGGACATACCTGCGGGGCATTCTCTGAGCGCCGCCGAGTTTTTCCTGAACTGGGCAGGTGGTGACTCTCCAGAGGACGTCGGAGCAACCGCTCAACCGAACTTCGGGGCTGATGCAAGTGTAGTTGGCGGTACAGTCCTCTGGACAACGAACTTCGAGGACAAGCGCGACGGCCTGTTTGACTGGGTCCTCGGTTGTTCCAGGTTGCAGCATTTATCGCCAGGCAATGCCCTGTCACTGGCTTACAACAGAATCGAGATCGGCGAGACCTGGGGACCGAACAAATCGCCGGTGGTGGACGAGCGCGACGTCGTTACGTGCATGGTGAAAGTGCAAAGGAGTGATGGACAACCGGTCAGCAACGCAGAAGTGGAGTTTGTGACACCAACCGGTACGGTCAAGTCCTTCACGGGTGTGGATGGCTGGGGGAGTGTGGATCACTCGCCGGCCGGTGACGGTGATTACGTCATCGTCGCGCGGGTACAGCGCCACGAAGACGCGCCTGTGGATGAACATTCATTCGCCGTCAAGGCATTGCCCAGCAGCGCATGGAAAGGGCAGGTCAACTTTTCTTTGGACGGGAAACCGGTCGATCGGGTGATTCAGGGCGTGATCTGCCGACGTGGCAGTGTGCACAAGCTGCGTATTGATCCTGCTGCGGGCAGCAGCTTTATCGGCAAACCGATTGCACTGGACTGGAATGGGAATACACCGCCTTTGCCGGGGTTTCAGCTGAGTCCGGCAGCCGGTGTTGCCCGGGTGATGAGCACTCCCGGTCTGGAGTGGAACATCAGCTCAGGCTCTGACATAAGTGGGTTTTCGACCCTGGCGTTCAGCAGTTCTCATTTGCCGGAAAAGCGCGAGTTTCCATTGCGGCTGCTGGCTGTCGATCTCGCCGATGAAGCCCGTGCGATGCTTGATCATGTTTCGGCTGAGCAGGGTAAAGGCATCCTGTATCCCTGCCATTGGGCTATCCACCGATATGCTTTTA
Source organism: Pseudomonas fitomaticsae (assembly GCF_021018765.1). Lineage (GTDB taxonomy): Bacteria > Pseudomonadota > Gammaproteobacteria > Pseudomonadales > Pseudomonadaceae > Aquipseudomonas > Aquipseudomonas fitomaticsae. The sequence goes on along the minus strand of NZ_CP075567.1, from coordinate 5,277,686 downwards.
TGCCAAAGGGGGTCAGTGCGTTGCACGGGTTGTCGGTGAAGACCACCGTATCACCCATGCCCCCCGGTCTTATAATCACCCCATCATTGCCAACCGATGTTGTCATGACAGCGGGGGGCGCATGTCGGGAAATGGACTTTTCCGATAGCTCGGTCAATGCCGAGATGACGTTGACCGAGACCGTCATGATCGGTGATGAGCCGCTGACGGCGCAGACTCAATTGAAGCTGGGTCATTACAAACTCAAGATTCTGGCCACGCGCGATCCTGCCTTTGATCCCGTCATGAGCAAGGACGAGCGTGCCCGAGTCGAGTTTCGCTTGGGCTCGGCGTTCAATGATCAGCCGGTCAAGGGGGCAGAAATCGCGGTGCGGACCGGGAGTGCCGGGCCGGTTTCCTTACGGACAGACGCCGATGGCTGGGCACGGCACGATGTTCTGCCGAATCAGGCCGGGATAAGCCCCATTACTGGTGTTGCTTCGAATCCTTACGATGGGTCAACGGCGGAAGGCGGGTCGCAGCTCAATGCCCTGGCAACGGATCCCTGGCTGGATCTGGATGTTTCCGTGAGCACTTCACAGCGGTATGCGTGGGCAACCAAGGCGTTGTTTCCGAGACGCGATGAGGCCTTCGGTTTCCGTCTTTTTGCGAGGAATGGCAGCCCCTTGCTTGATCAAAAGTTAGCGCTGGGTCTGGTTAATCCCGGCCGGAGTGAGGTCGGGCTCGAATTCAATCGGGTGTTGGGTGAATTCCACGCGTTGGATGAGCAGGGGCTGGATTTTGAGTTCACGGATGGAGATGTGAAGGACGCCAGTGTGTCTTTGCAGTTGGCTGCCTCTCGCTTGCTGGAACGATCTCCTGTTCAGCACCTGTCTCTGGGTAGTCGAGCCTTTGTCGCCCGGATTACCTCGACCAGTAGTGTTCTTGACGTCGTTGATTGGGGAGCAACAGTGAACGCTGAAGTCGCCGTAACCCATGCGTTGACCGGAAAGGCCATGAGAGGTTTACCGATCCGGTGGGAGTTGTCGGAGCAGGAAACGAGGGTGACTTTCACCAACTATCGGGGTGTCGCCCGGATCAGCTTTGTTCCCGAAGTAGCAGGGCCCGGTATCATCACCGCTACGGTTGAGGGCGGCGCTGATTCGGCGTCAGTCAACTTTCCTTATTCAATGAGCGAACCGTGCCGGATTGAAGAGTTGGTCGTTGATGTGCCGAGCGGAAATCCCGGGCAAAAAGTGTCGGCGTATGTTTTCGTGGTTTCGGCTCTCAGCGGGAAGGCACTGTCAGGGATCGAGGTGGGCTGGCGGCAGGGCAAACAAACATTACCTTCGACATTCACCGATGCTCAAGGCAAGGCAACGATCGAGTTCTGGATGGTGCCAGGTGAAACCCGATTGATCGCATCGGTTCGAAGCGGTCTGGCCGGAAGCAATGTGAAGTCGCTGATACTGTCAGCCCCGCCGGATGAGTTGGCCGTTGCGGAGCTGACCAGTGACAGAACCAGATTCTGGCTGGGTGAAACCATGACGGCACAAGCCCGAGTGCTCTATGAGCAACACGGTGGAATTGCACCCGGTGTACCGGTGGTTTGGCGCTTTCCGAATTTGCAATCGCGCACGTCCATGACCAATGAAAACGGGCTGGCGAAGGTTGAGGTGACTGCTGCGTTTGTTGGCTTGCATCAGTTGGCTGCCTATGTCAGGGAAGGTCCCACCGGATCGAAGACTCTGGGTTATGAGGTTCTGGATCCACTTGATTCTCCTGATCATGCGGATATCCAATCTGTGACGGCTTCGATCAGTCCGGTGCCCGTTAACACATACACCACAATGACCGCGCTGATCGTGGCAACGAAGTCCGGACAACCGATGGCGAACAGGAAAATCTTCGTTTCCAGAAATGGGCAGGCAAGCCAGGAAACAAGCACTGACAGTCAGGGCAAGTACTCGCATTCCTGGTCGCCGACTTCAACCTCCGAGCACGTTTCTCTTCGGGTCACCCTGGAAAATCCCGGTGGTGGTTCGGTCGGCGGGTATGTGATTGTGCCTGTTGTGGAGCGTTGATTCGGCAGTCACAAGGCTTCGCTTTTTTTCCAGGCCAGATATCGCGTCACCAACTCGGCGCCCAGTTCCGAGGGCAGGGCATTGATGATCGGTACTCCATGAGTCCTCAACTGCTCATGGAGTCTTGCCGTGCCGTTCAAGTAATCCACCGTTGCACAATAGGCCAGCGCATCCGTCAGCGATTGAACCGGAGTCAGCCGCACGTCTTCGAGTCTTTCTTCGTACAGGCTTGCAATCAGTACACGGTGTTGCTTGCCCAGTTGAGTCATGGCGCTCAGCAGTTCTTCATCGCCCTCATCCCGCACATTCGTCACCAGCACCACGAGCGCCCGACGCTTCTGTCTGGCCAGTAACTGATTCACCGCCGCCGGATAATCCGCCGAACACTGCGTGCTATCCAGATCATAAACACCGTTGAGCAGCACCTTGAGCTGCCCCTCACCTTTGATCGGTGCGATAAACCGCGGCTGATCACTGGCAAAGGTGGACAATCCCACCGCATCCCCCTGCCGCAACGCCACATAACTCAACAGCAGACAGGCATTGAGCGCATGATCAAAGTGCGACAGTTCCCCATCCTGACTGCGCATCTGCCGTCCGCAGTCGAGCATGAAAACGATCTGCTGATCCCGTTCGTCTTCGTACTCCCGGGCAATCGGCGTGCGATGGCGGGCGGTGGCTTTCCAGTCGATCTGGCGCAGGCTGTCGCCTTCGCGAAATTCCCGCAGTTGATGGAACTCCATACCCTGGCCTCTGCGTTGGCGCTGACGTACGCCGAGCTGGCTGAGCCAGTTGTCCACCGCCAGCAATTGGCCGCCGTAGAGGCGGGCGAAGTCGGGATAGACGCGGGTGTGGTCGGTGATGTTCAGCAGGCGTTTGCCGGACCACAGGCCGAAGGGGCTGGGCAGGTTGAGTTCGCAGGTGTCGAAGGTGAAGTGGCCGCGTTTGAGCGGACGCAGGCGATAGCCGATCAGGCTGCGCTGGCCGGGTTGTAGCTCGGTGTCGAGTGGCAGGTTTTCGAAACTCAGGCCATCGGGTACGTGATCGAAAATTTGAATGGCCAGTGGTTGGTCGAAATCATGTTCGACTTCCAGCCGGATTTCGCTCCAGCGACCGAGGGCCAGGCTGCCGGGCATCTGTCGTTGCACGCGGGGCGAGGGCAGGCGCTTGAGGCGCAGCGCGTCCAGCAGGCTCAGCGCGAACAGCGCCAGCAACAATCCCCAGTTGATCGACAGCAGGCTCGATGGCACCTCGACGTCCAGCGCCTGCAACGCGCCCAGCACAATACCGATGGCCAGCAGGATCGCCAGCCAGATCAACAGCAGGCGCGAGGGTTTCACAGGCGCGGCGCCGGTACTTGGTCGAGCAGTTGCTGTAGGACTTGATCGACTTGCAGCCCTTCGATGTCCAGCTCCGGCGCAAGGCGTACGCGATGGCGCAACACCGCCAGTGCGCAGCCCTTGATGTCGTCGGGAATCACGAATTCGCCGCCGCGCAACAGGGCCCGGGCGCGGGCGCAGCGCACCAGTGCAATGGAGGCTCGTGGCCCGGCGCCGAGGCTCAGGCCCGGCCAGGTGCGGGTGCTGCGGGCCAGACGCACGGCGTAATCGAGCACCTGCTCGTCCAGCGGCAGATCGCTGGCAATGCGTTGCAGGGCTTGCACGTCCTTGGCCTGCAACACGGTGCGCAGCGGTTGCACGTCGAGCATGTCGGCGCGGGTCGAGCGGCTGACCTGACGCACCATGTCCAGCTCCTGATCGGCATCCGGATAATCCATGCGCACCTTGAGCATGAAGCGGTCGAGTTCGGCTTCCGGCAGCGGATAGGTGCCTTCCTGTTCGATCGGGTTTTGCGTGGCGAGCACCATGAACGGTTGAGCAATCGGCAGGGCCCGGCCCTCAAGGGTGACCTGACGTTCCTGCATCGCTTCGAGCAATGCGGCTTGCGTCTTGGCCGGGGCGCGGTTGATCTCGTCGGCCAGCAGCAGGTGGGTGAACAACGGGCCTTTGCGCAGTTTGAACTGCTCGGTCTGCAGGTCGTAGACCGCGTGGCCGGTGACGTCGCTGGGCATCAGATCCGGGGTGAACTGGATGCGCGCGAACTCGCCGCCGAAGCATTTGGCCAGCGCGCGTACCAGCAGGGTTTTGCCGAGGCCGGGAACCCCTTCGAGCAGCACGTGACCGCCGGCGATCAGCGCGGTCAGCACGTCGTCGATCACCGGATTCTGGCCGATCAGCGCCTTCTGCAATTCGCCGCGTATCGCTTGGGCCAACTGACTGGCTCGGTGGCGTTGCTGGGCCGCGTGGCTGGGCGAGCCGGGTTCGATGTGTTCGGTCATAGCGAGTTCCTCAAGGCTTGCAGGTGGGCGACCTGACGGCAGAATTCGGCGCTGGACATACGCCGCTTCGGTGCCGGGCTCAGGGCCTGGCTGATGGCGCGGGTCGGCTGGCGGGTCAGGCGCGACAGGGCCAGCCATTGTTCGGCGACGTTCAGTTGGTCGAAACCAGGGTGACGGTGACGGGCGCGGCGCAGGACGTCCTGCTGCAACGCTTGCAGCAAGGTCTGTTGGCCGTTGTGGCGCAGGATGAAGTCGGCACTGGCGCGCAGGTGTTCCATCAACTGTCGACGACCACTCGGAGCCGGCGCCTGCACCGGGCCGTGACGCACGCCGACATGCCACAGCCACAGACCGATCAGCGCGAGCAGGGCGACGATGGCTTGCGGGAAATAGTGCCAGAGCAGGGTCAGCAGACCGTCGTGTTCGGTGTTGTACAACAAGGTCACGGCGGTGTCGGCGCTGAGGTACCAGAGCAGCCAGGCATTGTCGTGCTGCGCAATCGCCGGGGTTTTCCACAGATCGGCATCGGTGACCACGGTGATCGTGCCGAGGCCGAACGCCAGTTGCATCATGTGCGTGGCCTTCGCGCTGTTGGCCCAGGCCTGGGCGAGGTTTTTCGGGTCGTCGAGATGGAACGCGGTGTCGAACCCGGCGTAGGCAGGGGCGTCTTCGTCTTCCAGATAGAGCTTGGTCAGGTTGGGCCAGGGATCTTCGGCGGCATCCGGTGGCGGATCCTTGAGATCCTTGGTGAAGGATTGATGCAGTTGCACGCGGTCGAGCAGCAGGTCGTTGCTCTGGCCGGTCTTTTCATCCCAGATCGATTCGGCGACGAACACCAGCCTTCCGCCGGCCCGGACCCAGTTCAGAACCTGATCGACCTGACGCGGAGTCATTTTCGAGCGGTCGTTGAACATCAGCAGCGTGTGCTGGCGCGGATCGATGTCGGGCAACACGGCGAGGCTTTCGGCATGACTGACGTCGATCCCGCGTTCGCGCAGAAACATCTCCGCCGCCAGATAAGGATTGGCTTGCGCAGCGGGGGACGGGCCGTGATCGACTTCGGTCTGGTAAGGCGTGGCCTTGAGGAACAGATAAATGCCCAGCGCACCAAGCAGGACGACGATCAGCGCGCCGCCCAAAAGCCAGAGCGCGCGCCGGTTCAACGGGCGACTCCGTGGCCAAACAGGGTGCGCCAGCCGTCACACAGTTCCTGTTGCAGATGCGCCGCCGGTACGCGGTGCCCGTAGGCCATGTTCTGCCAGTGGCCGGTGAGGTGACGGCTATAAGTGAGCAGATCCGGACGCTGCAACTGTTCGATCCGGGCCAGCACTTCGCTCTCGGTGTCGGCGGGTTTCAGGGTCAGGTTGAAGTCGTGCAATAGATGACTGAGCAGTGCCCGGTACAGCAGGCCCAGTGCCGCGCGGGGCTCGGTTTGCCAGAGCTGTTCCGCGTGGCTGGCGATGTCATCGGGCAAGGTTTCCTTTTGCAGATCCAGACCGAAGGCCTGTTGCGGCAAGGGCCTTTTGTTCGCTTCGGGCAAGCGCGGACGGCGGCCGACGAACGCTTGCAGAAAATCCCGATAACGCCAGAGCAGCCAGCCGAGCCCGGCGATCACCGCGCCCCACAGCACGACTTCGAACGCCTTGGCCACACCGTCGAGGTGTCGGCCGTCCAGCCAGTCGAGCAGGGTTTTCAACCATTGCGGAGCTTCGCCTTCCCTGGGTTTTTCGGCAGTCGCGGGATCTTCGCCGAAGCGATAACGGGTGACGGTTTCCTTGTTCTTGAACGGCGGTTGTTCGAGCAAGGCCTTGATGCTGTTGCGGGACGCCTCGCTGGTCAGTGGCTGATTCAACAGACGCGGTGCATCTGGAGAAGTGGCGGGGTCGGCGGCCCAGGCTGAGGGCACGCCCGGCAACAGCAGACACACCACCAGCAGCAAGCCGAGCGCGCTGCTGTTCAAACGCTGGCGCAAGCGGCGGAACACCAGCTCGATGTCCCAGGCTTCGAGGACGGTGCGGCGGTTCAGATACAGACTGAACCCGCAGGCGACATACACCGGTTCCCAGATCACCAGGATCAGTGCATAGAACGCATTGGTCAGATGCTCCAGCCAGCGCCATTCGTAGTCGGCCGCGAAGATCAGGCTTTGCCAGTCCCAATCGGTTTCGACCTGTTGTGGCAGCAGCAGATAGAACAACACCATCAGGCCGATCCACAGCGCCGTTTCCAGATGCACGCCGATGATCGTCAGCCACTGGGCCGCGCCGGCATTGCGTTGCAGCAGCACTTGTAGACGCTGCTGGCGAGCGGTGCCCTCGAGGCCTTCGAGTTGCAGCACGGGCAGCAGGAAGCTGCGGCTCAGGCTGAACCGGCGCCAGGTCAGGCTGGCGATGAGTTGTGGCTTGAGCAGGCGCGGCCATTGGCGCAAGGCCTGCTTCAACGTGGGCGTTTCGCCGAACAGCGCCTTGGACAGGATGTACAGCGGCAAGCGTTCGTAGGCCGGTTTCAGCCACCAGAATATGAAGATGGCGAGTGAAGGGGAGTCCCACAACAATAGGCTGAGTACTGCGAACAGCGGCAGGGTGACGATGGCCCAACTGGTCATCAGCAGGCGCCGATGTTGCTGGCTCATGAGTACGCCCAGGTCCATGGCTTCCCAGGTGGTGCGCGGACGGATCGCCACGGTCGCGTCACTCAGGCGCATGGCGGGTCCTTCCGGCGAACAGCAGATAGATCGCCACGCAGAGCCAGAGCCCGGCGCCGACCAGGTATTTGGTCTGCGGCGAAACCCCGGTGCGCGACGACCAGTAGGCTTCGATAAACGCGGCGATCAACAGCAACAGCATCACGCCGCAGATCAGCAGTACGCTCTGGCGCGCGACGTGTCTCAAGGCCTCGCCTCGTTTCAGGCGACCTGGCGCGATTAATGCCCAACCCAGCTTCAGTCCCGCCGCCCCGGCCAGGACAATCGCGCTGAGTTCAAATGCGCCGTGGCCGATCACAAAAGGCCAGAAGGTCTGACCGAAGCCGATTTCACTCAGGTGCCCGGCCACCGCACCGATGGTCAGACCGTTGTAGAACAGGAAGAACGCACTGCCCAGACCCAGCAGTAAACCGCTGGCGAAGGTCTGAAAGGCGATACCTGTGTTGTGCATGATGTAGTAGCCAAACATCACCCAGTTTTCACTGGTGGCGCGCTCGGCGGAGCGCCCGAGGTGGCCGGCGACCGGATCGTACATGCCCTGCATCTCGCGCACTTGCTCGGCGGGGATCATGTTGTAGATCAATTCGGGATTCAGATACACCAGTACCCCGAAACCGGCCAGACTGCCGAAAAACAGTAGCCCGGCCACCAGCACGAAAGGCCATTGTGCACGTACCAGCCGGGGGAATCCGGCGAGGATGAAGCTCAGCAGGCTGGCACCGAGCTGTCGGCGGTGGCGGTAAAGCTGTTGATGGCCGCGCAGCACCAACTGTTGCAAGGAGTCGACCAGAAAACTGCTGTAACCACGTTCCTGCGCCAGCGCCAGATGCTGGCAGATTCGGCGATAGGCCTTGGGAAATTCCGCGACCTGCGAGGTGTCCTTGCCACGTTCAAGTCGTTCGAGAGCGAGAGTGAAACGCTCCCATTCGGCCTTGTGGCGGGTTTCAAAAAGGCTTTGCTTCATGTCGGCCCCAACAGGCCGCGGGCGATGCCGTTGAGTTCACCGACGGCTTTTGGCGCGCTGATGTGCAGCGGCTGAGCGAGCAATGCAGCAAGTTCGTTGACCCGCGCCGTCGACAGTTCGCCCTGACGTTCGGCGAAGGCGAGCAGGGCACGTTGCTCGGTGAGGGTCAGCGGGATCGGTGAGCGGCGGGGTTCGGCATCGGGCAATTGCGGACGCTTGAGCGGGCGTTCGCTGTAGATCACCAGCGTGCCGGCAGCGATGTCGCCGAGGCGTTTGAAGGTCGGGTGTTGCAGGCAACTGATGGCGCCAAGGAAATAGCCGAACGGCATCAGGTCAACGAAACGCAGCAGATTGCGCAGCAAGGATGCCGACCAGCCGACCGGCGTGCCATCGTCGTGTACCACCCGCAGGCCCATCCATTGCTTGCCCGGCGAACGGCCCTGACGCAACACTTCGAACAGCACCATGTACCACCAGCTCACCGCAAACAGCAGCAGCGACCCCAGGCCAATGCCGAGTTTGCCGAGCAACGCCAGCACCATGAGCAGCAGGCCCAGGATCAGCCCGCGCAACCCCAGATCGATGGTGAACGCCACGGCACGCACCATCAGGCCGGCGGGACGCAGCGGCAAGTCGACGCCTTCCGGCGTTTCGACCTGATGCCGCGTGTCCAGTGGCGGGGCCAGCGGTGCTTTCCTTGGCGGTGCTGTGGTCTCGAACATGGGCTACCTGATGTTGCCGGATCGGGATGCAAGTGCGTCCGATGCTAGCAGTCTCTCGGGGGGAAACGACATAACTATGTCATACACATCGTTCAACCAAAGGTGACTGAATGATGCGGCGCTGGCCGCGACGGCGCTTGAACGCCTAGACTTTGCCGATCTTCAGTTCAGGAACCGCCCGTGACTTCCATTTTCTGGTACGACTACGAAACCACCGGCATCAATCCCCGATGCGACCGCCCGTTGCAGGTGGCTGGGATCCGCACCGACCACGAACTCAACGAAATCGACGCGCCGGTCAATCTCTACTGCCAGCCCAGCGAAGATATCCTGCCACACCCGGCGGCGTGCGCAATCACCGGCATCACTCCGAGCCGCCTCGCCGAACAGGGCTTGAGCGAAGCTGACTTCATGACCCGGGTCCATGCTCAGCTCGCGGCACCCGGCACTTGCGGCGCGGGTTACAACACCCTGCGTTTCGACGACGAGATGACCCGCTACAGTCTGTACCGCAACTTTTTCGATCCCTATGCCCGTGAATGGCAGGGCGGCAACAGTCGCTGGGATCTGATCGATGTGGTGCGCGCCGCTTACGCATTGCGCCCGGATGGGCTGGTCTGGCCGACCGATGACGAAGGCAAGGTGACGCTCAAGCTCGAACGTCTGACCGCCGCCAATGGCATCGATCATGGCAATGCTCACGAAGCCTTGTCGGACGTGCGCGCCACCATTGCTCTGGCCCGGTTGATCCGCGAGAAGCAGCCAAAGCTGTATGACTGGCTGTTCCAGCTGCGCAGCAAACAGAAGGTCATGGACCAGATTCGTCTGTTGCAGCCGATGGTGCACATTTCCGGGCGTTTCTCCGCTGCGCGCAGTTATGTCGGCGTGGTGCTACCGCTGGCCTGGCATCCGCGCAACAAGAACGCGTTGATCGTCTGTGATCTGCACCTGGATCCGCAGGGCCTGCTCGACCTGGATGCCGAAACATTGCGCCAGCGCCTGTACACCCGGCGTGACGATCTGGCCGAAGGCGAGTTGCCGGTACCGCTCAAGCTTATTCACATCAACAAGTGCCCGGTGGTGGCGCCGTTGTCGGTGCTGAGAGCTGAAGATCAGCAGCGTCTGGGTCTGGACATGGCGTTGTATCAGGCGCGTGCATTGCGACTAAGTGACGCACAACAAGTTTGGAAGGATAAAGTCCCGGCGATTTATGCCAGCGAAGATTTCGCCTCGAGTGAAGATCCGGAACAACAGTTGTACGACGGATTTATCGGTGACCGCGATCGTCGTTTATGTGAGCAAGTGAGGACGACCGATCCAGCTCAATTAGCGCGAGAGCAATGGCCGTTCGATGATGAACGTTTGCCTGAATTGTTGTTTCGATATCGAGCACGTAACTTTCCCGATACGTTGAATTTCGAAGAGCAAGAACGCTGGAAAATCTTTTGCCGGCAACGCTTGTCCGCGCCGGAGTGGGGCGCCCCTAATACCTTGCAATCTTTTGTCGAGGCCATGGAGCAATGGCTGCTTAGTGCTGCGCCGATGCAGGCCGAGGTGTTGGTTGAATGGCAGAACTATGTCCAGGCATTGCGCAAACGTTTGGATCTTTGAAATCGAACATGTCCGGCGCTTGAATGCCGGGCATAAAAAAACGCCAGCATTCGCTGGCGTTTTTTTGTGTCACAGAAGCGCTCTGCGACAAGGGTTGCGGCTTAGCCCAGCAGGGTAGCCCAGCCTTCAACCACGTCACCGCCCCACTTGGCTTTCCACTCTTTCAGAGTTTTGTGGTTGCCACCTTTGGTTTCGATGACTTCGCCGTTGTGCGGGTTTTTGTATTGTTTAACTTTGCGGGCACGCTTGGTGCCGGTAGTTTTGGCTGCGCCGCCACGAGGTGCTTTGGTTTTGGACTCTGGATCCAGCAGCGCGATGATGTCACGCAGGGATTTGGAATATTCGCCCATCAGGGTGCGCAGTTTGCCTTCGAATTCCAGCTCGGCTTGCAGTTTGTCGTCTTGCGACAGGTTCTTCAAACGGGCTTGCAGCTCTTTGATAGCTTCTTCGGTGGCACGATATTCGTTGATCAAGGACATGATTACTACCTTATGTGGGAGTGCGCGATGGCAGGGGACAGTGCGGCAATAATAGTCAGGCTGTTTCATCAAGTAAACATTTAACCGGGGTTTTTATTTGAATTAGTTACGTTGAAAAGCCCTGAATTGAATGTTCAGTTAAATATTGTGATGGAGTCTTCACAGATATTCACACAAGCCTGTTCATGCATGGCTATTGCTGCGCCATCATTCTGGCGTTTGCGGGCGTCAAAAAAGCTGCGACGGGCTGCCGTGAGGCTCCGAGGGTCATCAATACTGCAGTTTTCCTGCGCAGTCGCTAGAATGGCCGCCTTTGCGAAGTTCTGGAGTTTCCCCCTCATGCGCACTTTTCGGCTGGTGATTTCTTGCCCGGACCGCGTTGGCATCGTTGCCAAAGTCAGTAACTTTCTGGCGGCCCACAATGGCTGGATCACCGAAGCGAGTCACCACTCGGACAACCAGGTCGGCTGGTTCTTCATGCGTCACGAAATCCGTGCCGATTCCCTGCCTTTCGGTATCGAGGTGTTGCGCGAGAAGTTTGCACCGATCGCCGAAGAGTTCTCGATGGACTGGCGCATCACCGACACCGAGCAGAAAAAACGCGTGGTGCTGATGGCCAGCCGCGAATCCCACTGCCTGGCTGACTTGCTGCACCGTTGGCACAGCGACGAGCTCGATTGCGAGATCTCCTGCGTGATTTCCAACCACGACGACCTGCGCAGCATGGTCGAGTGGCACGGCATTCCTTATTACCACGTGCCGGTCAATCCGCAGGACAAGCAACCGGCCTTCGATGAAGTGTCACGTCTGGTCAAGCAGCACGACGCCGAAGTGGTGGTGCTGGCGCGCTACATGCAGATCCTGCCGCCGGACATGTGCCGCGAATACGCGCACAAGGTCATCAACATTCACCACAGCTTCCTGCCGTCGTTCGTCGGTGCCAAGCCGTACCACCAGGCTTCGATGCGTGGCGTGAAACTGATCGGCGCGACCTGCCACTACGTGACCGAAGAGCTGGATGCCGGCCCGATCATCGAACAGGACGTGGTGCGCGTCAGCCACAGTGACAGCATCGAAGACATGGTGCGTTTCGGTCGTGACGTCGAGAAGATGGTGCTGGCCCGTGGCCTGCGTTATCACCTGGAAGACCGCGTGCTGGTGCACGGCAACAAGACCGTGGTGTTCTGATTCAGGTTCGCCCCCACGCAAAGCGTGGGGGCGATCCATGGACCGTGAGGAATTACCGATGAGCGATCCACTGGACAAAGCCACTTCCAAGGCCCCCGCGTCTCTGGGCGAGGGCTGTCTCAGCCGCTATGACCCGGACGACCTGAGCCCGGAGGACGGCACCGAGTTTCCCGGTGCTGCCGAACTGTGGGAACAACTCAAGGACGAAGAGGATGACCTCAGGAAGCCTGTCTGACGCTCAGCAGCTTTTTCAGCAACGGCCGGCCCAGCATCAATAGAAATACCGGTCCACCCACCAGCAGATAGAAGTAAAACGTCACCACCCGCCAGATCAGAATCGCCGCCGCCGCGGTCGATTTGCCGACCATCGGCGCCAGCAGCGCCGCCGAAGTCAATTCCGCCGCACCGGCACCGCCCGGCAACAGGCTGAATTGCCCCGCACCCAGCGAAAGCATCTGGATCAGGAACGTCCAGGCCCACTGCACATCCGCCCCCAGCCCGCGCAACGCCAGGTACAGCACGCTATATCGCAGCGACCAATGCACGCAGGTCAGGACGAACACCTTGATCAATGTCTGCCAAGGCAATTTCAGCGCATCGGTGAAAGCGGCCAGAAAGTGCAGCAACTGCCGCGCCCAGCGCCGTCGAGTACGCGGTTCGACATTCATCCCGGCCAACAGGCGCCCGCTCAGGCGAATCAATCGACGGTGATAGCGCGCGACCAGCACGCAGCTGAACAGACCGCCGGTCAACGACAGGGCGCTGACGATCAGCAGCCATTCCATTCGGTCGCTGAGATGCTGGAACAGCGCGTAGATCAGGATCCCGCTCAGGGCGCAGAGAAAGAACAGCAGATCGCTCAGCTGATCCATCGCAAACACGGCGCTGCCCCGGGCCGGGCGCACGCCGCTGCGCGCCAGCAGCGCCATGATCGTCAACGGCCCTCCGCTGCCGCCGGGCGTGGCGCACCAGGCAAATTCGGCAGCCATCACCACCCCAAGGCTTTTGACGGGCGTGACCCGGTCACGCTGATCGCCGAGCAACAGCCGAAGGCGCAAGGTGTTGATGCCCCAACACAGCAGAACCATGGCGAACATGATCAACAGCCAGCGCAACGGAAACGCCTGCAGGCGCCCCCAGGTCTCGCCGCCCCCGAGCAGAACGGGAACCGCCACGGCCACCAGCAGGCCGATCAGCAACAGAATGCCGCGGCTCAAGCGGCACGCTCGGCTTGAGTGCGCTGGCGCGTCAGCCAGTCGATTTTGGTCATGGGCACGCGTCCGTCCGCCAGCAGTCGTTCAAGGGTGCGCCACCAGTAATCCCGGGAAAAGCGGTGGCGCATGTCCACCGGGTGCAAGCCTAGACGAATCACCGGCGCCTGACGCCAGCGCTGTTCCCGCTGTTCGCTGACGACCTTCGACATGCCGCGACGCCAGGCGCTGCGTGCGCTCCAGACCAGTCCGGGGGCTTCGACCGCGGTGAAATCCGGCAAGTGATAAAGATGTTGCGGATCGCTGGTGTAGCGCAGTGGCAATTCGCGCAGTGCCTGGCGCGTGCCGTTGCTCATCAACCAGGCCGGGGCGACGAAACCGTGCAGCGGCCAACCGTGGCGCCGAAACAGATCGATGCCCGGACCCAGGCGGGCGAGGGCGGCTTCACGGGACAACTGATAGAACTCGCCTTCGTGGGTGTAGACCCGGCGCATGAACCAGTCGCGCGCCGTGCGCGGGCCGGGTTCGGTGTCTTCATGAAAGTGGCCGTGCAGGGCCAGTTCATCACCGCGTGCGACGCGCTGGTCGAGCATTCGACAAAACGCCGGATGGGCTTCAAGGGCGTCGTGTCGATGGAAGTCCGGTACCACCAACCACGTCATCGGGACGTTGCCCACCCGGTCAACGGCTTCGACGAACGCTCGATAATCGGCCCACGTGGAGGGCGCCACGTCATGCAGCACCAGCAACAGCGCCGGGCGCTCGTGAAATTCAGCCATTGGCCACCCGAGGAACCGAATCGCCGAGTACGGCGTGGTAATGGCCCAGCAGGCTGTCGACCACCGTGTCCCAGGCGTAATGCCGTTCGACATGTTGGCGTGCCTGCTGGCCGAGTACGCCAGTCCCGCGACTGAACAGTTCGCGCACGGCATTGGCCATGGCTTGCGCATTGTTCGGCGCGCAGAGCAGGCCGCAGGAGTCGCTGACGATTTCCTCGAACGCACCGGCCGCCACCGCCACCACCGGAATGCCGCAGGCCATGGCCTCCAGAATCACCAGTCCGAAGGTTTCCTGATCGCCGGCGTGGATCAGCGCATCGGCACTGGCCATTAGCCGCGCGACCTGCGCGGCCGGGCAAAACTGGTCGATCACACTGACATTGGCCGGGACAGATGCAGGCATCGACGAGCCGACCAACAACAGGTGATAGCGCGGGCCCAGGCGTTTCATGCAGTCGAGCAGCACCGGCAGGTTTTTCTCCTTGGAACCGCGACCGGCAAAGATCAGCAGGCGCGTGTCCTCGGCGATCCCCAGTTCGCTGCGCAACCCGGTATCGCGGGCCTCCGGATGGAAAGTGTGCAGGTCAACGCCCAGCGGCTGCACGAAGACATTGCGCACGCCCAGCCCGCTGAGCTTGTCGGCCATCACCTGGCTGGGCGCCAGCACCCGGTCGAAATTGCTGTACAACTTGCGCACGTACGCATCGACGTTCGGCGTGACCCATTGGCCCATGCGATTGCCCACCAATAGCGGCAGATCCGAGTGATAGAAACCGATCACTGGCACGTCCAGCTGCCGCCGCGCATCGAGCGCGGCCCAGGCAGTGAGGTACGGGTCGCCGACTTCGATCAGATCGGGTTGCAGATGCTGCAGGACGTTTCGCCAAGGGGCCAGGCGCAGGGGAAAACGATAGCCTTTGCCGAAGGGCAGGGCGGGGGCGGGAACCGTGTAGACACCATCACGTTCGCCGAAATGCGCGCCGGGAATCAGCAGGCTGTGGCGGATGCCGGGTTTGACCCCCAGCCGACGGTGCTTGGCATCCAGATAGGTGCGCACGCCGCCGCTGGCCGGGGCGTAGAACATGGTGATGTCGGCGATATGCACAGTGAACGTCCCTCCGCGTTGATCTCCCTTGGTTGACCTTTATCAAGAATAGATGTTCGGTCGGGGTTTCGCGGTGGGGGGCAGGCCGGTTTCTGAGGGATATCGGTCGTCTTCGTCGGATGGTAGCGAATGACGAAGACGACCGGCAGAACGGCTTTAAATCCGGAAGCTGCCAACCAACTGCTTCAATCGCGAAGCCTGCTGCTCCAGATCCGAGCAGGCGCGCAAGGTCGCCTGCAAGTTCTCGACACCTTCCTGGTTCAGCGTGTTGATCTCGGTGATATCCACGTTGATTGACTCGACCACGGCGGTCTGCTCCTCGGTCGCGGTGGCCACCGACTGGTTCATCCCGTCGATTTCACCGATGCGCTGGGTCACGCTGTTCAGGCGTTCGCCGGCGAGGTTGGCGATGTCCACGCTGTCCTGGCTGTGGCGCTGGCTGTCGCTCATGGTGCTGACGGATTCGCGGGCGCCGACTTGCAGCTCCTCGATCATGGTCTGCACCTGTTGCGCCGATTCCTGGGTGCGGTGGGCGAGGTTGCGCACCTCGTCCGCCACCACCGCAAATCCGCGACCGGCTTCACCGGCACGGGCCGCTTCGATGGCGGCGTTGAGCGCCAGCAGGTTGGTCTGCTGGGAAATGCTGGTGATCACTTCCAGAATCTGACCGATGTTCACGGTCTTGCTGTTCAGCGATTCGATGTTGCTGCTCGACGCGCTGAGCATGCTCGACAGCTGATTCATCGCCTTGATGCTGCGATCCACCACTTGTTGACCGTCTTCGGCCAGGCCACGGGCGTCGCTGGCCTGGGTCGAGGCCTGGGCGGCGTTGCGGGCGATTTCCTGGGCGGCGGCGCCGAGCTGATTGATCGCGGCGGCCACACTGTTGGTGCGCGAGGCTTGCTGGTCGGAGTTGTACATCGACGAGTTCGAGGCCGCGACCACGCGCAGGGCAACTTCGTTGACCTGGCCGGTGGCCGACGACACTTCGCGGATCGAGCCGTGAATACGCTCGACGAAACGGTTGAACGCGGTGCCGAGCACGCCGAATTCGTCCTGGTTCTGGATGGTCAGGCGCTTGGTCAGGTCGCCTTCGCCGTCGGCGATGTCTTCCATGGCGCGGGTCATGACGTGCAGCGGCTGAATCAGGATGCGGATCAGCATGCCGAGCAGGGCAATGATGATCGCCACCGCAATCACGGTCGCGATCACGGCCGAAGCGCGGAATTCGCTGAGCATCGAGAAGGCTTTGTCTTTGTCCACCGACAGACCGATGTACCAGTTCACCGACGGCAGGCCCTTGATCGGGGTGAAGTTGACGATGCGGGTCTTGCCGTCGACGGTGACTTCACTGAAGTCGCTGCTGATGCGCGGGGTGTCCTGCGGATAGGCTTCCTTCAGTGACTTCATCACCAGAGCCTTGTCCGGGTGCACCAGGATCTTGCCGTCGGCGCTGACCAGGAATGCGTAGCCCATGCCGGAGAAGTCCCGGGCGCTGAGGGTATTGATCAGGGTTTGCAGGCTCAGGTCGCCGCCCACCACGCCGACGCTCTGACCGGCCTTTTTCGCGGCGGTGGCGATGGAAATGATGGTCTGGCCGGTGGCCGCGTCGATGTACGGTTCGGTCAGGGTCGACGTGCTGCTGCTTTCGGCACCTTTATACCAAGGGCGAACACGCGGATCGAAACCGTCCGGCATCTTCGCATCCGGGCGGATGGTGAAGTGCCCGGTGGCATCGCCCAGGTAGGACGCCATGAAGGTCGACGTCAGGGCTTTCTGTTCCAGCAGGCTGGCGACGGCGGCAGGCTCGGGATTGATGGCGATGTTCTGGGCAGCGTTCTCGATCAGCAGGATGCGCCCGCTGAGCCAGGTCTGGATGTTGTCGGCTGTGACCTCGCCCATCTCGTTGAGGTAATTGTCCAGGTCCTCACGGATCGCATTGCGCTGCAACCAGTCGTTGTACAGCGTGAACGAGGCGAAGGCGGCAATGACGATGAGGGCGGCGGCAAGCAAAATTTTATGGCTGAAACGCAGATTTTTGTTCATGGCCTGGGGTTCCGCTAAGGTCTTATTATTCAGGGCGTGCTTCTATAGATGCTCGCCAGGTGGGCTTGATGGATACAAGCAGGTATTTCCGCTTCTCCTTAGGGAAATCTCCGATGCGGTTGTCAGTCGCATCTGTCACCTTTAGCTATCGGCCATGCTCGACAAAGATTAACCATTGGGTGACCAAATGCCTGAATCTTCGCAACTCGTAATCGGCGCCGACCTCGCCGGGCAACCTATCGCCCAGGCCATGCGTCTGGCCAACCGTCACGGACTGGTGGCCGGCGCCACCGGTACCGGCAAGACCGTCACCTTGCAGCGCCTGGCCGAGGCTTTCAGCGACGCCGGGGTCGCGGTGTTCGCCGCTGACGTCAAGGGCGACCTGTGCGGCCTCGGTGCTGCCGGCAACCCTCAGGGCAAGATCGCCGAGCGCATCGCCGGCATGCCGTGGCTCAAGCACACGCCTCAGGCGTATCCCGTGACCTTGTGGGACATTCACGGTCAGTCCGGTCATCCGCTGCGCACCACGCTGAGCGAAATGGGCCCGTTGCTGATCGGCGCCTTGCTGGAACTGACCGACAGCCAGCAGTCGGCGCTGTATGCCGCCTTCAAGGTGGCGGATCGCGAAGGCCTGTTGCTGCTGGATCTCAAAGACCTGAAAGCGCTGCTCAATCACCTCAAGGACAATCCACAGCTGCTGGGCGAAGACGCGGCGCTGTTCACCACCGGTTCCAGCCAGGCGCTGTTGCGACGTCTGGCGACGCTGGAGCAGCAGGGCGCCGAAGCGTTGTTTGGCGAGCCGGCCCTGCAACTGGAAGACATTCTGCAGCCGAGCACTGACGGTCGCGGGCGCATCCATTTGCTCGATGCCAGTCGTCTGGTGCATGAGGCGCCGAAGGTCTACGCGACCTTCCTGCTGTGGCTGCTGGCCGAGCTGTTCGAGCAACTGCCGGAACGCGGCGATGCCGACAAACCGCTGTTGGCGCTGTTTTTCGATGAGGCGCATTTGTTGTTCGGCGATACGCCCAAGGCGTTGCAGGAACGCTTGGAGCAAGTGGTGCGGCTGATCCGTTCCAAAGGTGTGGGGGTGTATTTCGTCACTCAGTCGCCGGGCGACTTGCCGGACGACGTGCTGGCGCAACTGGGACTGCGGATCCAGCACGGCCTGCGCGCGTTCACCGCCAAGGAGCAGAAATCCCTGCGGGCGGTGGCTGATGGCTTCCGGCCGAATCCGGCGTTCGACACGTTGTCGGTGCTCACTGAACTCGGAATCGGCGAAGCATTGGTCGGCACCTTGCAGGAGAAGGGCACGCCGGAAATGGTTCAGCGGGTGCTGGTGGCACCGCCGCAATCGCGGATTGGGCCGTTGACCGAGACCGAGCGCACCGTGCTGATCGCCGGGTCGCCGTTCAAGGGGCGCTATGACAAACCGATCGACCGCGAGTCGGCCTATGAAATCCTGATGGGGCGCAAGGGACTGGCACCGGAGGCTGAACAAGCGCCGGGTAAACCGGTGGCCGAAGAGCCGAGCCTGGCGGACAAGGCCGGAGAGTTCCTCGGCACGGCGGCGGGGCAGGCGCTCAAGTCGGCGATGCGTCAGGCGGCGAATTCGCTGGGTAAACAGTTGGTGCGCGGTCTGATGGGTTCATTGCTCGGCGGCAGCAAGCGCCGCTGATCAACGAGGTTCAGGTTTTGCGTTTGGCGTGGGCGGCCAGTCGTTCCAGTGCCGCTCGCAGATTCGGATCGCTGATCCCGTCGGCGGTGGCCTGGATGGTGGCCGCCGCATTCGTCGACAGATCGATCGTGTGTCCGGCGGCCCCGCGCTGGACGGTCGGTGGCTGCACCTTGAACAGGATACGCGTCAGGCTGGCGAACTCGTCGAACATCTGCAATTGTCGTTGCAGGCGCTTTTGCTGGTAGCGCAGGCGCGTAGCCCAGTGACCGTCGGTAACGATCAGCAACAGGCTGCCTTCGCGCCACGAAGCCACATGGCAGTGTTCGCGGGCGGCGGGTTGCAACTGGCTTTCAAGCAGGCGTTGCAGATGCCCCAGTCGTTGGGCATGGCCGAGAATGGCCTTGAGCGGCTTGGCTTCGCGAAGCAGAACGGCGGGTGCTCTGGCCGTAAGAGGGCGAAATGCCATGATCGAACACCTGAAGTAACAGAGTCGCCATGGTAGCAGAAAGCAGCGGATTCACCCGCCCATTGCTTTTGCCCCCGCTTTGCCCATTAAATCAACGACTAACTTCTGCCATGATCGGCTTGAAGTTGAGCAAAACGCCCCTATTTAAAGTGAGCCCCGTCAAAGCGCAGTGCCAGCATCGTGGAATATCCCCACTTTCCTCACCACCGTTTCCGGGTAGAATGCTCGTTCGCATGCGGCCATGAGGGCTGCACGGGCGACTCACGGGGCCGCCCTCCATCCCTTTAGTGTGGAAGATCCTGCCGATATGTTTGCGCCTTTGTTAAAGAAACTTTTTGGAAGCAAGAACGAGCGTGAAGTCAAACGCATGCTCAAGACGGTGCAGCTCGTCAATGCCTTCGAAGAGAAGATGGTCGCCCTCTCGGACGATCAACTGCGCGCCAAGACCGCAGAGTTCAAGGACCGCATTGCCAAGGGGGAGACCCTCGACAAGCTGTTGCCGGAAGCCTTCGCGGTCGCCCGCGAAGCCGGCAAGCGTGTCATGGGCATGCGCCACTTCGACGTCCAGCTGATCGGCGGCATGACCCTGCACGAAGGCAAGATTGCCGAAATGCGCACCGGTGAAGGCAAGACCCTGGTGGGTACCCTGGGCGTTTACCTCAACGCGCTGTCCGGCAAGGGCGTGCACGTTGTGACCGTGAACGATTACCTGGCCCGCCGCGACGCCAACTGGATGCGTCCGCTGTATGAATTTCTCGGTCTGAGCGTCGGTATCGTGACGCCGTTCCAGCCGCCGGAAGAGAAGCGCGCCGCCTACGCCGCCGACATCACCTACGGCACCAACAACGAATTCGGGTTCGACTACCTGCGCGACAACATGGCGTTCAGCATGGAAGAGAAATTCCAGCGCGAACTCAACTTTGCCGTGATCGACGAAGTCGACTCCATCCTCATCGACGAAGCGCGTACTCCGCTGATCATTTCCGGTCAGGCCGAGGACAGCTCCAAGCTGTACATCGAGATCAACAAGCTGATCCCGAAACTCAAGCTGCACGTCGAAGAAGTCGAAGGCGAAGTCACCCAGGAAGGCCATTACACCGTTGACGAGAAGACCCGTCAGGTCGAACTCAACGAAGCCGGTCACCAGTTCATCGAAGACCAGCTGACCAGCATCGGTCTGCTGGCCGAGGGCGAGAGCCTGTACTCGGCGCACAACCTGAGCCTGCTGACTCACGTCTACGCCGGTCTGCGTGCGCACAAGCTGTTCAACCGCAACGTCGAATACATTGTGCAGGACGGTCAGGTCGTTCTGGTCGACGAACACACCGGCCGTACCATGCCGGGCCGTCGTCTGTCCGAAGGTCTGCACCAGGCCATCGAAGCCAAGGAAAACCTGAACATCCAGGCCGAGAGCCAGACTCTGGCATCGACCACGTTCCAGAACTACTTCCGCCTGTACGAAAAACTGTCCGGCATGACCGGTACAGCCGACACCGAAGCGTTCGAATTCCATCAGATCTATGGTCTGCCGGTCATTGTGATCCCGACCAACAAACCGTTGGCCCGTAAGGACTACAACGACCTGGTGTTCCTGACCGCCGAAGAGAAATACGCGGCGATCGTCAACGACATCAAGGAAAGCATGGCCGCCGGCCGTCCGGTGCTGGTGGGTACTGCGACCATCGAAACCTCCGAGCACATGTCCGCATTGCTCGTGAAGGAAGGCATCGAACACAAGGTTCTGAACGCCAAGTTCCACGAAAAAGAAGCTGAAATCATCGCGCAGGCCGGTCGTCCGGGCGCACTGACCATCGCCACCAACATGGCCGGTCGTGGTACCGACATCCTGTTGGGCGGCAACTGGGAAGTTGAAGTCGCGTCGCTGGAAAACCCGACCCCTGAGCAGATTGCCCAGATCAAGGCCGACTGGCAGAAGCGTCACCAGCAAGTGCTGGAGTCCGGCGGTCTGCAGGTGATCGCGTCCGAGCGTCACGAATCCCGTCGTATCGACAACCAGCTGCGTGGCCGCGCCGGCCGTCAGGGTGACGCGGGTTCCAGCCGCTTCTACCTGTCGCTGGAAGACAGCCTGATGCGCATCTTCGCCTCTGACCGGGTGAAGAACTTCATGAAAGCCCTGGGCATGCAGTCCGGTGAAGCGATCGAGCACCGCATGGTGACCAACGCCATCGAGAAGGCGCAGCGCAAGGTTGAAGGTCGCAACTTCGACATTCGCAAGCAATTGCTCGAGTTCGACGACGTCAACAACGAACAGCGTAAAGTGATCTATCACATGCGCAACACGTTGCTGGCTGCGGACAACATCGGCGAGACCATCGCTGATTTCCGTCAGGACGTCCTGAACGCCACCGTCAGCGCCCACATTCCGCCGCAATCGCTGCCTGAGCAGTGGGACGTGGCCGGTCTGGAAGCGTCGATCGCCAGCGACTTCGGCGTGAAGCTGCCGATCCAGCAATGGCTCGACGAAGATGATCACCTGTACGAAGAAACCCTGCGCGAGAAGCTGATGAACGAGCTGATCGCAGCCTACAACGAGAAAGAAGACCAGGCGGGCGCCGAAGCCCTGCGTTCGTTCGAGAAGCAGATCGTGCTGCGCGTTCTGGACGACCTGTGGAAAGACCACCTGTCGACCATGGATCACCTGCGTCACGGTATCCACCTGCGTGGTTATGCGCAGAAGAACCCGAAGCAGGAATACAAGCGCGAGTCCTTCACGCTGTTCTCCGAGCTGCTGGATTCGATCAAGCGCGACTCGATCCGCGTGCTGTCGCACGTTCAGGTTCGCCGCGAAGATCCGGCCGAAGAAGAGCAGCGCCTGCGTCAGGAAGCCGAAGCACTGGCCGCCCGCATGCAGTTCGAACACGCCGAAGCCCCGGGTCTGGAGCAGCCGGAAGCATTGGTCGGTGAAGAGGTCGATGTGGCCCTCGCCGCCGCCCCGGTTCGTAACGAGCAGAAGCTGGGCCGCAACGAACTGTGCTACTGCGGTTCGGGCAAGAAATTCAAGCATTGCCACGGGCAGATCCAGTAAAACCCGTTTCAATCGCTGAAATACCCGCGCCGCGACCGGCACCAGCCGTCGCGGCGTTTTGCCATTTACACCACCGCCACTACGCTTGGCGGTGCTGACATCATTGAGTAAGGAGCGCATTCATGGCTGTTGGTCTTGGTCCTTTGCCAACGTTGCACCCGGTTGCCGGTTTTGAACTCGGTATCGCTTCGGCCGGCATCAAGCGCCCGGGGCGCAAGGATGTCGTCGTGATGCGTTGCGCCGAAGGTTCCACCGTGGCGGGCGTGTTCACGTTGAACGCTTTCTGTGCAGCACCGGTGATCCTGGCCAAAAAGCGCGTGCAGAACCCGGTGCGCTACCTGTTGACCAACACCGGCAATGCCAACGCCGGCACCGGCGAACCGGGCCTGGCCGCCGCCGAGCGCACCACTGCCAAACTGGCCGAGCTGACGGGTGTGGATGCCAGCCAGATCCTGCCGTATTCCACTGGCGTGATCGGCGAGCCGCTGCCGGTCGAGAAGATCGAAGGCGCGCTGCAGGCCGCGCTGGACGATTTGTCGGAAAACAACTGGGAAGCTGCCGCCACCGGCATCATGACCACCGACACGCTGCCAAAAGGCGCCAGCCGCCAGTTCCAGCATGACGGCGTGACCATTACTGTCACCGGCATCAGCAAGGGCGCGGGCATGATCCGTCCGAACATGGCGACCATGCTTGGTTACATCGCCACCGACGCCAAAGTCTCCCGCGACGTGCTGCACAACCTGATGCTGGACGGCGCCAACAAGTCGTTCAACCGCATCACCATCGACGGCGACACCTCAACCAACGACTGCTGCATGCTGATCGCCACCGGCAAGGCTGCGCTGCCGGAAATCACCCGCGCCGAAGGCGAGCTGTTCGCCAAGCTGAAACAGGCCGTATTCGAAGTGTGCATGGACGTGGCCCAGGCCATCGTGCGTGACGGCGAAGGCGCGACCAAGTTCGTGACCGTTGAAGTCAACGGCGGCGGCACTCACCAGGAATGCCTGGACGTCGGCTACACCGTGGCCCACTCGCCGCTGATCAAGACCGCACTGTTCGCCTCCGACCCGAACTGGGGCCGCATCCTCGCCGCCGTCGGCCGTGCCGGCGTGCCGGATCTGGACGTGAGCAAGATCGACGTGTTCCTCGGTGACGTGTGCATCGCCAGCCGTGGCGCCCGCGCCGCGACCTACACCGAAGCCCGGGGCTCGGCGGTGATGCAGCAGGAAGAAATTACCATCCGTATCGAACTGGGTCGCGGCGATTGCAGCGAAACCATCTGGACCACCGACTTGTCCCACGAGTACGTGAAGATCAACGCCGAATACCGCACCTGATCCCTGCCGAAGAAGGAGGTCTGCGGACCTCCTTTTCTTCTGTCCCATGAAAGGACCCGAACATGAGCCTTCACCTGATCATCGGCGACAAACTGCTTTCCTCCTGGTCCCTGCGCGCGGCGCTGGCGCTTGAATTGACCGGCGCGCCCTACACCGAAGAACTGGTCAAACTCGGCAAGCCCGACACCCGCGAGCGGCTGCTGGCGCATTCGCCGACCGCCAAGGTGCCACTGCTGAAAACCGCTCGTGGCACCGTCGCCGATTCTCTGGCGATTGCCGAATACCTGGCCGAACAGTTTCCTTCCGAGCAACTCTGGCCGACCGATATCGCCGCCCGCGCCCAGGCCCGATCCGCCTGCGCGCAGATGCACAGCGGCTTCTTCGCCATGCGCAATCACATGCCGTTCAACCTGAGCCACGACGCACCGCTCAACCCGGTGCCGCCGGAAGTGAAGGTCGATGTCGAGCGCATGCTCGCGCTGTGGGCCGAATGCCGCGCCGTCGCGACCGAGCCCGGGCCTTATCTGTTTGGTCGGGTGTCGCTGGCCGATGCGTTCTTCGCACCGATTGCCGTGCGCCTGCGCACCTATCAGGTGAAGCTGCCGGCCGATGATGAAGCCTATGTTGAAACCGTCTACCAATGGCCGGCCTTCAAGGCCTGGCAAAAGGCTGGACTGGAGGAATTGCAGTCGTGAAACGTGTACACGTCGCCGCCGCCGTCATTCGTGACGGCAGCGGCAAGATTCTGATCGCCCGGCGTGCCGATACCCAGCATCAGGGCGGCCTCTGGGAATTTCCCGGTGGCAAGGTCGAAGCTGATGAATCGGTGGAAACCGCGCTGGCCCGCGAGCTGCGCGAAGAGTTGGGCATTGTCGTCGGCGCCGCGCGGCCGCTGATCAAGGTGCGCCACGATTACCCGGACAAACAGGTGTTGCTGGATGTCTGGGAAGTCTCGAGCTTTACCGGCGAACCCCATGGTGCCGAAGGCCAGCCATTGGCCTGGGTTTCGGCCAAAGAGCTGACGGATTATGAATTCCCGGCAGCCAACCAGCCGATCGTCGCGGCGGCGCGTCTGCCCGCCGAATACCTGATCACCCCGGAAGACCTGGAAACCCCGGCCTTGCTGCGCGGTATCCAGAAGGCGATTGCCGGCGGTATCAAACTGATCCAGCTGCGTGCGCCCAATGGTTATGACCCGAAGTACCGCGATCTGGCGGTGGACGCGGTCGGCCTGTGTGCCGGCAAGGCACAGTTGATGATCAAGGGCCCGTTCGAGTGGCTGGGGGATTTCCCGGCCGCCGGTTGGCACATCACCTCGGCGCAGCTGCGCAAGTACGCGGCGGCGGGGCGTCCGCTGCCGGCGGAACGCTGGTTGGCGGCGTCCTGCCACAACGCGGAAGAACTGGCACTGGCCGAGCAGATGGGCGTGGATTTCGTCACCCTGTCGCCGGTGCAGCCGACCCTCACTCACCCGGATGCACAGCCGTTGGGCTGGGAGCAGGCTTCGACACTGATCGAAGGCTTCAGCAAGCCGGTGTTTCTGTTGGGCGGTGTCGGCCCGGCAGAGCGCGAAAAAGCGTGGAATGCCGGCGCTCAGGGTGTGGCGGGGATTCGGGCGTTCTGGCCTGAGGCCTGATTCTTTATTGAGGCTGACGTCCCCTTCGTCGGAACGCCGCCCGGAGCAAGCCCGCTCCCACAGTTGATCGAGTTCCTCCTGTTGGAATGCAGTCAACTGTGGGAGCGGGCTTGCTCCGGGCGGCGTTCCGACGAAGGCGTCCTGACAGTCGCTACTGATCTGAAGGTTTCGCCGCCGGTTGCCACAGAATCTCGGCAATCCCTTGGCGCCGCGCAATCAGCCTGGCCGCCACAAACAACAGATCCGACAAGCGATTGATATACGCCAGACCAACCCCGGCCAACGGCTCGATCGCATTCAAATGCTGGCAACGCCGCTCGGCACTACGCGCCAGGCTGCGACAGACATGGGCCTGGGCAATCAGCAGCGAACCGCCCGGCAGAATGAAATTCTCCAGCGGCCCCAATTCCTCGTTCCACACATCGATGGCGGCTTCCAGCCGTTCGATTTCTGCTGCGTTCAGCGCCTGATACTCCGGCATCGCCAGCTCGCCGCCAAGGTCGAACAGTCGATGCTGGCAGGGCGCCAACACGTCGATCAGCTCATTCAGCCCGGGGCAGGTTTCGCGCTCGGCGATCAATCCGGCCAGCAGTACGCCGACCTGACTGTTGAGCGTATCGACTTCGCCAATGGCTTCGATGCGCGGGTGATCCTTGGGCACCCGGCGGCCATCGCCGAGTCCGGTTTCGCCCTTGTCGCCGGTGCGGGTGTAGATCTTCGACAAGCGAAAGCCCATGGTTTACCTCGGTAATTGATTGGTTTCGGCGGCAATGGGTGCCGGCTGCGCCAGTGGCAGGCGCAGGGTGAAGCAGGTGCCTTGCCCCGGCGCCGACTGCACTTCCATCTGCCCTTTGTGATTGTTGGTGATGATGAAGTACGACACCGACAGCCCGAGGCCTGTGCCCTGGCCGATTTCCTTGGTGGTGAAGAACGGCTCGAAGGTGCGCTTGCGCACGTTCTCGCTCATGCCGATGCCGTTGTCCTCGACCTGAATCTCGGCCCAGGGCGGATTGAGGCGAGTGCGCAAAGTGATTCGCCCCGGCTCACTGTCATCTTCGCGCTGGTGAATCGCCTGTGCGGCGTTTTTCAGCAGGTTGAGCAGCACCTGCTCGAGTTCGTTGGCGGTGCCGGGCACCGGGCCCAACGCCGGGTCGAACTGGCGAATGATTGCCTGCCCTTTGAAGTCGAAACCGATGGCCAGATCGAAGTCATTGCCGGCGATTTCCACGGCTTGATCGATCAGGGCCGGCAGGTCGCACGGCGCCATCTGGCGGTTGCTGCGGCGGCTGAAGCTGAGCATGTGGGTGACGATTTTTGCCGCCCGGGCACCGGCCTGCTGGATGCCGTCGAGCAGTTGCGGGACTTCCCGGCCTTGCAGGTAGCGGTTCACGGTATCGAGTTCGATGCCCAGTTGCTCGGCCTGCTCGAGGTTCTTCGGCAGGTCTGGCGACAGACGTCGGCGAATGTTCTGCACGTTGTGCAGGATCGCCCCCAGCGGGTTGTTGATCTCGTGGGCCATGCCGGCGGCGAGGCCACCGACCGACAGCATTTTTTCCGACTGCACCATCATTTCTTCCAGCGACAGGCGCTGGGTGATGTCGTCGATCCGGATCACCACGCCACGCCCGGCACCACCCATCAACGGGTAGAAGGTGAGGGCGTAGTGCTTGGGCTCGTCGTCCTTGAACCACGTCACCCGCTCGATTTTCGCCACCGTGTGTTGTTCGACGGTCTGCTTGAGCTGTGGCAGGAATGGCTTGAGCGGTTCGAAGGCGAGAAAGATCGGCTGGTTCAGCGCTTCGTCCAGCCGTGTACCGGAAAGGGCGCTGGCCTCCTGGTTCCATTGCGTGACGTAGAGCTGTTCGTCGAGGGCGATCAGCGCCGAAGGCATGGAGTCGATGATGCTGTTGAGGTAGTTCTGGAACCCGGTGAGCTTCTTCTCGATCTTGCTGCGCACCTGGACTTCCAGTTCCAGTTTGCGGTTGGTGTGCCGGGTTTCTTCGGCCAGACCCTGGGCCTGATCGTAGGCGGCTTGCGAGTCGTCACGGGCGCGCTTGAGCTGCTGCTCCCGGGCCTCGATGCGCGAGAGCATGGTGTTGAACGCTTCGGCGAGGCTGCCGATTTCGTCATGGTTGCCCCGGGACGCGCGCAGGGCGTAGTTCTCCTCGCGGGTCACCTGGCGGGACAGTTCTTCCAGCTGATGGATCGGCCGGGTGATCAGGCGCTTGATCTGCCGGGCGATGACCAGCCACAGCAACACACTGAAAATCAGGATCCCCAGGCTGGCCGTAAGTGTGCCGGTGTAAAACGCGACCGGCAGTTCGCTGCTGGCCACCAAAAGCAGGTGGCCCGGCGCAGTGCCGGGGCGGGGCAGGGTGATCAACTGGTTGCTGCGAAACTCGGTCAATTGCCAGGCTTCAATGTGCCGGTAGCGTTCCGGCAGGTTGAGTTTGTCACCGTGCTGCAACTGCGCCAGGCGTTCGCCCTTACCGTCGTATAAGGCGGCGGCGCGCAGCGGGGAATAACTGTTGAGTTCATTGAGCAGGCGCTCGGCGCTTTGCGGCGACTGCAAGGCTTCGGCCACCAGGCTGGGGTTGGACACCAGTCGGCCAATGGTCTGCAACGCCTGTGGCGCCATGCTTTCCTGGGAAATGTAATAGGCGGCGCTGATAAAGGTCAGGTTGGCGACCAGCAACACAGTGGTCAACAGCACCAGCAGGGCGGCCAGCAGTTTCTGGCCGACCGGCAGGTTTTCAAGACGCTGGCGCAATGGCATCAGGTTTATCGCAGCAAAGGAACAAGTGGCCAGCGTAGCCGCTGCTCAGTCGACGGGCAATCCGAGACTGTGCAGATGAGCGGTCAGGCGCTGCTGCAATTGCTTCAGATGCGGCAAGTTCAACTGATGACGCTCTGCAACCTTGCAGGCATGGCCGAGCAGATAGCTGATTTCGGTGCGGCGCTGGCTGGCCACGTCCTGGTACATGGACGAGAAATTCGCCGCCGTGGCCTGGATCACCCGTTCGACTTCCTGTTGCAGGTTGTCTGCCGCTGCTGGTTGCCCGCAGCGTTCGAGCAGTTCGGTCAGTTCGCCGCACAGGGTGGCAACTTCGCAGTGATGTTGCTGCAAACCGCCATTGCGGCATTCGTGCAGCACCGTCAGCGGATTGATCGCACAGTTGAGCGCCAGTTTGCGCCACAGGCGGGTAAGGATGTCGGCGCTCCATTCATGGGGGGTTTTCGCTGCCTCAAGATCGTCCAGCCAGATCGGTGCTACCGGATGACCGACGTCGCCGAGCCAGGTGTAGCCATGGCCAGCGAACACCACGCGCCAATCGCCATCGCGAAACGCGCCCTCGGTGCTGGAGGCGCTGATGCAGCGGGCTTGCGGGACTCGCGCGGCGACCGCTTCCTGGCTGCCGAGGCCGTTCTGCAAAAGAATCAGTTCGGCATCGGGTGCCAGACGATGGGCAAGCCCGGCCACAGCAGCTTCGGCGTCGTACGCCTTGCAGGCCACCAGCAGCCGGCGGATGGGGCCGGGACTGTCCGGGGTTTCACCGGGGATGGCGTAGCTGCAGGCCACGCCTTGTTCGACCAGGGTCAGGCCACCCGCCGTCGCATAGTCGTGCAGACGGTCGATGTCACGCAGGATCAGCCGGACTGGCAATCCGGCCCGGGCCAGGCGCGCGGCCCAGAGCGTGCCGAGACTTCCGGCGCCGAGGACGTGCCAGGGGGTGGACATCAGTTTTTCACTCGGTAAGGTACAGGCATGCAAGGCTCGCCGTGTCGGTGGGAAAAGACCCGTTATAATGAGCCCGATTTTAACCGCAAGCCAAGCGCGCCGCGTCCCGTACGAGCGCGCCTTTTTATTGGAGAGATTACATGCCGTCGTTCGACGTGGTATCCGAACTGGACAAACACGAACTCACCAACGCGGTCGAGAACGCCGTGAAGGAACTCGATCGTCGTTATGACCTGAAAGGCAAGGGCAGCTTTGAATTCAAGGAAAAGGACCTGACCGTCCACCTGACTGCTGAAGCCGATTTCCAGCTGGAAGCGATGATCGAGATCCTCAAGCTGGCCCTGGTCAAGCGCAAGATCGACGTGCAGTGCCTCGAAGTCAAAGATTCCTTCGCCTCGGGCAAGCTGATGAAGCAGGACGCCGTGCTGAAGGAAGGCATCGACAAGGAACTGGCGAAGAAGATCGTCGGCCACATCAAGGAAGCCAAGCTCAAGGTGCAGGCTGCCATTCAGGGCGAGCAGGTGCGTGTGACCGGCAAGAAGCGTGACGACCTGCAGGAAGCCATCGCGGCCCTGCGTGCCAAGGAATTCGGCATGCCACTGCAGTTCAACAACTTCCGCGACTAAGCTTTTCGGTCGGGAACCTCTCGGCGTTTAATGCGTCCGAGGCCCAAGCAACGGCAGAAACGATTGAGCCCTCTTCGGTTCGGTCTTTCTGCCGCTGGTTTTTTACAGCCCGGGAAGCCGGCAATCAGGAGATAAAAGATGGATTTGAATGCTGAGGTGGACAACCTGGTCAAGGCATCCCAGGCGTGGATTCCGATGATCATGGAATACGGCAGCCGTGTGCTGCTGGCGGTGATTACCCTGGCCATCGGCTGGTGGCTGATCAACAAGGTCACGCAAAAGCTCGGCGGCCTGCTGGCGCTGCGCAATGCTGACCTTGCGCTGCAAGGTTTCATCAGCAGCCTGGCCAACATCATTCTCAAGGTGCTGCTGATCGTCAGCGTGGCGTCGATGATCGGCGTCGAGACCACTTCGTTCGTGGCGGCGATCGGTGCGGCCGGCCTGGCCATCGGTCTGGCATTGCAGGGCAGCCTGGCGAACTTCGCCGGCGGCGTGCTGATTCTGCTGTTCCGTCCGTTCCGCATCGGTGACTGGATCGAAGCCCAGGGTGTGGCGGGTACCGTCGACAGTATCCAGATCTTCCACACCGTGCTGCGTACCGGTGACAACAAGACCATCATCGTCCCGAACGGCAACCTGTCGAACGGCATCATCACCAACACCAACCGTCAGCCAACCCGCAAGGTTGTGTTCGACGTAGGTGTGGATTACGAAGCCGATCTGCAAAAGGCCCGTCAGGTGCTGCTGGATCTGGCCAAGGATGATCGCGTGTTGCAGGATCCGGCACCTCAGGCCGTTATTTCGACGCTGGGTGACAGTTCGATCACTGTTTCCCTGCGTGTGTGGGTTAAAACGGCGGATTACTGGGATGTGATGTTCATGTTTAACGAACAGTCCCGTGATCGTTTAAAGACTGCAGGCATTGATATCCCGTTTCCACAACGAGTGATTCGTGTGGTTCAGGAATCGGCAGTGTAATGATAGGTTGCTAATTAATTGCCTGACTTATCGGTCAGGCAATTAATGTAACAAGCAGACAACAAAAAAGGCCCATCCGAAGATGGGCCTTTTTGTTTTGTTACCGCAACTAACTCGGTGCGATTACAAAAGCGACAGCGGGTAGTCGACGATCAGACGGAACTCTTTGGTATCGCCTTCACCTTCGTCGGCGTTAGCGAAGTGCCAGGCCTGACGAATACGGAAGGACAGGTCTTTGGCCGGGCCAGACTGAACTACGTATTTGGCTTCGAAGTTGGTTTCGTTGTGTTTGCCATCTTCACCATACAGACCAGCGTAGGCGCTGCCTGCTGGAGTGTGGGTGCCGTCGATGTCCCAGCCTTTAACGTAGCGGGTCATGAAGCTCAGACCTGGAACGCCGTACTCGGCCATTTTGATGTCGTAACGGATCTGGGCAGACTTCTCGCCCGGGGCGTTGAAGTCAGAGTACTGGATGGAGTTGGCGAGGAAGATCGAGTCGCCGCCACGGTTGTTCTTGCCCACGCCGATGTAGTCGAACGGAGTGTCGCCGTTGACCTTCTGGAACGCCAGGGTGATGGTGTGCGCTTTCAGGAACGAGAGAGCGGTGGCCAGGGAGAACGCGGTGTTGCTGATGTCACCGGCTTTCGCGCTACCGGTGTCGGTGGTGCGATAGATGTTGAAGTCGGTGTTCAGCGAAGTGTCACCACCGAATGGAGTGGTGAGGTTCACGTTGGCGTAGTACTGGTTCCAGATGTCTTCCAGTTTGGCGCCGTAGAGCGATGCGCTCAGGTTTTCGGTGATGCCGTACTTGCCACCGAAGTAGTCGATGGTGTTGGCTTCGACGCCGGCGTAGGTCGCGTACAGACCACCTTCACGGGAGTTGCGGTCCTGGCTGGTTGCCGAGTAGAAGTGACCGGCTTCGAGGTCAAGGTCTTTGATCTCGCTGCTCTGCAGTTGGAAACCGCTGGCAGTTTGCGGAAGGATACGGGAGCCGCCGACAGCGAACACCGGAGCGGTGCTAGGCTGCATGTCACCGATTTTCAGCTCGGTTTTCGATACGCGGAACTTGATGGCAGCGCCGGCTTTGCCTTGGCTGTCGTCAGGGTCGCGGGAACCGTTTGCATTGAACTCGTTGCTGCGGCTCATGTTGCCGGAGCCGCTGGTGCCGGCGCCGCCGTCCAGTTTGATGGCCAGGTAGCCGAACGCATCAACGCCGACGCCAACAGTACCTTGGGTGTAACCGGAGCTGAAGTTGCCCCAGATACCCTGGGTCCAGTCTTTAACGTCACGGGCACCGTCTTTGTTGTCACGGTTGAAGTAATAGTTGCGAATCAGCAAATCAGCTTTCGCGTCTTCAACGAAGCCTTTGGCTTCTGCCTGGTCACTTACGAACGGTGCGGCCGTAGCCATCTGAGTACTGGCGGCTGCTGCAACTGCCAGTGCGATCATGCTCCACTTCATCACGCGCATCGTGATTTGCTCCTTTGGTTTTAGAAGAGTACTGCCGTCCCACCTGTTTTATTATCTGGGCGGCTCTTTCTTTTTGTGTCGGCGCAAACTTATATCACGCCGACCATGTTGGCGATACTTGCGCATCCAACCTTTCAGCTTCTTTACGAGCGTGTCGCAATCGGCTTGGTAGATGTCGCAAATTTACAGTCCAAATGCAATGGGACTGACAACTTCAGCGCTGTTTTACAGGGCTTGAGCATCGGTAAAAAAGAGTCCCTTGGCAAAACGCTTGAATCTCCATCGGGCAACCCTGCCACTGTTTTTATGGGGCTCAAGGCATCCACTTCTTGTGGTGCGCTTATAGTCCATATGGGTATGAATGCAACAAGCGTGCACAAACCGCTGAATTGTTCCGGTTTTTTTCAAGGTGCTCGTCTGACGCTGTAAAAACCTCATAAAACCGGGGGCTTCGAGGGCCTTTCAAACAGGCTTGACGCCGTCCTTCGCATGGTGTTGCTCCCTGAAAGTCGCAGCGCGACAACCAAAAACGTTACCGGTTCACCCCGTCGGTGAGTATTCGGCGGATGCCCGACGCACTGAGCGTAGACGCACTGTGCGGTTTTGGTGCAAAAAAATTCAAAGGCTGTACTGAATTCATACAGTTGGGTCGCTGGATGAACGTAAACGCTGAGGTGTGAGCGGGTCATTTTGCTCGGTTTATTCGCATTCCCGGTTCCGTCCTGGTGCACGCGAGGCATAAATGTCACATCCCGGAGCGTGGAGGCATTCTTGCGGCAACGCTGTTCGCCGTGAAGCTCACTCCAATCGCAGGTATGCTGCCGTCCAGTCGCTTGGCGCAGCGCATTCACAGCGGGGCGCTAAGCTGAAAACAGGTCATTTCGCCGGGAGTGCGCGCAGTGTTTGCTTTAGATCCACGACTTCAACAGGACACGCTGACCATCGGCGATTTCCCGCTTTGCCGACTGCTGTTGTCCAACGACGCCAACTACCCGTGGTTCATCCTGGTGCCACGCCGCGACGATATCAGCGAGTTGTTTCAGTTGGATGTCGCCGACCAGCAGCGCCTGTGGCAGGAAACCACGGCCCTGGCCGAGGTGCTCAAGGATTCCTTCGACGCCGACAAGATGAATGTCGCGACCCTGGGTAACGTGGTCAGCCAGCTGCATATGCATGTGATCGTGCGTAAACGGGACGACGCCGCCTGGCCAGCACCGGTCTGGGGCAAACATCCCGCCAGGCCTTACAGTGCCGAGCAAGTGGCCGCGATCCGCGAGCGCCTGCGTCTGGTGCTGGACGAAGAATTCACCTTTCTGGAGGGCTGAGTCATGAGCCTCGAACAACGTGTTACCGAGCTGGAAAGTCGCCTGGCGTTTCAGGACGACACCATTCAGGCATTGAATGATGTGCTGGTGGAGCAGCAGCGTGTGGTCGAGCGTCTGCAATTGCAGATGGCGGCCGTACTCAAGCGCCAGGAAGAGATGGTGGGGCAGATCGGATCCTTTGAAGAAGATACGCCACCGCCACACTATTGAAATGTGTGCGGGCATGCTCCCGTGAATAGAGCGCGCATTAAAAAACCGCGAACAGCCAGGCTGTTCGCGGTTTTTTTATTGCGAAGGACGTGGATCAGCGACGCGGCAGGGCGGCGATCACGTCTTCGGCCTGCAGGCCCTTGTCACGGTTCATCACCGAGAACTCCACACGCTGGCCTTCGACCAGAACGCGGTGGCCTTCGCCACGGATGGCGCGAAAGTGCACGAAGATATCGTCGCCGGAATCCCGGGAGATAAAACCGAAGCCCTTGGAGGTGTTGAACCACT
Source organism: Pseudomonas fitomaticsae (assembly GCF_021018765.1). Classification (GTDB taxonomy): domain Bacteria; phylum Pseudomonadota; class Gammaproteobacteria; order Pseudomonadales; family Pseudomonadaceae; genus Aquipseudomonas; species Aquipseudomonas fitomaticsae. The sequence goes on along the minus strand of NZ_CP075567.1, from coordinate 5,243,677 downwards.
TGACGGTGCCGGTATCGCGGTTGCTCATGTCGTAGCTTTGCGCGGCGGCGACCGGTGAAGATTTATAGAAGCTGACGGCCAGGTGCAGAACCACGGCGACCAGTGCGATCACCAGGCTGAACAGCACGGCTGGCTGGCCGGCGATGACAGGCATCGGCGCGATCAGAGTCAGGGTTTGCAGGACAACGGTCAGGACCAGCAAGGCGCTGACCAGGTTTTGCAGATGCTGGCGCGGACCTTTGTTCCAGTAAGGGATAACTGGCGCAAGGATCAGGTTCAGCAGGCCGAAAAAGGCCAGGTAAAGTGCATCGGGTTGTTGCAGGTAAGGTACCGCTTCGGACTTCAGGCTGGGTATGAAGGACAGCAGCAAGGCTGCTGCGCCCATTAGCAGGTGGACGATTTTCAACATTTTTATTGACTCACGTTATGACGGCTCACAAGGAAGAGCTGAAGGCGCACGGTTCGCTTCGGAACAATAAGAGGCGTTGGACACGTGCCCGGCATCAGCCTATGCGCAGGCCCGGAAAACGGGGCGTAGCGACACACTGCCTATTTAACAGCAAAGCCTGCGGCTACTCAAATCACGCCGGCCGGCGGCAGGCACCGGACGATTTGTCGCGTCTATCGGGTTCATGCGGGGGGCTGCGAGTCGTGGGTGGCCTTGCTACAGTGAACCGACACCTGCTGGATGAATTCAATCGCCTTTAGGGGGTAAGCATGGCAATCGATATCGGTATCAGTGAAGAAGACCGCAAATCCATCGTCGAGGGGCTCTCGCGCCTGTTGTCGGACACCTACGTGCTGTATCTGAAGACCCACAACTTTCACTGGAACGTCACCGGGCCGATGTTCCGGACCCTGCATCTGATGTTCGAGGAGCAATACAACGAACTGGCCCTGGCGGTCGACTCGATCGCCGAGCGCATCCGGGCGCTGGGTTTTCCGGCGCCGGGCGCGTACGCGACCTATGCACGCCTGTCTTCCATTAAAGAAGAGGAGGGCGTGCCGAGTGCAGAGGACATGATCAAACAACTTGTTGAGGGGCAGGAAGCGGTAACCCGTACCGCGCGGGGGATTTTTCCTTTGCTGGACAAGGTCAGCGACGAACCGACCGCCGACCTGCTGACCCAGCGCATGCAGGTTCACGAGAAAACCGCGTGGATGTTGCGGGCGCTGCTCGAGGCTTGATCACGGGAGGCGCACGGATCTCCATGGTTCGTGCGCTTTTCTCTTTTTTGCCCGGAAAAATCATTCGCAACGGTAGGAAACAAGGAAGACGACCCGCCGCTCCATGATCCTCTGTATCGCGTTGGCTTATCCTACGTGGATGGTCAAAAAGTCATCTGGATCTGCCTTTGCACCTGCGCTTTTAATGAGGTCACAGGATGTTGCCTTGATAACAAGCGCAGAGATGACAAAGGAGTGTCAGTGATATGGAAGGTGGAGACAGGCGAACAGAGATCGTTGCCGGTTCGCAGCAAGAGAGAATCGTGGAGCCGTTTCTCGGCGGGTTCGACATGGCGTTGATCCGGCCGTTGTCCCGATCGGTACGCTTGAACGGGTTCGCGACCTGCATGCGGCTGGAGCAGGTTTACTGGAACATCCTGGGCCGGATGGCCGAGGACAATTGCTGTTCGGTCGGCGCGCTGTTGTCCCGTGTCGATCGTGAAGTACACCTGCGCCATGGCGGGGTGAAAAACTTCAGCGGTCTGGTGCGGGTGGTGTGTGTGGTGAATGGGCTGCGGGATTCTCCCGGGATCAACGGCGGAGGTTGTCACTGACGAGACGGTCTGTGCAGTCTTCCGGCTGCACAGGCCGCATTTAATGGATATAATCCCGCTCTTTCGCCGCACAGCCTTGCGTGTGCTGGCAATCTGATTGCCGAGACAACCCCATGCCGATGTACGATTACCAATGTGCTTCCTGTGGTCATCAGTTGGAAGCCATTCAAAAGATCAGCGACGCACCCCTGGTCGATTGCCCTGCCTGCCAGGCGCCGGAACTCAAGAAGCAGTTGTCGATGCCGGGCTTTCGCCTCAGTGGCAGCGGCTGGTACGAAACCGATTTCAAGACCGGCGCGAAGAAGAATCTGGCCGGTGGCGACAAATCTGACTAGGGTTCAAACCCAGGTCGAACGACACGCGCGAGTTTCCACAGGTTGCACAGTGCTTGAGTGCAACCGGATCTCCACCGAATTTCGAATTACGAGAAGCGAACCACTACCATGATGCGCAGCCATTATTGCGGCCAACTGAACGAAAGCCTGGAAGGCCAGGAAATTACCCTTTGCGGATGGGTTCACCGTCGTCGCGACCACGGCGGGGTGATTTTCCTCGATATCCGTGATCGTGACGGTCTGGCCCAGGTAGTGTTCGATCCGGATCGCGCCGAGAGCTTCGCCGCCGCCGATCGCGTGCGCAGCGAATACGTCGTGAAGATCACCGGCAAGGTGCGTCTGCGTCCGGCCGGTGCCACCAACGCCAACATGGCGTCGGGCATGATTGAAGTGCTGGGCTACGAGCTGGAAGTACTGAACGAGTCGGAAACCCCGCCGTTCCCGCTGAACGAGTTCTCCGACGTGGGCGAAGAAACCCGTCTGCGTTATCGCTTCCTGGACCTGCGTCGTCCGGAAATGGCCGAGAAGCTGCGTCTGCGTTCGCGCATGACCACCAGCATCCGTCGCTACCTGGACGAGAACGGCTTCCTCGACGTCGAAACGCCGATCCTGACCCGTGCCACTCCGGAAGGCGCGCGCGACTACCTCGTGCCGAGCCGTACCCACGCCGGTTCGTTCTTCGCCCTGCCGCAATCGCCACAGCTGTTCAAGCAACTGCTGATGGTTGCCGGTTTCGACCGCTACTACCAGATCGCCAAGTGCTTCCGCGACGAAGACCTGCGTGCCGACCGTCAGCCTGAGTTCACTCAGATCGACATCGAGACCAGCTTCCTCGACGAAAAAGACATCATGGGCCTGACCGAAGGCATGATCCGCAACCTGTTCAAGGAAGTGCTGGATCTGGAATTCGGCGAATTCCCGCACATGACATTCGAAGAGGCCATGCGTCGTTACGGTTCCGACAAACCAGACCTGCGTAACCCGCTGGAACTGGTCGACGTGGCCGATCAGCTGAAAGAAGTGGATTTCAAGGTCTTCAGCGGCCCTGCCAACGATCCGAAATGCCGTATCGCCGCGCTGCGCGTTCCAGGCGGGGCGAGCATGCCGCGCAAGCAGATCGACGACTACACCAAGTTCGTCGGTATCTACGGTGCCAAGGGCCTGGCGTACATCAAGGTCAACGAGCGTGCTGCCGGTGTTGACGGTCTGCAATCGCCGATCGTGAAAAACATCCCGGAAGCCAACCTGAACGTGATCCTCGATCGCGTCGGCGCAGTCGACGGCGACATCGTGTTCTTCGGCGCCGACAAGGCCAAGATCGTCAGTGAAGCCCTGGGCGCGCTGCGTATCAAGCTCGGTCACGACCTGAAGCTGCTGACCTGCGAGTGGGCACCGATGTGGGTCGTCGACTTCCCGATGTTCGAAGAGAACGATGACGGCAGCTTCTCGGCTCTGCACCACCCGTTCACCGCGCCGAAGTGCTCGCCGGAAGAGCTGGAAGCCAACCCGGCTGGCGCTCTGTCCCGCGCCTACGACATGGTGCTGAACGGCACCGAGCTGGGTGGCGGTTCGATCCGTATCCACCGCAAAGAGATGCAACAGGCGGTGTTCCGTCTGCTGGGCATCAACGAAGCGGAACAGGAAGAGAAGTTCGGCTTCCTGCTCGACGCCCTGAAATACGGCGCGCCGCCGCACGGTGGTCTGGCCTTCGGTCTGGACCGTCTGGTGATGCTGATGACCGGCGCCCAGTCGATCCGTGAAGTGATCGCCTTCCCGAAAACCCAGAGTGCTGCCGATGTGATGACGCAGGCGCCGGGTGTCGTGGATGCGAAGGCATTGCGCGAATTGCACATTCGTTTGCGCGAAACGCCAAAGGCCGAGTAAGACGGGCCTGAAGGCGCATCTTCGGATGCGCCTTTTTTCTTTCTGCAGTGATTGAAAACAAGTTTTTTTTGCTGGCCGATGCACCTGCATGGCGGGCATTGTTCAAGAGAATTCGGAGCGAGTTATGGCAGGTCATTCCAAGTGGGCGAACATCAAGCACCGCAAAGAACGCCAGGATGCCAAGAGAGGCAAGATCTTCACCAAGTGGATCCGCGAACTGACCGTGGCGGCCCGTCAGGGCGGCGGTGATCCGGGCTCCAACCCGCGTCTGCGTCTGGCACTGGACAAGGCGCTGGGCGCCAACATGAGCCGGGACATCATCGATCGTGCCGTGGCCCGTGGCGCCGGCGCGACCGAAGCCGACAACGTTGAAGAACTGACCTACGAAGGTTATGGCCCTGGCGGTGTTGCCGTTATGGTCGAGTGCATGACTGACAACCGCAACCGCACCGCCGCGGCCGTGCGCCACGCGTTCAGCAAATGTGGCGGCAACCTCGGTACCGACGGTTCGGTAGCCTATCTGTTCGAACGCAAGGGGCAGATCAGCTTTGCACCGGGCGTCGACGAAGATGCACTGACGGAAGCGGCGCTCGAAGCCGACGCCGACGACGTGGTCAGCCACGAAGACGGTTCGATCGACGTGTTCACTTCGTTCACCAGTTTCTACGCGGTACGCAATGCCCTGGAGGCCGCTGGCTTCAAGGGTGATGACGCGGAAATCGTCATGCAGCCGACCACCAGTGCCGAACTGGATCTGGAGGGCGCCGAGAAGGTGCTCAAGCTGATCGACATGCTGGAAGACCTGGACGACGTGCAGAACGTCTATTCCAACGCGGACATTCCGGAAGACGTGGCCGCTCAGCTCGGTTAAGAGCGACTAGGCTGCAATGTGGGAGCTGGCTTGCCAGCGATGGCGTCGGCACATCAGGTAATGATGGTGCCTGACACACCGTCATCGCTGGCAAGCCAGCTCCCACATTTGTTATGCGTTATCTCGAATTCAGTGCTTTTACCGAACCAGCAGGCTTATGACTTTAATTCTTGGTATCGACCCCGGTTCGCGCATTACCGGTTACGGCATTGTTCGCGATACCGGACGCGGCGGCTGCATCTATGTCGCCTCGGGTTGTATCCGCACCGGTGCTGGCGAGCTGCATGAACGGTTGCAGATCGTCTATCGCGGCGTGCGTGAAATCATCCAGACCTATGGCCCGGTCACCATGGGCATCGAAAAGGTGTTCATGGCGAAAAACGCCGATTCGGCGCTCAAGCTCGGGCAGGCCCGTGGGGCCGCTATCGTTGCCGGCGCCGAAGAAAGCCTGGAGATCGCCGAGTACACGGCCACCCAGGTCAAGCAGGCTGTGGTGGGAACCGGCGCCGCCAATAAAGAGCAGGTGCAGATGATGGTCATGCACATGCTCAAACTGACCAGCAAACCGCAAATCGACGCATCGGATGCCCTGGCGATTGCCATTTGTCACGCTCACACCCGCTCCAGTCTGTTGCCGCATGGCTTGGGAACGGCACGCAGTCGTGGCGGGCGCCTGCGTCTCTGATAGCATCAGCAGTCAATTTCACGGAATGTGGATTTCGCGCCTGGGTCGTCGGCCGCAAATCCATGTTCTGTCGGTCGCCAGCCCACGGCTGGCCAACGCTCAAGGATCTGAAACGTGATTGGACGCTTGCGCGGCACTCTGGCTGAGAAACAGCCGCCGCACCTGATTCTGGATGTAAACGGCCTCGGGTATGAGCTGGAAGTGCCCATGACCACCCTTTATCGTCTGCCGTCGGTCGGTGAACCACTGACCTTGCACACCCATTTGGTCGTACGTGAAGACGCGCAGTTACTCTATGGTTTTGCCGGCAAGCGTGAGCGAGACTTTTTTCGCGAGTTGATCCGTCTCAATGGTGTGGGGCCGAAACTGGCCCTGGCGTTGATGTCGAGTCTGGAAGTCGATGAGCTGATCCGCTGCGTGCAATCCCAGGACACCTCGGCGCTGACCAAGGTGCCGGGCGTGGGCAAGAAAACCGCCGAGCGTCTGCTGGTCGAACTCAAGGATCGCTTCAAGGCCTGGGAAACCTCGCCGGCCATGTTCGCACTGGTGCCGAACCAGCCGGACGGCCCGGCGCCGGTCAATACCGCCGAGAACGATGCGGTCAGCGCGCTGATTTCCCTGGGCTACAAGCCACAGGAAGCGAGCAAGGCGATTTCCGCGATCAAAGAGAAAGGCCTGAGCAGCGAAGACATGATTCGACGCGCCCTGAAGGGAATGATTTAAGTGATTGAAGCTGATCGTCTGATCGCCGCCACGCACAGTCCGCGTGAGCGCGAAGAAGTCCAGGATCGGGCGATACGTCCCGTCAGCCTGGCCGAATACATCGGCCAGCCGACCGTTCGCGAGCAGATGGAACTGTTTATCCAGGCCGCCCGTGGCCGTAGCGAATCCCTCGACCACACCCTGATCTTCGGTCCGCCGGGATTGGGTAAAACCACGCTGGCCAACATCATCGCCCAGGAAATGGGCGTGTCGATCAAAAGCACTTCCGGCCCGGTGCTGGAACGTCCGGGGGATCTGGCGGCGCTGTTGACCAATCTTGAGCCGCACGACGTGCTGTTCATCGATGAAATCCATCGTCTGTCGCCGATTGTCGAAGAAGTGCTGTACCCGGCGATGGAAGATTTCCAGCTCGACATCATGATCGGTGAAGGGCCGGCGGCGCGTTCGATCAAGCTTGATCTGCCGCCGTTCACCCTGGTCGGTGCGACCACGCGGGCGGGCATGCTGACCAACCCGTTGCGAGACCGTTTCGGTATTGTCCAGCGTCTCGAGTTCTACAGCACCGCTGACCTGGCGACGATTGTCAGCCGTTCGGCGAGCATTCTCGGTCTGCCGCTGGATCCGGAAGGGTCTTTCGAGATTGCCCGCCGCGCCCGTGGTACGCCGCGAATCGCCAACCGGCTGCTGCGTCGGGTGCGGGATTTTGCCGAAGTCCGGGCCAAGGGGCATATCACCAAGTCCGTCGCGGATCTGGCATTGAACCTGCTGGATGTCGATGAGCATGGTTTCGATCACCAGGACCGGCGTCTGTTGTTGACGATGATCGAGAAGTTCGACGGCGGTCCGGTGGGCATCGACAGCCTGGCGGCGGCGATCAGCGAAGAACGCCACACCATTGAAGACGTGCTGGAGCCATACCTGATTCAGCAGGGTTACATCATGCGGACGCCGCGCGGCAGGGTGGTTACCCGCCACGCGTACCTGCATTTTGGTTTAAACATTCCGACACGAATGGGCGAGATGCCCGTGGTAGACGAGTTTCTCGATGCCGTGGACGATTAATACACATTTATTGTCGATTTATTCAGCGTTTGTACTGTCTCAGGACGGTACTTTTGCGGTAAAGCCTTCGAACAATGAAAAACAGTTGCCTGGCCGGATTGGCAACCCGAGGAGTAAGCACTAGAGTATGCGCGCGCAAAACGGGCTTGAGCCGTTCGCACATCGTTGTCGCGTTTATTACGAGGACACCGATGCGGGCGGCATCGTGTATTACGTTAATTACCTCAAGTTTATGGAACGGGCTCGAACCGAGCGGCTCCGGGAGCTGGGCTTTGCCCAGTCGGCGCTGGCAGGGGAGGACCTGTTGTTCGTCGTGCATTCCAGCGAAGCGCGTTATCACGCGCCGGCGCGACTGGACGACGAGCTTCTGGTAAGCGCTGATGTAATCGAATTGAACCGTGCCAGCCTGCGCTTTCGACAGCAGGTCAGGCGGGCAACGGATAATGTGCTGCTCTGCGAGGGGCAGTTTCTGGTGGCCTGTGTGCGCACTAACAGTTTGAAACCCCGGGCCCTTCCCGAAGACCTGCGTGCGGCCTTTGCCGACGCGGTCGGCACGGGTACACACTCAAAGCAGGAGATAAAGCGTGGAAGCTAACGTCGTCGACCATTCCTCCATGTGGAGCCTGGTCAGCAATGCCAGCATCGTGGTGCAGTTGGTAATGTTGACCCTGGTGGCCGCATCGGTGACCTCATGGATCATGATCTTTCAGCGCAGCAACCTGCTGCGCGCCGGTCGACGTGCCCTGGAGAGCTTCGAGGAGCGCTTCTGGTCGGGTATCGACCTGTCCAAACTCTACCGTCAGGCCGGCAGCAACCCGGATCCGGATTCGGGCGTCGAGCAGATTTTCCGTGCCGGCTTCAAGGAGTTCTCCCGTCTGCGTCAGCAGCCAGGCGTCGACCCTGAAGCGGTGATGGAAGGTGTGGCCCGTGCCATGCGCGTCGCCATCTCCCGCGAAGAAGAAAAGCTCGAGCAGAGCCTGCCGTTCCTCGCCACCGTAGGTTCCGTCAGCCCGTACATCGGTCTGTTCGGTACCGTCTGGGGGATCATGAACTCCTTCCGTGGTCTGGCCAGCGCCCAACAGGCCACCCTGGCTACCGTGGCACCCGGCATCGCCGAAGCCCTGATCGCCACCGCGATCGGTCTGTTTGCCGCGATCCCGGCCGTTATCGCTTACAACCGTTTCTCTGCCCGCAGCGAAACCTTGCTGAGCCGCTACTACACCTTCGCCGATGAATTCCAGGCGATCCTGCACCGCAAAGTGCACACCAGCGAAGAATAAGCAGGTATTTCCCGATGGCTTTAATCACTCGAGCCCGACACAAGCGCAAGCCGGTCGCCGAGATGAACGTAGTGCCTTACATCGACGTGATGCTGGTGCTGCTGGTCATCTTCATGGTGACTGCGCCGATGCTCAATCAGGGCGTGAAAGTGGATCTGCCCAAGGTTTCCAGCGAAGCCTTGCCGCAGGACAACAACACCCAGGTGCTGACCATTTCGATCAAGTCGGACAAGACCTACTACTGGAACCTTGGCAGCGAAGTCGACACCGAGAAGCAGCAGGACCGGGCCATGACCCTGCCACAGATGACCGATGCGGTGACCAAGATCATTCGCGCCGGCACTGAAGGCGGCAAGCGTACCCAGGTCTTCATCCGTGGCGACAAGTCCGTCGATTATGGCTCCGTCATGGGCGCCATGGGCGGGTTGCAGAAAGCCGGGGTCGGTAACGTTGGCTTGATCACCGAGGCGCCCTGATGCAGCAACAGCGAGAGCCGTCCGCCTCGGAAAGCTACTTCTGGCCTAGTGTCTGGGCGATTGGCTTGCACGTGCTGGTGTTCGGCATGCTGTTCGTCAGTTTCGCCCTGACCCCGGAGCTGCCGCCGGCCAAGCCGATTGTCCAGGCGACCCTGTACCAGCTGAAATCGAAAAGTCAGGCAACCACCCAGACCAATCAGAAGATTGCGGGTGAGGCGAAGAAATCCGCCGCGCGCCAGACCGAAGTCGAGCAGATGGAGCAGAAAAAGGTCGAGCAGGAAGCGGTGAAGGCTGCGGAACAAAAGAAAGAAGAAGCGGCTCAAAAGGCCGAGGAAGCCAAGAAGGCCGATGAGGCGAAGAAAGCGGACGAGGCGAAGAAGGCTGATGAAGCCAAGAAAGCCGACGACGCGAAGAAAGCCGCCGAAGCCAAGAAGGCAGAAGAGAAACAATTGGCTGATATAGCCAAGAAGAAAGCCGAAGAAGAAGCCAAAAAGGCTGCTGAAGAAGAGGCCAAGAAAGCGGCCGCTGAAGAAGCCAAGAAGAAGATCGTCGAAGACGCGAAAAAGAAAGCCGCCGAAGACGCCAAGAAGAAAGCTGAAGCTGAAGAGGCGAAGAAGAAAGTCGCCGAAGACGCGAAGAAGAAAGCTGCTGCCGATGCTGCGAAGAAGAAAGCGCAGGACGCAGCACGTAAATCCGCCGAAGACAAAAAGGCTCAGGCCCTGGCAGATTTGCTTTCCGACACGCCGCAGCGCCAGCAGGCCTTGGCCGATGAGCAGGGAGATGAAGTCGCGGGCAGTTTCGATGACCTGATTCGTGCGCGGGCAGCGGAAGGCTGGGCACGTCCACCTTCGGCACGCAAAGGCATGACGGTTGTGCTGCAGATCGGCATGTTGCCGGACGGTACGGTGACTTCGGTCAGCGTGGCCAAGTCCAGTGGCGACGGTCCGTTCGATGCGTCGGCAGTGGCGGCGGTCAAGAATATTGGACGTTTGACGGAAATGCAGGGAATGAAGCCGAGCGATTTCGCTCCGTATCGTTCATTCAAGATGACATTCACACCTGAGGATCTAGCCTTGTGAGAAACCTTCTTCGAGGAATGCTGGTCGTGATCTGCTGCATGGCAGGGATCGCGATGGCGGATGAAAAGAATATTCTGGTCACCAGCGGCAGCGATCGGGCGACTCCGATCGCCGTCGTACCGTTCGGTTTCCAGGGCGGTGCCGTCCTGCCGGATGACATGGCTGAAATCATTGGTAACGATTTGCGCAACTCGGGCTATTACTCGCCGATTCCAAAGCAAAACATGATCAGCCAGCCAAGCCAGCCGAGCGAAATCATCTTCCGTGACTGGAAGGCGGTGGGTGCGCAATACATGATGGTCGGCAGCATCGTGCCGGCCGGCGGCCGTCTGCAGGTGCAGTGGGCTCTGTTCAACGTCGCCACCGAGCAGAAAGTGGCTGATGGCAGTGTGTCCGGTACTACCGAACAGCTGCGTGACATGGCGCACTACATCTCCGATCAGTCGTTCGAAAAGCTGACCGGCATCAAAGGTGCATTCTCGACTCGCCTGCTGTACGTCACAGCCGAGCGTTTCTCCGAGAAGAACACCCGTTACACCCTGCAGCGTTCGGACTATGACGGCGCCCGCGCCGTAACCCTGCTGCAATCGCGCGAGCCGATCCTGTCGCCGCGTTTTGCACCGGACGGCAAGCGTATCGCCTACGTGTCGTTCGAACAGAAGCGTCCGCGCATCTTCATGCAGAACATCGACACCGGTCGCCGCGAGCAGATCACCAACTTCGAAGGCCTGAACGGCGCGCCAGCCTGGTCGCCGGACGGCAATCGCCTGGCGTTCGTGCTGTCGAAAGACGGTAACCCGGACATTTATGTGATGAACCTCGGTTCGCGTCAGATCACCCGCGTGACCGCAGGTCCTGGCATCAACACTGAACCGTACTGGGGCAAGGATGGTTCGACCATCTACTTCACCTCCGACCGTGGCGGCAAACCGCAGATCTACAAGACCAGTGCCGGTGGCGGCGGTGCCGAGCGTGTGACGTTCGTGGGCAACTACAACGCCAACCCTAAGCTTTCGGCGGATGAAAAGACCCTGGTGATGATCCATCGTCAGGACGGTTTCACCAATTTCAAAGTGGCGGCCCAGGATTTGCAGCGCGGAAGTGTAAAAATCCTCACTGATAGCACTCTGGACGAGTCGCCTACTGTTGCGCCCAACGGCACCATGGTAATCTACGCCACCCGCCAGCAGGGCCGGGGAGTCTTGATGCTCGTGTCCATTAATGGACGCGTGAGGCTCCCGCTTCCTACCGCTCAAGGCGAAGTCAGAGAACCGTCCTGGTCCCCTTACCTGAACTGACGCGGCGCTTTACGTTTTACTTAACACACTGGGGTTCATTAGGAGTTTCACGATGGAAATGCTGAAGTTTGGTAAATTTGCTGCGCTGGCTCTGGCCATGGCTGTAGCTGTAGGTTGCTCGTCCAAAGGCGGCGACAACGCCGGTGAAGGCGCTGTTGATCCAAACGCTGGTTACGGCGCAAACACTGGTGCAGTTGACGGTTCCCTGAGCGAAGAAGCTGCTCTGCGCGCAATCACCACCTTCTACTTCGAATACGACAGCTCGGACCTGAAGCCAGAAGCCATGCGCGCTCTGGACGTTCACGCCAAAGACCTGAAAGCAAACGGCGCTCGCGTTGTTCTGGAAGGCAACACCGACGAACGTGGTACTCGTGAGTACAACATGGCACTGGGCGAGCGTCGTGCGAAAGCCGTTCAGCGCTACTTGGTACTGCAAGGTGTTTCCCCAGCTCAGCTGGAACTGGTTTCCTACGGCGAAGAGCGTCCAGTTGCTACCGGCAACGACGAGCAGTCCTGGGCTCAAAACCGTCGCGTCGAACTGCGTAAGTAATTCGATATGCGAACGTGCCGTCGTGCTGTAACTGTTCTGGCTCTCAGCCTCGCGCCGCTTGCGGCGTGGGCTGCGGTTCCTGTGGTCGATGACAACTCCGGTTATAACAATAGCGGGAGCAGTTATCCGCCTGCAGGTTACGGTACGAACGGCGCCTATGCCGGGGGAGCGGCTTCGGCCCCTGCCTCGGCACAAGGCATGCTGTTCAACCAACTGCAACAAATGCAGGATCAACTGTCGCGCCAGCAAGGTGTGATCGAAGAACTGCAGAATCAAGTTTCGCGCATGAAACAGGAATCCCTGGAGCGATACCAGGATCTTGATCGGCGCATAGGATCCGGTGTTGCACCTGCCGCGACTCCCGAGAATTCTTCTGCCGGTGGCGATGCAAGTGCTGCTGCCGGTGCCGCCGCTGGAGCCGGGGCCGCTGCGGCCGCCCAGGCACCTGCCGCGGGTGGCGAACCGGCTGATCCGGCCAAGGAAAAGCTGTATTACGATGCAGCTTTCGACCTGATCAAGGCCAAGGATTTCGACAAGGCCAGCCAGGCGTTTGCCGCGTTCCTGCGTAAATACCCGAACAGCCAATACGCGGGCAACGCCCAGTACTGGCTGGGTGAAGTGAACCTGGCCAAAGGCGATCTGCAAGGTGCAGGTCAGGCTTTCGCCAAGGTTTCGCAGCTGTATCCCAAGCACGCCAAAGTGCCGGATTCGCTGTACAAGCTGGCTGACGTAGAGCGCCGCCTCGGTCATACCGACAAGGTCAAAGGTATTCTGCAGCAGGTGGTGGCCCAGTATCCGGGCACGTCCGCCGCTCAGTTGGCCCAGCGCGATCTGCAACGCATGTAACGGCGTTTGACCCGTTTGGAAGAAACCCGCGCTTGTCGCGGGTTTTTTCGTTAGAATTCACGCCCTTTTATGAAACACGCTTCTGGTGATCTACGCGTTGGCGGGGTTGCCTGAAGTGCCTGACGGAGGCGGACAGCCTGTTTAGCTGTTACGCCCGTGGCGACTATGCAAGACACATTGAGAATCACCGAAGTTTTCTACTCGTTGCAGGGGGAAACGCGGACTGCCGGGCTGCCCACGGTTTTTGTGCGCCTGACCGGTTGCCCATTGCGTTGCCAATACTGCGACAGCGCCTACGCGTTCAGCGGTGGCACGATCCGTACCCTCGACGACATCCTCGAACAAGTGGCCGGCTTTCGCCCGCGCTACGTTTGTGTCACTGGGGGTGAGCCGCTGGCACAGCCCAATGCCATCCCTTTGCTCAAACAGTTGTGCGATGCCGGCTATGAAGTCTCGCTGGAAACCAGCGGCGCCCTCGACATCTCGGCGGTAGATCCGCGGGTCAGTCGGGTGGTCGACCTGAAGACGCCAGACTCCAAAGAAGCCCATCGCAATCGTTACGAGAACATCGAACTGCTGACGCCCAACGATCAGGTGAAGTTTGTCATCTGCTCGCGGGAGGACTATGACTGGGCGGTATCGAAGCTGATCCAGTACGGTCTCGAGCGACGTGCAGGTGAAGTGCTGTTTTCCCCAAGTCACCACGACCTGAACGCTCGGGATCTGGCGGACTGGGTGGTGGCGGATAACCTGCCAGTGCGCCTGCAACTGCAGCTGCATAAATATCTATGGAATGATGAGCCGGGGCGCTGAGATGACTGAACAACTGAACACTAGCCAGAAACGTGCGGTAATCCTGCTGTCGGGTGGCCTGGACTCGGCCACTGTCGTGGCCATGGCCCGCGCTGAAGGTTACGCCTGTTACACCATGAGTTTCGATTACGGTCAGCGTTCCCACGCCGAACTGCATGCTGCTGCTCGCGTTGCCCGCGATCTGGGTGTGGTCGAGCACAAGGTGATCGGCCTGAACCTGAACGGCATGGGCGGTTCGGCCCTGACCGACACCAGTATCGACATCCCGGAAGAGTTGGGCGAAGGCATCCCCGTCACTTACGTGCCAGCGCGCAATACGGTTTTCCTGTCCTTGGCATTGGGCTGGGCTGAAGTGCTCGGCGCCCGTGACATCTTTATCGGCGTCAACGCGGTGGACTACTCCGGTTACCCGGATTGCCGTCCCGAGTTCATCGAGTCGTTCGAGCGCATGGCCAACCTGGCAACCAAGGCTGGCGTCGAAGGCAATGGTTTCCGCATCCAGGCACCGCTGCAGAACCTGAGCAAGGCGCAGATCGTCCAGGCGGGCGTGAAGCTTGGCGTTGATTACGGGCTGACCGTTTCCTGCTATCAGGCGGACGACGATGGCCGTGCCTGCGGCAAATGCGACAGCTGCCGCCTGCGTGCGGAAGGCTTCGCGGCGGCCGGAATCAGCGACCCGACACCTTATTTTTGATTTTTTTCAAATTAGGTGTTGAATAGTCCTTAAAAATCAGTATTATACGCGCCACCACACAGCGGGTCGTTAGCTCAGTTGGTAGAGCAGTTGGCTTTTAACCAATTGGTCGTAGGTTCGAATCCCACACGACCCACCATATTTGGCGGTTTAGAAAATCCGGAAGGCCCACGAAAGTGAGGATTTCCGGGTTTTTTTTTGCCTGCGATTCGGGCATCCCTCCCTTCGTTTCTTCCTGCCGTGACGCAGGTCAGAATCATCTTTTGTATCAACGGGATATTCTGTAGCCTTGCGCAGCTTCAATGCTGTCCGTGCCTGATAATACTCACTCTCCCGGCGGTACCCTCAAGCGGTCCGGAGCCGGGTGTATACTCGACTTTCGCGCGAATGCGCCTGCAGGTCTTGCGAACATGACGCAGATTTCCGAACGCCTTCTGGTACAAGCCCACCTCGACGCCAAGCAGCCCAAGCCGCTGACGGCCGAGGAAGAGGCTTATTACCGTTCCGCCATCGCCGCCGAGCTCAAGGCTCAGGACGCGGTGCTGGTTGCCCACTTTTATTGCGATCCGATCATCCAGGCCCTTGCCGAAGAAACCGGCGGTTGCGTTTCCGACTCCCTGGAAATGGCACGCTTCGGCAATGCCCATCCGGCCAAGACCGTAGTGGTCGCCGGCGTGAAATTCATGGGTGAGACCGCGAAGATTCTCAATCCTGAAAAACGCGTGCTGATGCCGACCCTGGAAGCAACCTGCTCGCTGGATCTGGGGTGCCCGGTGGACGAGTTCTCGGCGTTCTGCGATCAGCATCCGGAACGCACGGTGGTGGTGTATGCCAACACCTCGGCCGCCGTCAAAGCCCGGGCCGACTGGGTGGTGACCTCCAGTTGCGCACTGGAAATCGTCGAAAGCCTGATGGACAACGGCGAAACCATTATCTGGGGCCCGGACAAGCACCTGGGCACCTACATTCAGCGTCAGACCGGCGCCGACATGCTGCTCTGGGACGGTGCCTGCATCGTCCATGAAGAGTTCAAGTCCAAGCAACTGGAAGACATGAAAGCGCTGTACCCGGACGCTGCCATTCTGGTGCACCCGGAATCGCCGACCTCGGTGATCGAGCTGGCGGACGCCGTCGGTTCCACCAGTCAGCTGATTGCTGCCGCTCAATCGCTGCCGAACAAGACCCTGATCGTCGCCACCGATCGCGGCATCTTCTACAAGATGCAGCAGCTGTGCCCGGACAAGGTCTTCATCGAGGCGCCAACCGCCGGTAACGGTGCGGCGTGCCGCAGTTGCGCACATTGCCCGTGGATGGCCATGAACACCCTTGAGCGCACACTCAAGTGCCTGAAGGAGGGTTCGAACGAGATCTTCGTCGACCCAGCCCTGATTCCTCAGGCGATCCGCCCGCTCAAGCGCATGCTCGATTTCACTCAGGCCGCGCGCATGAAGCTGGCCGGCAACGCCTGACCTTGAGATGCAAACAAAAACGCCCCGATTGGATCGGGGCGTTTTTGCATCTGGGGGATTATTTGGCTTTTTTCGGAATTCGCACGAGCTGCGTGTCGGAGTAGATGTCATGCCAGGCGCGTTTCTGTTTGTCGAACAGCGACCAGAAGAACCCAAGGCCAAGGCACAGCCACGACGCAATCGACACCATGAACCGCAGTAACGCCTGCCACAGGCTGATCGCAGTGCCATCAGCGTTCTGCACGCGAATGCCCCAGACCTGCATGCCCAGGGTCTGCCCGGCGTGGGTCCAGAACTTGGCGAAGAAGCCGAACAGCACCAGCAGCAACACCGTGGAGTACAGCGGATCGCCATCCAGTTGCCCGGCGTCGGTCAGCACCCGCAGGCGCTCTTCACCGATGATCGCGGCCTGGATCATCTTGTAGGCGCCACCGGTCACGATCAGCAGCGCAGTGCACAGCAGAAAGTCATAGAACATCGCTGCCAGACGACGGCCCAGGCCGACGGCGGGGAAATCGCCCTGGGGAGTGAGCAGGTGTTTCGACATGGCGGCCTCTGGACGGAAAGTGAAGCGCCATTTTACGGATTTGCGTCCACAAAAAAGCCCCTGATATCAATATCAGGGGCTTTTTCGTTACAGAAAATCAGACTTCTGCGATGACTTCATCAGCTTGCATGCCTTTCTGGCCTTGCACAGCAACGAAGGTCACTTTCTGGCCTTCTTTCAGGCTCTTGAAGCCGTTGCCCTGAATGGCGCGGAAATGCACGAACAGATCCGGACCGCTTTCTGGAGTGATAAAACCAAAACCTTTCTCGTCGTTAAACCACTTGACGGTACCGCTCTGACGTGTGGACATTTCTTATTTCCTTTGACGCATAAATTGATGACAGTCTCTTCCTCATGAAAGAGTACTGGGGCTGGTTGCAGGAGAGTAAGAAGACGTCGAACGGGATGTAGCTAACTTGTAGGCTACTGCCCAGGTCACGATTCCAAGCTGACCCATGCAAACACAGTGGACAAACTCTACGCCAACTACGGGAGGAAAAACAAGCCCTGTGAAGGCCCCGGTTTTCCTGCGCTTGCTGGCACTTAGTCGGTCCACTAGTCCGGCTTATTCGATTGGCTTGTTCAATTGTTTTCGAACGTTATAAGCCAAGTTCATATTCGAATCGAATGTAAACAGAGTGCACTGTTTTATGGCGATTGCGTTACACATTAGTGCACGCATAACGCAATCGCGTTACTTATAGAAACAGTCAATCAACCGCGATAGTAGCGTTGTGGAACAAATGGCATTTTGCTTACAAGCAATGGCACCTTTTTCCCACGAACAATTGCCCAAACTGGCGTGTCGAGTGCGACGTAGGCGCTGTCCAGGTAACCCATGGCCAACGGGCCGCCAAGGGTCGGGCCGAAACCGCCGCTGCACACGCTGCCGATGATCTCGCCCGCTTCGTTGACGATTTCTGCACCTTCACGGACCGGCGTACGTTCTTGCGGCAGCAGGCCGACGCGTTTGCGCTGAACACCGTTCTGCTGTTGAGCGAAGACCTGTTCCGCACCGGGGAAGCCACCGGCACGCGCACCGTCGGCACGCCGAGGCTTGGAGATTGCCCACAGCAGGCTGGCTTCGATCGGGGTGGTCTCGGTGTTCATGTCGTGGCCGTACAGGCACAGGCCGGCTTCCAGGCGCAGCGAGTCACGGGCGCCGAGGCCGATGGCGGCGACTTCCGGTTCGGCCAGCAGGGCGCGGGCGAGTTTTTCTGCGTCGGCTGCCGGAACCGAGATTTCGAAACCGTCTTCACCGGTGTAGCCCGAACGGCTGACAAAGCAGTCAACGCCCAGCAGCTTCACGCGGGTGAATTGCATGAAGGTCATCTTCGCCACTTCCGGCGCCAGGCGTGCCAGTACGGTCACGGCTGCCGGGCCTTGCAGGGCGAGCAGGGCACGTTCTTCGAACAATTGCTCGATCTTGCACTGGTCGCCGATGTGTTTTTGCAGATGCGCCAGGTCCTGGTCCTTGCACGCGGCATTGACCACCAGGAACAGTTCGTCGTTGCCGAGGTTGGCGACCATCAGGTCATCGAGGATGCCACCGGTTTCGTTGGTGAACATCGCGTAGCGCTGCATGCCCACTGGCAGGTCGATGATGTCCACCGGTACCAGGGTTTCCAGGGCTTTGGCGGCATTCGCGCCGGTCAGGCGGATCTGGCCCATGTGCGAGACATCGAACAGCCCGGCCTGCTCACGGGTGTGCTGGTGTTCTTTCATCACGCCCAGCGGGTATTGCACCGGCATGTCGTAGCCGGCGAACGGCACCATGCGGGCGCCGAGTTCGATGTGCAGAGCGTGCAGCGGGGTTTTCGACAGTTGTTCGGTGGACATGCGTGACTCCTTGATTCACACCAACCCTCTCCCGGAGGGAGAGGGGGCCAGTTTTGTGTTCTCTCCCAAAGGGAGAGAGATTTGATGGCGCAATCAGCACTCGATAATGTTGACCGCCAGACCGCCACGGGCGGTCTCCTTGTATTTGCTTTTCATGTCGGCGCCGGTCTGGCGCATGGTGCGGATGACCTTGTCGAGGGAGACGAAGTGCTGCCCGTCTCCGCGCATGGCCATGCGCACGGCGTTGATTGCCTTGACCGAGCCCATGGCGTTGCGCTCGATGCACGGCACCTGAACCAGCCCGCCAATCGGGTCGCAGGTCAGGCCGAGGTTGTGTTCCATGCCGATTTCAGCGGCGTTTTCCACTTGTTGCACGCTGCCGCCAAGGACTTCGCACAACGCACCGGCCGCCATCGAACAGGCCACGCCGACCTCGCCCTGACAGCCGACTTCGGCGCCGGAGATCGAGGCGTTTTCCTTGTACAGAATGCCGATGGCCGCGGCGGTGAGCAGGAAGCGCACCACGCCGTCATCGTTCGCACCGGGAATAAAGCGCATGTAGTAATGCAAAACCGCAGGAATGATGCCCGCCGCGCCGTTGGTTGGGGCCGTGACCACGCGCCCGCCGTTGGCGTTTTCTTCGTTGACGGCGAGGGCGTAGAGGTTGACCCAGTCCAGCACAGACAGCGGATCGCGCAGCGACGATTCCGGGTTCTTGCACAGTTGCCGGTGCAACGCCGCCGCCCGCCGCTTGACCTTCAGGCCACCCGGCAGGATGCCTTCGTTGCGACAGCCGGCGGCCACGCAGTCCTGCATCACTTGCCAGATTTTCAGCAGACCGGCGCGGGTCTCCGCTTCCGGGCGCCAGGCGCTTTCGTTGGTCAGCATCACCTGACTGATCGACAGCCCGTAGGTGGCGCAGTGACCGAGCAAGTCCTTGGCACTTTTGAACGGGAAGGTCAGCGGGGTGGCGTCTTCGACGATGCGGTCGGCTCCGGCTGCGTCTTCGTCGACCACAAACCCGCCGCCGACCGAGTAGTACTCGCGGCTGCGGATCTGCAATCGCGCCGCATCGAAGGCACGGAAGATCATGCCGTTGGGGTGATAGGCCAACGGCTTGCGGATCATGGCCAGGTGTTCTTTCTCGTTGAACGCAATGCTGTGTTCGCCGAGCAGGTTCAAACGCCCGTTGCCACGAATCTCCGAGAGACGAGCGGCGACGGTTTCGGTATCCACGGTGTCCGGATGTTCACCTTCCAGGCCCAGCAGCACGGCCTTGTCGCTGCCGTGGCCCTTGCCGGTGGCGCCGAGGGATCCGTACAACTCGACCCTGACGCTGGTGGTGGCCGACAACAGGTTTTCCCGACGCAGGCCTTCGACGAAGCGCGCAGCTGCGCGCATCGGGCCGACGGTGTGAGAGCTGGAGGGGCCGATGCCAATCTTGAACAGGTCGAACACGCTTAACGACATGGTTGTTCTCCGGTTTCTTGTTATAGGCACATCAGGCATGCATGAAAGGGGCGGGCGAACCCGCCCCTTTACAGGTCAAGCGTAGCTTTCGATCGACGGGCAGGCGCAGACCAGGTTGCGGTCGCCGAACACGTTGTCGACGCGACCGACCGGCGGCCAGTACTTGCCTTCGATCAACGACGCCACCGGGTACACCGCTTGCTCGCGGCTGTACGGGTGAGTCCACTCGCCAACCAGCTCTGCAGCGGTGTGCGGCGCGTTCTTCAGCGGGTTGTCGTCCTTGTCCAGGGTGCCGTTTTCCACTGCGCGGATTTCTTCGCGGATGCGGATCATGGCGTCGCAGAAGCGGTCCAGTTCTTCCTTGGATTCACTTTCGGTCGGTTCGATCATCAGCGTGCCGGCGACCGGGAACGACATGGTCGGGGCGTGGAAGCCGAAGTCGATCAGGCGCTTGGCGACGTCATCGACGCTGATGCCGCTGCTGTCCTTCAACGGACGCAGATCGAGGATGCACTCGTGCGCCACCAGACCGTTGCTGCCGGTGTACAGCACCGGGTAGTGCTCTTCCAGGCGACGGGAAATGTAGTTGGCATTGAGGATCGCCAGTTGCGAAGCGCGCTTCAGGCCCGCGCCACCCATCATGCGAATGTACATCCAGGTGATCGGCAGAATGCTCGCGCTGCCGAACGGTGCTGCGCAGACTGCGCCTTCCTTGCGTTCCATGTGACCGTGGCCTGGCAGGAACGGAGTCAGGTGCGACTTGACGCCGATCGGGCCGACGCCCGGGCCGCCACCGCCGTGGGGGATGCAGAAAGTCTTGTGCAGGTTCAGGTGCGAGACGTCGCCGCCGAACTTGCCCGGTGCGCAGAGGCCGACCATCGCGTTCATGTTGGCGCCGTCGATGTACACCTGGCCGCCGTTGTCATGAATGATGCCGCAGATTTCGCGGATGCCTTCTTCGAACACGCCGTGGGTCGACGGGTAAGTGATCATCAGCGCCGCGAGGTGTTCGCGGTGCTCGATGGCCTTGGCGCGCAGGTCTTCGATGTCCACGTTGCCACGGGCGTCGCACGCGGTCACGACCACGCGCATGCCGGCCATGTTGGCGGTCGCCGGGTTGGTGCCGTGGGCGGACGACGGGATCAGGCAGATGTCGCGACGGTCTTCGCCACGGCTCTGGTGATAGGCGCGAATCGCCAGCAGACCTGCGTACTCACCCTGGGAGCCGGCGTTCGGTTGCAGCGAGATCGAGTCGTAACCGGTGGCGGCGCAGAGCATCGCTTCCAGTTCGTCGGTCAGTTGCTGGTAACCGGCGCTTTGCTCGGCCGGGGCGAACGGGTGCAGGGCGCCGAATTCGGCCCAGGTCACCGGGATCATTTCGCTGGCGGCGTTGAGTTTCATGGTGCACGAGCCCAGCGGGATCATGGTGCGATCCAGTGCCAGGTCTTTGTCCGCCAGTTTGCGCAGGTAGCGCATCAGCTCGGTTTCCGAGTGATAACGGTTGAACACCGGGTGGCTGAGGATCGGCGACTGGCGAACCAGCGCGGCAGGAATGGTGCTTTGCGCGGCAGCGGCCAGAGCAGCGAAATCCGGCAGTGTCTTGCCGTCGACGAACAGGCCCCACAGGGTTTCGATGTCGGCCTGGGTGGTGGTTTCGTCGACCGACAGGCCCAGACGCTGGGCATCGATCACACGCAGGTTGATCTGTTGGGCGCGGGCCTTGTCGTGCAGCGCAGCAGTTTTCGCACCGGTGGCCAGGGTCAGGGTGTCGAAGAAGCTGGCTTGCTCGACGGCCACACCCAGTGCGCTCAGGCCCTTGGCCAGGATCGCGGTCAGGTGATGCACGCGGTTGGCGATCTGGGTCAGGCCTTTCGGACCGTGGTACACGGCGTACATGCTGGCGATGTTGGCCAGCAGCACTTGCGCGGTGCAGATGTTCGACGTGGCCTTCTCGCGGCGGATGTGTTGCTCGCGGGTCTGCATCGCCAGACGCAGAGCCGGCTTGCCGAAACGGTCAACCGACACGCCGACCAGACGGCCCGGCATGTCGCGCTTGAACGCATCTTTGGTGGAGAAGTAAGCCGCGTGCGGGCCACCGAAGCCCAGCGGCACGCCAAAGCGTTGCGCGCTGCCAATAGCCACGTCGGCGCCGAATTCGCCCGGCGGAGTCAGCAGAGTCAGGGCCAGCAGGTCAGCGGCGACGGCCACCAGTGCATTGGCCGCGTGGAAGCGTTCGGTCAGTTCGCGGTAGTCGAACACATCACCGTTACTGGCCGGGTATTGCAGCAGTGCGCCGAAGAACGGCGTCACGTCGGTCAGCTCGCGCTCATCGCCCACGACCACGTCGATGCCCAGCGGCTCGGCACGGGTACGCAGTACGTCGAGGGTTTGCGGGTGGCTGTGGATCGAGGCGAAGAACTGGTGGCTGCCCTTGTTCTTGCTCAGGCGTTTGCAGAAGGTCATGGCTTCGGCAGCAGCGGTGGCTTCGTCGAGCAGGGAAGCGTTGGCGATCGGCAGGCCGGTGAGGTCGCTGATCAGGGTCTGGAAGTTCAGCAGCGCTTCGAGACGGCCTTGGGAAATCTCTGGCTGGTACGGGGTGTAGGCGGTGTACCAGGCCGGGTTTTCCAGCAGGTTGCGCAGGATCGGCGACGGCGTGTGGCAGTTGTAGTAGCCCTGGCCGATGTAGGTCTTGAACAGCTGGTTCTTGCCGGCGATGCCTTTGATCATCGCCAGGGCATCGGCTTCGCTCAGGCCGTCGTCCAGACCGAGCACGCTGGTGCCCTTGATGCTTTCCGGGATGACGCTGGCGCTCAGGGCTTCGAGCGAGTCGAAGCCGAGGCTGTTGAGCATGGCTTGCTCGTCACCGGCGCGCGGGCCGATGTGACGGGCAATGAATTCGTTGGCGGTGCCGAGATTTACTTGGGTCATGTCAGGTTCCTCAGGCTTCGGCTTGGGCTTTGATCAGGCGGTCGTAGGCGTCCTGATCCAGCAGCTTGGCGACGGCAGAAGCGTCGGCCGGCTTGAAGCGGAAGAACCAGCCTTCGCCCAGCGGATCTTCGTTGACCAGTTCAGGGCTGTCTTCCAGGGCCGGGTTGGTGGCCAGGACTTCACCGTCCAGTGGCATGTAAACGCCGCTGGCGGCTTTTACCGATTCCACGGTGGCGGCTTCGGCGCCTTTCTCGTACGCCTGCAATTCAGGCAGTTGCACGAACACCACGTCGCCCAGGGCGTTCTGCGCAAAAGCGGTGATGCCAACGGTGACAGAGCCATCGGCTTCGGCGCGCAGCCATTCGTGATCTTCAGTAAAACGCAACTCGCTCATGGAATCTCCTAGGGGCCAGACTCGTCTGGTGGACGCGGTGGAATACTCGGGCGGCAATGCCCTGATTTTATGAGCGGTTACTTAGCAAGAACGCGGCCAATGTAAGAATATCGTTATAAATCAATGGCTTGATTGATTTGTTGGCGAGCGCAATCAGGTTAGCTGTAGCGAAATCGCTACAGCACGGAGCGAAGAAAAAAGCTGAACCGGATCAAAGCCTTGCACAGCGGTGATCGGAGGAGGGTGTAGCGATATCGTTCCGCTGTAGCGCTTTCAGTACAGATGGAGGTCGCTTTTGGGGCGGTGTCAGGCTTTGCCCGGAATCCCGTACTTGCGCAGCCGATGGGCGATTGCGGTGTGCGAGGTTTGCAGGCGACTGGCCAGTTGGCGGGTCGAGGGGTAGCTGACGTAGAGCTTTTCCAGCAGCGATTTCTCGAACGCCTCCACGGCTTCTTCCAGACTGTCGACGTCGGTGTCGGTCTGGCGCGCTACCGAGGTGCCGGCGATGTCGAGGTCGCCGATGTCCACCAGGCTGCTTTCGCAGATCGCGGCGGCGCGGAAGATCACGTTCTGCAATTGCCGCACGTTGCCTGGCCAGCGGTTGCCGAGCAGCGCCGGGTAAGTGCCCGGGGCCAGGCGGCAGACCGGGCGCTGAATCTGCGCGCAGGCCTGCTGCATGAAATAGCGCGCCAGCAACAGAATGTCCTGACCGCGTTCGCGCAGTGGCGGTACTTCGACGTTGAGCACGTTGAGGCGGTAGAACAGGTCTTCGCGGAACAGGCCTTCGCTGACCATTTTTTCCAGGTCGCGGTGGGTCGCGCTGAGGATGCGCACGTTGACCTTCACCTCACGATCGCCACCGACCCGACGGAAGCTGCCGTCGTTGAGAAAGCGCAGCAGCTTGGCCTGCAAGTACGGCGACATCTCGCCGATCTCGTCGAGGAACACCGTGCCCTGGTTGGCCAATTCCATCAGCCCCGGTTTGCCGCCGCGTTGCGCGCCGGTGAAGGCGCCGGGGGCGTAGCCGAACAGTTCGCTCTCGGCGAGGTTTTCCGGCAGGGCCGCGCAGTTCAGTGCGAGAAATGGCGCGCTGTGCCGGGCGCTGATGGCGTGGCAGGCGCGGGCCACCAGTTCCTTGCCGGTGCCGGTTTCGCCCTGAATCAGCAGCGGCGCATCGAGGGCCGCTACCCGTTGGGCGCGGGCCTTGAGGGTGCGGATCGGCGGCGACTCGCCGAGCAGCGCATCGAAACCTTCGGCGTGATCGTGGTGCAGCGCCGAGAGTTGTTCGCCGATGCGGTTGGGTTGATAGAGGGTGAGCAGGGCGCCGGCGTCGGTGATCGGCGTGGCGTCGAGCAACAGGGTCTGGCCGTTGACGGTGATTTCCCGCAGGGGCAGGCGGAAGCCTTGTTCGAGCAGGGTTTCGAGCAGGCCCGGATCGTTGAACAGTTCCGAAACGCTTTCGCCCGCCGGCTCGCGGCCGTACAGGGCGATCAGCGCCGGGTTGGCCAGCAGCACCTTGCCGGCGCTGTCCAGCGCCAGCACCGGGTCGGTCATCGCCGCGAGCAACGCGTCGAGCTGCAAGTGCCGACGTTGGCCGGGGAGGATGTCGACCACCACCACGGCCTCTACGCCGCGCACCCGGAACAGTGCATCCTTGAGCTCTTCGAGCACTTGCGGGCTGAGGGTCGGGGCGTCGATGTAGACGTTCGGCGGAACCATTTCCACCGCATCGAGATTGAGATTGCGCCCACCGAGCAGGGCCAGGACTTCCTGGGTGATGCCGACGCGGTCGATGAAGCTGACGTGGATACGCATGGGGCGGTTCTGGGTTCTGGAGTGCGGAGGGGGGCAAGTATGCCTTGATGGGGGACCGGGGTGAAATCTTGAGAATGGCGTCGTGCTCGAAATCCACCCCTCCCCCCAGCCCTCCCGACGCTTCGGGAGGGCTAGGGGGAGGGGGCTTTTGCGGGTTACTCGAAATGCTCGGGATTGACCGGATCCCCGGATTTCATATTCAACTTCATGCGGATGTCTTCAAACATCAAATCGTAATGCTTGTGCACCGAGCCGATCTGGCTGTGGCTCTTGGGAATGCCGTATTTTTCGGCGATCTGCGTCACGTTGCGAGCGAAGTTGTAGGCCTCTTCCTTCGGCAGGAAGAAGGGCTCGTTGACCTCTTTGCCCTGAATGCTTCCAACCAGCCGGAACTGTATCCCTTTGCCTTTTTGCGGATCCTGCGACACTTCGTATTCGAGGCGGATGTTGTAGTTGACGTCATCTTGGGTCAACGCATGCCGCTCGATATGCAAATGACCGGGTTCGAACTGGGCCATGGTTTTCTCCTTTCAAGGCATGGGAGAAGGGCAGACCTGAGGTCTGCCCCCGGAGTTTCTTTTTATCGGTAGGTGATGCCCGGCGCTGCCGTGCTGACCCGCGTACCGGCGGTGCCCTGGACGATGGCTTCGATGTCCGAGAGCGAACCGATCACCGCGACCTTGCCAGTATGGCGCGCAAATTCACAGGCTGCCTGCACCTTCGGCCCCATGGAACCGGCGGCGAAGCCCAGGCGTTCGAGTTCGTCCGGGTGGGCCTGGGCGATGGCTTTCTCGGTGGGTTTCTTGAAGTCGATGTACGCCGCGTTGACGTCGGTGGCGATTACCAGCAAATCCGCTTCCAGCTGTTCGGCCAGCAGCGCCGAGCACAGGTCCTTGTCGATCACCGCTTCAATCCCTTTGAGATTGCGGTTCTCGTCGTACATGGTCGGGATGCCGCCACCGCCGGCGCAGATCACGATGCTGCCCTTGTCCAGCAGCCACTTGATCGGGCGGATTTCGAAGATGCGCTTGGGTTTCGGGCTGGCCACCACGCGACGGTATTTGTCACCGTCGGCCTTGACCACCCAGCCTTTCTCTTTGGCCAGGCGCTCGGCTTCTTCTTTGGCATAGACCGGGCCGATGAATTTGGTCGGGTCTTTGAAAGCCGGATCTTTGGGATCGACTTCGACCTGGGTGAGCAGGGTGGCGAACGGGACTTCGAAGTCCAGCAGGTTGCCCAGTTCCTGTTCGATGATGTAACCGATCATGCCTTCGGTTTCTGCGCCGAGCACGTCCAGAGGGTAGGCTTCATCAGGTTTATAGGAGAGGCCCTGCAACGACAGCAGGCCGACTTGCGGGCCATTGCCGTGGGCGATGACCAGTTGATTGCCGGGGTGGATCTTGGCGATTTGCTCGGTGGCGATGCGGATGTTGGCGCGCTGGTTGTCAGCGGTCATCGGCTCACCACGGCGGAGCAGGGCGTTACCGCCCAGAGCTACGACGATACGCATGGTGCATGTCCTTCTGAATAACAATAAGGTCTGACCGAACGAGCGCGGTCACTGTGGGAGCCGGGCTTGTGTGGGAGCTGGCTTGCCAGCGATGCAGGCGCCTCGGTTATTAAGTTGCAATGAGGTGATGCCATCGCGGGCAAGCCCGGCTCCCACAAAAGCCAGCTCCCACAGTGACCGTGTCGTGTCAGTGGGAGCTGCGCCGGGTTACAGATCAGCCAGGGTCGACACCAGAATCGCCTTGATGGTGTGCATGCGGTTTTCCGCTTGCTCGAAGGCGATGCAGGCTGGCGACTCGAACACGTCGTCGGTCACTTCGATGCCGTTTTTCAGGTGCGGATACTGTTCGGCGATCTGTTTGCCGACCTTGGTATCGCTGTTGTGGAACGCCGGCAGGCAGTGCATGAACTTGGTGCGCGGGTTGCCGGTGGCTTTCATCAGCTCGGCGTTGACCTGATACGGCAGCAGTTGCTGGATACGCTCGGCCCAGGCTTCAACCGGCTCGCCCATCGATACCCAGACGTCGGTGTGGATGAAGTCCACGCCTTTGACCGCAGCTTTCGGGTCTTCGGTCAGGGTGATGCGGGCGCCGCTTTCTTCTGCGTATTTCTTGCAGCGATCCACCAGATCATCGTGCGGCCACAGGGCTTTCGGCGCGCAGATGCGCACGTCCATGCCCAGTTTTGCGCCGATCAGCAGCAGCGAATTGCCCATGTTGTTGCGCGCGTCGCCCAGGTAGGCGTAGCTGATCTCGTGGATCGGCTTGTCGGCGTGCTCACGCATGGTCAGCACGTCGGCGATCATCTGGGTCGGGTGATATTCATCGGTCAGGCCGTTGAACACCGGTACGCCAGCGAACTTGGCCAGCTCCTCGACGATTTCCTGCTTGAAGCCACGATACTCGATGGCGTCGTACATGCGACCCAGCACGCGGGCTGTGTCTTTCATGCTTTCCTTGTGGCCGATCTGCGAGGAATTCGGGTCGATGTAGGTGACGTTGGCGCCCTGGTCATAAGCGGCGACTTCGAACGCGCAACGGGTGCGGGTCGAGGTTTTTTCGAAGATCAGGGCGATGTTGTTGCCCTTGAGGTGTTGCTGCTCGGTGCCGGTGTATTTGGCGCGCTTGAGGTCGCGGGACAGGTCGAGCAGGTAACGCAGCTCACGTGGGGTGTGGTGTTCCAGGCTGAGCAGGTTACGGTTATGAATGTTGAACGCCATGATGATTCTCCTTGGATTCGGTAATCGGCCCGGCCGCGACAGGGTCAGTGCGGCCGGGGAGATGGTCGTTTAGTAGTCGATTGGGTCGCGCACGATCGGGCAGGTCATGCAGTGGCCGCCGCCACGGCCACGGCCCAGTTCGCCGGCGCTGATGGTGATGACCTCGACCCCGGCCTTGCGCAGCAGGGTGTTGGTGTAGGTGTTGCGGTCGTAGCCGATGACCACGCCCGGCTCCACGGCCACCACGTTGTTGCCGTCATCCCATTGTTCGCGTTCGGCGGCGAAGCTGTTGCCGCCGGTTTCGACGACGCGCAGTTCCTTGAGACCGAGCACGTCGGCCACCACCTGGATGAACGACTTGTTCTCCCGGCGCACGTCCAGGCCGTAAGGCTTGCTGGCGTCGGGACGGATGATGAACGGCACGATTTCCTTGACCACTTCCGGGAAGACCGTGACCAGGTCGCGGTCGCAGAAGCTGAACACGGTGTCCAGGTGCATCGCCGCGCGGGATTTCGGCAGGCCGGCGACCACGACTTTTTCCACGGCGCCTTTGGCGAACAGCGATTGCGCGAGTTGGCCGATGGCCTGGCGCGAGGTGCGTTCGCCCATGCCGATCAACACCACGCCATTGCCGATCGGCATG
Organism: Pseudomonas fitomaticsae; assembly: GCF_021018765.1. GTDB lineage: Bacteria > Pseudomonadota > Gammaproteobacteria > Pseudomonadales > Pseudomonadaceae > Aquipseudomonas > Aquipseudomonas fitomaticsae. The sequence continues at coordinate 5,215,467 of NZ_CP075567.1, read as the reverse complement.
ACGTCACCGCCTTCGAGCGTGGCTTTGCCGTGATCCTTGTCCGGATCGCCGTACCAGACTTCGAAGTCGGCGCCGGTGAAGTCGGGGTGGAATTTGTAAATGGCGGTAGTCAGCAGGGTTTCCTGACGACGGGCCGGCCAGTACATCGGGTTGAGGGTCACGCCGCCGTAAATCCAGCAAGTGGTATCGCGGGTGAACTGGGTATTGGGCAGCGGGTCGAGCAGGAAGCTGGAGTGGCCCAGGTAATCGCGGTACATCTTGATCACGCTGGCGCCTTCGCTGTCCGGCAGATCCTCGCCGGCCACGCCGCCGATCAGGAACTCGGCGAGTTTGCGTGGCTCCAGGCCTTCGAGCCAGCTGCGCACTTCATTGGTCAGGCCGACGCCGACGGTGTCGGGGGTGATTTTGCGATCGAGAATCCATTTCAGCGCTTCGGGGTTGGCAACGATGTCGGTCAGCAGGTTGTGCATTTCCAGCACTTCGATCCCGCGCTCGCGCATCTTGGTGACGAAGTCGAAGTGGTCGCGCTTGGCCTGGTTGACCCAGATGACGTCGTCGAACAGCAGCTCGTCGCAGTTGCTCGGGGTCAGCCGCTGATGAGCCAGTCCTGGGGAGCAAACCATGACTTTGCGCAGTTTGCCGGCTTCGGAATGGACGCCGTACTTAGCTTTTTCCGTGGTCATTTCAGTGATCCTCCAGAGTGAAAACGTTGGGCAATTACAGAGTCAGGAAGCCGTCATACAGTCCGTAGGCGGCCACGAGGGCGCCCACGACCACTGCGGCGAAAATCAGCTTCTCGACGTTGGTGAAAACCGGTTGTTTGAGTTCGAGCTTGGCCTTGGCGAACAGGATCGCGCCGGGGGCATAGAGCAGGGCCGACAGCAGCAGATACTTCACGCCGCCGGCGTAGAGCAGCCACACCGCATAGATCAGGGCGATGGCGCCGATGATCAGGTCCTTGCGCCGTTCGGCCGCGAAGCCTTCGTAGCTTTCGCCGCGCACCGCCAGCAGCAGGGCGTAGGCCGCCGACCACAGGTACGGCACCAGAATCATCGAAGTGGCGAGGTAGATCAGCGACAGGTAAGTACTGGCCGAGAACAGGGTGATGATCAGGAACAACTGCACCATCGCGTTGGTCAGCCACAGGGCGTTGACCGGTACGTGGTTGGCGTTTTCCTTGCGCAGGAACTCCGGCATGGTGTGGTCTTTGGCAGCGGCGAACATGATCTCCGCACACAGCAGCACCCACGACAGCAACGCCCCCAGCAGCGAGATGATCAGACCGACGCTGATCAGCACCGCGCCCCAGTGACCGACCACGTGTTCCAGCACGGCGGCCATCGACGGGTTCTGCAGTTTGGCCAGTTCCGGCTGAGTCATGATGCCCAGCGACAGCACGTTCACCAGCACCAGGAACAGCAGCACGGTGATGAACCCGATCACGGTCGCCTTGCCGACGTCCGAACGTTTTTCCGCCCGGGCCGAGAAGATGCTCGCGCCTTCGATGCCGATGAACACCCACACGGTGACCAGCATCATGTTGCGCACCTGGTTCATCACGCTGCCCAGATCCGGGTTTTTCACGCCCCAGATGTCGGCGGTGAAGATGTCCAGTTTGAAGGCGAAGACCGCGATCAGCACGAACAGCAGCAGCGGCACGACCTTGGCGACGGTGGTTACGAGGTTGATGAACGCCGCTTCCTTGATCCCGCGTAGCACCAGGAAGTGCACGCCCCACAACAGGACAGAGGCGCCGATCACTGCCGCAACGGTGTTGCCCTCCCCAAAAATCGGAAAGAAATACCCGAGGGTGCTGAACAGCAGAACGAAGTAACCGACGTTGCCCAGCCAGGCACTGATCCAGTAACCCCAGGCCGAGGAGAAACCCATGTAATCGCCGAATCCGGCCTTGGCGTAGGCGTAGACACCGCCGTCCAGGTCAGGCTTGCGATTGGCGAGGGTTTGAAAGACGAAAGCGAGGGTGAGCATGCCGACAGCGGTGATGGCCCAGCCAATCAGTACCGCGCCGACGTCGGCACTGGCGGCCATGTTTTGTGGCAAAGAGAATATCCCGCCACCGATCATTGAACCGACTACCAGTGCAACCAGTGCACCTAGTCGTAGTTTTCCGGGAGCTTCAGACATTGCATGACTCCATTGCAGGAGAGAAGAGTTCACAGCGTAGTTCTGTTGGCTTTTCAAACAGCTGACTTAGATCAGTGCATAGTCACATTCCATTGTTAATGAATGACTTATGAAACGTCTGGAGGCATAAAGCTATTGTCTGGAAAGCCCGTCCTAGAGGCCTTTTGTCCAAAGTGGTTAAGAATGGATCCTATTACTTTCGAATTATCACGCTAGTTCCTTTTCAGGTTTTGGCAAATTTTTCGCCGCTGTTTTCAGTACAGAATTGATTTATCAGGATTCGCGCACAAAACTGTCTGAACGTGCTAGGGCGTTAGCGCCAATGGCTATATATAAAGGGCGCAAGTTGGCGTTATTCAATAAACGTCATTACGCTTTATCCATTTAGTTAAAAGCCGGTTGCATAACGGTTTCGCGGCGTTCGCCGCTCTGGAACTTGGAGACGCTGGAATGTCGCAACCGACGCAAAAGCTGCGCCTTGGCGCACTGATCGCCCTGGTGGTGGGTTCGATGATTGGCGGGGGGATTTTTTCCCTGCCGCAGAACATGGCGGCCCGCGCCGATGCCGGCGCCATTCTGATCGGCTGGGGCATCACGGCGATCGGCATGCTCACCCTGGCCTTTGTGTTCCAGACCCTGGCCAACCGCAAACCGGAACTGGACTCCGGCGTGTATGCCTACGCCAAGGCCGGGTTTGGCGACTACATGGGGTTTTCTTCCGCGTGGGGTTACTGGATCAGCGCCTGGCTGGGCAACGTCGGGTATTTCGTCTTGCTGTTCAGCACTCTCGGCTACTTCTTTCCGGTGTTCGGTCAGGGCAACACGCCGATTGCCATCGGCTGCGCTTCGGTGTTGCTGTGGGCCGTGCACTTTCTGGTGATGCGCGGGATCAAGGAAGCCGCGTTGATCAATCAGTTGACCACCGTGGCCAAGATCATTCCGCTGATCATGTTCGTGATCATTGCCGCCGTGGCGTTCAAGGCGGACGTGTTTACCCGTGATATCTGGGGCCGCAGCAACCCGAATTTCGGCGGCGTGATGGATCAGGTGCGCAACATGATGCTGGTCACCGTGTTCGTGTTCATCGGTATCGAAGGCGCCAGCGTTTACTCGGCCCGGGCGGAGAAGCGCACGGATGTGGGCCGGGCCACGGTGATCGGTTTTATCGGTGTGCTGGCGCTGCTGGTGCTGGTCAATGTGCTGTCGCTCGGCATCATGAGTCAGCCGGAACTGGCGACCTTGCAGAACCCGTCGCTGGCCGCCGTGCTGGAACACATCGTCGGGCCATGGGGCGCGTTGCTGATCAGCGTGGGCCTGGCCATTTCGTTGCTTGGTGCGTTGTTGTCGTGGGCGCTGTTGTGCGCGGAGATCCTGTTCGCGACCGCCAAAGACAATACGATGCCGGCGTTCCTGAAAAAGGAAAACGCCAACCATGTGCCGGTCAATGCGTTGTGGCTGACCAACGTGATGATCCAGATTTTCCTGCTGATCACGCTGTTTTCCGCCGGCACTTACACCAGCCTGATTTACCTCGCCTCGTCGATGATTCTGGTGCCGTATCTGTGGTCGGCGGCCTATGCGGTATTGCTCAGCGGGCGAGGCGAAACCTATGAACATGCCTCCGCCGAACGCACCAAGGATCTGCTGATCGGTGGCATCGCCCTGTGTTACGCGGTGTGGCTGTTGTATGCCGGCGGGGTGAAATACCTGCTGCTGTCGGCGCTGCTGTATGCGCCGGGGGTGATCCTGTTCGCCAAGGCCAAGCATGAGCAGGGCGAGCCATTGTTCACCACGCTCGAGAAGGGGATTTTCACCTGCGTCATCGCCGGGGCCGGGCTCGCGGCCTACGGGTTGTACAGCGGCGTGTTGTCCCTGTGAGATTGCGGCTCGACTATCAGGGATCCTGTGACTGGCCGGCGATGCTCGGGTTTCTCGCGGCCCGGGCGGTGACGGGAATGGAGACGGTGGTCGATGGCGTGTATTCGCGCAGCATCGGGTTGAACGGGCTTCACGGCACGGTTTCGGTCTGGCCCGGTGACGGTGGTGCGCTGGAGGTGGAACTGGATTTCCCGGATCCGTCGGCGGTTCCCGAGATTGTTGTGCGCTTGCGACGGATGTTTGATCTGGATGTGGATCTACTCACGATGCAGCGGCATCTGGCGGCGGATCCGCTGCTGGCGCGGCTGATCGCCGAGCGTCCGGGGTTGCGGGTGCCGGGGGCATGGGATGGTTTGGAGTTGGCGTTTCAGGCGGTGCTGGGGCAGCAGATCACCGTGGTCGCGGCGATTCGGCTGGCGGGGAAACTGGTGGCGCAGTATGGCGAGCCTTTGCGTTCTTCAGTGCCGGGCCTGACTCACGTTTTTCCTCGGGCCACCGTTTTGGCGAGCGCTGATCTGGCGGCGTTGGGCATGCCGAAAAGTCGCGGACGCACCTTGTCCGGGGTGGCGCAGGCGTCGCTGGAGGATCCGCTGCTGTTTGCTTCCGGGACGGCGCGGTTGCTGGCGCTGCACGGGATCGGCGACTGGACGGCGCAGTACATTGCCCTGCGCCAGTTGCGGGACATGGACGGGTTTCCGACCGGGGATGTGGGATTGCTGCGGGCACTGGAAGTGCTGCAAGGGGAGCGGATGACGGCGCGGGAATTGTCTGCCCGCGCTGAGGCCTGGCGGCCATTTCGGGGGTACGCGGCTCAGGTGTTGTGGGCGTCTTTGAGTCGTGCGGATTGATTTCCGCACGCCTTCAAAACCATTGCGCTGGATGTGAGCCCAACTCGGTCGCCGGCAAAGTCCACTGCAACGGCGTTCCTTCGATACGAAGCGGCGCTTGTAGCCGATGCGCCGGCCCCCAAGGTGTCTGTTCCACCAGCGAGCTTTGATCCTGTGGATTTTCCGGACGCAACATTTCGTCCGTCCCCGGCCCATGCTCAATCAACAGCTTCGCCGTCCGCGCCAGCGACAACCGTGCCGATCCACCTCGACCACTGCGTAACCGTTCAGCCAGCAACCGGATCGCACTCGCCGCCATCAGATACCCCGTCGCATGATCCAGCGCCTGCACCGGCAGCGGTGTCGGTTTGTCCGCTTGCTTCCAGCGCTGTCCGGCCTCGGCAATCCCGCTGCTCATCTGCACCAGGCTGTCGAAGCCCCGACGGTTCTGCCACGGGCCGCTCCAGCCGTAGGCGTTGAGGCAAACGTCGATCAGCCCCGGCGCCAGTTGCCGGCGGCGTTCGACGCCGAAGCCGAGATGTTCAAGGGCGTCGGCGCGATAGCCGTGCAGCAGAATGTCGGCATCCTTGAGCAGGCTTTCAAACACCGAACGATCTGCGGGTTGGTGGAGATCCAGTCGCGCACAACGTTTGCCGAGGGTTACTTCGGGCACCACGCCGGGTTCGTTCCAGGTCGGCGGGTCGATGCGCAGCACATTGGCGCCCAGCCCTGCGAGAAAACGGCTGGCGGTCGGGCCGGCCAGTACGCGGGTCAGGTCGAGCACCTTGAGTCCGGCCAATGGCTGCGTCACCGAGCCTTGCCAGGGTTGATGGCTTTCGTCTTTCTCATCACTGAAATGCACCAAGGGTTCGGCATTCACCGCCAACCCTTGCGGATGTTTTTGCCACTGTTCCCAACTGCGCATTTCAGCCGCACAGCCCTTGGCCTCGACCACCGCTTGCTCCAGATCGGCACTGGCCCATTGCGCGACTTTCGCCGCCATCGCTGCGCGGTCGGCACAGGCGCCGAGCACACTTTCAGCGGCGGCGCGGTGATGCGGGGCATTGGTGTGCAGGCGGATCCAGCCGTCTCGGGTTGCGTAGTCGCCGGCCACCGGATCCCACAGCGGCGGCACTTCCCAGCCGATCGGTCGCAGCGACGTGGCGAACCAGAACGACGCAAGACGCCGGTCGACTTCTACAGTGGGCAAGTCGCCGGTTTGCTGCTGAAGGAGTTCGGCGACGGCTTGCCCGGCCGCGGCAATGCTCGCGCAGGCAAGGTCGGTGACGGCAAACGCCGAAGGCAGGGCGCCCTCGGCGGTGAACGGAATCGGCGTGCGGGACAAGCCGAGCGCGGCTTGAATGGACGTGAGCAGATCGGTCATCGAAGGCCCTCCGGAACGAGAGGGCGATGATAGTGCAAAACAAAGTTTGGGCAGATGAAAGCTCTGGTACGAGCACTGGCCCCTGTGGGAGCGGGCTTGCTCGCGAAAGCGGTGCGTCATTAAACATTGATGTGGCTGACACACCGCCTTCGCGAGCAAGCCCGCTCCCACAGGGAAGCAGTGGTGATTTTCAGACGCGGAACTGATCCATCAATTTCATCTGCTGGCTGGCCAGGGCGTTGAGCTGGCTGCTGATCGCCGCCGATTCGGTGGCCTGTTCGGTCAGGGTTTCGGTAACGGTGCGGATCGCCGAGACGTTGCGGTTGACCTCTTCGGCGACGGCGCTTTGCTGTTCGGCGGCGCTGGCGATCTGCAGGTTCATGTCGCTGATCACGGTGACCGCGTCGCTGATCTTGCCGAGGGCGTCCACGGCCTGGCGGATCTGCCCGGCGTTGTTGTGCGCCTGGGTCTGGCTCGAATGCATGGTCGCGACCACGCCACGGGTGCCGGTCTGGATGCGTTCGATGACCACGCGGATTTCTTCCACCGAATCCTGGGTGCGCTTGGCGAGGTTTCGGACTTCGTCGGCCACCACCGCAAAACCACGGCCGCTTTCACCGGCCCGGGCCGCTTCGATTGCGGCGTTCAGCGCCAGCAGGTTGGTCTGTTCGGCGATGCTGCGGATCACTTCCAGCACCGAACCGATCTGCTCGCTGTTGACTGCCAGCTCTTCAACCTCGGTCACCGCTTTGCTGACCTCGTCGGCCAGTTGATTGATGTCGCGGGTGCTGCGCTCGATGATCGACATCCCGTCCTTGGCCGACTGGTCGGCGCCTTTCGCCGCGTTGGCAGCGTTCGAGGCGCTGTTGGCGACGTCGTGAGCAGTGGCGCTCATTTCGTTGGACGCGGTGGCCACCTGATCGATCTCGCGGAACTGCACCTGCATGCCTTCGCTGGTCTGGCGGGCGATTTCCGACGACTGATCGGCGGTGCCACGGGCCTCGGTGATGCTCTGTTTGATCTGGGCGATGGTCGGTTGCAGCTTGTCGAGGAAGCGGTTGAACCAGTTCACCAGTTCGCCCAGTTCATCCTGCTTGGTGTAGTTCAGGCGCTGGGTCAGGTCGCCTTCGCCGCTGGCGATGTTTTTCAGCATCTCAGCAACGCTGTTGATCGGACGGGTCACACCGGAGGCGGTGAGCCAGATCAGCAGCAGACCGATCAGGCCGGCGATCACGGCCACCGCCAACGCGGTAATCGTGCCGGTTTGCTGCGCGTCGTCGAGCACTGCCTGGAGCTTGACCGAGTCGGCCAGCAGCACTTGTTTCGGCAGGTCGATGACCACACCCCAGGCCTTGGAGTCGGCAATCGGGTTGACCGGATACACGGCGCGGATCACGTCGCCCTGTTCGAGAATCTTCGGCGTGCCGGCGCTCAGCAGTTGCAGGATGTCCTTGCCTTCGGCGCCGAGGGTTTCGGCGATGCCTTTGCCAACCTTGGTCGCGTCGGTGCTGTAGGCACCCAGCACGCCGCTGCCGGAGACGATCAGCATGTGCCCGGCACCGTTGAACAGTTCGCGTTGGGAACCCACGGCCGCCGCTTGCAGCGTATCGAGTGCGATGTCGATGCCGACCACGCCGATGGCCTTGCCGTCCAACAGCAGTGGCACGGAAATGGTGGTCATGAGCATTTCCTTGCCGCCCACGGTATCCGCGTACGGGTCGAGCAGGCAGGTACGCTTGTTGTCGCGAGGGCAGGTGTACCAGCTGTTGTAGGGTGTGCCGCTGACACTGAGGGTGGTCTTGGTCATGTCTTCCTCGACCATGATCGTGTTCAGCGACGAACCGGCGGCGCGGCTCCAGTAGGTGGCGAAGCGTCCGGCCTCGTTGGACTGGCGTGCGGCGTCGTTGACGAACTCGCTGTCCTTGCCGTCCAGACCGTTCGGTTCGAAGGCCAGCCAGATGCCGAGCACCTTGCTGTTGCGCTCGAACGCGGTCTTCAGGCTCAGGTTCAATTCTTCACGCAGGGCGCCGGCGTCCAGCGAACGCTTGGCGGCCATGACGCGCATGTCCTTGATCTGATCGGCCAGCGCGGTGATCACCAACAGGCTTTCGCCGAAGGTTTTCTGCACTTGCACTGCCTGTTCGGCAGCCTTGGCCTGCAGCAGATCCTGCACGCTGGCGGTGAGCATCTTGCTGCTCGACTGGCTGACCAGTTCGTCGTTCCGGTTGGTCTGGTAGATGTTAATGCCGACGATCAGCGCGACCACGCCGAGCAGGCACAGGCCGGACAGCAGGACGATTTTCAGGCGGATGGACAGAGAGTCGAACATGGGATGTTCTCGCGAATGAATGAGCTGTTGGCTACGGGGCAGGGGAGGTGCCCGGTTCGCCAAATCCATTCAGCGCCATTCAATCAACATCGGCGCGGGGCGAAAGCGCATGAGCCGCATGCCGACGAACGGTCATGGCTAAACGTTTGCGCGGGTAAATGCCCTGAAAACAAGGGAAAAATCAGGAAATCTTCGGCAGTGCTTCCGGTCGCGACCAGATCCACAGGTTGCCCATGGTCATCCCTGCAATCGCCAGATAAATCGGCCAGCCGTGATCGAGCATCACCAGCATCAGCGTGGCGCACAGCAGCATGCTGACCGTGGCGCTGACCTTGGCCTTGCGGGCGATGATCTTGCCGTTGCGCCAGTTGCTCAGGATCGGGCCGAACAGACGATGGTTTTCCAGCCAGGCACTCAGGCGCGGCGAACTGCGGGTCGCGGCCCAGGCGGCGAGCAGGATGAACTCGGTGGTCGGCAGGCCGGGCACGACGATGGCGATCAGGCCGATGCCGAGACTGACATAGGCGAGCAGGCCGAACAGCAGGCGGGCGAGTCGGGAGGAGGCGGGTTGGGGCATGGGCTCAGCGAGAGGCTTATGAAGCGGGATGGGAATCTTACAGGCTTATGCAGTTCCCTGTGGAAGCCAGGCTTCCACAGGGATTCAGCAATCAGGCCGGTTCGGCTTCAGTCGAGTAAGCCTGTTCCAGCAGCACGGTGAAGCGGTTGAACGCATCGATCGCGCCTTGCTCCACTTCGGCTTCCTCTTCAGCACTGAATTGCAGCGAGTCGAGGGTGCGCACGAAGCTCTTCCAGCCTTCGGCGCGACCACCCTCAGGCTCGCCCAGGTGACGGGCGCCGAAGGTTTCACTCAGCTCCAGCGCCACCGCGCGTTTGATCAGGAACGCAGCGCCGAGCTTGGAACCTTCAGAGACGAAGATCCAGCCCAGGGCGCGGGCCTTGCTCGGGTTTTTCACCGCGCCGGCGACTGGCGCAGGCACTTCGGTGTCGAGGTCGGCGAGGTCGGCCTCTGCCGCTTCGGCGCGGCAGCGGGCCGGCAGGTCAGGGACGATGGCGGTCAGTTCGGCATCGTTGTACAGCGACACCAGCTCCGACTGGAACAGGTACTGCGCGACCACGAAGCGGGCGAAGTTGGCGCGGGTCTCGAACGGCGCGTGGGCCTTGACCAGTGCATCGAGCTTGCTGTGCGGCTCGTGGGTGATCTGGTTCAGGCGTTGCGAACGCAGGGCTTTTTCCGGGGTGCTCATGAGATGTCCTTGAAAAGAAGAGGCGCTTGATAACGAGACGTACGGGCAAGCGCCGGACAGTAAAAAAACCTCACGACGCGGCAATGCACGCGCGCCGTGAGGTCATCCGGATCAGATATCCCAGACCAGGTTGATCGCGAAGTTGCGACCCGGCTGGGTCAGGCGATCGAGGTTGGCCGGGCTCAGCACCGCGGCTTCGCCGACGCTGTCGTAACCACGCACGTCATCCCACAGCCAGTACTTCTTGTCGGTCAGGTTGTAGATGCCGCCGCTGACGGTAACGTCGTCGGTGACTTTATAGAACCCGGTCAGGTCAAGGATGCCGAAGCCCGGCGACTTGAACTGGCTGCTGACGCCGTCTGGCGACTTGAAGTTGCTGTCGTCGACGCGATCCTTCTTCTTGACCACGGTCCAGCTCAGCAGACCGCCGTAGTTGTCCTGGTCATAACCGAGGCCGAACACGCCGGTCAACGGGTTGACACTGTTGAGCGGCTCGCCCGTGTCGTTGTTGCGACCGTAGGCGTAGGCAATCGAGCCCTGGGTGTACAGGCCTTGCGGCGCGCCGAAGGCGTCGAGGTTCAGACGACCTTTGACTTCAGCACCCTTGATGGTGGCGTGCTTGATGTTGTTGGTCTGGAACGTCAGCTCGCTGTAGCCCGGGGTGACGGCGTCTTCGTTGATGAAATCGCGGTACTTGTTATAGAACACCGCCACGTCGAATGAGCCTTGCTCGAAGTTGCCGCGCAGGCCGGTTTCATAGCTTTTGCTTTTTTCCGGTTCCAGGTCCGGGTTCGGCGCCACGTTGTAGCCGGTGGTGCTGTTCTCGAAGCGGCCGTAAAGCGCTTTCGCGGTCGGTGTGCGGAAGCCTTCGGCGTACTGACCGTACCAGGTGTAGTTTTCGGTCAGGGCGTAGGTCAGGCCGAATTTCGGCGAGACTTTATGCCAGGTCTTGTTCTCGTCGCTGACCGTACCTTGGCCGTCGGCGGCCACGGTGTTGAGGAATTCCTGAGTGATGTGCGGCTTGAGTTGGGTGTAGTCGTAGCGCAGGCCCGGCAGGAAGGTCCAGTTGTTCCAGCTGATCTGATCCTGGGCGAACAGGCTGTAGGTGTTGATGGTCGGGTCCGGGAAGTCGCTGGACTTCTTCAGCACGTCGGTCGCGCTGGTGGCGCCGATGGCGGTGCAGCCGCGACCGACCGCCAGGCACTTGCCGTCGCCGCTGCGCGAGCCGGTGACTTTCTGTTGCTTGATGGTGGTGCCGTAGGTCAGCACGTGATCGGTGTCACCGATGGCGAAGGCCTTGTCCAGTTGTGCGTCGAACACCCACTGTTTCTCTTCGTAGATCGTGTCGCGGGTGCGCAGCACTTTACGGGTGATCGGGTAGTAGAACTCGTCGGTGCTCTGGTCGGTCTTGGCGGTCTGGTGGTTGAGGCTCCACTTCACGTTGTCCGCCAGCAGGCTGTTCAACTCGAAGCTGTGCTCCAGGCCGAAACGTTCGCGGGTGATGGTGTCGTTGCCGGTGCGCCACTGGTACATGCCGCCGGGCAGCACGCTGTTCGGGATCGTCGGGGCGCCGTTGAAGTACGGGCCGCCGTAGGCGCTTTTCTGATCGGTGTCGCGATCATCCTTGTACTTTTCGTAGGTCAGGCCCAGGCGTGAACCTTCGTTGTAGTTCCAGCCGATCTTGGCCAGCACGTTGGTGGCCTTCACGTCTTCCGGGTTGGCGGCGGTGCGCTCAAGGCCGGTGCCGTTGTTGCTGCCGTAGGAATCGGTTTCATGACCGTCGCGCTGGCTGTAGTGCAGCAAACCGTCGAACTGGTCGGCGCGACCGGCGACGGTGGCGGACTTCAACCAGCTCTCGTCGGCGGAGCTGTAGCCGGTCTTCAGGCGGGCGCCGACGTCTTTGCCGGGCTTGATGATGTCGTCCGGGTCGAGGGTGTAGTAGCTGACCGCGCCACCGATGGCGTTGCTGCCGTACAGCACCGAGGCCGGGCCACGGAGGATTTCGACACGTTTGATGATTTCCGGGTCGACGTAGTTGCGTTGGGTCTTGGCGTACGGGCCGTTGAAAAAACCGTCCGGCACTTCGACGCCGTCGACCTGAGTCAGGATGCGGTCACCGTCGATGCCGCGAATGTTGTAGCCGCTGATCCCGCCGCGCTGGCCGGCGCCGCCGACGGACACGCCCGGCTCGTAGCGCACCAGATCCTTGATGGTGTTCACGTTGTTACGGTCGAGCTCTTCGCGGGTGTGCACGGTGACGGTGCTGGGCACGCTGTTCACCGACTGTTCCTGGCGGGTGGCGCTGATGGTCACCTGATCGAGGTTAAGCGCGCCGCTGCTGGCGCGTTTTTCCAGCACAACGTTGTTGTTGCTCAGTTTGCGGAAGCTCAGGTTGGTCCCCACCAACAGGCGCTCCAGGGCTTTTTCCGGTGGCAGCGAACCGCGCACGCCCGGCGACGACACGTCCTGACCCAGTTCCGCCGGCAATCCGACCTGCCAGCCCGTGACAGCAGTGAACGCATTGAGCGCCGACACCAGCGGCTGCTGGGCGATGGCGAACGAGTAGTCGCCCATGTTGCGCGTCGGCTGTTCGGTGGCGGCCATCAGCGGCGCGGTGCCGGCCATCAGGATGGCGGCGGTCAGCAACGACAGCACGCGGGAAGGGGAAGAAGTCTGGCGGGTAAGGCGTGAGGACATCGATAGCGCTCCGTGTCGCACGAATCTTTATAGGTGCTGATTGAGCTCGCGAGATGCGAATCAATTGCATTGGCTATAACGAGACGAACGAGCTTTGGCTATCGAGTAAAAATAATTCTCATTTAGTTCAAAATCACCAGCGCCGGGAATTCCTGAAGCTTGGCCGAGGTGATGTGAGCGAGCGAACGCACCACGTCCAGCGGCTGGTCGAGACGGTAATTGCCGGTGACGGCGACGTCGGCCAACTGTTCGTTGGTGTTGATGATGAAGCCCGGATAGTAGCGGCGCAGTTCGGCCAGTACCTGATTCAGCGGGCAGTTCTCGAAGATCAGCCGACCCTGCACCCACGCCAGATCGGTGGCGGCGTCAACCTTGGCCGGGCGGTCGAAACCGTTCGGGCCGATGCGGATGCTTTCCCCGGCGGACAGACGCACACGGGCATCGTCACGGGTCGCCCGCAGATCGACATCGCCGCGCTGCACCCGCACCTGCGCCACGCCGTCCAGATAACGCACGGCGAATGCGGTGTCGCGCACGCTGGCTTTCACCGGGCCAGCGTCGATTTCCAGTGGCTGGCTGCGGCTGGCCGGGATCTCGAAAAACGCTTCGCCCTGATACAGCCGAGCGACTCGTTGCTGATCGTTGATCGTGCTGGAGAAGGCGGAATTGGTGTTGAGCAGGACTTTCGAGCCGTCCTCAAGCTGCAGGCGCTGACGCTCGCCGACCACGGTCAGGTGATCGGCCTGTAAGCGCATCGGCAGGTTGCTGAAACTGAACAGCCCGAGCAGCAGCACAGCGGCGGTGGCCAGCGGTTTCCAGTGCGGACGCAAACGAGTCAGAACGGTGACTTTCTTCGGTTGCGTGGCGAGGCTCTGCGCGCACTGGGCAATCTGCGGACCGTCCCAGATCGCCTGGGCCTTGGCGAACGCCTCGGCATTCAACGGATCGGCCGCCAGCCAGGCATGGAATTGCCGGGTCTGCTCCTCGTCCGGACTGCCGAGCACGATGAGCCAGTCCAGAGCCTGGTCCATTGCGCTTGCGGCGTCCTGCGCCGATGAAGGCGAAGGGGAGCGGTGGGTGTCCGTCACGGTGTTTCCTCGGCAGTGTCTGTGCACGGCTGTTTTTTTAGTGAAGCGTAAAAGTCGGGCAAGGGTAACAAAGCCCGATGATCAGTGCAGTCGATCCTGTGGTTTACAGAAAAGCCCTACAACATCAATCGCTATTCAAACGTTCGGCGACACCGATGCAGATGGTCATGATCAGTTTGAGTTCTTTTTGCACCGTGCTGAGGGAGACGCTCAGTTCTTCGGCGATTTCCTGATAGCTGTGCCCGTGCAGGCGGCTGAGGATGAAAATCTGCTGTTGGCGGGGGCTGAGTTCACCGAGGCTCACGTTCAGGCGCTCCAGCAATTGTTCGGCGTGCGCGGCGTCTTCGGCGCTGCTGGCGGGGGCGGCGACGCTGTGCACCACGTCCTGCGGCACGTCGTCGACCATGGTGCGCGAATGAATCTTGCGCGCACGCAAATGGTCCAGCGCCAGGTTGCGCGCGGTCTGAAAGACAAAGGGTTCAAGGTGATCGATGGCCCGTTCGCTCAGCGCCCGGGTGACGCGCAGGTAGGTTTCCTGCAACAGGTCTTCGGCGGTGCTGTGGTTGTTGACCATCCGTTCCAGGGTCCGCAGCAGCGAAGTGCGCTGGGCGAGGAATACGTGATTGAAGTGTGATTGACTCACGGGAAGACCTGATCCATTTCGGGCGAATGATAATGCTTATCATCCGCCCGAGTGGTCAAGTGTTGATTTGTCAAAGGTTGGTAAAGCTTTTGCCCGCTCTCAAAACGGCGGCAGCGGTTTTATTCCGCGTTGCACAGCGCCAGACAGTTATCGAGCATGCGGTTGGAGAAGCCCCACTCGTTGTCGTACCAGGCCAGCACTTTCAGCAGTTTGCCGCTGGATTTGGTGTGGTTGGCGTCGAAGATCGACGACAGGGGGTTGTGGTTGAAATCGCTCGAGACAAGCGGCAGGGTGTTGTAGCCGAGGATCTTCGAGTGCTGGCTCGCCGCTTTCATCAGTGCGTTGACTTCATCGGCCGAGGCTTCGCGCTTCAGTTGCACGGTCAGGTCAACCAGCGACACATTGATCACCGGCACGCGCACGGCCATGCCGGTCAGCTTGCCGGCCAGTTCCGGCAGCACCAGGCCCACGGCTTCGGCGGCGCCGGTCTTGCTCGGGATCATGTTCTGGGTGGCGGAGCGCGCGCGGTACGGGTCGGTGTGATAGACGTCGGTCAGGTTCTGGTCGTTGGTGTAGGCGTGGATGGTGGTCATCAGACCGCTTTCGATGCCCAGCTCGCGGTGCAGCACTTGCGCGACTGGCGCGAGGCAGTTGGTGGTGCACGACGCGTTGGAAATGATCTGGTGCGACTGGCGCAGAATGTCGTGGTTCACACCATAAACGACGGTGGCATCGGCGCCTTTGGCCGGGGCCGAGATAATCACTTTGCGTGCGCCGGCGGTAATATGCGCGGCGGCTTTGGCGCGGTCGGTGAACAGACCGGTGCATTCGAAGACCACATCAATCTTTTCCGCGGCCCATGGCAGGTCGGCCGGGTTGCGGATGGCGCTGACCGAAATGCGGTCGCCGTTGACGGTCAGGCTCTCGTTGTCATGAGCCACTTCGGCATCGAATGTGCCATGAACGGTGTCGTACTTGAGCAGATGCGCATTGATCGCGCTGTCGCCCAGATCGTTGATGGCGACGATCTGCAAATCCTGACGATAGCCTTGGGTATACAGTGCGCGCAGGACATTACGGCCGATGCGGCCAAAACCATTGATTGCGATTCGAAGAGTCATTGAACAGCGCCGCCGTCGTTTTGTTGTTGGAATTACAAGATTATTCGCATAAAAATAGAAAACAAGCCTTTTTAGTGGCAATATTTTGTTTTATCTACAACGAGTGACCTGAATCAACTGGTCCGAATGATCAAGAAAACCGTTCGTCATCCCACGCGAACGGGCCTTTGATCAGCATAGACAATCAGGTCGCCACATCCGTTAGCCTGGAGTTCTACACATGCATCCCCGCGTTCTTGAGGTCACCGAACGGCTTATCGCCCGCAGCCGCGCCACGCGTCAGGCTTACCTTGCGCTGATTCGCGGCGCTGCAACTGACGGGCCGATGCGCGGCAAACTGCAATGCGCCAACTTCGCCCACGGCGTGGCCGGGTGTGGCAGCGAAGACAAGCACAGCCTGCGGATGATGAACTCGGCGAACATCGCGATTGTTTCGTCATATAACGACATGCTCTCGGCGCACCAGCCTTACGAAGTCTTCCCGGAACAGATCAAGAGCGCCCTGCGCGAAATCGGTTCGGTCGGCCAGTTCGCCGGCGGCACGCCTGCCATGTGCGACGGCGTGACCCAGGGCGAGCCGGGCATGGAGCTGAGCCTGCCGAGCCGCGAAGTGATCGCGATGTCGACGGCGGTGGCGCTGTCCCACAACATGTTCGACGGCGCGCTGATGCTCGGCATCTGCGACAAGATCGTGCCGGGCCTGATGATGGGCTCCCTGCGTTTCGGTCACCTGCCGACGATTTTCGTACCGGGCGGGCCGATGGTCTCGGGGATTTCCAACAAGGAAAAAGCCGACGTGCGGCAGAAGTACGCCGAAGGCAAGGCGACCCGCGAAGAGCTGCTGGAATCGGAGATGAAGTCCTACCACAGCCCGGGCACTTGCACTTTCTACGGCACCGCCAACACCAACCAGTTGCTGATGGAAGTCATGGGCCTGCACTTGCCGGGCGCGTCGTTCGTCAACCCGAACACGCCGCTGCGTGACGCCCTGACCCGCGAAGCCGCGCATCAGGTCACCCGCCTGACCAAACAGAACGGCAACTTCCTGCCGATCGGCGAAATCGTCGACGAGAAGGCGCTGGTCAACTCGATCGTCGCGCTGCACGCCACTGGCGGCTCGACCAACCACACCTTGCACATGCCGGCCATTGCCATGGCGGCGGGCATTCAACTGACCTGGCAGGACATGGCCGACCTCTCCGAAGTCGTGCCGACCCTGAGCCACGTCTATCCGAACGGCAAGGCTGACATCAACCACTTCCAGGCGGCGGGTGGCATGTCGTTCCTGATCCGCGAACTGCTCGAAGCCGGCCTGTTGCACGAAGACGTCAACACCGTGCTCGGCCACGGCCTCAGCCAGTACACCAAGGAGCCGTTCCTCGATAACGGCAAACTGGTGTGGCGTGAAGGCCCGACCGACAGCCTCGACGAAAACATCCTGCGCCCGGTGGCCCGTGCGTTCTCGGCAGAGGGCGGCTTGCGGGTGATGGAAGGCAACCTCGGTCGTGGCGTGATGAAGGTGTCCGCCGTCGCGCTGGAAAACCAGATCGTCGAAGCACCAGCCATGGTGTTCCAGGATCAGCAGGATCTGGCGGACGCTTTCAAGGCCGGTCTGCTGGAGAAGGATTTTGTCGCGGTGATGCGCTTCCAGGGCCCGCGTTCCAACGGCATGCCTGAGCTGCACAAGATGACGCCGTTCCTCGGCGTGCTGCAGGATCGTGGCTTCAAAGTGGCGCTGGTGACGGACGGGCGCATGTCCGGCGCGTCGGGGAAAATCCCGGCGGCGATTCACGTCAGCCCCGAGGCTTATGTCGGCGGCGCTTTGGCGCGCGTGCAAGAGGGCGATATCATCCGCGTCGATGGCGTCAAAGGCACTTTGGAACTCAAGGTGGACGCCGCCGAATTCGCAGCGCGCGAACCCGCCAAAGGCCTGTTGGGCAACAACATCGGCAGCGGTCGCGAACTGTTTGGCTTCATGCGTTTGGCCTTCAGCTCGGCGGAGCAGGGCGCCAGCGCCTTCACTTCTGCCCTGGAGACGCTTAATTGAAACTGGCTTTGGTCGGTGACATCGGAGGCACCAACGCGCGGTTCGCGTTGTGGAAAGATCAGCAGCTCGAATCGGTTCAGGTGCTGGCCACGGCCGACCATGCCAGCCCGGAAGAGGCGATCAGCCTCTACCTGAGCGGGCTCGGTCTGGCGCCGGGCGCCATCGGTTCGGTGTGCCTGTCGGTGGCGGGGCCGGTAAGCGGCGATGAATTCAAGTTCACCAACAACCACTGGCGCCTGAGCCGCAAGGCCTTCTGCCAGACCTTGCAGGTCGAACAGTTGTTGCTGGTCAACGATTTCTCGGCGATGGCGCTGGGCATGACCCGTTTGCAGCCCGGCGAATTTCGCGTGGTCTGCGAAGGCACGCCTGAGGCATTGCGCCCGGCAGTGGTGATCGGCCCGGGCACTGGTTTGGGCGTCGGCACGTTGCTCGATCTCGGCGAGGGGCGGTTTGCCGCGTTGCCGGGCGAGGGCGGCCACGTCGATCTGCCGCTGAGCAGCCCGCGTGAAACCCAGCTCTGGCAACACATCTACAACGAAATCGGTCACGTCAGCGCGGAAACCGCGTTGAGCGGCGGCGGCTTGCCGCGGGTCTACCGGGCGATCTGCGCGGTGGATGGTCATGAACCGAAACTCGATACGCCGGAAGCCATCACTGCCGCGGGACTTGCAGGCGACCCGATCGCCCTGGAAGTGCTGGAACAGTTCTGCTGCTGGCTCGGTCGCGTGGCCGGCAACAACGTGCTGACCACGGGTGGCCGTGGCGGGGTGTACATCGTGGGCGGCGTGATTCCGCGTTTCGCCGATTTCTTCCTCGAAAGCGGTTTCGCCCGCAGCTTCGCCGACAAGGGCTGCATGAGCGATTACTTCAAGGGGATTCCGGTGTGGCTGGTGACGGCGCCTTACTCGGGGCTCGTCGGTGCAGGAGTGGCGCTCGAACAATCCGGTAAATGATCATTCCGACGCCGAGCGTGGGAACCCTCGACACATCAGGCATAATCCGCCCAATTCCAACAACAAGGATGCCTTCGAAGTGAGCTCAGTCAACAAGTCGATTTTGTTGGTCGATGACGACCAGGAGATACGCGAGTTGCTGGAAACCTACCTGACCCGCGCGGGTTTTCAGGTACGGGCCACGGCGGATGGCGCCGGTTTTCGTCAGGCGCTGAATGAAGCGCCGAGCGATCTGGTGATCCTCGATGTGATGCTGCCCGATGAAGACGGCTTCAGCCTGTGCCGCTGGGTGCGCCAGCATCCGCGTCAGGCTCAGGTGCCGATCATCATGCTCACCGCCAGTTCCGACGAAGCCGACCGGGTCATCGGCCTGGAGCTGGGCGCCGACGATTACCTCGGCAAACCTTTCAGCCCCCGCGAACTGCAAGCCCGGATCAAGGCCCTGCTGCGTCGCGCCCAATTTGGTCAGGAACGCGGGGGCAGTGAAGTGCTGGCGTTCGATGAGTGGCGGCTGGACATGGTCAGCCATCGACTGTTTCACACTGACGGCGAGGAAGTGATTCTCTCTGGCGCCGACTTCGCCCTGCTGAAACTGTTCCTCGATCACCCCCAGGAAATTCTCGACCGCGACACCATCGGCAACGCCACCCGTGGCCGCGACCTGATGCCCCTCGACCGCATTGTCGACATGGCCGTCAGCCGTTTGCGCCAGCGTCTGCGCGACACTGAAAAACCGCCGCGCCTGATCCGCACCGTGCGTGGCAGCGGCTACCAGCTGGCAGCCAATGTGGTTGCCGGCAATGGTCACTGAGTTCCTGCGCACCATCGCGCGTAAAGTGCCGATGCCGCGTTCGCTGCTTGGGCGGATGCTGCTGCTGACGTTGCTCGCGGTGTTGTTCGCCCAGACCCTGTCCAGCGTGATCTGGGTGTCCCAATTACGAGCGACCCAGCTCGAAGGCCTGGTCACCAGCGCCCGCAGTCTCGCCCATTCGATGACCGCCAGCGTCAGTTATTTCCGCTCGTTGCCGGTGGCCTATCGGCCGCTGGTGCTCGATCAATTGCGCAGCATGGGCGGCACGCGTTTTGTGGTGACGCTGAATGACAAACCGCTGAGCATGGAAGTGCTGCCGGTGACACCGCGCAAGGCTGCGGTGCTGAAAGCGGTGGATGAAGTGTTGCGCCAGTCGCTGGGCCAGGACACCGACATTCTGGTGACATTCGTCAGCCCCGATGATCTGCGGATCTTCAACGCCGGGTTGAAACTCGATGAGTTGCCGCGTTCGTGGGCGCATTACGCGTTGACCCTGGAACCGGTGAATCCGCCGGTGCTGGTGACCCAGATTCAGTTGGCGCCGGGTGAATGGCTGTACATCGCCTCGCTGCTGCCCGAGCCCTACACCAGTCTTGAAGAACAAGGCCTGCCGACCCAGCAGGTGTGGTTTATCGTCTTTACCAGTGGTTTTCTGCTGTTGTTCATTGGCTTGCTGGTGCACTGGCAGAGCCGGCCGCTCAAGCGTCTGGCACGGGCGGCGCGGGACTTGTCGCTGGGTGCCGACGTCGAGCCGGTGGCCGAGGGCGGCGGCAGCGAAGTAGTGGAAGTGGGGCGCGCGTTCAACACCATGCGCGAGCGCATCAGCCGTTATTTGACCGAGCGCAGCCAATTGTTCAGCGCAATTTCCCATGATTTGCGCACGCCGATCACCCGTCTGCGACTGCGGGTTGAATTGCTGGAAGACGAAACGTTGCAGACCAAGTTCGGCCGCGATCTGGATGAGCTGGAGCTGTTGGTCAAAGGTGCGCTGCAATGCGTGAAGGACACCGACATCCACGAAAATATCGAACCGGTGGATCTGAACCATGTGCTCGACTGCCTGGTGGAACCGTATCTGGCGCCCAACGGCAACGGCCGCGTGACCCAGCAGGGGCGGGCGCTGGCGGCGTATCCGGGCAAGCCGCTGGCGCTCAAGCGCTGCATCGGCAACCTGATCGACAATGCGTTGAAGTACGGGCAGAACGCCCATTTGCATATCGATGATGATGAGAGCGCATTCGTGCTGCACGTCGATGACGAAGGCCCGGGTGTGCCGGAGCAGCGGTTGGAGCAGGTGTTCGAACCGCACTTCCGGTTGGCGGGGCAGCAGCAGGGTTACGGTCTCGGTTTGGGGATCGCCCGCAACATTGCCCATAGCCATGGAGGGGAAGTGACGTTGCAGAACCTTCGGGAGGGCGGATTACGTGTGACCCTGCAATTGCCGCGTTCGGTGGATTGATCTGAATGTCACCGGTCGGTGACAAAACCCGCCCCCTTCGTTACAAGCCCCTCCCGGCCCGTTGTTTAGACTGCCCGCAGTCATAACAACAAAAAAGGCCACCCATGGATCATTTCAATCCGGGCTTCAGCAGTTGGCTGAACGCCCCTGCCCACCAGCAATGGCTCGCCGATGAAGGCCTGCGCCTGCTGGCGTTCGCCAAGGCTTCGCGATTGCCCGAAGGCTTTGGCAATCTCGATGAGCGCGGCCAGCTCCAGGCCGGCGCGCAAGCCGAAACCATGAACACCGCGCGCATGACCCACAGCTTCGCCATGGCCCACATTCAGGGCCTGCCGGGGTTCGCCGAGCTGGTCGATCACGGCATTGCGGCCCTGCGCGGTCCGTTGCGCGATGCGCTGCACGGCGGCTGGTTCGCTGTCGCCGAACACCGTGACGGCAACACCGGCAAAAACGCTTATCTGCATGCTTTCGTTGCGCTCGCGGCCAGTTCCGCGGTGGTCGCGCAACGCCCCGGTGCTCAGGCATTGCTGGATGACGCCATCGACATCATCGACACCTGGTTCTGGAGTGAGGAAGAGGGCGCCATGCGCGAATTCTTCAACCGCGACTGGCGCGAAGAGGAAGCCTATCGCGGCGCCAACAGCAACATGCACGCCACTGAAGCCTTCCTCGCGCTGGCCGATGTCACCGAAGACCCGCGCTGGCTGGTGCGTGCGCAACGCATCGTCGAACGGGTGATTCACGGTCACGCTGCCGCCAACGATTACCTGGTGATCGAGCATTTCGACCGAAACTGGCAGCCGCTGCGCGAGTACAACCACGACAATCCCGCCGACGGTTTCCGTCCCTACGGCACCACGCCGGGCCACGGTTTCGAGTGGGCGCGGCTGTTGCTGCACCTTGAAGCCGCGCGGGTTCAGGCCGGCATGCTCACGCCCGGCTGGCTGGCCACCGACGCGCAAAAGCTGTTCGAACAAAACTGCCGCCATGGCTGGGACGTCGATGGTGCACCGGGCATCGTCTACACCCTCGACTGGAACAACAAAGCGGTGGTGCGTCATCGCCTGCACTGGACTCACGCCGAAGCCAGCGCTGCCGCCAGTGCCTTGCTCAAGCGTACCGGCGATGCGCAGTACGAAACCTGGTATCGCCTGTTCTGGGAATTTTGCGAAACGCATTTCATCGACCGCTGCGACGGCAGCTGGTACCACGAACTCGATCCGCAGAACCGTCCAAGTGCCGATATCTGGGCGGGCAAGCCGGATCTGTACCACGCCTGGCAGGCCGTGCTGATTCCGCGTCTGCCGCTGGCGCCGAGCATGGCCAGTGCTCTGGCACACCTGTCCCGAAGCGTTCCTGTGTAACCATGTGGTGACATTCGCGCGTCCCTTCGTTACCTGCGAGGGGAAACGCTCTGTTTAAACTCGTGTGCAGCGCAAGCACCAGACTTGCATGCATAACAACAAGAAAGGTACATCTCAGATGAATGCGATTTCTCGCCTCGCTACTGTCATTTCTGTCGCCTCCCTGTTCCCGCTCGCTGTGCTGCCCCTGAGTGTTTCCGCTGCCGAATCCAAAGGTTCGGTGGAAGTCGTGCATTGGTGGACGTCCGGTGGCGAAAAAGCCGCCGTCGATGTGCTCAAGGCACAAGTCGAGAAGGACGGTTTCACCTGGAAAGACGGCGCTGTCGCCGGTGGCGGCGGTGCGACTGCCATGACCGTGCTGAAAAGCCGCGCGGTAGCTGGCAACCCGCCGGGCGTTGCCCAGATCAAAGGTCCGGACATCCAGGAATGGGCGTCGACCGGTCTGCTCGACACGGACGTGCTGAAGGACGTTTCGAAGTCCGAGAAGTGGGACAGCCTGCTCGACAAGAAAGTCTCCGACACCGTGAAGTTCGAAGGTGATTACGTGGCCGTGCCGGTGAACATTCACCGCGTGAACTGGCTGTGGATCAACCCGGAAGTCTTCAAGAAAGCCGGTATCGACAAAGCCCCGACCACCCTCGAAGAATTCTACGCCGCCGGCGACAAGCTGAAAGCGGCGGGCTTCATTCCGCTGGCTCACGGCGGTCAGCCTTGGCAGGACAGCACCGTGTTCGAAGCGGTCGTGCTGTCGGTGATGGGCGTTGATGGTTACAAGAAAGCCCTGGTCGACCTGGACAACGCTGCCCTGACCGGCCCGGAAATGGTCAAGGCCCTGACCGAGCTGAAGAAAGTCGCGACCTACATGGACCAGGACGGCAAAGGCCAGGACTGGAACCTGGAAGCGGCCAAGGTCATCAACGGCAAGGCCGGCATGCAGATCATGGGTGACTGGGCCAAGTCCGAATGGACCGCCGCCAAGAAAGTCGCCGGCAAGGACTACGAGTGCGTAGCGTTCCCGGGCACCGACAAGGCGTTCACCTACAACATCGACTCGCTGGCCGTGTTCAAGCAGAAGGACGCGGGCACCGCGGCCGGTCAGCAGGACATCGCCAAAGTCGTGCTGGGTGAAAACTTCCAGAAAGTCTTCAGCATCAACAAGGGCTCGATCCCGGTGCGTAACGACATGCTCGCCGACATGGGCAAGTACGGTTTCGACTCCTGCGCCCAGACCGCTGCCAAGGACTTCCTGGCAGACGCCAAGAACGGCGGCCTGCAACCGAGCATGGCGCACAACATGGCGACCACGCTGGCCGTGCAGGGTGCGTTCTTTGATGTCGTGACCAACTACATCAACGACCCGAAAGCCGACCCGGCCGACGCTGCCAAGAAACTCGGCACCGCCGTCAAGGCTGCCAAGTAACACCGGCGTAGAGCAGCTGCCAGCTTCAAGTCGCGCATCGGCTTGAGGCTGGCAGCTTGCAGTGGTCCTTCATCTTCTTTACTGGATCTTCCCATGAGTTCTGTTGCTGTGTTCAGCAAGGCCTCGCCGTTCGACGCATTGCAGCGCTGGCTACCGAAACTGGTGCTGGCGCCGAGCATGTTCATCGTTCTGGTGGGCTTCTATGGCTATATCCTCTGGACGTTTGTCCTGTCGTTCACCACGTCGACCTTCCTGCCGAACTACAAGTGGGCAGGCCTGGCGCAATACGCGCGGTTGTTCGACAACGACCGCTGGTGGGTGGCGAGCAAGAACCTGGCCGTGTTCGGTGGCATGTTCATCGGCATCACCCTCGTAATCGGCGTGACACTGGCGATTTTCCTCGACCAGAAAATCCGTCGCGAAGGCTTCATCCGCACCATTTACCTGTACCCGATGGCGCTCTCGATGATCGTGACCGGTACCGCGTGGAAATGGCTGCTCAACCCGGGCATGGGCCTGGACAAATTGCTGCGGGACTGGGGCTGGGAAGGCTTCCGTCTCGACTGGCTGATCGACCCGGATCGCGTGGTGTATTGCCTGGTGATCGCGGCAGTCTGGCAAGCCTCGGGCTTCATCATGGCGATGTTCCTCGCCGGTCTGCGTGGCGTTGATCAATCGATCATTCGTGCTGCCCAGATCGACGGCGCAAGCATGCCGCGCATCTACTGGAAGGTTGTGCTGCCAAGCCTGCGTCCGGTGTTCTTCAGTGCGGTGATGATCCTGGCGCATATCGCGATCAAGAGCTTCGACCTGGTGGCGGCCATGACGGCCGGCGGCCCGGGTTATTCCTCCGATTTGCCGGCGATGTTCATGTACTCGTTCACCTTCAGCCGTGGACAGATGGGCATGGGCTCGGCCAGTGCAATCCTGATGCTCGGTGCGATCCTCGCGATCATCGTGCCTTACCTGTACTCCGAGCTGAGGACCAAGCGTCATGACTAGTCTCGCCTCCAAACCGGCCATCAGCCTGAGTCGCATCGCGATCTACGCGGTGCTGATCCTTGCGGTCCTGCTGTATCTGGTACCGCTGGTGGTCATGCTGCTGACCAGCTTCAAGACCCCGGAAGACATCTCCGCCGGCAACCTGCTGAGCTGGCCGACCGTGGTCAGCGGCATCGGCTGGGTGAAAGCCTGGGCCACCGTTGACGGCTACTTCTGGAACTCGATCAAGATCACCGTTCCGGCCGTGATCATCTCCACCGCCATCGGTGCGTTGAACGGTTATGTGCTGTCGTTCTGGCGCTTCCGCGGTTCGCAGCTGTTCTTCGGTCTGCTGTTGTTCGGCTGCTTCCTGCCGTTCCAGACCGTGTTGCTGCCGGCGTCGTTCACCCTCGGCAAGATGGGCCTGGCGAGCACCACCACGGGCCTTGTGTTCATCCATGTGGTCTACGGCCTGGCGTTCACCACGCTGTTCTTCCGTAACTACTACGTGAGCATTCCGGATGCGCTGATCAAGGCGGCGCGTCTCGATGGTGCGGGTTTCTTCACGATCTTCCGCCAGATCATCCTGCCGATGTCCACCCCGATCATCATGGTCTGCCTGATCTGGCAGTTCACCCAGATCTGGAACGACTTCCTGTTCGGCGTGGTGTTCTCCAGCGGTGATTCGCAACCGATCACGGTGGCGCTGAACAACCTGGTCAACACCAGCACCGGGGCCAAGGAATACAACGTGGATATGGCGGCGGCGATGATCGCCGGGCTGCCGACCCTGCTGGTCTATGTGGTCGCAGGCAAGTATTTCGTGCGCGGGCTGACGGCCGGCGCAGTCAAGGGGTAATCATGGCTACGCTCGAACTTCGCAATGTAAACAAGACCTACGGTGCCGGCCTGCCGGACACCCTGAAGAACATCGAACTGTCGATCAAGGACGGTGAGTTCCTGATCCTCGTCGGGCCTTCGGGCTGCGGCAAGTCGACCCTGATGAACTGCATCGCCGGCCTGGAAACCATCACCGGCGGCGCAATCATGATCGGTGACCAGGACGTCAGCGGCATGAGCCCGAAAGATCGCGACATCGCCATGGTGTTCCAGTCCTACGCGCTGTATCCGACCATGAGCGTGCGCGAGAACATCGAGTTCGGTCTGAAGATCCGCAAGATGAGCCAGTCGGCGATCGACGAAGAAGTCGCCCGCGTGGCCAAGCTGCTGCAGATCGAGCACCTGCTCAATCGCAAGCCGGGTCAGCTCTCCGGCGGCCAGCAACAGCGCGTGGCGATGGGCCGTGCCCTGGCGCGTCGCCCGAAGATCTATCTGTTCGACGAACCGCTGTCCAACCTCGACGCCAAGCTGCGCGTCGAGATGCGCACCGAAATGAAACTGATGCACCAGCGCCTGAAAACCACCACGGTCTACGTGACCCACGACCAGATCGAAGCGATGACCCTGGGCGACAAAGTGGCGGTGATGAAGGACGGGATCATCCAGCAGTTCGGTACGCCGAAAGAGATCTACAACGACCCGGCCAACCTGTTCGTGGCGAGCTTCATCGGTTCGCCGCCGATGAACTTCATCCCGCTGCGCCTGCAACGCAAGGACGGCCGTCTGGTGGCGCTGCTCGACAGCGGCCAGGCCCGGTGCGAGTTGCCGATGGCGATGCAGGACGCCGGACTCGAAGACCGCGAAGTGATCCTCGGCCTGCGTCCGGAGCAGATTGCGCTGGCCAACGGCGAGGGCAACGGTCTGCCGAGCATCAAGGCGGAAGTGCAGGTCACCGAGCCGACCGGTCCGGACACTCTGGTATTCGTCAACCTCAACGACACCAAGGTCTGCTGCCGTCTGGCGCCGGACGTGGCGCCGCAGGTGGGCGAAACCCTGACCCTGCAATTCGATCCGTCGAAAGTGCTGCTGTTCGACGCGAAGTCCGGTGAGCGCCTGGGGGTCGCAGGCCTGCCGAAAACCGAATCGCACAGCGCCAACGTGGCCCAGTTCAAGGGTCGCTGATCAACAAATGCGGGAGCGGGCTCGCCCGTTTCCGCAGGGAGCACGCGGTGCGTGGCCTGTCGCGCGCCGCATCAGATGTAAACCGCGTTAGATAAGAAGAACAGTTAATAACAATAAAACGAGGATGTAGGGATGAAGAAGAACAACAACGCTCAGCGTATCGGTCAGTTGTCGGCGATTGCGGCAATGATGCTGGCCGGTAGCGTCCACGCGGCTGACGCGTTCAGCTCCGATTCGGAGTGGATGACCGGGGACTGGGGTGGCGAACGTACCAAGCTGATCGAGCAGGGTATCGACATCAAGATGGACTACGTCGGTGAAGTGGGCGGCAACCTGCACGGCGGTTTCAACGACGACAAGACTGCGCGATACGCCGACCAGTTCGGTCTGGGCGTGGCGCTGGATCTGCAAAAACTGTGGGGCTGGGACAACACCCAGGCCAAGATCCAGTTCACCAACCGTAACGGCTACAACATTTCCAACGACCGCGTTGGCGATCCGCGTGCCGGCACTCTAAGTTCCTCGCAGGAAGTCTACGGTCGTGGCCACATGGTGCGTCTGACCCAGCTGTGGATCAAACACCAGTTCTTCGACAACAAGCTCGACATCAAGGCCGGTTACTTCGGCGAAGGCGAAGACTTCAACACCTTCCCGTGCGAGTTCCAGAACCTGGCGTTCTGCGGTTCGCAAGTGGGTAACTGGGCGACCAACATCTGGTACAACTGGCCGGTCAGCCAGGCGGCCATTCGCGTCAAGTACAACATCAATGACGAGCTCTACGCGCAGATCGGTGCGTACAACCAGAACCCGTCGCAGCTGGAACACGGCAACGGCTTCAAGCTGAGCGGCAGTGGCACCAAAGGCACCGTATTGCCAGTGGAACTGGTCTGGTCGCCTAACCCGAACAGCCTGCCGGGCGAGTACCGTGTCGGTTACTACAAGAGCACGGCCGATGCCGACGACGTTCGCGAAGACGTCAACGGTTTCGACGCGGCGACCACCGGTGATGCCTACCGCACCCACAGCAGCAAGCACGGTTACTGGTTCGTTGCGCAACAGCAACTCACCAGTCACAACGGTGACAAGAGCCGTGGTCTGAGCATCGCTGCCAACGCCACGTTCCACGACAAGGACACCAACTTCATCGACAACTACCAGTCCGTGATGTTTGTGTACAAAGGCCTGTTCGATGCGCGTCCGAAGGATGACTTCGGTATCGGTGCGGCACGCATTCACGTCAACGATGACGTGAAGAAAAACGCCGAACTGCTGAACGTCTCCAACGGTGTTTCGGACTACGACAATCCGGTGTTCTCGCCGATTCGTGAAACCGAATACAACTACGAGATCAATTACGGCTTCCACGTGACCAACTGGCTGACCGTACGCCCGAACCTGCAATACATCACTCATCCGGGCGGTGTGGATGAAGTGGATAACGCTTTGGTCGCTGGCCTGAAAATTCAGTCTACGTTCTGACGCGTCTGCGATAAGCTCCTCTCTATGTGCGCATATTTGCGGACAGCCCAGGCTGTCCGCTTTTTTTTGGAAAGGGGTGTCGCAGCCCATGAAAGTTGAATCTGGAATCGTGGCCCATGCATGAGCATCCGCTGCAACGCTTCTTCAAATCCCTGCGTGAACGACCGGTGTTCGCCTGGGAGCGCTATCAGATGCGCGATGTGCTGGTGATCGATCATCCGCTGTGTCAGGCGGTGTTCAGTCGTCAGGGTGCGCAGTTGCTGCACTTTCAGCCGCGTGGGCAAAAACCGTGGCTGTGGTGCGCAGCGAAGTGGCCGCATGTCGGCGCGATTCGCGGCGGCGTGCCGGTGTGCTGGCCGTGGTATGGCCGTCACCCGAGCGAAAACGCGTGGCCGTCCCATGGCTGGGCACGACTGCTGGACTGGAAACTGCTCGACAGCAGCACCGGCGATGACGGCGTGCGCCTGCATTGGCAATTGCAGCTGTGCGACTGGCAGGTGGACCTGCACGCGCATTTGGGCGAACGCATGGAATTGCGCCTGAGCACCGAGCATCAGGACGACATGCCGTGCCAGTTGAGCCAGGCTTTGCACGCTTACTGGCGTATTGGCGATGTGAGTGAGATAGCGCTGTCTGGGCTCGAAGGGGCGCAGGGTTACGATCAGTTGAACCGTGAGGTTTGCCAGCAGGAAGGCGAGTTGCGGGTCGATGGCGGCTGTCAGCGAGTGTTCCAGCACGACGGTGAATTGCAGCTCAAGGATCACGCCTGGCAGCGCGAGTTGTGCATCGATACCGGTGACAGCGCGGACACGGTTGTGTGGCATCCGGGGGCGCGGCCGTTGCTGGGTGTGAGCTGGGATGAGATCTCGGAATTTGTCTGTGTTGAAGCGGCGGCGGGGGGGACCGACAGTCTGCATCTGGCGCCGGGGGAGAAGGCGCATTTGAGTTTGCAGGCGTGGGCTGCGGCCTAGATTTGCGGTGAGTTGGCTGACGCCTTCGCGAGCAAGCCCGCTCCCACAGGTGACTGCATTCCATCTGGAGAAATACAGTCAACTGTGGGAGCGGGCTTGCTCGCGAAGAGGCCGGACAATACAGCCCAAAATTCGGATCAGTTGAACTCGTCACCCACCGGATACCGACTGGCATTCAAACTCTCTTTGATCTTGCGCAAATGCGGCTGGAAATCCACCCCGCGACGCAGCGTCATCCCCGTCGCCAGCACATCCAGCACGGTCAACTGAATGATCCGCGAAGTCATCGGCATGTAGATGTCGGTGTCTTCCGGCAGCGGAATGTTCAGGCTCAGGGTACTGGCCTTGGCCAGTGGCGAATTCTCGGCGGTCAGGCCCAGAACCGAAGCGCCGTTCTCCCGAGCGATGCGCGCCACTTCCACCAGCTCGCGAGTGCGGCCGGTGTAGGAAATGATCACGAACAGCTCGCCGGTGTGCGCCACCGACGCGATCATCCGTTGCATCAGCACATCGGCGTGGGCGGTGACCGCCAGGTTGAAACGGAAGAACTTGTGCTGCGCATCCAAAGCTACCGGAGCGGATGCACCGAGGCCGAAGAAGTGGATCTGCCGGGCCTGGATCAACAGGTCGACGGCGCGGCTGATCAGGTTCGGGTCCAGTGCCTGGCAGGCGCTGTCCAGGGATGCGATCGCACTGCCGAAAATCTTCTGCGTGTAGGCCACGGGATTGTCGTCGGCTTCTACTGCGCGGCTGACATAGGCCGCGCCGCTGGCCAGGCTCTGGGCCAGTTGCAACTTGAGTTCGGGGTAGCCGCTGACGCCGAACGAACGGCAGAAACGGTTGACCGTCGGTTCACTGACCGACGCCGCCTGGGCGAGGGCGGCGATGCTGAAGCGGGTGGCCTGCTGTGGGTTGAGCAGGATCACTTCGGCGACTTTGCGTTCGGCCTTGTTCAGCTCTTCAAGGCGACTCTGGATCTGTTCCAGTAAATTTCGCACGCGGTCCATAAGAATTCCTAGATTCACCGGCGCCGATAAGCGCGCGGCTATGCAAATTGGGCCTTTGATGTGGCCCGTGACGGTGGCCTATCCTACTGATGGCTCCGACCGACCACCACTCGGAATCTGTATTTTGCGAAAATGTTGTGGTTATTACTACATTTTCCCTTGAGTGATGCCTTGAAAAAAGGTATTTGTAGCTTAACTTGATAAAAGAACAAACATCATGCCTTCGATTACGGTTGAACCGTGCACCTTCGCCTTGTTCGGCGCCTTGGGCGATCTGGCCCTGCGCAAGCTGTTTCCTGCCCTTTATCACCTTGATGGCGCCGGCCTGCTGCACGAGGACACGCGCATTATCGCACTGGCCCGTGAGGCGGGCACCGAGCAGCAGCACCTGGCGTTCATCGCCGCCGAGCTGCGCCGTTACGTGGGCAAAGAGCTGGACGAAGCTGTGGCGGAGCGCTTTCTGGCGCGCCTGACCTACCTGCACGTCGACTTCCTCAAGGCTGAAGATTATGTGGCGCTGGCCGAACTGGCCGGCAGCACGCAACGCATGATTGCCTACTTCGCCACCCCGGCGGCGGTGTACGGCGCGATCTGCGAGAACCTGGCGAAAGTCGGTCTGGCGGAAAACACCCGCGTGGTGCTGGAAAAGCCGATCGGCTCGGATCTCGAATCCTCGCGCAAGGTCAACGACGCCGTGGCGCAGTTCTTCCCGGAGAACCGCACCTACCGCATCGACCACTACCTGGGCAAAGAGACCGTCCAGAACCTGATCGCCTTGCGTTTCGCCAACAGCCTGTTCGAAACCCAGTGGAACCAGAACTACATCTCCCACGTGGAAATCACCGTGGCCGAGAAGGTCGGTATCGAAGGCCGCTGGGGTTACTTCGACAAGGCCGGTCAGCTGCGGGACATGATCCAGAACCACCTGCTGCAACTGCTCTGCCTGATCGCCATGGACCCGCCGGCCGACCTGTCCGCCGACAGCATCCGTGATGAAAAAGTGAAAGTGCTCAAGGCCCTGGCGCCCATCAGTCCGGAAGGTCTGACCACGCAAGTGGTGCGCGGCCAGTACATCGCCGGGCACAGCGAAGGCAAGTCCGTACCGGGCTACCTCGAAGAGCCGAATTCCAACGCCCAGAGCGACACCGAAACCTTCGTCGCCCTGCGTGCCGACATCCGCAACTGGCGCTGGGCCGGCGTGCCGTTCTACCTGCGTACCGGCAAGCGCATGCCGCAGAAACTGTCGCAGATCGTCATCCACTTCAAGGAACCGTCGCACTACATCTTCGCCCCCGAGCAGCGCCTGCAGATCAGCAACAAACTGATCATCCGCCTGCAACCGGACGAAGGCATTTCCTTGCGCGTGATGACCAAGGAGCAAGGTCTGGACAAGGGCATGCAACTGCGCAGCGGCCCGCTGCAACTGAATTTTTCCGACACCTGGCGCAGCGCTCGGATCCCCGATGCCTATGAGCGGTTGTTGCTGGAAGTGATGAACGGCAATCAGAACCTGTTTGTCCGTAAAGATGAAATTGAAGCCGCGTGGAAATGGTGTGACCAGCTGATCGCCGGGTGGAAAAAATCCGGTGATGCGCCCAAGCCGTATGCGGCCGGGTCGTGGGGGCCGATGAGCTCCATTGCATTGATCACGCGGGACGGGAGGTCGTGGTATGGCGATATCTGATGTGAAACTGCCCGAGGGCGTGAATGCCCGCGAATTCAAAAGCCCGGTGCTGCTCGCCGAAGGCCTGGCGCTGAATGTCGCCAAGCAATTGAGCGAAGCGCTGGCGGCACGCGGCAACGCCGTGCTGGTGGTGTCCGGCGGCCGTAGCCCGGTGGCGTTTTTCCAGCACCTGGCCAAGCAGGAACTGGACTGGTCGAAGGTCGTCGTGACCCTCGCCGACGAGCGCTGGGTGCCGGTCGAACATGCCGACAGCAACGCCGGTCTGCTAAAGCAGTATCTGCTC
Source organism: Pseudomonas fitomaticsae (assembly GCF_021018765.1). Taxonomy (GTDB): domain Bacteria; phylum Pseudomonadota; class Gammaproteobacteria; order Pseudomonadales; family Pseudomonadaceae; genus Aquipseudomonas; species Aquipseudomonas fitomaticsae. The sequence continues at coordinate 5,183,609 of NZ_CP075567.1, read as the reverse complement.
AAGGGCCCGGCGGCCAAGGCGCAGTTCCTCAGCCTTTACAGCGCGGCGGCCAACGTCGAGCAGGCTGCGGAGCAGGCCGATCGTTTGCTCGCCGAGTTGCCGCCCATCGACGTGCTGGTACTGGGCATGGGCGATGACGGTCACACCGCGTCGCTGTTCCCGGACAGCCCGAACCTGGCCGAAGCCCTGCAAGCCGACGGCACCCGTCGCTGCTGGCCGATGCTCGCGCCAAGCGTGCCGCGTCAGCGCCTGACCATGAGCCGCGCACTGCTGGCCTCGGCCCGGCACAAGATTCTGTCGATTTCCGGTCAGTCGAAACTGACCACCCTGAATGCCGCACTGGCATCCAACGACGTCGCCGCCATGCCGGTTCGCGCGTTTCTGCAACCTACGTTAGAGATTTACTGGTGCCCATGAGCCAAGGAACAGCCGCTATGACAACCCCATCCCCGACCGTTTCCATGGCGGACAAAGTTGCCCTGATCGACAGCCTCTGCGCCAAGGCGCGGATCCTGCCGGTGATCACCATCGCCCGTGAACAGGACGTGCTGCCGCTGGCCGACGCCCTGGCCGCCGGTGGTCTGACCGCGCTGGAAGTGACCCTGCGTTCGCAGTTCGGCCTCAAGGCGATCCAGATCCTGCGCGAACAGCGCCCGGAACTGGTGACCGGTGCCGGCACCGTACTCGACCGCAACATGCTGGCTGCGGCCGAAGCCGCCGGTTCGCAATTCATCGTTACCCCGGGCATCACCCGCGACCTGCTGGAAGCCAGCGTCGAAAGCCCGATCCCGCTGCTGCCGGGCATCAGCAATGCCTCCGGCATCATGGAAGGCTATGGCCTGGGTTATCGTCGCTTCAAGCTGTTCCCGGCTGAAGTCAGCGGCGGTGTGGCGGCAATCAAGGCCCTTGGCGGCCCGTTCGGCGAAGTGAAATTCTGCCCGACCGGCGGCGTCGGCCCTGCCAACATCAAGAGCTACATGGCGCTGAAAAACGTCATGTGCGTGGGCGGTAGCTGGATGCTCGATCCTGAGTGGATCAAGAACGGCGACTGGGCCCGCATTCAGGAATGCACCGCCGAGGCTCTGGCGCTGCTGGACTGATCTTCAACCGACACTTCGTTGTGTGTTCTACGGCTTTAACGGTGCGCTTGGTCGGTGCACCGTTTTTTTTTGCCCGCAAAAAGCTTCGTTATCTCGAGATACATAGTTACCGCACCCGGCTTTGCGTGTGGCGTTAACCTGCGTTCATCTTATGGAAGAGAGAACGCGTCATGGATAACCAGCCTTCAGCTCCATCGGTTTATCAACTGGCCCCCGAGCAAGTCGCCGGGCCGTATTTTCGCAATCCCAAACTGCTGCGCCGCAACATCAGCGAAGGCGCCGAGGGCCTGCCGCTGCTGCTGCGTCTGACCATCGTCGATGCCATGACCGCCGAGCCGGTCAGCGGTGCGCTGGTGGATATCTGGCACTGCAACGCACGTGGCGCGTATTCCGGCTGGAGTCGGGTCAATCCGGATCTGGAAGTCGACGTCGAGGACATCGGCTCGATCCCGCGAACCGACGATGACACCTACCTGCGCGGGGGCCAGTTCAGCGACCACAAGGGCAGGGTGCGCTTCACCACGATCTATCCCGGCTTCTACGCCGGTCGTGCTCTGCATGTTCACGTGGCGGTGCGCATCGTTGCCGGCAACGAATATCTGGAGGAACGCAATGTGGCCTGGGTCGGGCAGCTGTATTTTCCGGAGGTGGTTTCCCGCGCAGTGCTCAACGCCAAGGCCTATCGCGGGCGCAGCTCGCTGCCGGTGTGCAACGCCGACGATGCCTACTACGCCAACATGGGCGGCGAAGAGTCGACCCTGACGGTGTGGCCGATCGGCCGCGACTCACACGAGGACGGTTACTTCGGCCACCTCACGATCGGCATCGACACCTTTGCGGTGTCGTCGCAGATCAAGCCCGAGGATTTCGACAAATATACGGTTTAACGCAGTTCATTCAGCGCCAGAACCAGCTGCTGAATCTCCGCCGCCGTCGTGGTCAACGACGGCGTGATGCGGATGCACGGCCCGCAGGCCGCGCCGTTGCGCACCACGGTGAACAGGTTGTAGTCACTGAGCAGGCGTTCGACCATCGCCTGCTGGTCGGGATGGCGGGTAAAACGCATGGAGGTGATGCCGCAATACAGACGCGAATCGTCCGGGGTCGTGACTTCGATGCCCGGCAGGTTGCGTACGGCGCTGACCCACAAGTTGCGCAGGTAATTCATCCGTGCGCCCTTGGCCGCTGCGCCACCGAGTGAGCGATGTTCTTCGAACACCAAAGGCAGGGTCATCAACGCCGGAATGTTCGGCGTGCTGTGGGGCGTGCGTGAACGGATATCGCTGACCGGAAAATGCATCTCGCCCATGTCCGGATCGATGTCGGCCAGACGTTGCGGGGCAATGTAGAGGAAGCCGAGGGTCAGCGGCGAGCCGATCCACTTGTGCAGGTTGTACCCGGCGAACGCGATGCCCAGCGCTTCCAGGTCGAATTCGATCTGGCCAAGAGCATGGGCACCATCGAGGATGATATCGACGCCATGCTCCTTGGCCAGCAAGGCAATGGCCTGCACCGGCATCACCAGCCCGGTTCGGTGGGTAACGTGGGTCAGGGCCATCAACTTGAGTTTCGGATAGCGTATGAACGCTTCGCGGTACGTGGCCAGCAGGCTGTCGAAGGTGGCGGGGTGAGCGTGCTCGACCTCGATCACTTCGACCCCGCGATGACGTGCAAGCCAGCGCATGGCGCCCTTGACCGTGTCGTATTCCAGGTCGCAGATCAGTACCTGATCGCCAGGCTCAAGGCGATTGTAGTTGCGGATCAGCGATTGCAGGCCGGCGGTGGCGTTGTGGGTGAACGCCACGCTTTGCGCGCGCACGCCGATCAGCTCGGCCAGTTGCGCGCGGATGTCGAAGCTGTCGTGCTGCTCGAAACGCTGGCGCACGTAGACTGAGTTGCTGTTGTTGATCAGCTCGATATTGCGCTGGTACTCCTCGACCACGGTGCGCGACATGCGTCCGAAATAGCCGTTCTCCAGATTCACGGGGCCGGGGTGGCGGTCGTAACGGTCGGCGAAGGTTTGCCAGAAGGCTTCGTCTCGGGCGCGGCGGGTGTTATCGGGCATGGTCGACTCTGTTCAGGGTAGCGCCTCAGTGGCGCGGGGAAGGTTTTCCGTGTTTGGCGCGCAGCGGTTCGAGCAGTTCCGACAGGCCGTTGTGATCGATTTCCTGCATCAATGCCAACAGTCCGCCCAGTTCGCCATGGGGAAATCCTTCACGGGCAAACCAGTTCAGGTAGGGGCCCGGCAGGTCGGCAATGATCCGGCCCTTGTACTTGCCGAAGGGCATTTCGCGGGTGATCAGCAGTTCGAGTTTTTCAGCGTTCATCGTTGGAATCGTCTGGCTTCAAAAACACTTTGGAAAATACAGGCATTCTGCATGCAGGCCAAATGACAGATCATGCAAATAACAGGCATACAGATTCTCGTTGTATTTATAAGTTATTGAAAATTAACGATTAAATTCTTTGATAGAAGCTGGCACGACCACTGCAACACTCCTTGCATCTTTCACCCACGCAAGGAATTGAAAAATGACTGACATGAATAAAGAAGCCATCTCCGTCCTCAACGACCTGATCGAAACCAGCAAGGACGGTCAGGAAGGGTTCAAGACCTGCGCTGAAGACATCAAGCACCCAGAGCTGAAAACCCTGTTCGTGAAACGCTCCGCCGATTGCGCAACGGCTGCCGCCGAGCTGCAAGCCGCCGTACGTTCGATGGGTGGCGATCCGGAAACCTCGACCAGTGTCAGCGGTGATCTGCACCGTCGCTGGGTCGACGTCAAAGCGATGTTCACCGGCAAGGATGAAGAAGCGGTGCTCAACGAAGCCGAGCGCGGTGAAGACCACGCCCTGAAGGCTTATCGTGAAGCGATCGAGAAGATCAACAAACACAATCTGGTCGGCATTCGGGATCTGGTCGAGCGTCAATACCACGGTGTGCAACGCAATCATGATCAGGTGAAGGCGCTGCGTAACCAGGCTCGTGCACGCTCGTAAGCTTCACTGAAACACAATGTGGGAGCGGGCTTGCCCGCTCCCACTTTTGTTTTGTGCAATGCATCAGCCAATGCTGATCGGCGGCAACGTCGGCAAGGTAACGGTCTGTTGCTTGCGAGGAGCCAGAATCTCGGCTTCGCCGTCCACCACCAGCTCATCGCGCTGGTTGAATACGCGAGTGGCGATGCGCACGCGGAATTTCGGCAGTTTCTCGAGGATTTCCAGGCGTACGGTCAGGGTGTCGCCAATCTTCACCGGCTTCTGGAAACTCATCTGCTGGCCAATATAAATGGTGCCCGGCCCTGGCAGCTCGCAAGCCACTGCGGCACTGATCAGCGCGCCGCTGAACATGCCGTGGGCAATACGTTCCTTGAACATGCTGGCGGCGGCGAACTCGGCGTCCAGGTGCACCGGGTTGTGGTCACCGGACATCGCGGCGAACAGCTGAATGTCACGTTCCTCGACAGTCTTGCTGTAGCTCGCGGTCTGGCCCACTTCGAGGGCTTCGTAAGGGATGTTGGTAACCTGGGTCATGGGTCTGAATTCCTGTGACGGATGAAATGAATCCACAAAAAATTATTCGCTGCGGTGTGGCCGGCGATGGCTCAGGGCCTGGTCGATCCAGGCCAGTACATCGGCGGTCACTTCGTTGCGGTTGCTCTCGTTGAACAATTCGTGCCGCGCCTGCGGGTAGATCTTGAGTTGCAGGTTCTGGCTGCCGGCCGCGCGCAAGGCATTGGCCAGATCAGTCAGACGCTTGCCTTCGCTCACCGGATCACATTCGCCGCCAATCACCAGCAACGGCAGGCCCGGGTCGATCTGGGCGAGATTGGACGCTTTGCTGATTTGCTGCAACCCGCCGAGCAGGTCGATCCACAACTGATTGGTGCAGCGAAAGCCGCACAGCGGATCGGTGGCGTACTTGTCGACCTCGGCCGGGTCACGACTCAGCCAGTCGAACGCGGTGCGCGCCGGTTTGAATTTATTGTTGAACGAGCCGAAGGAGAGCCATTCGATCAGCGCGCTGCGACCCTTGGCGCCCTGGCGCAACTTTTCGAACCGGGCGATCTGCCGGGCCGCACGGTACAGCGCAACCGGCTGGAAGTTCGAGCCGCTGAGAATCGCGCCGTGCAGGCTGGCGCTGTGATGCAGCAGATACGCCTGGGCAATGTAGCTACCCATGCTGTGCCCGAGCAGCACGATCGGTACCCCCGGATGACGCTGGCCGATGTGCTGGTTGAGGCTGGCCAGATCCCCGACCACCTTGCACCAGCCATCGTCATCGGCGAAATGCCCAAGCGTCCCATGATCGGCGGTTTTGCCATGGCCTCGCTGGTCGGGCGCGTACACACCGTAGCCTTGGGCGCAGAACGATTCGGCCAGCCGAGCGTAGCGGGCGCTGTGTTCCGCCATGCCGTGGGCCAGCAGAATCACCGCCTTCAGCGGCGCGTTCGGCAGCCACTGGTTGACGAAGAGGCGGCTGCGGTCACTCGCGTCCAGCCAGAAGGTGTCATGGATCATGGCGATTCCTTTTGCGGCCTGTTTTTGCTGAAGCGTCTTGCAGAGGTTGCATTGTATAGCGCGTCCGATCAGCTCACGCCACGGCAGGAAGATTCACACGATCAATGACGAGCTTGCCCATATTTGCCTGATTGACCATAGCTGCTAGTGTCCGTGAAGCCCCGCTTTTTGCTCTCGGCTTTTTCAGGGACAGAAAGAAATGACAGCGAAGCGGTCCCGGATCGGCTCAGGTAAAGAGGACAAGAACAATGCAACCTGATTTCTGGAATGACAAACGCCCGGCGGGCGTACCCCTGGACATCGACGCGGGTGAGTTCAAGTCGGTGATCGAGGTGTTCGAGCGTTCCTGCAAGAAATTCGCTGATCGCCCGGCGTTCAGCAACATGGGCGTGACCCTGACCTATGCCGAGCTGGAGCGCCAGAGCGCCGCGTTCGCCGGTTATCTGCAAGCCCACACCGACCTGGTGCCGGGGGATCGCATCGCGGTGCAGATGCCCAACGTCCTGCATTATCCGATTGCCGTGTTCGGTGCGCTGCGTGCCGGGCTGATCGTGGTCAACACCAACCCGCTGTACACCGCGCGGGAGATGCGTCACCAGTTCAAAGACTCCGGCGCCCGGGCGCTGGTGTACCTGAACATGTTCGGCCAGAAGGTCCAGGAAGTGCTGCCGGACACCGACATCCAGTATCTGATCGAAGCGAAGATGGGCGACCTGATGCCCGCCGCCAAGGGCTGGCTGGTCAACACCGTGGTCAGCAAAGTGAAGAAGATGGTGCCGGCATATTCGCTGCCCCAGGCAATTTCCTTCAAGAGCGCGCTGCGCATGGGCCGGGGCCTGGGCATCAAGCCGCTGAAGGTCGGCCTGGATGACATCGCCGTGCTGCAATACACCGGCGGCACCACCGGCCTGGCCAAGGGCGCAATGCTCACCCACGGCAATCTGGTGGCGAACATGCAGCAGGTGCGTGCCTGCCTCGGTCAGTTCGGCAGCGACGGCCAACCGTTGTTGCGCGAAGGGCAGGAGGTAATGATCGCGCCGCTGCCGCTGTACCACATCTATGCCTTCACCGCGAATTGCATGTGCATGATGGTGTCGGGCAACCACAACGTTCTGATCACCAACCCGCGTGACATCGGTGGCTTCATCAAGGAGCTGAAGAACTGGAAGTTCTCGGCGCTGCTGGGGCTCAACACGCTGTTTGTCGCGCTGATGGATCATCCGGACTTCAAGACTCTGGATTTCTCCACCCTCAAGCTCACCAACTCCGGCGGCACCGCGCTGGTCAAGGCCACCGCCGAGCGTTGGGAGCAGATCACCGGTTGCCGCATCACCGAAGGCTACGGCCTGACCGAAACCTCGCCGGTGGCCTGCACCAACCCGTACGGCGAGCTGTCGCGGATCGGCACGGTCGGCCTGCCGGTTCCGGGCACCCGGTTGAAAGTCATCAATGACGACGGCGTCGAGCAGCCTCTGGGCGAGCGCGGCGAGCTGTGCATCAAGGGCCCGCAGATCATGAAGGGCTACTGGCAGAAACCCGAGGCCACCGCCGAGGTGCTGGATGCCGAGGGCTGGTTCAAGTCCGGCGACATTGCAGTCATCGACCCGGACGGTTTCGTGCGCATCGTCGACCGCAAGAAAGACATGATCATCGTCTCCGGTTTCAACGTGTACCCGAACGAAATCGAAGACGTGGTGATGGCCCACCCGAAAGTCGCCAACTGCGCAGTGATCGGCGTACCGGACGAACGTTCCGGCGAGGCGGTGAAGCTGTTTGTGGTGGCGCGGGAAACCGGCGTGAGCCTGGAAGAGCTGAAGGCTTACTGCAAAGAGAATTTCACGGCGTACAAGGTGCCGAAACACATCGTGCTGCGTGAGTCGTTGCCGATGACGCCTGTCGGGAAAATTCTGCGGCGGGAGTTGCGCGATATCGCCTGATCGGTGATGTGGACCCGTTGAGTACGAAAGATCGCAGCCCCTGGCGGCTTACTCAAGCTGCTGGAGGTTGCGATCTTTTGCTTAATATCCCCGACGTAGTCCCCGAAAACCGGGACGTTCAAGGCGTTATAGGATTTTTGCTCTAAAATGACTGCCAGTGGTTCTTGAGTCATGAAAATGACTGTAGGGGCCGCTTTTGGCTCTAGTCGACCCTTGGCAAAGCTGCTACTCTCGGCGCGCTTTGTGACTTCTCGGCCTTGTAAAAAGCCAGACTCACCAATAAACAAACACCAATAATAATCGCATCAAATGCGGTGCTGAATTCGCGTTGCTGAGGAGTGGGCTTCCATGATCGAAGACTTTTGGAAGGATAAGTACCCCGCTGGAATTGCTGCCGACATCAATCCAGACGAGTACCCGAATATTCAGGCAGTGTTGAAGCAATCCTGCCAACGCTTCGCCGACAAACCGGCGTTCAGCAACCTGGGCAAGACCATCACCTACGGTGAACTGTACGAATTGTCCGGTGCGTTTGCCGCTTATCTGCAACAGCATACCGATTTGCAGCCCGGTGATCGAATCGCCGTGCAACTGCCCAACGTGTTGCAGTACCCGGTTGCCGTCTTCGGTGCCATCCGTGCCGGGCTGATCGTGGTCAACACCAACCCGCTGTACACCGCGCGGGAAATGGAACACCAATTCAACGACTCCGGTGCCAAGGCGCTGGTGTGCCTGGCGAACATGGCGCATCTGGCCGAAGCCGTGGTGCCGAAAACCGGCGTCAAACACGTCATCGTCACCGAAGTCGCCGACCTGCTGCCGCCGATCAAGCGTCTGCTGATCAACAGCGTCATCAAGTACGTGAAGAAAATGGTTCCGGCCTATCACCTGCCAAAAGCCGTCAAGTTCAACGACGTGCTGAGCAAGGGCCAGGGCCAGCCGGTCGCCGAAGCCAATCCGGACAGCGGCGACGTCGCGGTGCTGCAATACACCGGCGGCACTACCGGCGTGGCCAAGGGCGCGATGCTCACCCATCGCAACCTCGTCGCCAACATGCTGCAGTGCAAGGCGCTGATGGGCTCCAACCTCAATGAAGGTTGCGAGATCCTGATCACGCCGCTGCCGCTGTACCACATCTATGCGTTCACCTTTCATTGCATGGCGATGATGCTGATCGGCAACCACAACATCCTGATCAGCAACCCGCGCGACCTGCCGGCGATGGTCAAGGAACTGTCGAAGTGGAAGTTCAGCGGCTTCGTCGGCCTCAACACGCTGTTCGTGGCCCTGTGCAACAACGAAGGCTTCCGCAAACTGGATTTCTCGGCGCTGAAAGTCACCCTGTCCGGTGGCATGGCCCTGCAACTGGCCGCCGCCGAGCGCTGGAAAGCGGTCACCGGTTGCCCGATCTGCGAAGGTTACGGCATGACCGAAACCAGCCCGGTGGCCACGGTCAACCCGATCCAGAACATCCAGATCGGCACCATCGGCATTCCGGTGCCGTCGACCCTGTGCAAAGTCATCGACGATGCCGGTGTCGAGCAGCCGCTGGGTGAAATCGGCGAGCTGTGCGTCAAGGGCCCGCAAGTGATGAAGGGCTACTGGCAGCGTCAGGAAGCCACTGATGAAATGCTCGACAGCGAAGGCTGGCTGAAGACCGGTGACATCGCGCTGATCCAGCCGGACGGCTACATGCGCATTGTCGATCGCAAGAAAGACATGATCCTCGTCTCCGGTTTCAACGTGTACCCGAACGAACTGGAAGACGTGCTGGCGGCCCTGCCGGGCGTGTTGCAGTGTGCGGCCATCGGTATTCCGGACGAGAAATCCGGCGAGGCGATCAAGATCTTCATCGTCGCCAAACCGGGCGTCACCCTGACCAAGGAACAGGTGATGGAGCACATGCGCGCCAACGTCACCGGCTACAAGGTGCCGCGTTCGGTGGAATTTCGCGATGCGCTGCCGACCACCAATGTCGGCAAGATTCTGCGTCGCGAACTGCGCGACGAAGAACTGAAGAAAATCAAGGCGAAGAGCGCCGCGTAAAACAGAAAAGCCCCGTAGATGCGGGGCTTTTTGTTGGCGCAGGTTGTAGATTTGTAGTGACTGTGAGGTCGCTTTCGCGAGCAAGCCCGCTCCCACATTCGCCTGTATTCCAATTGGAGGAACGCGGTTGAATGTGGGAGCGGGCTTGCTCGCGAAGCTTTTTCTGCTACTGGCGGAACGGCGCGAAGTTCACATTGGTGCCCGCCGGGCGCATGTCCTGCAGGTACGAGTCCTTGTCGGCGCTCAGTTCCAGGCTCAGGGCGGCCTTGCGCTTGCCCTCGTTGCGGATCACCAGGCCTTCGAGCTTTTCGCGCAGGAACACGGTCGGCACTTTCAGGTGCAGCAGTTCGTCGGTGGCCGGGGTGTGCATCAACAGGTGAATCCACTCGTACTGACCGATCGCCAGGCGCGAGACCGGCAAGTCGAACCACCAGATGTTGCGGTTGCGGTTCAGTTCGGCGAAGTGGCAGTTGTTGGTGCCGAGCACGGCACCGCCCAGTTCCTGGTTGCGACGGGCGATGGCCTGCTTTTTATCGAGTTTCATAACATTCCTGCGGGATCGGTTCTGTGGCGCATGGCGCCCTTATGGTGGGCATTCTCGGGGCTACGCTCGCAAACATAAAGCCCAACCTGCACGCCGCGACGAAATGAAGCCCTGAAAATAAATGAAACTTGGCGCAAACCGGCCCAGTCAATCGTTACGTACTGACTTTCCCCGTTAATGTTCCAAGGAGAATCACCATGGGTAGCACGAGCGATAAAGTGAAAGGCATGGCCAACGAAGCGGTCGGCAACGTCAAGCAAGGTGTCGGCAAAGCCACCGACAACCAGAAGCTGCAAGCCGAAGGCAAACTGCAAGAGAAAAAAGGCGAGGCCCAGCAAGCAGTGGGCAAAGCCAAGGACGCGATCAAGAAAGGCGTCGACAAGGCTTGATCGAGCCTTGAACGAAACAACGAAGCGGCCATCCAAGGATGGCCGTTTTTGTGTCCCGTTCACATGCGGTCACGGATCACAGTGTTTCAAAGTCGCCAAGTAAGCTACTTTGATGAGAGAAAAACGGCCCCTGAGTCGCCACGACTTCAACCTGTTTTGCGGCGAAAGGAGACGCGAATGATTTTCCCCGACATGAAAGGTCTGCCCCTGCACCGGGTGATGGTGCGCACGGTCACCGAATTCGTCGACGACGAGATGTCGACCTATGCCTCGGCACTGGCCTACCAGATGCTGTTCTCGCTGTTCCCGTTCATTCTGTTCCTGATTGCCCTGATCGGTTTCCTGCACCTGCCGGACTTCTTCTCCTGGTTGCGCCTGCAATCGGAACTGGTCCTGCCGCCCCAGGCGCTGGAGCAGGTCAACCCGGTGATCGATCAGTTGCAACAGTCCAAGGGCGGCCTGCTTTCCGTGGGTATCGTCATCGCCCTGTACACCGCGTCCGCCGGCGTGCGCCTGATGATGAGCGCGATGAACGCCGCCTACGACGTGGTCGAGGGCCGGCCGCTGTGGAAGCGCTTCCCGCTGTCGATCATCTACACCGTCGGCATCGCCGGCATGTTGTTGGTGGCCGCTGCGCTGATGGTGCTCGGCCCGCAAGTGATGGGCTGGATCGCCGCGCAGGTCGGGCTGGAAGAGGTCATCGTCACCTTGTGGACGATCGCCCGCTGGCCGGTGATCGTGATCCTGATGATGGTGGCCGTGGCGCTGATCTACTACGTGATGCCCGACGTCAAACAGGAATTCCGCTTCATCACGCCGGGCTCGGTGCTGGCGGTGGTGGTGTGGATCATCGCGTCCCTGGGGTTCGCGTTCTACGTCAAGACATTCGCCAACTACAACGCCATGTATGGCAGCATCGGTGCGATCATCGTGCTGTTGCTGTATTTCTACATTTCCGCCGCCGTGTTGTTGCTCGGTGCGGAGATGAATGCGGTGATCGAACACATGTCCAGCGAGGGCAAGGATCCGGGCGAGAAAGTCCCCGGCGAACTCGATGAACATCCCAAACAACACGTTTCCGGCCTCGGGCGCGATCACTCGCTCAAGCCGAACACTGACGAAGCCTGATCATGATCCGTGAAATCCTGAAGATGGGCGATGAACGCCTGCTGCGCATCGCCCCGCCAGTGCCCGCCGAAATGCTCGACAGTCCGGAACTGTGGCAACTGATCGACGACATGTTCCAGACCATGGAAAGCGTCGGCGGTGTCGGCCTGGCCGCGCCGCAGATCGGCGTCGATCTGCAACTGGTGATCTTCGGTTTCGAGCACAGCGAACGCTACCCGGACGCCGAAGCGGTGCCGCAGACGATCCTGATCAACCCGCTGATCACGCCGCTCAGCCCGCTGATGGAAGAGGGCTTCGAAGGCTGCCTGTCGGTGCCCGGCCTGCGGGGCGCGGTGGATCGTTATCAGCAGATCCGTTACGAAGGCGTCGACCCCAAGGGCGAGCCGATTGTGCGTGTGGCTTCGGGGTTCCACGCGCGGGTGGTGCAGCATGAATGCGATCACCTGATCGGGCGCCTGTATCCGTCGCGCATTACCGATTTCAGCAAGTTCGGTTTCACCGAAGTGATGTTTCCGGACCTCGATCCCAACGCTGACGACTGACTAGCCCGCGCGCGGTGCCAGCTCCATGGCAATCATCGGTTTGCTCCGCGCATAACGGCTCAAACGCTCGGCCATGGCCTGGGGCAGGGCGGGGTCGAAGGTGAAGCCGCGTCGCTCGTAGAAACCGCGCAAGTCCGGGTGGCAGAACAGCCATACCGGCGCCTCGACGCCCTTCACCGCTTCGGCAATCAACTGCGCGGCAATGCCTTGTTCGCGGCAGGCCGGGTCGACGAACAGCCCGGTCAGCCAATGCCCGCCGAACACCGGCCGCAGACACAACGCCGCCACGATTTCTTCGCGCCGCGCCACCCACAATTGCGCCTCACGCACTGCTTTCATCGACGATTGATGCTGGCGGTAGAACTTGTTCATCAGGGGCCAGGACAGGTCGTCGAGCTGGCTGTAACGGATGTCGGTCATGAATCGGACTGCCGGTGCAAAAGCCGCGGATTATAAAACAACGTGCTCGCCGGGATAGGTGTATACCTGATCTCACATCCCCTCTGAGTGGAGTACGCATCATGTCCAAAGGTATGGATTCGAAGAAAGCCGCGAAGAAGAAACCGGCCAAGACCGCCATCGAAAAACGCCACGAGAAAAGGGCGAAAAAAGTCGACATTTTTGGCCACTGATCACGCCGTTCGGGAGCCCGGATCCGGGCTCCTGCTTTGTCCTTGAAAACAGCGTCCTTGAAAACAGTCCGCAAAAATAATCTGCAAGATTTCCCGCCGGTGTTGCACAGAACGATCAGACCCTCGTTCCGAGCCACGCCATGCCCCATTATTTCGACGATGCCCATCGCCAACAGATCGAAGCCCTGCGCCAACGCTTCACCGCCCGCACCGAGTGGCCGACCTGGCTGCTGCTGATCGGCGTGTACGGCGGCTGGTTCGCGATTGTGCTGGGCAGCGGATGGCTGGGCCTCTGGTGGACCACGCTGCTGCTGATTCCGTTGCTGGTGCTGTGGCTGTCGGTGCAGCACGAGTTACTCCACGGTCATCCGACGCGCTGGACTTCGGTGAACAAAGTCCTCGGCTACGCGCCGTTTGCGGTGTGGTATCCCTACACGCTCTATCGCGACAGCCATTTGCAGCACCATCGCGATGAAGACCTGACGATTCCCGGCGTGGATCCCGAGAGCCGTTACCTGAGTGCAGAGCGCTGGCAGGGCAGTTCGCTGTTCGAACGCAGCCTGCACTGGCTGAACAAAACCGTATTGGGCCGATTCATTCTTGGCGCGCCGCTGGCGTTGCTGGCGCTGGCCGGCGAAGAACTGCAACGCCTGAAAAACCGTGAACGCCAGGCGTGGCTGATGTGGCTGACTCACGGCGCCCTGACCGTGCTGATGCTGTGTTTCATCGCCCGCTACAGCGTGTTACCTATCTGGCATTACCTGTTTTTGATCAGCGTGCCGGCGCTGTCGATTGCGATGGTTCGCTCCTACTATGAACACCGGCCACACACGCAACCGGAACAGCGCACAGTGCTCAACGAGGCCGGATGGCCGTGGCGCTGGCTGTTCCTGAACCTGAATTTCCATCTGGTGCACCACGATTTGCCGAAGCTTTCGTGGTACGACTTGCCCGAGGCCTACCGCATGCGCCGGGAGCAATGGGTGGCACGCAGCGGCGGTTTTCTGGTGCAAGGTTATGGGCAACTGTGGCGCCGGCACGGCATCAAGCCGATCGACAGCCCGCAGCATCCGTTTATTTGAGGCGACCATGACATCAGGTTACGCAGAGCTGTTGATGTACATCGCTCCCGAGCCGATCCGCGCGGCGAACGAGCAGTGGCTGGCGCGGATTCTCGAACATCTGGGCCGTTCGCGGCTCGATGCCGAAGGCCTGTCGCTGCTCGAACTCTGGGGCTCGCCTGAGTTGCTGCTGACCCAGACCTGCGGCTATCCGCTGATGACCGCACTGCGCGGGCAGGTGAGGATTGTCGGCCGTCCGCGCTACGAATTGCCGGACGCCAGCGCCGGCAATCATTGCAGCCTGATCCTTGCCCGCGCCGATGATCCGCGTCGCAGCCTGGCGGAGTTCTTCGACAGCCGCGGGGTGATCAACAGCGAAGACTCCAACAGCGGTATGAACCTGTTGCGCCAGCGTCTGGCGCCGTTGCATCGGGACGGACAGTTTTTCGCTTCGGTCGGCATCAGTGGCGGTCATCGCGAAAGCCTGCGCTGGTTGCGCGAAAACCGCGCCGATCTGGCGGCCATCGACAGCGTAACCTTTGCGTACCTGGCGCAGTACGCCGCCGAAGAGGTCAGCAGATTGCGGGTGGTGGCACGCAGCGCGTTCAGCCCGACCTTGCCCTTCATCACTTCGGCCAGCACGACGGACGAACAGATCGAACACCTGCGCCGAGCGATGAACCGTAGTCTTCAAGACTTGCCCGATGTAGCCCGCACCCTTGGTTTGCCCGAAGTCCTGCCCGCCAGCGAAAGCGATTACCTCATCCTGCTGGATTATCAGCGCGAGGCCGAAGAACTGGGTTATGGCCGCTTGCGCTAGCAGTCTCTTGTAATTCACTAATGGAATATAAGAATTCTTTTTAAGTATTTTTAACGCATAAGGCGCCTTGCTAGGATCGCGCCACCGGACGACCGGACATTCAGCGACCCTTTACCAAGGAGCCCCCATGTCCGGCGCCGACTTATCCCATCGCAATCATGTGAACACGTTGTTTCGCGACCATTACCCGTGGCTGTGCACACGTCTGCGTCGGCAATCGAATGATGCGGCCACGGCCGAAGACATCGCCGCCGAAACCTTCGCGCAACTGCTCGAAGCGCCGGGCCGGACCGCCATCCGCGAACCCCGCGCCTTGCTCACCACCATCGCCCAACGCCTGCTGTATGAGCGCTGGCGGCGGGGCGATCTGGAGCGTCGGCATCTGCACCAACTGCAACAACGTGACCTCGATCACGCGCCGTCTCCCGAGGAACTCGCCGACCTGTCGCAGAGCCTCAAGCACCTGGACCGGACACTCCAGCGCCTGCCGGGCAAGGTGCGTTCGACCTTTCTGCTGGCGCGCATCGACGGCCTGACCTACCCGCAAATCGCTGCCGAACTGGGCATCTCCCAGCGTTCGGTGAGCCTGTACATGACCCGTTCCCAGGCCCTGTGCAACCGCCATAGCGCCAACCAAACCCTGATTTCCTCCCAGAACAAGAGGTCCGCATGAGATCGATCAAAACCCTGCTCGGCAGTTCGCTGCTGGCTCTGACCCTGACGGCTGGCCACGTCGTGGCAGCGGAAAAGACCGCGCCGATCCACTTCGGCGACATCACCTGGGAAAGCGGCAGCTTCATCACCGAAGTGCTGCGCCTGATCGTCGAAAAAGGCTACGGCTACCCGACCGATACGCTGCCGGGCAGCACCGTCAGCCTCGAAGCGGCGCTGGCGAAAAACGATATTCAGGTGATCGGCGAAGAGTGGGCCGGGCGCAGTCCGGCGTGGGTCAAGGCTGCCGCCGAGGGTAAGGTGTTCGGCCTCGGCGACACGGTGAAGGGCGCGACCGAAGGCTGGTGGGTGCCGGAATACGTGATCAAGGGCGATCCCGAGCGCGGGATCAAACCGCTGGCGCCGGAGCTGAAGTCGGTGGCCGACCTGCCGCGCTACAAGGATGTGTTCAAGGACCCGGAAGACCCGAGCCGTGGGCGTTTCCTCAACAGCCCGACCGGCTGGACCTCGGAAATCGTCAACAGCCAGAAGCTCAAGGCCTATGCGCTGAGCGACAGCTTCGTCAATTTCCGCACTGGCTCCGGCGCGGCGCTGGATGCCGAGGTGGCGTCGTCGATCAAACGCGGCAAACCGGTGCTGTTCTACTACTGGTCGCCGACGCCGCTGCTCGGTCGCTTCAAACTGGTGAAGCTGGAAGAGCCGCCGTTCGACGCCGAAGCCTGGAAAACCCTGGCCGATGCCAACAACCCCAACCCGAAAGGCACCCGCTCGATGCCGGCGAGCCTGGCGATTGGTGTGTCGGCGCCGTTCAAGGCACAGTATCCGGAGCTGGTAACGTTTTTTGAAAAAGTCGATCTGCCGATCGATCTGTTGAACCAGACCCTGGCCGGGATGAGCGAGAAGCGCCAGCCACCACGCCAGGTTGCCGAAGCGTTTTTGCGCGATCAGCCGCAAGTGTGGAAGCCTTGGGTGCCGGGTGATGTGGCGAATAAAGTCAGTGGGAGTCTGTAGTACTTTTCCGATAATTGTGTCGTTTCAAAAGTTGCCATTGCGAGTCGGTCGCAATGGCAACCAACACTCCTCGCCGCTGAACCGTTTCTTGTCCGTTTCCTGTCCGAATTCCCTCAGTACTGGCCGACTAGTGGCCTTGCGCAAGACTTTGCGCTGTCTATGCTCATTCATAACTAACTATGTCGACCGCCATCCAATGCGCCTCGACCGCAAGCGGTTAGCCGAGAACAAAGCTGCCAGAGTGCGCAATCCAAGGCACCGACACTTGACCGACAAGGAGCTGTTCTTAAATGGAAGTTCTTCTGCATGTTAGGAATGGCCCGCCCGCGGGCTATCAAGAGAAGGATGTCTTGATTAGAGCGTCGCTGCATGGACTCTCCGATTAATCATCGTTTATCACCTGACAACTTCCTCCCGTGGAGGAAGGCGTGTGCCTGTTCTGTGGAACGTAGTGGTGGATTCTGAAAGACCTGAACTTTCATCAAATCAAAAGAACGCGCGGAAGGTGATCGAGACATGTTCAACCTACATCACAAGGCTGATCTGCAGGAAATCGAACGTTTCAGCTGTGCCCTGACTGAAGCCAACGCCAAGTTGGAGGCGATCAACCGTTCGATGGCAATGATCGAATTCACCCCCGAGGGCATCGTTCTGGATGCCAATGACAACTTCTGCAAGACCATGGGCTACAGCGCCGAGGAAGTGCGTGGCAAACATCACCGGGTCTTTTGTGAAGAAGTGTTTTACCGCAGCGAGGAATACGCCAAATTGTGGCGTGACCTGGCCCGTGGCGAACCCATCAGCGGCACTTTCCTGCGCTTGAACAAGCGCGGTCAGGAGATCTGGCTCGAAGCCAGTTACATGCCGGTGTATGGCCCGGACAAACAGGTCCGAAGTGTGATTAAAGTGGCGGCGGACATCACCGCCCGCGTGAACAAGGAAAAAGAAGAAGAAAGCATGCTGGCCGCCATCGGCCGTTCGATGGCGGTGATCGAGTTCACCCCGGAAGGCAATGTGATCACGGCCAACGACAACTTCCTCAAGACCATGCAGTACTCGCTCAACGAAATCGTCGGCCATCATCACAGCCTGTTCTGTCATCGGGTCGAAGCCGAGTCCGCGCAGTACAAGGCGTTCTGGGCCTCGCTCAATCGCGGCGAATATCACTCGCATCGTTTCGAGCGCAAGAACAAGTCGGGGCAGACCGTGTACCTCGAAGCCTCGTACAACCCGTTGTTCGACGCCAAGGGCCGGTTGTACAAAGTGGTGAAGTTCGCCAGCGACATCACCCACCAGATGACCACCTTGCAGACCGCTGCGGAATCGGCCCACAGCACGTCGGTACAAAACGACGCCTGTGCGCAAAAAGGCTCACAGGTCGTGCAGCAAACGGTGCAGATCATTCAGGACATTTCCCGCGACCTCAACGAAGCGGCGCTGAGCATCGATGCCGTCAGCAAGCAGTCGGACATCATCGGCACCATCGTTCAGACCATTCGCGGAATTGCCGACCAGACCAACCTGCTGGCGCTCAACGCGGCCATCGAAGCGGCAAGGGCGGGTGAGCACGGGCGTGGTTTTGCGGTGGTGGCGGACGAAGTGCGTAGCCTCGCGGCGCGGACCAGTCAGGCGACCCTGGAGATCGTCGATGTGGTGCGCAAGAACCACGAGTTGTCACTCAGTGCTGTGTCGAGCATGCAGTCGAGCCTGAGCCGCACCGGGCTCGGGGTGGAACTGGCGAACGAGGCGGGCGACGCGATTCGGGAGATTCAGCAGGGCTCGCGGCATGTGGTGGATGCGATCAGTCAGTTCAACGAGACGTTGCAGTTGAACTGACGGTTTCACGGCTTAAAAAAAGGATCCCTGTGGGGATCCTTTCTCTTTGCACCATTCTTCAGAGCGAAGCGAGGAACTTGTCAGCCGACTCGTCGCTGATCTTCGCCGAGTTGGCGTCTTGTTTGTTCTGCTTCTCGGCCTCGGCCAACTTCATCTTGTCTTGCAGGCGCTCGGCGATCTCCTTGCCGATGGCCAGTTGTTTCTCCGGCGGCATGGCTTTGATGTCGTCTTCGGTCAGGCCCATTTCCTTGAGGATACTGTCGCGCAGACGCTGTTCCGGCGTTTTGCTCATGTAGTCCTTGAACTCGTCCAGGGCCGATGAGCCTGTGGATTTGGTCGACGAAGTATCAGAGGTTTGCAGGGCGACACGGGTCTTGGCGAACGCTTCGTCGACGTTGTCGCTGATGCGCGTGGCTTCGCTGACTTGCTGGGTCGCCAGTTGGGTGGCCGATTCCTGCACTTTGGACGTGGCTTCGGCATTTTGCGCCTGGGCCTGGTTTTGCAGGGTCTGCAGCATCGCGCCGTGCAGTCCGCCTTGCAGGCCGGCCGCTGCGGTGGCGGTTGCATCGTCATTCAGCTGCTTGGGCAGGTGGATGATTTGCTGTTGTTTTGCACTGACCAACATGATGAATGACCTGTAGGTAATGACTGTCAGTCCTGGGCAGCAAATACCGTGCCTATCGAATAAGTCCTTTTATTTCAATGACTTGTGATTTTAAGTGAACAGACTAAGCGGTCATCCCTTGCCGGTGGGCGGCAGAGGATGACCGTCGTTTGTCAGCGATGCGCGATATTTTCCAGCGCCAGGTTGCGGGTACGGGGGCCGAAATAGCCGATGGTCAGCATCACGATCAGCATGCTGGCGACGATAAACGCCAATACGCCCGGCGTGCCGAAGTGGTCCAGGAACAGACCGATCAACAGGCTGCTGAACACCGTCGACAAACGACTGAACGAATAGCAGAACCCCACGGCCCGGGCGCGGATGTTGGTGGGGAACAGTTCGCTCTGATAAGAGTGATAACTGAAGCTCAGCCAGGCGTTGCAGAAGGTGATCATCACGCCGCAGAAGATCAGGCCGAAGGCGCTGGTCTGCAATGCGAACAGAGTGCCGAAGGTCATGGCGCCGAGGGCCGAGCCGACGATCTGCCACTTGTTCTCGAAGCGGTTGGCGAATTTGACGAACAGCAGCGGCCCGAGCGGGTAGGCGAGGGTGATGATGAACGCGTACATCAGGCTGTGAGTAACGCTGACGCCTTGCCCTGAGAGCAGCGCCGGCAACCAGTTGCCGAAGCCGAAGAAACCGATGGCCTGGAAGATGTGGAAGACAATCAGCATCAACGCGCGGCGGCGGTACGGTGGCTGCCAGATGTCGGCGAAACGGCCCTTGCCTTCGACGTCCATCGCTACGGCTTCCGGTGCGTCGAGTGGCTGGCGGTGATCCTTCTCACAGCGCGCCTCGATGTCGTCGAGAATCCGGTTCGCCTCATCGAACCGGCCATGCTGGGCCAGCCAGCGCGGCGACTCCGGCAGACGTTTGCGCAGCCACCAGATGAACAGCGCAAACACCGCGCTGGCCAACACCACCCAACGCCAGCCGGACACCCCGAACGGTGCCTGCGGCACCAGCCACCAGGACATCAGCGCCACCGCCGGCACCGACAGGAACTGCACAAAAAACGCGAAGGCGAACGCCGAACTGCGCATGCGCTTGGGCACCAGTTCCGAGAGGTAGGCGTCGATGGTTACCAGCTCGATGCCGAGGCCGATGCCCACCAGAAAACGCATGCAGATGATCCCCAGTGCCGAACTCTGCACGCCCATCAGCACTGTTGCGACGGTGTACCAGACCAGCGCGAAAGTGAAGATCGCCCGCCGCCCGAACCGATCCGCCATCGGGCTCAGCAGGCTGGCGCCGAGAAACAGGCCAAGGAACGTCGCCGAGGCGAATGCGGCCTGATCGGAGAAACCGAACACGCCCTGATTGCCGGTGGCGAAGATGCCGTCGCGGATCAGGCCGGGGCTGATGTAGGCGGTCTGGAACAGGTCGTAGAGTTCGAAGAAACCACCGATCGACAGCAGCGCCACCAGCCGCCAGATCGTGGCGACTGCCGGGAGGCGGTCGATGCGGGCGGAAATCTCGGCGGCGCGTATCGGGTCGATGCCGTCGCGTTGCGCGGCGGGGGCGTGTGCAGTCATGGGCTGATCCATTTTTTATTGATGGAAAAGCTTAGCCTGCTATCGGAAATCAAGGATTGTTTATATCGGCGGTTGGCGCAGTAAAACCGCCGATTTCTTGCAATATCCGCTTACCAATTAACGATTTATGTCGCGGGCGTCGGATCGGGCAGCGCAGACGCTGGTAATCCGAACACACGGTCGAACAGCCAGTTGAACGCGAAGGTGTAGCAAGGGATGAACACGATCAGCGCCAGATCCAGCAAAAAGGCTTGCACCAGACTGATGTTCATCCACCAGGCGATCAGCGGAATCAGGAACACGATCAGCGTCAGCTGAAAGCCGACGGCGTGGGCGATGCGCCGTTTTACCGTGCGGGTGCGCGACACCTGACGGCTTTCCCAGCGCTCGAACAGCGAGGTGTAGATGAAGTTCCAGGTCACGGCGATGGTGGTGATGATCACCGCCAGCGGGCCGGTGCTGCCGGGCGAGGTGCCGGACAACAGGGCCAGGCCGAGGGCCGAGAAGGTCATGCCGATCACTTCATAGAGCGACACATAGACCAGTTTGCGTTTGACGCCTTGCATGGGGAATTGCCTCTTTCTTGCGACTTGTGACCAGTGGGGCTGGCGAAGGCGACGAAAGATAGCTTCAATGGCGATGACAGAAAAAGTCAGAAGCTTTCAGTTTTATTGATAGGTGTGTGAAGTGAATTTCAACAGCGAAAGCATCGAACTGTTTCTCGCCGTGATTGAGCGCGGCTCGTTTTCCGCCGCTGCCAGAGCATTGGGCAAAGTCCCGTCAGCGGTGAGCATGGCCATCGGCAATTTGGAGGCCGAACTCGGTTACTCGCTGTTTGATCGCAGTCACCGCGAACCGCAACCCACGGCAATGGCGCTGTCGCTGGTGCCCCATGCGCGGCTGATCGCCGATCAACTCAAGCAATTGCAGGTGCACGCGGTGCAGTTGTCGCTGGGGCTGGAGAGCAAGTTGTCGATCGGCGTGGCGGCGGATATTGATCGTCGACGGTTGTTGGCGGCCATCAAAGTGATCAGCGGGCGCCATCCGCTGCTCGACATTGAAGTGCTGACCGCGCCGCAGGACGACGTGCTGGCGATGCTCCACAGCGGTCGTATCAACGTGTGCCTGGCGTTCGCCGGGTTGAGCGTGAATGTGCTGGAGCGCTTTCAGTTTGTCGGCAGTGAACGGATGATCGCCACGCTGGCGGCGGACAGCCCG
The DNA here is from genome assembly GCF_021018765.1 of Pseudomonas fitomaticsae. Classification (GTDB taxonomy): domain Bacteria; phylum Pseudomonadota; class Gammaproteobacteria; order Pseudomonadales; family Pseudomonadaceae; genus Aquipseudomonas; species Aquipseudomonas fitomaticsae. Next base: position 5,161,953 of record NZ_CP075567.1, on the reverse strand, counting down.
CTGTTGCAGGGGCAGGATCTGTTTCTCGAGGATCTGGTGCATGTGCGGCAGATCCTCGTCGGCAGTCGCGATTTGCCGATCAGCGAAACCCGGCCGCTGGTGGCCGAATCCCACTGGCGCACCGACAACCTGGAAACGGCACTGGAGATGGTCGAGGCAGGGTTGGGCTGGGGGAATTTTCCGCTGTCGGTGGTGCAACCGTGGCTCGATAGCGGACGGCTGAAACGCCTGAACTTCCGCAATATCGAAAACGGCCTGGTGCTGCCGGTGCACGCGGTGTGGCTCAAGAGCCAGCCGTTGCAGAAGGGCGCGCTGGCTCTCGTGAAGTTGCTGGGCGGTTGAGTCAGGTGCTCTCGCGAATCTTCAGCTCGAAGCCCATGTCTTCGACCGGCCGCGCCACACTGTTGCCGGCCATCAGCGTCAGCATCTGCTCCGCCGCACGCTTGCCGATCGCTTCACGCGGCGTGTTGATGCTGCTCAGGCGCGGCACCATGTGTTCCGACATCGGCAGGTCGTTGAAGCCGAGGATCGCCACTTGCTCGGGGATCCTGATTCCGTTGCGCAGCGCTTCGAGCAGGGCGCCCTGAGCCAGGTCGTCGTTGCCGAAGAAGATCGCATCGACGTCCGGATGCGCCGCCAGCAATTGCAGGAACAATTCGCCGCCCAGGCCCACGGACGATGAACGCGGCGTCAGCACTTCCAGATCCGGGTCATAACGACCGGCCTTCTGCAACGCCTTGCGAAAGCCTTCACCGCGCAGCAGCGTGCGCTGATCGAGTTGCGCGCCGATGTACGCCAGCCGCTTGCGGCCACGGGACAGCAAATGCTCGGCAGCGGTTTCGCCGGCGCTGAGCTGGGAGAAACCGACGCAGTTCACCCCGGCGGCGCTGTCCAGTTCCATCATGTACACGCAGGGAATGTTGCTGGCCTCGATCATCCGCCGCGAGCTTTCAGTGCGGTCGAAGCCGGTCAGCAGCAAACCGCGTGGCTGATAGGCCATGTAGTTGCGCAGCAGGTTTTCTTCTTCGTCGCGGGAATAGTGGAAGTTGCCGATCAGCACTTCGAAGCCTTTGGGCGTCAGCACCCGATGAATGGCTTCCAGGGTGTCGATGAATAAAAGGTTGGACAGCGAAGGCACCAGAACCACCACCGAATGGCTCTGGGCCGAGGCCAGCGCGCGGGCGGCGGGGTTGACCACATAGTTGAGTTCCAGCGCGGCTTTCTGGACTTTTTCCACCAGTTCGGTGGCAACCGTGCTGACCCCACGCAGGGCGCGGGAGGCGGTAATCGGGCTGACGCCGGCCAGACGGGCGACTTCATTAAGGGTGGGACGGCCGGTGGTGCGGGTGTTTTTATCGTTTTTAGGGGTGGTCATCGGGCGGCTTGCCAAACAAAAATCAAGGCACTAAGGTAGCGCTGTCCTTATGCAGCTGCAAATGCGTAAGCGAGGTCCTGCCTGATCCTCGCTTTTTGGCGTCGGGAACAAACCTGCTGCAACCCAAAAAAACGACAAGAAGGCGTCGGCAACTTCTGCCTGTGCACTAGAGTCATAGCTAGCAAAGGTAGCGCTGTCTGCGCGCTGAGGTGTTACATGAATCATCCCATCACCGCCCTGGTCATCATGGGCGTTGCCGGTTGCGGCAAGACGTGCGTCAGCGAGGCCCTGTGCCAATTGAGCGGCGCCACTGCCATTGAAGGCGATACTTTCCATCCGGCCGCGAACATCGAAAAGATGAGCGCGGGGATCCCCCTGAACGACGAAGACCGTGCCGGCTGGCTCGACAGCCTGTGCGACGAACTGCGTCGCGTCGATGCCCTGGGCGAACGCCCGGTGCTGACCTGCTCGGCCCTCAAGCACATTTACCGCGAACGTCTGCGCAGCGCCTTGCCGGGCCTGGGCTTCGTGTTCCTTGAGTTGACGCCGGAAGTGGCCGCCGAACGTGTGTCCCACCGTCCGGGCCACTTCATGCCGGCCACCTTGATCGAAAGCCAGTTCGCCACCCTCGAGTCGCCCAAGGGCGAGCCGTTGACCCTGGCCCTGAATGCTTCGGTCCACAGTGTTGAAGAACTGGCGTCGCAAGCTCACGTCTGGTGGCAGGCCCATGGCCTGAAACAGGCAGTATGAGTGTGATTGCGAAGATAGCGCTGTCCTTACGGCTTCTGATTAACCCGCTTTAATAACAACAACAAACCAGGAGACACCCCCTCATGTTTGGCATGTCCCATGACGCCTATCTGCTGCTCGATGCAGTGGTCACGGTGATCGGACTCATCGTCCTGATCACCAAATTCAAGATTCACCCCTTCATTGCCCTGACCATCGCCGCCGCGTTCCTCGGCCTGACGTCCGGCATGCCGATCGGCACCATCATCAAGGCGTTCCAGGACGGCTTCGGTGGCGTGCTCGGTTTCGTCGGCATCATCCTCGCGCTGGGCACCATGCTCGGCAAGATGATGGCCGAATCCGGCGGTGCCGATCAGATCGCCCAGACCCTGATCCGCGCCTTCGGCAAGGACAAGGTCCAGTGGGCGATGATGTTCGCCGCGTTCCTGGTGGGCATTCCGCTGTTCTTCGAAATCGGTTTCGTGCTGCTGATTCCGCTGGTGTTCATCGTCGCTCGCCGCACCGGTGTGTCGATCATCAAGATCGGCATCCCGCTGCTCGCCGGCCTGTCCGCCGTGCACGGCCTGGTGCCGCCGCACCCGGGCCCGCTGCTGGCCATCGGCGTGTTCGGTGCCGACATCGGCAAGACCATTCTCTATGGTCTGATCGTCGCGCTGCCGACCGCCATCATCGCCGGTCCGATCTTCGGTACGTTCATCGCCAAGCACATTCCAGGTCATCCGAATCAGGAACTGGTGGATCAACTGGCCCGTGAGTCGGACTCGCAGGACCTGCCAAGCTTTGGCATCACCCTGGTCACCGTGCTGCTGCCGGTGTTCCTGATGCTGCTGAAAACCTTCGCTGACGTGGCACTGCCGGATGGTCATTTCTTCCGCACCTGGATGGACATGATCGGTCACCCGATCTCGGCGCTGCTGCTGGCATTGCTGCTGTCGTTGTACACCTTCGGCTACAAGCAGGGCATCGGTTCTCAGCAGATGCTCAAATGGCTCGACGCGAGCCTGGCGCCAACCGCCGCGATCATCCTGATCATCGGTGCCGGCGGTGGCTTCAAGCAGATGCTGGTCACCAGCGGTGTGGGCGACGTGATCGGCCACATGGCGGTCAGCGCGCAGATCTCGCCGATCCTGCTGGCATGGCTGGTGGCGGCGGTGATCCGTATCGCGACCGGGTCGGCCACCGTGGCGACCATCACTGGCGCGGGCATCGTGGTGCCGGTGGTGGGGATGATTCCGGGCGTGAACCGCGAGTTGCTGGTGCTGGCCACCGGTGCTGGCTCGCTGATCCTGTCCCACGTCAACGACGCCGGTTTCTGGTTGGTGAAGCAGTACTTCAACATGACCGTGGCCGAGACCTTCAAGACCTGGACAGCGATGGAAACCATCCTGTCGGTGGTGGGTCTGGGCTTTATTCTGTTGTTGTCGCTGTTCGTTTAACCTCGAACGCAAGGCACAAAAAAACCGCATCGATGCGGTTTTTTTGTGTCCGGATTGACGTCAGGATTTGGTGACCAGACCATCGGCCCGGAACATCCCGCGAATCCCGCGTACGGCCTGACGAATCCGGTCCTGGTTTTCGATCAGCGCGAAGCGCACGTGATCGTCGCCGTACTCACCAAAGCCGACACCCGGCGAGACGCAGACCTTGGCCTCGGCCAGCAGTTTCTTGGCGAATTCCAGCGAACCGAGGTGCGCGTAGGCTTCGGGAATCTTCGCCCAGACGTACATCGAGGCTTTCGGGTTCTCGACCATCCAGCCCAGTTCATGCAGGCCTTTGACCAGCACGTTACGGCGCTGGCGATATTGCTCGGCGATGTCGCGCACGCACTGTTGATCGCCTTCCAGCGCAGCAATCGCGGCCACCTGCAGCGGGGTGAACGTGCCGTAGTCGTGGTAGCTCTTGATCCGCGCCAGGGCGCTGACCAATTCCGGGTTGCCGACCATGAAGCCGATGCGCCATCCCGCCATGTTGTAACTCTTGGACAGGGTGAAAAACTCCACCGCAATGTCCTTGGCGCCCGGCACCTGCATGATCGACGGGGCTTTCCAGCCGTCGTAGACGATGTCGGCGTAGGCCAGATCGTGCACCACCAGCACGTCGTACTGTTTGGCGAGGGCGATCACCCGCTCGAAGAAATCCAGCTCCACGCACTGCGCGGTCGGGTTGGACGGGAAGCCGAGGATCATCATCTTCGGTTTCGGGATCGAGCCGCGAATCGCCCGTTCCAGCTCGGCGAAGAAATCCACGCCCGGCACCAGCGGCACCGACCGCACCTGGGCGCCGGCAATCACGGCACCGTAGATGTGGATCGGGTAGCTCGGGTTCGGCACCAGCACGGTGTCGCCCTGATCCAGGGTCGCCAGCATCAGGTGCGCCAGGCCTTCCTTGGAACCGATGGTGACGATTGCTTCGCTTTCCGGGTCGATCTCGACCTCGTAGCGTTCCTTGTACCAGTTGGAAATCGCCCGACGCAGGCGCGGAATGCCCTTGGACGTTGAGTAACCGTGGGTGTCTTCGCGTTGGGCAACCTGCACCAGTTTTTCAACGATGTGCGGCGGCGTGGCGCCGTCGGGGTTGCCCATGCTCAAGTCGATGATGTCTTCGCCACGACGTCGGGCGGCCATCTTCAGCTCGGCGGTGATGTTGAAAACGTAAGGGGGGAGTCGATCTATGCGCGCAAAGCGGCGCGGCGAACCTTGTTCAGCCATTGTTGCCTCGGATAACGTAAGCGCCCGGAACCGTCCGAGCGACGCTGGTCACTGCGGTGACCTGTGGCGGAAGATAAGGGCAGCGATGGCAGACTGTCCAGCGTGCACGACAACAATTTTTTCCCAAGGAAATCGGTTAATGGAATTCACCAGCGGCTTCTTGCTGAGCCTTTCGCTGTGCCTGGATATCGGCGTGGCCAACATCGCGATGATCACTTTGGCGATGCAGCGCGGCTATTTTCAGGGCTTCGCGCTGGGTCTCGGCACCTGTGTTGGCGACCTGATCTACGCGGTGCTGGCACTGGCCGGAATGACCGTTCTGCTGCAATACGAAACCGTGCGCTGGGTGCTGTGGATCGGTGGTTCGGCGCTGTTGATCTACTTCGCGGCGAAGATGATCTATTCGGCGATCCACCACGAGGCGCAACTGGCGGCGACCGCCGAGGTCGGCCAGAACTCCCATCGCAAGGAGTTCTTGCGTGGGATTTTTCTCGCCATGTCGTCGCCGAGCGCCATCCTCTGGTTCGCGGCAGTGGGCGGCACGTTGATCGCCCGTTCCGGTGGTGGCGGTCCTTTGAGCTCGGCGCTGTTCCTCGGCGGATTCCTGTGCGCCGGGCTGTTGTGGTCGGCGGGCCTGTGCTTCGCCGCCAGCCATGGCGGCAAGTTGCTCGGCGACAAACTGTTGCGCTATTCCTACCTGGCATCTGCAGCGATCTTCTGCTATTTCGCGGTCTACGTGATCGTATCCGGTTATAACGAGTTCGTCGGTTCAGGCGCCGCCGAGGCCCTGCATACGCTGTAAATGTGCGAATCGGGTTTGGCTTCTATACTCCCAGCCGAACCCACTTTTTTCGTTCAAGGAGTCGAGTCATGGATGAGCAAAAACGCGTCGAAGTGGCTGAACCTCGCTTCGAACATGGACACTTCCTGCTGATTGCAGGTTTTCGCGATCGTTTTACCAAAGAGACTGTTCAGGACATCCCTGCGCTGTGGGAAAAACTGATCCCGCACATCGGAAATATTCCGGGGCAGAAGGGCGAAGTGACCTACGGCGTTTGCAGCAATTTCGACGGCAACGGCGGTTTCGATTACATGGCCGGTGTCGAAATCCGCAAGCTGGATGACTTCCCGCAGGAAAAGTATCCGTGGATCGAAGTCCTGCCGCGTCAGTACGCGGTGTTCGAACACAAGGGTTCGCTGGATCAGCTGCCGCAGACCATTGATTACATCTACAACACCTGGCTGCCGGCATCCGACTACAAAGGGCTCAACGCCCCGGAACTGGAACGCTACAGCGCCGATTTCAACCCGAAAACCAATACCGGCAAGCTGGAAATCTGCGTCCCGGTGGAAAAGAAAACCTGATCGGCAACCGGCAGCGCGAACCCGCTTCGCGCTGCCGGTCGAGCCTCACTTGCCCTTGATCCGTCGTGCCCGCAACAGGTCGATGCCCAAGGTAATGAAGCCGAAAAAGCTGATGCCCAACACCATCAACAAACCGATTTCCACGCTGCTCATAAACGGTTCCCCCCTCGGGTGATCAGAGACAGGCATCAGAAATAGACCGTCCCGAATCCGAAGAAAAGCGCTTATACGCAGGCTTTACGCCGCCCGTGCGGATCGATATGAACACCTTATTCCTTTATCCTTGGCGGCCTTGTTTCCACTGATTTCGAGCCGCCATGAACACCGTCATCCGCCACGTCACCGCCGCCGACCTGGATCGCTGCTACGCCATCGAAACCCTCGCCTATGAAGGCGACGAAGCTGCGACCCGCGAGAAGATCGCCACGCGCATTGCCACCTGGCCGGACGGTTTCATCGTCGCCGAGGTGGACGGGCAGGTGGCCGGGTTCATCAACTCCGGCGCGGCGTTTGATGTGCAGATGTCTGACGAGGCGTTCAAGGAACTGATCGGCCACGACCCGGCCGGGCCGAACGTGGTGATCATGTCGGTGGTGGTGCACCCGGATTATCAGGGCCTGGGGCTGGCCAAGCGCCTGCTGGGCGAGTTCATCGAACGCATGCGCGCCCAAGGCAAAGCGACGATTCACCTGATGTGCAAGGAACGGCACATCCCGCTGTACGCCGGATTCGGTTTTGCCTACATCAAACCGTCCGAGTCCGACCACGGCGGGATGGCGTGGCACGAGATGATCCTGAACCTGTAAGTCATTACGCGGAACCTGTGGGAGCTGGCAAGTCGAAACGTCGCACCGCAGCTCCCACAGGGTTTCGCAGTGTTTTTAGTTCTGAGTTTAGTAAAGGGTATCAATCACCCGTTTGGGGGCCTCGCGGTCGTAGGCCTCGGCATCGAACTGCCCATCATTCAGACGCTTGTGAAACGCGCCCGCCGTCGGCAGCGCCGAGCGCGGCAAGTGGGTTTCAGGGTTCCACGCATCCGAACGCACGAATGCCTTGGAGCAATGAAAGAACGCCGCCTCCACACTCACCAGCAACACCGTGCGCGCCGGTTTGCCGTTCACCGCGAAGCTTTCCAGCAACTCGGGGTCAGCGCTGATGGATGCGGTGCCGTTGACCCGCAACGTCTCGCCAATCCCCGGAATGATGAACAACAGCGACACTCGCGGATCGTGCAACACGTTGCGCAAGGTATCGATGCGGTTGTTGCCCGGCCGATCCGGCAACGCCAGGGTGCGCTCGTCAATGATCCGCACAAACCCCGGCGCATCGCCGCGCGGAGACCCGTCGATGCCGTCGGCGCCGACCGAACTGACAATCACCAGCGGCGAGACCCGGACCATCGCCTGATAGTCCTCGTTGAGATAGCCGATCTGCTTGCGCACCGCCCGTTCGTGGGGCAATCCGTAGATGGCTTCCAGCGCTTCGATTGAATCGATCATCGTTGCTCCCCAGACGATTAGAAGAACAGCCCCATGCGCCGCTCGTAACCGATGCGCCCCTTGTAGGCTTCGCCGCTGTCGACGAAGCCGTACTTGGCGTACAGCGCAATCGCGGCGTCGTTGTCGGCGTCCACCGACAGTTCCAGCCCTTTGATCTCCGGCCAGGCCTGGCGCGCAACGTCCGGCAGTGCCAGCAGGCAGGCCCTGCCGTAACCCTTGCCCTGGGCGCGGTGATCGACCTGCAACGCATGCAGAGTGGCGCTGTGTTCATTGGCCCATTCCGGCAACACGGGCGGGCGCTTTAGCAGCAGGAAGGCCACCGGCACGTCTTCAGCCAGCAGCGCAAAACCTTTCACGCCGGGGCCGGGTTTTGACAGCAGCGTGTGCAGGGCGCCGTGGATGTCGCCGGAGAACTTGATCTGCTCGGCGTGGATTTCAATGGCCTCGACCTGTTGGCGTTGGGTGGCGTTCAGGCTTTCGTAAGGCACGAGTCGGGCTGACACGGGAATTTCCTTTTTCCTACAAAGATGAGCCTCGGATTCTAGCGATTTTGTCTTCTTCGGAAATTTTTTGTTTCGGTTGTCGATCCAGCAAATCGCCGAACGACTAAGGGTGTCTTCACAACAAAAACCAGGGAGAAACCCCATGAGTACGCAAGCGCAGATTCAAACCCTGATCGACACCTACCGCGAGGCGGTGATGACCAAGGACGTGGAAAAAGTCATGGCTCTGTACGCCGACGACATCGTTTCCTTCGATGCGATCAAGGCCCTGCAATTCAAGGGCAAACCGGCCTACCGCGCGCACTGGGTGGATTGCATGGAAATGTGCCCCGGCCCGCACATCTTCGAATTCCACGAAATCGCCATCGAGACCGCCGACAACATCGCCTTCGCCCACTGGGTCGCCAACTGCGGCGGCACCAATGAAAAGGGCGAAACCCAGAGTTGCTGGATGCGCGTCACCGCGTGCTACCGGCAGATCGGCGGGGCGTGGAAGATCGCCCACGAACATTGGTCGGCCCCGTTCGACCCGATGAGCGGCGCGACCCTGTTCGATGTGAAACCCTGATCTTCAGCCATAGTTGATCCGTCCGATTCAGGAGAACGCCATGAAGTATTTATGCCTGGTCTACAGCGACGAGCGCCTGCTGCATTCGTCGCCCGACAGCCCGGAAGATGCCGAGTGCTGGGCCTACGCCGAGTCGATCCAGGGCAGCGGCCGGATGGTCGCCGCCGAAGCGCTGGAGTCGGTGCAGACCGCCACCACGGTGCGCATGCGCAACGGCAAGCTGTCGATCACCGACGGCCCGTTCGCCGAGACCAAGGAGCAGTTGGCCGGTTTCTACCTGATCGACGCGCGGGACCTCAATGAAGCGATTCAGGTCGCCGGCAACATTCCGGCGGCCCGGGTCGGCAGCGTCGAAGTGCGTCCCGTGCGCCAGTTGAATGTCTGAGGTCAGGGCGCGGGTCGAGCAGGTCTATCGCGAAGACTCGCGGCGGATCCTCGCGACCCTGATCCGCCTGCTCGGCGATTTCGACCTCGCCGAAGAAGCCTTGCACGAGGCGTTCTTCGTCGCGGTCGAGCGCTGGCAGCGCGACGGCGTGCCGGACAATCCGCGAACCTGGCTGGTGTCCACCGGGCGCTTCAAGGCGATCGACGTGTTGCGCCGTCGCGCACGGTTCAAGGCCTCGCAGCCGTTATTGCTGGCGCAACTGGAAGAACTGGAACAGTCCGAATGGGACGCCGAAGACGTGGAAGACGATCGCCTGCGCCTGATCTTCACCTGCTGCCACCCGGCGCTGGCGGCGGACGCGCAAGTGCCGCTGACCCTGCGTGAAGTCTGCGACCTCACCACCGAAGAAATCGCCCGGGCATTCCTCTCGGCCCCGGCGGCGATTGCCCAGCGTATCGTGCGGGCCAAGGCGAAGATCCGCGACGCGAAAATCCCTTATCAAGTCCCGGCCCTCAGCGAATTGCCTGAACGCCTCGACAGTGTGTTGCGGGTGATTTATCTGGTGTTCAACGAGGGGTATTCGGCGTCCGGCGGCGCTCAGGTGACCCGCGAAGACCTGACCCGCGAGGCGATTCGTCTCGGGCGGTTGTTGCTGGAGTTGTTGCCGGATCCGGAAGTTATGGGGTTGCTGGCGTTGATGTTGTTGCATGAATCGCGGCGCTCGGCGCGGTCCACGCCCGATGGAGAACTGATTCTGCTGGATGATCAGGATCGCCGATTGTGGAATGCCGAGCTGATTGCCGAAGGCTGCGATCTGGTGGAAAAGGCGCTGACCACGGGGCGTTTCGGGCCGTACTGCCTGCAAGCGGCGATTGCCGCGGTGCATGCCGAAGCACCGACGGCGGGGGAGACGGACTGGGAACAGATCGTCGGGCTGTATGACGTGTTGCTGCGGGCGGTGCCGTCGCCGGTGATCGAGTTGAACCGGGCGGTGGCGGTGGCCAAACGTGATGACGCGCTGGCCGGGTTGACCCTGGTTGAAGGGATTCTGGGGCGCGGGGATTTGCAGGATTACCACCTGGCGCATTCGGCGCGGGCGGAGTTCTGTCGGCAGTTGGGGCGGGTTGAGGAGGCTCGGGCGGCTTACCGGCGAGCCTTGGAACTGACCCGGCAGGAGCCGGAGCGGCGGTTTATCGAGGGGCGGCTTAAAGCACTGGACTGATCCGAAAGGATCGTTGGCAATATTGGCCTCTTCGCGGGCAAGCCCGCTCCCACAATTGGAATGCGATCAAATGTGGGAGCGGGCTTGCCCGCGAAGGGGCCTTTAAGGTCTATAACAATGGATCAGGCTTGCTGGCGTGTCGCAGCCATCACAATCTCGCGAATACAAACCCCCTGCGGCTGCTCATACGCATAGGCAACCGCCGTCGCTACATCCTCTGCACTCAACACCGTCCCCCCCATGTCCTGTTTCCAGGCCTGATACCCGGTCTTGATCGCCTCATCCGTGGTGTGGCTCAGCAATTCGGTCTCCACCGCACCCGGCGCAATCGTGGTCACCCGCACGTTATGCGGCGACAACTCTTCGCGCAGGTTCTCCGACAACCCATGCACCGCAAACTTGGTCCCGACATACGCCACATGGTTCGGGAAGGTCTTGCGCCCGGCCACCGAGCTGACGTTGATGATGGTGCCATGCTTGCGCTCGATCATTCCGGCGACCACCGCGTGCACGCCGTTGAGCAGGCCTTTCACGTTGACGTCGAGCATCTGGTCCCACTGCGCCGGATCCTGCTTGCTCATCTCGCCCAGCAGCATCACCCCGGCGTTGTTGATCAGCGCATCGGCCGGACCAAATTGCGCTTCGGCCTCGGCCACAGCGGCCAGCAACGCGGCGCGGTCGGTGATGTCGACGCGGCGGCTGAGGCTGTTCGGCAGGGCCAGTGCTTCAAGGCGTTCGATGCGCCGGGCCAGCAACAGCAGCGGATGGCCGGCAGCACTCAGGCGGCGGGCGGTGGCTTCGCCGATGCCCGAGCTGGCGCCGGTGATGATGATCAATGGCTTGCTCATGGTTGAACTCCTGAGATAAGAAAAACAAATAACCAGATTCGGGGCGCAGTATATTTAGCCCGCTGGAGGCTGAAAAATGCCTTATTTCTCTGTCTGCTATCGGAATTTCCTATGGATATCCGCCATCTCAAAGCCTTCCTCGCGGTGTTCGAGGAACGCAACATCACCGCCGCCGCGCAACGGCTGTTCATCAGTCAGCCCACGTTGTCGGTGACCATCAAACAGCTGGAAGAAGAACTCGGCGCGACGCTGTTCGTGCGTCAGCCCCGTGGTGTGGAAGTCAGCGACGAAGCGCGTCTGTTGTACCCGCAGGCACGGCGGATGGTGGCCGAATCCGAGGCGCTGAGCCGGATGTTTCGCGGCCGCGAAAACCGTGCACCGCTGACCCTTGGCATCGAGGGCGATATCGCTGCCAGCCACATCGAAGCCTTTGTGCGCATGGCCCATCAGGCGTTGCCCAATCTGCTGCTGACCCTGGAGGAGGGCTGTCATGGCGATGGTCGATTGGCGGTCGAGGAAATGTGCTGCGAGGACGAACTGTTCCTGCCGCTGTGGGAAGAGTCCTATGTGATGGCGCTGCCCCTTGATCATCCGATGGCCAACGCCCAGGCAGGCTGGGCGCCGATCGAGGACTGGATCACCTGCCCGCAACATCCTTCGCATCAGCGGTTGATGGCGCTGTACGGACGCTCGCCGGAAGCGGTGGCGGGGCATGCCGGTTCACTGCAACAGGCGTTGTACATGGTGGCGGCAGGTGTCGGCGTGGCGATGTTGCCGCAATCGCTGGTCAGCGGGCATGAGCGCATCGTGGTGCGCGCGCTGCACCTGCCGGCGCCGACCCGGCGGGTGGGATTGTGTTATGCGGCGCAAGCGCTGGAGTTGCCGACGATGCGCGGGTTGCACGAGTATTTTCAGGTCAATCGCCCGCCCGCCATCGAGGCGGCCTGAGCTATTCCAGCATCTTGCTCAGCAACCAGCTCCCCGCCGGCCCCGGCGGGTACAGCCGCGACCACAGCGCATCGACGAACACCGGTTTCGGCCAGCCGCGCACCTTCAGCTCCACCAGCAAATCATTTCCAAACCGCTCCACCAACCAGCGCGGCAGCGGGGCCCAGCCGAAACCTTTCTCGGCCATCTCCAGCAACATCAGATAACTCGGCGCCGACCACACCCGGCCTTTGCCGCGACTGTCATAGGGATTGACGATGGTGGCCAGGCGCAGCTCGCGATGCTGTTCAAGGACCGTTTGATCGATGGATTCCTGCGTCGCCAACGGATGCCCACGGCCTACGAACAAGGCGATTTCCGTACGTTCGGCGACAGTCGCGGTCGCCAGATCCGGCGGGTAGTTGTCCTGCATCTCGGCGAACGCCAGATGCGCCCGGCCTCGCTGCACCAGTTCGATCAGGTCATCGCACTCGGCGATCAGGCATTCCAGTTCCAGATCCGGATAACGCTGCTCGAACCCCACCAGCGCCGCTTCAAAACGGTCGGACTGATAAGTGTCGGAAATCGCCACTGTGAGTTTCGGTTCGACGCCCTGAGCCAATTGTCGGGCGGTCATTTCCAGACGGCTGGTGGCGGACAGAATCGCCTCGGCCCGTTGCAGCATCACGTGGCCGGCCGGCGTCAGGGTCGGTTTGCGGCTGCTGCGGTCGAACAGCACCAAGTCCAGATCAATCTCAAGACTGGCCACCGCCGCACTCACCGTCGACTGACTGCGCCCGAGTTTGCGCGCCGCCGCTGAAAATGAGCCTTGAGTCGCCGCCTGGACAAACGCCAGCAACACTTCCTGAGACGCCATGAACTATCGCCTTGATCGATGGTTATTGGTTATGAAGTATCGGTGTGGTGCTAGATGATGGCAACCATCTTCACAGAGGACTTCGGCCATGACTGCCAACAAATCCATCACTGAACGTATCTTCCAGGCTATCGGTTTCGAACTGCTGGCGATCCTGATCTGTACCCCGTTGCTGGCGTGGATCATGGGCAAACCGCTGGTCGAAATGGGCGCCGTCACCATCGCAATCGCGATGCTGGCCCTGGGCTGGAACGTGGTGTTCAACGGCTTCTTCGACCGCATGCTCAAGCGCTGGAACATCGCCCACAACGCCTGGGTGCGAGTGGCGCACGCGCTGCTGTTCGAGGGCGGGTTGATCGTGATGGGCGTGCCGCTGATTGCCTGGTGGCTGTCGGTCAGCCTGTGGCAGGCGTTCCTGCTCGACATCGGTGTGCTGCTGTTCTTCCTGCCGTACACCTACGTCTACCACTGGGGTTATGACGTGGTGCGCGAGCGGCTGATGATGCGCAGCGTCTGCCAGAGCTGAAAACAAAAAATCGCCGCCTGTGAGGGCTGCGATTTTTTTTGTCTGGATTCTTTCGGACTTAGAGAAACATCCCGCCCGACGCTTCAATCCGCTGGCCGTTGATCCACTGCGCCCCCGGCGATAGCAGCAGCGCCAGCGCACCGCCAATGTCATCCGGCTGCCCGGCACGGCCCAGCGCGGTGTTGCTGGCGACCATCGCGTTCAGCGCCGAATTGTCGCGCACCGCGCCGCCGCCGAAGTCGGTTTCGATGGCGCCCGGTGCCAGGATATTCACGGCGATCTGCCGCGCACCCAGCTCCTTGGCCTGATAACGGGTCAGTACTTCCATCGCGCCTTTCATCGCCGCGTAGGCCGCATAACCCGGCAGGGTGAAGCGGGCCAGACCGCTGGAAATGTTGATGATCCGCCCGCCATCGTTGATCAGTGGCAGCAGTTGCTGAGTCAGGAAGAACGGCCCTTTCAACTGCACGTTCATCAGCAGATCGAACTGCTCCGGCGTGGTGTCGGCGAAGGATGCATGCACACCAATGCCGGCGTTGTTGATCAGGAAATCGAAGCGCGGACGCTCGAGCTGTTGCAGCGCCTGCTCGACCCGCACGGCGAACTCGGCAAAGCCTTCGCTGCGCCCGACATCCAGTTGCAGCATCACGGCTTTGGCGCCGAGGGTTTCCAGTTCCTGCACCAGCGCCTGGGCTTCATCGGCGCGGCTGTTGTAGGTGCCGATGATGTCCACGCCTTGGGCGGCGAGGTGCAGGGCGGCGTTCTTGCCGAGGCCACGGCTGGCACCGGTGATCAATGCGATTTTGCGGTTCATGGGTCTTCCTCGAAGGCAGTGACGGTTGATGGGCTCAGTTTATTTATCCGCCATGAGGTGATAAACAGACTGAAACCGGAATCACTGGTCGGATTGTCCGAACAATAAATGGGTGGCCCATGAACAAACTGGAACTGCTGCGCACCTTCGTCCGGGTCAGCGAATTGTCGAGTTTCACGATGGCGGGGGAGAGTCTGGGGCTGCCTCGCTCGACGGTGTCCGAGCAGGTACAGGCGCTTGAAACCCTGCTCGGCACGCGGCTGCTGCAACGCACGACGCGCAAGGTCCAGGCGACTCAGGACGGCCTTGCGCTGTACGAGCGAAGCAAGGATCTGCTATCGCACATGGACGAAATCGAGAACCTGTTTCGTCAGGACGAAGCGTCGCTGACCGGGCGGATCCGGGTCGATATGCCGAACATTCTGTCGCGGCGGCTGATCATGCCGAAGCTACCGGAATTCATGGCGCGTCATCCGAACCTTGAGCTGGAAATCAGCAGCACCGATCGTCGGGTCGACCTGCTCGCCGAAGGCTTCGATTGCGTGGTGCGCATCGGTGCGCAGCCCGATCAGTCGGTGGTGGCGCGGCACCTGGGGGACTTCAGCATGATCAACTGTGCCAGCCCCGCGTATCTGGAGCGCTACGGCGTGCCGCAGACGCTGGAAGATCTGGCGCAGCATCGGTTGGTGCATTACGTCGGTGTGCTGGGTTCGCGATCGGAAGGGTTTGTCTACGAGCAGGACGGGCAGGTCCACCGCGTGCCGATGGCTGGCAGTGTCACGGTCAACAGCACCGATGCGTACGAGTCGGCGTGTCTGGGGGGATTTGGTCTGATTCAGGTGCCGCGCACCGGCATGAACACCTATCTGGATACCGGCGAGATTGTCACCGTGCTGCCGCAATACACCGCGCCGGCGATGGGCATTTCACTGTTGTACGCGAGGCAGCGGCATCTGCCGTTGCGGGTGCGGGTGTTCATGGACTGGCTGGGGGATTTGATTCGTTCGACGCTCTGATTCCTGCGGCAAATCCCTGTGGGAGCAACGGCTCTCACAGGGATTCGGCTGGATCAGAAAATCTGGGTAAACAGCCAATACAGGCTGCCCGACAGCAGAATCGCCGCCGGCAAGGTCAGCACCCACGCCATCAGCAGATTGCGGATGGTCTTCATCTGCAAACCGCCACCGTTGGCGACCATGGTCCCGGCCACGCCCGAGGACAACACGTGAGTGGTCGACACCGGCAGGCCGAACATGTCGGCGGCGCCGATGGTCAGCATCGCCACGGTTTCAGCCGAAGCGCCTTGGGCGTAGGTCAGGTGGGTTTTGCCGATCTTCTCGCCGACCGTGACCACGATCCGCTTCCAGCCGACCATGGTGCCCAGTCCCAACGCAATCGCCACCGCGATCTTCACCCACAGCGGAATGAACCGCGTGGCGTTGTCGATCTGTTGCTTGAACAGTTGCAGCTTGCCGCTGGTGTCGGCGTCGAAGGTGCCGACCTTGTTCTTGTCCATCAGGCGAATGGTTTCGCTGGCCAGGTACATGTCGTTACGCACGTTGCCCATGGCCTCGGCCGGGACTTTCGCCAGCGATCCATAGCCCTTCACTTCTTCACCGATGTGCCCGGTCAGGGAGGCGAGGGCCGGGATCAGTTGCGGCGTGGCTTCCTTGCTGCGCATGTAGTCGGAGAGCACTGCGCGTGGATCGGCCGGTGCCGGCAGTGGCGCACTTTTCACCAGCGCTTGCTGGGTCACTTGGGCGACGGCGGCGAATTGCAGCGACTGTTCTTCCGGCATGGTGCGGTTCAGCGCATAAGCCATCGGCAGAGTGCCGACCAGAATCAGCATGATCAGGCCCATGCCTTTCTGGCCGTCGTTGGAACCGTGGGCGAAGGACACGCCGGTGCAGGTCAGGATCAGCAGACCGCGAATCCACCACGGCGGCGGGGTGTTGCCTTCCGGTGCCTTGTACAGCGAACGGTTTTTCACGAACGCGCGCAGCGCCAGCAGCAACAGCGCCGCACAACCGAAGCCCACCAGCGGCGACAGCAGCAGCGCATAACCGATCTTGGTTGCCTGAGCCCAGTCCACACCGCTGGTGCCGTCGCGGCCATGCATCAGCGCGTTGGCCACGCCGACGCCGATGATCGAACCGATCAGCGTGTGCGATGACGAGGCCGGCAGGCCCAGCCACCAGGTGCCGAGGTTCCACAGGATCGCTGCGATCAGCAGGGCGAAGATCATCGCGAAACCGGCGGAGGAGCCGACTTGCAGAATCAGCTCCACCGGCAGCAACGCGATGATGCCGAACGCCACCGCGCCGCTCGACAGCAGCACCCCGAGGAAGTTGAAGAAACCCGACCAGACCACCGCGAAATGCGGCGGCAGCGAATGGGTGTAGATCACCGTGGCCACGGCGTTGGCGGTGTCGTGGAAACCGTTGACGAACTCGAAGCCCAGCGCAATCAGCAGCGCCACACCGAGCAGCAGGAACGGGGTCCAGGTGGTGACCACCGTGCCAAGTTCGTGCATGTCGTGCATCAGGCTGTAGGCGGTGAACAGCAGCCCCATCGCCAGCACCGCGAAAAACACCACGTAGGTGAACGGGCCGGTTTTCTTGTCGAGGGCCGGCCTGCCACTGGCAGCGGGGGCCGGGCTGGCGGTCAGGGAGGGAGTAGCCATGGGAGGACAATCCTGAGCGGGGGAAGGAGTGTCGCCCATGATCGTTGCTAAATATTACAGAGAGGCTGCGACAGATCAGTGTTTGGCGGATTAGCCGCAATCGCCGGTCTTAATAATCCCGCCGCTTGCGAAACGCCCAGCGCCCGGCAATCACGGTGAACGTCGCCACCAGCGCCACCAGAATCCAGAATCCCTCCGGATCGGTGGCCAGCGGCACGCCGCCGACGTTCATGCCGAAGAAACCGGCAATGATGTTGATCGGCAGCGCCAACACCGTGACCACGGTCAGGGTGAACAGCGTGCGGTTGCTCTGTTCGTTGAGGTTGGCGGCGATCTCTTCCTGCAACAGCTTGATCCGCTCGCCGAGGGCGGTCAGGTCGTTGATGATCAGCGCGAACTCCTCGGTGGATTTGCGTAGCTCCTTCACGTCTTCCTTCTGCAACCACGGCGGCGGCCGGTTGAGCAGGCGCAGCAGCGAACCCGGCTCCAGCGCCAGCAGCCGTTGCAGGCGCACCAACACCCGCCGGTTGGCACCAAGTTCGGCGCGGTTGGTCGACAGTCGCGAGGAGAGCAATTCGTCCTCGACCTGATCGACGCTCATGCTGGTCTTGCGCACGATCTGGGTCAGCACTTCGCCCTGATCGCGCAGCAGGTGCACCAGCAGTTCCAGCGGCGAACGAAAGCACTCGCCGGATTTCACCGAGGAACGCAGCTTGTCCACCGAATGCAGCGGTTGCAGGCGCGCACTGACGATCAGTTTGCTGCGCACGCAGACCCACAGCGTCGATACATCCGAAGAAACCATGCTGCTGAGGTTGAACACCACGTCGTTGACCACCGCCAGCAACGCCGAATCGACATGCTCGATGCGGGTCGAACGCGAACCTTCGTGCAGCGCTTCGAAAAACTCTTCGGGCAATTGCAGATGGCTTTTCATCCAGCGCTCGCACGCAGCGTGGGCCAGGTTCAGGTGCAGCCAGAGAAATTCATCGCCCTCGTTGTCGTCTTGCAGGCAGCGCAGGGCGGTCGCCGAATCCACCTCGCGCCCGCGCTCGCCGGGGCGAAATCGAAAGCCGTAAAGCAGGCCGAACAGGTCAGGATCACGATGACTGATATCGAGGCTGTGGTTCATGAAGGCTCGCTGCGAGGAGGCGTCTGTCGCGGGATTTGCAGATTCACCTGAGCCGCATCATTGCAATGTCACATGACGGTTGTGTGACAGCAAAGTGACGTCAAATCAACGCGTTACCGGCGGTCGGATTTTTCTCAAGAAGGGCTCTGGCACGCCGATCACGCATGAGTTAGGTTGCGCGCCTTCGGCCAAGAGCCAAGGTCCGCCGACACGGATGTCCGGCTAAAAAATCACGTCTTACCGGACGTGCCTCATCCCTGTCCCGAGTACCTGCGATGCTGCAAAAATCCCTGAGAGCGCAAATTCTCGCCCTGCTGAGCGGCAGCCTGCTGGCGATGCTGTTGATCGCGCTGGCCTGCTTTCACTTCCTGTCCAACGGCGTGCAGAGTTACAGCCAGTTGATCGCCGGCCCCTTGCACACTTCGCAACTGATCGACGAAGCCAACCTGCAATTCAAGGTGCAGGTCCAGGAGTGGAAAAACGTCCTGCTGCGCGGCAAGCAACCGGCGGATCTGGCCAAGTACTGGGGGCAATTCGAAGAGCGTCAGCGCGATGTGCAGGGCATCCTCGGTGAGCTGGCCAACCAAAAAGGCCTCGAGCCTGCGCTGAAAACCCGCATCGAACGCCTGCGCGAAGAACATCGTCTGCTCGGCGCTGCGTACCAGAAAGGCCGTGATGCCTACGTCGCTGCCGGTGCCGATCCGACTGCTGGCGATGCTGCCGTCAAAGGCGTCGACCGTGCTGCCAGCGATCAGATGAGCGAACTGGTGGCCGAGCTGCGCAAGCAGGGCACCGAGCAATCGGCGCAGATCAGCGCCAGTGCCGATCGCACCGTGTGGCTGGGGCTGCTGGTGATGCTCGCGTCCGGTCTGTTGATCGGTTTGCTCAGCCTGTGGCTGGTCAACCGCAATCTGGTCGAGCCGATCCGCAAACTCATCGACTACGTCACCCAGTTGAGCAAGGGCCGTCTGGTCGAGCGCGTGGCCAGCGACCGTCAGGACGAGCTGGGCAACCTGGCGGCCGCCGCCAACACCCTGCGCGATTTCCTCGCCGAAACCTTCAATCATCTGCAACGCAGCGCCAAGGATCTGGACAGCGCCAGCGGCGAGTTGAACGCTATCGCCACGCTGATGGCCGGCGGCACCAACGAGCAGTTCAACCGCACCGATCAGGTGGCCACGGCGATGAACGAAATGTCCGCCACCGCCCAGGAAGTCGCCCGTCATGCGGCCGACGCGGCGCGTGCGGCCGACGATGCCGACCAGTCCGCCCAGCAGGGCGAGAAGGTCATGCAGAGCACCATCCGCAGCATCACCCAGATGCGTGGCGAAATCGCCAACACCGCCACGGTGATCCGTCGTCTGGAAGCCGACAGCGGCCGCATCGGCAAGGTGCTGGAAGTGATTCGCGGGATCGCCGAGCAGACCAACCTGCTGGCGCTCAACGCCGCCATCGAAGCGGCCCGTGCCGGTGAAGCCGGGCGTGGTTTTGCGGTGGTCGCCGACGAAGTGCGCAACCTTGCGCAGCGTACGGCGGAGTCGATCATCGAGATCAACCAGATCATCCACAGCGTGCAGACCGGCGCGGTGGATGCGGCGCAGGCCATCGACAGCGGCCAGACCCGCAGCGATGAAAGCGTTGAGCAAGTGACCCAGGCCGGCGCGATGCTCGAGCGCATCACCCACGCGGTGGAAGCGATTCGCGACATGAACCGTCAGATCGCTACCGCCGCCGAGGAACAGACCTCGGTCGCCGAAGACATCTCGCGCAACCTGACCGAGATCACCTCGATTGCCAGCACCAACCTCGACAACGTGCAGCGCACCGAAAGTGCCAGCCAGAACCTGCACGGCCTGTCCGGCCAACTGAACGACGTCACCGCTCGCCTGAGCGTCTGACCGGCCAGTGACTGTGTACCGGTTCGGTTACCGAGTCGGTACACAGTCGATCTCAATTCGTGCAGACCGCCGCCGATGCCCGGTTATCTATAACCGGCATTGGAGATTTCCCATGGTCAGCATCACGTCTGTTTCGATCAATCAGACCGTCACCACGCCCACCAGCAAAACCTCGATTGCCGACACGGGCGACGACACCTCGACCACCGCGGCGGCCAGCACCGGCGTGAAAGCCGACACCAGCAAAGTCGCGGCGGGCGGCGGTGCGGCGCCGGCAGGGGACAGCAGTTCCAGCAGCGATGAATCGGACACCGTGAAAGAATTGCGCAAGCAGATTGCCGAGTTGCAGAAGCAGTTGCAGGAAGAGCAAAAGGCGCTGCAAGCGGCTCAGGCGAAGCAGGAAAGTCAGGATGCCAAGGCGGCGGATGTTGCGGCGGCGCAGTCGCAGATTGCTACGACGTCGGCTTCGTTGCAGACGGCGACGGCGGCGTTGCTGGCGGCGTTGCAGGATTCGGATTCGAGTACGTCGGGCTCGCTGGTCAGTACCTCCGCATAAATTGCAGACACAAAAAAGCCGCACAACCCAAAAGTCGTGCGGCTTTGTTTTATCAGCCAATCAAGTGTCTTGCTTGTTGGTCAGCACCTTGCCAGTCGTTGCATCGAAGTCCACATCAAACTCCTTGCCATCAGCAGTACGCAATTCAACTTCGTATTCATAACCGTTGAAGTGGTTATCCAAGTCGGTGTCAGTGATGGTCGCGCCCGGATGCAGTTTCAGCGCTTGTTCGTTCATCGACTCCAGCGACTTGATCTTGCCTTCCTTGACCAGTTGCGGGATCTGGTCAACGCGAACGTCAGCCTGGGCCAGGCCAGCGGTGAGGGTCAGGGCGGCAGCGGTAAACAGGGCAGTCAGGGTTTTCATCGGTTATTCCTTTGGGTGATTCGTTTAAGTGAGTTCAGGTTAATCGCCGCAACTTAATTCACCCTTAAAACGCAGCGAGCAGGCCGGACTCCTCTAGGGAGCGAGCCTGCTCGCGGTACTGACGCTCTGATTTGCAGATCAGAAGCCGTTGTTCTTCAACACCTGATCCACACTGGCGGCGGCCGGGCGTTTGTAGAATTTCAACAGTTCGCTGGCGCGGTTGGTGAAGATGCCGTCGACACCGGAGGCCATGACCTTCTCGAAGTCCACCGGCTCATCCACGGTGTAGACGTGCACCAGCAGGCCCTGATCGTGGGTGTATTTGTTCATCCATGGCTGCACCAGATCCGAATAGCTCTGATCGCCGCCGTGGGTCAGCCTCGCCGAAGGACCGGTACCGATTGCACCCTGGGCCTTGGCGTAGTCGATCCACTGCTTGAATTCAGCTTCGGATTTCGGCTCCTGCTTGCCGTAGAAAGCGTTCTTGTCCTTCTCGCCGGATTCGGCAAAGGTCACTTTGGATTTCGGCTCAATGCTGCCTTCGCCCACCCACAGCAACAGGATCTTCGGCACCTGCGGCATTTCCTTTTGCAGCATTTCCAGGCTGCTCTTCTCGAAGGTTTGCAGGATCACCTTGCCGTTGCTCTCGCCGACGCTGGCGACGTTTTTTGCCGGTTTGGCGCCCGCCGGGATCAGCCAGCCGCGGGCCTGGAGTTTTTCCTTCAGGTCATGCTCGATCCCCGGGAACAGCTTCGGCTCCTTGGTTTCGATGTACAGACCCGGCTTGTGCTGCGGACTGGCCTGGGCGATGTCGATGATTTCGTCCAGGGTCAGAATCTTCAGACCGACATAGGACGGACGCGCGCGATCCGGGTACTTGGCGTTGTACCAGCTGCCGGCGTCGAGGGTTTTCAGTTCGGCCATGGTGAAGGCATTGGCCGGGCTGTCCTTGCGCTCCGGGAACTTGGTGGCGACGTCGGTGGTGCGTTGCAGGTTGTCGTCGTGCAGGGCGAATAGCACGCCGTCCTTGCTGCGCTGCAAGTCCATTTCCAGGTAATCGGCGCCCAGGTCGCGGGCCAGTTTGTAGGAGGCGGCGGTGGATTCCGGGGCATCGAAGGACGCGCCACGGTGGGCGATCACCGCCGGGTGCGGAATGCCCTCGGAGGCAGCGAGCGCAACAGGGCTTGGCTGGGCGGCAGCGTGGGCCTGGCCGAGGCCGAGCATCAGGCTCAGCAGCAGAGCGCTTTTGGTGAACGTGGCGGGCATGTCGAGGTCCTTTCGCAGGTATTTTCGAAGATGTACCTTTTAGCAACTCAAACGAAAACGTGCTATCGCGAGACCGACATAAACGTACTGAAAGCGAAAATTTCCGCACTTTTGTGCGTTTGTTTGCAGTACGCTTGGCCACGGCAACCGCCCCGGCAGAGGGTGTGCCGCTCATTGCCCTGCGTGTAAACCATCGATCCTTTTCGTGAGGTTTACCATGCGCATCACATCGCAACTCATCTGCCAGGCCGCCGACGACCTCAAAGGTTTTGTCGGCCTCAACCGCAAGACCGGCCAGTACATCGTGCGCTTCAGTGAGGACTCGTTCGGCATGGACGTGGCCGATGACGGCATCATCCCGTGCAGCGAATTCGTCTGGGCACCGGCCACCGAACAGACCATGACCCTCAAGCGCGAGCTGATCCAGTTGCTGCTGGATCAGAACATCGATGACCGGATCAACATCACCGAGCCGTTGCGCGTTTACATGAGTAAACGCGAAGTGCCAGAGATTGAGGCGGTGCGCAGTCTGGTGAAGGGCTGAGGCTTTCGGTGATTCAGTTGCCTCCATCGCGAGCAAGCTCGCTCCCACAGGTACGGCGTGATCTTGAGAACAGCGCACTACCCTGTGGGAGCGGGCTTGGTCCGGGCGGCGATCCGACGAAGGGGCCAGTGATTACACCGCAATACTCACTTTCCGAACCGATACTCCCGCTCAACCCGACACACCCGCGTACGAAACGCCGAATACCACTCAGCCCGCCCGCGCGCCTGAATCACCCGGTGTTCCGGATGCTCGCGCCAGGCCAGAATCGACGCCTCGCTCTCCCAGTACGAAATCGTAATCCCCACTCCGTCTGCCCCCCGGATCGAATCGATTCCGAGAAACCCCGGTTGCTCGGCCACCAGTTGCATCATGCGCTCGGACGCTTCGGCATAGCCGTTGTCGCCCTCGGTACGGGTCGAAGTGAAGATCACGGCGAAACACTCAGTGTTCGGTTTCATCGACATTGCTCCGAGCAGGCTTCAACAAACGCCCGCACCAGCGGCGGCAATTGCCCCTTGAGCGCTGCGCGTTCCGGCTGGAACAGTGTGGCGACGAAGAACACATGGTTTTTCAGTTCGATGGCGCGCAGATCGCCTGCCGAATCGTGACCCACGGCGTGTAGTTCATGGGTCAGCAACTCCCGTTCGAATTGCGGATTCACACCGTAGCGGCAGCGATAGCCTTCGCGAATCTCCGACGTTTCGTACGCCCTGGCGATCAACGAACCGGGCACCAGATGAATGCTGTCCACCGCTTCCACCAGCGAGCAGGTCAGCGGCGTGAGCACCGCGCGGCTGGCGTCGGGCGAAGTTTCGCCATGCGCGGCGTCGGCCCAGCCCAGCACGTTGCGGGAAAACTCCAGCACCGCATGCTGAAAACCGCCGCAAGTACCGAGGAACGGTCGCTGCTGCTCGCGGGCAAAACGAATGGCCCGCAGGGCACCGTCTTCGCTTTTGTAGGGGCTGGCCGGCACACACCAGAAGCCGTCGAATGGTTGCAGCGGCGTCTCGGGCAGGATTCGGTCGGTGGCCAACCATTCGAAATCAACCGGATGGCGAAGGTGTTCCGCAGCCAGTCCGAGGGCGACCGGGATGGCCTGGTGGGCAGTGACTTGCGGATCGAAATCTCCGATCAGGGCGATGCGCAGGGCTCTGGATTCCATGAGTACTCGCTGTGCTTGTTGAGGGATGACGCTCACTATAGATTGGCGTTCACGCACTCTAAATTGGCGTTTGCCCAAGTGATCAATGCAGCCACGCAATACCAACTGGATTTCCCGGATCTGGCCCTGATCCTCGCATTAGTACGCGGCGGCTCTCTGGCCCGGGCCGCGCAGCTGTTGAAGGTCGATGTGTCGACGGTGTTTCGCGCCGTGCGCCGACTGGAAGCATCACTCGGCCAGCAACTGTTCGAAAAAAGCCGCGCCGGTTATTTGCCCACCAGCCTCGCGCAAACCCTGGCCGAGCAGGCCGAACGTGCTGAACAAGCTTTGGAAGCGGCGCGGATTGGTGTGGAGCAGGGCGGCGAAGTGGTCAGCGGCACGGTGCGCCTGACCTGCACCGACTCGGTGTTGCAAGGTCTGTTGCTGCCGGCGCTGGCGCAGTTCATGCCGAACTACCCGGCGCTGACCATCGAACTGAGCACGTCCAATGATTTCGCCAACCTCAGCCGCCGCGATGCCGACATCGCCTTGCGCCTGACGCGTACTCCGCCGGAGCATCTGGTCGGACGGGAGCTGGCGAAGATTTCCTACCGGGTCTGCGCCAGTCAGCGTTATCTACAAAATGTTGAAACGGCCGATCTGGCGGCGCTGCCCTGGATCGCCCCGGACGACTTTCTGCCCGATCACCCGACCGTCGCCTGGCGCCGTCAGCAGTTGCCGGGTGTGACGCCGAGCTATCGCTGCAACAGCATGCTGTCCGTGACCGAACTGGTCCGAGCGGGGCTGGGCGTGGCGGCGTTGCCGGACTTTCTCATCAATGAAGGGCTGCAAGCTTTAAGCGAGCCGCTGCACGGTTACGACACCGCGCTGTGGCTGCTGACCCGCCCGGACTGCCGCGCATTGCGCTCGGTGGTCACGCTGTTCGACGAACTGGGGCGGGCGCTGCGGTTGCCGTAATCGTGTTTAACCCGACGCCCGGTCATTGGCGAACATGCTCACGGCGTCCACTGCTTCGCTGGCGCCGTCCCGTATCTGCAAAATCACCGTACCGGCCTGATCCGCCAGTTCGACACCCTGCGCCGCGCGACCACGGGTGCCTTCCATGCTCTTGATCGCCTGACGGGTTTCACTCTGGATCAGGCCGATCATGTTGGAAATCTCTGCCGTCGAGCCGGAGGTGCGCGCCGCCAGCTGTCGTACTTCATCGGCCACCACGGCAAAGCCGCGACCCTGCTCGCCGGCACGGGCGGCTTCGATGGCGGCATTCAGGGCCAGCAGGTTGGTCTGGTCGGCAATCGCACGGATGGTGTTGACGATGGCGGTGATCTGTTCGGAGCGCTCGCCCAGTTGCGCGATCAAGGTCGAGGATTCGGCAATGTCGTCGGCGATGTCGCGCATTTCACTGGCCGCTTGCTGGATCACTTGCGTACCTTGCTCGGCGACTTTTCGGGTGGCGACGGAGATGTGATAAGCGGCGCTGGCGCTGCGTGCATCCTGCTCGTGCTGCTCGACCCGGGCGGTGACGTCCGAGGCGAACTTCACCACTTTGCACAGTCGGCCAGCAGCGTCATAGACAGGGTTGTAGTTGGCTTCGAGCCACACGGTCTGACCGCGTTTGTCGATACGTTCGAATTGACCCTGGAAAAACTCGCCCTGATTCAATCGGCGCCAGAAGTCCTGATAGTCGCTGCTGTTGACCAGATCCGCCGGGCAGAACAGCCGATGATGCTTGCCCTTCAGCTCGGCGAGTGTGTAACCCATGCGCGTCAGAAAATTCTGATTGGCCGTGAGGATATTGCCGTCGAGGTCGAATTCGATCACCGCCATGGCGCGGTCGATGGCCTGCAATTTGGCGTTGGCTTCACTCTCCTGCTGGACTTTGGCGGTGACGTCCATGGCGTACTTGACCACCTTCATCACCCGGCCCGAGGCATCCTTGATCGGGTTGTAGCTGGCCTCGAGCCAGATCGGTCGGCCCTGGCTGTCGATACGTTCAAAGGTGCCGGACTGGAACTCACCGTTTTTCAGCTTCGACCACAACTCGGTGTATTGGTTGCTGCGGGCAATCTCGGGCGGGCAGAAGCGTCGATGGGGCTGACCGATTACTTGTTCGGCCTTGTAGCCCATGGTGTTCAGGAAGTTTTCGTTGGCGCGCAGCACGACGCCGTCGAGATCGAACTCGATCACCGCCATGGAGCGATCGATCGTCTCCAGCAGGCCGGCTTGTTCGGTGAGAGTGTTCTGGAGAGCGTCGAGGGCGGACTTGTGGCGGTTGAAAAACATGCTGGCGGCACTCTGGAAATAGGGCTGAAAGTGGGATCCCTGTTTCCGCGTCAGCCAGCCAGATGTGTCGATGGCTGGAAGCAGTGTGCCAGCATCCAGGCTGGCGGATTCACTTATACAAAACTTTATAAACTTGTACAAGAAATCGATATTTCTCGAATTTGTACAAGTTTTCAGGCAGTGGAACGGTTCAGCGCCACGCTGATCGTGTTACGTCCCGCGTGTTTGGCGCTATACAGCGCCTTGTCGGAATCATCGAACCACTCAAGGGCGTCGGCGTAAGAGGCTTGATAGCGGGCAAGCCCGATGCTCAGGCTGACGCGCAGTTCGGCGACGTCAGGGTGGCGGTAACGATCCATTCCCTGACGCAATTGCTCCATCAGCGTTTCGGCCTTGCTGAGTGGCAGATTGGGCAGAATCACACAGAACTCGTCTCCGCCGTAACGCCCGGCCAGTTCGCTTTCGTCGAGCACGAATTTCAGCTCGCGGCTGAGTTGTCGTAGCACCGCATCGCCGACGATGTGCCCGTAACTGTCGTTGATCGACTTGAAATGATCGATGTCGATCAGCGCCAGAATGGCTTGGGAATTGTGCTGCCGGCACTGCTGGAATTTGAGATGCAGCAGGTCTTTCCAGGCGCCGTGGTTGAGCAGGCCGGTCAGGCTGTCGGTACGGCTCAGGGCGCTCAGGGTGCGTTTGTGTTCGGCGAGTTTGATCGCCAACCGGTAACAGACCATGCCCAGCGCCAGCGGATAAAGGGTCAACATCGGCAGGCAGGCCCAGACCTGAGTCTGCGTGGCCGTCAGGGTGAAATTGACCCCAAACACCGACCAGCCCAGCAGCACGCCGATCACCTGGGCGAGGGCGCCGAGCAGGAACAGACGCTGACCGCCGGCGGCCACGTTGTTCATGGTCATCATCGACAGGATGGTCACGGTGGTCAGCGGGTTGAACTGGAAACACGCGGTCCAGAAACCGCCGCACACCGAGTCATAGAGCAGGTTGCGGCGTTCGGCGCGGTAGGGAAAAGCCGAGCGGGTCGAGCATTGATAGGCCACGTGCGGCCAGAGAAAACCGTTGAACAGCAACAGCGCCCAGAGCCAGCCCGGCATGTTCAACGGATACAGCGCGGCGCCGACACTGAAGAAACCGATGCCCAATCCGATGGCCCGTGGCAAGTAAATGCGCCTGGCGAATGACAAGCCTTTGCCGCGTTGGTTTTCCATGATGTTCTGCGCCAGATTCATTCTGAAACACTTTGCAGTGTAATACTTCAGACAGACCGTTCATCGGTCAATGACAGGCATTGTCATTTATTCCAGCGGGAAAATTCAGTGTCCTTGTGAGCCATTTACCGTGGCGCAGGCCTTGTCTAGAGCTGATAGCAAGCCAGAAACATATCGAGTGCAGAATCGACCACGGCGTTTTGCGTGGTGCTGTCGAGAGAGGGCTGGCCCATGGAGATCTGCGGCCAGAAGGCAAACGCCTTCAGCAGCCCCTGCACCTGATGCGCGGCGAACTCCGGATCAACCGGTTTCAACCGACCGTCCGCCTGAGCTGCGCGAATCCATACGGTCACGCTTTCCTCACGTTCGCCCATGCGCGCCACCATGTTTTGCGCGCGCTCTGGTGAGTGGATCGCGGCCGCAATGGCGACACGGGCCAGATTCATGAAATTGTCGTCCGCCATCATCTGCAGTTTGGCCAGCAGCATCGTTCGCAATTGATCGCGCAAGGGCTGATCGGGCTGGTACGACACGGCTTGCTCGGTGCTGATCCGTGCCCACAACTGGTTGAGAATTTCGGCGAACAGCTCTTCCTTGCTCGGGAAATGGTTGTACACCGTGCGCTTCGACACCCCGGCAGTGGCTGCGATCTTGTCCATGCTGGTGACCTCGAAACCGTTAGTACGGAATTCGGCGATCGCGGCCTGGATGATGGCTTCGCGTTTACGGTCGGTGAGGCGCTGGGGAGCTGTCATAAATTCGATTCGGCAGAAAAAGGGTGAAATTACACTCGGCAGTTTACTTGTCATCAGGTTTGATGCAACCTAGAAACTACACCGATCAGTGTAATGTTGCGTTAATCGGTGCAACCTAAAACCAGATGTCCGGCTGATGCGTGCGTGCCTTGGCCATTTATCGTCCCACCGTGGAAAGCCGTGAATTGCGCGGTGTTTCCGGAGTCATTGAGTCATGGCCAAATCCATTGCTTCTGCGGGCAGTCAAACCCCTGAACCTTCGCGTCAGGCCGAAGGTGTATTCCGCAACCATGCGCCGGTGCAGCGCGAAGGTGTGCGCAAGATGCTGCGGATCATGTGGAACATGATCTTCCACAAACCGCGCAACACCCGGCCGGCGGCCGCCATTCCGGTACAGCCCCTGAGCCGCGCCGACCTGATTGCGGCGCCGAACCACAGCGTCTATCGCCTCGGTCACTCGACCTTGCTGCTCAAACTGCAGGACAAGTTCTGGATCACCGACCCGGTGTTTGCCGAGCGCGCTTCGCCGGTGCAATGGGCCGGTCCGAAACGTTTTCACCAGCCACCGATCAGCATCGACGAATTGCCACCGATCGAAGCGGTGATCCTGTCGCACAACCACTACGACCACCTCGACTACGAAGCGGTGTTGAAACTCGCGGATAAGGTCAACGTGTTTCTCACGCCGCTGGGCGTCGGCGACACCCTGATCAAATGGGGCATCGATGCCAGCAAAATCCGCCAGTTCGACTGGTGGCAGGGCACCGAAGTCGCCGGCATCCGCTTCATCGCCACTCCGTCGCAGCACTTCTCCGGTCGGGGCCTGTTCGATGGCAACCAGACCCTGTGGGCTTCGTGGGTGATCATCGACGGCGACACGCGAATTTTCTTCAGCGGTGACAGCGGCTACTTCAACGGCTTCAAACGCATCGGCGAACAGTTCGGCCCGTTCGACCTGACCCTGATGGAAACCGGCGCCTACAACGTCGAATGGCCACACGTGCACATGCAACCGGAAGAAACGCTGCAGGCCCACATCGACCTCAAGGGCCGTTGGTTGTTTCCGATCCATAACGGCACGTTCGACCTGGCGATGCATGCCTGGCATGAGCCATTCGACCGCATTCTTGCGCTGGCCTGGGAGCGCAGTGTTTCCATCACCACGCCGCAAATGGGCGAGGCGTTCAACCTGGCACAACCGCAACGCGGGGATGCGTGGTGGCTGGCGGTTGAAGGGGAGAGTGAGGCGGTGGTGCAAGGAGCCTGACTCACCGGTGCAGGTTCGCCTCCGTGAGGCGAACCGAATCACTCTGCCATCGCATAATCCCCACGCACTGATTCGGCTGTCGAACCATTGCTTGTCGAACGCCCCGGAGCAAACCCCGGAAAGAACACCAGCCCCTGCGCCTCAAACCGATAGGTCAACGCCAGCCGCGCCGCATCCGCTACATCCTGCTGCGCTTCGAACCGCTGAATGTCGTCCACCGAAACCTTGGCCTCTCGCGACAACTGTTCAATGCTCCAGCCCAACATCCCTCGGGCCTGGGAGCAATGCGTCGGGGTGAACTGGAAAAGGGCGATACGTTCGAGGATGAGGTTCATCGCTGAAGAGGCCATGGTGTGCTCCGGGCTCGAGAGTGCTGATGGAAAATGTACTGTGTTTTTGTACAGTTGTTTTCGGCCGGGATCAAACGCATTTTTTGATTTGCCCTAGTTCGCTGCCTCCAACCAGACGGACGGTGCCTGACCGAGGATTCGGCGGAACATCGTCGAGAACGCTGCCGGACTGTCATAGCCGAAATCCAGGGCAATCCGCGTCACCGCTTCACCCGCCGCCAGACGTGCCAGCGCCAATACCACGCAGGCGCGCTGGCGCCATTGACTGAAACTCAGGCCGGTCTGCTGACGAAACAGTCTGTTGAAGGTGCGTAAGCTTACGTGCAGCTGGTCGGCCCAATGCTGGGGCGATTGGTGGGCATTTGGCTGATGCAGAAAGGTCTGACACAGTTCGAGCAGTCTTCCGTCAGACGGCAGCGGGATATGCAACGGAAGTGGTGCACTGCGCACTAATTCATGCAGCAATAAATCAATGAGCACCCCGTCACGCCCGGTCAGGTCATACGTTAGCGGCAGCTCCACGGCTTCCATCAGCAAGTGCCGCATCAACGGCGACACACTGATCACCTGACAGCGCTCACCCAGGTCCACCGCCCCCGGCTCGATATACAAACTGCGAGTGCTGACCCCGAGCATCAACACCTCATGCGCCACCCCCGGCGGAATCCACACCGCCCGATGCGGTGGCACCACCCAGTTGCCTTCGTGCGTGCTGACCTGCATCACCCCGGTCGCGCCGTACAACAATTGCGCCCGCCGATGCGTATGACGTGGCAACAGATAGCCGTGGGAATAATCCGTACCGATCGCCACCACCGGGCGCGGCGTGTCATCCAGCAGATTGATCGAAAAATTGCGCATCGAGCGGCATCCGGCAGTTGGCGTAAACGCAAACATTATTGGCTGACTTGCTGAAGCAGGCCAAGCGCCGCCGCTCTATCGTCGACCGCTCCCAAACAACGGACGACGCGCCATGTTCTACCTCCTGCTGACACTCTTCGGCTGCCTGACCGGCGTCACCGCCGTGCTCTTTGGTTTCGGCGGCGGCTTCGTCGTCGTGCCGCTGCTGTACCGCATGCTCACCGCGAGCCACGGCGCCGACGACCCGATCAGCCAATCCGCCATGCACATCGCCGTCGCCACCTCGACCTGCGTGATGATCGTCAACGCCCTGGTCGCCACCGACAAACATCGCCGGGCCGGCAACCTCATCCGTGAATACCTGTGGCCTTTGGGTGGGTTTATCGGATTGGGCGCGGTCGTCGGTGCAATCGCAGCGGTGTGGGTCAGCGGCGAAGTCATCCGTTATGCCTTCATCGCCTATCTCGGCGTGACGATTGTCGACTGTCTGTTGCGACGCGGATTTCTTACGCAATCGGAAGGCACTATCCCACGTCGATTGAGAACACTGGAAACGTCCGGCGGCGGTGTAGGCATTGGCGCCATCGCGACCTTTCTCGGCGTAGGAGGAAGCGTCATGACCGTGCCGTTATTGCGGCGTTGCGGGTTGAGCATGTCGCAGGCGACTTCGATGGCCAATCCGTTGAGCGTGCCGGTGGCGCTGGCGGGGACGCTGACTTACATGTTGATGGCAGGGTTCAGCGAGACAGACCTTGGACCATTGTTTATCGGGTATGTGGATTTGCTGGCGTTTTCGGTGCTGACGCTGGGCTCGATGCTGGGGATTCGACTGGCCACGCCGTGGATCGGGCGGATACCGGATCGGGTGCATGCGTGGGTGTATATCGCGCTACTCATCGTCGTGATGCTGGGCATGACACTGAAGTAGCACCTCGATTCCTGCGCACATCCTCTGCATACTCCGCAGCCTTATTCAATCAGGGATCGATCCATGCTCAAGGGACTGTTGCGCCTGGCGCCATACGCCGCCGCGTTGTTTTCACTGTTTTCCACCGCTCAGGCTGACGACGGCAGACGTGTGTTCACCGGCACGCTGGGCAAGACGCCGATTGTGGTTGAGCTCAATACCCAGCAGCAGGACGAAGTGACCGGCCGTTATTTCTACGAGAAGTATCACCGTGATCTGCCCCTCAGTGGCGCGTTGCAGGACAGCACGCTGATGCTGGTCGAGGGCAACAATCGCTACGGCGATGACAAGCCGCTGTCGACCCTGAAACTTAAATCCACCGCCAACGGTTGGCAGGGCGAATGGCAAAACCCGAAAGGCAAGAAACTGCCTGTACAACTGGTCGAGGCCAAACTTCCAGCGCCGACCGCATCGACGTTGCCCTTTATTGCCACGTTGCCGAAAGATGATCCCTACGAGTATTTGCGCTTACAGGGGCTCAAGCTCAAACCGGGGAAGAAAGACAACTTCATGGGCTACGACCTGCAATGGTGGATGGAGCCTGAGTCGAAAATCTCTTTCTTCAGCATTGAGTCCGGTTATCCCAAACAGGAGCAACAGCGGATCAACGAGCAATTGTTGGGACGGCTCTGGAAAGAGGTCATCAGTTATCACGCCTGCATGCTGCAAGGTGGCGAAAATGCCGAGCAATGGCAAAGCGTCGCGCCCACGTTTCTGTCGTCCGATATCGTCAGCCTGAACATCAACACCGGTTACGACTGTGGCGGCGCGCATCCGGATGTCGGCAACTCCCCGATCAATCTCAATGTTCATACTGGGGAGGCGATAAAGCTGGAAGACGTTTTGGCGGTGGGTGGGCGTGAAGGCAATTCGACTGGAACAAGCGAAGGCAAACAGAGGGAGGAGTTTGCGCAATGGCTTATAAAGCAATTCACCTCGCTGTATCCCGACGAAATGAAGAAGCCAGCCGAAGGTGATGAAGACAGCTGCGACTACACCGATGAAAACGTCTGGAGCGTTTTCGATTGGTACTTCACCGCCAAGGGCATTTACCTGGGGCCGTACTTCCCAAGGGTACAACGTGGTTGCGATGAACCCGAGTGGTCGATCCTGCCGTACTCCCTCGTCAAGCAACACCCCGGCGCCGTCCAACTTCAACTGCCCCAAGGCTAACCATCACGCCAGACCCGGCGCTTCACGAATAATGAAGTGATCCAGGTTCTCGATATTGGCATTGAAGACCTCGAAAGGCTTTTCGGGGTTCTTCTTGCCCGGCACCTGCTTCAACTCCGGCGTCACGCCATAAAAGAAACAGAACAGCTCTTTGTCGCTATCAATGGCGTGCTTGATCTCTTCCAGAAACGCCTTGCGCTTGCGGTAGTTGTCGATCAGCTTTTTGTTCAGATAGACACTGACCGGATAAGGCTTCTTCTTGCTGTCATCCGGCTTCTTGAACCAGACCTTGTCCTCGAAATCGATCCGGAAACTGGCGCTGTGAAAGTCCTCGATCTTCTTGATCCGGCCCCAGTAAATCAGCCCCTTGTTGTCCATCAAGTACTCGATCTTCTTGAAGAACGAACTGTACGGCGCCGTATGCTCGCCAATCTTCAATGGCATGCGCTTGAGCAAATCCTTGTCCGCGAAGTTCGACACAAAACACTCCACGGGGTGAGCGAAGACACTGGTCTTGTCCGGCGCCGTCTCACGACTCGGCGACTCTTTTGAGGGGGAAGTCGCCACCCGCACCGGATCATCCCGCAACACATCCGCCGCCCCCGCTGGCGCGGCAGGCTTGCGCACATACTCACGGCGCGTCAGCAACAACTCCGACGGGAAATGCTCCTCACGCCCGTCATCCGTTTCCCCATCCGCCGCCTCAATCCCCGACGCCGACGTCTTCACACTCACATACGGACAACCCGCCACATGCTGCGTACCGGGCAGATTCTTGAAGTGCGGCGTGCGCACGTAATTCACGTTCTTGGCGTTGAACGTGCCCAACTCGTTGGAAGCATCGAAGGCCGAACGACAGGCGTCGTTGGGGCACTGGAAGTGTTCCTTCGCAGAATCGAACGCCACCGTCTCATCGAAATTGAGATCGCGAACGTCATAGATCGACAGTTTGTCGTCGAGGCTGAGGCAGTAGGCGAGGTCGAATTTCATGGTGGGGCTCGGGTCCTTGAGTGGGGGGAGGAGTATTAATAGCGGGAGGTGGGGGGATGCCTCCCTCATCACAGCCTCTGTTGGGCAGAGATTTTACTGTCGCTTCAACCGTTTCACTTTTTTATAGAGCGAATCAGTGAACTCCACTCGGTCGCTCGAGTGGTGGCAGCGCCGATGGCAATTTGGACAGAGCGCAACAGTATTGTTTTTGCGATCCTTACCCTGTTGTGCCAGGTGTTTAACGTGATGAACCTCAAGGTATGGTTTTCCATCCATTTCGAACGGACCTGGTTGATCACAGGCCTCACAAATACCTTTAGCGTTTTCGAGAATCCAATCTTTGATTCTTGAATTTCGAACGAAGTATCGGGTAACTGTCACCCCTTGATGTGGGAGCGAGTCGTCTTCTGGAACGTCTACGAAATTCTGTGCTCTGGCTGGCTTAACGTGTCGACTCCGAACACCACCCTCGGTAGCAAGCAGTTCGGTGCTCTGAGTCAAAAGGCCTTTGGTTTCTAAAATTTTGGTCAGGCGCGCGGCTATTCCCGAGCCAATGTTCACTTTCGGCTTGTAGTGAACAATTGGCTTCAGCCCCAGCTCATCAAAGAGAGCCGAAATATTTTGTAGGCGATAGTCGATCGACTTGGTATTGCGACTGGCGAGCACGCCATCCTGCAGAAGCTTGTGCTCTGCAGACTTGTTGAATTTTTCATCGCTTGGATATTTCGCTTGAATCGCGAGATAGGCGTCGACCGATGCTTCCAATTCGTCATTGGTCCAGCCTTTTTGTTCCTTTTTCGTATCCATACAGTCGCCGAGGGTTGTTAACCCTCGGACGATACTGAGTGGCCATTACCGCTGTCTACGAAAATTCCTACAGAAAATCGCGACGGATCTCGCGCGGTCCTACAACCACAGCTTTAACCCATCGAATGCTTCGAAGGCTGGAATGCTTGCGCGACTCTCCGCCACCAAGGTTTCGCCGCCCTAGCTCGCCCTTGGCTCTGATCATTCAGCAGGTAAGGCATATCTCGCAGCCGAATCCAGCCTTCATCTCGCCAATGCAGCAAGCTCAGCGACATCTCCGGCCAATCCAACAAACTCAACATCGGTCGAT
Source organism: Pseudomonas fitomaticsae (assembly GCF_021018765.1). Taxonomy (GTDB): domain Bacteria; phylum Pseudomonadota; class Gammaproteobacteria; order Pseudomonadales; family Pseudomonadaceae; genus Aquipseudomonas; species Aquipseudomonas fitomaticsae. The sequence goes on along the minus strand of NZ_CP075567.1, from coordinate 5,126,987 downwards.
CCGTGTTCTCGGACGGTTCCGCGTCGCGCAAGGCCGGCACAACCTGATTGGTTAGCCACTCACGTAGCAGTCGGTTCCCTGGGACGTAGTGATACACCAGCAGCGCATACACACCAGACTCGCTGAGCATCAACTGTTTTTCGGGTTGTCGGTAATAATCGATCCACAGGAAGCGGTGCTGATCTTTATCTAGCTTGTTGACCATGCGATCGCATAGGTGGACACCCATAAGGCGGCCGATATCGCGGGCACAGAACCACGGTTGGTTTTCAAGGAGGAGGGCGTGAAGGGCTAGGTTGTGACGATTAAAAACTGTGGGTGTGATGGGTTCAGACATGATCGACCTCCTTGTGTGGAGGCGTAAATGCAGCAGTAAAGCTGTAGGTGATTTCCTTCACTGAGAAGGGAAAAATCTTAGGCATATCCATTACCTCTACTTGATAGCTTTCTTAGGGCTAAGGCGCCGGGAGTTAAGAAACCCCAAGTAGAAGGCCGGACATATTCCCCTTTCGGGTCTTGTATTAGCCCACTCCCGACATAGCAGAGGTGTTTTACGCCCACGAGAAATCCATAGGCACAAAAAAGCCGCATCTTTCGGGAGCAGTCAAGCCGCTACTTGAGGCGTTTCTTAGGCGCCGGAGACAAAAGCCTATGGATATTTGTTCTCGTGGTCAAGAGCTAGATTTATTTATCAAGTGTTCTGAGTTAATCATACGAGCTTTAGGCCGAGCGATTTTTAATCGCTCGGCCTTTTTGTTTAGAGTCGTTTATTTAAAACGTCAAGCATAAGCTGGATGTGGTGTTTTATCTGATATTCTTTGTTTTTTGGCAGTCCTGACCATGTACTATGTTTTACATGGTCGTCGTAGGCTTTCAAGCTGCTATTCCAGCCAAACTCAGTTGGCAAGCTTTTTACTTGACGGACTAGTTTTCGCGCCATCTCTAAGAATTTTGTTTCTGCGTCACTGATGTTTCTATCGGTTTCATCTGATACAAAGTGTTCAATCCAGATGTCTGAGGTATTGGAGTTTTTATAGATTATATGGCTTGCCACGGCGCCGGGTTTTCCGCCACCCATTTCGAGTTTTTTTCCCGTGATGGTGTAATCACCAATTGCACAGAAATCTTTACCTACGGCTTTGTGTTTGTCCGTAAAAAACTCTTTTCCACTGTAGTCTGCGTTGCGGTCAAGTTTGTTGAAAAAATCTTGTGTGATTATGGCTTTGTTTTTTGGTATTTTAGATAGTTGTGCGGTGGAGATTTTGTCGTTGAGGATTACATGGAATGAAACTTGACTAAGAGTAGCGTTTGTCTGTATTTCTGCTTCGCTAAGAGCTGGGTTGTTGTAAAGAAGTACGACGTTTTTGCTTGGGTACTGTTTTAGGAATGCAGCTACGTGGCTTTGTGTAGTTGTGGATCCTATGCAGTAACCAGGGAGTAAGGATGAATGACTGTTGAATAAGTGTTGACTGTTTTTGACAAGATTTGCCTGCGTTGCTGGGCTATTTAAATATTGGTGTTGGTTTGGGTTCGTAACGACTATTAAGGGTTTTTTATCGTTTCCGAAGGCGTCCATGCAGCGATGTATGCCACTAGTGTCGGAAGTTACGGGCTCTAATATCGGTAATAGTCCTGTTAAGTCAGTTTTTTCACTGATCAGGGATCTTAGAGCTAGTAACTCTGATGCGCGTGCGTAAAGGTACGGGCTATACATATTGCTTTCCTTGCTAATGAAAATGTGGCTAATTAAGTTTTTCCTCAAGTGCCGTTAGTAAACGAGCTCTCTGAGGTCTGGACAGAGGGGAGGCATATCCGAGAACCCTTAAATGGCTAGGAAGGCTTCTCATGAAGTCTACAGTTTCAGGTTTGGTTGTCCTTTGGCGCATTGCATCTATATAAATTTTGTGTGCTGCCTGTTTCTCAATTTCTAAAAATATTTTTTCACAATGATTTCTTATTATGCCATTGGGTAATTGAATTTTTTCTCCTGTTACTTTTTCGAGCGCTGGTAAGTATTCGTCTTTTCGCAACATTCTAAATATTATTTTTTGGTCAATATTTTTAATGTTGCTGGTTGCTGGCTTTATTTCTGAAAGACTTCCTTTTGATGTTAATGATAATACTCCAATGTGTGAGTCGGCTTTTTCAGCGTAGCGTTTTGCTTGTTGTGGATGTGTGACGATATATATCTTGTCAAAGGCTTTTGTATAGTCTGGTGTCTGAGAAGTTAGCCTTCTTGGGCTGTCGAATTCGGTCTTTATCTCGTACGCTGTTGATGTTCCATTGAATACCGCAGCATCTACAATAGAGCTTCCCACTGGTAGTTCTATTGAGAGTGCTGATGAGTTTGGGCTGTGTCTGCCAAAAATTATGCGATCCGCGATGGCGGATTTATATATATATTCATTTCTATAATTTTTTTGAATCGATTTATATGCGTAAGCATATAAGTCGTTAGTTGTACTGATGTGTATGGGGTCGATTTTATCTAGGTAGAGTTTGAAAATGTCGCGTGGATTTTCTCCACGGGCTAGCGACGTAAATGTTGTACGGTTGAGAATCCTTGCTAGGAATCGTGCGTGATCTATATCAGGTTGCATGCCGAATTCCGAAAAAATGGTGATGATGCGAGACCAGTCTAGCAGGTGAGAATTGAAGAGATAAGGGTGAGGTCGACGAGCTGGTTCTGTCGAATCGAAAATCAAAAAAAGGGCTACCAGTGGTAGCCCTTGCTGTGTTTCAAGGGAGCATCGGATTAATCCCAGCTCAACGCCCCACCAGTCTGATACTCAATCACACGAGTCTCAAAGAAATTCTTCTCTTTCTTCAAGTCCATGATCTCGCTCATCCAAGGAAACGGGTTAGTGGTCCCTGGGTACTCTTCCTTCAAACCGATCTGCGACAGGCGACGGTTAGCGATGAACTTCAGGTAGTCCTCCATCATCGCAGCATTCATACCCAACACACCGCGAGGCATGGTGTCACGCGCGTATTCGATTTCCAGCTGAGTGCCCTGCAGGATCATCTGCGAGGCTTCTTCCTTCATTTCGGCATCCCACAGGTGTGGGTTTTCGATTTTGATCTGGTTGATCACGTCGATGCCGAAGTTCAGGTGCATGGATTCGTCGCGCAGGATGTACTGGAACTGCTCGGCGACGCCGGTCATTTTGTTGCGGCGGCCCATGGAGAGGATCTGGGTGAAGCCGCAGTAGAAGAAGATGCCTTCCAGAACGCAGTAGTAGGCGATCAGGTTGCGCAGCAGCTCTTTGTCGGTTTCGACGGTGCCGGTGTTGAATTCCGGGTCGGAGATGGCGCGGGTGTATTTCAGGCCCCAGGCGGCTTTTTTCGCGACCGACGGGATCTCGTGGTACATGTTGAAGATCTCGCCTTCATCCATGCCCAGCGATTCGATGCAGTACTGGTAGGCGTGGGTGTGGATCGCCTCTTCGAAGGCCTGGCGCAGGATGTACTGGCGGCATTCCGGGTTGGTGATCAGGCGGTACACGGCCAGGGCCAGGTTGTTGGCAACCAGGGAGTCGGCGGTGGAGAAGAAGCCGAGGTTGCGCATCACGATGCGGCGCTCGTCGTCGGTCAGGCCTTCCGGGTTTTTCCAGAGGGCGATGTCGGCGGTCATGTTGACTTCTTGCGGCATCCAGTGGTTTGCGCAGCCGTCCAGGTATTTCTGCCAGGCCCAGTCGTACTTGAATGGCACGAGCTGGTTGAGGTCGGCGCGGCAGTTGATCATGCGCTTTTCGTCAACGGCGACACGGGCGGCGGAGCCTTCGAGTTCGGCGAGGCCTTCGGCGACGTCGAGGGAATCCAGTGCAGCCTTGGCGCGGGCCACGGCGGCCGAGTCTTCGGCGGTCACGGCGCGGGCTTCGAGGGCGGCGGCACCGCCGGCGCTGTCGAGGCGGTCCATGTTGGCTTCGGTAGCGTGGCCGGCGTTGGCGCCTTTTACTGCTACTTCACTGTCTTCTTTGTCGAATTCGTCCCAGCTCAGCATGACGTGTCGTCTCCTGCGTGAGGGCCTGTGCCCGTGTGAAAACTGATTGGTTGGTTTTTCACACGGCCGTACAGGCCGCGTTGGATGTCGTTTTTTGCAGCGGTGCAACGCAGGCAATAAACAGAAAATTTTTACGGGTTTCCGAGAGCCTCTGACGGGCGCGAGTCAGCGTGGACGCTGCTGCGGGGCTTCAGAATGGCTTTGATCCCTGTAAGGGAATATTGCTGACCCGATTGGGCGGCATTATAGGGAAAAAAACATCGGCGTGGGGGAGGGCGAAACAGCGCAGGGCGGTCGAGCGGGAGGGTGATTTCGTTTGGAGCGAGGGTTTACAGGGCTTTCGCCGGGATTGGCCCTGGAGAATTTTTTTTCATTAATTTTTCTGCGTGTGATTGGTTGCTCAAAAAACGAGCAAAAAACCGCGTTTTTTACTATATCTTGTGTTTTGCAAGCCTTTTACGTCTCTTCAAACACAACTGAGCCCGACCGAAGCCGGGCTGGAATCGACCCTCGATGTTGCGCTGAGTGATCCGATTCGGTGCAGTCTCAAACCATCAATTGGTGCAGCCGTTACCCATCACGCTGTAACGCAGGATGTGGCGCTGGCCGGTGGAGTCGTCGTACTCCATTTTCATCGGAACCACTTCGCAGACATTCGGAACTTCGCTCATCGATACAACTTTAGCGATGTCCAGGTGAGTGGAGTAAGTGTATTCCTCGATGGCCGGTTGTTGCTGTGCGACATCAGTCGGGACCTCGTCTGCCATGGCGGTTGCGCACAGACTGCTGAGGGCCAGAACCAATAAAGCTTTCATTTGAAATTTACCTTCTTGAGGTCGAGTGGGGTCACGCAACCTTTTTGGGGTTGCGTGTGGAACTTCATCGTTTGGTTTGTTACTTCAGAGCTGGATTAACGGCCTTCGTGGGGGCTGTAACGTTGTTAATCACTTTGCCTTGTCGGCGAGGCAGATTTTAGGGAGGCGCGGTGGGTGTAAACAGATGGGGTTTTGATAAACACCTTTGGCAGATTTGGTAACAATCGCTGCGAGGCCAGTAGATTCAAGGCCTGCGAGGTCATTGAAGGCGAGCCTTGGGATTATCGCCACGACCTGTAGGGGCTTGTTACTACCATCGTCGAATGGTTCTATACGGTCGCCCCGGCTACAACAGGGTCATACAAAAACAACTATTACACCGAGGTAGGAAAGATGAGTGCGGCTTCTCTGTATCCCGTTCGTCCCGAGGTTCTGGCCAATACGCTGACCGACGAGGCGACCTACAAAGCCATGTACCAGCAGTCGGTCGTCAACCCTGACGGCTTCTGGCGCGAACAAGCCAAGCGCCTCGACTGGATCAAGCCTTTCACCACGGTGAAACAGACTTCGTTCGACGACCACCATGTCGACATCAAGTGGTTTGCCGACGGCACCCTGAACGTTTCCTACAACTGCCTCGACCGTCATCTGGCCGAGCGCGGCGATCAGGTCGCCATCATCTGGGAAGGCGACGATCCTTCCGAAAGCCGCAACATCACCTACCGCGAACTGCACGAACAAGTCTGCAAGTTCGCCAACGCCCTGCGTGGTCAGGACGTGCACCGCGGCGACGTGGTGACCATTTATATGCCGATGATCCCCGAAGCCGTGGTCGCCATGCTGGCCTGTACCCGCATCGGCGCGATTCACTCGGTGGTGTTCGGCGGTTTCTCGCCGGAAGCCCTGGCCGGTCGCATCATCGATTGCCGCTCGAAAGTGGTGATCACCGCTGACGAAGGCATCCGTGCCGGCAAGAAGATTTCCCTCAAGGCCAACGTCGACGACGCCCTGACCAACCCGGAAACCAGCAGCATCCAAAAAGTCATCGTGTGCAAGCGCACCGGCGGCGACATCAAGTGGAACCAGCATCGCGACATCTGGTACGAAGACCTGATGAAAGTGGCGGGCACTGTCTGCGCGCCGAAAGAGATGGGCGCGGAAGAAGCGCTGTTCATCCTTTATACCTCCGGCTCCACCGGCAAGCCGAAGGGCGTGCAGCACACCACCGGCGGCTATCTGTTGTACGCGGCGATGACTCATGAGCGCGTGTTCGACTACCGTCCGGGCGAAATCTACTGGTGCACCGCCGACGTCGGCTGGGTCACCGGTCACTCCTACATTGTCTACGGCCCGCTGGCCAACGGCGCGACCACGCTGCTGTTCGAAGGCGTGCCGAACTACCCGGACATCACCCGGGTGGCGAAGATCGTCGACAAGCACAAGGTCAACATCCTCTACACCGCGCCGACCGCGATTCGCGCGATGATGGCCTCCGGCACCGCTGCTGTTGAAGGCGCGGACGGCAGCAGCCTGCGTCTGCTCGGTTCGGTGGGCGAGCCGATCAACCCGGAAGCCTGGGACTGGTACTACAAGAACGTCGGCAAGTCCCGTTGCCCGATCGTCGATACCTGGTGGCAGACCGAAACCGGCGGCAACATGATGAGCCCGCTGCCGGGGGCTCATACCCTGAAGCCAGGTTCGGCCGCACGTCCGTTCTTCGGTGTGGTGCCGGCGCTGGTGGACAACCTCGGCAACATCATTGAGGGCGAGGCCGAAGGCAATCTGGTGATTCTCGATTCGTGGCCGGGTCAGGCGCGCACTCTGTACGGCGACCACGACCGTTTCGTCGACACCTACTTCAAGACCTTCCGTGGCATGTACTTCACCGGTGACGGCGCCCGTCGCGATGCCGATGGTTACTACTGGATCACCGGTCGCGTGGACGACGTGCTCAACGTCTCTGGCCACCGCATGGGCACTGCCGAGATCGAAAGCGCGATGGTCGCTCACCCGAAAGTCGCCGAAGCAGCGGTGGTCGGTGTGCCGCACGACATCAAGGGGCAGGGCATTTATGTCTACGTCACCCTGAAGAACGGCGAAGAGCCGAGCGAACAACTGCGTCTGGAACTGAAGAACTGGGTACGCAAGGAGATCGGGCCGATCGCTTCGCCGGACGTGATCCAGTGGGCGCCGGGGCTGCCGAAGACCCGTTCGGGCAAGATCATGCGCCGCATCCTGCGCAAGATCGCTACCGCCGAATACGAAGGCCTGGGCGACATCTCCACCCTGGCCGATCCGGGTGTGGTGCAGCATCTGATCGATACGCACAAGACCATGAACGTCGCGTAAGCGGCGGGTCTGAAGACTGAAAAGCCCCGTCCGGCATTGCGCCGGGCGGGGCTTTTTGTTGTCTGGAGTTTATGGGTTGTTAGTGCTGGCCCCTTCGCTGGCAAGTCGAATCGTCGCACCGCAGCTCCCACAGGTTTTGTGGTGTGCTGGAGGTTGCGGGAGCAACGGAGATCCCTGTGGGAGCTGGCTTGCCAGCGAAAGCGGTTTGTCATGCAAAGCTGCAACCCTCTGATGGAACAAAAAATCGGCAGCCAATAATTATCGAATTGCTCCGTCAGCCCATTCCCACTGTTACCCGCCCACCTTCCAGTAACTGAATGTGTAACCGCCTGCTCCGCAACGGGGCATCCGGAAACGCATCGCCCCGTTTTTGGGCCTCAAAACCGCCGGTGAAAAATAAGACATAACCCCGCGCTTGCCGGATTAGAAGGGTTTGCGAATAATAGGCCCGCAATTTGCAGCATAGATCGGTTCACTGTCTTTCGCTCTTGCATGAAATTGCAGGGCTGTCAATGTGCTCAAGCGGGTTTCTCGGTGCATCTGTAATTAGTTGTCGCATTGAAGAAATATCGGCTTCGGGCCTGTCGTTAGAATGCCGATCACTCGCTCGTCGTGGCTCGTGTTGAAATCGCTGACGGTTTCAATGGGAAATTTCCCACGGATGCAGCACCGCTTTTCTGTTTCACCCATTCGCATATTGGGCTGTCGCTCACTCTGCCGTTTTTGCCCTTTACCGATGGAGTCCCAAGATGAAGAAACTTGTGCTGCTTGGCGCCCTGGCACTGTCCGTGCTGTCCCTGCCGACATTCGCCGATGAAAAGCCTCTGAAAATCGGTATCGAAGCGGCTTACCCTCCATTTGCTTCCAAAGCGCCGGACGGCAGCATCGTCGGTTTCGACTACGACATCGGCAACGCACTGTGCGAAGAAATGAAGGTCAAGTGCCAGTGGGTCGAGCAAGAGTTCGACGGTCTGATCCCGGCACTGAAAGTGCGCAAGATCGACGCGATCCTGTCGTCCATGTCCATCACTGACGACCGCAAGAAGTCCGTGGACTTCACCAACAAGTACTACAACACCCCGGCCCGCCTGGTCATGAAAGAAGGCACCGCTGTCAGCGAAGGCCTGACCGAGCTGAAAGGCAAGAACATTGGCGTGCAGCGTGGTTCGATCCACGAGCGCTTCGCCCGCGAAGTCCTGGCCCCGCTGGGTGCCGAGATCAAGCCGTACGGCTCGCAGAACGAAATCTACCTCGACGTGGCCGCCGGCCGCCTCGACGGCACCGTGGCGGACGCTACGCTGTTGAATGACGGCTTCCTGAAAACCGACGCCGGCAAAGGCTTCGCGTTCGTGGGCCCGGCGTTCACCGACGTCAAATACTTCGGCGACGGCGTAGGCATCGCGGTACGCAAGGGCGACGCCCTGAAAGACAAGATCAACACCGCCATCGCGGCCATCCGCGAGAACGGCAAGTACAAGGCAATCCAGGACAAATACTTCGACTTCGACATTTACGGCAAGTAAAGACGTCGCTCGACCCGTCCGAAATGGCGCAAGCAACAGGATCTCTGCGGTTTGCGCCATTTTTTCATCCCAACTTTCGAGGACCTGAATCATGTTGAAAGGCTACGGGGCTGTCATCCTCGATGGCGCTTGGCTGACGCTTCAGCTCGCCTTGTCGTCCATGGCCCTGGCCATCGTTCTCGGGCTGATCGGCGTCGCGTTGCGCCTGTCGCCGGTGCGCTGGCTGGCGTGGCTGGGCGATCTGTATTCCACGGTGATTCGCGGGATTCCCGACCTGGTGCTGATCCTGCTGATCTTCTACGGCGGTCAGGACTTGCTCAACCGCGTCGCACCCATGCTCGGCTACGACGACTACATCGACCTGAACCCGCTGGCTGCCGGTATCGGCACCCTCGGCTTCATCTTCGGTGCGTACCTGTCGGAAACCTTCCGCGGCGCGTTCATGGCGATTCCCAAAGGTCAGGCCGAAGCCGGCATGGCGTATGGCATGAGCAGCTTCCAGGTGTTCTTCCGCGTGCTGGTGCCGCAGATGATCCGTCTGGCGATTCCGGGCTTCACCAACAACTGGCTGGTGTTGACCAAGGCCACCGCGCTGATTTCCGTGGTCGGTCTGCAAGACATGATGTTCAAGGCCAAGCAGGCGGCCGACGCCACCCGCGAGCCTTTCACCTTCTTCCTCGCAGTGGCGGCGATGTACCTGGTGATCACCAGCGTCTCGTTGCTGGCGCTGCGTCACCTTGAGAAGCGCTACTCGGTAGGCGTAAGGGCGGCTGATCTATGATCTTCGACTACAACGTCATTTGGGAGGCCCTGCCGCTGTACCTCGGCGGTCTGGTCACGACCCTCAAGTTGCTCGCGCTGTCGCTGTTCTTCGGTCTGCTCGCGGCATTGCCGCTGGGCCTGATGCGCGTATCCAAGAACGCCTTGGTCAATGGCGCAGCCTGGCTTTACACCTACGTGATTCGCGGCACGCCAATGCTGGTTCAGCTGTTCCTGATCTACTACGGTCTGGCCCAGTTCGAAGCGGTGCGTGAAAGCTTCCTCTGGCCGTGGCTGTCCAGCGCAACGTTCTGTGCGTGCCTGGCATTTGCGATCAACACCAGCGCCTATACCGCCGAAATCATCGCCGGCAGCCTGAAGGCCACGCCGAATGGCGAGATTGAAGCGGCCAAGGCCATGGGCATGTCGCGCTTCAAGATGTACAAGCGCATCCTGCTGCCATCGGCCCTGCGCCGGGCGCTGCCGCAGTACAGCAACGAAGTGATCATGATGTTGCAGACCACCAGTCTGGCGTCCATCGTGACCCTGATCGACATCACCGGCGCGGCCCGTACCGTCAACGCGCAGTTCTATCTGCCGTTCGAGGCGTACATCACCGCTGGCGTGTTCTACCTGTGCCTGACCTTCATTCTGGTGCGCCTGTTCAAGCTGGCCGAGCGTCGCTGGCTGAGCTACCTGGCCCCGAGGAAGCACTGATATGGAACGCATCGACCACGTTCTGCCGTGGAGCCACCTGGGCAGCGAGCGCCGGATCTCGGTGTTTCGCTTCGGCAGCGGCGAGCGCAAGGCCTACATCCAGGCCAGCCTCCACGCGGACGAACTGCCCGGCATGCGCACCGCCTGGGAACTGAAAAAGCGCCTCGGCGAACTCGAAGCCAAGGGCCAGCTCAACGGCGTCATCGAACTGGTGCCCGTGGCCAACCCGCTGGGTCTCGGCCAGTTGCTGCAAGGCAACCATCAGGGGCGTTTCGAGGCCGGCAGCGGCAAGAATTTCAACCGTGATTTCGTCGAGCTCAGCGCCCCGGTGGCCGCTACGCTTGAAGGACAACTCGGTGATGATCCGCACGCCAACATCCGTATGATCCGCCAGGCAATGGCCGATCACCTGGCCGCATTGCCCGAGGCCGGCAGCCAGTTGCAAGGCATGCAGCGCATCCTGCTGCAACATGCCGCCACCGCCGATGTGGTGCTGGATCTGCATTGCGACTGCGAAGCCGCGCTGCACATGTACGCCTTGCCGCAGCACTGGCCGCAGTGGCGTTCGCTCGCCGCGCATCTGGATGTGAAGGTCGGCCTGCTGGCGGAAGACTCCGGTGGCAGCTCGTTCGACGAGGCTTGCTCGTTGCCGTGGCTGCGTCTGTCGCGCCTGTTCCCGGACGCGCAGATTCCATTGGCGTGCCTGGCGACCACCGTTGAACTGGGTGGTCAGGCTGACACCACACCAGCGCAAGCCGAAGCCTGGGCGGAAGGGATCCTGGCATTCCTCGCCGAACAAGGCCTGATCCGTGGCGAGTGGCCGAGCGCCGTGCGCGAACCGTGCGAAGGCATGCCGTTCGAAGGCACCGAATTGCTGCTGCCGCCGCACCCCGGCGTGGTGAGTTTTCTGCGCAAGCCCGGCGAGTGGGTTGAAGCCGGTGACAAGATTTTCGAAGTGATCGATCCGCTGTCGGATCGGGTCAGCACGGTGTGTGCTGGTACGTCCGGGGTGCTGTTTGCCATTGAGCGGCTGCGTTACGCCCAACCCGGTTTCTGGCTGGCCAAAGTGGCGGGGCGCGATGCGCTGCGCGACGGCCCTTTGCTCAACGACTGACTGTTTTTGTGAGAACCGACCGCATGTACAAACTTGAAGTCCAAGACCTGCATAAACGCTATGGCAGTCACGAAGTGCTCAAGGGCGTTTCCCTGAAAGCGGCCGCCGGCGATGTGATCAGCATCATCGGCTCCAGTGGCTCCGGCAAAAGTACTTTCCTGCGCTGCATCAACCTGCTCGAGCAGCCGCACGCAGGCAAGATCCTGCTCAACAACGAAGAGTTGAAGTTGGTAGCGAACAAGGACGGCGCGCTGAAAGCCGCTGATCCGAAACAGCTGCAACGCATGCGTTCGCGCCTGTCGATGGTGTTCCAGCACTTCAACCTGTGGTCGCACATGACCGCGCTGGAAAACATCATGGAAGCGCCGGTTCACGTGCTGGGCGTGTCCAAGGCTGAAGCCCGCGAGAAAGCCGAGCACTACCTGAACAAGGTCGGCGTGGCCCATCGTAAGGATGCGTTCCCGGGGCACATGTCCGGTGGCGAGCAGCAGCGTGTGGCGATTGCCCGTGCGCTGGCGATGGAACCGGAAGTGATGCTGTTCGACGAACCGACTTCGGCCCTCGACCCGGAACTGGTCGGCGACGTGCTGAAAGTCATGCAGGCCCTCGCTCAGGAAGGCCGGACCATGGTGGTGGTAACCCACGAAATGGGCTTCGCCCGTGAAGTGTCGAATCAACTGGTGTTCCTGCACAAAGGCGTCGTCGAAGAAAGCGGCAACCCGCGTGAAGTGCTGGTCAATCCGCAGTCGGAACGTTTGCAACAATTCCTCTCGGGCAGCCTCAAGTAATCGCTCCCGTTATGCACCAAATTAGGTCATGCTGCGCAGCGCGCCAGATGGTCTAATTTGGTTGCAGCCGATTTCGGTTTTTCCCTCTGTTTACGTTTCGGATCGCCCGCCATGACTGCCCATCGAATTGGTTTCCTGATTTGGCCCAGCACTAAAGCTCTGACTTTGGCGCTGGCAGAGGAGGCCTTGCGTGTTGCCCAGCGTGTGCATCCGGACGTGGTTTACGAGTTGTCGTTCCTGCAGGCCGAAGCACCGACCGAAGGTGAATGGCAACTGCCTGGCGAACCGTGGGCCGGCAAACTCGAAAACTTCCAGAAACTGTTCCTGCTCGCTGATGAGCCACCGACCACGTTGGCGCCGGCACTCAGCAGCGCGCTCAAACAACTGGTGCGTGCCGGTTGTGTGATCGGCGGTCTGTCGGCGGGTGTGTATCCGTTGGCGCAACTCGGTCTGCTCGACGGTTACCGCGCGGCGGTGCACTGGCGCTGGCAGGACGATTTCGCCGAGCGCTTCCCGAAAGTCATCGCCACCAGCCATCTGTTCGACTGGGATCGCGATCGCCTGACGGCCTGCGGCGGCATGTCGGTACTCGATCTGTTGCTGGCGGTGCTGGCCCGTGATCACGGTGCGGAACTGGCCGGCGCGGTCTCCGAAGAACTGGTGGTCGAACGCATCCGCGAAGGCGGCGAGCGTCAGCGCATTCCATTGCAGAACCGTCTCGGCTCCAGCCATCCGAAGCTCACCCAGGCGGTACTGCTGATGGAAGCGAACATCGAAGAGCCGCTGACCACCGACGAAATCGCCCAGCATGTGTGCGTGTCCCGTCGCCAACTGGAGCGGATCTTCAAGCAATACCTCAACCGCGTGCCGAGCCAGTACTACCTGGAACTGCGCCTGAACAAGGCCCGGCAGATGTTGATGCAGACCAGCAAGTCGATCATCCAGATCGGCCTGTCGTGCGGGTTCTCCTCGGGGCCGCATTTCTCCAGCGCCTATCGCAACTTCTTCGGCGCCACGCCACGGGAAGACCGCAACCAGCGGCGCAGCAGCAGTCCTTTCGAACTGTCGTCAGTGCCGCCGGAGCGCGGCTGATCCTCCAATCACAGCGCCATACTTCATGGCGCTGTTGAATCAAGCGTTGTTAATCCTCGATCTCGACACTGGGGCGACTGCGCACCGGCGGATGCTCGAGCACGCCGTCAACGTTCAGCGTCATGCCCGTCTCCTGGTAATAAGCCCGAATGCGCTGCATGGCCTGAGCGGAGAAGGGATTGCCGCGCAAGTCGTAGCGATCACCGACATACGCCGGTACCTCCATCAATTCGTCCGGTATTTCGCTGATTTCATTGCCCGACAGATCCACCTCCATCCAGTTGAAGTTTTCGAGCACGCCCTTCGGGATTTCGCGAATGCCGGTGGTGCTCAGGTCCAGATCGGTAAGCCCCTGCAGGTTGCTGAGGTCAGGCGTCAGCCCGAGCGGATTGTCATGCAGGTGCAGCAGATCCAGACCGTCCAGATTCGCCAGCCCGGCCACATCACGGGGTGACAGCGTGAGGTTGCATGCCGGCAGGCTCAAGGTGTTGAGCCGTTTCATCCGGAAAATGGCTTCGGGGATATGGGTCAGGCCGTAGCCTCGAATATCGATGCTGACGAGATTGGGGAATGCTTCGAGAAATCGTCCGACCCGTGGCGATTCATCATGAGTGTTTGCCAGGTACAGGTCCGAAACGTGACCGAAGTCGGCACTCAGCGTCGGCAGTTCTCCCTGTATCGTCAATCTGAACGTGAAATCGTGATCACCCACATCCGAGCCTTCTACAGGTGTTTTACGCCAGCAAGACAGCAACGCTTCCCTGAGCTGCGCTCTGTTTTGCTCCTCCGCCAGGCGTTCGTCCTGTGTGAGTGGCTGACCGTTCGAGCGATGCTCGGGAATCTCGCTTTCCCAGGCTGCCAGATCGCCCAGCAATTGTCCGAGTTCGGCTTCCCGTCGGGCCAGTTCGAGTCGACCATCGGCCAGTGAGCCTTCGAGGTGGTAGAGAAAAGTGCTGGCCTGTTCATCGCTCAGCGCCGGATAAAGCGTCTGGACGCGGGCGATATCTGCCGGCTCGGCCAGTACGCCGAGGTTTTCCCCGGTCCCGCGAAAGTAGGTCTTGATGCGCTCTCGGGTGAGCGCGTTCAGTGGATTGTTGCCGAAGTCAAAACCGTTGGTGACGGAGACGGGCAGGTCGAAGATCTCTACGGGCAGTTCGGTGAGGCGATTGCCGCTGAGGATTGCCGTTTCCAGTCCGGGAGCGTCCAGCAAACCTTGAGGCAGTGCTGAAATTCCGGTGTTGGATAGGTCGAGAAACTCCAGGGACGGCAGCCTCCGGATGTCGGGCAACCGGCCCAGCGGATTATTGTAGAGATCGAGCCTGAGCAGTTGCTTCAGCGAATGCAGTGCGACGCTGCCCTCGTCATTCAGCACGACCCCGCAGTTACTCAGAACCAGTTGTTGCAGATCCGGCATTCCGGTCAGTGCCGGCGGAACCTCTGCCAGTGCCAGGTCGCGCAGTTCAAGCGAATCGAGGCCGGTGAAGCCGCGCAGGAACTCCGTACCGATCCGTAGCTGAGGATTGCCGATGATCGACAGCGTCGTGACGTGAGCGAAGTCTGCGCTCAAGGCTGGCAGCTCACCGATGAATTCCGCGTTCAGGTTGAGGGCAGCAGCTCTCGATTCCGGGTTTACCGCAGACCTTTGGCGCCAGAACGCTTCGATCTCCAGGCGAAACGTCGTGCGGCTCGCGAACTCTGCGGCGCGGTCGCTTTGGGTCAGTGCAAGGTCACTGCCCGGATAGCGTTGCGGGATCTCGGTTACCCATTGGTCAAGGTCCTCTTCAAGCTGCCGTAGTTCAGCTTCCCAGTGCTCAATTTGCGTCCGGCCGTCAGCAAGTGTTCCCTCGAGCAGGTACAGCACTCGGTTGGCATCTTCATCGTCCAGAGGCGGGAACAGTTCGCGGATCCGCTCGAGGTCTTCCTGTGGCATCGAAACACCAAAGCTCAGCCTGAACTGCCGGTAACAACGTTTGATGCGTTCGCGCATGGCAGATGACAGTGGGTTGTCGGCAAGGCTGATCTGCCGGGGTGGCCGGGCGTCGATTCTGAAGAGGATGTCGGGCAGTTCGCGGATCTGGTTGCGATCGAAGAATGCAGAGAGCAGACGGGGGTGATCGAACAGGCCGTCAGGCAGGCTCGAAATGCCGCTGTCGGTCATGTGCAGTTGAAGCAGTGCCGGCAGGGTTTTGAGGGTGGGTGATTGCCCCAGTGGATTGTGGTTCAGGTTGAGGTAATGCAGGCTGCCGAGAGACGACAGGTTCGCTTGGCTTTGTGGGGTTAGCGTAAATCCGCAATTTTCCAGAACCAGTCGTTCCAGAGAGGGAATGTGCAGGGCGGTCAGCGGGTTTTGCCCAAGGCTGAAATCGTGCAGTTCCAGGTGGCGCAAGGTGGAGAAGGGCTGAAGAAATCCGTCAATGTTGCTGACCGCCGGATTGCCAGTGAGTGAGAGCGCGCGGATGTGGCTGAAGTCTGTCGTCAGGCCGGGCAGCTCGCCGCTGAAGGTCAGACTGGCGATCAGTGAATCCCCCCGTTGTCTGGGATTGTCCGGTAATCGAGTGCGCCACAGTTTTTGCAATCGTTCGGCAAACGTTGTTCTTGCCGAGTGTTCCGCGAGGAACTCCGGGGGAGTGAAGGGGTGGTGGGTGACTGGATGAGTCTGGGGAATCGCCATTTTCCATTGCGCCAGGTCGGCGGTGAGTTGCTCAAGCTCCGCTTTCCAGTGCCTGAGCTGACGCCGTCCGTGCTCCAGGTCCCCAGGCAGTCCATAGAACACATCACTGGCCTCCTCGCGGTCCAGGCCGGGAAACAGTGCCTGGATGGCCTCGATGTCTGCGGGCTCGGCGAGCACCGCGAAATCCACGCCGGTTTCTCGGGAATGACGCTTGATCCTTTCAAGTGTGTCGTCGCTCAGCGGATTGCCTGAGAAGTCGAATCCTTCACTGGCGGAGGCGGGCATTTCAAACAGGGCCTCGGGCAGCTCGCTGATTCGATTGTCACTGACGATGGCTGTACGCAATCTCGGGTGGCCGGGCAGGCCGTCCGGTACCTGACTGATGCCCGTTCGAGAGAGATCCAGATAGGTCAGCTTGGTCAGGCTGCCGACATCAGGCGCGTCAACCAACGGGTTGCCAGGCAGCTCGAGGGATTCCAGCTCGTGCATTGACGCCAGTGCGATCTGCAGCTCGCCCGTGAAGGTCACACCGCAATTTTTCAGAAGCAGTATCTCAAGCGCCGGCAGGCCAGTGAGTGTCTGTGGTAACTGATCAAGTGCGAAGTCGTGCAGTATCAGGCGTTTCAATCGGGGGAAGCTTTGGAAGAAGGCCGAGGTGGCATTGATCTGCTTGTTTCCGTTCAGGGACATGGCGGTGATATGGCTGAAATCTGCCATCAATGTGGGCATGTCCCCCATGAACGAGGCCTGTGCCGAGAATGTGTCTGCCCTTGTCAGCGGATGTGCGGTCGAGCGGTGACGCCATAGCCGTTCAATCCGGCCGGCAAATATCTCCCGCTCGAAAAACTGATTGGCATGTTCGTCAGGAGTCAGTATCTCCCCTGTAACGGGATTGCGATTCGGCGTGTTTCGTGACCATGTGGCCAGGTCGGTGGTCAGTCGGGCTATTTCGCTTTCCCATCGTTCCAGTTGAAGTCGGCCTTGAGCCAGCGAACCGGGCAGGCTGTAAATCAGCTCGCTGGATTGACGATCATTCAGGTCGGTAAACAGTGCCTTGGTGCGGTTGATATCCCCTTGATCGGGGCGAATGCCCAGGTCGCTGCCGGTCCGGTTGAAATAGATCTTCACTTTTTCCCGCGTCGCACTGGAAAGCGGATTGCCGAAAAAATCGTACCCGGCGGTGGTCGCAGCAGGCTGTTCGAAAAAGGGCTCGGGGAGCGTGGTGATCTGGTTATCGGCGAGCCACACGCTGATAAGGCGCGGGTGACTCAGCAATCCGGGCGGGACTTCGGAGATCCCGGTGCTGGAAAGGTCAAGGTGAGACAGGTTCGGCAACGTGCTGAAATCGACCGTGGTGCCCAGCGGATTGTTGGTCAGGCTCAGCGCGGTCAACTCGTTGAAGGATGACAGCAGCGACTGGTTTTCCGGCGTCAGGACGACACCGCAACGTTGCAGTGTCAGCTGTTTCAGGTGTGGGAGGTTCGCCAGGCGCGGTGGCAGATTGTGCAGGTCGAAATTGCGCAGATCCATGCGCACCAGTCCCTGGAATCGTTCAAGAAAAGCGTTCACGGCGCCCGGTCCACCGCTGCCGACCAGTTCCAGATCGACGACATGGCTGAAGTCTGCGGTCAGGGCGGGCAGAGCGCCGACGATCGGCTGGGAAAAATGCATTTCGTAACCATTGAGGCCGCGCATTTCTCTGCGCCAGCAGATGCGCAGAGCGTGGGCGAACGTCTGGCGATCGCGGATGGCGACCATCCGCTGGTCGTCCGATATCCGGGTTCCGTCTGCCGGGTTGATCTTCGGGAGGTCGAACGTCCATTGATTGAGGTCGCTATCGAGTTGTGCGTATTCCAGTTGCAGCCGGGACAGCTCGGCGATTGCGCCGCCCGGGTGGTTTTCAAGTCGTCGGGCCATGGCGAGCCGATCGGCCTCGGACATTCTCGGATAGATCTGTCTGATCCGGTTTTCCAGCGTGCGGGGTGTTTGCAGGGGTGGTGGCGGATTGCGTGAGTAACCATCGGTACCCAGCAAGCGCAGGGCATCCACGGCAGGTGCCGGGACAGAGTCGGGCAAGATCGCCAGTCGCAGTTCGGAGCGGGGCAGTGGATTGTCACGGATGGCTTGCCTGAGCTTTTCACCTTCGCCGATCTGCAGGTTCAATGCTTGTCGTTGCGCGTCCGGCAGGGCTTGCAGAACCGCTGTGTAGAAATCGCTGAGGCCAAGCAGTTCCAGTCCCTGTTCGTCGTATGGCTGCCAGAGACCATCGGACTTGAGCACCAGTACTTTCTGGATGGGCGCCTCCATGGGACCGGTGCTGTCGAGTAATCGTCCTGCCCGGGACTGCGCGCGGACTTCCAGACGTACGTCTGTTGACCAGCCCGGTAACTGTTGAAGGCTGTGCAGGGCCAGGGTGCCGGAATCGGGGTTGCTCACCGAGTCCAGCTCAAGCCCCTCGTAGGCACGGGTGATGCGCAGTTCGTGCGTGGCGGTTTCGGAAAGATCTTGCTGACGCTGCGGAAATTGCCCTTCAGCCAGTTGCAGCAGCTCGGTACCCGTGGCGGTGTGTATGAGTTCTTCGGTGATTCTGACGGGGAGTTGCGGCACATGTCGGGCCACCTGCTTTACCAGTGGAGCATCGCGGTGCTGAAGTGACTGATAGCGTTTTTCGAACAGGTTCGGGCGCTGTTGATCGGCGATCCGGGCGAGCCTGGCGCGCAGACGCCGGGTGCGTGCTTCAAGGGCAAGCATCTGCCCGAATTCTTCGTCGAGCAGCGTGTTTTTTTCGGGCTCGCTGAGGGATTCCAGCAGGGTCTTGAGCAGATCACCATCGGTCAGCTGGCCCTGGTGAATGTCTGTCAGCGGAAGTTGCGCATCACTGGAGGATTGCCAGATCGTTTCGCCTCGGGCGTTGAGCAAGCGCAGTCGCCGGTTGGCAGGCCACAAGCCCTGCTCGTTGAGCAGTTGCAGCTGAATCAACGGATCGGCCATTCGGTACTCGGTCGGGTCGTCGCTGGAGAGCTGTTGTATGAAGGTCTGCAGGTCTTGATCGATCTTGAAGCGTTCGATGGTATCGGCCAGCAACGGTGGCACACGCTCCTGGTTGACGTGCATTTTGCGTAATCCGTCTTCGGTGTAACCACTGACTTGCAAAATCCGCTCGCGTCTCGCCGGAGCAAACGGTTCCATGCGTGGGCCGATACGTCGCAATGCGGTGGCGCGGTCCCATTGCAGCGGGTTTTCCAGCTCGGTATGAAACGCACCTTCGCCGTTGTGCCGCACAATCGGCTGATAGGTGTCCGGATCGGTGGGGTGCTCGATGCGCAGCTTGCCGGGATGTTCGTGATCGCTGACGGCGTAGCAGGCCTGATCGGCAGGCAACAGTTTTTTTCCGTCGAGCAGGTGCAGGCCTTGTGCGTCGGGACTGGAATCGGCCGCAGGGGTGAATGGGCGCTGATAGGGTTTCAGATCCGGCTTCCAGTACAGGGTCTTGCCATTGCGCAGTTTCACCGGCTGGAAGCGATCCATGAACGCCACCACTTCGGGCGGCAATACCTTGGGCAGTTCCGCCATGGCAATGCCGCTACCGACTCCGAATGCACCGAGCTGGATCATGGATTCCAGTGCGGCAAAGTAGTGTTCGCAAGCTTCGGTGGTGAGTCCTTCAGCCAGGTCGACGTAGCATGTGAAGAGCTCGTCAAGCAATTGGTAGGTGATGTACGCCATCATCATTTCGCCCAGAAACGGCACGAACGGCATCAGTACGAACGAGGCGATTTCAAGGATCGAAGAGGCAATCCTGGTGAAGGAGTCCCATATCGCCCACCGGGCATTGCGGTCGACCGTGGCGGTCGGGACTGCGATCGTTGCCGCGTCATTGAGGATTTTGTTCAGCTTTCGTTGATAAAGCTGATCCAGCAGCGAGCCCTCGATGGGCGTGGCGGCAAATTGCAGATTGGGCTTGTCGACAGGCGTGTCTCGCCACGCCGGCAATGAGCTGCCGGGTTCCGTGGGGTGCCATTTCACCCGGCTCAGGCGTTGTCCGAGGTCGGCGAAAAAATACCCGCGCTGGTCATGGGCCACGAAGCGGCTGAAGAATTTCTGATACTCCGGGTTGCGCAGCTGACGTGTCAGCTCGCGCATCATGTCTGCGGTCGAGGCGTATTCCTTGACCGGATGCTCGGGATCGTCCGGCACATAGGCCACCACCCTGACCGGGGTGCGTGCCTGCTGCAGATCCGGTGCGAAGAGAACGATACCGGTCAGCTTCGACGACATCATGCTCAGGTCATGGCAAAGCAGCGTCTGACCATTGACTCGCATGCCTTGCAAATCGTCGAGTAAGCCGCCGATCAGGCTCACATACGGCTCGCTGACGTCGCCACTCATTTTCGCCATGTGCAGGGCGGCCTGGAGGGCGGTCTTTTCGTTGGCGTCGATGCGCTGACGCAGCGACGCACCGGCGACGGGGTCGTCGATACCCAGATTTTTTTCAAGATGCGTTTTATAGCGGCCGCCGATGTCCAGGTCCCGACACAGGCGGGCGAACGCCGCGATGCTCATGCGTGCCTTTATCTGCGGCAGGGTTTCGAACTGACCTGACGGTGATGGTCTGGTCGTGAAGGTCGACTCGCTGGAGTAAGCGTCAGCTTCGGTTTCGTTTTCTTCGAAGTTGTGCAGCGCTGCATCAAGCAGTGACACCGTCCAGGTCCGACTGCCGATAGTGATCGGAAATCCGGGTGTTTTCACCGGGATGTAGAGGTGCAGGAATGTGTTCCTGACATCCACGTCCAGACTGAATCTGCTCTTCAGCGCCTGATTCAGGATCGGCTCGGCATAGGCGTAGGCGTCCTGCAGTTGCTCCAGTGTCCGGTCGATGTCGTTCTGCACGCTCATGCGCTGGGCGATGAGGGCTCTCAATTCCGCATGCTGCGTTTTTGGTGCTTTCTTGATTTTGTCGGAGAGCGTGCGGCGATTGTGCTTCAGGGCCAGGCGGCGGCCGGCCGAGGCTTTGCCGAGCCATTCCGGGAAAGCGTTTCTGAGGGGTTCGTAGTGCTCGGGGGGATTGAGCGGTGTGTGGGCTGCAATCTGTCCGTTGGATGCCTGCATCGAGTCTGTCCATGTACGTCGGGAAGCCGTCAGCAAACCAGAGATCTCTGCGATGGATGCGGTACATATGTATGACAGGCCGGCACACGCCAATTGATATGCTCGTGGAGCTGCTGCAATTGTCGGCGACGGTTTAAACTGCGCCTTTGCGACGCTATATGTCGCATTGCCGTAAACCCGGGAAAATCCGGGGTTTGCGCTATAAGAAGTTGTCGCTTGGCGACAAGGCCGGGCACAAAACTGTCCTTACAATCCCCCCATCGCTCGCCAGTTTCAGGCGGGTGGCCCTCATCAGGAGACTCCGATGTCCGTTGAGCACGCTGCGGTACAACGCGCCG
Organism: Pseudomonas fitomaticsae; assembly: GCF_021018765.1. Classification (GTDB taxonomy): domain Bacteria; phylum Pseudomonadota; class Gammaproteobacteria; order Pseudomonadales; family Pseudomonadaceae; genus Aquipseudomonas; species Aquipseudomonas fitomaticsae. The sequence goes on along the minus strand of NZ_CP075567.1, from coordinate 5,105,709 downwards.
ATTTCGACCAGGTTATGGTTCCCAACTACGCGCCTGCCGCTTTCATTCCGGTGCGTGGCGCCGGTTCCCGCGTCTGGGATCAGGCCGGCCGCGAGCTGATCGACTTCGCCGGCGGCATCGCCGTCAACGTATTGGGCCATGCGCATCCGGCGCTGGTCGGTGCCTTGACCGAGCAAGCGAACAAGCTGTGGCACGTGTCCAACGTGTTTACCAACGAGCCGGCCCTGCGCCTGGCGCACAAGCTGATCGACGCCACCTTTGCCGAGCGCGTGTTCTTCTGCAACTCCGGCGCCGAAGCCAACGAGGCCGCCTTCAAGCTGGCCCGTCGCGTCGCGTTCGACCGTTTCGGCACCGAGAAGTACGAAATCATCGCTGCGCTCAACAGTTTCCACGGCCGTACGCTGTTCACCGTGAACGTCGGTGGCCAGTCGAAGTACTCCGACGGTTTCGGCCCGAAAATCACCGGCATCACCCACGTGCCGTACAACGATCTGGCAGCACTGAAAGCCGCTGTTTCCGACAAGACCTGCGCGGTCGTTCTGGAGCCGATCCAGGGCGAGGGCGGCGTGCTGCCGGCCGAGCTGGCTTACCTGCAAGGCGCCCGTGAACTGTGCGACGCGAACAATGCGCTGCTGGTGTTCGACGAAGTGCAGACCGGCATGGGCCGTACCGGCAACCTGTTCGCCTACCAGCATTTCGGTGTGGTTCCGGACATCCTGACCAGCGCCAAGAGCCTGGGCGGCGGTTTCCCGATCGCCGCGATGCTGACCACCGAAGCGCTGGCCAAGCATCTGGTCGTCGGCACTCACGGCACCACTTACGGCGGTAACCCGCTGGCGTGCGCCGTGGCCGAAGCGGTAATCGACGTGATCAACACCCCTGAGGTGCTGAACGGCGTCAACGCCAAGCACGACAAGTTCAAGACCCGCCTGCAACAGATCGGCGAGAAGTACGGCCTGTTCACCCAGGTGCGCGGTCTCGGTCTGTTGATCGGTTGCGTGCTGAGCGATGCCTGGAAAGGCAAGGCCAAGGACATCTTCAACGCCGCTGAACAAGAAGGCCTGATGATTCTGCAGGCCGGCCCGGACGTGATCCGTTTCGCCCCGAGCCTGGTGGTTGAAGACGCGGACATCGACGCCGGTCTGGATCGCTTCGAGCGCGCTGCCGCGAAACTGACGCAAGCCTGATAGACCCTTCGGCGCCTGACTTGATCAGGCGCCGAACCCAATTTTGATGCCGGGCAAAATCAAATGTGGGAGCGGGCTTGCTCGCGAAAGCGGTGGGTCAGACAGCGAAAATGTTGACTGACAATCCGCTTTCGCGAGCAAGCCCGCTCCCACACTGATCTCTGTGTATGCAGTAGCTGCCCGGTTATTTTTCTGTGAATTGATGAGAGAAAGGAGTGACACCATGCTGGTGATGCGCCCCGCGCAAATGGCTGATCTGGGCGAGGTACAGCGTCTGGCTGCGGACAGCCCGATTGGTGTCACTTCCTTGCCGGATGACGTTGAACGCCTGAGCGACAAGATCGCTGCGAGCGAAGCCTCGTTTGCCGCCGAAGTGAGCTTCAACGGCGAGGAGAGTTACTTCTTCGTCCTCGAAGACACCGCCACCGGCAAACTGGTGGGCTGCTCGGCGATCGTCGCGTCGGCCGGTTATTCCGAGCCGTTCTACAGCTTTCGCAACGAGACCTTCGTGCACGCCTCCCGCGAGCTGAAGATCCACAACAAGATCCACGTGCTCTCGCAATGCCACGACCTGACCGGCAACAGCTTGCTGACCAGTTTCTACGTGCAGCGCGAGCTGGTGGGTTCGCCGTGGTCTGAACTCAACTCCCGTGGCCGTCTGCTGTTCGTCGCCAGCCACCCGGAACGGTTCGCCGATTCGGTGGTGACCGAGATCGTCGGTTACAGCGATGAAAACGGCGACTCGCCATTCTGGGACGCCATCGGTCGCAACTTCTTCGACCTGAACTACGCCGAGGCCGAGCGTCTGTGTGGCCTGAAAAGCCGTACCTTCCTCGCCGAGCTGATGCCGCATTACCCGATCTACGTGCCGCTGCTGCCGGACTCCGCTCAAGAGGCGATGGGCCAGGTGCACCCGCGTGCGCAGATCACCTTTGACATCCTGATGCGCGAAGGCTTCGAGACCGATCACTACATCGACATCTTCGACGGAGGCCCGACCCTGCATGCGCGTGTATCGGGGATCCGTTCGATCGCCCAGAGCCGCGTGGTGCCGGTGAAGATCGGCGAGCCGGTCAAAGGTGCCGGTCGCCAGTATCTGGTGGCCAATGCCCAGTTGCAGGATTACCGCGCGGTATTGCTTGAACTGGATTACGCGCCGGGCAAACCGGTGACCCTGGATCTGGAAGCGGCCGAAGCCCTGGGCGTCGGTGAAGGTGCCAGCGTGCGCCTGGTGGCGGTTTAACGCCTTAGCGAGTTTCACGGGTGGCCACGGCGGCCCGTTTGAGGAGATAGCATGATTGTTCGTCCCGTACGCAGCAGCGATTTGTCCGCTCTGATCGACCTGGCCCGCAGCACCGGCACCGGCCTGACCACTTTGCCGGCCAACGAAGAGCGCCTGACCCACCGGGTCGGCTGGGCCGAGAAGACCTTTCGCGGTGAAGCCGGCCGTGGCGACGCGGACTACCTGTTCGTGCTCGAAGACGACAACGGTCGCGTGGTGGGGATTTCCGCCATCGCCGGCGCCGTCGGTCTGCGCGAGCCTTGGTACAACTTCCGCGTCGGCCTGACCGTCAGCGCCTCGCAGGAACTGAACATCTATCGCGAGATCCCGACGCTGTTCCTGGCCAACGACCTGACCGGCAACTCCGAACTGTGCTCGCTGTTCCTGCACGCCGATTACCGCACCGGCCTCAATGGCCGCATGCTGTCCAAGGCGCGGATGCTGTTCATCGCCGAATTCCCGCAACTGTTCGGCAACAAGATCATCGCCGAGATGCGCGGCGTGTCGGATGACGCCGGTCGTTCGCCGTTCTGGGAAAGCCTGGGCCGTCACTTCTTCAAGATGGAATTCAGCCAGGCCGATTACCTGACCGGTGTCGGCAACAAGGCGTTCATCGCCGAACTGATGCCGAAATTCCCGCTGTACACCTGCTTCCTGTCGCCGGACGCGCGCAACGTCATCGGCCAGGTTCACCCGGACACCGAGCCGGCACTGGCGATGCTCAAGAGCGAAGGCTTCAGCTATCAGGGTTACGTCGACATCTTCGACGCAGGTCCTGCCATCGAGTGCGAGACCAGCAAGATCCGCGCGGTGCGTGACAGCGAAGCGCTGGTGCTGGCCATCGGCACGCCGGGCGACGACGCCACGCCGTTCATCATCCATAACCGCAAACGCGAAGAATGCCGCATCACGGCTGCGCCGGCCCGTCTGGCCGCCGGTACGCTGGTGGTCGATCCGCTGACCGCCAAACGTCTTCAACTCAACGCTGGCGATCAGGTTCGCGCCGTGGCGTTGTCTGCTGCCCGGGAGTCGAAATAATGAATTCGCTATACATCGCAGGTGAGTGGCTGGCCGGTCAGGGCGAAGCCTTTCAATCGCTGAACCCGGTGACCCAGCAAGTGTTGTGGTCGGGGGAGGGCGCCACCGCCGCTCAGGTCGAGTCGGCCGTGCAGGCTGCGCGTCAGGCGTTCCCGAGCTGGGCCCGTCGTACCCTGGAAGATCGCATCAGCGTGCTCGAAGCGTTCGCCGCCGCGCTGAAAAACCACGCTGATGAGCTGGCCCGCACCATCGGTGAGGAAACCGGCAAACCGCTATGGGAAGCCGCGACCGAAGTCACCAGCATGGTCAACAAGATCGCGATCTCGGTGCAGAGCTACCGCGAACGGACCGGCGAGAAGAGCGGCCCGCTGGGCGACGCCACCGCCGTGTTGCGCCACAAGCCCCACGGCGTGGTCGCGGTGTTCGGCCCTTACAACTTCCCCGGCCATTTGCCGAACGGCCACATCGTGCCGGCGCTGCTGGCCGGTAACAGCGTGCTGTTCAAGCCAAGCGAGCTGACCCCGAAAGTCGCCGAGCTGACGGTCAAGTGCTGGATCGAAGCCGGTCTGCCGGCCGGTGTCCTGAACCTGCTGCAAGGCGCCCGCGAAACCGGTATCGCTCTGGCGGCGAATCCGGGCATCGACGGTCTGTTCTTCACCGGTTCGAGCCGTACCGGCAATCACCTGCACCAGCAGTTCGCCGGTCGTCCGGACAAGATCCTCGCGCTGGAAATGGGCGGCAACAACCCGCTGGTGGTCGATCAGGTCGCCGACCTCGACGCAGCGGTGTACACGATTATTCAATCTGCATTCATTTCCGCCGGTCAGCGTTGCACCTGCGCCCGTCGTCTGCTGGTGCCGGAAGGTGCGTGGGGCGACAGCCTGCTCAAGCGTCTGGTGGAAGTCAGCTCGACCATCGAGGTCGGCGCGTTCGATCAGCAGCCGGCACCGTTCATGGGCTCGGTGGTTTCCCTCGGCGCGGCGAAAGCGTTGATGGATGCCCAGGCGCATCTGCTGGCCAATGGCGCGGTGTCGCTGCTGGCGATGACTCAGCCACAGGCGCAGTCGGCGCTGCTGACCCCGGGCATCGTTGATGTGACGGCGGTTGCCGAGCGCTCCGACGAAGAATTGTTCGGCCCGCTATTGCAGGTGATCCGCTACGCCGATTTCGCGGCGGCGATTGCCGAAGCCAACGACACTGCGTTCGGCCTGGCCGCTGGCCTGCTGTCGGATTCCGAAGAGCGCTACCAGCAGTTCTGGCTGGAAAGCCGTGCCGGGATCGTCAACTGGAACAAGCAACTGACCGGTGCTGCGAGCAGCGCGCCGTTCGGCGGTGTCGGCGCTTCGGGCAACCACCGCGCCAGCGCCTACTACGCGGCGGATTACTGCGCGTACCCGGTGGCCTCGCTGGAAACCCCGAGCCTGGTGTTGCCGGCAGCCCTGACGCCTGGCGTGAAGATGGCGTGATGCCCATCGCTGGCAAGCCAGCTCCCACAAGTGCGATGAGATCCCTGTGGGAGCTGGCTTGCCAGCGATGGCCGCGCCGCGGTCTCAAAGAATAGTTACTGAAGCCTATAACAACAGATTCTCGTGGAGCCTCGCTGATGAAATCCTATGAAGTCAATTTTGACGGTCTAGTGGGGCCGACCCATAACTACGGTGGTCTGTCCTACGGCAACGTTGCGTCCCAGAGCAACAGCCAGCAATCTTCGAACCCGAAGGAAGCGGCGCTGCAAGGTCTGGCGAAAATGAAAGCGCTGATGGAAATGGGCTTTCAGCAGGGCGTTCTCGCACCGCAGGAGCGTCCGGACGTCGCTGCTCTGCGCCGTCTGGGTTTCAGCGGCACCGACGCTCAAGTGATCGAGCGCGCCGCCAAAGAAGCGATGCCGCTGCTGGTCGCCAGTTGCTCGGCGTCAAGCATGTGGGTGGCCAACGCCGCCACGGTCAGCCCGAGTGCCGACACCGCTGACGGTCGCGTGCACTTCACCGCCGCCAACCTGAACTGCAAATACCACCGCAGCATCGAGCACCCGACCACCAGTCGCGTGCTGGGCGCGATGTTCGCCAATCAGCAGCACTTCGCTCACCACGCCGCGTTGCCGGCGGTGGCGCAATTCGGTGACGAAGGCGCAGCGAACCACACGCGGTTCTGCCGTGAGTACGGCGAGGCCGGTGTCGAGTTCTTCGTGTTCGGTCGCAGTGCGTTCGACACCCGTTATCCGGCACCGCAGAAATACCCGGCGCGCCAGACCCTCGAAGCCTCGCAAGCGGTTGCCCGTCTGCACGGCCTGCGTGACGACGGCGTGGTCTATGCGCAACAGAATCCTGCGGTGATCGATCAGGGCGTGTTCCACAACGACGTGATCGCGGTGGGCAACGGCGAGGTGCTGTTCTATCACGAGGACGCGTTCCTCGACACCGATCAGATGCTGGCCGAACTGCAAGCCAAACTGGCCAAGGTCGGCGGCAAGTTCCAGTCGGTCTGCGTACCGCGTTCGGCGGTCACCGTGGACGACGCGGTGCGTTCCTACCTGTTCAACAGCCAGCTGCTGTCGCGTCCTGACGGTTCGATGCTGCTGATCGTGCCGGAAGAGTGCCGTGGCAACGAGCGCGTGTGGAATTACCTGCAAGGCCTGACCAGCTCCGGCGGCCTGATTCGCGAAGTGAAAGTCTTCGACCTCAAGCAAAGCATGCAGAACGGCGGTGGACCGGCGTGCCTGCGTCTGCGTGTCGCGCTCAACGAAACCGAGCTGGCGGCCGTCAACCCAGGGGTTATCATGACCGCCCCGTTGTACGGTTCGTTGACCGCATGGGTTGAAAAGCACTACCGCGACCGCCTGACCGAAAGTGATCTGGCGGATCCGCAATTGCTGCTTGAATGCCGGACGGCACTGGATGAACTGACGCAAATCCTTAAACTGGGCGCGGTTTATCCATTCCAGATCAATTGATGGCTGGCGCGCCGCCTGAACGCGGCGCACGGTTCCATCTCCCCAAGAGAGCGTAAAACATGAGCGATTCCCTGCAGCTGATCCTTGAAGACACTGACGGCACGCAACTGCAAACTTCCTGCACCCGCGTCGCGGTCATGTGGCAAGGCAAAGAGCTGTGGATCCAGCAGGACGGCCGCGGCCAACTGTTGATCGGCGTGGACGTCGAAGAGGGCGACGAAGAGTACGCCAACCTGCTGTTGCGCCCATTGGCGACTAATCTGGTAAGTCTGCAACTGGAGATGGAACCGGCTGATCTCGGCGACGATGACGGCCACGTGCACGGCCCGGATTGCAATCACGACCACTAAGGAAACCGCTCTATGCTCGCCCTCGGCAAACTGCTTGAACTGACCCTCGCCGGCCGCGAACCGGCGGAGAAGACTCAACTGACTGTCGAAGGCGTGCGCATGCGCTGGTTGAGCGAGGGGGCGCTGGAAGTCCGGCCACCCGAAGCGCGCGACAATGGCCTGGACCTGCTGCTGTCGGCAGGCATCCACGGCAATGAAACAGCGCCGATCGAACTGCTCGACCGGCTGCTGCATGACATCGCTCGCGGCGATCTGAAGCCGCGCGCACGCATTCTGTTCCTGTTCGGCAACCCGGAAGCGATTCGCAAGGGCGAGCGTTTCGTCGAGCAGGACGTCAATCGGCTGTTCAATGGCCGTCACGAACAAAGCAGCGGTTCCGAAGCCCTGCGCGCCTGCGAGCTGGAACGTCTGGCGGCGAGTTTCTTCAGCCTTCCTGATCGTCAGCGCCTGCACTACGACCTGCACACCGCGATTCGCGGTTCGAAGATCGAGCAGTTCGCCTTGTATCCGTGGAAGGAAGGTCGCCAGCATTCCCGTCTTGAACTGGCCCGCTTGCGCGCCGCCGGCATGGAGGCGGTGCTGTTGCAGAACAAACCGTCGATCGTGTTCAGTTCCTACACCTACGACAAGCTCGGCGCCGAGTCCTTCACGCTGGAGCTAGGCAAGGCGCGGCCATTCGGGCAGAACGCCGGGGTCAATGTGTCGCTGCTGGAAACCCGCCTGAAGCAGATCATCGAAGGCACTGAGCCTGAGATGGCCGAGCAGGGCCTGGACGGTCTGCAACTGTTCAGCGTGGCACGGGAAATCATCAAGCACAGCGATGCGTTCCGCCTGAACCTGCCGGCGGACATCGAAAACTTTTCGGAACTGGATGTGGGTTATGTGTTGGCCGAAGATCTGGCCAATACCCGCTGGATCATCGAAGAGCAGGGCGCGCGGATCATCTTCCCCAATCCCAAGGTCAAGAACGGCTTGCGGGCGGGCATTCTGATCGTGCCGACCACTGACGAAAATCTTGCCTGAAACTGAATCTCCCCCACGCAGTGCGCGGGGGAGATCGTTATTGCATCAGACCGCTACAGCACGCGGCTCGGTGCGGCGCAATGCACGCACTTTCTGCAACGTATCGGCGCAGGTCTTCGCCGCTTCCTGACCCTTGTGCACGAAATGCTCGAAGAAGAACTTCTGATGTTCTTCGCCGGCATGGAAGTGGTGCGGGGTCAGCGATACCGAGAACACCGGCACTTCGGTTTCCAGCTGCACCTGCATCAGGCCGCTGACCACCGACTGGGCGACGAACTCGTGACGGTAGATTCCGCCGTCCACCACCAGTGCGGCGGCAACGATACCGGCATAACGCCCGGTCTTGGCCAGCAGCTTGGCGTGCAGCGGCATTTCAAAAGCGCCGCCGACTTCGAAGAAATCGATGTCCGATTCCTGATAACCCTGAGCGATCATTTCGGCGAGGAAGCCTTTACGGCTCTGGTCGACGATTTCCTTGTGCCAGCAGGCCTGGATGAACGCGACACGCTCGCCGTGAGTGTGTTTGCTTTTGCTGTCGATAGCGGTGGGTTGCATGTTCTGACTCCTGTTTGTGTGAAAAACAGGGCGTTATGAATCGAAAGGGATTCAAGGGTACGCACGCTCGCGCATACACGGCGGACGGCCCTTTGGCGTCAATCCCGTTCTCTCTTCATCCGGACTATGACCGTCGGCCCCGGAATCACACCGGGTCTGCTGACCTTGCCGCCGCTCACGGTTTTTGCCGTGCCCGTCACCAAGCGCTCGCGGGCTATGCGCATTGCGCGCAATTACCGCCGGTGGGGAATTGCACCCCGCCCTGAGAACGTTTCGCCACCCTTTATCGGGCGGCGCAGCGTTTTTAACACAGATCGGCGGGCTGTGCATTGCGCCTTTATGATGATTGCCATCGGATTTTTCGAAGCACAGGAAACGACTTTTCCTTGCGCGAGGGTTGATTAATCCGCGCCGTGCCCGCAGTAATTCCTCTTCGTAAAGGGATTTCCCCTGCTGACCAGAGGCCAGGTTCATGAGCGTTATCGATCTTCGCAGCGACACCGTCACCCAACCGACTCCCGCCATGCTCGACGCGATGACCCGCGCCGACACCGGCGATGATGTGTATGGCGAAGATCCGACGGTCAATCGTCTGGAAGCCGAACTGGCAAAACGGCTGGGTTTTGCTGCGGCGCTGTTCGTCCCGACCGGCACCATGAGCAACCTGCTGGGGCTGATGGCGCACTGCGAGCGCGGTGACGAATACATCGTCGGCCAGCAGGCGCACACCTATAAGTACGAGGGCGGAGGTGCAGCTGTACTTGGTTCGATTCAACCACAGCCACTGGAAGTGCAGGCCGATGGTTCGCTGGACCTGGATCAGGTGGCAGCAGCGATCAAGCCTGACGATTTCCACTTCGCCCGCACCCGCCTGCTGGCGCTGGAAAACACCATGCAGGGCAAAGTGCTGCCGTTGGAGTATCTGGCCCGGGCCCGTCAGTTCACTCAGAACAATGGCCTGCAGCTGCATCTGGACGGCGCGCGGCTGTACAACGCGGCGGTCAAGCTCGGGGTCGATGCCCGGGAAATCACCCAATATTTCGATTCGGTCTCGGTGTGCCTGTCCAAAGGTCTCGGTGCGCCGGTCGGTTCGGTGTTGTGCGGTTCGTCGGCGTTGATTGCAAAGGCCCGGCGCCTGCGCAAAATGGTCGGTGGCGGCATGCGTCAGGCGGGACTGTTGGCGGCGGCGGGGTTGTATGCGCTGGATCACCACGTCGAGCGCCTGGCGGATGACCATGCCAACGCGCAATTTCTGGCCGAAGGCCTGCGGGAGGCCGGTTTCAGTGTCGAGCCGGTGCAGACCAACATGGTTTACGTGCAGATGGGCGGCCGTGCCGAGGCGATCAAGGCGTTTGCCGCCGAGCGCGGGATCAAATTGAGCGCTGCCGCCCGGCTGCGGATGGTCACGCACATGGACGTCAATCGCTCGCAAATCGAGCAAGTGGTCGCGACATTCGTCGAGTTTTCGCGCAAGTGACAGCGTTAGCCACCCAATTGACCGTTTCTATCGTATAAACACGCTGTACCCCGCGCGCAGGGCCGATATAATGCGGCCCTTTGCCGTCGTTTCGTCTGTTGACGTTTCGTACAGGCCTTTGGCCGCAGCCTCCGTGGAAGAACCTAATGAAAAGCGCAGAAATCCGTGAAGCCTTCCTTCGCTTCTTCGAAGAGCAAGGCCACACCCGTGTAGCCTCCAGCTCTTTGATTCCGGGCAACGACCCAACCCTGCTGTTCACCAACGCGGGGATGAACCAGTTCAAGGACTGCTTCCTGGGCCAGGAAAAGCGCGCGTACACCCGCGCCGTCTCCAGCCAGAAATGCGTGCGCGCCGGCGGCAAGCACAACGACCTGGAAAACGTCGGGTACACCGCCCGTCACCACACCTTCTTCGAAATGCTGGGTAACTTCAGCTTCGGCGACTACTTCAAGCGTGATGCCATCACCTACGCCTGGAACTTTCTGACCTCCGAGAAGTGGCTGAACCTGCCGAAGGAAAAGCTGTGGGTCACCGTCTACGCCAGCGATGACGAGGCCTACGACATCTGGACCAAGGAAGTCGGTGTGCCGGCCGAGCGCATGGTGCGCATCGGCGACAACAAAGGCGCGCCTTACGCCTCCGACAACTTCTGGACCATGGGCGATACCGGCCCGTGCGGTCCTTGCACCGAGATTTTCTACGATCACGGCGCCGACATCTGGGGTGGCCCACCGGGCTCGCCGGAAGAAGACGGCGACCGTTACATCGAGATCTGGAACAACGTGTTCATGCAGTTCAACCGCACCGCCGACGGCGTGTTGCACCCGCTGCCAGCCCCGTCGGTGGACACCGGCATGGGCCTTGAGCGGATCAGTGCCGTGCTGCAGCACGTTCACTCGAACTATGAAATCGACCTGTTCCAGAGCCTGCTGGCCGCATCCGCCAAGGCGATCGGCTGCACCAACGATGCTCAGGCATCGCTGAAAGTCGTGGCTGATCACATCCGTTCCTGCGGCTTCCTGATTGCCGACGGCGTACTGCCGTCCAACGAAGGTCGCGGTTATGTGCTGCGCCGGATCATCCGTCGCGCCTGCCGTCACGGCAACAAGCTGGGCGCCAAGGGCAGCTTCTTCTACCAGATCGTTGCCGCACTCGTGGCCGAGATGGGCGAAGCCTTCCCGGAGCTGAAATCCCAGCAGGCGCACATCGAGCGCGTACTGAAAGCCGAAGAAGAGCAATTCGCCAAGACCCTGGAACAGGGCCTGAAAATCCTCGAACAGGATCTGGCCGAGCTCAAAGGCGACGTGGTTCCAGGCGACGTAGTATTCAAACTCTACGACACCTACGGTTTCCCGATGGACCTGACCGCGGACATCGCCCGCGAGCGCAGCCTGACCATTGATGAAGCCGGTTTCGAGCGTGAAATGGAAGCCCAGCGCGTCCGTGCACGTTCCGCCAGCTCCTTCGGCCTGGACTACAACAGCCTGGTCAAGGTTGATGTCGATACCGAATTCACCGGCTACCACGCCACCAGCGGTTCGGCGAAAGTCGTTGCTCTCTATAAAGATGGCCAGTCCGTGGACGTCTTGAGTGAAGGGCAGGAAGGCGTTGTGGTGCTGAACCAGACCCCGTTCTACGCCGAATCCGGCGGCCAGGTCGGCGATTGCGGTTATCTGCAGGCCGGCAACAGCCGTTTCGACGTGCGCGACACCACCAAGACCGGCGGCGCGTTCCTGCATCACGGCGTACTGGCGTCGGGCAGCCTGATCGTTGGCGCACCGGTGGAAACCCACGTCGAAGCCGACGTGCGTCACGCCACCTCGCTGAACCACTCGGCCACGCACTTGCTGCATGCTGCATTGCGCAAAGTGCTGGGCGATCACGTTCAACAGAAGGGCTCGCTGGTCGACAGTCAGCGCCTGCGTTTCGACTTCAGCCACTTTGAAGCGATCAAGCCGGAGCAGATCAAGGCGCTGGAAGACATCGTCAACGCCGAGATCCGCAAGAACTCCGCCGTTGAAACCGAAGAAACCGACATCGAAACCGCCAAGCAGAAAGGCGCGATGGCGCTGTTCGGCGAGAAGTACGGCGACAACGTGCGCGTGCTGAGCATGGGCGGTGATTTCTCCGTCGAGCTGTGCGGCGGCATCCACGCCAACCGTACCGGCGACATCGGCCTGCTGAAAATTATCAGCGAAGGCGGTGTGGCATCGGGTGTGCGTCGTATCGAAGCGGTCACCGGCGCTGCGGCGCTGGCTTACTTGAACGCTGCTGAAGAACAACTCAAGGAAGCGGCCAGCCTGGTCAAGGGCAGCCGCGACAACCTGATCGACAAGCTGTCGGCTGTGCTGGAGCGCAACCGTGCGCTTGAAAAGCAGCTCGAGCAGTTGCAGGCCAAGGCCGCTGCTGCCGCAGGCGACGATCTGTCGGCCTCGGCCGTGGACGTCAAGGGCGTGAAAGTGCTGGCCGTGCGTCTGGATGGTCAGGACGGCAAGGCGCTGCTGGCGCTGGTCGATCAGCTGAAAAACAAACTCGGCCGCGCAGTGATCCTGCTCGGCAGTGTCCATGAGGAAAAGGTCGTACTGGTTGCAGGCGTAACCAAGGACCTGACTGGCCAACTCAAAGCCGGTGATTTGATGAAACAGGCTGCTGCGGCAGTGGGCGGGAAGGGCGGTGGTCGTCCGGACATGGCGCAGGGCGGCGGTGTCGACGCCGGCGCACTGGATGGCGCACTGGCGCTGACCGTTCCATTCGTCGAGCAGGGTTTATAAGACGGCCCGTCGGGCCCGCAGTCTAGTGGCGGGTCCGGCGGCTGTTTGAGTGATTATTGGGCGCCCTTCATGGGCAGAGGCGGCTTTGAAATGGCTTTGATCGTACAGAAATTTGGAGGCACCTCGGTCGGCACTGTCGAGAGAATCGAGCAGGTCGCCGACAAGGTTAAGAAATTCCGCGATGCCGGCGATGACCTGGTGGTTGTGCTGTCTGCAATGAGCGGCGAAACCAACCGTCTGATCGATCTGGCCAAGCAAATCAGTGGCGAAGATCAACCGGTTCCGCGTGAACTGGACGTGATCGTTTCCACCGGTGAGCAGGTAACGATCGCCCTGTTGGCCATGGCGCTGATCAAGCGCGGTGTGCCGGCGGTGTCGTACACCGGCAACCAGGTGCGGATCCTGACGGACAGCGCGCACAATAAAGCGCGTATCTTGCAGATTGATGACCAGAAGATTCGCGGTGACCTGAAAGCAGGTCGCGTGGTTGTGGTCGCCGGTTTCCAGGGCGTCGACGAGCACGGCAACATCACGACCCTGGGTCGTGGCGGTTCCGACACCACCGGCGTGGCGCTGGCCGCTGCGCTGAAGGCTGACGAATGCCAGATCTACACCGACGTCGATGGTGTCTACACCACTGACCCGCGTGTGGTATCGGTTGCTCAGCGTCTGGACAAGATCACCTTCGAAGAGATGCTGGAAATGGCCAGTCTCGGTTCCAAGGTGCTGCAGATCCGCGCGGTGGAGTTCGCCGGCAAGTACAACGTTCCGCTGCGCGTACTGCACAGCTTCAAGGAGGGTCCGGGCACCCTCATTACTATTGATGAAGAGGAAACCATGGAACAGCCGATCATTTCCGGCATCGCTTTCAACCGCGATGAAGCCAAGCTGACCATCCGTGGCGTGCCAGACACCCCGGGCGTGGCGTTCAAGATTCTCGGCCCGATCAGTGCCGCGAACATCGAAGTCGACATGATCGTGCAGAACGTCGCGCACGATAACACCACCGACTTCACCTTCACCGTGCACCGCAACGACTACCAGTCCGCGCAGACCGTGCTGGAAAACACCGCTCGCGAGATCGGTGCCCGTGAAGTGGTTGGCGACACCAAGATTGCCAAGGTCTCGATCGTCGGCGTCGGCATGCGTTCCCACGCAGGCGTGGCCAGCCGCATGTTCGAATCCCTGGCTAAAGAAAGCATCAACATCCAGATGATCTCGACCTCGGAAATCAAGGTTTCCGTGGTGATCGAAGAGAAGTACCTGGAACTGGCCGTGCGCGCCCTGCACACGGCTTTCGAACTCGACGCTCCGGCCCGTCAGGGCGAGTGATGCGTTGTCTGAAGGGCGCGGTCTGACCGCGCCCTTTATTTTTTGAATGGCGCGGGCCCTGAACTGTTCTTTTGCTCGCGCTGGTCAATACTCAGGCATGTAGGGCTACGATCGCTCCGGTTGTAGGTCGGGTGCCTTTTTTTTGCAGACTGTTGTCCCTGAAATGATTCGCGTGAGGAGAAAGGTATGCTGATTCTGACTCGTCGGTGCGCAGAAAGCCTGATTATCGGTGATGGCGAAATCACCGTGACCGTGCTCGGCGTCAAAGGAAATCAAGTGCGTATCGGCGTCAACGCCCCGAAAGAGGTGGCCGTGCACCGTGAAGAAATCTATCTGCGTATAAAGAAAGAGAAGGACGAAGAACCAAGCCATTAATTTTTATCGATTTTTATGTTTGCAAACGGGGAAGAAGCTGGTTAATATACGCCCCGTGTTGCGGAGAGCTGGCCGAGTGGCCGAAGGCGCTCCCCTGCTAAGGGAGTACACCTCACAAGGGTGTCGGGGGTTCGAATCCCCCGTTCTCCGCCATTATTTGCTTAGTACGTTGTAATCTGGCTTTTTCTGTAAGTTGTTGAAATTTATAGAAAAAGTGGTTGGAATAGAGATTAGACGGGCTATAATGCGGCGCAACAAATGCACTCGTAGCTCAGCTGGATAGAGTACTCGGCTACGAACCGAGCGGTCACAGGTTCGAATCCTGTCGAGTGCACCATTTAAGAGTCAATTGCAGCGATGTAAATGACTCGGCTTCAGCCAGTTGTGATCTGGTCTAAAAACACAAACTGCACTCGTAGCTCAGCTGGATAGAGTACTCGGCTACGAACCGAGCGGTCACAGGTTCGAATCCTGTCGAGTGCACCATTTAAGAGTCAGTTGCAGCGATGCGGATGACTTGGTTACAGCCAGTTGTGGTCTGGTCTAAAAACACAAATTGCACTCGTAGCTCAGCTGGATAGAGTACTCGGCTACGAACCGAGCGGTCACAGGTTCGAATCCTGTCGAGTGCACCATATACCGAAAAGCCCGCGTTTAACGCGGGCTTTTTGCTGTCCGGGATTTGGTTTTTCCCGTCACGCATCCTTTCTCATCAAAATCGATTTGAGCACTACGGCCTCGCTTGAGGTCGTAACGATAACTCGTTGCCGAATTGCGAATGCTCACCTTGTCGGGTTTGCCCAGAGCGCTTTCAACATCCTGTTGGCTCATGCCGGCGATGATTCGTTGATTGATGATCGCCTCGCGTTTCTGTCGCGCGTCGATCAGATCTCCACATTTATCCTGGGTGCGCCCGACGACGGCCATTTCTCGTTTTCTGATAGTCATACCGGATATTTCTTCGTGCCGGGCTTCGGGTATCAGGGTGACTGTCGAGCCGGGTGAGTAGGGGCGCACTTCCTGAAATGAAAGGTGCTCGTTGTTCGCGCAACTCAATGTGGTGAACGTGACGCTACCATCAGAGGCTTCGCAGCGATGAAGTGTCGTTGCGCTCCCGATGGTGGGCAGGCAGAGCAGGGTGGTCAGCATGAGTCGGGATGTTTTCGATGGCATTCGGCGTCCTCCATGACGGTCCTTATCAAGCGTAGCTGGCAGTTTTTTCACCGCCGGTGTGTTTTCTTTTCAGGATGAGTCGTCGCAGTGTGAAGGATCAGGACAGCGCTCAGCTTTGTCTCGCAAGCGCTTGTTTCAGCCACTATTTTTTAACGTTTAAAACCGTCAGGCGGTGTATCATTGCGCCCGTCAGCCCCGCCGGGGCTTATGGAAAACCTCCATGGACTTACCCAGTAGTTATTCAGTAACCCGTTTCACCAATCATGAATTGACTGATTGATCCTTCCGGCGTGCCCCGCTGCTGGGAGTGGAGTTCGCCTATGTCCGAAATCGAAGTAAAGAAAACACAGGAAAGCCTGCAGGATCGCCTGGCTCAGGTGGTCGAGCTGCTGCAGCGCCAGCGGGTCGTCGAAGACCTGACTCATCGCCAGGAAGGCCCGCATCATGACCGGGTCGAGAACCTGGTCCACCGGCAAAATCTCGTCGAGCTGCAACGCAAGCTCGATGATCTGCACTCCGCCGACGTCGCCTACATTCTTGAAGCCCTGCCGCTGGACGATCGTCTGACGCTCTGGCAGCTGGTCAAGGCCGATCGCGACGGCGACATCCTTCTCGAAGTATCCGATTCCGTCCGTGAAACGCTGATCGCCGACATGGACGATCATGAGCTCCTGGCCGCGGCCAAGGACATGGATGCCGACGAACTTGCTGACCTGGCCTCCGAGCTGCCGCGAGACGTCGTCCATGAGCTGATGGAGACTCTGGATCAGCAGCAACGCGAGCGTGTGCGTTCGGCTCTCTCCTACGACGAGGAGCAGGTCGGTGCGCTGATGGACTTCGAGATGGTGACCATCCGTGAGGATGTCAGTCTTGAAGTGGTCCTGCGTTACCTGCGTCGCCTGAAAGAGCTGCCGGGCCATACCGACAAGCTGTTCGTGGTCGACTACGACGGCGTGCTCAAGGGCGTGCTGCCGATCAAGCGTTTGCTGGTCAATGACCCGGAGAAACAGGTTTCCGAAGTCATGGCCAGTGACCCGGTGAGTTTTCACCCGGATGAAGACGCCTACGACGCTGCTCAGGCCTTCGAACGTTACGACTTGATCTCGGCCCCGGTGGTCGACAAGAACGGCAAGCTGATCGGCCGTCTGACCATCGACGAAATGGTCGACCTGATTCGTGAGGAGAGCGAAAGCGAAGTCCTCAACATGGCGGGTCTGCGTGAAGAGGAAGACATCTTCGCCTCCGTCTGGAAGTCCCTGCGCAACCGTTGGGCGTGGCTGGCGATCAACCTGATCACGGCATTCGTCGCATCGCGGGTGATCGGTCTGTTCGAAGGTTCGATCGAGAAGCTGGTGGCCCTGGCGGCGCTGATGCCGATCGTGGCGGGTATCGGTGGCAACTCCGGCAACCAGACGATTACCATGATCGTTCGCGCCATGGCCCTCGATCAGGTCAGCACCGGCAACACTTCGCGCCTGATGCGCAAAGAGCTGGCCGTGGCGTTGATCAATGGCCTGGTCTGGGGTGGGGTGATCGGTGTGGTCGCTTACTTGCTTTATGGCAGCTGGTCACTGGGCGTAGTGATGACGGCCGCCATGACGTTGAACCTGCTGCTGGCAGCGTTGATGGGGGTGTTGATCCCGATGACCCTGGCCAAGATGGGCCGCGATCCGGCGATGGGCGCCAGCGTGATGATCACGGCCATGACCGACAGTGGTGGCTTCTTCATCTTCCTGGGGTTGGCGACGATTTTCCTGCTCTGACTGACTGCAATGAAACAGCCCGCCGATCGGCGGGCTTTTTTTCGCCCCTGAAAAACCCGAATTGCAGGCAAAAAAAAGCCAGCATTCATGCTGGCTTGAGATGTTCGGTTTGACTCAGGATGCGTCTGCGGCCATTTCGGCGTCGTGGGCGATCAGAGAGACCAGCGCGTTCTGCTGGCGATGGGAGAGCTGGCGGAAGCGTTGCAGCAGCTCGCGTTCGTGCAGCGACAGCTCCGGGCTGTCCAGGCGCATGCTCAGCTCTTCGCCCAGTGCACCTTCCTGAATAAGACTCTGCTCAAGGCGCGCAATGATCTCGGAGTTCATGCTGCGATGATGATTGCGAGCCACCTCGGCAATGCGTTCACGCATTCCGTCTGGCAGACGTACGACGAACTTGTCAGCCGTACGGCTGGAATAAATTGCCTGTTTCAATGGGCGCATATATTTAACCGGTTAGTTCAGGGGAGCGGTTCTCGGGATTGGCCGCAGGATGTGTGGTAGGACAAGCATCCGCGCCAAATGGTTCAACCTGAATTGTTAAGAGGCGCGCATCATGCCTCAAAATTGCCAGATCATTGGCGTCAATTCTGTGACAAATATTGATCCGGGTAAAGGCGTAATGCCAGCACCAATTATCAGAAATGCGG
Organism: Pseudomonas fitomaticsae; assembly: GCF_021018765.1. Classification (GTDB taxonomy): domain Bacteria; phylum Pseudomonadota; class Gammaproteobacteria; order Pseudomonadales; family Pseudomonadaceae; genus Aquipseudomonas; species Aquipseudomonas fitomaticsae. The sequence continues at coordinate 5,087,786 of NZ_CP075567.1, read as the reverse complement.
ACTGGTTTGAAAAGAAAGCATCGGCCCGTATCGCTGACCGCGTCCTGAAACACGTCGACAGATGCCCGAAGGCGTCAGAACGTGCATGCTATGCGGGTTGAATCGTTGTTCCTTACCTTGTACAGGATAGTGGCAAATGGCCGATTTACTAGGGGCAAATGCCCGCCGGAGGGCGTTTTCAGGATGGATGGCAGGCTGATTTACCTCATGGGACCTTCCGGCTCCGGCAAGGACAGTCTGATCGAGGCTGCGCGGGAACCCTTGCGGGCGTTGAACTGCGAAATCATCAGACGAGTGATCACTCGTTCGGCTGAATCCGTGGGCGAGGATGCGATCGGCGTGACGCCGCAGGAGTTCGAGCAACGCCAGCGCGCTGGCGAGTTTTCGCTGGCGTGGGAGGCCAACGGTCTCGCCTACGGGATTCCGGTGGAAATGGACCAATGGTTGAAAGCCGGTAAGCACGTGCTGGTGAATGGCTCTCGGGCGAACCTTCGGCAAGCGCTGCAAAGCTACCCGACGCTGGTGCCGGTGCTGCTGACGGTTCGGGATGATGTCCTGCGTGAGCGCCTGCTCCGGCGTGGCCGGGAGACGCTTGAGCAGATCGATGCGCGGCTGGCCCGCAATACGCTGTTCAAGGACAGGCGATCAACAGACAGCCCTGTTCACCTGATTGACAACTCGGGTGACCTGGCCGATGCCGTCAATCATCTGCTGGAGCTGGTCAGGTTCAGCGCAGTACCGGGTCAAACTTGATCTTGCGCCCGGCCACCAGCGCCAATACGAACAGCGCCGAGAAAATGCCACAACCGATCAGGGGCAGGGATATTTCGGTTTCCTCGAACAGCGAGAAATGCCCGAGGCCACTCAATAAGGCGAGGATCAAAAATCCTGCAGCTGACTTGGACATGCTGTACTCCTGAAGATATTTCAAAACACCAGACGTTCAGTCGAATGCGCTGGCAACGCCTTTTCAGACTCGCTGACCGCTTGCGGGGCGAAGCTCTGATCGCTCAACACCGCCCATTGCGGCGCCTTCTGCACTTGCAGGTAATGCGGCATGCGCCCGGCCACTTTCTCGTTGTCCTCGGGGACGAAGTGAAAGCCCACCAGGACGGCCAGTGCGATTGCGTTTGCGAACACGAGGGCGCTGTTCATGAGACGAGTCTCCGATTGTTCTTGTATAAGAACCGGTAAAGCAGCCGTCGTGCCAATAGTCTAACCGCTGTTAAGTCCTTTAAAAACAAGCATTTAACAGGGTTTTTAGATGAGGGTGCATTGCATTCTGCAATGATGGCTTTTTGCGGTGATGCAAATTGCACGGTAAAACATCCGGCACCCTTGCAAGGCGCCTGCCTACACTTAAAAAGCCCTGCGGACGACATGACAAATCAGGGCCCGGCCGTTAACATGCACGCCGTCTGTCGCACCGACAGTCCTGTGTCCCAGTAGCTCAATTGGATAGAGCATCCCCCTCCTAAGGGGAAGGTTGGCAGTTCGAACCTGCCCTGGGACACCATCTATTGAAAAGCCCCGCGCAGAGTAATCTACGCGGGGCTTTTTTGTGTCTTTCTGCTGCGTAGAACAGTGGCCTAAAAGAACTCAGCCCCACCTTCGGCTTTGCCAATTGAGGTGCTGACCTGCGTGACATGTCGGCGCCCGTTGACCGAGTAACTAAGCTCGGTGCCTTCTGGCCCTGGCTTGCGTAGCATCAGCAAGGCGGGCAGGCCGTTTTTTTCGTCATAACTTCCGAACCAATTGATCAGCCTTGCGATGTAACACTCGTTGGCGATGATCACTGGCATGTCTGTGACCGGTTCTACTGCGTAATAACTGGCGCCATAGCTGTTGTAGCTTTCAGGGTCTTCTTCTGAAGCAGGAACGGGGCAAATGGGACCTTGCTGCGGGTTTGTTAGTAGAGGTTTGCCAGCGTTTGATTTGATCAGCGCCTGGGTCAGTGTCTTTTGCAAACCTGCCTCAATGTTGTAGGCGGTGTCATCTGCATCACGGTGCTGACTGCGAGGTACCGTCAGTTTGTAGTCGTAACGAACCGTGACGGTCGGCATCTGGCTGTTGATCTTAAGGGGATTGAGCAAGTACACATCATCAGCGCCGTATGATCCGTTGCGATAGGCGAGATACATCCTTCCATGAGATTTGATCCAGCCTGCCGATTGGTTGGCGCCTCGATCATTGGTAGAGAACAACGAGCTGCCGGCGCCGGCGTCCAGATCATAGGGAGCCAGTCTTCTGGTGAACCGTTCTCCATCGCGACGGAAGGTTTCATAGAAGCTGAATAGGCCGGTACCACCGGTGTAGGTTGAAACGATCAGGTCTCGTTGGCCATCGCCGTCCAGGTCTATCAACGTGTAATTCGCCTGGCCCTGCTCGGCTTCAGCGTCAAGGCCGGAAGCATTAAGCGCTTCCCATTCATTCTGAGTTACACCCTTGGGAATGCTTTTGGGAAACAAAGTCTGATCGTAAGTGTTGTCGTCGCTGGGATCGCCGGAGAACGAGGTTTCGCCGTTGGCGGTTGTGAGAGAGCCCAACGCCCGCTCCAGCGCAAACTCCGGATTCTCCTTGCTCATCTCCCGAACCAGCAGCTGCAGATCCTCCATGACCTGTTTATCGATCTCGTCCGGTTTGTAGGCCACTGCGTCGATCCACTGCGCGTGCAAGACCTGCAAACGATCCTGATAACGCTGACTCAGGCAACTGACCTCCTCGCCACACCGATCACGCTCCTTCAGCCACTCACGCTGGGCCTTTTTCACTTCGGTCTGCGCCGGCGTGGCCTTCATCAACTTCCGGTAAGCCGCCCCCATCTGCGCATCCAGTTCATACAGCGGCTTGTCCGCGCAAATCGCCTTCTCCACAACACTCGCCGCCTTTGTGCAGTCCATTCCGCTCGCCAGTGCCTGCTGCAAAAACAGCAGCGCACAGGCCGACACGATGTAGCGTCCCTTGATGTACACGATGAATCCTTTGCCGTTGGAAGGTGAGAACCGCCGCGCAGGGTAATCCTTGCGCAACGAATCTTGAACCCCCGCTTCAAGAGAACCGCTGATCCGGCCGATAACCCAATCGGTGACTTCAGAGTCGCGCGAAATCGCTTGATAGCATTTGGCCGGCAGCTATCATCTGCGCGCCTGGAAATGGTCCATCTTCTTCAATTGCCTGGAAATCCTCGATGCTGTCGTATCACCAAAAGAGTTTTCTGATCGTCGATGATTTCTCGGATTTCCGCAGTTCCGTGCGTTCGATGTTGCGCGAGTTGGGCGTCAAGGATGTGGACACCGCCGACACCGGTGAGCAGGCGCTGAAAATGTGTGCGCAGAAGTCCTACGATTTCATCCTCCAGGACTTCCATCTCGGTGACGGCAAGAAGAACGGTCAGCAGGTGCTGGAAGACCTGATGATGGAGAAGCTGATCAGCCACGAAGCGGTGTTCGTGATGGTCACGGCCGAGACCAGTCAGGCGATGGTACTCAGTGCCCTGGAGCACGAGCCGGACGCGTACCTGACCAAGCCGTTCAACCGTTCCGGCCTGGCTCAGCGCCTGGAGCGTCTGGAGCAGCGCAAGACGTTGCTCAAACCGATTCTGCAAGCTCTCGACCGTGGTAAGCCGGTCGAGGTGCTCAACGCCTGCATCGCCCTTTGCAAGCAGGACATCCGTTATTCGCCGCTGTGCCTGCGCTATCGCGCCGATGCGTTGCGCGACATGAACCAGAACGAAGCGCTCGAGCGCCTTTACGACAGCATCATCGCCGACCGGCCGTTGCCGTGGGCGTTTGCCGGGTTGGGCAAGTTGCTGTTCAAGCGCGGGCAGGTCAGTCAGGCCAAGGGCGTTTACGAAAAAGCCCTGAAGGTCTTCCCGATGATGCCGGCGCTGTATGACGGCATGGCTGACGTGCTGGTCGCCGAAGGCGATACCAAAGGCGCGCAGCAAGTGTTGGAGGAGGCGATTCGCCTGTCGCCGCTGGCGGTGCGCCGTCAGGCGTTGCTGGGCAAGCTGGCGATGGCCAACGAAGATTTCGACACGGCTTCACGGGCCTACCGTCAGGCCGTGTCTCAGGGCGCGCAATCGCGCTTCAAGGATCCGGAAAGCAATCTGGGCCTGGCCCATGCCTTGATCAGCAAGGGCAGTGAGCGCGGGCTCGACACCCGTACGCGGCTGGAGATCAACACCACACTGAGTGCGGTGGCGAAAGAAAACCCGACCGATCCGGGCCTGCAGATTCGCGCGCGTCTGATGAAGGCCACGAGCCTGTTGCTCAACGATGCCGAGACCGCTGAGAAGCTCACCGAACAAGCGCTGATGCGCCTCGACGGCATGGAGCAGTTCATGAGCCCGGAGGCGGCGTTGCTGGTCGCCAAGCAATTGCAGATGCTCGGCCAGGCCGAGGCGGGCACTTCGATGCTCAAGAGTTGCGCGGAAATCTACGGCGATGACCCGACGGTGATGAAAGACATCGCCAAGCTCACCGATGACCCGACTATTCTCAGCTCCAGCAACGCCGCCGCCGACCTCAACCGTCAGGGCGTGCGCGTGTACAAGACCGGTAACCTGGTGGAGGCCCGCGAGGTGTTTCGCAAGGCGCTGAAGATGCAACCGAAGAACATCAGTATTGCGCTGAACATGGCCCAGTCGCTGCTACATGGCACCGACACCAATGTGCCGTCGGCGGAGCTGGAAGAATGTCGGGCCTGCCTGAAACTGGTGGGCATGATGCCCGATACCGACGCGCGTTATTCGCGCTATCAGAAGCTGAAAAGCAAGGCGTTTGGCGAATGAACCAAGACGAGCAGGCTCTGGACTTTTCCACGGTGATCGCCTCCACCGTTCACGACATGAAGAACTCGCTGGCGATGCTGATGCAGGCCCACAGCCAATGGCTGGCGCGTCTGCCCGAAGCACAGCGCCAAGGGGCGGAGCAGGGCGTGATCGACTTCGAGTTCGCCCACCTCAACGGCATGCTGGTGCAGTTGCTCGGGCTGTACAAGCTCGGGGTCAATCAGATGCCGTTGCAGCCGGCCTATCACGAGCTGGACGATTTCATCGAGGCGCAACTGGCGGCGCATCAGGAAGTGTTCGCCAGTCGTGGAATCATCGCCACTTACGAAGTCGATCCGCTCAGTCCCTTGGGTTTTTTCGACCGTGAACTGATCGCCTCGGTGCTGGGCAACTGCATCAACAACGCGATCCGTTACGCCCGTGAATCGCTGCTGATCACCGTCAGCGACGAGGCCGGTCAACTGGTGCTGAGTATCAATGACGACGGCGATGGTTACCCCGCGGAAATGCTCGAGCGTCAGTCCGATTATGTGCAGGGCATCAACCACAGCAGTGGCAGTACCGGCCTGGGTCTGTACTTCGCCGGACGCATCGCCGCGCTGCATCAGCGCAACGGTGTTGGCGGCCGGACCGAGATCCGTAATGGCGGCCCGCTGGGCGGCGGCGTGTTCAGTATTTACCTGCCCTGAATCACGGATTCATCGACCGGAATTCTTTTTGTTGGCTGCTGCTTGATATTCCGAACAGCCGAAGCCTATTTTGTCCGGGTCGCCGTTCGCGGCTCGCACAATAACAAGGATTGCGTCATGACAACCGATGGCCAGCGTTCACTCGCGCAGCGATTGACGGGCATTGATGAGATTGAATGTGTCACGCCGGATTTGAACGGCGTGCCACGGGGCAAGGTAATGACCGCCGAGGGTTTCCTCGAAGGGCGGCGTTTGCAGTTGGCCCGGGGGGTGCTGCTGCAATGCATCATGGGCGGTTATCCCGCCGCCAAATTCTACGGCAGCGATGACGGCGATCTGGCGCTGGTGGCCGATCCTGCGCAGATCCATCCGTTGCCATGGAGCGAAGAGCCTCGGGCCTTTGCCATCTGTGATGCCGACGAGCTGACCGGCGAAAGCTCCAACCTGTCGACCCGTGGCCAGCTCAAGAAAGTCATTGCCCGCTACGCAGCCCTCGGTCTGGCGCCGGTGGTGGCGACCGAACTTGAATTCTTTGTGTTCGCTCCGAACATCGACCCGACCCAGCCATTCCAGCCGCCCGTCGGTCTCGACGGCCGCCGCGAGGACGGTCACTCGGCGTTCAGCGTCAGTTCCAACAACGGTCTGCGGCCGTTCTTCAGTGAAGTCTACAAATGCATGGCGGCTTTGGGTTTGCCGCGCGATACCTTCATGCACGAAATGGGCGTCAGCCAGTTCGAGATCAACCTGCTGCACGGTGATCCGCTGTTGCTGGCCGACCAGACCTTCCTGTTCAAGCACCTGCTCAAGGAAGTCGCGCTCAAGCACGGTTTGACCGTGGTGTGCATGGCCAAACCGCTGGCGCACACGCCGGGCAGTTCGATGCACATTCACCAGAGCATCGTGGAGATCGGCAGCGGCAAGAATGTGTTCAGCGATGCGGACGGTCAGCCGACCGCGATGTTCCGTCACTTCATCGGCGGGCAGCAGGCGGGCATGGCTGACTTCACCGCGTTGTTTGCGCCGAACGTCAATTCGTACCAGCGCCTGTGCCATCCGTTTGCGTCGCCGAACAATGCCTGCTGGTCCCACGACAACCGCGCCGCCGGCTTGCGTATTCCGGCCAGTTCGCCGGTTGCCCGTCGGGTGGAGAACCGCTTGCCGGGCGCCGATGCCAACCCTTACCTGGCGATTGCTGCGAGTCTGGCGGCCGGCTTGTACGGCATCGAGCATGAGCTTGAGCCAAGCGAAGCGATTCAGGGCGAGTTCGATGTGCCGGACCATCTCTCGCTGCCGTGTACCTTGCACGCGGCGCTCGAACGTCTGAAACGCAGCCAGCTTGCAAAGGAACTGTTCGGCACGGAGTTCATCGAAGGCTACCTCGCTTCGAAGACCATGGAGTTGACCAGTTTCTATGATGAAATCACTCCCTGGGAACGCCGTGTTCTAGCAGCCCAGGCCTGACGAAATGTCGCCGTCGGGCTATCGTTTGATAGCCCGATACTTACCGCAAGGAGCCGCTCGGAACGCCGATGCGCCAAATCTGGAAATCCTTTCGAGCGCTGTATTTCGCCTCGCTGATGATGTTGATCGGCTCGGGCCTGCTTTCTACTTATCTGGCTTTGCGTCTGGCTGCCGACCATGTCGACGGGTTGTGGGTCGGTGCGTTGATGGCGGCCAACTATTTCGGTCTGGTGCTGGGCGGCAAGATCGGTCACCGCCTGATTGCCCGGGTCGGGCATATCCGCGCCTACTCGGCGTGTGCGGGAATCGTCGGCGCGGCGGTGCTCGGTCATGGTCTGGTGGACTGGCTGCCGGCCTGGCTGGTGCTGCGGACCATCGTCGGCCTCGGCATGATGTGCCAATACATGGTCATTGAGAGCTGGCTGAACGAGCAGGCCGACGCCAATCAGCGCGGCCTGGTGTTCAGCGGCTACATGATCGCATCGTATCTGGGGCTGGTGCTCGGTCAGCTGATTCTGGTCATGCACCCGGGCCTTGGCCTGGAACTGCTGATGCTGGTCGCGCTGTGTTTCGCCCTGTGTCTGGTGCCGGTGGCACTGACCCGACGGATTCACCCGGCGCCGTTGCATCCCGCGCCGATGGAGCCGCGCTTCTTTATCAAGCGTGTGCCGCAGTCGTTGAGCACGGTGCTCGGGGCGGGGTTGATCATCGGTTCGTTCTACGGTCTGGCGCCGTTGTATGCCTCGCAGCAAGGGCTGTCCACCGAACAGGTCGGTCTGTTCATGGGTAGCTGCATTTTTGCCGGGCTGGTGGTGCAGTGGCCGCTGGGCTGGTTATCCGACCGTTATGACCGGGCGCTGTTGATCCGCTGCTTTGCGCTGTTCCTGGCGGTCGCTGCATTACCGCTGGCGATCCTGCCACAGGTGCCGCTGGAGGTGCTGTTCGTGGTCGGCTTCCTCTGCTCGCTGGTGCAGTTTTGCCTGTATCCGTTGGCGGTGGCGTTCTCCAACGACCACGTCGAAGGTGAGCGCCGGGTGTCGCTGACGGCGATGTTGCTGGTGACCTACGGCGTGGGCGCCAGTATCGGTCCGCTGGCGGCCGGGGTGCTGATGAAGCTGTTCGGGCCGCAGAGCCTGTACGCGTTCTTCACCTTTTTCGCGCTGGTGCTGGTGTGGCGGATCCGGCCGAAAGCCGTGACCAATCTGCATCAGGTCGACGATGCGCCGCTGCATCACGTGGCGATGCCGGACAGCATGTCCAGCTCGCCGCTGGTGGCTGCGCTTGACCCGCGGGTCGACGAGCAAGTGGTGCAGGAGCAGATGCAGAATACGGTCGTTCCAGAGCCGGAGCCCGAACCGGAACCCGAGTCAGAACCTGTCGCGCCAACCGATTCGACAGTCGAGGGTGAAGGGCCGGACATCAGTACCGCCAGACCTTGATCCAGGCATAAAAAAAAACGGGCAGTCACCACAATGACTGCCCGTTTTTTTATGCCTTCCGATCAGAGATCGTCTTTATCGAACCGACGCGCTTCGCGTTGCAGTTGATAAACGAAACGCTCGACGTTGCGGGCCGCCGGGCCGCTGATGTTGTGAAAGCGCAGGCCGGCGAAGGTGATGTTGAGTTTTTCTTCGAAGTGCAGGTAACGCAGCTCGACCGAGGTCGGTTGGTTGCCGAACAACGGCGCGGCGATCAGGCGATCATAGACCTGGCCCAGTTGCAGGCGGTCGGTGATGTCACCTTCGAAACGCAGTTTGCAGCCGGTGGCGGAGATATCCAGCAGTTTGCCGTCGATCGGTGCCTTGAGCTTTTCGCCACCGAGCACGACGCTGACCAGATCCGTCAGCTTCAGGGCGGCGCGGAAGGCATTGCGGCGCTGGTGATAAACCACTTCGGTCGGCAAAGCACCGGTGTAGAAGCGGTCGCCGTCGGAATCCTTGATGCTGAGCGTCCCTGTACATTCCCAGGCAATGCGCACGCCATCGTGAAAGCCCTCAACCTTGAACGGTTCGCCTGCTTCCAGAAAACGTTCGCCGTCGCGCGGGATCATTTCATCAAGCTTGATCGAACCGTTCTCGCGATCGACTTCAATCAGGTAGCTCTGGAAGCGCTGGCTGCGCTCGTGGAAGGTGATGATCAGCGGATCATGGCTTTCTTGCAGCTGGCGCAGGTTACTGGAGATTTCCAGAGGTGTGGTGAGCACCTTTGGGGGCTGCGGAGCATCATCCGCGCTGAGGACGTTGGACACGTTAAATCAATCTCCAGACAAAATTTGACTACGGCTGGCCAGTATTTTGCCAGCATGTTTCGCACGTTGATAGGGCGCAAGCATAGAAGAAAGCATCACGCCTGGCTGAGCGCGCGCGGTTTCTGCAGTTTGGAGAAGGTGCCACTGGCATCGTAGAGCGCAGGAGGCTCGCCGCCGGTGAGGATTTTCAGCTGATTGGCCGTGGCGGCCTGCTGCATGACGATCGACTGGCCGTTCTTGACGTTGGCCGCCTGGCACTGGGCAATCAGGTCGGTCAGGACATCGCTCTGGCTCAGCAACTGGTCGCCGATGCTCGACTGGCTGGCCAGTTGTTCCAGGCCGGCGCGGTCGAGCGAAAGATTGAGACTGGCGAGGATTTCACTGCGCTTGCGGCCATGCTGTTCGAGCAGAATGATCAATGCCTGCTTGCGCGCCAGAATTTCTTCCAGCAGAGGCATGTCGCGACCGTGCAAGGCGAGAGACTCGGTTTGCAGTAACTCCAGCAATTGTTGAGCTGGAGCAAAGTCGTCGGTGATCAGTTGCAATAAATTAGTGTCGTGCATGGCTGGCCTTGGGTTTTAAGCGTCCAAAAGCCTGGCGCTGACCGAGGCCTAGCGCTGGGCTTCGAAATTGAGCAGTTTGCTGGCTACACGGTTGCTGTCGACTTTATAGCTGCCATCGGCAATCGCTGCTTTCAACTCGGCCACGCGGGCTTTGTCGACGGCAGGCTGATCGCGCAGCTTGTCAGTGACCTTCTGCAACTGTTGAGCCTCATTGCTGAGGTGTACCGATTCCCCGCTTTTTGCGGTACTGGCCTGTTCGGCCGGGGTATTCAGCGGCGCGGAGGTGCCGGTTTCGGCGGTTTCCTTGGCGTTGCTGGTACGTGTACTGCCCGTAAGTGACGAGGAGCTGTTCAAACGGCTGAAATCGATGACCATGTTAAAAACCTCTGGGAATTTGGACGCTTGCCATGTTCTCGGCCATCCCCTGGAAAACTTTAGGCTCATTTAGCAATGAGCTTGCATGCGCCGTTGCAGGTCCTGCTGCGGCACAGTTTAGGGAACAGCTCTGGTCAGCGCCAGTTTTCTGCCTGGGTACTCAGGGGCTTTTCGAATATCCGTTCATCTTGCTGCTCATTTCGTCGTTCACATGGCCACTTCCACCTGACCGGGCGCGATAACCTGTGCCTTGATAACCCGTTGGGAATTGAGGTTTTTCACCCGAATCTGTTCTTTCAGGCCACCGTTGGACAAGGCTTCGCCCGGCATCCGGACGGCGAGGGTACCGCTGCGGGCGGTGATCACCACTTGATCGCCCTTGCGAACCACTTCGGCCTGTTCCAGGTGGACCAGGGTAATGACTTGATCGGCTACCGTTGGTCGGGTCAATTTCTGTCCGATGGCCTCATCCACCGACGTCAGGAAACCCTGATTGATCGTGCTGACGTCGCGCTCGCGCAAGGTCACGTCCTGAGGCTCGATGATGCCGGCGCGTTTGAGTGGCCGCGTGGTGGTGACAATCTCGCGAAACAGGCGGACTTGAGCGGGGACGAACACCGTCCATGGGGAGGCGCCTTCGCAGCGGACCTTGACCGTGACACGGCCTAGAGGGCGTGCCGGACTCTCCAATGTCGCTGTCAATTCCTTGTCGCACATAGGCATGCGCATGCGTGGATCGAGCTGGTTGACCTCGATTTCATAACGGCCTTCCGTTTGACTGGTAGCCAGATAGTCTTCTACGGTGAATTCAAGAAAGCCCTGAGTGACGCCGATAAGCATGTCAGGCAAGGTAACCGCATCAGCACCGGCAGGGTTGCCAGCGAAAAACAGGCAAACGGCGGACATCGCGCAAAGCCCTCTGCGGAGGGGAGATGTCAGGCGTCGGAAAAATGTCGTTTGAGCGTTCATACGAGTTAAAAAGCAAGCGCCGTGCCGTTTAGCAATGAATGTGCGTCGCAACAACACTTGGCGTTGGTGTAGGAGTCTGGGCATGGCTGGTGTAATGGATTCGGTGAACCAGCGCACGCAACTGGTGGGGCAGAATCGCCTGGAGCTGTTGTTGTTCCGTCTCGACGGCCAGCAGCTCTACGGGATCAACGTGTTCAAGGTTCGGGAAGTGCTGCAATGCCCGCAACTGACGGTGATGCCCAAGTCCAGTCCTGTCGTGTGCGGGGTGGCGAATATCCGGGGGGCGACCATTCCGATCCTTGATCTGGCGATGGCGACCGGCTCCGGTGCTTTGAAAGACAAGAACAGTCCGTTCGTGATCATCACGGAATACAACACCAAGACCCAGGGTTTCCTGGTGCGCTCGGTGGAACGTATCGTGAACATGAACTGGGAAGAGATTCATCCGCCGCCCAAGGGCACCGGACGCGATCATTACCTGACCGCTGTGACTCGGGTCGACAATCAGTTAGTCGAAATCATCGACGTCGAGAAGGTGCTGGCGGAAGTCGCGCCGACACCGGAAGCGATTTCGGTCGGCGTGGTGGATGTCGAGACCCAGAGCAAGGCGTTGTCGCTGCGGGTGCTGACGGTCGATGACTCGTCGGTGGCGCGCAAGCAGGTGACGCGTTGCCTGCAGACGGTCGGCGTCGAAGTGGTGGCGTTGAACGACGGCAAGCAGGCGCTGGATTACCTGCGCAAGCTGGTCGACGAGGGCAAGAAGCCGGAAGAAGAGTTCCTGATGATGATCTCCGACATCGAAATGCCGGAGATGGACGGGTACACCCTGACGGCCGAGATCCGCAGCGACCCTCGCATGCAAAAGCTTCATATCATCCTGCATACTTCGTTGTCGGGTGTGTTCAATCAGGCGATGGTCAAGAAAGTCGGTGCCGATGACTTCCTGGCCAAGTTCCGTCCTGATGACCTGGCATCCCGGGTAGTCGACCGGATCAAAGCAGCAGATATCAGCTAAGGGCCTTCTGCCCCTGGCGTTCAACACGATTTAAGAGGCGGCATCATTTGTCTACGGGTAATTTGGATTTCGAACAGTTCCGGGTCTTCCTGGAAAAAGCCTGTGGCATTTTGCTCGGTGAAAACAAGCAGTACCTGGTGTCGAGCCGTCTCAACAAACTGATGGAGCAGCAAGGCATCAAGTCCCTGGGTGAGCTGGTTCAGCGCATCCAGACCCAGCCGCGCAGCGGTTTGCGCGAGCAGGTGGTCGATGCCATGACGACCAACGAAACCCTGTGGTTTCGCGACACCTATCCGTTTGAAGTCTTGAAGAACAAGGTGCTGCCCGAGGCGATCAAGGCTGCTCCCAACCAGCGTCTGCGGATCTGGTCGGCGGCCTGCTCGTCGGGTCAGGAACCCTATTCGCTGTCGATGTCGATCGATGAGTTCGAGCGGACCAACATCGGCCAGTTGAAGATGGGCGTGCAGATCGTTGCCACCGATCTGTCCGGCAGCATGCTGACCAACTGCAAGACCGGCGAGTACGACAGCCTGGCGATCGGCCGCGGTCTGTCCGCCGATCGCCTGCAGCGCTATTTCGACCCGAAGGGGCCGGGACGCTGGGTGATCAAGGCGCCGATCAAGAACCGGGTGGAGTTCCGCTCGTTCAACCTGCTCGACAGCTACGCAAGCCTGGGCAAGTTCGACATCGTGTTCTGCCGCAACGTGCTGATCTACTTCTCCGCCGAGGTGAAGAAGGACATCCTGTTGCGCATTCACAGCACGCTGAAGCCGGGCGGTTATCTGTTCCTTGGCGCTTCCGAGGCGCTGAACGGTCTGCCGGATCATTACCAGATGGTTCAGTGCAGCCCGGGGATCATCTACCAGGCGAAGTGATCAAGACCGGCAAGACAAGAAACGGGAGTCCTCAGGGGCTCCCGTTTTTTTATGCCTGAAGGTTTTTCCGGTGACTGGCGGCGGCAGAAAAGCGGCATCCGGCGGAAACCGGTTGCCGCTTTTCTGGCATTGCCGCGTTGCCGGTTCCTTGCAAGGCCCCGTAATCCGGGGCTTTTTCAAACTGGCACGACGCTTGCTATAACCCAGTTACGAAAAATCCGGTCACCTGAAGGTTCCCGACATGAGCATCAGCTTCGATAAAGCGCTCGGCATTCACGAAAAGGCTCTGGGCTTCCGCGCCCAGCGTGCCGAAGTGCTGGCCAACAACATCGCCAACGCCGACACCCCGAACTACAAGGCGCGGGATCTGGAGTTCTCCAAAGTGCTCGAAGCACAGAGCCAGAAGAACGCCAACGGCACCATCGCCCTGAACATGACCAACAGCCGCCACATCGAAGCTGAAGGCCTGGGCAATGGCGACGAGTCGCTGATGTATCGCACGCCGATGCAGCCGTCGATCGACCAGAACACCGTGGACGCCCAACTGGAACAGTCGAACTACGCGGAAAACGCCGTCGGCTTCCAGGCCAGCTTCACCCTGCTCAACAGCAAATTCAAAGGGCTGGTGTCAGCCCTGCGCGGAGAGTAATTCATGTCCCTGTCCAGCGTTTTCAACATTGCCGGCAGCGGCATGAGCGCCCAGACCACCCGCCTCAATACCGTGGCCTCGAACATCGCCAACGCCGAGACCGTCTCGTCGAGCATCGACCAGACCTACCGTGCCCGTCACCCGGTGTTCGCCACCATGTTCCAGGGCGGCCAGAGCGGCGGCAGCAATTCGCTGTTCCAGAACCAGGACGCGGCCGGTCAGGGCGTGCAGGTGCTCGGCGTGGTCGAGGACCAGAGCAACCTCGAAGCGCGCTACGAGCCGAACCATCCGGCGGCCGACGCCAAGGGCTACGTCTACTACCCGAACGTCAACGTGGTGGAAGAAATGGCTGACATGATTTCCGCGAGCCGGTCGTTCCAGACCAACGCCGAAATGATGAACACCGCCAAGACCATGATGCAGAAAGTACTGACCCTCGGTCAGTAATAAGGGGCGACTGCCATGAGTGTTACCGATACCACCAGCAGCCTGAGCATGAACGACATACTGGCCAACTCTTCGAAGAAGACCAGTAGCACCACCACCGGCGGCATCGCTTCGGCCACCAACAGCTCGACCGGCGGCCAGGCCCTGGGCAAGGATGCGTTCCTGCAACTGCTGGTCACCCAGCTGAAAAACCAGAACCCGCTCGACCCGCAGGACAACAGTGCATTCGTTGCCCAGTTGGCGCAGTTCAGCAGCCTTGAGGGCATCACCACCCTCAACAGCACCGTCAGTTCGCTGGCCGGCAACTACAACTCGTCGCAAGCCCTGCAGGCTTCGTCGCTGGTTGGCCGCAACGTGATCGTGCAGACCAATTCGGTTCAGCTCGACGATCCGAGCAAAGGCATGACCGGTTCGGTCACCGTTCCGTCGTCGATTGCCGGCGGTACCGTGACCATCACCGACAGCTCTGGTGCGACCGTTCGCACCATCGATCTGGGCAGTCGCGCCGCAGGCAATGCGAGCTTCACCTGGGACGGCAAGGACAAGGACGGCAATCTGGTGAAGACCGGTACCTACACCGTCAAGGCCAACGCCTCGATCAACGGCACCGCGACCGACATGGCGACCTACCTGCCTGCCACGGTCACCAGCGTGACGATCAGCCAGACCGGTGGCGAGCTGATGCTCAACCTGTCCGGCAAGGGCACCGTTGCCCTGTCCAAAGTACAAACCATTGGTATATAGAGCCGACTAACCGGCACAAAGGAGTGGAATATGTCTTTCAATATCGGCCTTAGCGGTCTCTATGCAGCCAACAAGCAACTGGACGTGACCGGCAACAACATCGCCAACGTCGCGACCGCCGGTTTCAAATCGTCCCGCGCAGAATTCGAAGACGTCTACTCGGCGACTCGCCTGGGCAGCGGCAGCAAAGTCATCGGCAACGGCGTGCGCCTGGCCAACGTTTCCCAGCAGTTCACCCAGGGCGACATCAACAACACCGGCAACGTGCTGGACATGGGCATCAACGGTTCGGGCTTCTTCACCCTGAGCAACAACGGTTCGGTGTCCTACACCCGTGCCGGTACGTTCAAGGTCGACAAGGACGGTTTCATCACCAACACCGACTACACCTCGCGTCTGCAAGGCTATGGTGTGGATGCCAACGGCAAGATCATCAACGGCGTGTTGACCGACCTCAAGATCGACACCTCGAACCTGGCGCCGAAGTCCACCTCGCTGGTGACCTCGACCATCAACCTGAACTCGACCGCTCCGGTGATCGACGACACAGTGGCGGCTGGCAAGTTCGATCCGACCAACACCGCGACCTACACCAAGTCGTTCAGCACGCCGATCTATGACAGCCAGGGCAACCAGCACACCATGGATCAGTACATGGTGAAAACCGGTGCCAACACCTGGAAGGTCTACACCCTGGTGGACGGCCGTAACCCTGACGCTACCGGCAGCGATCCGAAAGTCACCGCGCCAGTGGCTTCGACCATGTCCTTCGACTCCACTGGCAAGCTGACGCAGGTCAGTACTCCGCCAGGCCCGGTGATCAGCAGCGACCTGAAGCTCACCGGCTGGGTGCCGGGCACGGTCACCAACGGCGTGTGGACTGCCAACGGCGCTTCCGCGAACCCGGCCGGCATCACCATTTCGATGGCCAAGACCACGCAGTTCAACGCTGACACTGCACGTTCGATCCCGACTCAGGATGGTTACGCCACCGGCCAGATTACCAACCTGACCATCGACGGTACCGGTACGCTGTTCGCCAACTTCAGCAACAACCAGAGCAAGGCTATCGGTCAAGTCGCGCTGGCGAGCTTCACCAACGAGCAGGGTCTGCAGCCGATCGGTGGCACCAGCTGGAAGGAAACCTTCGCTTCGGGTATCCCGGGCTACGATGCGCCGGAAACCGGTACGCTGGGTTCTGTGGTGTCGAACTCGCTGGAAGAGTCGAACGTTAACCTGACCAACGAGCTGGTTGATCTGATCAAGGGTCAGAGTAACTATCAGGCGAATGCGAAGACCATTTCGACTCAGAGCACCATCATGCAGACCATTATTCAGATGACCTGATTTCTGGGTTTGGTTTTGCACGGGAGCCCCTCTTTTTGAGGGGCTTTTTTTTGTCTCGGTTTTTTGGGGGGATAAACGTTGATAGCGCCGCCACCCGAGGTGGTCACAAGTTGACGGACAGGCTCAGGGCGTGAAGGGGCCTGCACGTCAAGAGCTGCAGCCGAGCTAACGCTCATCCTGTGGTTTGACTGGCTTGGGCTTTTGCGCGGGCAAAAGAAAACCCCCGACAAACCAGAGGTCTGTCGGGGGCTTCTCGGATCAGGCGTTTCGCAACGCCCGATTCAGCTCAGCTTATTGGCAAGCTTCGCAATCCGGCTCGTCGATGGCGCAGGCCTTCGGTACTGGAGCCGGGCCGGCAGGGGCTGCCAGGACCGAGTCGTCACCGTGGTTGCCGCCGCTGGATACAGCGTTCAGCTTGCCGGTGTTGATGGTCGACTTCTCGGTGCTGGTCGCGGCCAGGGCACGGAGGTAGTAGGTGGTTTTCAGGCCACGGTACCAGGCCATGCGGTAGGTCACGTCCAGCTTCTTGCCCGATGCGCCGGCGATGTACAGGTTCAGCGACTGGGCCTGGTCGATCCACTTCTGACGACGGCTGGCGGCGTCAACGATCCACTTGGTGTCCACTTCGAACGCGGTCGCGTAGAGCTCTTTGAGTTCTTGCGGGATGCGCTCGATCTGCTGAACCGAACCGTCGTAGTACTTCAGGTCGTTGATCATGACCGAGTCCCACAGACCGCGAGCCTTCAGGTCGCGAACCAGGTACGGGTTGATCACGGTGAATTCGCCCGACAGGTTCGATTTCACATACAGGTTCTGGTAGGTCGGTTCGATCGATTGCGATACGCCGGTGATGTTGGCGATGGTCGCGGTCGGTGCGATGGCCATGATGTTCGAGTTACGGATGCCTTTCTGTACACGGGCGCGAACCGGTGCCCAGTCCAGGGACTCGGTCAGGTCGACGTCGATGTACTTCTGGCCACGTGCTTCGATCAGGATCTGTTGCGAATCCAGCGGCAGTACGCCTTTGGACCACAGCGAACCCTGGAACGTCTCGTACGAGCCGCGCTCGTCGGCCAGGTCGCAGGATGCCTGGATCGCGTAGTAGCTGACCGCTTCCATCGACTTGTCGGCGAACTCGACGGCAGCGTCGGAACCGTAAGGGATGTGCTGCAGGTACAGCGCGTCCTGGAAGCCCATGATGCCCAGACCGACCGGACGGTGGCGGAAGTTGGAGTTCTTCGCCTGCGGTACCGAGTAGTAGTTGATGTCGATCACGTTGTCGAGCATGCGCACGGCTACATCAATGGTGCGCTTGAGCTTGGCGGTGTCCAGCTTGCCGTCGACGATGTGGTTCGGCAGGTTGATCGAGCCCAGGTTGCAGACCGCGATCTCGTCCTTGTTGGTGTTCAGGGTGATCTCGGTGCACAGGTTCGAGCTGTGAACAACGCCGACGTGCTGCTGAGGGCTGCGCAGGTTGCACGGGTCCTTGAAAGTCAGCCATGGGTGGCCGGTTTCGAACAGCATCGACAGCATCTTGCGCCACAGGTCTTTGGCCTGGATGGTCTTGAACAGCTTGACCTTGCCCGGGTACTCGGTCAGGGCTTCGTAGTACTCGTAGCGCTCTTCGAAGGCCTTGCCGGTCAGGTCGTGCAGGTCCGGTACTTCGGACGGCGAGAACAGGGTCCACTTGCCGTCATCGAAGACGCGCTTCATGAACAGGTCAGGGATCCAGTTGGCGGTGTTCATGTCGTGGGTACGACGACGGTCATCACCGGTGTTCTTGCGCAGCTCGATGAACTCTTCGATGTCCATGTGCCAGGTTTCCAGGTAGGCACACACAGCGCCTTTGCGCTTGCCACCCTGGTTAACGGCAACGGCGGTGTCGTTCACCACTTTCAGGAACGGAACCACGCCTTGCGACTTGCCGTTGGTGCCCTTGATGTACGAACCCAGTGCACGAACCGGCGTCCAGTCGTTGCCCAGGCCACCGGCGAATTTCGACAGCATGGCGTTGTCGTGGATCGCGTGGTAGATGCCCGACAGGTCATCCGGCACGGTGGTCAGGTAGCAGCTCGACAGCTGTGGACGCAGGGTACCGGCGTTGAACAGGGTCGGGGTCGAAGCCATGTAGTCGAACGAGGACAGCAGGTTGTAGAACTCGATCGCACGGTCTTCTTTCTGCTTCTCTTCGATCGCCAGGCCCATGGCCACGCGCATGAAGAAAATCTGCGGCAGTTCGAAACGCACGCCATCCTTGTGGATGAAGTAACGGTCGTACAGGGTCTGCAGGCCCAGGTAGGTGAATTGCTGGTCGCGCTCGTGGTTGATCGCCTTGCCCAGTTTTTCCAGGTCGAAGTCAGCCAGCACAGGGTTCAGCAGTTCGAACTCGATACCTTTGGCGACGTAGGCCGGCAGTGCCTTGGCGTACAGGTCGGCCATTTCGTGGTGAGTGGCGCTCTCGGCCACGCCCAGGAAGCCCAGGCCTTCGGCACGCAGGGTGTCCATCAGCAGGCGGGCGGTCACGAACGAGTAGTTCGGCTCGCGCTCGACCAGGGTACGGGCGGTCATCACCAGGGCGGTGTTGACGTCGTTCAGGGCCACGCCGTCGTACAGGTTCTTCAGGGTTTCGCGCTGGATCAGGTCGCCGTCGACTTCGGCCAGACCTTCGCAGGCTTCGGTCACGATGGTGTTCAGGCGGCCCATGTCCAGTGGCGCGAGGGTGCCGTCGGCGCGGGTGATGCGGATCGACGGGTGCGCCTGTACCGGTGCGTCGGCGGTGGTGCGAACGGCGCGTTCCTTGGAACGGGCGTCACGGTAGATCACGTAGTCGCGAGCCACTTTCTGCTCGCCGGCACGCATCAGGGCCAGTTCGACCTGGTCCTGGATTTCTTCGATGTGGATGGTGCCGCCCGACGGCATGCGACGCTTGAAGGTCGCGGTGACCTGTTCGGTCAGGCGGGCAACGGTATCGTGGATTCGCGACGAAGCGGCAGCGGTGCCGCCCTCAACTGCGAGAAACGCTTTGGTGATAGCGACGGTGATCTTGTCATCGGTGTAAGGAACGACAGTGCCATTACGCTTGATCACACGCAGTTGGCCTGGCGCGGTGGCAGCCAGATCCGAATTCGAATCGGCGGCCTGCGGCAAGGTGCCCTGCGGGTTCTCGCGAGTTGTGTCGGTTTGCATGGGTGTCTCCACGTTCTCTATGTTTGTTTGGGCACCATCACGGTGCCCACCGTTCCGTCCTGAAGCACTACAACCGGCAGTTGCCGGGTAACGACTTCGGGACAGTTCAGGAAGGGGGCCTTGTGGGCGCCGCTTCCATGCCGAAGTCTTCGGTTCGCGCGATAGGCGCGAAACCGCATTCCATTCGGGGAGCAGTTTCGGACTGCAACACCCGTACCGTTTACGCCGTGATCGGCTGAAAAACGGTAGCCATCCGCAGGCGCGGTTTGGGCTTCTGAAAATACGTTTGGTTCAACCCGACAATGGCAATAAAAAGCCTTGAATTCACTGTCCGGTTTGTGTTTGGTTTTTTTGCCTCAACCCCTACATGTAGGGGTTTTTCAAGCGCGGGCTACAAGATAATGCGTTTTGGGGGAGGATTGCAACGGACAGCCTGTGGATAACCCTGTGCGTAAATTGTGTGCGAAATGTCGAATTCACGTGTAGGCCGCGAACCTGCTGAGCTAGACCGTTTGTCACTGTTTTCCACCGCAAAAAAATGCCGCGGCGGAATTTTGAGGGCGCGAACCCTATCACAAAAATCCGCCTTGTCCGAACGCATTTACCGACTTGTGTTCTGGCTGTACGCCGTTTATACAATCGGCCCATGCGCACGCATTCTTATCCTCCTTAAAGATGACAAAAAGACGGGAGGATCCTTCCTTTATAAGCAGCATCGGCAAGCAGAGGTCACCCGTGGAGCAAGAAGCCTGGCAGGTATTGATAGTCGAGGACGACCAGCGTCTGGCCGAACTGACCCGTGAATACCTGCAAGCCAACGGATTGCGCGTGGAGATCGAAGGCAACGGTGCGCTGGCGGCGGCGCGGATCATCAAGGAACAACCGGACCTGGTGATCCTCGACCTGATGCTCCCCGGCGAAGACGGCCTGAGTATTTGCCGCAAGGTCCGCGACCGCTACGACGGGCCGATCCTGATGCTTACCGCGCGCACTGACGATGCCGACCAGATCCTCGGTCTCGATCTCGGCGCCGACGACTATGTCTGCAAACCGGTGCGCCCACGGCTGTTGCTGGCGCGGATCCAGGCGCTGCTGCGACGCAGTGACACACCGGAGCCCGCAGCAGGCAATCCGCGTCGGCTGCAATTCGGCCCGCTGGTGGTGGACAACGCCTTGCGCGAAGCCTGGCTCAGCGACAGTGGCATCGAGCTGACCAGCGCCGAATTCGATCTGCTCTGGCTGCTGGTGTCCAACGCCGGACGGATTCTTTCCCGGGAAGAAATCTTCACCGCACTGCGCGGCATCGGCTACGACGGCCAGGACCGCTCGATCGATGTGCGCATCTCGCGCATCCGCCCGAAAATCGGCGACGACCCCGATCACCCGCGCCTGATCAAGACCATCCGCAGCAAAGGCTATCTGTTCGTGCCGGAAGCCTGCGCAGACCTGCCGCTGTGAATTCGATCTTCCTGCGCATCTATGGCGGCATGTGCGCGGCGCTGATTCTGGTGGCGGTGCTCGGCGTGCTGGCGCTGCATCTGCTCAACCAGGTGCGCAGCGAGCAATACCGCGAGCGTCTGGCCCACGGCACCTTTTCGCTGATGGCTGACAACCTGCAACCGATGAACGAAACCGAGCGCCATCGCGCCTTGCTGGTGTGGGAGCGGCTGCTCGGGATTCCGCTGGCGCTGAAGACCTTTGCCCAGACCGATCTCGACCTGACCCAGCGCACCCGGGTGCAGCGCGGCCAGGCGCTGGTCGAACAGACCGGCCCGCATGCGGCCAAGGTCTATCGGCTGGTCAGCGACAAGGATCAACTGGTGCTGGTGGGCGAGGTGCAGCAGATCAGCGAGCAACTGGCCCGGGCGACCATTTACCTGTTGGCCGATGAACTGGTGCGGGTGCCGGTGGGCGAGCAGCCCAAACGGCTGGCGCAATTGAAGGAAGACAAAGGCTTCGGTTTCGATTTGCGGCTGGTTACCGTAAGCGACGCGGACATGGACGAAGACCAGAGCCGTCGGGTGTCCGAGGGCGATACGGTGATGGCGCTGGGCAAGGGCGGCGATTCGATCCGGGTGTTCGCCGGCATGGTCGGCACGCCGTGGGTGCTGGAAATCGGACCGTTGTATCAGATGAATCCGTATCCGCCGGAATGGCTGGTACTGATCGCTGCCCTCGGCCTGACCCTGATCGGCCTGATCGTCTATTTATTGGTGCGCCAGCTCGAACGGCGTTTGCGCGGGCTCGAAGCTGCCGCCACGCGCATCGCCAAAGGCAGTCTGGAAACCCGGGTTCCGGCCCGTGGTGCCGACTCGGTGGGCAAGCTGGCGGCGGCGTTCAACGGCATGGCCGAGCACTTGCAGCAGCTGCTCGCCATTCAGCGTGAACTGGTGCGCGCGGTGTCCCACGAATTGCGCACACCGGTGGCGCGCCTGCGTTTCGGTCTGGAGATGATCGGCTCGGCCACCACCCCGCAGGCGCTGGAAAAATACCGCGAGGGCATGGACCACGACATCGAGGACCTCGACAAACTGGTCGATGAAATGCTCACGTACGCCCGGCTGGAGCAGGGCTCGCCGGCGCTGACCTTCCAGCGCATCGATCTGGATGCACTGGTCAATCAGGTGATCGAAGAGCTGGCGCCTCTGCGTGCCGAAGTCACCGTGCAACGCGGTCTGTGCCTGTCGGCGGCCGATTGCGATGACGCCTGGGTCGAGGCCGAGCCGCGTTACCTGCACCGCGCCTTGCAGAATCTGGTGAGCAACGCCATGCGGCATGCGCGTTCGAAGGTCACGGTCAGTTATCAGGTCGGGCAGATGCGTTGCCGGGTGGATGTCGAGGACGACGGCCCCGGTGTGCCGGAAACCGCCTGGGAGAAAATCTTCACGCCGTTCCTGCGCCTGGACGACAGCCGCACCCGGGCGTCCGGCGGGCACGGGCTGGGCTTGTCGATCGTGCGGCGGATCATCCATTGGCACGACGGTCGGGCGCTGATCGGCAAGAGCAAGAGTCTGGGCGGAGCGTGCTTCAGCCTGAGCTGGCCGAGGAATCAGGAGCGGCGCTGAAACCGCTTACGCCTGGATGCTGACCAGGCTCAGCAACTGCCCGTCCTGCACACCAAACTGTGCATCGAGTTCCGTGCCGTTGCGCCATTCGCTGGACAGATCCGTCAGCAGCCGCAGCCGCACCTGTCCCTGTTCATTCCACTCCAGCACTTCGGCGTGTTCGAAGTAGAAGCGCTGCTGCACGATCGGGTATAGCGCCTTGAACAGGCTTTCTTTCACCGAAAAGGTCAGGGTCACCCAGAGCGCGATCTGATCCCGGGAGCCGGCGGCCATGCGCTGCATTTCCGGCGGGGTCAGGATCTCTCCGGCCAGTCGTTCGGCGCGTTCGGCATTGAGCAGGTTTTCCAGATCCATGCCCAGCCCGCGCCAGTGCTGTCTGTTGGCGACAATCGCTGCCGCGCGGCCGGTGCTGTGGGTGATCGAGCCGCAGATGTGTGCCGGCCAAATGGGCGCGCGGTCCTCGCCAATCGCCGGCACGCTGCTTGAGCCTTCCAGCTGTTGCAATGCGGCCCGGGCGCAAATCCGCCCGGCAAGGAATTCCGCCTGCCGCTTGGCCACCGAACGCTGAATGCTCGGCGGCGGCTCGATGGCGCTGCGACGGAAGTCATCACCGAGCAATTGCGACGGATCGAAATGGGTGCTCAGCAGCACGGTGTCGGGCAACACCGTCGGCAGCGGCCAATGTGCATCGAGCGGGGTGCAGCAGGCGGGGAGGAAAGGGTTGGCAGTCATGTCGGGCATTTTGCCGGGTTGTCTTCGGGCTGGATAGTGCAGAAGAAGTGATCGTTCCCACGCAGAACGCAGGAACGATCGGTTAACCGGAATCAGCCAAAGATCTTCTTGAAGAACGCCTGCATGTCCGCCCAGGATTTTTCATCGGCAGCCTTGTTGTAGCCGATATCCGGGCCACCGTGATCGCCGTGGCTCAGGCGATCCGCGTCAGGATTGCTGAAGCCGTGCCTGGCACCGTCGAGGCTGACGAATTGATAGTCGGCGCCGGCCTTGTCCATTTCCGACTTGAACGCCGCGACGTTGTCCGGGGTGACCATGCTGTCCAGCGCGCCGTGTTCGACGAGGACTTTCGCCTTTACGCTGCCCGGCGTCGCCGGAGTCTTGGTGGCCAGCGCCCCGTGGAAACTCACCACGCCGGCCAGTGGCACACCCTGGCGCGCCGCATTCAGCACCACGCCACCGCCGAAGCAGTAACCGATGGCGGCGATTTTAGCCTTGTCGGTCTGCGGCTGTTTCTTCAACAGATCCAGCCCGGCCTGAAAGCGCTTGCTGGCCGCATCGGCGTTTTGCGTGGCGGCTTGCATGAAGGCCATCGCGTCTTTCGGGTGTTCGGTGTTCTTGCCTTCACCGTACATATCGATGGCCAGCGCGCTGTAGCCGAGCCCGGCGAGATCCCGGGCGCGGCGCTTGGCGTAGTCGTTCAGTCCCCACCATTCATGCACCACCACCACGCCGGGGCGCGGGCCCTTGATCGCATCGTCGTAGGCGTAATAACCGATCAGCTTCGTGCCGTCGGCACTCTGATAGGGGATTTCCTCGGTCTTGATCGCAGCCTGGCTGAGGCCGCTGAAGACAAGGAGGGCGAGGGTGAGAAGCAGGCGCATGATCGGGTCTCCTGACAATAAGGGGTCAAAACAGCCTAGTTCATTTCATTCAGGCGAGGTTCAGAGAGCGTTCAGGGGCGGTACAGGGGAGGGCCAGTAACCTTGCGCCATACCCGAAGAGCACAACTGAGGAACACTCAATGACTCGTTTGAACAAACTGCTGCTGGCTTTCACCGTCATGAGCGCAAGCATCGCCGCCCATGCCGACACCACCACCAACTTCGCCGGCCTGACCTTTGGCCAGACCAGCGACAAGATCAAGAAATCCAACGCCCTGAACGACAACCTCGGCCACCCGGACGCCACCGCGGCCATCGACGGCAACAACACCTACGGCCTGCGTCTGGGTCAGCAAAACAGCCAGGGTCGCTACTACGCCACCTACGACAACGTGTCCGGCTCGCACAATGGCATTAAACTGCGCCAGGAAAACCTGCTGGGCAGCTACGATCTGTTCTACCCGGTGGGTAGCAGCACCAAGCTGTTCGGCGGTGCCACGGCCGGTCTGACCAAGCTGACCCAGGATTCGCCGAGCTACAGCCGCGACAGCGACATCGGTTACGCCGTCGGCGGTCAGTTCGGTGTGCTGCAGCAAGTCTCGCAGAACACCTCGGTCGAACTCGGTTACCGTTACCTGCGCAGCAACGCCAGCACCGAGATGAAAGAGAGCGGCGGCAGCAAGCAAGGCTCGCTGGATTTGACCAGCAGCGCCCAGACTTACCTGTCGGCCAACTACGCTTTCTAAGCGATTGGCGTCAGGCCCGCGCCGGGTCGTCCTTCGAGGGGCGACCCGGCGTAGCCATGTGAGGCGAAAGCCTTTGGAGTTGTCGGTTTACCCGGGAGAGCGTCATGAAACTGTTGGTCGTCGAAGATGAAGCGCTGTTGCGCCATCACCTGCAAACCCGCCTGACGGAGAGCGGTCACGTGGTCGAGTCCGTGGCCAACGCCGAAGAGGCGTTGTACCAGACCGGGCAATTCAACTTTGACCTGGCGGTGATCGACCTCGGCCTGCCGGGCATGGGCGGGCTCGACCTGATCCGTCAATTGCGCTCGGGCGGCAAGACCTTTCCGATCCTGATCCTCACCGCGCGCGGCAACTGGCAGGACAAGGTCGAAGGCCTGGCCGCCGGCGCCGACGATTACGTGGTCAAGCCGTTCCAGTTCGAAGAGCTCGAAGCGCGGCTCAATGCGTTGCTGCGCCGCTCCAGCGGTTTCACCCAATCGACCATCGTCGCCGGCCCGCTGTTACTGGACCTCAATCGCAAGCAGGCGACCCTCGATGAGCAACCGCTGGCGCTGACCGCCTACGAATACCGGATCCTCGAATATCTCATGCGTCATCACCAGCAAGTAGTGCCCAAGGATCGGCTGATGGAGCAGCTGTACCCGGATGACGACGAGCGCGATCCGAACGTGATCGAAGTGCTGGTCGGCCGTCTGCGCCGCAAGCTCGAAGGCCCGGCCGGGTTCAAGCCGATCGACACCGTGCGCGGCCTCGGTTACCTGTTCAATGAGCGCTGCACTTGATCCGTTCCCTTCGCGTCCGGCTGATGCTCGCCGCCACCACCCTGGCGGTGTTGTTCATGCTCGCGTTGCTCCCGGCGATGCAGGGCGCGTTCAGCCTGGCACTGCAGGACTCGATCGAACAGCGGCTGGCGTCCGACGTCACTACGCTGATCTCCGCCGCGCGGGTTGAAAACAACCGCTTGATGATGCCGGCGCAGTTACCCGACGAGCGCTTCAACCTCACGGACAATCGCCTGCTCGGCTACATCTATGACCGCGAAGGGCATCTGGTCTGGCGTTCGAAGGGCACCCAGGAAGAGAAGATCAACTACACGCCGCGCTACGACGGCCTCGGCAACGAGTTCGCACGGATCCGCGAGGCCAACGGTCAGGAATTTTTCGTCTACGACGTCGAAGTCAAACTGCTCGGCGGCAAGAGCGCAGCCTTCAGTATCGTGGCCCTGCAACCGGTGCGCGAATACGAAACCACCCTCGAAGGCCTGCGGGAAAACCTCTACCTCGGTTTCGGTGCAGCGTTGCTGGTGCTGCTCGCATTGTTGTGGATCGGACTGACCTGGGGCCTGAAAGCCTTGCGCCGGCTCAGTCAGGAGCTCGACGAAATCGAAGGCGGAACCCTCGAAAGTCTCAGCGAACAACACCCGCGCGAACTGCTGCGCCTGACCGGTTCCCTCAACCGCCTGCTGCACAGCGAACGTCAGCAGCGCAGCCGTTACCGCGATTCCCTCGACGATCTGGCCCACAGCCTGAAAACCCCGCTGGCGGTATTGCAAGGCGTCAGCGAAGACATGGCCCAGCGCCCCGAAGACCGCGATCAGGCCTGGGTGCTGCAAACCCAGATCGAACGCATGAGCCAGCAGATCGGCTACCAGTTACAGCGCGCCAGCCTGCGCAAAAGCGGTCTGGTGCGCCATCAGGTACGCCTGCGCCCGGTGCTGCAAAGCCTGTGCGACACGCTGGACAAGGTCTACCGCGACAAGCATGTGCGCGTCGCCTTCGATCTGCCGGAGCACTGTTACGTGCCGATCGAGCAGGGCGCCTTGCTGGAAATGATGGGCAACCTGCTGGAAAACGCCTATCGCCTGTGCCTGGGCGAAGTGCGCATCAGCGTGCGCGAAAGCCATTCCGGAAGCGAACTGTGCATCGAAGACGACGGCCCCGGCGTCCCACCGGATCAGCGCGCACGGATTCTCGAACGCGGCGAGCGCCTCGATCGCCAGCATCCGGGGCAGGGGATCGGGCTGGCGGTGGTCAAGGACATCATCGAGAGCTACAGCGCGAAACTGACCCTGGGCGATTCGCCAATGGGCGGGGCGGCGTTCAGGATTCACTTTCCGGCGGTGTGACGGCCTACTGCTCTTGCGCCCGATAAGCCCCCGGTGTCAGCCCCGTCCACTTTTTGAACGCCCGGTGAAACGCCGACGGCTCGGAGAACCCGAGCTGTTCGGCGATCTGTTGCAACGACAGATCCGCCCGCCCCAGGTGATAAATCGCAATGTCTCGCCGCAACTGATCCTTCAACTCCTGAAAACTGGTGCCCTCCTCGCGCAGATGCCGGCGCAAGGTTTGCGGGCTGATGTGCAGGTGCGCCGCCACGGCTTCGAGGTCCGGCCAGCGTGCGCTGTCATGGCTGAGCAAACGGCGCAACCGGCTACTGAGGCTGTTGCCGTCGTCGGGGCGGGACAGCAGGTCGGCGGGGGAGCGTTCGAGGAAATGCTTGAGGGTGCGTTCGTCCTGCAACAGCGGCATGTGCAGATAGCGGCTGTGAAACACCAGGCTGCTTTGCGTTGCCGAAAATTCCAGCGGGCAGGAAAACAGCAGATCGTATTCCGCACCGTGCGCCGGTTTCGGGTAGCTGAAGCTCGCCTGTTGCAGACGAATCCGCTGGCCGATCAGCCAGCTGCCGAGGCGATGCCAGATCACCAGCAGGCTCTCGCTGAGAAAGTGATCCGGGTCCCACAATTGCGCATCGTCGAGGCTCAGGCGTACCCATTCGTCTTCATGGGTCAGGGTCAGGCGCGGGGCTTCGGGGAATAGGCTATAAAACAATAAGCCGCGTTGCAGAGCCTTCTCCAGGCTGCGGCAATGGATGATGGCGTGGCACATCATGGCAAAGCTTCCGGGTTTGCTCGGTGCGTTGCCGAAGCCCAGGTATTCGTCGTCCAGGGCCAGCCACAGGTTCTGGATCAGTTGGGTGAATTGTTCCGGGGCGATCCGCGCGCGCGGCTCGTCGAGCAGTTCGGGGCTGATGCCCAGTTGCTGCAGCAGGTCCGAATAGTCGTAACCCGAGCGCCGCGCGCCACCGAGGGCGGCGCGGGCAAAATGACTGGCGATGGTGCGTTCGCGCATGAGCGGCAGATCCTTCCTCTGGCGACCGATGGTAGCGGCTGCCTTTGATCGGTAACAAGGCGGATTTCCGCCAAATTGTAGGACGAGGTCGGGCGAGTTGGCGGAAATCCGCCACACTTGAGTAACCGAACGGTGACACAGAAAAACCCGTATCCCCTGATATCAAAAGGCTTGCAGCGATTTGCACCAAAGTGGCACGACGTTTGCGATAAGAGCGACAGAAGCGTGCGCCGAGCCGGTCCGGAAAAGCGCCGTTCGACACAACAAATCCCTCCAGTGCAGGAGGGTTCGCAATTCAAGTGTCGCGTACAACAGATGGATGTTGCCGCGCGGGACTCTTGAGGAACTTTGCAATGACGACTCGTCAGCCACTGTACAAATCCCTGTATTTCCAGGTGATCGTTGCCATCGCCATCGGCATCCTGCTCGGTCACTTCTACCCACAGACCGGTGTGGCGCTCAAGCCACTGGGTGACGGGTTTATCAAACTGATCAAAATGGTCATTGCGCCGATCATCTTCTGTACCGTTGTCAGCGGCATCGCCGGCATGCAGAACATGAAATCCGTGGGCAAGACCGGCGGCTACGCGCTGCTGTACTTCGAAATCGTTTCCACCATTGCCCTGCTGATCGGTCTGGTCGTGGTCAACGTTGTGCAGCCGGGCGCCGGCATGCACATCGACGTCACCACCCTGGACGCCTCGAAAATCGCCACTTATGTGACGGCCAGTAAAGACCAGAGCATCGTTGGTTTCCTCCTCAACGTGATCCCGAACACCATCGTCGGCGCATTCGCCACCGGTGACATCCTGCAAGTGTTGATGTTCTCGGTGATCTTTGGCTATGCGCTGCATCGCCTGGGTTCATACGGTCGTCCGCTGCTGGACATGATCGATCGCTTCGCCCACGTGATGTTCAACATCATCAACATGATCATGAAACTCGCGCCGCTGGGTGCGCTGGGTGCCATGGCGTTCACCATCGGTGCCTACGGTGTCGGCTCGCTGGTGCAGTTGGGTCAGCTGATGATCTGCTTCTACATCACCTGCGTACTGTTCGTCGTGCTGGTGCTGGGTGCGATCTGCCGGGCTCACGGTTTCAGCGTGTTCAAACTGGTGCGCTACATCCGTGAAGAGCTGTTGATCGTACTGGGTACGTCCTCGTCGGAATCGGCGCTGCCACGCATGCTGATCAAGATGGAACGTCTGGGCGCGAAGAAATCGGTGGTGGGTCTGGTCATCCCGACCGGCTACTCGTTCAACCTCGACGGTACCTCGATCTACCTGACCATGGCGGCCGTGTTCATCGCTCAGGCGACCGACACCCACATGGACATCACCCATCAGATCACCCTGCTGCTGGTGCTGCTGCTGTCCTCCAAAGGCGCAGCCGGTGTGACCGGTTCGGGCTTCATCGTACTGGCGGCCACTCTGTCGGCGGTAGGTCACCTGCCGGTGGCCGGTCTGGCGCTGATCCTCGGTATCGACCGCTTCATGTCCGAAGCCCGCGCCCTGACCAATCTGGTCGGCAACGCCGTAGCCACCATCGTCGTGGCCAAGTGGGTCAAGGAGCTGGACACCGACGTGCTGCAATCCGAGCTGGCCTCGGGCGGTCGCGGTATCTCCGACGAGCGTGAAGAAGATGACCTGGGTGTGGCCGAAGGCCCGACCCCGAGCAATGTGAAGTAAGCATCGCTTGAATGGAAAAACCCGCTTCGGCGGGTTTTTTCTTGTCTGCTGTTTGAGCGCAACGGTCAGCGCAACTGATGCATCCGGTAATTGCCCCATCGCCGAGGGCTGCCTAGGCTGCATGCATCGTTGATGGAGAATGCCCATGTCTGCACCGCTGGCCTCACTGAAGATTCTGGATTTCTCGACCCTGTTGCCGGGGCCGTTTGCCTCGCTGCTGCTGGCGGACATGGGTGCCGAAGTGCTGCGCATCGAATCGCCGAACCGGCTCGACCTGGTGCGGGTGTTGCCGCCCCATGATCACGGCGTCTCGGCCAGTCACGCGTATCTCAACCGCAACAAGCGCAGCCTGGCGCTGGACCTCAAGCAGCCCGAGGCGCTGGAGTTGGTGAAGCAGTTGCTGGCGGATTACGACATCGTGCTGGAACAGTTTCGCCCCGGTGTGATGGAGCGGCTGGGGCTGGGTTACGAGGCGCTGAAGGCGATCAATCCGAAGCTGATTTATGTGTCGATCACCGGTTACGGCCAGACCGGACCCTACAAGGATCGCGCCGGCCACGACATCAACTATCTGGCGCTGGCGGGGCTCTCCAGTTACACCGGGCGCGCCGACAGCGGGCCCTTGCCGCTGGGCATGCAGGTGGCGGATGTGGCGGGCGGCTCGCTGCACGGGGTGATCGGCCTGTTGGCGGCGGTGATTTCGCGTCAGCAGACCGGGCAGGGCACCCATCTGGACGTGAGCATGACCGACTGCGCGTTCAGCCTGAACGCCATGGCCGGTGCCGGGTATCTGGCCTGCGGCGAAGAGCCGGGCTGGGAGGATCAGATGCTCAATGGCGGCAGCTTCTACGATTACTACCGCTCCCGCGACGGGCGCTGGATGTCGGTGGGCAGTCTGGAACCGGCCTTCATGCAGCAACTGTGTGCGGCGCTGGGCCGGCCGGAACTGGCGGCGCAGGGCTTGTCACCCAAACCCGAGCAGCAGCGAGCGCTCAAGGACGCCTTGAAGGTCGAGTTCGAGAAGCATGACTTTGCCGAACTGTGCGAGCTGTTCGCCGGGATCGATGCCTGCGTCGAGCCGGTGTTGAACCTGGGCGAGGCGGTGCAGCATCCGCAATTGCAGGCGCGGGAACTGGTGACGCAAGTGCCGCGCGGGGATGGCTCGGCGCAGGCGCAGATTGCTTGCCCGCTGAAGTTTTCCGAAGCGTTGCCGGCGCCGCGGCATGTCGGGGCGGCGCTGGGGCAGCATACGGATCAGGTGTTGGCGGAGTTGGGCTTCAGTTCTTCGAAAATTGAAGAGCTGCGGCGGGCCAAGGTCATTCTTTAGTGTTTGTACCGGCCCCATCGCTGGCAAGCCAGCGATGGGGCCAATAAGGCCAACACAAATCTGCCTACTCCACCCGCATCTCGCCACTGAACACCAATGTGTTGCGACAGCGGCGGCACAAATAGCGTCGACCTTGCCGGACCAGGCTATGGCGCTGCGCCGAAAACGGAAAATCGCTATCCGCACACGGGCATTTATAGATGTAACGGGTCACGCTGCGGCGTTTGATTTCATAGGTATGGCAGCGATCCGGCGGCAATTCGTAAACGCCGCGCATGATCAGTTGCCACTCCTCGCCGTGGGGCTGGATGCGGTCGCCGAACAGCTGATGGGCGATCAGGTGCGCGACTTCGTGGGCCACGGTCTGCTTGAGGAAATGTTCGGTGTTTTCCCGGTACAGCTGCGGATTGAAGCGCAGCAGGTTCTCGTGAAGATGCGCGACCCCGGCTTTTTGCCCGCGCAGCTTGAGGCTCACCACGGGGCGTTTGAAGGGACGTTTGAAAAAGGATTCAGCGAGTTGGAAACAGTCTTCGACGCGGGTATTGAGTTGCTCGGGCATGCTTGATGGATCTCCAGAGGCGTCGAGTATGCCGCAACCCCGCAGCGTTGCGTATCGTCGAGCTGCCGAATGGTCGTCGCTCCTTTTCAACCGATACGAGAAGGCCGCCTCGCGGCGGCCTGTGTTGGCGGATCTTGTTCTTCTCGGCGTTGCGGCCAGCTAATTGGTGGCTCTCTAATTTGTGTAGACAGGCCCCACGCCCAGTCCCCAGACGATCACGGTAAACGCCATGATGGCGACCAGCACCACCAGACCCACCGCCAGCACCGAGCTGGAAAACAGGAAGCCCTCGTCAGACGGAATGTTCATGAAGGTCGGCAGCCCCACATACAGCAGGTACACCGTGTAGCAGATGGCCGCCGTGCCGACGATCATCCCCAGCCACATGTGCGGATAGAGCGCCGCCAACCCGCCGACGAACAACGGTGTCGCGGTGTAGGTGGCAAATGCCACGCAACGGGCCAGGCTCGGGTTGGCGTCATAAGTGCGGGCCATCCAGTGCACGAAGGCACCCATGACCGCGACCCCGCCGAGCATTGCCAGGTAAGACATGATCGTCATCCACAACGCGCTTTCGACGGTGAGCATCACCGGTGCGCGGTTGCCGATCACCCAGCCGACCTGAGTTGTGCCGATAAATGCCGAAACGGCGGGGATCGCCGCCAGAATCAGCGTGTGCGTCAGGTACATGTGGCTGATGCTTTCTTCCTGGTCGCCACGGATTTCCTTCCATTCCTGATCGGGGTGGGTAAAAAGTCCCACTACGTGATGGATCATGCCAGTCACTCCTCTCGTTATTGCCATCGCCCCCCAGCGGAGCGCCTACGGGCCAATGCGGCCGAGCAAATACAGGTCTTCAGATTGTGTGCGACCTTATGTCGCAGTATAGAAAGGTCTTAACCGCACAGGTGGTAGGGGCTTAGAGCAAATCGCGCTGTAAAACCTCGGGGTAATCGCGTCGGGGTCTGTGCAAACGGGCATTCGAGGGGGGCGACAACCTGTGGCCACAAGCGAAGTGTTTTTGCGTAAAATGCCGGCCTTTCGTCACACCTCACGGATTTCGCGTCATGGGCACTCTTACGGTCAACCAGAACAAACTGCAAAAGCGCCTGCGCCGTCTGGCGGGCGAAGCCGTCACCGACTTCAACATGATCGAAGACGGCGACAAGGTCATGGTCTGCCTGTCCGGGGGCAAGGACAGCTACACCATGCTCGACGTGCTGATGCACCTGCAGAAGGTTGCACCGATCAAGTTCGAGATTGTCGCCGTGAACATGGACCAGAAGCAGCCGGGTTTCCCCGAGCACGTGCTGCCTGCCTACCTGAAAGAGCTGGGCATCGAGTACCACATCGTCGAGAAGGACACCTACTCGGTGGTCAAGGAACTGATCCCGGAAGGCAAGACCACCTGCTCGCTGTGCTCGCGCCTGCGTCGCGGCACGCTGTACACCTTCGCCGACGAAATCGGCGCGACCAAAATGGCCCTCGGTCATCACCGCGACGACATCGTCGAGACGTTCTTCCTCAACATGTTCTTCAACGGCAGCCTCAAGGCCATGCCGCCGAAGCTGCGCGCCGACGACGGGCGCAACGTGGTGATCCGTCCGCTGGCCTACTGCAACGAGAAAGACATCCAGGCCTACTCGGACTTCAAGCAATTCCCGATCATCCCGTGCAACCTCTGCGGCTCTCAGGAAAACCTGCAGCGTCAGGTGGTCAAGGAAATGCTGGTGGACTGGGAGCGCAAGACCCCAGGCCGTACCGAAAGCATCTTCCGCAGCCTGCAGAACGTGATCCCGTCGCAACTGGCTGACCGTAACCTGTTTGATTTCACCAGCCTGAAGATCGACGAGACGGCGGCTTCGCGTTTCGTCAATGTGGTGAACCTGTAAGCGATCCGATCGCTTGAAAAAAACGGCGCTCGCGGGCGCCGTTTTCAATTCGTTTTTTAGGAGAGGGCATGCGCGACTACAAGTGGCTGCACGAATACTGTCTGAACCGCTTCGGTTCGGCGGCTGAACTGGAAGCCCATCTGCCCGTTCCCAAGACCCCGGCGCAACTGCGCAAGATCAGCGACGATCGTTATCTCTCGACCATGGCCCTGCGGGTGTTTCGTGCCGGGCTCAAGCACAGTCTGGTGGACGCCAAGTGGCCGGCCTTCGAAGAAGTGTTCTTCAAGTTCGACCCGGAAAAGGTCGTGCTCATGAGTGCCGAACACCTTGAGCGGCTGATGCAGGATGCGCGGATCATCCGTCACCTGGGCAAGCTCAAGAGTGTGCCGCGCAATGCGCAGTTCATTCTGGATGTCGAGAAAGAGAAGGGTAGTTTCGGCGCGTTGCTCGCCGACTGGCCGGTGACCGATATCGTCGGTTTGTGGACGTACCTGAAAAAGCACGGCCATCAATTGGGCGGGCTGTCGGCGCCACGCTTCTTGCGAATGGTCGGCAAGGACACCTTCGTGCCGAGCTACGACGTGGTCGCGGCGCTGAATGCACAGAAGATCGTCGACAAGGTGCCGAGCAGTCTGCGGGATCTGGCGACGGTGCAGAACGCGTTCAACCAGTGGCATGAAGAGAGTGGCGGACGGCCGATGAGCCAGATATCGATGATGCTGGCGTATACCGTCAATCATTGAGAGCGAGTGATCGTTCCCGCGCAGAGCGTGGGAACGATCCCGGAACCTGTGGGAGCTGGCTTGCCAGCGATAGCGGTCTGTCAGGCGACGGAAATCTCGCCTTCGCCCGCCAGTTTGCGATTCAACTGATACCGCCACCGCACATACAGCAACGCCGAGCAGAACACCGCCAGGCTGGCGATCATCTCCAGCACACCAAACAGCTGCCGACTCGGGTCATACGCCGCCAGTGCGCCCTTGATGAAATACAGATTCACCACAAAGCACATCCACGAATGCCCGCGTGCGCTGCCCATGATCATGCCCGGTGCGAGCACGATCCACGGGATCAGCTCGATCAGCAGAATCACCCACGGCCGCGCGCCGTGCAGGTCGGCGAACACCAGGTAATAAGCGGCGAGCAGTCCGGCGAGGCCGAAAAAGCACAGCAGACTGATCACCCGCATCGCCCGCACCCGTGGCTCCAGCCACTCGACGGCGGGCAGGACTTTCGGCTTTCTGGCCATCTCAGTTCCCCAGTTTCTGGGCCGTCTTGGCCAGGCGTGCGCCGAGGGCGCGGCACAGCGCCACTTCGTGCTGATCGAGACCGCTTTTGCCGTCGGCCCCGGCGTGATGGCTGGCGCCGTACGGCGTGCCGCCGCCCTGGGTTTCCAGCAGCGCCGACTCGCTGTAGGGCAGGCCGGTGATCAGCATGCCGTGGTGCAGCAGCGGCAACATCATCGACAGCAGGGTGGTTTCCTGACCGCCGTGCAGGCTGGCGGT
Source organism: Pseudomonas fitomaticsae (assembly GCF_021018765.1). GTDB lineage: Bacteria > Pseudomonadota > Gammaproteobacteria > Pseudomonadales > Pseudomonadaceae > Aquipseudomonas > Aquipseudomonas fitomaticsae. The sequence continues at coordinate 5,052,900 of NZ_CP075567.1, read as the reverse complement.
GGACGTGAACACCCCGGCCGGCTTGCCGACCAGCGCGCCGGTCAGCCACAGGTTGCTGGTGCCATCGAGAAAGTACTTGAGCGGCGCGGCCATGTTGCCGAAACGGGTCGGACTGCCGAGGGCCAGGCCGGCGCAGTTCTTCAGGTCATCCAAAGTGGCGTACAGCGCGCCTTCATCCGGAATGTCCGGTGCCACGGCTTCGCACTCGGTGGAAATCGCCGGCACGGTGCGCAGGCGTGCTTCGAGGCCGGCCTGTTCGACGCCACGGGCAATCTGCCGGGCCATCTCGTTGGTCGAACCGCTGCGGCTGTAATACAGAACCAGAATGTACGGCGCACTCACGGCAGCAGCTCCAGGATCTGCTCCGGTGGACGGCCGATGACGGCTTTGTCGCCAGCTTCAAGAATCGGTCGCTCCATCAACTTCGGATGCGCCGCGATCGCTTCGATCAATTGTTTCTCGGTGAGACCGGCATCGGCCAGGTTCAGGGTCTTGTATTCGTCTTCGCCGGTGCGCAGCAGTTGCCGTGCGCTGATGCCCAGCTTGCCGAGCAAGGCCTTGATCTGCGCGGCGTCCAGCGGCGTTTCGAGGTAGCGCACCACGTTCGGCGTCAGGCCACGGGCTTCGAGCAGTTCGAGCGCACCGCGGGATTTCGAGCAGCGCGGGTTGTGATAAAGCGTCAGATCGGTCATGGGCGGGTCGCTTCTTGCGTAGAGTGGCGGCTATTCTAACTGTGCAGCGCGCAATCCAGAACCTTGGGAGGCGATGGGTCGCAGGCGCATTCAATTTTTCACAAGGAACACGACATGACACGGGCACTGGCAGCGGCATTGACGATCATCGGGGCGTTGATGCTGGGGGGCTGCGGTAACGACTACGGTATCGACCAGAACGGGCAGAAAGTGGCGTCCGAGCGCCTCGACAAACAATGGGTCGTGCTCAACTACTGGGCCGAATGGTGCGGCCCGTGCCGCACGGAAATCCCGGAACTCAATCACCTGGCCGACGAGCTCAAGGGCAAGAAGATCGGCGTGTTCGGGGTCAACTTCGACAACGTGCAGGGTGAAGAGCTGAAGAGCGCCAGCGAAAAACTGGGCATCAAGTTCACCGTGCTGGCGCAGGATCCGTCGGAACTGTTCGAACTGCCGCGCAGTGAAGCCCTGCCGGTGACTTACATCATCGACAACAAGGGCAAGGTGCGGGAACAACTGATGGGTGAGCAGACGGCGGCGGGGGTGATGGCGAAGCTTGAGGCGTTGCAGGCAACAAACTGAGGATCGTTCCCACGCAGAGCGTGGGAACGATCATTCAGTGCAGCAGGATCAGCCTTCTTCCAGCCACCAGCGCAACGGCTTGCCTTCAGCCGGCCAGAAGCGCATCTGTTCGATCGGCGAGATGTCCCAGCGCTCCACGTGCTCCAGGGCCTGGAGGAAGCGTTGCTCCTGCTCCATCAGCGCCGGTGCGCAGAGTTTGCGGGTCTTGCCGATCTTGCCAAAGCTCAGCTTGTCGCCTTCCAGGGTGTACGGCGCGAACCAGTGGTTGCAGCCGCCATTGCCATACGCCCGGCCATCATCGCCGAGGGTCACGGTCAGGTGGCTGTAGTCCATCAGCGGACGTTCGCCGATCCATTCCAGAATGTAGCTGCGGTTCTGTTGCAGTTGCACAGGCTCCGCAGCGCACCCCATCAGGCCGGCGCCGAAAGCGGCGGTCAGGGCCAGGTGTTTCATCACGCCGGCTCCTGGCATTTCGGGCACAGGTGCTTGTCGCCTACGGCTTTCCAGCCCAGCTCGGCGATGCGTGCAGTGGCGGCCGGTTTTTCCGCAGGCTTGCCCAGCTTGGCGTCCACGGCGAATTCGAAGCTCAGTTCCTTGGCGCAGCTGTCGCAGTTGACCTGCCAGGTGTGGATCGCCAGTTCACCGAACACCGGGCCGGTGGTCATGGCAGTCCATTGACCCGGCGGGTTGATCAGGTGGCGGACGGTGTCGACGGTCAGGCGCATGGACAAGTCCTTGCTGCCTTTGAGGGTCACGACCAGCACGTCGCCGATGCGGATCGAGCCACCGTTGCCGGTGACCTGATAACGGCCCGGAACCAGGGCGCGGCATTCGGTGAGGGTGTGTTGCGGGTTCATCAGGGTGTAGCGGAAATCGTGTTCGACCATGGGTCCTCCAAATATGCGCGACATGCTAGCACGGGCTTGATTGCAGAATGATGCGCGCGTGCGACCTTCGATCCGGTTCAAATCGACACCACAGTCGTGGCAAACTGCCGCCTTCATTTTCAAGGAACGGGACATGGCGCTGATCGAATGTTATGAATGCAAGCGGAGCATCAGCTCCGAAGCCACGGCGTGCATTCATTGCGGAGCCCCGACGGCAGAGGCGCAGGCTGCGCACGCCGAAAAGGGCACGTCGACAATTTCCTTTGGCAGCCTGCCGCGCAACAGGGCAGTGCCCGAGGCCTATGTTCCGCCACCGGCTCCCGAACGGCCGAAGATTATGCCGGCCGCTGCGGGGCGACGCCGTCGTTCGCAGCTTGTCGAACCTGTGGTCAACCCGGACGGCTCGCGTCCGGTGGAAGGCTGGCTGAAGATCATGGTGTTTCTGATGCCGCTGGTGTTTGTCTGGTTCCTGCTGCGCAGCGGGCACACCCTCAAGCAACGTTTCTTCGGCTTCGGCTGGCTGGGGCTGTTGATGCTGTGCGTGGCGATTTCCCCGACGCCGCCCCCGGTCTGAGTCCGATCGTTCAGCCTTCGACCTGGTTCTGCGGCGTACCTGCCGCCCAGGTCGCGATGTTGTGCAAGGTGGTTGCGGCAATCGCGCCCAGCGCCTCATGGGTCAGGAATGCCTGATGCGCGGTGACGATCACATTCGGGAATGTCAGCAGCCGCGCCAGCACGTCGTCCTGTAGCGGCAGGTCGGAACGGTCCTCGAAGAACAGCTGAGCTTCCTCTTCGTACACATCCAGTCCCAGATAACCGAGCTGGCCGTCCTTCAGGGCGTCGATCAGCGCCGGCGTGTCCACCAGACCGCCGCGCCCGGTGTTGATCAGCATCGCCCCCGGTTGCATGTGCGCCAGCGAATCGCGGTTGATCAGGTGTTTGCTCTGCTCGTTGAGCGGGCAGTGCAGGCTGATGATCCGGGACTGTGCCAACAGATCCGGCAGGCTCAGGTAGCGTGCGCCCAGCGCTTCGACGGCAGGGTTCGGATAAGGGTCGTAAGCCAGCAGTTCGCAGCCGAAACCGTGCATGATTTTGGCGAAGGTCGCGCCGATCTGCCCGGTGCCGACGATACCCACCGTTTTGCCCACCAGATCGAAACCGGTGAGACCGTGCAGGCTGAAATCGCCTTCGCGGGTGCGGTTATAGGCGCGGTGCAGGCGCCGGTTGAGGGCGAGGATCAACGCCACCGCATGCTCGGCCACCGCGTGGGGCGAGTAGGCCGGTACGCGCACGACGGCCAGCCCCAGACGTTTGGCGACGGCCAGGTCCACATGGTTGTAGCCGGCCGAACGCAAGGCGATCAGGCGGGTGCCGCCGGCGGCCAGACGTTCCAGCACAGGGGCGCTCAGGTCATCGTTGATGAATGCGCAGACTACTTCGTGATGTTCGGCCAGCGCTGCGGTATCGAGACTGAGCCGGGCCGGCTGGAAGTGCAGTTCGATTCCGGCCGGGCAGTCGGCGGCGAGGAAACTGTCGCGGTCGTAGGTCTGGCTGCTGAAAACGATCGTGCGCATGAAATCCTCCTGGAGCATCGACGCGGGCGCAAATCACCCGCGACAACTGTAGCCGCGTCGGCGTTGACCGGCATTGCCGTGGATCAGGCGCTGATCTTCGCCTGGGCCGCCAGACGATTGATCGCCCGTTCCAGCTCGTCCAGCGCGGTCGAGGCTTTGGGGTCCTGCTGCTTGAGCAGGGTTTCGCTGCGCTGGCAGGCAGCGCGCAATTGCGGCACGCCGCAGTACCGGGTGGCGCCATGCAGGCGATGCACCCGTTCGAGCAGACTGTTCTGATCCTGATTGTCGCGGGCGGTACGGATGGCTTCGCGGTCGGCCTCGAGGGATGCCAGCAGCATCGCCAGCATGTCCGCCGCCAGATCCGCCTTGCCGGCAGCCAGGCGCAAACCTTCTTCGTGATCGAGAATCGGCAGTTCCTGATTGCCCAGCAGACTTTCGCTGCCACGGTCCGGCGCCTGATTGCGCAGCGCCAGGCCAGTCCACTTCAGCACCACCTGCGCCAGTTGCCGCTCGCTGATCGGTTTGGTCAGGTAGTCGTCCATGCCGCTTTGCAGCAGCGCGCGTTTTTCATTGGCCATGGCGTGGGCGGTGAGGGCGACGATCGGCAGCGGCGTGCAGTGCCGCTCGCTTTCCCACTGGCGAATGGTTTCGGTGCTCTGGCGTCCGTCCATGCCGGGCATCTGCACGTCCATCAGCACCAGATCAAAGGTTTCGTTCTGCACCGCCTTGACCGCCGCGTAACCGCTTTCGACGGCGAGCACCTTGGCGCCCATGTCTTCGAGCAGCGTCTGCACCAGCAACAGGTTGGCCGGGTTGTCGTCGACGCACAGCACTTTCGGCGCGCGGCTCGACAATGGTTCGCCCGGTTCGTTGCGCGGCTGGCGCGGGTTGACCATGTCCGACAACGCCCGGCGCAGTTTGCGGGTACAGGCCGGCTTCGATTGCAACTGGCTGTGGGGGTTGGGCACCGACAGGTGGAACAGCGTCAATTCGGTGGTCGGGCACAACACCAGCACCCGGCAACCGAGGTGCTCAAGGTCCCAGATGTGCTGGTTGAGGCGTTCCGGCGGCATGTCGTTGCTGGTGATGCCGAGCACGGCCAGATCGATGGCCTGATCAGTCTGATGGGCGCCGGTGACGCCATTGGTCAGGCTTTCCAGGGTATTGAACGGCGTGACGTCGAGGCCGCAATCCTCCAGTTGATGCTGCAGGGCCTGACGCGCCAGTTCGTGGTTTTCCAGCACTGCCACCCGGCGCCCGAGCAATGGCGCGGAGGGCAGGTCTTCGGCATCGTCGCGGGTCTTGGGCAGGTTCAGGCTGATCCAGAATTCCGAGCCTTCGCCCGGCGTGCTGTCGACGCCGATCTCGCCGCCCATCTGTTCGATCAGGCGTTTGGAAATCACCAGCCCCAGACCGGTGCCGCCGGGTTGACGTGACAGCGAGTTGTCGGCCTGGCTGAACGCCTGGAACAACGCCCGTACGTCCTGGTTCGACAGGCCGATGCCGGTGTCCTGAATGCTGATGCGCAACTGCACGCTGTCGTCGTTTTCTTCTTCGAGCATGGCCCGGGCGACAATGGTGCCCTCGCGGGTGAACTTGATCGCGTTGCTCACCAGATTCGTCAGGATCTGTTTGAGGCGTAGCGGATCGCCGACCAGCGACAGCGGTGTGTCGCGGTACACCAGACTCACCAGTTCCAGCTGCTTCGCATGGGCGGCAGGGGCGAGGATGGTCAGGGTGTCCTGCAACAGGTCGCGCAGGTTGAACGGAATATGGTCGAGCACCAGTTTGCCGGCCTCGATCTTCGAGAAATCGAGGATCTCGTTGATGATCCCCAGCAGGCTGTCGGCGGACTTTTCGATGGTGCCCAGGTAGTCGAGCTGGCGCGGGGTCAGCTCGCTTTTCTGCAACAGGTGGGTGAAACCGAGAATACCGTTGAGCGGCGTGCGGATTTCGTGGCTCATGTTGGCGAGGAATTCGGATTTGATCCGGCTCGCTTCCAGCGCTTCCTTGCGGGCCAGGTCCAGCTCGATGTTCTGGATCTCGATGGTTTCCAGGTTCTGGCGCACGTCTTCGGTGGCCTGATCGACGCTGTGCTGCAATTCTTCGCGGGCGTTTTGCAGAGTACCGGCCATGCGGTTGATGCCGGACGCCAGTTCATCCAGTTCCTGACTGCCCAGCGGCGGCAGGCGGGTTTCCAGGTGACCATCCTTGAGCTGTGCGACGGCCTGTTTGATCTGGCTGATAGGACGATTGATCGTACGGCCCATGCGCAAGGCCAATAATGCGGCGCCGGCCAGTCCCGCAGCAATCAGCAGCAGGCTGGCGAACAGGCTTCGATAACCGCGCAACAACATGCCGTTGTGCGACAGCTCCAGTTCGACCCAGCCGAGCAGGCGGTCGGATTCTGCCGGGATCAGTTCGCCGGCGAGGTTGCGGTGTTTGCCGAAGACCGGCAGCAGATAGCGGGTGGCGTCATTGCCGCTGCGTCGCAGCAAGTGCGCGCTGTCGCCGCTCGGCGCCTGATTGAGCATGGTCGGGCCAGCGTGGGCGAGGGGCGAGCGGTCCGGCGCGAGGAAAGTCACGGCGCGCACGTCCGGTTGTTCGAGGGACTGGGTGGCGATGCGCTCGAGCAGTTCGGCATCGCCGTGGCCCATGGCCGGTGCCACCAGCGGAGCCAGTTGCTCGGCGATCATTTCGCCGCGCTGCATCAGTTGGGTCTGCAGGTCGGACTGCTGCGTCCAGGTGAAATACCCGCCCAGCACCAGCGCCATCAGGCTGGTCGGCAACAGGGTCAGCAACAATACGCGACCTTTGATTCCCAGTTTCTTGAGCACGCCTTTCTCCTGCATCCCGCTGATCGTTGACTCACACGTGCGTCCGGCACGCGGTATCGGCGCAGTGTAGCGATTTGCTTGCGGGCAATCCTGGAAAAATGATGTCGTCTTTGTTCACTCGCAGGCCGGTCATCTGTCCGACAGGTCAAGCGTGGGTTGCCGGGCGCCGGGCAATCTTGAATAATCGCTCAACTGAGAATTATTTGCAGATAGTCATGACTCCTGTCTCTATTGGCCAACCCCGCATTCTTTCCATCGAGGACGATCCCGTCCTCGGTGCCTATGTCCATGAACAACTGGGCCGCAGCGGCTTCCAGGTCACCTGGTGCCAGAACGGCAGCGAAGGCCTGAGCATCGCCCGGCGCCAGCCGTTCGATGTGGTGTTGATGGATATTCTGTTGCCGGGGCTCGACGGTCTGAACGTCCTGACCCAACTGCGTCAGAGCCATTCCACGCCGGTGCTGCTGATGTCAGCCCTCGGTGCCGAAGCCGACCGCATCAGCGGCTTCCGCCTCGGCGCCGACGACTATCTGCCCAAACCCTTCAGCATGGCCGAGCTGCATGTGCGGATCGAAGCGATCTTGCGCCGGGTTGCTCTCGACCGTCGTCCGGCGGCCATCGCTCCGGTGGTGCCGGTCGGTGGGCTGCGTTTCGACGACGAGCAGTGCGACGTGTTCTACCTCGACCAGCCCGCCGGCCTGACCCGCAGCGAATACCGATTGCTGGAAACCCTCAACCGCAACGACGAGGAAGTCCTGAGCAAGGCCTTCCTTTATCAGCACGTTCTTCAGCGCGGTTATGCGGCCCACGACCGCAGCCTCGACATGCACATCAGCCAGATCCGCCGCAAACTCAAGTCGGTCGGCTACACCGAGCGGGAAGTGCGCACGGTGTGGGGCAAGGGTTACGTCCTGAGTGCCGTCGATGAAACTGTCTGACCTGCCGGGCCGGCACTCGCTGTTCTGGAAACTCGCCTGCCTGCTGGTGGCGTTCTGTCTGCTGATGATCTGGCTGAGCTGGTCCTGGGGCCGGTACATGGAGCAGCGCAATCAGTTCCTCTCCGACGACGCCCGTCGCACGCTGAGCCGTTATGCCGCCGAGGCCGAACGCGCCTGGCAGCAGGGCGAGCGCGATGGCATCGACAGCTGGCTGCAAAGCATGGAGCTGCGCGAAGCCGGTTGGGTCGGCGTGATCGGTGGCAATCTGCAGTCGCTGGGCAGCCAGCCGTTGAACGCTCAGGAGCTTCAGCACCTGACCTTCCTGCGAGGCCTTGACTGGCCGATTCACAAAAAGGGCCGGCCGTGGCTGCGGGTGCCGTTCCCCACTGATCCGACGGCCGGCAGTCTGGTCATCGAGTTGCCCGAGCGATTCCTGCCGGGGAAATACCGGGTGTTCTGGCGGGTCATCACCAATGGTGTGATTCCCGGTCTGTTCACCTTGCTGCTGTGCGTCGGCCTGTATCGCCTGCTGGTGGTGCCGCTGAACAATCTGCGCGAGCAGGCCAATGCGTGGCGTGCCGATCAACTGAATGTGCGGTTGTCGAGTGGCATCACCCAGCGCCCCGATGAACTCGGTGAACTGGCCCGAGCCTTCGACTCGATGTCCGAACGCCTGCAATCCACCGTGGCCCTGCAACAGCAACTGCTGCGCGACCTGTCCCACGAACTGCGCACCCCTCTGAGCCGGCTGCGGGTCGCCAGCGAAAGCGAGCAGCAGTTGCAACCGTTACGCGAGCGCATCGGTCGCGAAGTCGACGTGATGCAACGGCTGGTGGAAGACACCCTGCAACTGGCCTGGCTCGACACCGAGCGCGCACCGTTGCCGGACGAAGCGATCCAGATTCAGGCACTGTGGGAAATGCTCACCGAAAACGCCTGCTACGAAAGCTGCTGTCCGGTGGGGCAGTTGCAATGTGGGGTGGAAGCTTCCTGCTGGGTGCGCGGCAATCTCAACACCCTGGCCCAGGCCCTGGAAAACATCCTGCGCAACGCCATTCGCCATTCCCCACCAGGCGGCATCGTGCGGCTCGATGGTCGGCGAGATGGCGATTACTGGCACCTGTGGCTGGAGGACGAGGGCGGCGGTGTGGCCGAAGCGGATCTTGAGCGGATCTTCTCGCCCTTCATTCGCCTCGACGGCTCGCGGCCGGGGGACGGTGGATTTGGTCTGGGCCTGAGCATCGCGAGGAACGCGGTGCAACGCCAGGGCGGAACCCTGTGGGCCGAGAACGGCCCGTCGGGATTGCGATTGAATCTGCGGTTGGTGGCGGATGACAGTGTTGTCGCTCCCGACGCCATCGCTGGCAAGCCAGCTCCCACAGTGGACATGACTCGCCCGCAGATTGTGTGAACACCAGAAAAGTCTCACCACTGGTGAGACTTTTATTGCTTATTCCAAGAAACCATAAGCACCACACTTTGCGTGATATGGCCTGCGCAGGTTTGCCGGTATGATAGGCGCCCCCGCTGTCCGGATTGCGAAAAACGCCATGACCTTGCAGTACCCAACCATCGCCGATTGCGTCGGCAACACGCCGCTGGTGCGTTTGCAGCGCCTGCCCGGTGTCACCAGCAACACCCTTTTGCTCAAGCTCGAAGGGAACAACCCGGCGGGTTCGGTCAAGGATCGTCCGGCGCTGTCGATGATCACCCGTGCCGAGTTGCGCGGGCAGATCCACGAGGGCGATACGCTGATCGAAGCGACCTCGGGCAACACCGGGATCGCCCTGGCGATGGCCGCCGCGATCAAGGGTTACAAGATGATCCTGATCATGCCGGACAACTCCAGTGCCGAACGTAAAGCGGCGATGACCGCTTACGGCGCGGAGCTGATTCTGGTCAGCCAGGAAGAGGGCATGGAAGGCGCTCGCGATCTCGCCCAGCGAATGGAAGCCGAAGGCCGTGGCAAGGTGCTGGATCAGTTCGCCAACGGCGACAATCCTGAAGCGCACTACACCACCACCGGCCCGGAAATCTGGCGTCAGACCCAGGGCTCCATCACCCATTTCGTCAGCTCCATGGGCACCACCGGCACCATCATGGGCGTGTCGCGTTACCTCAAGGAGCAGAACGACAACGTGCAGATCGTCGGCCTGCAACCGATGGAAGGCTCGGCCATTCCCGGTATTCGCCGCTGGCCGCAGGAATACCTGCCGAAGATTTATCAGGCCGAGCGCGTCGACCGCATCGTCGACATGGCGCAAAGCGAAGCCGAGGACGTCACCCGGCGTCTGGCCCGCGAAGAAGGCATCTTCTGTGGCGTGTCCTCGGGCGGTGCGGTGGCAGCGATGTTGCGCCTGTCCAAAGAAGTTGAAAACGCGGTGATCGTCGCGATCATCTGCGACCGTGGCGACCGTTACCTGTCGACCGGCATTTTCGACGCGCCCAACTGATGGCCAAGCACGAGAGAGGCCTGCGCTTCCAGCCCACCGGCGGCAGCAAGGCCCCGCAAATCCCGACCGGCAAAAAGCAGCGCTTGAGCATCGAGCGCCTGGCCAATGACGGTCGCGGCATCGCGTTTTTTGAAGGCAAAACCTGGTTCGTCCTCGGCGCCCTCGCCGGTGAAGAGGTCGAAGCCCGGGTGCTCGGCGCCCACGGCAAAGTGGTCGAGGCGCGCACCGAGCGCGTATTCACCGCCAGTGAATTGCGTCGTCCCGCACCTTGTCAGCACGCCGGCCGTTGCGGCGGTTGCAGCGTTCAGCATCTGCCCCACAACGAACAGCTTGCCCTGAAACAGCGCATGCTCGCCGAGCAGTTGTCGCGGGTGGCTGGTGCCGAGCCCGAGGAGTGGGCGGCGCCGTTGACCGGTCCCGAATTCGGCTACCGTCGCCGCGCCCGGATCGCCGTGCGCTGGGACAGCAAAGCCAAAAAGCTTGAAGTCGGTTTCCGTGCCGCCGGCAGCCAGGACATCGTCGCGATCAGCGACTGCCCGGTGCTGGTACAGCCTTTGCAGCCGATCATGACCCGCTTGCCGGAGATGCTTCGTCGCTTGAGCAAACCTCAGGCGCTGGGGCATGTCGAATTGTTCAGTGGCTCGTCAATCGCCGTTCTGCTGCGTCACATGGCGCCGCTGTCCGAGGCCGACCTGACGATCCTCAAGGATTTCTGCGCGTTCCATGAAGCGCAGCTGTGGCTGCATGGCGAAGGCGAACCGCAGCCGGTGGATGATGCCCAGTCGCTCGGTTACCGTCTGGAACAATGGGACCTGCAACTGGCCTACCGGCCGGGGGACTTCATTCAGGTCAACGCCGGGGTCAACGAGGCCATGGTCGTCCAGGCGCTGGACTGGTTGAAACCGACGAGCGATGAGCGCGTGCTCGACCTGTTTTGCGGACTGGGCAACTTCGCCCTGCCGCTGGCGAAAGCCGCGCGTGAAGTGGTGGCGGTCGAAGGCGTGCAGACCATGGTCGATCGCGCGGCGGCGAATGCCGCCAGCAACAATTTGCATAACACAAAGTTTTTTCAGGCCGATTTATCCCAGCCTTTGACCGATGCTCAGTGGATCGGAAACGGCTTTTCTGCGGTACTCTTGGACCCACCGCGCGACGGTGCTTTCGAGGTGGTGCGCAAGCTGGCGACCCTGGGCGCGGAACGGTTGGTGTACGTGTCGTGCAACCCTGCAACTCTGGCGCGCGATACGGTCGAATTGATCAAGCAGGGCTACCGGTTAAAACGTGCCGGGATTCTCGATATGTTTCCTCAGACGGCACATGTCGAGGCCATGGCGTTATTTGAAGCGAGCCAGGATGGCTCGTCTGATCCGACTGGTCGTCCGTAGCGCTCGCATTGGCCCCGCGAGCGCGAACGGGCATTGAAGGTCAGTGATTTGACGCATTGAATCTGCGTCGTAGGGAAGGTAAAGCAAGATGGTACAGGTGAGAGCACACCAGCCGATCAACACTGACGGCAGTATCAATCTCGAGGCTTGGCTCGATCATGCGGTCAGTGTCGATCTGGCACTGGATCGCGAAGCCTTGAAAGAGGCCTGCGAGTACGCTCGCCAGGCCGAGCAACAATCCAATGCGGCGAAGAATCTCTGGTCCGAAGGCAGCGGCAGTTTCAGCACGGGCCTTGAGATCGCCGAGATCCTCGCCGACCTCAAGCTCGATCAGGATTCGCTGGTGGCTGCGGTTCTCTATCGCGGCGTGCGCGAAGGCCAGATCGAACTCGCGGCGGTCAGCCAGCGCTTCGGCCCGGTGGTCGCCAAACTCATCGACGGCGTGCTGCGCATGGCGGCGATCAGTGCCAGCCTCAGCCCTCGCCAGTCGATGGTCCTCGGCACCCAGGGCCAGGTGGAAAACCTGCGCAAGATGCTGGTGGCGATGGTCGACGACGTGCGTGTCGCGCTGATCAAACTCGCCGAACGCACCTGTGCGATCCGCGCGGTGAAAACCGCCGACGACGAAAAACGTAACCGGGTCGCCCGGGAAGTGTTCGACATCTATGCGCCGCTCGCGCATCGACTCGGCATCGGTCATATCAAATGGGAACTGGAGGACTTGTCCTTCCGTTACCTGGAACCCGATCAATACAAACAGATCGCCAAGCTGCTGCATGAGCGGCGGCTCGATCGCGAGCGTTTCATCGCTGACGTGATGACCCAGCTCAAGGACGAATTGCAGGCCACTGGCGTCGAAGCCGACATCAGCGGCCGGGCCAAACACATCTATTCGATCTGGCGCAAAATGCAGCGCAAGGGGCTGGAGTTCAGCCAGATCTACGACGTGCGTGCGGTGCGCGTGCTGGTGCCGGAAATGCGCGACTGCTACACCGCGCTCGGCATCGTCCACACACTGTGGCGGCACATCCCGAAAGAGTTCGACGACTACATCGCCAACCCGAAAGAGAATGGCTACCGCTCGTTGCACACGGCGGTGATCGGCCCGGAAGGCAAGGTGCTGGAAGTCCAGATCCGGACCCATTCGATGCACGAAGAGGCCGAACTCGGCGTCTGCGCGCACTGGCGCTACAAGGGCACCGACGTCAAGTCCGGCTCGAACCACTACGAAGAGAAAATTTCCTGGCTGCGTCAGGTCCTCGAGTGGCACGAAGAGCTGGGCGACATCGGTGGTCTCGCCGAACAGCTGCGGGTCGATATCGAGCCGGACCGGGTCTATATCTTCACCCCGGACGGTCACGCCATCGACTTGCCGAAGGGCGCGACGCCGCTGGACTTCGCCTACCGCGTGCACACCGAGATCGGGCACAACTGCCGTGGCGCGAAGATCAACGGGCGCATCGTTCCGCTCAACTACAGCCTGCAGACCGGCGAGCAGGTCGAGATCATCACCAGCAAGCACGGCACCCCGAGCCGCGACTGGCTGAACCCGAACCTCGGTTACGTCACCACGTCCCGGGCGCGGGCGAAGATCGTCCACTGGTTCAAGTTGCAGGCCCGCGATCAGAACGTCGCGGCGGGCAAGACCCTGCTCGAGCGCGAACTCAATCGCCTCGGCCTGCCGGCGGTGGATTTCGACAAGCTGGCCGACAAGGCCAACATGAAAACCGCCGAAGACATGTTCGCCGCCCTCGGGGCCGGCGACCTGCGTCTGGCGCAACTGGTGAATCTGGCGCAACAGCTGGTCGAGCCGGAACGCGGCAACGAACAGCTGGAACTGATTCCGCGCAAGGCGACCGGCTACAAACCGGGCAAGCGCGGCGACATTCAGATCCAGGGCGTCGGCAACCTGATGACCCAGATGGCCGGCTGCTGCCAGCCGTTGCCGGGCGATGCGATCGTCGGTTACATCACCCAGGGCCGTGGCGTGAGCATTCACCGTCAGGACTGCGCCTCGGTGCTGCAACTGGCCGGGCGCGAGCCGGAGCGGATCATCCAGGTCAGCTGGGGGCCGGTGCCGGTGCTCACCTATCCGGTGGACATCGTCATCCGCGCCTACGACCGTTCCGGTCTGCTGCGTGACGTCTCGCAGGTGCTGCTCAACGAGCGGATCAACGTGCTGGCGGTCAACACCCGCTCGAACAAGGAGGACAACACCGCGCTGATGTCCCTGACCATCGAGATTCCGGGTCTGGACGCGCTGGGGCGGTTGCTGGGGCGGATTTCCCAGTTGCCGAACATCATCGAAACGCGGCGTAACCGGACTCCATGAAACCGATCTACAGCCTTGAAGACCTGCTGCACCTGATGAACCGTCTGCGCGACCCGCAGTACGGTTGCCCGTGGGACATCAAGCAGACTTACGCGACCATCGTCCCGCACACCCTTGAAGAGGCCTACGAAGTCGCCGACGCCATCGAGCGCGGCGACTTCGACCACCTGCAGGGCGAGTTGGGCGATCTGCTGTTTCAGGTGGTGTATTACAGCCAGCTGGCGCGGGAGGAGGGGCGGTTCGAATTCGCCGGCGTGGTCGACAGCATTACCCGCAAACTCATCCGTCGCCATCCGCACGTGTTCCCCACCGGCGATCTGTATGCGCCGCTGGACGTGCCGCGTCTGAACGAAGAGCAGGTCAAGCAGCGCTGGGAGGAGATCAAGGCCGAAGAACGCGCCGAGAAGTCCGCCGAGCCGCAGCAACTGTCACTGCTCGACGATGTGCCGGCTGCGTTGCCGGCGTTGTCCCGCTCGGCCAAGCTGCAGAAGCGCGCCGGGCAGGTCGGATTCGACTGGCCGGATGCGTTGCCGGTGCTGGACAAGGTCCGTGAAGAGCTCGATGAAGTGCTCGAAGCCATGTCCGAAAATGACCCGCAAGCGGTGGCTGACGAGATCGGCGATCTGCTGTTTTCCGTGGTCAATCTGGCCCGGCATCTGAAGGTCGATCCGGAAACCGCGTTGCGTGGCGCCAACGGCAAGTTCGAACGACGTTTCCGTTTTATCGAACAGGCATTGCGCGACACCCACCGACCCATAGAAGATTGCACCCTCGAAGAGTTGGACGCCCTGTGGGGCGAAGCCAAACGTCAGGAAAAGAATTTGCCCAGCTGCGGCTGAGCCGTTGCCCAAGTGAGTAAGCATCAATGAGCCTTTCCCTTCGCGACCAGTTGCTCAAGGCAGGACTGGTCAACCAAAAGCAGGCCAAACAGGTCAGCAAAGACAAACAGAAGCAACAACGCCTGGCCCACAAGGGCCAGATCGAACTGGACGACTCCCAGCAGCGTGCTGCCCAGGAAGCCCAGGCCGAGAAGGTCAAGCGCGACCAGGAGCTGAACCGTCAGCAGCAGGAGAAGGCGGAAGCCAAGGCCCGCGCCGCGCAGGTCAAGCAGTTGATCGAAGTCTCGCGTCTGCCGAAGCTGACCACCGAGGACTACTACAACTTCGTTGACGACAAGAAGGTCAAGCGCATCTCGGTCAACACGCTGATGCGCAACAAGCTCAGCAGCGGCTCGCTGGCGATCGTGCACCATGCCGGCGGCTACGAAGTGATTCCTCGCGAGGCGGCCCTGAAGATCCAGGAGCGCGATCCTCAGCGCATCGTGCAGCTCAACGAGAAGGTCGAAGAGGTCAATGCCGAGGACGATCCGTACGCGGCTTATGTGATCCCGGACGACCTGATGTGGTAATCGGGTCTCGCCGGGCTGCGAAGCAGCCTTGAAGCACCCAACAACGACAAACCCCGCTCATGGCGGGGTTTGTCGTTTTCAATGCTGTGGTTTTGATTCAGGCGGATTTCAGATCCCGCTGGCGTTCTTGCAGTTCCAGTTCGGCCTTGTAGTTGTGGGCATCGATCTCGTTGTGGAACATGCCGACCAGCAAGTCTTGTTGATGCACATCCCAGATCCGTACGCCGGCGGCTACGCCTTCATGGGACATGTGTGAATCGTCGCGTTCAGTTACTTTTACAGTCATCTGCTAGCTCCAATCTCTGTTATCTGCAGCAAGGCGTGTGCAGGCCTCTGTTATAGGTTTTGTTAGTCTGCTAAGTAAACGCTCGATTTGTGCAATGTATTCTTGCGAAATCTGCAACAGCGCTGGAGCCCGCTGAATCCGCGACATTCAGTCGCAGGGCGGTAAGTTGCATGACAAACGTTTCATCTTGGCGCCGCTGAAAATGCTTTTCTCCAGGCGAAAAAAAACGCCCCGAACCAGTCGGGGCGTTTTCATGTGCGGCTCAGCGGAAGGGAATTACTTGCCTTCCCAGCGCTTCAGCACGAGGGTGGCGTTGGTGCCACCGAAGCCGAAGCTGTTGCTCATCACGGTGTTGATGGTGGCGTTCTCGCGGGTCTTGGTCAGCACCGGCAGATCGGCCACTTCAGGGTCCAGTTCGTCGATGTTGGCGGAACCGGCGATGAAGTTGCCTTCCATCATCAGCATGCAATAGATCGCTTCGTGAACGCCGGCGGCGCCCAGGGAGTGACCCGACAGGCTCTTGGTGGAGCTGATGGCCGGGGCCTTGTCGCCGAACACTTCACGCACACCTTTCATTTCCGCAACGTCGCCGACCGGAGTCGAAGTGCCGTGGGTGTTCAGGTAGTCGATCGGGGTGTCGACGGTGGACAGCGCCTGCTGCATGCAGCGGATTGCGCCTTCGCCGCTTGGAGCCACCATGTCGTAGCCGTCGGAAGTCGCGCCGTAGCCAACGATTTCCGCGTAGATCTTCGCGCCACGGGCCAGAGCGTGTTCCAGCTCCTCGACCACCACCATGCCGCCACCGCCAGCGATGACGAAACCGTCACGGTCAGCGTCGTAGGCGCGGGAAGCTTGTTCCGGAGTGTCGTTACGCTTGCTGGACAGGGCGCCCATCGCGTCGAACAGGAACGACTGGCTCCAGTGCTCTTCTTCACCGCCACCGGCGAAAACAATGTCCTGTTTGCCCATCTGGATCTGTTCCATGGCGGTACCGATGCAGTGAGCACTGGTGGCGCAGGCAGAAGCGATGGAGTAGTTCAGGCCCTTGATCTTGAACGGGGTGGCCAGGCATGCCGAAACGGTGCTGCTCATGGTCCGCGTTACACGGTATGGGCCGACGCGCTTGACGCCTTTCTCGCGCAGGATGTCCAGCGCTTCCATCTGGTTCAGGGTCGACGCGCCGCCGGAACCTGCGATCAGGCCGGTACGCGGGTTGGACACCTGCTCTTCGGTCAGGCCGGAGTCAGCGATGGCGTCTTTCATGGCCAGGTAGGCGTAAGCCGCTGCGTGGCCGACGAAGCGATAGATCTTGCGATCGATCAGCTCTTCAAGGTTGAGGTCGATGGAGCCGGAAACCTGGCTACGCAGACCCATTTCGGCATATTCCGGGTTGAACCGGATGCCAGGGCGGCTTGCACGCAGGTTAGCGGAGACGGTCTCTTTGTCATTGCCCAGGCACGAAACGATGCCCAGACCAGTGATAACGACGCGGCGCATGCGAATAACCCTTAGAAGTTGTCAGTGGAGGTGAACACGCCGACGCGAAGGCCTTCGGCGGTGTAGATTTCGCGACCGTCGACAGTCACCGAACCGTCGGCAATGGCCAGGTTCAGCTTGCCCTTGAGGACGCGCTTGATATGAATGTTGTAGGTGACTTTCTTGGCGGTCGGCAGGACCTGGCCGAAGAATTTCACTTCGCCCGAACCCAGCGCACGGCCACGGCCCGGCAGGCCTTGCCAGCCCAGGAAGAAACCGACCAGTTGCCACATGGCGTCCAGACCCAGGCAGCCCGGCATCACCGGATCGCCTTCGAAGTGGCACGCGAAGAACCACAGGTCAGGGTTGATATCCAGCTCGGCGACCAATTCACCTTTGCCGTACTTGCCGCCTTCTTCGCTGATCAGGGTGATGCGATCCACCATCAGCATGTTCGGGGCGGGCAGTTGCGCGTTACCTGGGCCGAACAGCTCACCGCGACTGCAGCGCAGCAGGTCTTCCCGAGTAAAGGCGTTTTGTTTGGTCATGCGAGCTCCTCAATAATCCCATGCGGCAGGTGGGGCAAATCTTCCCGGCCGATCGACGCGTTCATGCCTCGTACCGGCAGCCTACTCATAGACTATTGCGTTGTGGTGAAAGTCACAGCACCAAGGACATGAATGTACACTTGTGCACTGAAATTTTTATTCAAGCCCCTTTTGAGGCCCGTTCGGGTGCCTAAGACTGCCGCACTTTCGCTTTTCACGCCAGTCGCAGATGCTCGAAAGGGCCCCGTTACTGCACCCAGCGCTGCAGAATCTGCTGCAGATCATTGCGTTTGAATGGCTTGGCCAGGTAATCGTTCATGCCCGCCGACAGGCAGTTTTCCCGGTCGCCCTGCAACGCATTGGCGGTCAGGGCGATGATCGGCACATGGCCGCAGCCCGGCAGCCGGCGGATCTGTCGGGTCGCCTCGTACCCGTCGATGAGCGGCAAGCGGCAATCCATCAGAATCGCTTCGAAACGGCTGTCCCCGGCGCTGCGTACCGCCTGCACGCCATCGGTGGCGACGCTGACGGTAAAGCCCAGGCTGCGCAACATCGCTTCGATCACCGTCTGGTTGACCGGGTTGTCTTCGACCAGCAGCACATTGCGTCCTTCGCCGTGACTGTCGCCGTTCAGTGTGCGCGGTGCCGCCAGCGCGGGCAGTGCCTGCTTATATAAGGCCAGGGGTATTTCCAGAGTGAATACCGATCCGCGACCTTCTTCGCTCTGGGCACGCAAGGTGCCGCCCATCCGCTCGGCGAGGGTGCGGGCAATCGGCAGGCCCAGACCGGTGCCGCCATAACGACGGGAAATCGAACTGTCGGCCTGCTGGAACGCGTTGAACATCAGCTCAAGGCTCTGCGGCGAAATACCGATGCCGCTGTCACGCACCGCGCAGGTGAACCACAGCAACTCATGATCCAGCGACTGCCACTGCGCCTCGATGCTGACACGCCCCTGTTCGGTGAACTTCAGCGCATTGCCCACCAGATTGACCAGAATCTGCCGGATCCGCGTCGGATCGCCCTGTACCTGCAAGTCGCGCATGTCTTCGGGGATCCGCAGTTGCAGGGCCAGCCCGCGTTGTGCCGCGCTGTGCTGGAACGACTGGGCGCAGGCGCCGATCAGGTCGGCGAGGTTGAACGGAATGTGCTCCAGCTCCAGTTCAGAACGCTCGATGCGCGAGAAGTCCAGAATGTCGTTGATCACCTTGAGCAAATGCTCGGTGGACTCGGAAGCCAGCGCCGCGTACTCGACCTGCTCCTCGGTCATTTCGGTGGTTTCCAGCAGTTGCAGCATGCCCAGCACGCCGTTCATCGGGGTGCGCAGTTCATGGCTCATCATCGCCAGGAAATCCGATTTGGCGTTGTTGGCCTTCTCCGCCTCTTCGCGGGTCTGGATCAGTTGCGCCATTGCCTGATGCTGTTCGCGGCTGGCCTGTTCCAGCGCCTGGGCCAGGTTGTTGATGTGCTGGGACAGGGCACCCAGTTCGGTGTCATCGACAATCGGCAGTGGAGTCTTGTAATCGCCGTCCTGAATCGCCTTGACCGCATCGCCGATGTCGCGGATCGGCTGCGACAGGCTGCCGGCCAGTCGCCGCGCCAGCACAAAAGTGAAGAGCAGGGCGAACAACGCCAGAATTCCCGCCTTGAGCAAAATTTCCTGTTGGCGCTGGCTGAAGGCGTCGTTGGACAGGCCGACGATCACGCGGCCCAGATAGTCCTCGCTGGCCACGCCGGGGCTGCTCTTGCCGTCCTGAAAGAAATCGTTGTGCAAGGCGATGCGTTGCAGTCGCACCGGCGCCTGGAACACTTCGACCTGATGCGGGTGATTGTGCGCATTCGCCGGCTGTTCGACGTAGGCCAGAATCCGGTTGGCGCTGTCCTGCACTTCCAGAAACCGTACGTTCGGCGTGGCCAGCGTGGCCTTGAGCAGGCTTTCCAGCACTTCGTTGTTGCCGGAAATTACCCCGTATTCGGTGGCCGGTGCGAGTTGGTTGGCGATCAACTGGCCGGTGTGATTCAGCTCCTGACGCAAATCCTGAATGCGCACGAAGGTGAAAAAGCTGATCAGCAGCAAGGTCAGCAACAGCGCAGGGCCCAGGCTGATCAACTGGGTGCGGGTGTTGATGTCCCAACGGCGGAAAATCATGGGCGGCGCTCTCCTTCGGCCAGCTCTGCGGCGACAGACACTTCATTCATCGGTTCTATCCCTAAGGAACGAGCCACCTGCGCATTACTTGAGACTTTAAAACGCCCGGGATAGAGCGTGCGCGGCCAGGTGGCCGGTGACCGGTCCAGCAGTTCGTCGAGGACGGCCAGCCAGTCGTTCTGATCGCTGTAGGTACTGGCCAGACTGCCGGCGCGAACGAACGCGACATTCGGCCCGACCAACGCCAGTTGCCGAGAGTAACTGCTGAGCAACAGGTTCTTCGCGGTTTTCGGGTTGTACAGGTCAGGGTCGTCGAGGCCCAGCAGCACGTCGCTGCTTTTCAGCACGGTCTGTAAGGGTCGGCTGTCGTGGGTGTTGTCCCAACGCTGCGGGACGATTTGCAGATTCAGTGGCTGGGCCGCCGATTGCAGTTCCTTGAGCAGGAACTCGCTGTGCTGATCGAACAGCACGCCGACTCGCCAGGCCTGGGGCAGGATCCGGCGGATCAGTTGCAACTGACGACTCAGCGGCGGATCGGCCCAGAGCAGGCTCAAGTGGGGCGGTTGCGTGTCGCCGAAGCGTTGCCGGGCCTGCAGGCGGCTGATGCGCAGCACCAACGTCGCCGGGCCTTGGCTTTCCTGCATGCGCCAATCGAGACTCGGCAGATCGAGCAGGATCAGGCGCAGGCTCGACGGCAATTTGCCCGGCGCCGGCAGGCTGGCCAAGGGCTGGAAATGTACGCGGTCGGTGGGACGCAGTTCGCTCAGGGCCTGAACGAAGGACTGCACGCCGGGGCTTTCCTCGGCACCGGTCAGCAATATATCGGCCGCCTGCACCGCCATGCCATGCAGCCATGCTGTCAGGAACAGACAAAGCCCGGCCAGCCATTGGCCGAACGTTGGCATCTTCCGTGACATGGCGTAACGCATCTAGAACTCCAGCTCGGCGCTGAAATACACCACGCGGCGTTCGTCGTAATTGTTGTCGACGAAGGTGGTCGGCTCATGGTCGAGGCGTTGTTGCAGCACGCCGGCCAGTTGCAGTTGGGCCTTGCCCAGGGCGATGCGTTTGGCGATGCGCGTGTCGACCCGCTCGAAGCGGTAACCGTTGAGCGCGTTGTCACCGTAATAGAAGAGGGCGCTGTTCCAGCCGTGGCCCCAATCGCGCAGCCAACCCGCCGAGCCGCTGTTGCGCGCGGTGAATTGCTGATCCAGCGGATTGCTCGCCTCGGCGTCGACGAAGGCGTAGGTCAGGCGCAGGCGGTCGGCCGCACTCAGGTGCCAGTCCAGTTGTGTCTCGGTGCCGCGAAACCGCGAATCGTTGGCGTTGCTGGCGATGTACTGATTATTGCGCAGCGGCTCGCTGATCATCCCGGTGATTTCGTCGTAGAACAGCTTCACGTCCAGCGCCAGGCCCCATTCCGGGAAAAAGCCGTTGTAGCCCAGTTCCCGCGAGCGCATGTGCTCCTGGTCCAGATCGCCGGGGCCCCGGGTCTTGACGAAGTAGCGGGCCGAAGACTGGCCATAGGCGGCGGGCCGCAGGTTGGTCACCTGATAACTCCAGTTGACGTTGTTCTCGAACATGTCCGGTGAACGGATGGCTTCCGAATACACCGCGCGCAGGCTGTGGCGCGGATTGAGCAAGTAGTTGACGGCAAACCGGGGCGTCAGTGAGCTGCCGATCAATTGCGTGTCTTCGAACATGGCGCCGCCCTGCAACAACCAATGTTCGCTTGCGCGCCATTCCAGTTGGCCGAAGGCGCGCCACGTGGTGTCGTCCAGCGTGCCGTTGAAGTAGGTCTCGGAATCGGCCCGGTCGTAACGATAGTTCAGGCCGCTGACCAGACGCAGGCTATCGGACAGGCTGAGGGTGTCCTGCAACTCCAGGTCGTAACGCGATTCCCGGGCACTCTGGTCAATGTCGCCACACAGGGTCTGGCGCGCGCCGTTGCGCCACTGGTCCAGCACCTGATTGGCCAGGGCCATTTGCTGCGGCGTGCCCGCCGGTGCGCCGGGGCCGGTGAACAAAGTCATGTTGCGGGCCAGGCGTTCGGTGTAGTTCGGGTTGAGTTGCCACAGCTCCGTCAATTGCGGGCTGAACGACACTTCGGCGTCACAGGCACGCCAGGTCTGCTGGCGATCCCAGTGTTGCGCAGAGCCTTGCACATAAAGGCTGTGATCGGGATTGATGTCCAGATTCCAGCGCACCGAACCGGCGTAGTCCTTGGCAACCACGTCGGAATTGTTTCCGGCAGCGGTAATCCCGGAGAACACCGGACGGTAGGTGTAAGGCCGTTGATTGGTTCCGTCCTTGGCGTTGACCTGCCAGTCCAGACTTTGGTTGTCGCTCAAGGTCTGGCTGACGGCGAGACTGAAACGGTTCAAACGACGGCTGTCGCGGTAGTCGGCGCCGGTACGGTCGGTGTCAAAGCCGTCGTCTTCCTGGCCGGACAACGACAGACGCAGATCGCCGCCATTCCAGCCGGTGCTCTGACTGGCATAGAAGTCGTTGATGCCGCGTTGGCCGCGCGTCAGCTTCAGTCGCGTGCCATGGCTGTCCGCCGGGTTGCGGGTGATGATGTTGACCACCGCCATCAGCGCGTTGGCGCCGTAGCTGACGGTGTTCGGGCCGCGAAAGACTTCGATGCGCTCGATGTCTTCCATGGCCACCGGGATGTCGCTCCAGTCCACGGTCGCCAGACCGGCGCGGTACACCGAGCGGCCGTCGATCAGCACCTGCATGCGTCGGGCTTCAGTGGCGTTGGTCCCGTGATAATTCACCACTGCCTGATTGCCGCTGATATTGCCGACCATCATCCCCGGCACCAGCCGCAGCAGTTCGCTGATATCCCGGGCACCGCTGGCGGCAATCAGTTCGCTGTCGAGCACGGTCATGCTGCCGGGGACTTCCGCCGGCGACTGTTTCAGGCGCGTGGCGGTCAGGATCTGCGGCAAGGCCTCACTGTCGACAAACAGGTCGTCCGCCAGCAGCACCGGGCTGAACAGCAGCGCCAGCAGCAGGGACGAACGCGGGGATGGGGGGCCAGAAAACACGACGCAGCCTTGATAGCAAAGAATTGGCGCGCATGTTAACCGAGGTCGACGACTTTTCCAGTCACGTTGCAGGCATTTTCCTCGGTTTTATTGGTCTTCTTCCTACAAGTGCGGGTAATTGACGCCGGGGCTGTCCGAGAAGGGGACGCTCCGTATAATGCCGGCATCGCCACTGGTATGGATTAACGGATTACATATGACTGAACAGCGCCCGATTGCGGTCCTGGGAGGCGGAAGTTTCGGTACCGCCGTGGCCAATCTGTTGGCCGAGAACGGCCATCAAGTCCGGCAGTGGATGCGTGACCCCGAGCAGGCCGAGGCCATCCGGGTCAATCGCGAGAACCCGCGTTACCTCAAAGGCATCAAGATTCTGCCGGGCGTGACTGCGGTCACCGACCTGCAGGAAACCCTCGACACCTGCGATTTGTGTTTTGTCGCGTTGCCGTCCAGCGCGCTGCGCACGGTGTTGGCTGCGCACGCCGAACGCCTGAGCGGCAAGATGCTGGTCAGCCTGACCAAGGGCATCGAAGCTCACACCTTCAAACTGATGAGCCAGATTCTTGAGGAGATCGCCCCGCAGGCGCGCATTGGCGTGCTGTCCGGGCCGAACCTCGCGCGGGAAATCGCCGAGCACGCGCTGACCGCCACCGTGGTCGCCAGCGAAGACGAAGAACTCTGCAAAGCCGTGCAGGCCGCATTGCATGGCCGCACTTTCCGCGTCTACGCCAGCGCCGACCGTTTCGGCGTTGAACTGGGCGGGGCCCTGAAAAACGTCTACGCGATCATCGCCGGCATGGCGGTGGCTCTGGAGATGGGCGAGAACACCAAGAGCATGCTGATCACTCGCGCCCTGGCCGAGATGACCCGGTTTGCGGTGAATCAGGGCGCCAACCCGATGACCTTCCTCGGTCTGGCCGGGGTCGGCGATCTGATCGTCACCTGCTCGTCGCCGAAAAGCCGCAACTACCAGGTCGGTTTTGCCCTCGGTCAGGGCTTGAGCCTCGACGAAGCGGTGTCGCGCCTCGGTGAAGTGGCCGAAGGGGTCAACACCCTGAAAGTGCTCAAGGCCAAGTCCCAGGACGTCGGCGTGTACATGCCGCTGGTCGCCGGATTGCATGCGATCCTGTTCGAAGGGCGCACGCTTGAGCAGGTAATCGGTCTTCTGATGAGAGGCGAGCCGAAAACCGACGTCGACTTTATTTCCACCAGTGGTTTCAACTGATTCAGCAGGGAGCAGGGCATGAACGATCCGAAAACCGAAGCCAAATATGAATCCATCCTCCTGCGGGTGCTGTGGATGATCGTCTACGTGCTGGTCTGGCAGGTAGCGCAGTTCATCCTCGGCGCGGTGGTGCTGGTGCAGTTGATCTATCGTTTGATCTATGGCGCCCCGAGCGCCAGCCTGATGAACTTCGGCGACAGTCTGAGCCAGTTTCTGGCACAGATCGGTCGTTTCGGCAGTTTCCACAGCGACCAGAAACCCTGGCCGTTCGCCGACTGGCCGACGCCGCGTACCCCGGAAGGTGAAGCGCCACACGTTGTCGCGCCGGCACCGCATCCGGTCCGGGATGAGGACCCCAAGCTATGAAACTCTGGGTATTGCGTCACGGTGAGGCCGAGCCCTACGGCTCGCGCCCCGACTCCGAGCGAGAACTGACCGCCCACGGTCGCAAGGAAGTGTTGAGCAGCGCGGCCCGTTTGATGGGCCAGCCGCTGACCGCCATCTACGCCAGCCCGTACCTGCGGGCGCAGCAGACGGCGCAACTGGTGCGCGAAGCCCTGGGCTTCGAGCCGGAGATCCGCACGGTCGAGTGGCTGACCCCGGAAGTCGATCCGGACCGCGTGGCCGAGCAACTGGTCTCGGTGAGCAACGTGCTGCTGGTCAGCCACAATCCGCTGGTGGGCAATCTGCTCAGCTACCTGCAACACGGTGCGGGCTACCCGCCGGAAAAGGTCAGCACCGCCGGGCTGGCCGAGCTCGAGCACAGCGAGTTGCTGATCGGTTCGATGACGCTTAACAGCCTTAAACATCCCTGAAATTTTTTGTACGAAATAGTCAACCAAGCACTTGCTTGGTTGACTACGCTTGCTCCAGACCAAAAAACAGGAGCGAGTCGAATGTCTTCCGCCTTCCGTTTGCCGCTGGACGTGTTTTACGAACGCGAGGCCCGGCACCCGCGTCAGCGTTTTCTGGTGCAGCCGATCGGCGGCGGGCAGGTCGAGACCCTGACCTGGGCCGACGTCGGCCATCAGGCCCGCTGCGCCGCGCACTGGTTGCGATCCCGGGAATTGCCGCAAGGCAGCCACATCGCCCTGATCTCGAAAAACTGCGCGCACTGGATCATCGCCGACCTGGCAATCTGGATGGCCGGGCACGTTTCGGTACCGCTCTATCCGAACCTCACCGCCGAATCGGTGAATCAGGTTCTGACCCACTCGGAGAGCGTGCTGGCGTTCATCGGCAAGCTCGATGACTGGCCGGGCATGTCGCCGGGCGTACCGGCCGGCCTGACCACCGTCAGTCTGCCGCTGCATCCACCGGGCACGTTCGATTTCAACTGGGACGACGTGCAGCGCAGCTCGCCGATCCAGGACGATCCGCGTCCCGCCGCCGAGCAACTGGCGACCATCATCTACACCTCCGGCACCACCGGCCTGCCCAAGGGCGTGATGCACAGCTTCGCCAATCTCGGGTTCGCGACGACGCGCGGCACGCAGCTGTTCGGACTCAATGAGAACGACCGGCTGCTGTCGTATCTGCCGCTGTGTCATGTGGCCGAGCGGATGTTCGTCGAACTGGCGTCGATCTATACCGGGCAGACGGTGTTTTTTGCCGAGAGCCTCGACACCTTCCTCGCCGATCTCAAGCGGGCGCGGCCGACGGCGATGTTCGGTGTGCCGCGGATCTGGACCAAGTTCCAGATGGGCGTCTACAGCAAGATCCCGGCGAAACGCCTGGATTTCCTGCTCGGTCTGCCCTTCATCGGCAAACGCATCGGCCACAAGGTGTTGGCCGGGTTGGGGCTGGATGCGTTGCGCGTGGCGCTGTCCGGTGCAGCGCCGGTGCCGCTGACTTTGTTGCGCTGGTATCAGAAACTCGGGCTCGACGTGCTGGAGGTCTACGGCATGACCGAAAGCTGCGGTTATTCGCACATCTGCCTGCCGGGGCAATACAAGGAAGGCTGGATCGGCCGGCCGTGTCCCGACGTTGAAGTGCGCATCGATGAGTCCGGCGAAGTGCAGGTGCGCAGCCAGGCGAACATGCTCGGCTATTTCAAGGAGCCGCAGAAAACCGCCGAAACCCTCACCGAAGACGGCTTCCTGCGCACCGGTGACAAGGGCGAGCAGGACGCCGAAGGACGTTTGCGCCTGACCGGGCGGCTCAAGGAAATCTTCAAGACCAGCAAGGGCAAGTACGTCGCTCCGGCGCCGATCGAAAATCGGCTGGCGGTGCATTCGCGGATCGAACAGGTCTGCGTGGTCGGCGACGGCCTGAGTGCGCCGCTGGGGTTGTGCGTGCTCTCGGCCGTGGGCCGGGAAGAGGCCCGCGCGCCGCTGCATTCGAGTCTGGAAAAACTGCTGGAGGAGGTCAACGCCGTGCTCGACAAGCACGAACGCCTGCGCCGGCTGGTGGTGGTCAAGGACAGCTGGGCGGTGGAGAACGGGTTCCTCACGCCGACCCTGAAAATCAAACGCAACATCATCGAAGACACCTACGGTTCACGTTTCGAAGAATGGAGCGAGCGCAGCGAGGCGGTGCTGTGGCAGGATTGAGCGTCGATCAAAACAACAAAGGAAGCCTGCGATGACCTTGTGGCGCACCACTCCGAACATCGAGCAGTTGAACGCAATCCAGAAAAACACCATCGGCGAAGTGCTGGACATTCGCTTCGAGTCCTTCGGCGAGGAATCGCTGACGGCCAGCATGGTCATCGACCATCGCACCCATCAGCCTTACGGTCTGCTGCACGGCGGCGCCTCGGTGGTACTGGCGGAAACCGTCGGCTCGATGGCCAGTTACCTGTGCATCGACGCCAGCAAGTTCTATTGCGTCGGCCTGGAAATCAACGCCAACCACTTGCGCGGCCTGCGCAGCGGACGGGTGACGGCGGTGGCCAAGCCGATCCACATCGGCCGCACCACCCACGTCTGGGACATCCGTCTGACCAGCGATGAAGGCAAGGCCAGTTGTGTGTCGCGCCTGACCATGGCAGTGGTGCCGCTGGGAGAACAACCGCCTGCTCGATGAGGGGTGGCGTCGGCGGTCTCACATGTGCGTCACCTGATGGCGCATATTTGACCGGGAATATTTACGTTGCCCCCGCGGTGTTTCGCTGATGTAGAAAATTTTTGTGGCCGTGAGCTCATCGACCGGCGCCGCGAGCTCCTGAGTGATGCCGACGTCAGCCTTGGCTTTTTCCACGTCGTAATTGTTTTGTCCCAGCACACCACTCAAGCCGGGAGTCGCGGTGGTCACGAACGTCGAGCGCAAGTCTCCGATGGCGCTACTGATCGCCCGGCTCACGGCGGCCTGGGTGTTTGCATCCAGCGTGCTGTACCCCGGTATTTGCGCGGCAGCCAAGTTGGCGATTTGTCCCAGCGATGAAAAGAAATGCCGGCTGCTGTAGCCGACAACGGCTTTCTTCGGATCGAAAGTTGCCGGGGTGCCCTTGGAGGGTTTTGTCGGTGTGCCTGACAGTCCCCGGACGGCAGACGCACCACCTGCACCGAGCCCGGTCGAAGTCGCAGCGCCAATAATCGATTGCAAGGCTTTGCCCACCGGCTGTGCCCCGAACAACGCCGAACTTCCGTACCCGACTGCACCTCCAATGGCCCCCACCGCTCCCATGCTGGCAGCGCCAGTGACGAAATCGGCACGGCCCACGGACGGATTGCTCGGTCCGGCATTGGCGAAGTGCTGGGCGGACAACTCGCGAAAGACTGTGCCGAAAGCGCTGCCGATCTGTGCGACGGCTGCCGTATTGCCTTTTGGATCAAGCATCCCGAGCAAGGACGGTGCGGCCCCCAGCGCCGCTCCCATCGCCGCGCCGCTGACTTGCGCCAACAGCGGGCCCCAGCTGTCGGGATCATCCATGTGCATTGCGGATCTGGCCCAGTTGGCACTCGCATAGCCACTGATACCGCCGGTAATGGCGCCCGCCGTGGCGCCGACCGCCGTTACGGCCACACTCATGGGTGACAGGAACCCGGCGACGGCATATTGCACCGCAGCGGCAATCAAGGCGCTGGGAAGATCCCGGGCCGCCGTTGCACCCACTGCCGTAACAGTGTCGAAGCCTGCGAGTCCCTGAAGGTCGACAAACCTGACCGGATTGCCGCGCACCATCGCATACAGGTTCAAACCATCGACAACACCCGCCGGGTCGGCGCTGATCCAGCACATCCACCAGGGTGCGTAATACCGTTGCCCGTAGTAATAAAGGCCCGTTGCATCTCGCTCCTGACCAGCGTAGCGCCGGGTCTTGTAGCTGGCCTGTACCTTGTCCGGACCGGCCCACCAGCAAGTGACGCCATGGGGGTAATAATGCTCGTGGCTGATGATGTTGGCGTGCTGGTCGAGCATCAGCAGGCTTGAACCCAGATGGTTGCTCAGACTGTAGTGAATCAGATCGGCACCGGGGCCACCGCGAGTCCAGTGCAACACCTCGACAGTGCAGCGTCCAGCCTGCACGAGCTTGATGGACATGGACTCACCGGGCGATTCTCGTCGGGTCAGATCCGGCAGGTAGCGCGTCTCATGGGTTTGCATCGAGGCGCCATTGTGAACCAGGCGAACCTTGCGCTTACGCTGACCGCCTAAGTCGTAAATGTAGCGTTCACTGTCAGTCGGCCCATCCTCGCGGACCACCTGATCGACCTGGCGTAGACGATTGCTCGCGGTCCAGGTCAGATCCTGGCCGGGCTGCAGCAGGCGTTTATTGCCGTTGGGATCAAACCCGGCAACGATTTCACTCTCGCTCGGCAGGCTGCCGTCGGGCTTTTGTGCCAGTCCTCGATTGCTGTAGCGAGAAATCGCCATGCGTTGCGTCCAGCTATGGCTTGCAGCCACATGCACCACCGTCGTGAGATTGCCGCCCGGATCGTAGCTGTAACTTTGGCGGTAGTTCTCCAGTTGTCCGGGATCCGCTGGAGACCCGAACTCAGGCTCCTGTGGCTCGTTCTGGGTATCGATCCGCTGCCAGCCGGTGGCTGTAATCAGTTGATACAGGCTGTTGTAGGTATAAGTGCTGGTCGGTTCGATTTTCTGGTTTCGAAAAAAACGCGCGGGCTGCGCCATGTCATTGATGCCGAGAATATTGCCCATGCGATCGTAGCTGTACTTCAAGTGTTGCAGCGGCAACTGGCCGGCAAGCCCGGCAATGATTTCCATCAGATTACCGCTCTGTGGGTGGTATCGGCTTTCGCTGATCACGCCATTGCCGGAAACTTGTCGCTGAATCTGTCCACCGGAGCTGTACTCGATATCCCGTAGCAGTACGCTTTCGTCCATTTGTCCAGCGAGTTTCAACCGAATCCGGGCGAGTTGGCCCGCAACGTCCAGATCGGAAAACTGCACATTGCCGTCTGCGTCTTCCAGACAGATTCTTTCTCCCAGAGCGTTGTAGCGGGTGCGTGTGGTGGCACCGCCACCCGTTTCATGCTGCAGGTCTCGGTCCGCCTCGACAGTGGACCAGTTCGGGTCGTCGAGTTGCTCGAGAAAATGCCGGGTCTGTGCGGTGTCTGCGCCCGTGAGCGCGAAACTTGGGAAGTGCAGTGTGCCTGCGTCGTCGTCCAGGCGGATCAGTTGTCCGCACTGATTGTGTAAAGCCAATGACGGGTCGCTATCGCCATAGGTGTAAAACGCCCGATTGCGCGCAGATGTTCCATCAGCGATTTCGATGATCCTGGTCGGGCGCATCAGCAGGTCATACTCGGTTTGAATCTGTGTTCCTTGACCGTCCCAGCTGGACACGCTTTGACCGGCCACGCCGGGGAGCGTCCAGCGGCGGCCGGAGTCGACGCTGTCGCTTTGCAGGGTTACGCCTGTCAGGCTGTACACCGTAGTCAGATTGGGTCGGGCAGCCGGATCGGTTCCGATCAGGGCGTGCAGGCGCGGATCACAGCTGACGGTTGCCTGTCCGGCGGCGTTGTAGGTCTGGCGATGGATACGCGACGCTGCTGTCGCACCGGGGGCTTCACGACAGTAAGACACAGAAGCAATGTCCAGTCCTCGCGGATCCAGTACAGAGACAGTTGGCGTGTTCTTGTGCATGTGAACAGCTTCCCTGATGCGTTTCGTATCGCTGCAGTTAGTGCCGGGTCGAGCGTTCGCGTCAACTGTCAGAACTTACAGGTACAGGCTGTTTTCCGACGGGCTGCAGGGCATCGATGAAACGACGTTGTCATCATTCCTGGCAGTAACGGTCATTGCTGTCGGGCGCCGTCATGAGGACAATCAACGCCTGTTTTCCGCTCATGGATTTGCCGGTATGTCGCAACCGATCTTCTTCGCCCACGCCAACGGTTTCCCTTCGGGCACCTACGGCAAACTGTTCGCGGCGCTGGCGCCCGAGTACCGGGTCGCGCATCTGGAACAACATGCCCATGACCCGCGTTTCCCGGCGGGTGACAACTGGTACCACCTGGTCGACGAACTCATCCATCACCTGCAACAGCAAGATGAGCCGGTGTGGGGTGTTGGCCATTCCTTCGGCGGCATGCTGCATTTGCACGCCGCACTGCGTTGCCCTGAACTGTATCGGGGCGTGGTGATGCTCGACTCGCCGGTGCTGACCCGCACCGATCAATGGGTGATCCGCGCCGCCAAGCGCTTTGGTTTCATCGATAGACTGACCCCGGCCGGCCGCACGCTGGGACGGCGCGAAGAGTTTGCCGATCTGGACAGTGCCCGTGGTTATTTCGCCGGCAAAACCCTGTTCCGCAGTTTTGATCCGGAATGTTTCGATGCCTACTTGCAACACGGTCTGCACAAGGTCGGCGACAAGCTGCGCCTGCGCTTCGATCCTGCGACCGAGATCAGCATTTATCGCGGCGTGCCCCACACCAGTCCTGCGCATACCCGGCAATTGAAGGTGCCGCTGGCAGTGGTGCGCGGCCACAAGAGCCGCGTGGTGATGAACCATCACACCCGGTTTGTCGGGCGCCTGCCTCAGGGCGAGTCGCTGACCGTGCCTGGCGGCCATATGTTTCCGCTTGAGCGTCCGCAGGATACCGCGCAATTACTGAAAAACCTGTTCGATCGCTGGGAGCGCCGGCAAGACAAGGATTGCGCATGAACCCCGCCGTCGAAGAAGTGCGCCTGAGCCTGCCGCATATCGAACTGGCGGCGCACATTTTTGGTCCGGAAGACGGATTGCCGGTGATGGCCCTGCACGGCTGGCTGGACAACGCCAACAGCTTCGCGCGCCTGGCGCCGAAGCTCAAAGGCTTGCGCATCGTGGCACTGGACATGGCCGGACACGGGCATTCCGGGCACCGGCCGAACGGCGCCGGTTACGCGCTGTGGGATTACGCCCATGACGTGCTGCAGGTCGCCGAGCAACTGGGCTGGAAACGTTTCGGCCTGCTCGGGCATTCCATGGGTGCGATCGTGTCGCTGGTGCTCGCGGGATCGTTGCCCGAACGCATCACCCATCTGGCGTTGATCGACGGGGTGATTCCTCCTACCGACAAAGGCGAAAACGCCGCCGAACGCATGGGCATGGCCTTACAGGCGCAACTCGATCTTCGGGAAAAGCGCAAACCGGTCTACAACACTCTCGACCGGGCCATCGAGGCGCGCATGAAAGGGCTGGTGGCGGTCAGTCGCGAAGCCGCCGAACTGTTGGCGCAACGTGGGTTGATGCCGGTGCCCGGTGGTTACACCTGGCGCACCGACAATCGTCTGACCTTACCGTCGCCGCTGCGTCTGACCCAGGAACAGGCGATGGCTTTCGTGCAGCGCATTGCCTGCCCTGCGCAATTGGTGGTCGCCGCCGACGGCATGCTGGCCAAACATCCGGAGCTGCTGGAGCGTCTACCCTTTGACCGGGAACAGCTGCCGGGCGGGCATCATCTGCACCTGAACGATGAGGCCGGGGCCGAGCTTGTCGCAGACTGTTTCAATCGGTTCTTCGCCATTCCTTGACTTGCTCCCGGCAACTGTCGAGGCTGGGCAGGTTGAAATGGGAGACAACCAAGATGGATTTCTACACCGCTGCGACTTCGAACTGCCCTCAAGGCACCCAGGCCATGCCCCTGCGATGAGCCTGTCCATGCGATCTATCAGTCTGCTGGCGCTGTGCTGTTTCAGTCCCTTTCTATTCGCTGCCGACCTGCCGGGCAGTCAGGACCTGCCGATCGTGCCGCGTCTGGCCGATGCGCAGATCGTCGACTATCGCCCTGCCGTGGAGCTGGAGCGGATCTACCCGCTGGGCTCGATCCGCAAGATCAGCGGCCAGTTGCGTTTCGACGGCCAGGTCAGCGCCCGGGGCCAAACCACCTCGGTGACCTATGAGTTGCCGCCGGAACATTCCGCCACCGAAGCCTTCACTCTCGCTCGCGAAGCCCTGCAAAAACAGGACGCCCAGCTGTTGTTCTGGTGCCAGGCCCGGGATTGCGGCGAGAGCAGCCTGTGGGCCAACGAGGTGTTCGGTAACGCCAAGTTGTACGGTGCCGACGAGCAGCAGGCCTATCTGCTGCTGAGGCTCGCGGCCCCGCGCGACAACACGCTGGTGGCGCTGTACAGCATCACCCGCGGCAATCGCAAAGCCTATCTGCACGTCGAACAGTTCGAGGCGCTGGCCCCGCTCGGTGATCTGCTGCCGACCTCGGCCACGCTGCTGCGGGAACTCAAAAGCACC
Source organism: Pseudomonas fitomaticsae (assembly GCF_021018765.1). Lineage (GTDB taxonomy): Bacteria > Pseudomonadota > Gammaproteobacteria > Pseudomonadales > Pseudomonadaceae > Aquipseudomonas > Aquipseudomonas fitomaticsae. Next base: position 5,020,437 of record NZ_CP075567.1, on the reverse strand, counting down.
GGCGAGCTGGACTTTCCAAAGCTCGCCGGCGATCCGGATGACACCTGGCTGCGCTTGTTGTCCCGTGGCCTGAACCTCGACACCACCTTGCGGGTGACGGTGTCCGGGCCCAAGGCCGAGGCCTGGCGGCAGGCGCTGATCGGGCAGGGCGTGCGCGCCGCGCGAATGGAAACCGGCAGCGTCGACGGCAAAGGTCTGCGTATCGATCTGTTGCGATAAGGTGTCTTTGGCGGACACGCTCGACGTGTTCGCCTACTCTTTGCCTGACTGATTTTTTTGAGATTTCACATGCCCAATAATGATCGTCTGCTGGTGCAGATTCTGTTGCTGGTGCTGTTTGGTGCCAGTTTCTGGGTGATGGTGCCGTTCTGGTCGGCGCTGTTCTGGGGCGCGGTGCTGGCGTTTGCCAGCTGGCCGCTGATGCGCTTGCTGACCCGCTGGCTCAATGGCCGCGAATCCCTCGCGGCGCTGCTGCTGACCATGGGCTGGATGTTGCTGGTAGCGGGACCGCTGGTGTGGCTCGGCTTTAACCTGGCCGATCACGTGCGCGATGCCACGGCGTTTATCAAGGATGTGCAGGTCGACGGACTGCCCGAAGCGCCGAGCTGGCTGGGCGGCGTGCCGGTGGTGGGCGAGCGGCTTGTCGGGATCTGGAACAGCATCGATCAGCAGGGCGCGGCGCTGATGGTGACGGTCAAACCTTATCTGGGGCAGGTCGGCAACTGGTTGCTGGCGCGCAGTGCACAGATCGGCAGCGGGATCCTCGAGCTGACCCTGAGCATTGTCTTCGTGTTCTTTTTCTACCGTGACGGGCCACGGCTGGCGGCGTTCGTGCACAGTCTGCTGGAGCGCTTGATCGGCGACCGGGCCGGTTACTACATCGATCTGGTGGCCGGTACGGTGCAGCGGGTGGTCAACGGGGTGATCGGTACGGCGGCGGCGCAAGCGGTGCTGGCGCTGATCGGGTTCCTGATTGCCGGTGTGCCGGGGGCGCTGGTGCTGGGGATCGTGACGTTTCTGCTCAGTCTGATTCCGATGGGGCCGCCGCTGGTGTGGATTCCGGCCACGGCGTGGCTGGCCTGGAAGGGTGAGTACGGGATGGCGGTGTTTCTCGGGATCTGGGGGACGTTCATCATCAGTGGCGTGGATAACGTGCTCAAGCCGTATCTGATCAGCCGGGGCGGGAATCTGCCGTTGGTGATTGTGTTGCTTGGGGTGTTTGGCGGGTTGATTGCGTTTGGGTTTATCGGGTTGTTTATCGGGCCTACGCTTTTGGCTGTTGCTTATAGTTTGTTGACGGATTGGAGTAAGAGTCAGGCTCGGGTTTGAGGTTTTTGCCTTTGGTAGCCTTGGCGGCCTTTGGGCCGGCCAGGCTCTAGGGTGTTTGGGTGAATATCCGTTTTTGCGGGTGCTGCGGCTGGCGGTTCCGCTCTTACAGCGGCTCACTTTTCCAAACGCCGAAAAGTAAGCAAAAGGCTTGGCCCCTGCGTTCAGCGCCTCGCTGTGGCTCGGCGTTCCTTCGCTCCGGGATTCATCCGGGGGCATCGCCTACGGTTTGCTTCGCTGCACCTCCTCTCGATGCATGCGGCTTCGCCGCACGGTCGCTGCGCTCCCACCCCCGGATAAATCCCTCCACTCAGCCTCCCGATGGGGCCGGTACGTCAAAAGCGGTACTCGAGCTAATGCTCATTGTGTTGAGTGGTGGGAAGCCGAAGCGAAAGAGGCAGTTGATGTGGAAGCGAAAGTAGATGCTGATGCCCATGCCTATTTCGATGCAGGTACAGATGCATGTGCAGGCGCGGAGGCAGTAGTGAACTTATGTGCTTCAAAACCCGAGTTCACCTCGGTATGTCACGTCGGCGTATCTCTCCCAATCACCTCGGTCAGTTCCCTCTCCCTCTGGGAGAGGGCTAGGGTGAGGGCCGCTTCGATGACACACCGCTAAGTCAAAGCAAACCACTCACCCAGCCAACCTCAGTCGTCCCTCAAATCCTCACCCAATCTCAAGTCGCCACATTCAAATACTTGCCCACCGACGCAGTGCTTTCGAGCGAGTACTGCTTGCTCAGGTTGGCAATCATCCGGTTCAGCGCTTCGGTAGTGGTTTGAGTATTGCTGGCGGTCTGTTCGTCATCCGGGCGTTCGCGACCTGCATGCAGTGCAGCTTTCAGTTCGTCGCTGCTGACGCCTCCGCTGCTGTCGCTGTCCAGCACCTTGAGCAGGGCGGCGGCGGTGTCGGTGTTGTTCGAGGAGGTGCTGTCGCTGGTCTGCAACGCGCTGTTCAGTTCGGTGGCGGTAACCGTGCCGTCGCCGTCTGCATCGAGTTGGCTGAACAGTTCGTCGCTGGAGGCTTGCGGCGGCGGGGGGGGCGGTGGGGTGAGGCTGGCGGCGAGTTCGTCCTGGCTGACGACGCCGTCTTCGTTTTTGTCCAGGGCCGAGAAAATTTTGCTGCTGTCGGCGGTGCTGCCGGCGCTGGTCAGGCCGTTGCTCAGTTCGTCGCTGCTGATGGCGCCGTCGCCGTCGGCGTCCAGGGCGCTGATCAGGGCGTCGGCGAGTTCGGTGTTGGGGGCCTGGTCGCCTGGGGGCGGTGGCGGTGGGGCCATGGCGGTCATTTCTTCGACGCTGAGGCTGCCGCTGGCGTCGCTGTCCAGATCGCCGAATTGTTTGCTCAGGCTGACCAGCAGGCCGTCGTTGGACTTTTGCGACAGGGCGCTGCCCAGTTCGTCCTGATCCACCGCGCCGTCGCCGTTGCTGTCGAGCTTGGCGAACAGTTCCTTTTGCAGCTGCTGGCTGCGGGCGTTTTGGGTGGAGGTGCTGCTGGTGCTGGTATAGCTCGTGTAGTTGCTGACGCTACCGATCATCGGGCTCACTCCTTGGACTGGAAAACCGGTGGGTGTACCGGCTTATGCAGCCTCAAGGCGCAAGGTGTCGTGGGTATGTGAGGTTTGTACCGGCCGGTACACAGTCAGGTTCAGTGGCGAGGCAGTTGGATCACGGCAGTCAGGCCGCCGCCGGGTGTTTCTTCCAGGGTCAGTTGTCCGCCCTGGCGTTGCGCCGCTTCCCGGGCGATGGTCATGCCCAGACCGACGCCGCCGGAGTTGCGGTTGCGTGAGCCTTCGAGGCGGAAGAACGGTTCGAACACGGCTTCACGCTTGTCAGCCGCGATGCCCGGGCCGTGGTCGATGACGCGGATCAGCAGTTGTTCGCGCTGGTCTTGCAGTTCGATGTGCGCTTGGCCGGCGTAGCGCAGGGCGTTGTCCATCAGGTTGTTGATGCACGAGCGCAGTGCCATCGGTTGCACCTGCAAGGGTGCGCAGTGGCCGCTGACCTGCACGTCGGCACCTTGGTCCTGGGCGTTTTCGCACAGTGATTCGACCAGCGCCTGCACGTCCATCAATTGCAAGGCTTCGCTGGTGCGCTGTTCGTGCAGGTAGGTGAGGGTGGCGTCGAGCATGCCGATCATGTCGTCCAGATCCTGGCGCATCTGGCCTTGCAGCTTGTCGTCGTTGATGTTTTCCAGGCGCAGTTTCAGTCGCGAAAGCGGGGTGCGCAGGTCGTGGGAGACGGCGCCGAGCATCCGCGCGCGCTGCTGCACCTGTTCACGGATGCGGTGTTGCATCAGGTTGAAGGTGTGTGCGGCCTGCCGGGCTTCCCGGGGGCCGGTTTCGTCCAGCGGCGGGCTGTCGAGGTCTTCGCTCAGGCGTTCGGCTGCATCGCTCAGGCGCTGAATCGGTCGGGTCAGCAGCTTGGCGCCATACCAGGCGGCGATGATCAGCGAGATGAACTGGAAGGTCAGCGGCACGATCGGCCCGCCGAACCAGGGGCGCGGCGGACGGGGCGGGTAGCGCGGATCCTGTGGCGGCTGCTTGCCGTCGAGGCTTTCCGAAAACTCCGGCGGCGGAGGTGGAGGCGGTGGGCCGTAGAGGCGGAACCAGGCAAAGGCCAGCAAGTGCGCCAGGACGATCGCCACCAACAGCACGCCAAACAGGCGGCCGAACAGCGTGTCGAAGCGCGCCCGCATCAGCCGATGTCTCGCGCGTCGAACAGGTAGCCTTCACCGCGCACGGTTTTGATCAGTTGCGGGGCTTTCGGGTCGTCGCCGAGTTTTTGCCGCAGGCGCGAAACCAGCAGGTCGATGCTGCGGTCGAACGCTTCGATCGAGCGGCCACGGGCAGCGTCCAGCAACTGTTCGCGGCTGAGTACCCGGCGCGGACGTTCGATGAACACCCAGAGCAGGCGAAATTCGGCGTTGGACAGCGGCACCACCAGGCCATCGTCGGCGATCAACTGACGCAGGACGCTGTTCAGGCGCCAGTTGTCGAAGCGAATGTTCGCACGCTGTTCGGTGCGGTCGTCGCGCACCCGACGCAGAATTGTCTGGATCCGCGCCACCAGTTCCCGAGGCTCGAACGGTTTGGCCATGTAGTCATCGGCACCCAGCTCCAGGCCGATGATCCGGTCGGTGGGTTCGCAGCGGGCGGTGAGCATCAGGATCGGGATGTCGGACTCTGCGCGCAGCCAGCGGCACAGCGACAGACCGTCCTCACCGGGCAGCATCAGATCGAGCACCACCACGTCGAAATGTTCGGCCTGCATCGCCTGGCGCATGGCCGCGCCGTCGGTGACGCCGCTGGCGTGAATGTTGAAGCGGGCCAGGTAGTCGATCATCAGTTCACGGATCGGCACGTCATCGTCGACGATCAGGGCACGGATGCTCCAGCGCTTGTCGTCTTTCTGCTCGTCATTCACGGAGGCTTGGGAGTTGTGCATGAGGCTGTTCATCTGCCAGTAGGCCGCCAACCACAAAGATAGGCTGCGAGGTTGTGGTTTCAGCATAGGCGTCCGGCCGTGAGGCGGGAAGGGCTGCTGTAAGGACTTGTTGCGGCTGGCGAGGCTAGCGCGGGCGCATGTTGCCGGCGTGTCGGTTGTGTATCGGGTTCGACACAATACCCTGCAAAGCTATGCTGATCACGGTTGGCGCGACGATTTACCGATCATCGGGTGCCGCGCCGTCGCCGGTTCCGCTACAATGCGCGCCGATTTCGACTTGCCTGAGAGCCCATCCATGTCCGCCTGCCAGACTCCTATCATCGTCGCCCTGGATTTCCCTACCCGTGACGCCGCACTGAAGCTGGCCGACCAGTTGGACCCGAAACTGTGCCGGGTCAAAGTGGGCAAGGAGCTGTTCACCAGTTGCGCCGCGGAAATCGTCGGCACCCTGCGTGACAAGGGTTTTGAAGTATTCCTGGACCTTAAATTCCACGACATTCCCAACACCACGGCGATGGCGGTCAAGGCCGCCGCCGAGATGGGCGTGTGGATGGTCAACGTTCACTGCTCCGGCGGCCTGCGCATGATGGCGGCCTGCCGTGAAGAGCTGGACAAGCGCAGCGGCCCGCAGCCGCTGCTGATCGGCGTGACCGTGCTGACCAGCATGGAGCGTGAGGATCTGGCGGGTATCGGTCTGGACATCGAGCCGCAGGAGCAGGTGCTGCGTCTGGCGGCACTGGCCGAGAAGGCCGGGATGGACGGTCTGGTGTGCTCGGCGCTGGAAGCCACGGCGCTGAAAACCGCGCATCCGTCGCTGCAACTGGTGACCCCGGGAATTCGTCCGGCGGGCAGTGCCCAGGACGACCAGCGTCGCATCCTGACCCCGCGTCAGGCGCTGGATGCCGGTTCCGACTATCTGGTGATCGGCCGTCCGATCAGCCAGGCGGCGGACCCGGCCAAGGCGCTGGCTTCGGTGGTTGCCGAACTGGCCTGAGCGAACAGCTGAAGCATCAAAGAAGGGAGCCGGATGGCTCCCTTCATTGTTTTCAGACCTTCAACACCAGTTTGCCGAAGTTCTCGCCGCTGAACAGTTTGCCCAGGGTCTCCGGAAAGGTTTCCAGGCCTTCGACGATGTCTTCCTTGCTCTTGAGTTGACCCTTGGCCATCCAGCCGGCCATTTCCTGAGCTGCGCTGGCGTACTGCGCAGCGTAATCCATCACCACGAAACCTTCCATCCGCGCGCGGTTGACCAGCAGCGACAGGTAGTTGGCCGGGCCTTTGACTGCTTCCTTGTTGTTGTACTGGCTGATTGCGCCGCAGATCACCACGCGTGCCTTGAAGTTCAGACGGCTCAGCACGGCGTCGAGGATGTCGCCGCCGACGTTGTCGAAATACACGTCCACGCCTTTCGGGCATTCGCGCTTGAGACCGGCGAGCACGTCTTCGCTCTTGTAGTCGATGGCGCCGTCGAAGCCCAGTTCATCGATCAGGAACTTGCACTTGTCCGCGCCGCCGGCGATGCCGATCACTCGGCAGCCTTTGATCTTGGCAATCTGCCCGGCAATGCTGCCCACCGCGCCCGCAGCGCCGGACAGCACCACGGTGTCGCCGGCCTTCGGTGCGCCGACATCGAGCAGGGCGAAGTAGGCGGTCATGCCGGTCATGCCCAGTGCGGACAGATAAACCGGCAGCGGCGCCAGTTTCGGATCGACTTTGTAGAAACCTCTTGGCTCGCCGAGGAAATAATCCTGCACGCCAATGGCACCGTTGACGTAGTCGCCGACGGCAAACCCTGGATTGTTCGACGCGACGACTTTGCCTACGCCCAACGCGCGCATGACTTCGCCCAGACCCACCGGCGGAATGTAGGATTTGCCTTCGTTCATCCAGCCGCGCATGGCCGGGTCGAGGGACAGGTATTCGTTCTTGACCAGAATCTGCCCCGCCGCCGGCTCGCCGACCGGTACTTCCTGATAGGTGAAGGTCTCGCGGGTGGCGGCGCCCACCGGGCGTTTGGCGAGCAGGAACTGGCGATTGGTCTGGTTGGTCATGACAGGCACTCGAATTGAATGAAGCCTTGTTGATAGACCTTCATGGACGATGCCGCAAGGTTGGCTCACGGGGCGAATGCAGGTTGATCCAGTGCGGTGATAATCCCCTGCGGGGTTTCATCACTGCGATTCATGAAAGGCTAACCGGCCGTTTGATAGTGCTGACGTCACTCAGGCCCCTGTGGCTATGCTGCCTTCATCAATCCCCCCGCATTCGAGGACATAACAATGAGCATGACGTTTTCCGGTCAGGTAGCCGTCGTCACCGGCGCGGCCAACGGCATCGGCCGCGCGACGGCACAGGCATTCGCCGCCGAAGGTCTGAAAGTGGTGGTGGCCGATCTGGATGCGGCCGGGGGCGAGGGCACCGTGGCGCTGATTCGTACAGCCGGCGGCGAAGCGACCTTCGTGCGCTGCAACGTGACCGTCGAAAGCGAAGTGAAAAATCTGATGGACGAGGTGATCAATACCTACGGCCGTCTCGACTATGCCTTCAACAACGCCGGGATCGAAATCGAGAAGGGCAAGCTGGCCGAAGGCTCGATGGATGAGTTCGACGCGATCATGGGCGTCAACGTCAAGGGCGTCTGGCTGTGCATGAAGTATCAACTGCCGTTGCTGCTGGCTCAGGGCGGCGGGGCGATCGTCAACACCGCTTCTGTGGCGGGACTAGGCGCCGCGCCGAAGATGAGCATCTACGCGGCGTCCAAGCATGCGGTGATCGGGCTGACCAAATCTGCCGCCATCGAGTACGCCAAGAAGAAAATCCGCGTCAACGCCGTATGCCCGGCGGTGATCGACACCGACATGTTCCGTCGCGCCTATGAAGCAGATCCGAAAAAAGGCGAGTTCGCCAACGCGATGCACCCGGTCGGCCGCATCGGCAAGGTCGAGGAAATTGCCAGCGCCGTGCTGTACCTGTGCAGCGACGGTGCGGCCTTTACCACCGGCCATTCGCTGGCCGTGGATGGTGGCGTGACCGCCTTCTAAGGCGGCGTCGACTGATACAAAAAAAGGACCCGCCCACCGGCGGGTTTTTTTTCGCCTCGAGAGCGGTTCCGTGTATCCGCTAAACAATGTGTTTCAAATGTTGAGAACGGAGGCTTTTGGCGGTTTTGTCGCACAGCCTGGAGGGCTTGGCTGTGATTTACTGCCGCCAGCAAAACGGACAGGAGTTTGCGTGCTCATGGAATTGAGAATTGACCGACAGGCAATGGTGCCGGTCGTACAGCAGATTGTTGACGGGTTGACCGAGTGGATCATGCAGGGGCAGGTGCCGCCGACGACGCGTCTGCCCTCTGTGCGACAGATCGCACGGTGCAATCTGCTCAGCCAGTCCTGCGTCATGGAGGCTTGCGAGCGCCTGGTCGCGCAAGGGGTTCTGGCCTCGCGCCATGGCTCGGGTTTCATGGTGGCGGCTTCGTTGCCCGATTGCTGCAAGGCAATCGATGGCTCCGGGTGTGAGGGGGAGCGCGGTGGGGGCGATACAGGCTCCCGATGGCGCGGCGGTTTGACGCTGGGAAGTGGCGTCCTGCCGGAGAGTTGGCGCGAACCCGATGATCTCGGCTATGCGATCCGCCAGGTGACGCGCGCCGACATGGCCAGCCTGTTCAACTACAGCACGCCGCTGGGCTTGCCGGCTTTGCGCGAACAGATCGTCAAGCGCCTGGGGTTGCTGGGTATCAAGGCCGCTGAAGAACAGGTGATGACCACCGCCGGCGCCAGCCACGGACTGGACCTGATCGTGCGTACCCTGTTCAAGGCCGGTGATTGCGTGGTGGTCGAGACCCCCGGTTATGCGCCGCTATTCGATCTCCTGCGTTTGCACGGCGTGCGGATGCTGGAGGTTCGCCGCACACCAGGCGGGCCGGATGTCGAGGCGCTCGAGGCGTTATTGCAGCAGTTTCGGCCCTCGGCGCTGTTCATCAACAGTCACCACCACAATCCCACGGGCAGTTGCCTGCTGCCGGCGGTCGCCCGACGTATCCTGGAGTTGAGCAGGCTCTACGATCTGCAGTTGATCGAAGACGATGTCTACGCGGACCTGCACAACGGCAGCGGCACCCGACTGGCAGCGCTGGATGACGAAGGGCGGGTGATTTACGTCGGCAGTTTCTCCAAGACCCTGAGCAGTTCGCTGCGGGTGGGTTTCGTACTGGCCGATGGCGAGCTGATCGAGCGGATGGCGCGGGTCAAAATGGTCAGTTGCATGGGCACCTCAAGGTTCTGCGAGGCGGTGCTGGCCGGGATGCTGGCCAGCGGCGCCTATCGCAAACTGGTGCAGCGCCAGCGCCAACGCCTCAATACCGATCGTGCGGCTGCGTTGCAGGCCCTGGAAGATGCCGACTGGGAAGTATTCGGCAAGCCCACGGGCGGGCTGTTCATCTGGGCGCGCGCGCCGCTGGCCGATGAGGCGCATTTGCGCAGGCAAGCCTCACGCTGCGGGGTTCAGCTGTCTTGTGCAACCTCGTTCAGCCCCAGTGGCGAAGCCTGCGACTGGCAGCGCATCAACGTGGCTTACGCCTGTGATCCCAGGGCGCGACATTTTTTTCGCAGCACGACCGTGGATCGACCTCAAGCGTTCTGAAAACGACGCGTGCGTAGCTTTTTGCCATTATTCCGACGCCAGAGACTTGTGCTGCTTCAAGGCCGTTGCGAATCTTCGACAACAGACTATGGCAGGGGACTACGCGCAATGATTTCGGCCGTGCAAGGACGTTTTGCCAACCTCGGTATGGCAAAAAAACTGGGTATCGGGTTTGTGCTGGTGTTGTTGCTGACTGCACTGGTGGCAGCCATAGGCGTCTGGTCACTGCAAACCATCAGTCAGCGCTTCGACGGCCTCAAGCAGATGTCCTCGCTCAACAGTGGCCTGCTCAAGGTGCGGCTGTTGGAGCAGGACTACGCCTTGCACGGCAACTCGAAAACCGTCGATGCCTTGCATGAGGGTGTCGACGGTCTGATCGCCATGGCCGACCAACTCAAGATTTTGTCGCCGGGCAATGAGTCGGTCATGAACGACGTCCAACAGTCATTGGGCGCGTACCGCAAGGCGTTCGATGAATTCGTCTCGTTGTCCCAGGCCAAGGACCTCGCATTGGAAATGGCCAGTTGGTCGGTGTCCAGTGTCGCCAACAATCTCGATGTGTTGCAGGCCGGTCTGGCTGACGACGGCGCGTACACCCTGAAAGACAGCGAGGGCAAGGACGGGGCGCAATTCATCGAACAGGCTGGCCAGGTCAGTCAGGTTTCACGCTTGATGTTGCAGGCAATGAACGAGGCGCGGGTACGCCTGGATCAGAGCCGCAAGGGTGACGACAGCGTCGGCCAGGGCAATATCGAACAAGCTGCCCAGGCTCAGACCCAGGCTGAACAGCTCAAATCCACGGTCAAGGACGAGGGTTACCTGACGGTGCTCAATGAGGTCTCCGGGCACATTGCCGGTTTCAGCGACAAGCTTGCCGAGTACACCGGGTTGCTGGCCCAGGAAAAGACGGTCTATCAACAGCTGCACCAGCGGGCCGACGAAGTCGTGGCGCGGGTCGATCAGGCGTATGTCGCACAAGACGGCGCGATGCAGAGCGAACTGAAAAAGAATTCAGTGCTGATCATTGGCTCATCGGCGCTGGCGTTGCTGGTGGGGCTGATTGCGGCGTGGGTGATCACTCGACTGATTGTGGCGCCGTTGCGCAGCGTGATTCACGTGGCGCAACAGATTGCGGCCGGCGATTTGAGCGCAACGATCGAGGTCTCCCGGCGTGACGAAATCGGTCAGTTGATGCTGGCCATGCAGCAGATGGGCGCGGGTTTGAGCACGATTGTCAGTGGGTTGCAGGCGGGGATTGAACAGCTGGCGAGTTCGGCGCAATCGCTGTCGGCGGTGACCGAACAGACCAACCTTGAGGTCAGCAGCCAGAAAGAGGAAACCGAACAGGTCGCCACGGCGATGAACCAGATGACCGCCACCGTGCACGATGTGGCGCGCAATGCCGAAGAGGCGGCGCTTGCGGCACAGACTGCCGATGGCAAGGTTGAAAGCGGCCAGCAGGTGGTGCGTCAGAGCATGGCGCGGATCGAGCAACTGGCGGACTCGGCGACGTCGGCCAGTTCAAGCATCGAAAGCCTCAGTGCGGAAATCCAGAACATCGGCACGGTGCTGGGGGTGATCAAGAGTGTCGCCGAGCAGACTAACCTGCTGGCGCTCAACGCCGCGATCGAAGCGGCGCGGGCGGGCGAGCAGGGCAGGGGCTTTGCGGTGGTCGCCGATGAAGTGCGGGCGCTGGCCCGGCGCACGCAGCAGTCGACCGAGGAGATCGAGCGGCTGGTCAGTGCCTTGCGTTCGGCGGCGCATTCGTCGGTGCAGCAGATTCAGAGCAGTGGTGAGCTGGTGAAGCTGGCGGTGAGTGATGCGTTGCAGACCGAGAGTGCGTTGGGGAGTATTGCGGCGGCGGTTTCGTTGATTCAGCAGATGAATCAGCAGATTGCGGCGGCGGCCGAAGAGCAGAGTTCGGTGGCGGAGGAGATCAATCGCAGTGTGACGAGTATTCGGGCGAGTGCGGATCAGTCTTCGATTGCCATGCGGGGGAATGCGGCTTCGAGTGTTGAGCTGGCGCAGTTGGGGAGTGAGCTCAAGGGGATGGTTGGGCATTTTCGGCTTTGACCTTGGCGGCCTTGGGGCCGACCAGGTTGTTGGTTGTTTGGGGTGAATATCCGTTGCTTCGGGTGTTGCCGCTGGCGGTTTCGCCCTTACGGCGAGTCCCTTTTTCAAACGCCAAAAAGGAACCAAAAGGCTGGGCCCCGGCGTTCGGCCCCTCGCTGAGGCTCGGGGTTCCTTCGTTCCGGGATTCATCCGGGGGCATCGCCTACGGTTTGCTTCGCTGCACCTCCTCTCGATGCATGCGGCTTCGCCGCACGGTCGCTGCGCTCCCACCCCCGGATAAATCCCTCCACTCAGCCTTCCGATGGGGCCGGCACGTCAAGAGCGGTACTCGAGCTAACGCTCATTGTGTTGAGTGGTGGGAAGCCAAAGCCAAAGCAGAAGAGGCAGCAGGGGGCGAGTTGTATGCTTTTTAAAACCTGTGTTCACCTCGGTATGTCACGTCGGCGAACATGGGATGAGCAACTCCGTCGGCTCCCTCTCCCTCCGGGAGAGGGCTGGGGTGAGGGCGCTTTTGATTTTGATCTTTCTCGCGGCCAATAAAAAAGCCACCTCCCGGTGGCTTCTCTCTCCGACTGCACTCAGTCGTAAATCACTTTCTTCTTCCAGTCCGCGTCAGCCTCGACATCCTTGAGGCCGGCAGTCAGTTGGTTTTCTTCGCCTTCGACCGGGGCAATCTTGTCCATGACCTGGGCGTTGGCGCGGGCCAGGAGTTTTTCCAGGTATTGGAGTTGTTCGGCGTAGATTTGCGGGTCCTGCTGTTTGCGCAGGTATTGCACGCCGCGTTCGAAGGCGAGGCGGGCCTGGCCTGGCTGGTTTTGCTGGAGGGCGTGTTGGCCGAGGTTGTTGAAGAACTCGATGTGCAGCAGTACGAGGATGTGGCGTACTTCGCGGATCCAGTGTTTGGCTTCGTTCGGTGGCAGGAAGCCGTCCTGGGCGGCGCGGGTGATCTGGCCGTGGAGGGCTTCGAGGAGGAAGCGGACGTCCTTGGCCTTGGCTTCGGTCTGGATCGGCGCCGGTGGGTTGTTCACCGGGATCGATTCGCCCTGGGCGACGAGGGCGCTCAGTTCGGTGATGCGGGCCTTGGTGGTGGCGCTGGTCTTTTCCAGGTTCAGCAGGCGCTGGCAGACGTTCAGCTCGAGGCGGGTCAGCAGCAGCTTGAGGGCCGGGGTCATGAACTGGCCGGGGAAGGTTTCGGTCAGTTCGCCGCAACGGCGCAGGCGGTCGTTGAGTTCGACCTTGGTGCGGGCCTTCTCCAGTTTGGTGTTTTCCACCACATGGTTCATGTAGCCAATGGCGATCAAGATTGCGATCCCGGCTATGACTAGCAGGGTGATCATGAGTGGTGTCACCGGTAAGACCTCTTTATAGGGTTCGCGTGCGAGTGTAGTGGCTTTGGCTTAGAGGAGCCTAGCGCCGCTCGACGGGTTTGGATCGGCGAAGCTGAATCTGTATCGGCCAGGAACCGGCTTATATAAATGCTGGCCCTTGGGGTGCAGATTGCCATCACCTGTGCCGTGGACTATAACGCCTTGGCGAGTGTCGGAATATAGGCGTCAATCGTCGGGCGACGCAAAAGCCGGAAACGGCCCGTAAAGCAGGTCGAAGTCATTGATTTAAATAAATTTATATCTGGGGGTTGACGACCTTTCAATCCATCCATAGAATGCGCGCCACTTGCAGCGTAAAGCACACAGCGAAACGCGGCAGGGAGTGAATGTTGTAGTGTGTCCCCTTCGTCTAGTGGCCTAGGACACCGCCCTTTCACGGCGGTAACAGGGGTTCGAGTCCCCTAGGGGACGCCAATGCGGGAATAGCTCAGTTGGTAGAGCACGACCTTGCCAAGGTCGGGGTCGCGAGTTCGAGTCTCGTTTCCCGCTCCAATTTTAAACAGCAACGCTTCAGGGCGGTGCTGAGTGAAACCAGAACCCAATCTACGGAGGCGGATCTGGACACCGAAACACACACCATGTGTTCCGGGTAGCGTGTCCCCTTCGTCTAGTGGCCTAGGACACCGCCCTTTCACGGCGGTAACAGGGGTTCGAGTCCCCTAGGGGACGCCATTTGCGGGAATAGCTCAGTTGGTAGAGCACGACCTTGCCAAGGTCGGGGTCGCGAGTTCGAGTCTCGTTTCCCGCTCCAAATATTGCGCTACAGAGTTCCACTGAATTCTGTAAGTGATTGAAATCAGGGCCTTTAGGCCCTTTTTTCGTTCCAGCGGGAACCACTGAAATCCAGCAGTATCCGGTGCGTTTAAGTCCAGAATTGAGTCCAGGATTCTGACGAGCACTGAATCGGTTTAATGCTGGAGCAGATTGTTTAGCGAGATGAGCATCTGGCCCTGACTCTGTTCAGGAGCTCGCGATGGCACTCTCAGAAATGACAGTTCGGCATGCCCGAATCACCGGTAATGACTACACCCTCGGTGACAGTGATGGTCTCACTCTCAATGTGACTGCCAGGGGCGGAAAAGTCTGGCTCTTCCGTTATTACTGGGCGGGCAAGCAGAAGCGCATGTCCTTGGGTTGCTACCCACAAATCACACTCAAAGAAGCGCGTACTCGACGTGACGAGGCGCGGGCTTTGGTTGCCCAGGGCATCAACCCCTATGAGCATCGCAAACAACAGCGACTTGCTGTTCATGCCGCGAAGGAGCATACCTTCGAGGCCGTGTTCAATCAGTGGGTGGAGTTCCGCAGGCTAAGCCTGAAGGAAGGGCGCCAGAGCACGCTCTCGCAGATCTTGCGAATTTTCAATAAAGACGTCTTGCCTATATTGGGTGCGCGTTCTATCTACGATATCAGTCGTCATGATCTGCTCGATTTGCTGAGCAGAATCGAACAGCGCAAGGCCTTAACGACGGCCGAAAAGTGCCGGACCTGGTTCAACCAATTGTTCCGCTATGCGCTGGTGAAAATCGAGGGGATGGAACACAACCCTGCTTCAGACCTTGATGTGGTTGCACTCCCCAAGCCGCCTGTTACGCACAATCCATTTCTTCGTATGGATGAGCTCCCGGGATTGATGGTTGCTCTCCGAAATTACGGCGGTGCCAACCAAACACGGCTTGGCCTTCGATTGTTGTTGCTGACCGGTGTCCGCACGGGTGAGTTACGGTTGGCGACACCCGACCAGTTCGATCTGGAGAAGCGCTTGTGGGTCATACCGGCGGAAGTGGTGAAACAACTCCAGCTAGCTATGCGGAAGCCAGGTAAGCAGATTCAAAATGTACCACCCTACATTGTTCCGTTGTCGGTTCAGGCGCTGGAGATAGTGCGTCACTTGTTGGATCAAGTTGTCCCCGCTCAACGTTACTTGTTTACGCATCGAAGCGATCTAAGCAAGCGCATCAGCGAGAACACGCTGAATGGCGCGTTACGTCGGATGGGGTATGCCGATCAACTCACCGGTCATGGGATGAGGGCAACGATCTCGACGGCGCTGAACGAGATCGGATATCCGAAGGTGTGGGTGGATGCTCAGCTTTCTCATGCCGACCCGGACAAGGTGAGTGCGGCCTACAATCACGCGGAATACGTGGAGCAGCGCCGGACCATGATGCAGGATTGGGCGAACCGTCTGGATCTGTGGGGGCAGGGCCAGCTGAAAGCGGCGAGTTCTCCGCTGACCATTCGTTTAGAGGGTGCAGCTTCGTTACCTTCGTTGGAAAGTGCGAACGCAAACACCGTTCTGTACAGCGATGGCTTCCCCGCGACGACGGTCCCAGCCTCCAAAATTTCCGTCAGCAACGAACCGGTCCTTAACGCGGCTCAGTATTCACCTGTCCTACCTGCTCCAACGCAGACTGAACAGCTGCACGAACCCCAAGTATCTGAGATACAACGTCAGCGGGCCGAGATGCTAGCCACCTATGAAGCTTCGAATAATTTGCCGCTGCTTGTCTTCGCCAAACTGGCAGGCAAATCCCGGGATCAGATCAACCGCGATATCAAGGCTCGGCGCCTGCTATCCCTGAGCTTGGGGAATCGCGGTCAGCGCATTCCCGATTGGCAGCTTGACCCACTGCGGCACAAATTGATACTTGCTGCCTTAGCGCGGTTTCCGGATGTCGATGCGTGGAGGCTTTATCGGACCGTCTGTGAGCCTCATGAGCGACTGAAGGGGCGTTCGCCAATCGATGTGCTCACTCTGGAGAATTTCGACGTTACTGCACGGATCGTTTGCACTGCCTTAGGCTCACTCTGAGGTACTGTCTTCGAGCGGTGACCACGGATGTTGCCGCTTGTTTAAGTGCATCTTGCACGAGCTACTTCTGAACGCGTGGAGTTCACGAGTTACATGAAATGTTGGAGAGGGACAGAGATAGGCTTCTGTTGCGCAGAATGGCACCATTTGGCAATATCTCGTCCCCGCACTCTCTTGTCAGCTCTCCATCCCTCTCATTTGGGGGCTGTGTCCTGGAGAGGGTGGTTAACCCGGCCTCGCGCCGGGTTTTTTATTCATCCGGCAGGCATGGCTGAAGGATAAATTTTGAACATTCAGTGACCCTATGTATGGGGTGCTAGGGGTCGAGTGTTCGAATCACTCCGTCCCGACCATATTTTTCAATGAGTTAGCCCAATTTTAGAAGATTGGGCTTTTTCATGCCTGAAAAATACTCCTACATTTACTCCCACGGATATCTTTGATCTAAATAGCTTTGCCATTTGAGAGGCGTGGTTGTGTTTGGGTCTCGTCCGCTGCGCCATATTTGCTTCCACTAAGGCCCACTGAACGCCTGGAAGTCACGGAAATAGCGGGCTTGAGCCGCTTTTTTCGTTTTCTGAATTCCACCGGAATCCATCCCCAGCCACGGTTTTTAAGTACACATTTAAGTACACCGCTGGCACAGCCTTTTACGATTCCTTGCACATCAATTTTCGTATTGGTCCGTCTACCGCTGAGTTGTATTCCCCTCCTTGATGCAAAAGGAGGTGTCTGATGGCTCTGACAGATACAGCGATCAAGCAAGCCAAGCCCGCCAGCAAGCCATAGACGTTAACCGATGGAGATGGCTTGTCTCTGCAAGTGCCCCCGACGGGTTCGAGGCGCTGGCATTTCCGTTTCTATTGGCATGACAAACAATTGCGTATTTCCCTCGGCATCTATCCTGACGTGAGTCTCAAGGAGGCTCGTCAGCGGAAAGAGGCTGCACGTGCGCTGGTGGCCAACAATATCGATCCCCGATCTCATTGTCGTGCCGATCGGCAGTAAGCCTCTCACGCCGCCAACAACACGTTTGAAGCGGTTGCTGATCGCTGGCATGAGTTCCGATGTAAAAAGCTGACGAAAAGTAAGAAGGGCAGTGCTGGGCAAGCCAGCAAATACCTGAAGAAGGACATGCTGCCGTGTTTGGGCGATCTTCCAATCGCGGAGATTTCTCGTGGTGATGTGCTGGAACTCATTAGACGAATTGAGCGCAGAGGGGCGTTGGTATCTGCTCGAAAGGTACGCACCTGGCTCAACCAGATCTTCCGTTTTGCTATGGCGGAGGGGCTAATTGATGTGAACCCAGCTGCAGACCTTGATATCGTTGCCGAGACGCCGCGACCAGTTCGCCATAATCCCTTTCTCCAGGTAAGTGAGCTTCCAGGATTGCTCAAGGCCGTCGCTCTCTACGAGTGTGTAGAAGCTACACGGCTTGCTATCCGTCTATTGCTGCTGACGGGCGTGCGTACAGGAGAGCTGCGGGCGGCCACGCCAGACCAATTCGACCTCGACAAGGGGAGGGATCTTGATCAGGGCGAACCAGAACTCGAACTCACCGAAGGCTTTTACCGCGATCATCTCGACGCCGAGGTAGGCGAACATCACCATTTGCAGGGACATCAACACGCCTTGCACGCCGTCTGGCTGGTGCCACTGGAGGGTGTGATGCAACTCCGGAGTCGTGTTCGAACCCAAGGGAATGAGATCCCGCCTTATGTGATCCCACTGTCTACTCAAGCGATTGCAATTGTGCGGAGGCTGATGCAGTTAAGGGCGCGCGGTGCGCGCTATCTGCTGGTTCACCGATACGAAACGCAGGAAATGATCAGTGAAAATACCCTTAACACCGCGATCAGCCGGATGGCGTACAAAGGACGGCAAACCGGCCATGGCATCAGAGCCACCATCTCAACGGCGCTCAACGAGGTTGGCTTTGTAGAGGAGTGGATTGAGGCGCAGCTTTCACACGCTGATACCAATCAAATTCGGGCCGCATACAATCATGCAGAATACGTCGAGCCGAGACGTAGGATGATTCAGTACTGGGCGGATTTATTAGATGCGTTAGAGATCGGCGATCCATGGCCTGTGCCCAATGCTCACCTGTTGCAGGCCCGGAGTGCCCCGGCGAGCTTTCTGTGGTCACAACGGGAATCTGCTAATTCCTAACGTGGGGTACGAGAAAGCAAGTCAATTCAAAAAAGCCACTCGAAGGTGGTTTTTTTCCTCAGGAATGGCTAAGGATTAGGTGCAATGCACTAGATGTTCGAGCAGTTCAGGAGGAGATCATTCTGTAAGCTAAGAGCGGTAGATAGGGGCGGTTGCATTTCCATTGCCAGACCTCTGAGTCCGGTGGCTATACGTGCGTCACGTTGCTCACCTTCTGAAAAATTATGTAATAATGGCTAAATGGTGGCTCTTGGTGTTTGCCGATATGGATTGATACAGGTTAGATCGGTTGTCAGTAGATTAAAAATCTCAATTTCTAGTTTTCAGCCCGAATTCGTTGGCATCGCCTAGGCCGGGACGTATTCGAATTTTAGGCCATGAGCAGGCGATTTTTTTGTATATGAGGGTGTCATGTCTCAGTGGTTTTTACAGTTTTCGCTTCCCTATTATTCGCTTGTCTTGACCGGCTCCTACTCGCTGATGCAGAATTTTCAGGCTATGGGATGGGCCAGTATATGGCAGGGGATGACCATGGACTTCGGCATCATTCGGTCTGTAGCCGCGCTTTATCTTCTTCTCCTACCAGTGATCTACTTGCTTAATGTTCTGGCTGCACGGGTGCTGTCCCCGCGTCTGGCAGTCATGATTACTTTGGTTTGGTTCATACCAGGATTGCTTTCTCTGTCGGGTCTGTACAGCATAAAGGCTGTCGTCCCCGATACTTACGTCATTGGCTCTGGGGGATCGGATCAGTTAGGCAGTGTCCACGGTGCACTGGTCAATTCAATCCTGCTCTTGCTTGTTAGCTGGTCGATTTCGACTCTTTTTCTGCATGCGATGAGAGCTGGCAAGAAGAGCAAGAGTGCATTTGATCACCTCTGGTACCTGCTCGGGCTGACTGCAGTGGTGTTCTACGTGTCTGATGGCAGCCTCAAGAGCACGGCTGATAACGCGGCCCAGCATGAGAAGGATTTGTCGACTGGATTCTCGTTGCTTGAACCGCAATTTGCAAAAACTTCGGTGCGATGCCGCGAAGTGTCATTCGCTGTCAGTAATCCAATACTTTGTGCCTGGGTAATTGAAGCGCGTGCTTATATTAATCAGCAAGCGCAGGAAAATTGGGTCGGGCGTAAATATAAAGATGCTCCGTCTTCTACGTACGTGTTCCAATTGCTACGGTCGCAAGGTATTGACAGTCAGCAAATAATCAATGCTGTTCGAGTTTACAATCAAAACTATTGTAGGGGCAGCAACAGGGATCCAGATTGTCAGCCCATTCCTGTGGAGCTGAATCAGCATCCAGGCTTGCTTAAAGGAGAGGCGGATATTTTCGATCAATATCTTTTGTCAGTCGAAGGTGTATTGCCCTACGTTAACTATCACTGGAATGCTGAAGTCAAAGCTAGAGAACGGTACGAGAGTCAAAAAGCCGTGATAAATGAGCGATGGGCATACCTTGCGTTACTTTTTCCACTATTCATTGGAATTAAAATCTCCCATTCTAGTCGCGAGTTATTTGGGGGGATCGAGACCTCTGTAGTGCGCAAAGGCTTCAAGGCCCTAGGACAGAATTTCTGGAGTGTGTTGATCGTTATCGGTAGTACCCTCATGGACGTAGCCGGAAGTTTGGCCCGGAGACTAGGGCACATTATCACGCGTCGATGCTGAAAACCGCTTTTACGCGAGCATTGACCATCAGGTGTATTTGCAGGGAGGGCAATTCATATTTCCCGTGCAGAGCTTTGACACTGATGGACATCGGTGCCGGACGCATCGCCTCTACCTAGCTGCAAATTTCTGTCGCGCAGGGATGAGCCATGTTGCCAGTAGCCTTCTCCCTATCATTTTTGGAGCTGCGTGGTCGGGGGCATAGCAGCCCAGCCTTTGTGCTATTTTTTCAACATGGCCAGGTATAATCAAATGCGCAAACCTGTTTGGTAACAGCCCTGGTTCTGCCCTGCATCTGCCTCCACAGGCCGCAGCGATTAATTAACACCTACAAAGTAAGTGGCTATTCAGTGCCTAATACAGGGCTTGCTCATTGATGTCACCTGCAGCTTGAATGCGCCTGAACAGGTCGCGAACCAACAGGCCTGCTTAGCTCCAGTCGAACTGCATCACATAGGCGGATGAGGTATCTGGGGAGGAGGCTTCCATGCTGTCTAGTAAACTCATGGACTCTCTCGATTACCTCGGGTGGCGCATGAGGGGGCGCCAAAACCTAGGGATGAATTCTCTGATAGCTTGGCTAGCGCGTTGGCCCGGTAATCCGCGCGGACGTTCAGCTAATTTTTGCAGGTTGGTCTGACGATGAATTAATATTGGGTAATTCGCTCGAGCTGACATTTGGCGTCGACGTTCAGCTCGTAGCTACGGCTGATAGGTCCTCAGGCATGTCTTCTTATGGTATCAGTGATGGGATTTTCGGCGAACCCCGGCTTCTAGGTGAACCTCATCCATCATTTCACTCAAAATTCAAGGATCTGAATCAGTGGCGAAGTTTTCCGTAGCAGCCCGAACCCTCGTTCACCTCGGCGCAGAGCTCATCACCTCGGATGAAGTTGCAGTGAATGAATTAATAAAAAATTCGTTTGATGCCGAGTCTCCTCGAGTAAAAATAGAAATAGTAAATCCTATACCTCATCAGCTTGTCGAAGAGATAGGCAACAAGTTAAGCGCTATAAAAAATAATGTTGGTCTGAAGTCTGTAGTGGCATTGGCCGCTGAGCGTTTGTTGGCAGCGCTGCTTGAGCAGCCAGACGGGGAAGTCAAGAAGGAAGCGGAAAGGAAAATTCGCAAATTTGAATTCGTTAAGTTCAGATTTGAAGCGCTGCGTATCCTAGACACTCTTAACTATATCTCAATAGAAGACGCTGGCATTGGGATGAGTAAGAAGAACTTGTTGTCAGTTTTTCTTACCATCGGTACCCCGTCGAAGCTTCATACTCAAAACAGCAAGGATCTGAGTCGAAAAATCCAAGGTAATAAGGGGATTGGTCGGCTGGCGATGATGCGGTTAGGTGGGGTTGCGCATGTGACCACTTGGGAAAATACCAAGGTGGCGCACAAGATAAAATTTGACTGGCGTATGTTTGATGATCCTGATAAGGAAATTGGTGATATACCTCTCGGTATTTTGTCAACTCTACCTCCTCGCAGCAGTTCATCAGGAACACTGATTCAGATTTTTGCCCTCAAGAACACCTGGACCGAGGAAAAAATTCGCTCGGACTTAGTTGGTAAGTTCTTGCGTAGGCTTCAGAGTCCATTTGCGACAGCAGATAATAAAAAAAGCCCCATAAGTTTTCCCATAGATGTTCATTTCAATGGTGGGCAGAGAATCCCAATCGAAGGAATGAAAAAGGTTCTGACTGACCTCGTTCAAATAGACTTTGAACTCGAATTCAATCCGGAAGGTATGGGAAAAAACGCGAATAATATAGTAGAAACCAAACTCACTGATTATCAGCGAGGGAAAGACCCTGATGTCACACGACGGACGATAATTGAAGTAGCTACTAAGTTAGAGGCTACGAAAGACGAGCTTGATAAAATTGGGCCATTTAGAGCCGTCATTCGGTGGTTTAATCGCGATAAACTGCGTCAGCAGGCAACATTACATGGTAGCTGGAAGGCGGCTAAGCAGGAATTAGATTTGTGGAGCGGCGGGATCGCCATTTATCGGGACGGATTTCGGGTTGGATTTTCCGGTCAATCAACTGGCGAAGACTGGCTTGGGCTTGATAGCTCGGCGTTAAAGCGCGGTGGTTTTGCAGTCAATCGAATTCAAGTGGTCGGTGCACTTGAAATTACGCGCACGCTGAATCCAAATCTGATCGATCGTTCAAATCGTGAAGGACTAATTGACTCGCGGGAAACTGTATTAGTTCGTGAGCTATTGACCGATTTCGCGATAGGAGAACTGCGTAGGTATATAGACAAAGAGGGGCGGGAAGAGAAAAAAACTGAGTTAGATGATTTGGTTGAAAGTGCTCCAGCGACGATCCGGACTAGGGTTGCCAAAGCGGAACAGGGTTTGGCTGAGATACGCTCAAAAGTTTCCCCTGAGGTCAAGAAAACCATACAATCTATATCGGTGAACCTGCACCTGATAAAGAATGAAGTAAAAAAGTTTGAGGACGCGAGCAAGCAAGCGAGTGAGAGGAGAGAAGATATTCTTGAGCTAGCAGGCGTCGGTACCGTGATGTCTGGAGTACTGCATGAGCTGACCAGGACTACTGGGCACACTAGACAGCTTCTCCAAAAGCTGTCCAAGGATGAGTCTCCTCAGACAAAAGCGCTTCTCTTAAAGTTAGATGCCGAGATTAAAGCGATTAACACTCGGTTACGGCAACTCGACCCTCTGACCCCTTCTGGTCGTCATCGCAAGGAAGAGTTTGATCTAGTCGCGTTGTTAGAAACAATAGTAGATGGCTATGCAGCCCGATTTGAGAGGCATGAAATTACGTGCGAGTTATGTATATCTAACGAAAGCGCGCTTCGGCCCGTAAAAGTAACAATGGTTAGAGGATTTGTCAGTCTGGCTATCGAAAATCTGATCACCAACTCAATATACTGGTTGAAAGAAAAGAGCAAAGTCTCTACTGAGCAATCGGCGATCCGAATCGAGTTGGATCCAGAGTCTAAAACGCTTTCTATTAGTGATACAGGCCCAGGCATATCGCCCGCAGACAAAGATCGAATTTTCAGCGCAGGGTTTTCTCTACGTCCTAGGGGGCAAGGGTTGGGGCTTTTCATCGCAGCAGAAGTTGCAACTTATCATAACGCGAAGTTACTTCTCGACTCTCCTGATGATGATGGGCGTTATCGTTGTTTTGTTCTCGAGTTGCCGAGGGATTAAAAATGGATTTTAGTGAATCTTTGATGCATGCCAATATCAAGCGCGTGGCCATAGTGGATGATGATCTATCCAGAAGCATTACGACTCAAGATCTACTAACTATTGACGGTGATCTCGAGGCACTATTGAGTGATCCGAACGATCCCGATAACCAACAGTACCAGGAGTTATTGTCTGCGCTGGGACATGATTACGATAGCCTTGAGGATAAGGCTGGGCCCTTGTCAGATCCGGCGCTCGCAGCACAAGCGCCTGCTAGGTTGAGGAGTGCAGCTGAGCAAGTATTAGAGGCGCGTTCTAATAATGCTGAGCCAGTGGCTAGGCTGCATGCGCTTTTAATATCGGCAGGCATATCAGAAGATAGTATTGATAAGTACTCTTCTCCGTACATCCCGCCTGATAAATTGTACGATCTTATTATTGTTGATTATTTCTTGGTTGATAATTCTGAAAAGAAAACCTTACCTTTTATTCGTGAGATGATTGAGGCCCATGACGGTAGAGAACACCCGTTACAGGTGATGTTAATGTCCACGCATGAAGCGGAGATCAAAAAAGAGTTTCGCAATTTCCGTCCTGAGCTAGGGGTCACAAGCTCTCGTATGAGGGTGATGGGGAAACCGGTGTCTGACGACTATCTCATACAATGGCGTCTCGCGTTGCTGCAACTTGCTAATGACCGATCGTACATCAATGTTATGGAAGGGTTCATCAGAAATGCCGGAGCTGCAATACAGAAAGCGGCTGCCGACCAAGCCCGCAGTATGTGGGAACTTGATCTTCAAGCTATGGACATTCTGCATGAAACGTCAAGTCGGGATAACGATAATTATTGCCGTTATGTAGAAGAGTGCCTTAGTCGGAATTTGCTAACTAACCTTGAAGAGCAAACCGTCATGCGCGCGGCGCTCACAACTCTTGAAGAGCAATTAGTTACTCATCGTGTAACAAAAGTTATTCCTCCCGTTGCGGAGGTCGGTGACTCCCGCGCCGCTATCCGCGCTCTTATGAAGAGCATGGAATGGCGGGGAGGTGCGGGGCCTAGTCTATCAGTTTATCCGGCAGGCGGTTCGGCGTTAGAAAAAGCTCGTTGGGTTCGTCTCAACCTTCGCTTCGGAATGGTTCTCAGGGCGGCTGACGGCAAGGAATGGCTAAATATCACTCAAGCCTGCGATCTGGCGCAAGCTAAGGATGCCGACGTTGAAAATACTACATTGCTTTTGATCGGCGGTTATAGAGCTCATCCATCGAGTTCAACTGCGAACGAGGCGATGATTCAGATGAATTCAACTATGACAGACAAAGATGCGCAAGTACTTGGTTGGAACCTGCGCAGTGTTAGAACGCCCTCAATACAACAGTTTGGCGTAGAGTACGAGCAGGGTTGGTCGGTGTCGGGTGAGCTGCGGTTAGACTTGGCGCAGAGCATAGCTACGCAATATGGATCAAGAACGGCAAGAGTAGGTCTTCAAAAGAAAATGTGGAGCTGGAGGTTACAAGGAGTCGGGCTTGCGGCCCACGCTCTTTTGGATGCCGCTCCGGAGAGCCCCGTTGTTGGTGTTGTGCTTTCTGGTCATGGCATGTCTCGCGGCAAGTTTGAAGAAATTCATATCGACCGAGAAAGCTTAACGGCGTTATCTGATGAATTTCCAGGTGTTTATTCAGACACGGTTCACGCCCATGAAGGATTGCAACTAAAGACCGGCAGTAAAAAAGATGGTTCTCCGCTCATTCTTTATTGCAAAGGGACACCGGCAAATATGGGTGAGCTCCGCACGGAACTCAGCCACGAACAATGGTTAACGCGTGCAGATAATCGGCAGAAAATAATAGTCGCACTTTGGTACGCCTGAGTCATATCGCCTTATGAAAGCTGACGGAGCTTTGGGGGCAGCTTTCATTTAAAACATCTTCGTACGAAGATGTTTTAAATTCCACTGCTAAACAGACGGCTTATTTGTGGCAGATGTTGCAACTACCGTTCGACTCATCTACCCCATAAATCTCGTCGATTTCTTGGTTTTCCTCCCAGGGCCGAAGTGGGTTCCGAGGCCTCCGTGCCTTCGTCCTAGCGATGCGCGCGTCGTATTCTTTTCTAATTGACACTATACGTTCGGGCTTTTCAAGATCTGTCAATGGTTCCCCTTTAGTCCATGTAAAAGGTGAGCCGTGCTCAATCGCAGTCTTTTCCAGCGCTTTTGCTTCTTCAAATGCTGCTGGGTGCCGTTCCCGGAGGCGAACCCATTCAATTTTTTGCTGAAAAAAGCAAAACGTACATCCACTCCGGCTTCGCCATTCGTAGTATCTGGGAAGGCCTACTCCTGACGACTCGAGTATCTCCATAACCCCAGCTTTATCGATACCATCTCCACGAAATGGCAGAACTATTTTTAGGTTCTCGTTCTTCGAAGAATATCCTTCACGATAGTCTTCATCCGAGCGTATCGCCACATATGAGAAGACCCGTTCGCCTTTGGCGAGCATCGGTCTGGTCCACTCTTCAAAGGGAGCGAGTTTCAGTTGGCGCGTGCACCAGCGAGTTTGCGCAGACGGCAGAAAATTATTGTATTCTTTGAGCCAAAACTCGAAATCTCTGCGAGGATTAAGTCGCAGGATTGGTTTGCCTAGGAACCCTTCGAGGCGGCCTAGAAACTCATG
Source organism: Pseudomonas fitomaticsae (assembly GCF_021018765.1). Classification (GTDB taxonomy): domain Bacteria; phylum Pseudomonadota; class Gammaproteobacteria; order Pseudomonadales; family Pseudomonadaceae; genus Aquipseudomonas; species Aquipseudomonas fitomaticsae. The sequence continues at coordinate 4,995,062 of NZ_CP075567.1, read as the reverse complement.
CACTTCAGGGAGTTCTTCTCCTGTGTCCGTGAAAAAGTACTCAATATCTAGCTCGGGCCGTGTTTGTCGCATGTACACCGCTAGAGCGGCGCTATCTCGCCCTCCCGAAAGACCTAGAAGATGTCGTTCAAGCATTTTCGACCTCCGTGTTTTTTACCATGGTCGTTCCTGCGCGTGCTATGGCGGCCAAAAGAAGGTCGCCATCAAGGCCTGACGCGGTCAAGAAGCTTATAATCTGATCGGCAGCTTCCCTAACTTTTTCACGGTCCCTGCCAGCGATTTCGAAGTGCTTGGTAACGAGGCTTGATGATGCTCCCTCTCCAATTACCACGGCGAACGATTCACGCCCCGGCAGTCGTCCTTCTACAGAGACGAATGCCTCTGCTCTTCTGAATGCCAAAGACAGGTCGGCAACTGCAACGAGGGCAGAATCGAAATCGAGATCGGTCCAGTCTCGGGGCGGCTTGTTCACCGCCAAACCTAATATCTCTTCTACGCCCTTTGTGGTGCCATCGCGTTGTCTGAGTCTGGCGGCGAAGCCCTCTAACCTTAGGTCGCCGGTCATTGTCGACAAGTACTGCGCGCGTGCTCTCAGTTCAGGGTCATCACCTTCTTCAGCATCCAGAGCTTGAGCTAATCTAGCATCAGCTTTCTTGAGCATGTCTGAATAAGCACTGAGCAGCTCCTCTAAAGGAGCCTGAATGTTAGCGCAATACTCGTTTTGGTTGGGAGAGAACACCTCAGGGAGGTCTATGAATAGGAGTCTGTGTGGGTCAGATGCTTTTAGCAAAATATCGCGAACTGTTTGTGCTTTTTTCGAAATGCGATGCGTTCGTCGTGTCCATGCAGGGAGCGAAAAGACCAGGGCCACCAAAGCTCTCGCAACCTCTAACGGTACCTCGCTAGCAGGGGGGAAGCCGCATTGTTTTAAGGTAATCGACAAGACTTCGAGGGCGCGTTTTTTCTCGGCGTCGTCATCTACCCAGCGTACCGAAAATCTCCCGGCATCTTGCAACATCTCGTCGACGTCCGCGTCTGTCAGTGAAGGTTCAAATACGCCGTCTCGGTATACTGCAACTGTCTCTGCATGAGCGAGCATGAAGGCAAGCGCCAATACGGGTAGCAGGCCAGCTTTTACCCCATAAGGGCGTGATCCCCATAGGGAATACAGCTCCCTGAGACTTACCGTGCCCGCTATGCGTGTAGAAACCAGCTCGAGGGCAGATGTCCATAGCGGAATAAGGTTTCGCTGGTCGGGTAGCTCTGGAGCGTAGAAACGCCAGGCTCCATCAGTCCCTTCACGGTGTAATCCCGTTGAAGATAACAAGGTGTCGTATAAGCCGCGCTCAGCTGGAAACCCCTCTATTCCAAGATTCTCTTCTAACGTATTTTTTATCATTCGGTGAAGGAGGTCGCGGCGGGCTTTTACACTGTTTGCCGAAAGCGAATCACGGTTTACAAGTTCACTCCAGACCCTCGGTGATGCTGAAAAAATTTCATTAGCCATTTCTGAGGCTAATGTTGACAGCGAATTAGATTTCTTTCGTTTCGTGCCGATTCTCCACTCAGCCTTTGTTACAGCCGCTCGAAGCGCCTCCTCAAGAGCGCCCTTTACTGACGATAGCCGGGCGGCCACTTCTCGACGTGCCACTGAGTCGCCTTCCAGCTCGGGGCTGCCTTCGAAAACAAGTCTTAAAGACAAAAGCTCAGCGCCTAAGTCCGCAATCAGCTCATAATTGGGAGGTACACCGTAGATGATAGGGCTCTGCGAATTGACCGGAAGCGCAGCCAGCGCTCTTCCGGTTTCCTGGGCATTGGACTGCCGCTCGGGTAGCACTAGCGCAAGTCGGCCAAATTCGCCGCCTTCTGGTTGGTAGTTACTCGCCAGATGTTCCGCTTCGTGGACGGAGTGCATTGATACACCAAGCCATCGGAAACTTCCGGTGTCATTGTAGTGACGCTTGGCAATCACAGGGTGGAGGTTTGCCATAGCGGTTAGCGTTTTCATATCCGCAGAAGCAAATGTCGCGCGCGCTTTCGCGACTGCTTCATCAATATCGAAATCGCTTCCCTCATAGATTGTCCAGGCCCCGACGTGTTTCCTGAACAACGCAACACGCCACACTGACAACTTGCTTAAAAGCGCTTCTACATCTGTCTTACTACGGCCATGAAGAATTGTTTGAAGCACATCATTGTCTGCGGCCAAGCCAGAAACACTGCGAAACATATCAATGATGGCCAATGATTTGGCTAGTGCTATCTCGTCTGCTGCTCCACCTTTGGATTCGGTTCTTTCAACCGCTTCCACAGCTTGAGCCCATCGGTGCCCATCTGGGGAGGCTAGAATCGCTTGTTCTAAATTCGCCCTCAAGTAATCCCAAAATTTGTCAGGCCCATAGGTCGCTTTGCCGTCCCACTGCTCGAGAAAATCCTGGAAGCCATTAGGTTCAAGGGAGGTCAAGAAGCCAAATACGCTGCGTTCATTTTGGCCAAACTGGCGACGTGAAGCCGGACCGAGAAGGGCCGCCGTTACAGGATGGAGAGGCCAGCAGCGGTTCAATAAGGTGCCCATGCCCTGACCGACAGCTGGGCGTCTACCTGAAATTGCTGAGCCAATGATTTCCGCTGCACTCAAATCTGCTGGGTGCGCAACTTTGCATTCTATCGCCCTGCCGATCAGCTCGACCACTTCATCGCCGGTTGCTACGAACGAAACGTCGGAAAATCTTCCTTGGACCTTCGCCCACTCTTCCCGGGCTTCGATACCCAAGCGCGAGGCATACTGGCGAAACGCTTGATGGAGAATCCCGATAACAACGATCTTTCCGTCACTGCGTGCAGCAGTTTCGGCTAAATCCTGGAAAAAATGGACATCGTCGCCACCGGCAGCCGAGGCTTCAAGAAACTTACCCATTTCATCGACAATTAACAGCACGCCGCCGCAGCCTTCCCGGCAGGCCTCGTTAGCGAGATCTGTAACTAGCGTGTCTTCAGATGAAGCTTTGTCTGCTGTGCCAAGCGCTTTCGATAAATTTTGAGCAATGGCTTTGGTGATGCTCCCGCGTCTACCTACAACTGGAACTACGAGCCAGTCGCCGTCATCAGCGGAAAATACTTCATTAAAATAGGGGATATTTTTTAGCAGTTCGATGGATTTCTTTCGAAGTGCTTGATCGGCTGACACTGCTGCAGCCAGGACAAGTGCAAGTGATGACTTGCCACCTCCATAGGGCCCAGTCCACGTGAATGCTCGTTGATTACTGCCTGCTATCTGCCGCGCCATAACGGAGAGAGCTTCTCTAGCTGTGTCTGTTAAGAGGTAACCGTCTAGCGCGTCAGACCTACCAATGTCAGCATCAATCCTAACCGAGCGGCGATAATGCCTCACTATCTTGACTAGGTTTTTGTCGTCCGCAACTCCTAAGTCAGCAGTCATAAGATTTTCTCAACATTCTTTCCATTAGCAATTCAGAGTCGAAATCAGCTCGATGAACTTGGCGGAGTCCGGAGGTATCCGACCAACGAAGCTTGCCCTCAGTGTGGTCCGCGAGGGAGAAAAGTCGCTCAGCTACTGACTCCTCGTCTAGCTTGAAGACCCTTCCAGGAGAACCTTGGGCATAAGCTATAGCTTCAAAGCTCAGTGACGATTCTGCCTTCCTGTGATTTGCCCAGAAATCGAGGAGTGCCCAAGTGAACATTGCGTCTGGCAAAGTCGTTTTAGGTCCTCTACGAAAAGAGAACACACCCTTACGCTCCTCCTGGAGCAAACCCAATTCGGCTAACATGGGCTCTGCGGCTTCCTCTACAGAAGAGGACGCTGATCTAGGGGCGTACCCTCTCAAACAGGTATCTAGGTCGCGGCTTAGGGTTGCCTGCGAAAGCTTCTTACCATTTGCCACGGTCAGGGCATATTTAGTGAGTATTGGTAGGGCTTCATCACGGCTGAAGGATTGTGCTGAGAGGCTGTTGAAGAGCCAAAACCATGTCGTTGAACGGCTTCCTCGACCGGCTAGGCACCAATGGGCGTACCATGTAGTCACCGGGTTCTCGGAATAGGGGTCAAGGCCCCCTGCGCCGAAGATACTTTTGCCATCCTCGGTAAGATCAAAATTGCGACGAGATTCGTCTTCCGCAATCACGTCGCACGCAAGCGCCCAATGTCGAATTGACGCAACCATATTCCTGCCAACGCCAAAATACGCGATCGCCTTTTCGCTAGCGAAGGTATCCTTAGAAATTCTACCGCTAGCGTCGGCCTTATCGACCGCTTTTTTTAGCCACATCTGCCGCAGTGGGAATGTCTCATGCCCAGAAAAATGGGCATCCGTCCTGTTCGCCTGCACCATAGTCATCCCACTCATCGCTAACTGGACGCCTCCTCCAGCACCAAACGTGCCGACTGGTGAACTCATCCAGTCTGAGGGGCTTTGTGTGCATTGTATCCTCCGTAGCGGTTGATGTCTCGTCAGGGAGACGTTCCGGCAGCGCAAATCTGAGCTCCGACGGAACCCTGCTATGGCCTAAATGACTCAAGTGCAGGGCCCCTCGTTGAGCGTTATACGCCTCATGCTGAGTTATATTTTTCGAGTTTTCGTGGTTGTTTTGGGTTGAGCTTCAATGGGTATGTGTTGATTTATAGATCCCAATATTCCTTTTTTCAGTTTTAAAATTTGTATGTGCTTATTTGGGTGTAATGATTTGATTTTGCGTCTAAGCAGTAGATTTATAAATATTTCCTAATATCTGATAAACCTCTAATCGGTTGGTCTGCATTTTATTCGCAAGTTTATTTGGTGTGCTTGGCGCATGTTTAACTAGTTGTTCTATGTGGTACTGTCCGTGAAATATAGCTACTGGCTGGCGTCAAGTTTTAGAAAGGGATTGTCTGGCGGAACGTTTTTTATAAGTGAAGCCGGTTCGGTGATAAGGTACCCCTTCAACGAAGTTTGCTTTCTGGGACCTTGTACCTTGCAGGTCCAGATGTTCAAACCATCAGCGCGCTTTCTGTGTGCATTCAGTTTCTCAAACTGCTTCTGCGCCCAACGCCATTCTTCAATCTCTTGATCGACCCCTTTCGCGATGCCAGGAAACTCCTGGACATAACGTTGGAAGAGGCCCGGCGTCACGAGAAACACAGTGCCATCCACCGTGTGAACCTTCGCCTTGCTGTCGTTGATGATCAGCTTGTGACTCACAACGCCTTCCTTGACCCAATTTAGGAATGCCTGACCTGGGCTGTCCGATGGAGGCGTTGAGGTTTCGAGAGTACTTTCTGCCGGCGCATTGCTGGTCTCAGAGTCTACCAACTCGAACATGTCCAGCAGCGGGCCGAGGTAATCGGCATCCTCTAGCGCCATGGGATCCGGCTGCGGTTGACTTTTACCCGATACGATACTGACTGTCTCGGGCGCTGGTGTTGGTAGCGGGGTGTCAGATGAGCGTTCATGAGCCACAATGCTCACCGTTCCGCTGAACGCCTCAGGCCGGTCTTCGTTCCCCCAGATCAACGCCGGTTGGAGGCGCAGAAAGGTAAAGCTCTGCTGCCAATTTCCCTGTGCCACAAGCGCGGTCCAGATGGCTTTGCCTTCTGGGGTGGACTCGACCAGACCATGTGATTGCAGTTCGTCGAACACGGCGATGTTGGAGGAGGGAATGCCTTCAATCGATTGCGACAGCAGATGGGCTCGTAGCTTGTCCGTGACCGTCTTGCTGACTAGCCAGAGTGCGTCCTGGGTCAGCCATCCCGCGGCACCTGGCTGGTTGAGTTTCAGCTCGTGCTGAATCAAATGACGCAGTCCGCTGATCAAATGGTGTTGCAGCGAATGAGTCGGCGCTTGCAGCGCCTTGCTCGGGTTACCACCGATGTTCTGTGCGGTGGAAACACGGTCTGCCTGCATCACCAGCTCACCCAGCACGCCGGCACGTTCGTACTGACCCGCCAGGACATACAGCAGGTTGGCCCAGAGCGATGGGAACCCACTGAGCCAATCGAGGATCGGGCGGTCGAGAATCTGGGTATAGATCAAGCCTGCGGCCGCGCGGTGCAGGTGGTAGTCGCGACCCTTGAGGTAGCGAAAACGGTAGGGCTGATCCAGCGATCCCTGCCAAGGATGCCAGACACGGCCATCCTGGCGTTCGACCAGCAGGTCCACGGCGATCTTGCCGATGTCATGGAGCAACGCGCCATAGGCGATGCCAGCGGACCAAGCGTCGGTCTGGGCTGCTTGGTCTTCGGGTGCGGCGCCGGTGGGAAGCAGATACGATTGACGCAATTTCAGACTACAGGCGACCAACTCCAACCCATGGTCGAGCATGCCGCCAAGATAAGCATGGTGGTGCGTCTCGCTGGCTGGAAGCTGCTGGACCAGTTCGGCGTAGCGATGGATCGGATTTAAATAGAGCTGTCTGAATTGCGGATGGGAGAGGGCGGTGTACTGCCAAATGCGATCAAGCAACTGGCGGCGATGCCCGGCTGCTAACAAGCTCTGGGACGATTCGATGGACAGGTACCCATCGGCGACGTTTACGGTTGGTGGAGGAGGAGGCTTTTGCCTTTTGTGCCGAAACAAACTGAGCATCGTGACTTCCCGGGAAATGGCAGGATCAGTGGCCTTTTAGCCTTTTCGGATAGGGCTCTTACCCTTGACTCCCATTCCCCTTCCAACCCTTACCCGTCCTTTTGCCGTGTGTCCTTTTTTGCGGCAATCGGAATATCGATTTGTCTTGGTGCCGTTTTGTTGGATGCGTGTGCTGGTGCGAAAAAGGCAAGTGTCGGTACACTGCGGTGCGAATTTTATCGGGTCTTGCCATGAACCTCACTGACGCCACGCTCATACTGCTGCTCGCGGCACGTATCCATGGAACAGACGAAGCCGTCAGGGCCTCGGCGAAGAGCGTGGTCAAGAAGCTACCGCGAAGCAAACGTGATCTGATCTACAAGGTGATCGACAGCCGAAGTCCACTCGAACTGGTGGATTACCTGGCTGAGAATCTGGATACGTAACGGCGCACTGCGGTTACGGGATTACTTCATGTTCTTTGCGTCAGAGCTCCGCAGTGTGGGAATTTTCTGGGCATAGAAAAAGGGTCCAACTCGTGTTGGACCCTATGAAGCATTTGCAGCGGTGAGGTGACGATCAAGCTCCATCGTTCATGCATCGCGAGTCATCCATTCCCGTCTGCCTCCGTTGCTGCTCCAGGTTGAGCACATACTCCGAAGCGCATCGGGCCTGGCCACTGGCGCGGAAAATCGCGCGGTTGTCAGACTTGAGCAGGCCGAGCCAGGAGTCGATATAGCCCTCGTGCCGAAGCTCTCCCCGTATACCGGCGTAGGCACATAAAAAAGCGGCGCCCATTTCGGCGATCAACTCTTCAAATGCATAGCCTGGCGAGCCAAATGGACACGGAGATGTCACGCCTTCGCGCTGCAACCGAGAGTGGTGTCCGGTCCAGTGCGTCAGCTCGTGAAGTGCAGTGGCGTAGTATCCACCTTGATCGTGGAATTGCGATTTTGTCGGCAGTTGGATGAGATCCCTGATCGGGTGGTAAAAGGCTTCGTCGGCAAAACGATGGATGATATGTGCGCCCGAACTTCGCAACAAACTTTCTGCAGCAGCGTTAGGGAAGAAGGGATCGCTCGATTCCGTCTCGAGCACCGTTTCGTTGAGCGTTTCGAGCCCCTCCGTTTGCTCGATGTTGAACAGAAAATGCGTCCTGAGAATGCCAAAGTGAGCGACCTTGGGCTGACCGTTTTCATCTAGTACGGGTTGGCCTGATTCGGTCTGTTCCTCGCGTTCCATCGGTTTGTAGAGCACTGCCAGGGTGCTGTGCTCACCCTTACGGATGTGCCCGCCGGCTTTTTTGGCTTGGTTGAAAGTCAGCCAGCGATCTTGAGTGAACCCCTGCAACCTAGCCTCGGTCCAGAGCAGCGGTAAATTGATGCCCGAATAGGGACGCTGGGTGATGGCGTTGATGGGGTAGGGGTGGTGATGACCGACGTCAGCTGAGCCACTTGAGGACCAAGGTTTGATCCAGGGCGCTACGCCTTGGTCCAGCGCGGTAACAATCTTGTCAGTTACGTCTTGGTAGATATTGCGCATGGCATTTTCCTCGAGAGAAAACGGAGGAACGCCTTGCCCGTCGGGGAGGGTTCCCCGGTGGGTGTTGGTTGGATTGGATGCAGGACTGCGCGCAGTCTAAGTGTGGATCAGTGGCAGAGTCTGGCCATTTGCGGTCAGCGTTGCTGCTCTTTCGCAAGCGCTATCAGTAGGGCGTTAGGTTGGTCTGCTGCCTGAAGCTGGCTGAGGCTCAGTCGCAGCAATGGTTCATGATCTGCATCACTCGCTGAGACGAACTTGGCTACCTCAAACACCACGTAGGGTGCGTTTGGATCGGCCAGGTGTGCTTTGAAGGCTGCGCGTACGATGTTGCTCAGCCTATCGAGCTGCAGTTTTTCAGAATGATTTGAACCATCGAGCAATACTGCGTGTTGCCACGCGTCTGGAGTGAACACAACGGGCAAGTGCAGAGTGTTCAGTGCTTCGCTTGTGAGTGAGTCGGACATGGGGTGCCTCCGTTGATAGCGCGAAGAAACCTGTCCCATAGGGGAAAGAGTTTCCCGCGGTGGGTTGAAGAAAAACAAGAGGGGTTAGGACGAGCCGAGCTCGAAAGACGCTCGGGAGAGCAGTAGGCGTTCATCACCGTGAAGCGTGACCGTGCGAGCCACCGAACGCTAATCGCACTTGGGGGGAACCATCACCGGAGTGACGTAGCCTCAAAGGCTCTGGCTACCTGGGAAGGTGCTGTCGATAACAGCGATCCGTACCCTCTATGTAGCTGGATGATATGGATGGGTCAACGGCCATAGAGGCGCCGGTGCACGAGCTGCGTCTTCTGTCTTCCAGTGAAGCGTTTTTCGACCGAGCAAGCTGATAAACGGTTAAGCATGGGCGGTTTTCAGTAGTAGTCTGTAATCTCGATTTCCACAGGAATACGCTCAGAAGAGGGCGCAATCATGTCGGCTCAGCAGCCACTTCAAATCTCCCGCGCACACCGCTGGGCATATGCATGCGGTATGTTCGCCAAACGTGGTTATCGAAGGTTGAAAGGGTTTGAGTCTCGTGTGGCCAAGCGTGCAGTGACGGCAGGTTTGCCTGCGGGTAATTTACTCGTTCGCGGGATCTTTCTGCTTGCCCAGGTGGCCCTGTTCGGAGCACTTCTTTTTGTTAGCTTTTGGTTGTTTCTGCTGGTGTGCACATTCGTCGCATTAGCAGCTATCCCAGTTCAAGATTCAGACACTCCAGATATTGATGATCTCGATGATCCAATTCACAGAGCGTCTTGGCCTGAGCGGTACGATAAATGGGGTTCACTGAAGTAACCTCCCTGGTTATTTTGAGCCCGATTTACCTGAAATCATTCTTGCTCCGCTCATCAACTGAGAGGTCCCGTTAGAACTCGCTGTCTGCGCAGCCTGGGTTCCCCGGCTGAGCATTCCTTCTACACCCGAACCTACGCTATACCCAGCCCAGCTCATTGCGGCTAGAAAGACCATCGGCAGTACGATGAACATCGCCCCCATCACATACTCTATCACCTGCGCCGTGACGGTCCCGTCCATAAAACCGGATGTGGGCAGCGACAGCAGCACCTGATTGGACGCCGACACTTGGTTGTACAAGGTATCGAGCATGCTGGAGTCGACCCAGCGGGCCAACTCCCACCAGAAGGTCAGCATGTGCAGCGTGAACAGCGCGAACGTCACCGTCATGACGGTCTTTAGCTGGTAGGTACTGACCAGTAGGATCAGCGGCAAGCTGATGATGACGCCCATGATCAGGAAGGCCTGCACCATCGGCAGGGCTGCGCGTAGCGCGTTCATCGCCGGGAAGTTGCTGAAGGAACCGAGGGCTAGCCCAGTGTTGGTCGCCAGGTTATTGAGCCCCTGATTGATCGACCCACCGCGAGCACTGGAGCCATAGTCCTGGTACACCTGTCCGGGCGACATGGACATCGATTGTTGGCGCGGGCTGACCAGTTCGCGCAGGGTGGCATCCTCAATCTCGTTACTCGAACGGCCAGTCAACCAACCTTTTAGCTGAGTCAGCAGCGAAGGATCGACCTGCTTGATCAAGCGTTCGCGCAACCCGACACCACTGTCGTTCCACCACTGTTTGCAAGTGGGGTAGCCCGCGCCATTTTCCAGCCGTGGCAAGGAAATATCGCGGGTTTCATCATAGGGCCAGCTGACTCGCGGTGTCCGTGAGCGATCGGTGTCGTAGTAGCCGGGAGTGTCGAGAAAATAGCTTGAGCCGATCCAGGACGCATCATGACTTTGTGCCTTGTCCAACTGAGGACGGTTGGTGAACAGCCGAGAACGGGAATAGCCGTAGCAGTCGCGAGTGAAGTCGGCGACTTCCTGTAGCAGTACCTGGTTATCGATGCGAGAACTGTCGATCTCCATGCGCATCTGCCGGATGTCCGGTGCGCAGGGGATGGAGGCGGTGGCCGCTGCGGTCACTCCTTTACTCAAGGCGTGCACCAGAAACCACCAGATTGGCACGTTGGCAGAGCGTTCACCGATGGTGTTGAACGTGGTGCCCCAAGCGGTTTCCGCTGGCTTGGCCACGCTGACACCGCAGCGTTGGCTCGCTGCATCGTCGAACGCCATTGAAGCGAGGTTTAGCGGAAAGACCGGCGCACAGCCGAACAATACGACAATGTAGGCCAGCCAAAGCCGGTTCTCGATTCGAGGTACCGAGAGCAATCCTTTGTTGCCTTCATCCGCGCCTTGCTGACGGGCCGACAACCATTCTTGCAAGATGATTGCACCAAAGGGGGTGGCGAACAGGCCAGTATCGGACAGGACGTTCCAGATACCGTTGTTGATGATCCAGGCCAGCAGCGAGAGGTAAAACTCCAGGTAGCTGTTGGTGCTCATGAGCATGGTAGTGACCTCACAACCGAGTGAGCTCGACGCAGGTAAAGAGCAAGAGCCCTAATGTCCCGGCGCGCTTCACGCGCAGTCGGTCCTGAGGTCGATGTCGATAGCGCCTCAGCAGGTCCCACCAGAGTGCTAATAGGACGCCGTAGAGCAAGGCTCGCCACCACCGCAGGTAAGGCCGTATCGATTCCAAGGCTTGCTGCCAGACCTCGAAACTGCCCAGCGCAGTGCGGCCGATCCAGGCGATCAGTGCGGCGGTCAGGATCATCCCTGCGGCGATCCCTAGACTTGAAAGCAAAGTGAATAGCAGCGAGCGTTTCATGGCTCACTTGTGCCTGGCGTCAGCGTCGTTGAGTCGGCCAGGTTCGGGGTCGCCTTGCTCGACGGTGCGCGACGCATCGGCACCTCCGGCATGCCGATCGAGCACGAGGCTGGCGGTATTGGTTGTGAGCATCTGCCGGATCTGCAACTCGGTTTGTAGCAGGCGTATCTCACGCTCCAGTGTGTCGATGTTTTTCGTCAAGGCCGTTTGGGCCGGTTCGGCGGAAGCGATGTTAGGTTCGTGGCTGCCTGCCAGCAGCGTGCGCAATAGCAGGAGCGCTTTGTCGAGCACGCTGGACAGGGCCGTCTCACTGGCCAGGCGCCGCGCCAAGAGTTCCTGATCAGGATCGTCGCGCAGGGCTTCGATCACACCACGGGTCACCGGCAGCATCGGGCTTGAGGCTTTGCCCAGATTGTCAGCGTTCGGCGGCAGAGATCCGGACAGTAATCCTTGCAGGGTTTTGAGGTGTTCACTGTAGGCCTCTTGGATCAGCGGCGTCAGTCCGATGCCAGCGGTAGCCCGCAGAGTCTCGCAGGTGTCGCAGGTTGCGACTTCGGTCTCGCCCAACACTCGAACAGCCCATTCGGATTCCTCTTGGGGTGAGGTCCATGCCTGGCAAATAGCGCCGCCCAGGCAATCACTGCTACTGATCGAGGCGCTGTCATCCACGGACCGGTTATGCAGCAGGTTGTAGCCCGCCCGCACCACATCGGAGGTTGCCCGGATGGGTGTTTGTCCGCTACCTCCAGCCTTCTGCCCGCCGACCCAAGACACCCCATTGTTGCCGTTACGGGCCTCGGTGTTTTTCACCGCAGCCACCGCGTCACCGCCGGTTTGTTCGAGGTTGCCCTGCATTTCCTGGTTCTTGGCCAATGCGCCCCAGCCGGCTTGACCGACCTTGTCCGCCATCTTCTCAGCCATGGCTTGGCAGGTCAGTTTGGAGCGGTCGAAGTCGATACGTCCCTGCAGCACCCCATTACTGAGCAATTCATAGAGACCGGGATTGGCGCGCTGAATAATCAGCGCCGGCAGTGACATGACTGCTTGGGTCGCGTTCTGCACGATGCTGCCCATAATCTGCTGGAAACCTTCGGTGACGCCGTTTAGTTGGTTTTGCAGAGTGTTGGTGAGGCTCATGTTTCCGCACATCATGTTTGCTTGCCAGGATCCGCCGACACCGAGCCCGTTGGGGCGATAGAGCGAGCTCGGCGAGCCCGCTGCCGAGCCGCCACCGATGGTGTACATCACCCGGTCGTCGAGCACCTCACCTTGAGTGCCTAGACGGTAATCGTCCTCGGCGGCGTCGGCATGCGTGGCCACGGCGAGCAGCCCGCAGAGCAACAAACTCATCGGGCCCAACCATGGTCCTGTAAGAAGCGGACTCATGAAGCACCACCTTCGAAGTCGATGCTGAACAGGAAGGTCTGTCCCTCACGCTTGCAGCAGCTATAGGGGCGCCACAGAGACCAGGCGTAGCCGCCATCCGCGCTCTGCACCGGATCGCTGGGGAAGATGGCACATGTTGGCTGAACCAGAGGGGAGAGCAATTGCCATTTGTGGCTCGAAGCTTCGTTTTCAACGATTGGGCCAGGCGGCCAATAACCATCGCGTGGTACGGGTATGAGCGGGAAATACACGTGCGGTTGCCAGTTGCGGGTAATGACATCACCCGCCCGCTGCGCCATTACCGCAGCGGCTTTGAAGTCGTCGGGTTGCACCAAAAATCCTTGCCGGGGATAGACGTTGCCCCACATGTTTCCCGCGAGCTGACGACCGATTTCACGGATCCCAGGCACGAGCGACTCGGGGTAAAGGCTTTCCGGGATGCCATGACGCCAGGCCAGTGAGTCCAAAGTGCTCAGGTAGTAGGGCATGAACGCTGTGGCGCCGCTGGCGCAGGCATAGCCGGACTGAGAAGCCAGTTGCGTGGCGGCCCAGCCTCCGGGATGGCCAATGCCATCAACATTTTTGAAACGAGGCAGGTTATCGCGCTGGGTGTTCGGCGTGATCAGGTTACCGCCACCTTCCGCACCGCTGATGGGAGAGGAGAGAGCGGCCATCTCGGTCCACGGATTGCTGCCGGTGGTGGTATAGCTCGAGACCACCAGTTCAGGAATGAAATGACGGACCTTGGTTGAAGTTTTAACCGTGCAGCCGAAGGGGGTGCAGAGCAACCAGAAGCAGATGCCGACGACTCTGTACTCGAGGCAGTCTGGAGAAAGTACGGAGGCGGTAATGCTGTCGGTATCCAGCGCCACGCTTGACCCGGATGCCAGCAGAATGCTCAGCACCAAAGGATGTAACTTCTGGGGCGAAATGTGCGGGCAGGCAGCAGACATGATCCAGGCTCTGGTTGTATGGCCTGGACAGGTTCAATAATCGAGATAGGGGTGTCAGTAAGAAAGCCGAACGCAGGATCGTCGGTTTAGGCAAACTTGAGGTGCTAGACGTCCATGTCATCATCAAAAGTACTCTCGCTCCCGCACTCGCTCTGCTCCGTCCTTAGCTACCTGTACGTATCTTATTCCACGACCGTGTACGGATTCTGTCGATATCCATTGGCATGGCTTCCAGAGAAAATAATTTGCCCATCATTTCAGGGTTAGGGTAGACCTTGGTATCGCTCTTGATCGCCGGGTCTACCAACTTGTCAGCTGCCGCATTGCCATTGGCGTAATGTACGTAATTAGTGATATCGGCCATCACTTCCGGGCGTAGCAGATAGTTCATGAATGCGTAGCCGGCTTGTTCGTTAGGGGCTTCGGCGGGCATGGCGACCATGTCGAACCAGATGGCGGCGCCTTCCTTGGGAATGTTGTAGCCGATGTTCACACCGTTCTTGGCTTCCTTCGCGCGGCTTTCAGCCTGCAGGATGTCGCCGGAGAAGCCGACGGCCACGCAGATATCGCCATTAGCCAAGTCGGCGGTGTATTTCGAGGAATGGAAGTACGCCACGTAAGGACGCACTTTCATCAGCAGGTCCTCAGCCTTTTTGTAGTCCTCGGCTTTTTTACTGTGGTGTGGCAAGCCCAGATAGTTCAACGCGGCCGGTAGTAGTTCCGGGCCGTTGTCGAGGATCGCCACCCCACATTTCTGCAATTTGGCCATGTTCTCGGGCTTGAAGATCAGGTCCCAAGAGTCCACCGGGGCGTTGTCACCCAATGCCGCCTTGACCTTATCAATGTTGTAACCGATTCCAGTACTGCCCCACAGATACGGGAAACCGTGGGCATTCCCCGGGTCATTGGTTTCCAGGGCCTTGAGCAGTATCGGGTTGAGGTTCTTCCAGTTGGGCAACTGGCTCTTGTCGAGCTTCTTTAGCGCCCCGCCCTGGATCTGCCGGGCCATGAAGTGGTTGGACGGGAACACCACGTCGTAGCCGGATTTACCGGTCATCAACTTTCCATCAAGGGTTTCGTTGCTGTCGTAGACGTCGTAGGTGAACCCGATGCCAGTCTCTTTCTCGAAGTTCTTGGTAGTGTCCGGCGCGATATAATCCGACCAGTTGTAAATCCTAACCGACTCGGTAGCTTGACTGAGGGTGGTAATGAGCAACAGGGGTAACAGCGCAATGGCTCTCATGATCTGGTTTCCTGGCGATTTTAGGGCTGTTTTTATGGCAGGCGATCAAAGAGTTAGAGGATCAATACATAGGTCTTGCGCACCGATTCCAGAACGTTCCAGATACCAGCACTGTTGGCCGGCAGCATCAATGCGTCGCCAGCTTCGATGTGTATGGTTTCACCATTGTCTGGAGTGAAAGTGCAGCGGCCTTTGACGAAGTGGCAGAACTCTTGGCTAACGATTTGGCGCCGCCAGAGCCCGGGGGTGCATTCCCAAATACCGGTTTCGACGCCATCGCTGCGTTCCACGCTTAGGGTGGACGCCACAGCCACTGGCTCGCCCAAGGGCACGGCGACTGGGGATGAATATGGCAAGTGACTGCTTAGAGCATCTTTGAAGTGAGTGATATTCATGGTCATACCTGTAGTAGTTGAGACGACTTACTGCATGAAACCTTCCATGAATCCGGCAATTCCACTGGCCATGCGTCGACGCCACGACGCAGTGCCGGGGTTGGCCAGGATCTGGTCTTCATGAACAAAGCTATGAATAATCGCGCTGTAGCCCAGCCAACGGCAGGGTTCCCGTTCCCAGGCCTTTAGGGTGTCGAGATTGCCTTGGGGAATGACCCAAGGCTGGCGAATTAGAGGCGTCTCAAGACCCAGGATCAGGTCCGCCAGGGTCCGACCGCCGAGGTTGCTGGCGCCTACTCCCTCACCGCCGTAACCGCCGGACAAAGCAATGCCTGATCGGTGGTCACAGAGCATGTGCGGCCTGAAACGACGTGACATGGCTAGATTGCCGCCCCAGGCGTGAGTAATGCGAACATCCTTGAGCTGAGGAAACAGCTCGCCGAATAGATAGCGGCGCAGATCTACTTCGTTATCAGTCAGGTCAAAGTTATCTCGCAACTTACCGGCAAACTGATAGCCGCCACGGGCCCCAAACACAAGACGATTGTCCGCTGAGCGCTGGCCATAGGTGACTTGTCGGCTGCTTTCGCCAAAGGCTTGGCCTCGGCTTAGGCCAATTTCATCCCAAATGTTGGCGGGCAACTGCTCGGTGGCGACGATCAGGCTTTGCACCGGCAATTGATAACGTCCCAACGGCGGCAGAGTTGGGGCATAGCCCTCGACCGCAGGCACTACCCAGGAAGCGCGGACTACGGCTTTGTCAGTGCGCAAACTGCCGGATTGCCAGTGGGTCACTGGACTGTTCTCGTAGATGTTGACCCCCATCTGCTCGACTATCCGTGCCAAGCCTCGAACCAGTTTGGCTGGATGAAGGGTTGCGACATGAGGCGCGAAGATGCCACCGTAAGGTTTGGCGATGCGGATCTGCTCGGCCAACTGCTGTGGGCTCAACCAGCGATAATCGGCTTCGGTCAGGCCTTGGGCATAAAGATCATTGAGATGCTTGCGTAGGCTAATCTCCTGTTCCGGATAGCGGGCTGCGCAATACAACACTCCACCCTTGCGGTAGTCACAATCAATGCCTTCGCGTTCGATGACCTGAGCCACTTCATCGGGGATGCCGTGCAGTAAGTCGAAGGACGCGCGGCGTTGCTCGAAAGACAAACCCGCGAGCAAACGGTTCTCACCCAGCAGATTGCCCATCAGCCAGCCACCGTTGCGGCCCGAAGCGCCAAAGCCTGCGGTTTGCGCTTCGATGATGGCAATCTTCAGTTCAGGCGCCTGGCGTTTGAGGTAATAGGCGGTCCACAACCCGGTATAGCCAGCGCCGATGATCACGACGTTGACGTCCAAGTCGCGCTCCAAGGATGGTCGACCCACCAGCGGCTCTTCCAGCTGGTCCATCCATAAGCTGATATTGCGCCATTGCAGCATGCCCAGCTCCACCATCCGACCTTGATGGCGTGATCTTAGTGTTTGGGCTCCGGGAGTGTCTTGCGTGCGTGCACGCAAGAAATTTGTTTGACGTAGGCCTTGGGCGACAGCCCAGTGTGCTGACGAAAGCAACTGTAGAACGCCGATAGCGAATTGAAACCGGCGGCGAATGCCAATTCATCTATGCGGATTGGAGGTGGCGTTTTGTCCAAGGCCGCCAGCAAATGCTGCAGGCGTGCATGGTTGACGTAACGATAAAAGCTTTGCCCTAGCACCTGATTTAACAGGTAGGAAATTTGGTTACGGCTATAGCCACATTCCTTGGCTACCCGTTGTAAGTCTAGCTCGTGGTCCAGGTAGGGTTGCTGATCTTGAAAGTACTGTTGCAGGTCTTTGGCCATATAGCCCAGCTGGTGGGGCGACAAACCAAGTCGGCTGACCGTTGGGCGTATGGCCTGGGAGGGAGAGCGGTTGGTGGGATGCTCATGCACCAGAGATGCATATTCATTGACGCGCCAGATCAAACCGTCGCGCACGGTGATCGCCTCACTGGTGCGAAACGAAACCAAGCCCTGACCACCACGAAGAGTGATGCAATACTGGATGAACGCCGTATCACCATCGACCCGGATACGGTCGCTGTGCTCGATGTTCTCGTCGGAGCCACGGGGCATTGTCTCTTGCAGATACTCACGTAGTCCGTCGAACGTCACCACTCGATTCTGAAAGAAATCGTGGTATTGAATTTCAGGATGGTAATGAGCCAGAACCCCTTCGAGGTTCCGGTTTTTCCAGCACAGGTGATGATCCAGTACCACATCGCCTGTGGCCTGGGTTTGCGCGCGATCATCGTCTGGAGCTATATCTGGCATAAAACGCTCCGCTCGGGGCTGGTGACCCTGGATTTTGCCCAACTGTACGAGGCCCTTCAATGACCCACTGGACAATTTGGATGACGTTTTAGGGCAGGAAGGTCTATCAACGGAAAAGCGCCGAACGGCTGAAATCCGGCGTGCGATGCGTCATCGGTATAGCGGCAGTGCAGAAAAAAAGTGTTGAGTGATGATCTAGTGATCCGATTTGGAGGGCAAAATCGGCCTTGGCCACGTGACCCAAGAAGATCGGGCTGTCTCTAGCTTAGTTAAAGCTTAGCCGGATCCATGGAAACGCCGCTCCCCAGCTCTTCACGAAGTTTCGCCAGACGCGTACCCTCCCGGGCCGTTAAAGTGAAGAGTTGTTCCGGATCTTGGGTGCGCAGCCGCAAAGCCATCGCCTCGATACCTTCGGCCACTACAATTTCCCGACTGTTATTTTTCAAACCGTTCAGAATCAACTCCGCAACAGTCTCCACTGCCATACCGTGCTCAATATTGTCATCGGAACGGCCTCGCGAAGCACCGTTGCCTTCAAGTGAGTTAATCGCAATCGACGTCCGCACTGATCCTGGCAGGATAACACTCACGCGAATGCCATAGGCCTCTTCGACTTCTGCGCGCAAGGCATCGAAGTAACCGACGACGGCATGTTTTGCCCCGCAATAACCCGAACGCAGTGGCGCGCCGACTTTGCCGGCAACCGAGCTGACCACTGCGATCTGTCCGCTACGCTGCTCAACCATCAGCGGTAGCAGCTGTCGGGTCAGCGCCACGGGGGCAACGTAATTGACCTCCATGAGCTGGCGATAGACGGCTAGGTCGGTGTCCAACGCAAGGCTTCTTTGACTGATGCCGGCGTTGTTGATCAAGCGGTCTACTCGGCCACGCCAGTTCCAGGCGCGCTCTACTAATTCGGGAAGCGCGGCATAATCAGTGGTGTCGAACGGTAGGACGAGAGTGCGATCCGGCGCCAGGGCTGCAACTCGATCAAGTTCACTGACGCGCCGCCCGGAAAGAATCACCCAAGCGCCATCGCGCAAAAATGCCGCGGCCAACCCTTCACCGATACCCGAGGACGCGCCGGTGATCCATACAACTTCATCTGTGAATGACATACATGATTGCTCCAGGTTGAAATCAGGATGACGCAAGGGTTGGACTACGCAGCATGACCAGGCCACCCAATGCCATGAGGGCGGTCATTGCGTAAAAGCCGAGGGTAAGACTACCCGTGCCATACAAGGTGGCACGCTGAAAAGGAGGGTAATTTTTTGAGCCGGTGGACACTGCAAGGAATCTTGCATTCAGCGAGTTTTTTACGAAGGGTGATTGGGAGGCGCACCTTTGTGGGACTACATTATGCCGGCTGACAGAAGAGAGATAACCATGCTTGCCTACGACCAACTCCTGAAGCAGATGGCCGAGAACCAGTGGTTCGCTGGCCTTGCACCTGACGTGCAACAGGAAATGCTCGTCGACAGCCGAATCCAGCGTCTCAATCCCGGAGAGTTTCTCCTTCGCCAAGGCGATGCGCCGGGCTGTTTCTATGGATTGGTCCACGGCGCGCTTAAGGTGTCCAGCTTAGGGGAAGATGGCAAAGAAGCGATTTTGACGGTGTTTGAAGTGGGTAATTGGTTCGGTGAGACGTCATTGCTCGACGGACTGCCGCGGATGCACGACATGAGCGCTGTGACTGCGGTCGAAGTGCGCTGCATTGAGCCCGCAGATTTCGAACGCCTGATGAGTAACAACGGTTTCGCACGGGCGATCGCGGCACTGCAAGCCATGCACTCTCGTCTCGTCTACAAAATGCTCGAAGACAGCATGCTGCGTTCGACCCGCATGCGCATCGCTCGTCGACTTGATCACCTAGCCCACGGCGATACATCTTTGTCGCTGAATGAGCGTCATGTCCTCAATATCACTCAGGACTCGCTGGCCATGATGCTTGGCATCACCCGGCAAACCCTTGCACTTGAGCTCAAGTCCATGGCAGGCGAGGGGGCGGTAATTCTAAAATACGGACAGGTTCAGATCGCATCGTTGGCAAAATTGAAGGCGATGGCGTCTGGATTGTGAATCGCGCTGTTGGTATTTAATGATGTCCGTGTCACTTGATCCCTCGCATCTTATCGATCCGTTCAGCTACTCGGTAAGCCGCTTCTAATTCCGAGCAGCCGGTGCTCTGCATCAGTCTCCAGCGCTCGGCCTTTTCCTCAGGCTCCGTCATGGCCAGGGCGAGGTAAAGACTGGGCGGCACGGCCCGAAACAGTGTTTCGAGCTTCTTCGACAGCACGACCCCCTCGGTGTATTTACCCGGCTCCTTGCTGGCGGAGAGCAGCAAGGCTTTCTGTGCCGATGTGAGCTTTTTGAATCGTGCGATTTCCTCAATCTCTGCGGGCGGCATGTTCAAACAAATCCACCATTCGATCATGTTGAGCATGGTCTGCGCGGCAGTGGGAAAGTCGGCAAGGTTTTGCGTCGCCATCCAGAACCAGGCACCGAGCTTGCGCCACATCTTCGTGCCTTTGACCACGAACGGTGCCAGCAAGGGGTTCTTGGTGATGATATGGCCCTCGTCGGTGACCATGATGATCGGTCGCCCCAGGTACTGGTCGCGCTCGGCAAGGTTGTTCACGGTGTTCATCAGGCTGATGTAGCTGATGGACATCTGTGCCTCGTAGCCTTCGCGAGCGTAAGTGGCCAGGTCGACAATGGTCACATCGCTCTCGGGCCAAGGTGCGCCCTCGCGATCGAACAATTCACCCTCGAAGCCCTGACAAAACAGGTCGATGGACTCACCCATTTCCTGGGCACGCTCACGACGTTTCTCCGGCAAGCGCGTGTCAGCAGCGACGCGCAGCAGGGCGTCGCGCACGTCGCGAGTCAGTACCTGGTGACCCGCCGCGACGCACGTCTGCGCCGCATCCAGAAGGCACTCGCGGATCAAGCTGCGATCGGCTCGACTCAGGCGCGCCTCTTCCTTGGCCTCGCCGCCGGTGATCATCAGGCGGGCAGTGATTTCCAGTTCGCCTAGAATGTCGCGTTGGTTTTCGCTACTGGCTACCGTCTCATCGTCGAGCTCATCGATCGACAGACTCGCCACCTGATCCGGCTGCTCGACCAGGCGCGAGGCATCGGCGAAAGGGGCGAGGCTGATCGCGGTACCAGGTTTCAATTGGACCATGTTCGTCGACAGGTCTTGCATCGCGAAGTAGTCGCCCTGCAAGCCAAATGAGTTACCGGCCTCGACGATAAACAGGCGGGGGCGGTACACCGCCATGACCTGCATCAGTAGGGTGACCAAGGTGGCCGACTTACCGGCGCCGGTCGGGCCGAACAACAGCAGATGGCCGTTCATAGCCCGGTCTAGTCGTGACAACGGATCGAAGCTCAACGGCGAGCCACCACGATTGAACAGAGTGATGCCCGGGTGGCCAGTGCCAGTGCTGCGGCCCCACACCGGAATCAGGTTTGCCAGGTGCTGGGCGAACATCAGGCGGGTGTACCAGTTGCGTGTGTCGCGGGCCGGGTTGTAAGCCATCGGCAACCAACGCAGATAACTGTTGCAGGCGGCCACTTCATCGCCTTCGCGTACCGGTTGCAGCCCCGCGCCCAACAGCGCGTTGGCCAGGCTGACCGATCGCTGGTGCAATTGCTGTTCATCGTGACCGCGCACGTAAAATGCCAGGGTGCCCCGGTATAGCTTGTGCTGACGGCCGATGATCGCGCGAGCCTCTTCAACATCCTGGCGGGTCTGGGTCGAGGCCAGGTTTTCACCGATGGCTTTGCGCGCCAGACGGTTCAGCTGCTCCTCGAGCACATCTTGGGGTTTGACCACCAGGGTCAGACTCATCACCGTGCCTTCGGGTAACTGGTCGAACAGCGCATTCACCGCGTCGCCCTTGCGAGTTTCACCATTGAGTTGACCAATCAAGGGAGGCCGCCGCAGTTTGTCCACCACCATGACCCGATGGGGTTGTCCATCGAAGTACCAAAGTCCCTGTTGCACATCCGAACGCGGTTCGTTGAAAAACAGCCGCTCGGAGAAGTCGTGGTCGAAGGGTAACTCCAGCGACTCGCCATCACTTGACTCCGGATAGGCCACGCATTGGTAGAAATCCTCGGGCGCTTCATCCGTGAGCCTGGGCGCCGGATTGAACCAGGGCAACAACCAAGCATACAGACCGTGGCCATCGACTCGCGCCGATTGCACCCCGCATGCCTGCAACGAAGCCACGATACGTTCGCAAGCCTGTTGCAGGGATTGCGCCGGGGTAAGTCCCGCCTCCTCAGCGCCAGACTCAAGCCAGCGATAGATCACCAGGCGCACCCGTCGGTTATTGCCACGCCAGGGTAGGCGCGTGACGGCCTTGTCCTCGAACAGACCTCCCGGCTTGGCGATGGCCTTCAGATGACGACGACTGAGTTCCAAAAACGTTTCGGTGAAGACCGTACCTCGCGCGCTGTCCTGAATATAATCGGTGAGCCGCGTCAAGTAAGGGGTGAAATCGTTGTCGTCCTGGCAGAAAAACTGCGCCACCCAAGGCGCTTGATCCAGTTCGTCAAAGCTATCCTGCAGGGCGTCTTCGAGTGCATCGCGGGCGGCCATCAGCCAATCGGGTTCGCGCCCTTCGGTACCGATGGGCAGTAACTCGAACACCGCTCCCACCGAGCGATTGTCATCCAGCAGGAAACACTGCTCGGTGTCGAGGTATTCGACCCAAGGCAGATGATCGGTGAAGCTGGGGTTGTGTGCATACAGTGCAGCTTCATCGGCCAAGGTGGCACGAGGGCGCAATGGGTGGCGCCAGGCTTTCCACGCAGAAGTGCGGCTGCCCGAATCGCCGGTACGCACTACAAGTCTTCCTGACGTTCACCCGGCAATGCGTACTGCACCCGTTGGTAGAACGGAAAGACCGTCGAGTAACCTGGGATCGGTGTCTGTTCGGTACCACTAAGGTGCGGATACACGTACAGCACCAGATCGGGATTGGGCAGGCGAGGGAACAAATTGTGGATCTCGTTCGCTGCGGTGCGCGTATACGGTTCCTGGAGAAGCGCGGAGAAATCCGCCTGAGCCAGCGGGCGGCGTAGCTGCTGCCGAGCATCTAACAGTTGCTGCTGAGTGCCTTGCGAACCGGCGCCGTTCCAGATGTCCAGCATGGTTTGCTCGCCATGGGGCAGCAGCGTTTCTTTGTCGGTGGAACACCCAGCCAGGCCCCAGCAGAACACGCTAATCCAGATTAGGTAGGGAGGCATGATCTTTTTCATGGCGAACACTCCGGCCCTTGGGCTCGTAGTCGATGGTAATTTCATGGTCGAGGTGCAGCGCGACTTGGGCGGCCGGTGGCACGTACACGGCAGCAAAGGTCTCGCCATAGAGTTTGTTGATCCACTCACGGATGTCGCTGACCCCACCGCTGAGAATTGAATTCAGCGCGCTATTGCTACTGCTGCTGGTGACCCCGAGCGTACTGCCGCCCGAACTGATCACGCTGTTGTTGTTCTGCTCATCCCCGAGCAAGGCGGCAACACCGGCGCCGGCGGCAGTGATTAAGCTCTGGCTACCAAGGTACTGTTGGGCGTTTGAGCGGCGCTCACCGGCAATGCAAGGAATGCCATACGGATCGGACAGGTAACCGAGTCCGCCACGAATCTTGTCGGTATTCGAACTCTGGGCGGTGGAGGCGTTGCGGCTGGCCACTGCCTTCGGCTGAGGCACCGTGCGGATAGTGCCGTCGGTAAACACAAAGGTGATTGACTCAACCTGTCCGCGTACGCAAGACAGGGTCCAGTCACCGGACGCGGTGCCGCTCATTACAGCGCCCGCAACATCCGGCAGATCGATGCCGTTGGCGGTCAGGTTCTCTGGACCAACCAGCACCTTGAAGGGGTAGGGATCATTCACGGTGCCGTCCACTGGGACTCGGCCGATCAACGCAGTCATGGCGACCGAACCCATCAATGTCGCGTTTTCCGGAATGGTGTAGATCGGCTTCGCATCTTCGGTACGGTCAGCGGATCGCGAAAGGTCACGCTCACCCTTGGTGGCCTCGCGTAACTGCTTCTGGCTGCGGTCGATGGCATTGTCCTTCAAACCCTCCAGTGAGTTGAAGGCAGTAGGCAGACTCAGGTCGGCCGCGGTCTTGGTTTTGCCCTGGGGGGTGGTGGGCAGAGCATCCGAGGGCTCAATCCACTGCAGTGCATCATTGGTAGAGTGCTGCCCTTCGAACTGGGCACCGTCGTTCGGCTCAAGCCCCAGTCCGATCGGCATATCCTTGTCTTTGCCGGTCAGCCCCGACAACTGCTCCTGCAATTGCGTCAGCAGACCGCGAGCCTGACGACTGTCTTGTTCTGCTTTGAGTCGGGCCTCGTTGGCTTGTCGGCGGCCTTCGTCGACCTGCTGCGTTACGCTGCCCAGTGCGGTCTGGATACGTGAGTCGACACTGTTTTCCCGCTCGCGCAGGCGATTGTTCTCCGTCAACAAGGAATCGTTGTGTTTCTTCAAACCGAGCATGTCGCTGCGCATGGCTTTCACCTGGCCGATCAGGGTGGCGACCGTGTCGCGTGGAGTATCGCCCGCAATACCGAGCGACTTGGCTTGCTCGGCGGATAACTGAATGTCACCCTGATCAACTGGGTTTGCTGGAGAGGGCGTGCTGCTACCCGCGACCCAGGTTTTCAGGATGATCAACACCACGGCCAGCAGCGCAGCCGGTACCAGCCATTTGAGCAAGGCGTTAGCCTTCATCGTCAGCACCTCGCGCAATGGGCGGGAGCAGCATGGCTTGTTCGAGGCCGGCACCGCGAGTGAGGAGGTAGGCGATCGTAGTGTCTTCAGCGCTGCCGACAGGCCCGAGGAAAGCGTGCTGGAAGGTCGCGGCGAACAGCTTGGCCTGAAGTCGGCGTGGGTCGAGTTGCACCGTCTCTGAACCACGATTGCGCAGCTTCACGGCCGTCACCCAGTAATCACCGAGTCGCCAGGCGGCGATGGGTGTGCTGGACACGTTTTCGGTTGGCAGCAGGGTTGGCAGTTCGGTACGCAGCATGAGCGGGACGCGACGCACACCGGGCAGGGACTCCACGGTGCGTAGCGGCGAATACAGGCTTTGCGCGGCGTAGCGCGTCAAAGCGACTGGGATTGGCGTACGTTCTGGAACAGGGACGGTGCCAGATTCAGCCTCGGTAGGCTGTCCCTGAGCATTCTTGATAATACGCACGGGTTCCAGCGGTTGCTCGCCAGGCGTGGCTGCAATGTCCAAGAGGATGATCTCGCCCGTCGCGACCGATTGCAGTTGTAACCGGGTAGGTGCAATGGCTTCTGACGCGCGTAGGTACAGCGTGCCACCGGTTGATTGCACGCGCAGTTTGCCTGTCAGAGTTGAGGGCAGCCCGGCTCGAACATCCTCATCGATAAAGACCACTCGTTCCTGATTGATCACCAGCGGGACCGCGAGAGGGAGGCGTTCCCAGCGCATCAACTCGACGGCCTGCGCTGCAACTCCCCATAGCATCAGTGCGATGGTGAGCCCCAGGGTAGAAATCCGCGTCATGGCTCACCTCCAGGAAGAGCGATTTTTTGCGGCGTGCCCTGATAACAGTCCAGTGCCAGCCCCCATTTATTGCGTTCGGGGTCCAGATCAAAACGCACCACGCGTAATGGATAACGCACCACCACCCGTTTCACCGGTTCGGCGGCGTAATACTCATCGGCGTTGAGGTCGAGCGTGACCAGCCAGCTGTCGCGATCGAGCTGCTTGACCCTGAGTTCCGGATCTTCGCTGTAGCCTCGGCCCAGAATTTCGTAGACGCCACGCACCCGCTGGCGGAGTTCGCCGGCGGCCTTGCGGTATTCGTAGTCGCCATCGAGGAAGGCCTTGCAGGAGGGTGTCAGGTAGGACTGCAAACCATAGATGGCGCGGCGATAATCCTGCTCGCCATCCGAGGGCCAGCGGTTGAGTTGGCCAAAGATGTACATGGCAAAGGCATAGACATTCTCTGAGGGGATATCCCACCACTTGCGCGTGCTGCCTGAGCGCAGATCCGGTGGTACATGCACGGTCAGATCGGTCGGTGCCGAGCGCCAGCCGTACCAGAGCCCGGCACAGACCAGGGCAAGGATCATTACCGCCAGACGCAGGCTGAAGATATGAGCCTGTTGGGCATCGACCTTGTTCCTGAAGCGGCTCATGGCTGCCACCGGGACAGGGCAGGGCGCAGTCGCCGCGAACGGCGAACCGTCCAGGTACCGGAGTGGAGAATCAAACTTCCGCGCCCCAGGCGCCAACGGCTGGCGAGTACCCATTCGAGTTTGCGGTACAACCAGGTCTCGGGGCGAGCCCGTTTGGCCCGACGCAGTAGTGAGCCACTGGCAAATAGCACCATCGCCATGCCTGCGATCATGCTGGTTGGAGCCACGGCAATGGAGGAGGTGGCTATCGCCAGAGGAACACCCAGCACTAGGCCGGTAAATGCGCCAGCACCGAGCGCGACCCACATCTCATCATTGGTCAACCCTCGCAATACGGCGGGATCACGATTGAGTCGCTCAGGGAGAAAGACCAAGGTGCCGTCGGCAAGGCGTTCGATAGTGTCGTTCATGTCGACCTCACAGAATCGCGGCGGCCTTGGTCAGGAACCAGATGATGATTACCACCAGCAAGGCACCGATGCCGACCACTGCACCCAAGTCCTTCCAGGTCTTGCGCTGGTTTTGCACGTCGGCATACACGGTCAATGAGTGCCAGGCCACCCCCAGGAAAGCGAGTAAGGCGATCAGCAGACCGAGCAGGATGCCTCCGTCGTAGGCATAGTTTTTGATCGTCTCGATCAATCCGGACCCTTCGCCGCGAGAGGGGGCTTCCATAGTGGGGAGCTCGGCGAAAGCTAGGCTCGGACCAAGCACCAGCAGCAGACCGATCAAGCGCTGGCTGGCACGGTCACGCAGATTGTTTTTCAGGGGGTAAAGGCACTTGAGCATGATGGCGATCTCCTGGGTTAGGACAGGGTGAAGAACATCAGAACGAGCAGAGCGAGCAGCACACGCGTGGCGCTGCCGCCTAAGGCTCCAAAGCGCACACTGCCGGCTGCCCAACCCCGGTAACCCATCCAAATCACCCAGGCACACCAAAGCAAAGTCAGGACGAGAACCAGGGACAGCCAGAGCGTCGAACTGCTCTGCGCCGAAAAGCCGGAGGCGTTTTGGAAGGCAGCGGTCTGGGCGTCAGTCATGCTCATGGCGAGGACTCTGTGGCGTGGTATCGAGGCGGTAATCGCCGAACAGTTCACTGGGGTCGCGAGGTTGGGCACGGGAAGGGGATAAATAGCCCTTCACACCTTCGCGAATGCGCTGGATATCCTGAGTCAGGCGAGGGTAGTCAAAGCGATAACGTGTATTTAATTCTGGTGCTTCGAAACGTGGCGCCCTGCGTACTAACGTGTCGAGGGTATCGAGCTGTCGGAGGATTAAAGTGAGCTGCTGCTCTTGCCCGCCCGCCGCAAAGCTGTTGCTGTGAAATGCGATAACAGCAAGCGTGAGCAAACGCATAGGAGAAATGGACATTATGGTGGTCCCGACGTTGGTCTGGAATTAAGATCTCCGTTGGAAGAGTGAACGTCAGCAGATTATTCGAGCTGAGTGTGATCGGTTTTATTAAATTGTCGTTAAGGAAGGTGGTAGTGGAAGGCGTAAAGGGAAAAATTATAGTCGAGGTCGCGGAGCGTTTACATGGCCGCAGCGACGAAGAGATTTTTCAATTTTTTATGTCGACTGAGACGTTTGCAAGAAAATACGCGGTCAGCTACGAGTTGGAAGGGCCAATGTATTTGGTTCTCGATAACAGTATTATTCAGTCTTTTAAACATAGAGCCTCTAAGCCGAATCGCGATTTGCAGGCATTATCATATACCGCGTTTACCAGGTTCGTAACAGGCTGGAGTGATAGAGAAACCCACTTGGCTGTGACACCGGCAGCTCTTTATGAGCATATGGGGCGTCGTGGGAATATTACGTCAGCTGAAGCAGTAAATGCACTCGAAGAACTTCAGCTGTATTTCTCTGATACAGGTCTGTGCATGACCTGGATCGGCTTTAAGTCGGTTGAAGCTTTGGTGGAAGTTCTCGCTGCGGTACATGCTGACGATATGTACCTTACGCAATACTTTAAGAAAATAGAAGGCATGAGTTGGAAGAGAGACTTGAAGGCGCCTTTCGGTGTGAAAATTCCTTCTGGTATTGCGTATGGTGAAATACCTGATGACTTGCCTTTGAAATATTTTGATGCTTGGTATGTTAAGTTCGTACTCGCTAGTCGAGTGGAGCGCGCGATAATTCAGCAGTCACAGCATAACCTCGATGCACTGCCGATCGGGAGTGGCCCAATGGCGGAGGCTTTAGCTGATCTCAATAATTTCAATAGGAAGGGTGCTTTATTGGGGCTAGGAGATATTGATATGTTGCAAGTCTGTGATGGTTCCCGACAGTATCAGCAGAAAGCCGGTTATGTTTTGGTAGGGCAAACCCTGGACGATACGCTCGCTGACGTCCTGAGTCATCGACACTCATATATTGAGAGCATGGGAGTGGAGTTCGGAACCCCAGATACGGAGAGCCAAATTAAAGATATGGTTAATTTTATGTTTTCAAAACCATTCTCTGAGCATGAAAAACGTGCGGATAGAATTTGGCCTAAATTGAAGGATTTCATGGGGGCAATCGCCACGGCCTGCAAAAATGCGAGTATGAATTCCACTCATAGCCAATGACTTGAGGAACGCTTAACGGCCAAATTTCACAGATATTTCTTGAATGTCGTCGCGGTGATTGCCGTTGTTACACCAAGCATCGCGGCGCTCGGTATAAATATAAAGAGAGGGTTGAGTGAAACGGGCAGCGATAGATAAACAATCCAAGGTACAAGCAGCAACGGCGTCATTGCACGCTTAGCCCTATGATAGACAAAACTGCTCTCTCGCCCCGCGCCAAATTTTCGCAAGTCACGACGCATCAAACCATCGACAAAACCAGTGAACATGACCATCAAGAAGAGCGGTGTGGCCAGAACTAGAATTGTCAGGCGCACCACGAAGGTAAAGGCCACATACACAGCGGCCATTACGAAGTCCTCGATGCTTACGTAGAGCTGGTTGATCCAGCTCCAGAAGCCGTTGCCCTGGCTCGACACCCGCGCCTGCCGAGCGAAGTCCGCAAAGCCAGTCTTGACCAATAACCATTGATTAAGAAAATCCAGCCACTGGACAATCGTCTGTCCAGGTTGTTGGAGGATGAGAGAAGATTTGAAGTGCTCACTCAGCCAGCCCAGTTCGTTCGCCAACATGGCTTGGCTGTGCCGCCAACCCAGATCACCCCAGAACAGCAGCAAACCGGCGAACTCGATGAGTATCGAGAACAGCAACGAGGCGATCAGCAAACCGATAATGCGTAAGACCAAGCCAATAACCGAGATGATCAATCCCGGGCGCTGGATCGGTTGTGGCGGCGTGTTCTGTACGGAAGTCGCCATCCTTTACTCCATTGCGCACCGTTAAGTTGATGCTGCCACGGCGCCTGCCGAATAAGTGTTTGCTGAGTCAAAACCTGTAGCGGGGCGGGCTACCCCACCTGATCCAGATCGAAGTTGGTTGTTGGGCCGCCACCGCTCGCACTCCACCATTGGCCCGCCTGTTCGTTGTAAGTGGCCCGCATCCGCTGGGTAAGCTCTTGCAGGTCCTTGGGCATGGCATCATCGTTGGAGGGCTTAGGCAAAGGCATACGGACTTTCCAGAGCTGCCCACCGACCTGGAAGGAGAACATCTGCCCCTTGGGCAAGCTCACGATGTGAGCGGGCTCGATCAACGGCACGCTGGTGCTGCTGACGCGATCCTGCGAAGACGATGTGAAGTCTGTGTTGGCGTCGGGATCGGAGGTGTCGGTGGCACCGGACACCAGCGTTTTCGTAAGTACATTCACCATAGGCAACTGCTTGGTGAGTAACTCCGCGGTAGCGGTTTCACGCACGCGTAGCATCTGCAGGGTGTTGAAATTGCCGATCACCTGGCCGGCCTTGGCCCGGTTACCGATTCGCGCTTCGATGTCGCTGAGGGTTTGGGTGTAGGCCGTCACCTGAATGCCGGCACCGCCACCCTTGTTGATCAGCGGAATGAACTCATCGCCCATCAACTCGTTGAACTCATCAGCGTGCAGGTTGATCGGCAGCTTCTCACTGCTGCTGCCCGATGCGGGCAGGCCGTGATCAATGCCATGTTTGTAGATGTGGCCCGCGACCGAGACCAAGTCGGCGAACATGGAGTTGCCCACGGCGGCAGCCACCTCGGCATCGGTCAGTGCATCGAGGCCGACATAAACGATGCCGCGTTTTCGGATGACTTGCATCCAGTCGAAGATCGGCCGTGGATCATCCAGATCGGTGTAGTTGGGGGCTAGTAACTGGGCGGTCTTACCGGTGGTAAGTTTCTCCAGCAGCGGTAGAAGCGAGGCAACAATTTTGTCGAAGTAGGTGCGGTCATAACGCACCGCCGAACGCAATCCGTCCATTACTGGATCAAACACCCGTTTCGCCGCCAGGTATTGCTCGATGGCCACCACCCGCTTTTCGCGTCCCACCATGTGCCGGGGAATGTTCTTCTCGGTGAGCTTGCCTTCAAGCTGGACGATCACTTCCCACGCTTTCGGATCGGTTCTGGCGAAAAACTGCTGGGCGTATTCGACGAACAGCGCGTCGATGTTGACCACATGTCGCTGGATCTGCAGGTAGTCCGGACGCCGGCCCAGCTCGATCAGGGCACGGGCGATGATATTGACGAAACGCCAGGCGAACTCGCGGAAGGCGGCCGAGTTGCCTTCACCACTGAGTTGCCCGGCGATGCGTGACGCCACTTCCGAAATGCGCCCGAAGCGTCCTACCGCATTGTAGCGAGCGGAGATCTCTGGCCAGCCCAGATGGAACACATAAAACTCCTTCTCTCGGCCAGCCCGCTTGGCTTCGACGTACATGCGTTTGAGTAGGTCCGCATCACCCTTCGGATCGAAGACGATGACCACCTCATGTTCGACACGGTGAATGTCCTGGGTTATGTACACCTCAGCGAGTCGCGTCTTACCGACACGAGTAGTACCGAGCACCAA
Source organism: Pseudomonas fitomaticsae (assembly GCF_021018765.1). GTDB lineage: Bacteria > Pseudomonadota > Gammaproteobacteria > Pseudomonadales > Pseudomonadaceae > Aquipseudomonas > Aquipseudomonas fitomaticsae. The sequence continues at coordinate 4,964,362 of NZ_CP075567.1, read as the reverse complement.
GGTGTGTCCGACTCGTTCACCCAGCGGCAGACCGACTTCAGTTTCATCGGGCTCGACCCCATGCAATAGCGACGAACCACCGACCGGTGGTAACGGGCGCAACGGATTGAAAGCGCTGTCCCAGGCCGTGACACGCGCCAATGTCGAGAGTGGAAACGGTGCATGTTCCAGTCGACGTTCGAGTCCGCGGGCCAGGCGATAACGGGGAGGTTGGTCGACATAGTGCGCGACAGCCGGCTCCTGTGCCTCGACCAAGCGCTGGGTGTGCAGGCGGGTCCAGCGAAAGCCGCGGCCCATGAACAGACGCTTGCGGCTGACCGGAATCTGTCGACTGGTCAGTTCGTAGCGAGGCAGCCGGCGGATATTGCGCCGATAGCGCAACACCTCCCAGGCTTGTAGGAGGCGGATCAGACCGAATAGGGCGTAGGCCAGTGCCGCAACCAGACCGATCTCGGGTGATAGCGCCAGAGCCCAGGGCGAGTACAGGCACAACACCACGGCGGCGATGCAGATCGCTACGGTGTACAGCTCCACCGCGGGCCGGAGCTTGGACTCCATCGCATGCTCGGCCATGACCTGAACTCATTGTTCCAGTGAGGTGGCGGTGATCAAGACCGGGTAATGCTCTATCTGCAGGCGGGTGGCGATGTCGTTGCCGTTGACCGGCAGGATGGTGATGTCCGGAGCAGCTGCTCGAATTCGGGCCAAAGCTTCGGTATCGGTTACTTCAACCGCTAGACCTGCCGCGCCCATTTCCTGCAGTTCAGTCGCGCGTTGACGCAACCAAGCCAGTGACTGGGGATCCTCACCTACCAGGAAAAATGGCCGTAAGCCCGGCATGTTCAGGGCGCGAGACGTGATTTGGCCAGGGCTCAAGTGAGAGCTGCGGACGGGTAGTGTCCAGGCTTCATCGGCAAAAGTGGACAGGTCCGCATGCATGGCCCGATTAGGCTGGATCTCGTTGTTTATTGGCGGCCTGGCGACCTGAAAATGGAGGCGGGTGAAGTCGCTAGGCTGATCCTCGGCTACGGTCAGTTTCGGCTGGGCGAAAGTAGCCAAGAGCAGGATGAAATAGCAGATAAGGGGTATTCGCTTCATGGTGGTGTGCCCTGTTTGAAGGAAACCTGCAGTCGTTCGAGTTGGCGGGAAAAGCCGGCGCGGTAACGCGCGGCCGGCGTTCCTCCTGCCGGGCGGTGATATCGGCCGGCAGCTGACACCCAATCACCGGTAGCGGCGTGATGCTCCTGCAACAGCGCGGCAGTCACGGCGAGATTTCGGTAGGGATCGAGGGCTTCGCAAGGATTGGGAAAACGTTGTCCGTGGTAACCCAGGTTGGTTTGTCCAAGACCGACATCAACCCGCTTGGCGTCATGTCGGACGAGTGCTTGAAGCAAGGCGTGACAGGCGGCCGCTCGTGTGGCGAATCGGTAAGGTATTCCTCCGATGTTCAGGGTCCAGGGCCAGGGCAGCAGTTGATCACGGACGCGGATACCACTCTCCTGCAGCGCAATCGCGAACAGCACCTTTGAAGGGATGCTGGCGTCATGCGCCGCTAGTTGATAGGCAGGCGGCGGAAGTTCGTCAGCCTGGGCTGCGAGCATCGTCAGCATGAGCGCAAGTCCACTCAGTCTAAGCGTTGCCATTGTCCGTTCACCTGTTGAAATGTGGCGGGCAATGGCCCCGCAGCACCCAGGCTGAACCAGCGACCTCGGTCATGGTTCAGGGTAATCTGCCGGCGCTGAACCTTGGCCGGATTGATGTCCGCTTGCCGAGCCCAGCGACGGACGCGTTCATCCTCGCCCTGGCTGCCCACCATGTAAATATCAAACGCCGTATCACTGCTTTGCAGACGCTGCGCTTCAGCGGTGCACGCTGGGCAATGCTCCTCGACAAACAGAGCTTGGCGCGGCTCTACCGATGAGCTGGCAGGGGACGGGGATGCCATACCCTGGATCGGCAACAGCCCCGGAAACAGCTTGGCCCAGGCCGCGGTGTAAGCATTTTGGTAGGCCAACTCGCGCTCGGCACGTTTGGCTTCCAGCGCTACCTGCAATTCGGCATAGCGCTGACGCTCCTGGTCGTTCTCTGCTTCGACACCGAGTGCAGTCAGCGGATCGAGATTCGGGCTCCAGTAACCACGCGGACCGGTTTGGATCTGTTTGAAGCGTGTCCACTCCTGCTCCGTCAGGCCCCAGCTTGCCGCCTGTTCTGAGTGCGAACGCTCCAGCGGAGCAGGCTGCGTGTCCTGGGTCCGTGGCGGTGTCGTGACAGGGTTACCCATCGCAGCGCCCGTGCTAAGCAATGAAACGAGACAGACGACAGGGGACAGTAGCGCTCGGTTCATGATCGTTTCTCAAGGGAGTTGCACGGTCTGGTCTGGCTGAGTGGGCACCGTGAAGATGGCCGCGTTCGGCTCCAGCGCCTTCAGCTGCCATGTGCCGAGCTGCTCGCCGTTGTGCAGCAACCGGATATCTGTGAGCGAGCGACTATCAGGAGGTGAGACGGCCAGAAAGCGCTCGCCACCGCGGGATTCAACACCCAGCACTGAGAATGGCGGCGAGAGCGGGGCAGGCTTAGCGCGAGCGGCTTTTTTCGGCTTGGCTGAGGAGGGCGTCGGTGATGGGAGTGATGACTGGGGCTTGAGGTCCAGGAGTCGCTGCTCAACGTTCTCAAGTCGTGCGCGTAGCACGATCATATCGGCTGCGGTGGCACGGTCTGCCAGACCGTCGCGTAGCTCCTGTATCTCTTGCGCCCATTGATCCAACATCGGATCGAGGGTATTGGCCTGTTGCTCACCGGAGTCGACCATCTGCTTCATGTCTTTCAGTGCGTACTGCAGCTTTTCCTGCGCATCCATGAGAGTGCTTGAATCACGTTGCAGGGTGTCCAGGGCCTGTAGGTGTTGGGTGTTCGCATTTTTCAGCTCGGTCACGCGTTGATACTGGTTATACAAACCACCACTCAGCCCGGAGACCACCAGGCAAAGTGAGCCGACAATGAGGGTTTGAAATGTCGAGGCTTTCATGGGCGTGCCTCCGACTGATGGGACGAGGTTGGTGTGACCCGCACCGTGCCAGTATCATCTTTCTCCCGTTCGAAGCAGACCGAACGGCTGACCTCATCGGTCGTGAGTTGCCAGGCGGGGCCAGCCAGTACCTGCAGTGCGCTGCGTAATGGGATCGGGCCGAGCCGGTAATGGGCTGCGGGCAGAGGCCGGGTGAAAAGTATCTTTACTGGTTCGGCAGCAGGGCAGAGCGAATAACCTGAGCGCTGCAGCACGTAGTGCATCGCCTCCTGTACCGAGGGATTCAGGTTGGACGGAATGCTCACGTCAATGATTTGAGCGAGAAGATCACGTTGCTCCGTGGTGGGCTCGGTGCTGACCAGCGTATAGCGGCCATAGCGGAGCTCTGGCGGATGGCTTTCGTCGGCCCGGCTCCGCGACAACTGGGGCCGATTGGAGCTACTGTCAATCTCTGGCTTAGTCGACAATGGGGTTGGGATTTGCGCCGTGCAGGCACTCAACAAGCCCAGCAGGCAGACAGGCGTGAAAAAACGCTCCATGGAAAAAACCTCATGTCAGATTCAGTGCAGAACCTGACATGAGGTGAAGGAGCGATTCAGTGAGGAAGTTGATTCAAGGTGGATCGTGTTAACGCTGAACGCGTTGCTATTCATCAAAAATCGCGAGCCCGTCCAATACGGCAGCGTCGGGGTCGAAAATCAACAACCTCACATCCGCCAATGCCGCCAGATACAGCACGTTGACCAAGGCCTCCGGCGTACCGGCGTCGAGCTGCTCTTGCCTCAGCGACCGGTAAGGAGCGCCCTCGATCTTCACCAAGTTATCGTCGGTCCAGGGCGTGTCGATCAGCTTACACCCGACGCCATTGCAGTCTGGCAGGGCAAAGGGTTCAAACAGCAGTCCGGTTGGCTTGGAGTCGAAATTGCCAACCCGGCTTTCCAAGTGGCGCAGTGCTTCGTCAGTGAGGTGTGCGGTACTGATCTCCCAGGCTCGACTGTAGTGGCCCGTTTCGAAGCTCAAACGATGGAGCGTGGCTTGAGCTTCTTCCAGGGAGTACAGGTCACCGACGTGATGTCGCTCGTTGAGCATCTCGCCCGTCACGGCATAGATCACTTGCCGCACCAGCCCGGTTGACTGGAAGCGTTCATCCAATTCATCCGGAATCGGCTGACCCTCGCTGATCAGAGCGAAGTCATCATTGAACACGCAGGGAAACTGTTCTAACGCATCGTCAGGCAGATGGGATTGTGCGTCGTGTACGGGGCGAAAGCAGGGAGCGCAGTCATTTGCGTAGGTGATCTGTAGCAGTCGTTCGATATGCAAGTTGTCGTAGCCGCGAGCAAATGGGTTTGAGGTTTCCAGCAGAGCTGGGAGTTGGGGTGAAGGGTTCATGAATTGGGTTCTCCAGAAGGAAATGAACAAGGCGTCCGAAGACGCCTATTGAGGGTTAAAGCCAGCCATGCTCGGCGAGGGAGAGAGGACGACCTTCGCCTACGATGAAGTGATCCAATACGCGCACTTCGATCAAGTCCAAGGCCTCTTTCAACCGTTCGGTCAAGGCGCGATCCGCCAGGCTGGGTTCCGTGCAACCGGAGGGGTGGTTATGAACGACAATGGCAGCTGCTGCGTTATGGGCGAGGGAGCGCTTGACGACCTGGCGGGGATAAACACTGGCGCCATCGATACTTCCATGAAAGAGAATCTCAAACGCCAGAACGCGATGGCGGGCATCGAGGAAAATCACACCGAAGACTTCATGATCTTGTGGCGCAATACGCAGTTTTAGGTATGAGGCCACGGTGTCGGGTGACGTCAGGCCGGGGCCGCGGGTGAACAGTCGACGATCCAGAATATGCAGCGCTTCTTCGATCAGCTGGTTTTCTTGGGCAATGCGATCAGCCTCGACATCCGAGGTTTCAATCAGCGTGAGTTGGGTGCTCATGGGGTACCTCCGAAGGGAACAATCCGGGGGTACACACCCAAGGGGAGTGGTGTCCCCGAGGTGGATATAGAGTCACGGGCATTGCCCGATGACGCGCTGTTTACAGCCGAGTGAATCGGTGGCGTTGTCCGTGCAGGTGTGAATCACAACCGTCGCAGGGCAATGGGGAGAAGGCTCTTATTCCACGGCCAGTTTCGGGATCGAAGTCGGCACTGATGGGCATTAATCGAACCAGTTCCTGATGGAGACCGGCGATGCGTTTCTCGATCTCATCCGTCGTGTAGTAGAGCGATAACGTGCTGTAGTCCTCGTAAGCCGCAGCGAACAGGCAGTCGTCGCAAAGCCAGAAAAATTCCATGTGGGGTCTCCTGTGCTGACTGAAGAAAAGGCGCTCGATTGAGCGCCTCGATGTAAAACATCGTGAATTGTTCAGGCGGACTGAACAGTACGTGTGGCGACACGGCGGGCCGTGCGGGGAGTGGGTGGATATTCAGGTTCAATCCTGGATTCTGTTGGGTTGTCGGTATCCTCAGCTTCGGCATCAGCCGACGTTGGGGATGGCTCACTGTTTGGCGCTTGCTCAGCAGGTGCTGTTGCCTCCTGCCTGGCAGGCGCTTTGTATTCGAACGTGCCGTTGACCTTGATCCAGTCGATGTACAGCAGACGACCTTTCAGGCTGGCACCCGGCTGGCCTTGTTTATCGCCCTTCTCATAGAGAAATGGGTCGATCCACAGGTCGCTGATACGGAACGACAGCAAGACCTTTTTCTCGGCTTTGACGGCGTCCATATAGAGACGAATCAAGCGTTCAGCTTCGCCCCCAGCGACTTTGCAGTCGAAGCGGGTGTACTCCACTGCATCGGTGGCACCGTGCAGAGCCGCGATATCGCAGGCCATGAATGGCTGGCCGCGGCGGACTTGTACTTCACGAACGCGGTTGAGGTAGCCGATACCGACGGTGTGCAGATTGAAGTAAGTGGTCGCTTCTTGGGATTGGTTGGCGTGGGCCATGGTGGTTCTCCTTTCAAGGAAAAACGGCGACGCACAGTTCCCTGACGGGGAAGTGAGTCCCCGTTAGGGTGGGTAAGGTGAAGGTGAGCGATGAACGACACGCCACCGGCAAGCCGATGACGATCAGAACGGTGCGCCTGAGGAATAGCGATGCAGCAGAAGAGGATCCGCAGTAGTGGTTTGCGGATCTGGGATAGTGGGCATTCATCACCGCTGAAGCGGTAATCGTGCGAGCCTCCGAATGCTGATCGCACTTGGGTAAACCACCACAAGTGTGGCGTAGCCTTGAAGGTTCAAGCTACCTGGGCAGGGCTGTCAACGACAGCGAACCACGCCCTTTGTATAAGCCTGTCACAGGGGAGCGTCAAGACGCCGTAAGCCGATTTTTTTAGGCCGGAATTCAGTGGCAATCACTGGACGGAAAAAAGTGAAGAGTGGGCCTGGCGGCGTGCCAGGCGAGGAATAGAAAAGCCACCTTAGGCGATCTGACGCAGTCGACAAGCTCCTCGCAAAACTTTATTTAACTGCGCCATGATTCGCCAACCGACCCTTATCGTGGCCTGGGTCGGAACATGCTGGCACGCATCCGCGCACAAAGGGTGCCCAGTGTTTCCCCGGCGGGCTCCGGGGCTGAATACGATCGCCGAAGCGGATGACCGCTGTTGCCTGGTAGAAGCAACAGCGGTCATCCGCCACATTGATCAGGTCGAGCACAAACAGGAATGAAATCCCACTGAAGAGAAGGCCCCGAACTCTAGGAGTCCGACCGAGCTACCCGGAGCGCATCGGTCTTGGGTCGCCGTTGGCGATGATCCGAAGGCACTACAGCAGAGTGGGAAGGATGACGTCAAGGCTGAGGGCAACCCTCAATGCCTCGAGATCAACTACGAGTGAATGAACTTATTTATTGGCGAGATGAGCAGCCAATTGCTCGACGGTGGCCAGGATAAAGACACGGTCACTCTCTTTCAGACCGCTCAGCAGACCCGCAATCATCTGGCCTTGGTCGTTGGGACGACTGCTCGACTCCGTGAGCAGCTCATCCATCCTGCACTCGAAAATATCGGCTAACTGCATCAGCTTGACCACGGAGAGCTCCACCACACCCCGCTCCAGGCGCGAGATGGCTTCACTGCCAATCCCCAGGCGTTCAGCCACCTCTTCCTGGGTCAGATTACGCTGGGTTCGGTGCTTCGCGATCATGCGCCCGATTTGGGCTTGGGTCGAATGTTTATGTGCCAAGTGATGAGTTCTCCGGTTCAACCCGAATGGTTGAGCAAAGACCCGTTGACATGAACATCCTTTAAGGTTGTGTATCGACTTATAAGGTTGTTATATTGGCTGAAATAGCCGCTTAATGCGACGTGGGGTCTGTCTTAGGAACAGACTCCACAGAGGTCAGTGAGAATGAGCGGTCTGATAAAGCCAAGCGGAGGAATGGTCGAGCATGGAAGACGAGAGCGACGACGTCATGGATCTGATCTGGGATCGAACACTGGAGCTGTTCATCAGGATTCATGATTACCCTGATAACCCCGAGCACTTCGACAGCCTTATTCATTGGCTCAACGAAAATCCTGCTCACCTGCGAGCATTCAACGAACTGGGGCAGATATGGATGGCGACAGGAATCGCCCTGGCCCGTGAAATCGGACAACCGCTAAGCGAATTGGAAAGGGATCAACCGCCGTTAATGATGCACTGAGCAGAACTGGCACCCATACGCATGTTGATCTTCAATGGCGCGTCACGGTCGACGCGTTTCTTTTCTAATGGGCACAGTACCCTTGCAGTCCGGGTAGTGGGAGCATGACCAGAAGGGCCCTGATTTCCCCTTTCGCCTGAGCATTGAGGCGTTGCAAATGGGGCAGGCCGGACCAGCTTCGATAGGCATAGCTAAAGTAAGTGAGCGATAGCGTGCGATCAACTGCGCAATCCAATTCGCCTGCTTGGCGACGAACGCATCCAGGCTCAGACGTCCCGCTTCGATTTCGTCCAGAGCCTGCTCCCAGATCGCGGTCATACCCGGATCCGCGACTGCAACGGGTACCGCCTCGATCAGGGTATGGGCCGCCGCTGAGGCCATTAAGGCACGTTTTTTCTTTAGCAAATAACCGCGATCAATCAGCCCCTTGATGATACCGGCTCGTGTGGCTTCGGTACCGATACCGGTGGTGTCCCGAAGTTTCTGTTTCAGGCGTGGCTCATTGACCAGCTTTGCCACATTTTTCATAGCTTTGATCAGATCGCCCTCGGTGAGCGGTTTGGGGGCGGCAGTGTGCATAGACTTGAGTTCGACGTCGTTTACGGCGCACTGTGCGCCCTGTTGCAATACCGGTAATACCTGCGATTTTTGACCGAACTCATCCTCCTCAGCGGCGTCGTGGAGTAGGTCTTTCCAGCCCTGGACCTGGATCTGCTTGCCAACGGCGGTCAATCGTTCTTCGCCGCATTTCAGTTCGACCTGGGTCCGATCAAACTCATGATGTGGAAGAAACTGCACCAGGTAGTGGCTGCGAATCAGTTCGTAGACTTGGCGTTCTTGTTCGGACATCCGCGCGAGGTTCGCCGGCTCTGTGGTAGGGATGATGCCGTGGTGCGCGGTGACCTTGGCATCGTTCCAAACACGGGAGTGCAATGATAGATCGAGGCTTCCGAGCGCAGGTCGTAGCGCGGAATCCGTTTTGAGCAGGGCATCGAATACCGTGGGGACCTCGTTAAACATACTCTCTGGCAAATAGCGGCAATCGCTGCGCGGATAGCTGGTGGCTTTGTGCGTTTCATATAGGGCTTGGGCGATGTTCAGGGTTTCCTGAGCGCCGAGTCCCAGCTTACGTGAGCAGACTTCTTGCAGCGTGCTCAGGTCGAAGGGCAGGGGCGGCGCTTCGCGGAAATGCTCAGTCTGCAGCGAAAGTACTGTGGCGCTCTCGTTGCTAGAGATCGCTTGGACGGTCCGACTGGCTAGCGCCTGCAGCAGGCAACGGCCGGCTTCGTCAGTCCCTGAACTGGGTGGTAACCACGACGCGATGAATGGTTGCCCCATTGAGGACAGGTGCACGTCCACGCCCCAGTAGGGCACCGAGACGAAGCTGGCAATTGCTCGATCCCGATCTACCACTAGACGTAACGTGGGTGTCTGGACGCGTCCAACCGACAATACACCATCGTAACCTGCCCGCCGTCCGAGGAGGGTGAACAAACGACTCAGGTTCATGCCGATCAGCCAGTCAGCGCGGCTGCGGGCGAGGGCCGAGTGGTAGAGCGGGAAGGTCTCCAGACCAGACTTCAGCGAGGACATTGCTTTGCGAATTGAGGCCTCGTTGAGTGCGGATAACCAGAGCCGCTGAATGGGACCTCGATAGTTGCAGAGCTCCAGTAACTCGCGGGCAATCATCTCACCTTCGCGATCGGCATCGGTGGCGATGACGACGGTGCTAGCTTCGTTGAGCAGGCGTTTGATGACCTTGAACTGTGCTGCGGTCTTGGGTTTGACCTCAACCCTCCACTGCACGGGAATGATCGGTAGATGATCCAACGACCAGGTTTTGTACTGATCGCCATAGGCCTCAGGTGGGGCCGTCTCCAGCAGGTGGCCGATACACCAGGTGACGGTTGTCTCGGTGCCGATCAGGCAGCCATCGCCACGCCGTGTGGCCCCGAGGACCTTGGCTATGTCACGGCCCTGGGAGGGTTTCTCGCAGAGAAAGAGACGCATAGAACTGCTCCGTATTGAGTTCGGAGCAGCGTTGTTGGAAACAGCAGTGGCGAGCTATGAGAAACCTGAATGGCAGGTTCCTCATATTAGTCGGTGGGCGCAGTCTTGTGTGGGGGCGAGGCTGCTACGTTGTAGTCGCGTGGACGGCAGTGCTTCACGAGCAGCGGGTAATGACAGGCCAGGAACTTCGCGCAAAAGCGCAATATTTATGCCCCAAGTCAGTCATGCCGATGGTGGCTACCCTCTGCGCTTTTTGGACTTCGACGCAGGCGAGCTGGCCTGGTCTGTAGCCTGCCCAACGGGAGCCGCAGACGAGGCTGATTCACTTGAGCGCTCCCGCATGACCACGTTCTGCACGCGATGAGGCAGGATGCCGACACGACGCGCCTCGATCTTGAAGGTGACCCGCGCATTATCTTCACTGTCCTCCCACTCATCGCGCACGGTGCGGCCTTCGACCAACACACGCATGCCTTTCTGGTACAGCGTGCTCCAGTGTTCAGCCTCGCGGTGCCAGAGCTCGACCGGCGCCCAATAGCCGCCTCGATCCTCATAGTTGCCATCGCGTGGCACGGGGTTGTCGAAGTACACATTCAGCCGCAGCAAACGCCGTGGCTCGTCATTGCCTGATGGGAACTCCTGGAACTCTGGCGCACTGCCAATGTTGCCTTCGCCGACGAAAAAGGTACTCATCGTGATATCTCCGCTGCTGGTGTGAACTGGCGCAGCAGCTGTTCGGCGCTGGCCATTTTGATCGCGCAGGTTGAGGCCTGACGATAGAGCGAATGCACCACGCTCATTTGCAAATTCAGTGCAATACGCTCGCATTCAAAACGGTGTAATCCCTCGCGTACGGCTTGCGGCAAGGCCTTGTTGGAGACCTGGTGTTCCCAGACCACCACCCCCATACGGGCGAAGTCACGGGTGCGCCATCGCAAAAAGGTGCTGCCCGCACTGGTGTTCTGCAGCATCAATCGAATGTCCAGCAACGAGTAAGGCGGTTGTCCGGCCTGCTGCGCCACAGCGTCCATCAGACGACGTAACTGCGCCTCGGTTGCCCTCGCCACCTGCGCCAGGTATTCCAGCTCCCCCTTACCCTTAAAAGGTTTTAAAAGGCCTTTTAGGGAGGCAGCGTGTTCGAGCTGTCGATAGGCATCCGGTGTGAGTGTTTCGAGGGGGATTGGCTGAGTCGAGATAATGGGCTTCATGCTTCGTCCTCAGGCTCATCTACTGTCGCACATGGCTCTATCGCGTTCTCCGCCAACACGTCAGCGTCATCCACCGCCACAGCATCTCGACGAACGATAGGTGGCGCGAACTGGGAGCGGCGATGCCCCTCAAGGATGTCCGTAGGGGGCAAACCCATTCTCTCGATTGCCGCCAGAGCACGAGCGTTGTTCGCCGCCATGTCATCACGGGTGACGCCAGCATGCCGATAGCGCTGGGCCTGGCCGAACAGGCTACGCAGCAAATGGGCACCGTCGTCGATCCAGGCTTCCATGTCCCGGCGACCGATCAAGGCGGTGTGATGGGCCAACAGGGTATGCCGCACCAGCGTGTCGTAGTCAGTCAGCAGGTAGACGGCGAGAAACCCCAGTTGGCTGCCGATGTACAAGGGCAAGGTGACGGGGTGGATGTTGAGGTTATCGCTCATGTCGATCTGCGTCGGCAGCTCTTGTCTGATCCGGTCCAACTGCTGGGTCAGTTCCAGCATCCCAGCCTTGGCCTGCATCAATTTTTCTTCGAGCTGCACGATCGCCCAGTCGGCATAAGGATCGTCCTGCGCTGCGGCCTGTTTGATCAGGTTAGTGACGCTGATGTAGCCCGCCATCCCCATGATCGAGTGGACGCCTTCGCGTGCGGTTCGACCTTGCCAGATTCGGGCGGCGTGGTGGGTATGCAGTGTCAGGGTGATGCTGCTGCGCAGTGAGCCAAGGTTGAGCTGATAGTGATCGGCCATGGTGTCGTCCTCGCATCGGCTTGGACGGGAACGTTGCGACAGACGAAGGCAAAGGACAGCCGAAAAGATGAATGCGGTGTGTTCGGTTTGGTTCGAGACGGTTGATTTTCGAGACGCTCGTCAGTGATGCCAGTGGCATCAAATCTACTGACGTCCAGGGCGTTTGCTACGCAGCTGGCGCAGTTCATCCAGGCACGCCTGGGCGAGGGCAGAGGCGGGTTCGCCCTTTTTCCGAGGTTGGCGCGGGGGAGTGGGTGGCGGTTCTGCAATGGGTAACGATTCAGCTTGACCTGCCCAAGGGTGAAAATCGCCTTTGAGCGCCCGCTGGATCAGTCCCATCAGATATGCCGCGGGTTTGCGGACGCTTCCTGCCGCACATCGCGCGCCCGCTTCGTTGAGCACCGCCTGCCGATCTGCTGGTTTTAGCTTGTTCAGCGTCACGGTGACGGCCTGCCGCTCGCTCGGACTCAGGTGCAGCGGATCAGGCCAGTACAGGTTATCCACCGCTGGGGTCGCGCGCGGTACCGTACAAATACTTTCTTTTAATACAGTACAGGCGGCATTCGGATTCCGAACGCTGCCGGAAACATGGGCGTTCAGACCCGGTTCGGTATCCGAACGAGATCCCGCATGATTCCGAACGCTGTGGTCGCCACCCATTTCGGAATCGTGTAACGCTTCATCGGTTATCTGATCCCATTCTTGCGGTGTCCAGTGTTCGCCCCAGTGCTCAAATCGGGTAGGGAGTCGACCCTGATCGATATCCGTGTCTTGGCGGATTTCTTCCACAATGTGCTGCGCGACAATACGCACAGCCTTGGTTGCATGATCGAGGGCATGTCCGACTAGCTCTAGGTATTCTTGATCCAGCTCCATGGCTTCGGCGGGTGTTAACGGTTCATCGTGCAGGACATACAGAGAGCCTTGTAGGCGCCCGCTGAGTTGATCGCGGCCACGGCTCACCAAGCTGAGCCAGCGGGTCAGCCTGAGCATCGTCAAGACGCGAGCGATGGTTTCACGAGAGGCTGATACACCATAGGGTACGCTGGACAGGTAAGGTTGCAGATCTTCATAACGTGGTGTGACTACTCCCTGGCCTTGCAGCATAAGTCGAAATACTTGCCATGCATTGCGTTCCAGAGGAGTCAGCCGACAATCCAGGAGCAGGCGACGCGGCACCACTTCGTGTGATTGGCCGCTGAACAGAAAGCCAGCCTGTAGAGCCTGGTTGGAGGGTGGTTCAGTGCTCGGACGGGTAGGCCAGCGTTCACTCAACTGCTGGGTGCATTGCTGCAGAACTCGCTGCCAGCGACTGTAGGGGGCGGTTTTCATGTTCCGTTGCTGTATTGGTCGATCTGCTGCCAAACAATGGTCAAGCTGATCTGTTGCTCCTCCGCCAACATCATCATGGCGTCGAGCTGGTCCTCAGCACCGTCCTCAGCGCGTAGCTGGCACCAACGCTGCCAGAGCGCGTGTTCCTGCGCTTCACTCAAGTTCTGGGGGCGACCCTTACGGGTTTCTATCTTGAGCAGACGTCGCCGTAGGGCGGTTTCTGAATGTGCCAAGCCGAAGCACTGATACATGATGGTACTGCTGGCACCTAGCTTGAGCGCTCGGTTGATCAAGCGCTCATTCTGCTCGTCGCGTTCGGCCTGCTCGATCAAACGATGTAGCACTGGCGAATCAATTTTGACCTCAACCCAGGGGACGGTGGCATGGGCCAGGCGTGACAGCGTGGTAGGCGGCAAAGATTGCAGCAGGTAGATGTCCTCTTCGCCCAGTCCGAGTGCCTTGCAGCGTTGCAGGTTGCCCAGGCGCACCTCGTGAAGGACCTGGGTCAACATGGCCTGGTTGAGCACGTTGAAGGACAGGTTCATGGCAACTCCCTTGGTGAGTCGTCTTCAGGGGTAAGCGTTAAGTCGACCAGGCGCCGGGCTAAGCGAATGAGGCGATACAGTTTTATCAGTAGAGCGTCGGGCAATCGCTCCAATCCTACGTCCACGGCGGGACGATCTGTCAGCGGGAGTTGATAGACCCCCAATAGCAGTTGGCCGAACAGGGCTGAGGGCAATTGCTTGCGATCTTCCCAGTTCACTTCGTCTTGAGCGCGCAGTAGGGCCAGGAGCATCAGGTGAACGCCGGTTGCACGAGGCGCCGAAAGATTCAGCTGCTCCATGTTGAGGGCGAAGCCCAAACCACACTTCTGATCGATGATGCTCTCGGGATGTCCGGCATAGGCCGCCATTTCCCGAGCCAGTCCAGCAATGGAGAATCGTAGCTGCTCGGGGGTATCCAGTGTGGGGGCGATGAACCAGATATCGTCGATGGTGCAGATTTCGACGGTTGGTGCTGGTTCGGGAGCAGTGTCGCGATCAATCTGTTCGCGAATCTGTTGGACTCGTGACGTAGAGTTGACTGCAGGTGCGACATTTGTTTCGGGCAGCATGAGCTGCTCCTCTTGCGTTGTTTCGTTCTGGGTTCTGGTCTCAGTTGATTTGGGGGAGAGAGGGCCAGTTGTGGTTTCAGCGGTGTTTGGCGGGTGGCTGTTCTCTGAGGGCGTGACAGGCGTCCGGATGAGCCGTTGTGTATCGCTCAGCTCCAGAGCCAACATGCGGTAAGACTGTCCGAGTAAGCGGCTCATGCGTTCAAGCAATTCATCCTGGACTTGCTCAAGATCGAGGGAATCGGGGGCGGCATCAAATTGCCCTAAGGTGTCGAGCCAAAACTCGGGGAACGCGATGGCGTCGGTCGAATAACGATTCCAAGTTTGTTCAGCCTGGCTACGCAGAGCGATCAGGCGTTCAATTTTGGGTTTGCCCAACCCGGCATACAAGGTTTGTGGGATTGCGGGCAGTAGGTATTCGAGGGTGTCAAGCATCCGGCTGATGTGCGACTGTGAAATGGGGTAGCCCCCAGCGGCAAGACGTCGTGCCAGCTCGCGTTGCGAGAGTGTTGCTCCATCTGGTTCGAGCATGGTCTTGAGTTTGGCTACCGCCAGAGCACGTTCGATGAAGGTGAGTTGGCCGTGCAGATCGCTTTCGGCCAGATGGCCGAGCAGGGTGGTGATTTCATTGCTCCAGGGCCGGAACAGGCAATGAATGCGAAAGAAGCGCTCGTCGCGGGTTTCCTGCCACAGCTCGCCGAGAATCGCCAATCGCGTATTACCGCCGTTGCGGATGATGAAATAGTTTTCACCCGGGCGGCGGGTAATCGGCGGTGGTTGATCCAGCCCGCGCTCACGGATCGAGGCTTTTATATCGTCATAAAGTGGATTGCGGATGAAGCGTGGGTTGTGCTCGTAGGGCCGCAACTGCTCCAGCGTGACCAGCATGGGGGTGTCGATGACTGGATCGGATAGTCGCTCCAGTTCTGGACCCCGAGGAAAATGGTCCTGGTGCAGTTTGTCAGTGATCTCCTCCTGACTGAGCTTCTTCATTTGAACAGCCTCAGTTAACGCCGGTTGCGCAAATGGTCACCAATCTCGAATTTCACAATCTCGGCAGTCTCCGAACCTTCGAAGTGTTGGGACAGTTTTGCGAGAAACCGCCCCATGGCCGAGCGCCCATTTCGCAGGCGAAAGACCACGGTGCAGTATTGCTCGTCAGGCGAGTCGTGGGAGCGAAAAGTAGGCTGAATAAGGATGGGAAGTTGGTCGAGCATCAATAGACTCCTTGCCAAGTGTTGTTGGCGTTCAAATAAAAGTGATTGACGGAAGTACCTGCCTGGTCATAGATCTCATTAGACCTCTGTGCGTTTGCTCAACGTAGAGATCGCCGCGCGCCATTCTGGAAACAGTTCAATGGCCAGCGCTTGCATGGTTTGCAGCGCTGATGGCGAATGTTGTGCGCATGCCCGGCGCTGCTCGATTAAATGAACGGGCAGGCCGAGGGAGGCTGCATTGAGATAGGCCACTCGTTCTGGAACTACGGTTTCTAGGACCGAAATATTGGTCGCTCCAGTGAAGGCTGCGCGCAGGCTACGGCTGATCATTCGCGCGTCTACCCGAATGGTGTTCACCTGATTCAGCAGCAGTCGCAATGGTGGCGGGGTAATGCCCAAGTGGTGGAATGGTTGGAGTTCGCTGAGCAGCTTCAATGTGCCGCGGTGCAGTTCGCGGGCAGCGAGCATTTCCGGTGTGATGGGCGACAGTGTTAAATCGGAGGCCAGGATGGCCATCTCCAGCTGTACGCTACGTGCGCCCTGAGTATCGATCAACATCAGGTCGTAAATAGGGCGAAAGGCATCGAGGAGATTACGAAGTCGCAGCCGCCCATCAGGGGCATGTAGCAATAAGGTATTCAGTCGGCCTTGGTCATCGTTGGAAATGATCAGATCAAGGCCTGTGATTATTGTTCTGGAAACAAACTGTTCGGGCGTTCTCAAGTTGAGTGCGATGAACTCAAATACCCCGTTATCAGCTTGGTGGCTCAAGGCGTAATAGCTCGAGAGGGTAGGTTGGCCATCTAGATCGAGCAGCAGGACGCGCAAACCAGCATCCGCTAGAAGACCGCCTAGATTTGCAGCCACCGTGGTCTTACCCACGCCACCCTTGGTGGAAATGATCGATACAACACGCATGACATCAGGCCTGCTGCGCCAAGCGCTCGGTGATCCAGCGCTCGACTTCCAGAGAGTCCCAGCCAATGGCGCGCATGCCGATACGTTTCGCTTTAGGAAATTGTCCTTCCTTCATGAGGCTGTAGATGTGTGCACGTTTGAAGCCGGTTTTTCGCTCAACCTCGTCACGGCGCATGATGTGACGTTCGACCTGTGATTGAGCTTCTTCTGCGATAGGTAAGGATTGGTTGGACATGCTGTGGTCACTCCTGGCGTTTATTGGCTCATATTGGGAAGTGGCTTCAATTCAATCCCAGAAATAACCGCGCGTCATTGCACTGCAATGAGGGAGACTGCGGCGCAATCCTCTAATTTTGAGAGAGGCTACGTTTTGCAGCCGCAAATTTTTCATCAAGGGTTCTCTTCGTGATTCCGATGCAGTTGGAATGATAGGCGGTCAGGTTATCAACGATGGCTGCTTGGGATTGGAAAACCGAATGGGGTTTCCCAGCAGGAGTGCGACCTAGTAGCAGGTTAAGTAGCGCGCCAATTATATGTAGGTACACAATTTCTGTTCTGTCGCTAACCTGTTTTTTTGAATTCAACAGCTGGCTAAGTTTTTCCTTCTCTAAACCTACGGATTGTAAGTCCTTAAGCAATGACTGATATG
Source organism: Pseudomonas fitomaticsae (assembly GCF_021018765.1). Classification (GTDB taxonomy): domain Bacteria; phylum Pseudomonadota; class Gammaproteobacteria; order Pseudomonadales; family Pseudomonadaceae; genus Aquipseudomonas; species Aquipseudomonas fitomaticsae. The sequence goes on along the minus strand of NZ_CP075567.1, from coordinate 4,947,482 downwards.
TTTGTTCTATGGCTTCCAGTTTCAATCGCGACGCATCACGATCGGCTTGAAGTGCTAGGTAACTCTCAATGCTAATGGCTTCGCTATTGCTGGGTATATTAAAGAACAAAAATGAGGGGCGATGGTCTGGATGATAAATGGACATCCATAATTTCAGATCGTTATGTCTGATTGTGACTAGGGCGGGGTCTATTTTTGTGCCGGGCGAAACGGTAACGCCTAGCCAGCCATAGGCAAGCTCACCATTGTCGATGGCGTCATAAATCAAATCTAGGTTTTTATGAAGGCATGGCCACTGAGGAAATGTGGAATGTAGGGTGCTTGGCCAGGTGAGTGATTCTTTTAAAATAATGGTTTCGTGAGCCACCAAGTTACACCAGCGTAATGCGGCCTCAACGGGTCTATAGAAAACTTTGGAGTGTTTGTTATAGCTGGCAGGTATGTACATGAGAACGCTCCTTTTCTCTACTGGTCTGGCGGTCGCCATCTGTCCTATTGGCGGCTAGGGTTGGAAACTAAATATACATCTTGTCGAGGGACACTTACTCCATTTTAGCCACTTTCAGAAATTGGTTGAAAAAATGATATGTAAGAGAGTTTTCGTACGTTAATCTCAATTGTTTAAAAGGCCAATTGAAAATTGAATGGCTCGATGCCACATAGCTGAGAGTCCTAGTTGTTGCCGATCAGGATCATTGGGTGAACTGGTTAGTAAGATGACCTCCTTTCAGCGCCTGATAAAGGGGCTTGGTTTGATTGCTCTCATTAGTCGTAAGGCCGACGACTATAAGTGCTCAATAAATGCATTCAAGAGTTTATTCTTACAGCCCCAGGCGTCATTCCGCACCACTTACTAAATGCACGATTAAAAGCAGCTTCGGATCCGTAGTTCGAGCACTTTGCAATTTTGGCGATGCTAAGCGAAGTGTTCGTCAATAATTCGCTGGCGCGTGATAACCGGATATGAGTGACAAACTGCCGTGGTGTCATACCCATGAATGCTGAAAATCGGGTGTTCAACGCAGATTTACTTAGATGTGCAATTTCTTGCAGTTCCTCTAATTTCCATTTCTGTTTGGGGTTTTTTAGAATTGCCGCTGTTACTCGTGCAATGGCGGGATCAACTAAACCTTTGTAGATCGAACCACTTTGTTTTTGCGAGGTTACCTCCTTGAGAACAATGGTCAGCAGCGCTTCGGTGAGGCGGATGGTAATGGGCTGTGCTATGAGATGGTCGCTTCGCTGCATATCGAGCTCATCGAAAATAGCATTAAAAAAAGCCCGATGTTGGTTGGCGAACTTACTAAGAAGTACAGGGCCAGGGAGGCAGTTTATGAGGAGAGCAGGCAGTTGTTTATCTATGAACATGACGATCATACGCAGCCTAAATAATTCGCCACCTCCACCGTGAGAAATCCGTTGCTTCAGCAGACGCATCAAAGACGGCCGGCCCTCAGCGTCAGTCACGTGAGGCTCAACCTGTTCTCTGAGCAAGTCAAGAACATCAATGCACGGTGTGTTCGATGGATTGGTGAATTGATGGCGCATTCGACGAGGTACGATAAGAACATCTCCCTGAGAGAAGGCCAATGGGGTTCTGCCTGCTTCGAAAGAAACTTCACAGCTACCGTGGTAAGCCTCGTAGATGACGAACGTATCAGCGCCATAAGAGATATCAACACCGAATGGAGATGATAAATCGGCATAGCCAGGCAAAGCCCCGGAGAGATGTACCGAGCGAAGGAGATAATCTATTGCGCAAGCTGGTTGGTATCGGGCTGGGTTAGAAAGTGACCAGATTACATTATCGCCATCTCTGAATAATTCGCTATCGGCGTTATTTCTTCCATTGAAAAAAGTCGATGTCGATTGAGCCATACGCTTTCTCCGACAGCGTTTAAGAAATGCTGAGTGCAATATGTTTAGCTGTTCTTGTCTTTGCCAATATCAAATTAAACTAGATTCAATCCCGCGTCATTGATTGTTTTTTCTTATGTATTGACCGTTTGGCACTGAAAACGTGCGTGCCAGACATTTGGCTCGGACGGCGGTGCTGCCGTGCCTTTGTGCGTTGACGGTTTCTGAGTGGCTAACTGCTATCTCTATCGTCTAAGCAACGAACTAAAGAGTATAAGTGAGTCAGTATCGAAGCATGTTTTTTTATGCCATAAAAACTGGCCTGGTAGGTCTAATAGTTGAGCTAAGTCTCTCAAGCTACCCAATCCAATCATGGTAGCAGGGTGCCCATCAGGCCAGAGCATTTAAATCGGCCAGCTACTTACAAATGCAGCGCGATGGCTTCACTGAAAAAATCCCGGGACATTCCTGTCTCCGGGATTTTCGTTGTAGCGCAGTGTTGATGGAGCTTACGTCGGTTCGTTAGATCCCTGCTGCCAGCGGGAATAATCCCAGCAGCAAGCAAGCGAGCAGAATGAGGAAGCTCAGCGCAAACGCCCATTTCATGGTGTATTTCTGATGGTCGCTGAACTCCACGCCGGCCAGGCCGCAGAGTAAGTAGGTCGAGGCTACAAGCGGGCTGAGTAGATGGACCGGTTGACCCACCAGCGAAGCGCGCCCGATTTCCGCGTGAGTGATGCCATACACCTCGGCAGCCTTGGCAAGGACCGGCAAGACACCGTAGTAGAAAGCATCGTTAGACATAAAGAACGTGCCCGGAATACTCGCCAACGCGGTAATCGGTGCCATGTAAGGGCCCCAAGTCGCTGGCAGCATTGCCAAGAAGCTCGCCGACATCGCATTGACCATGCCGGTGCCGGAAAGGATGCCTGCCAGGATACCGGCTGCCAGGAAGATTGCGATTTGGTTCAAAGCGGTCGGAGCGTGCGCGGAGATCCGGCGACGCTGATCATTCATGTGCGGATAGTTGATCACCAGGGCAATGGAGAACGCGACCATGAACAGGATGGAAAGTGGCAGCACTTCTGTTACCAAGCCAGCCATCAAACCTATCGTCAAGCTGGCGTTCAACCAGAACAGTTTTGGACGACGCAGTTCGGCATTTTCGTCCGACATGGAGGGCAGACCCCCATCGTTGTCATCGTCAAAGACAGTGGCGGCGGCACCTACCGACAAGCGCAGTTTGCCCAAACGCTGACGTTCGCGAATACCGATGAAATAGGCCAGTGCAAGGACGCCCAGGAAACCTACCACCATGACCGGAATAAGCGGGATAAACAGTTCGGACGTATCGACTTGCAAGGAGGCTGCGGCACGTGCCAATGGACCGCCCCACGGCAACAGATTGGTCACGCTCGCGGCCAGAATGACGACGCAAGTGAGCGACAGTGGCTCGAGTCGCAGGCGCTTGAATAGCGGCAGCATCGCAGTGACGGTGATCATGTATGTCGTTGAACCGTCGCCGTCCAGTGATACTAGGCCGGCTAGTAGTGCTGCAAACACGACGGCCTTCATTGGGTCGCCGTTGATCAACTTGATGAACTTGCGAATGATCGGATCGAACAGACCCGTATCGAACATCACGCCGAAGTAGAGGATCGCGAACATCACCATGACTGCTGTCGGAGCTACTTTTTTCAAACCCTCGATCATCATGTCGCCCATATCCGGGCCAAATCCCGCCAGGAGAGCGAACACGATCGGGACGGTTGTCATCGCTACCAACGGTGACAACCGCTTGGTCATGATCAGTGCCATAAAGGTCACGATCATGCCGTAGCCGAGTATTGAGAGCATTTGTATCACCTTGACGTAAAGTACAATTATTTTTATGGGATCTGCGCTTAATGCGCATCAAGGTTCCCGCTGCATTTTCGGTCTGATCCAGCGGGTTGCCGCTGAGTCTCACACGAGTGTCAACTCATGTGAAGGCCACCATTGAGCGAGAAGTCGGCACCGTTCGCGTATCCAGCCTCTTCGGATGCAAGCCAGGCACACACGGCGGCAATTTCTTCAGGTGTTCCAAGACGTCGTGTCGGAATGTCCTGGATGATGCGGTCCATGACGTCAGCGGTCGTGATGGACTTTAGCTTGGCTGTCGCAATGTAACCCGGGGACACAGTATTCACCGTAACGCCGCAGGGTCCGACTTCTCGTGCTAGAGCGCGAGTGAAGCCTCGGATTGCGGATTTAGCGGTGGAGTAGTTGACCTGTCCCACGTGACCCAACTGGGCGTTGACCGACGAGATATTGATGACCCGTCCCCAGCCCCTCTCAACCATGCCATCGATAACCTGTTTGGTTACGTTGAATAGTGAATTGAGGTTGGTATCGATGACGGTGCTCCAATCGTTGGGCTGCATGTCATGGAACATAACGTTTCGGGCAGTACCGGCGTTGTTGACGAGCACATCCACGGGCCCGACATTTTTTTTGATCTGTTCAAAAGCCTGTCGGCAAGAGTCCCAATCAGCAACACTTCCTTCCGAGGCAATGAAGGTAAAGCCAAGCGCCTTTTGTTGGGCCAGCCAGGTGTCCTTCAGTGGGGAATCAGGCCCGCAGCCCGCAACGACGGTAAATCCGTCTCGCGCCAGGCGCTGGCAGACTGCTGTGCCGAGGTTGCCCATGCCAGCAGTAACAAAGGCGATTTTCTTGGTCATGCGTTAACTCCTGTTGTGTTTTTTGTGGGGAGCATTGCGTGCAACCTTCAAGGGCTACTGGTTCCTAATAAACCTCACTACAAATTGTTTTGCAAGGTAACGCAGTACAATTTCTGTAAAAAGAAACGATTTCTTACCAGCGGTCATCTTCTGGCGGAGTGGGTTTCATGACCTTCCATAGGTCATCGAGCCCGTCGACCGTGGAGACTTGAGGGCGATACTCGCATCCTACCCAACCTTGATAAGCGTGATCCTCAAGCAGGGACAGCAATTTGCGAAAGTCGATGTTACCGGTACCGGGTTCATTGCGACCCGGGAAGTCGGCCACTTGGATATGACTCACCCGCGGCCACCATTGATTCAGTTTTCGCAGGCAGTCCTCGCCAAGAAGCTCTGTGTGATAGGTGTCCAGGATCAGGCCCAGGTTAGGGATCGTCTCAAGCATTTGCTCGGCGAACTCGAAGCGGCTCATGAGGTAGCCTGGAACCTCATTTGAACTGATGACTTCAATCAAGGGTTCAATACCTTCGTCGGCCAGGAAGTCTGCCGCATACCTCAGGTTGCGCCGGTAAAGGCTGCTGTCGGCAGTCACCCCGAGGTCAGCCAGTGACACACCGGACATCAGGTGAAGCATTCTGCAGTCCAGGATCTTGGCGTATTGGACGGCGTGGGTAAGCTCTGCCAGGAACTCCTGCTTCGAGGCACAAATGCCGGTGGTCCCCCTGGTAGAACCAGCAGGTGCGGAAAATTGCACCATCTCCAGCTGATATTCATCGAGAAGCTCCGCAATCTGCGTCGCTTCGTATTCATAGGGCGAGGGGAACTCGACCGCTCGAAAGCCTGATTTTGCGGCCGCACGGAACCGCTCCAAAAAGGGCAGTTCTGTGAACTGGAAGCCAATGTGTGCGTTTAACTTGATCATGCCTTGCTCCGGAAATCGGGATGACTGCTTCAAGCGTTCAGCAGGCCACGCAGCTTCAGTACAGCGCTGTCAGGCGTGGTCAGTACGGGACGGTCACTCGCCTGGCTGGCCTGTTGTGCTGCGCTGGTCATCGAGAATTGGGCGAAACACAGCAGTTCGCTGTTCGTCAGCGTTCGCGCCGAATCGGCGATCAGCGCATCATGGCGATCAACGTTACCGTTGCGCAGTTCATCGAATGCTCCAGGGCAGACGTGGGTAGTCAGTTCCAGCGCCACGCCTTTGTGCTGCGCATAACGTTGGAATTCTTCAGTCATTGAAGCGATGGCTGGCTGAAAGGTCGCCACGATGGTGATCCTTGGCGTGCGCTCAATGGCTTGTTCGATCATGGCTTCGTTCGGCTTGAGGATGGGAATGCTCAGGGAGCGTTTGCACAGGTCTATGGCATCACCGAATGCCGAGCAGGTGAACAAGATCGCGTCAGCCCCCGATTGTGCGGCATAGGTGGCGAGTTTCAAGAAGCGCTCGTTCAACGCCGGGGTAAGCTCACCGGCGTCTGCCAGATCGCCGGAAAGCGAGTCTTCCAACAGATTGACCAGCTTGGCCTCGGGCCAAAGCCGTGTGAAAGCTTCAGTTATGGGAGCAATCGATACCGGTGTTGCATGGATCAAATAAATGCGTGGCGCGGTCATGACGTACCTCAGGTAGTGGTCGATCAAGTGGGTGGCCGGTGATATGGCGGCATCTCAGCGGCGTGTTGATGTGCAATAGGTGTGTTATTTTTGGTCGCAGATGAGCAACGCTCTACCCCAGTAATCCTCGCAATTGACGCCATCTTTCTCGGATAGCCGTTTCCATGAATTCAGCAGAATCGATTCCTCAACCACCATTGGCGGGCGAACAATCCAAAATGAAGCCCAAGATAAAAAAAGATCTTGCGGAGCAGTTGGCTCCCAAGATCATTGATATGGCCAGAGCCAGGTCGATGCGCGCCGGTGATCCACTGCGCGAGGAGTCTTTCGCCAAGGAACTGGGGGTTTCCCGTTCGCCGATACGTCGAGGTTTTGCTTTGCTGGCTGAGTTGGGGCTTGCGACCAAAGAACCGAATCGGGGCTATTTCCTGACGGCTGACGCGCGAGGAATCGATAGCCGTAAGCTCCCCCTGGAGGTCGACCCGTTTGAAGACTTTTACTTGCGCGTTGTCGACGACGTACTTCGCGGCGATATCCCCACGACGTTTTTTGAAGCCGAGTTGATGCGCAAGTATGAGGTGCCGAGAGGGCAGCTCATGAAGGTGCTGAACCGACTGGCGAATGAGGCGATGATTGAGCGCAAGCCAGGGCAGGGGTGGGAGATCAACAGCTTTCTGCATGACTCCAAGGCGCACATCCAGAGCTACCGTTTTCGAATGGCGATCGAGCCTGCGGCCGTATTGGAGCCCGGCTACGAGGTGGACAAAGCCGCGTTTGCAAAGGCCCGGGAGATTCAGCAAAAGATGTTGGATGGCGATATTTTCAGCCTTTCGCGATCGCAGCTCTTTCAAGTCGGTGCGCAGCTTCATGAACTGGTGGTCCGTTGCTCGGGCAACGCTTTTTTTCTCGAAGCTATCCGTCGGCAAAACCAGCTGCGTCGATTCATGGCCTACAAGGCCAACGTGGATCGGCCTCGGTTGATCAACCAGTGTAAAGAACACATCCATCTTCTGGATCTCATTGAAAGTGGACAGCGAGAAGCGGCTGCGGATTTTCTACGTAATCACCTCGATGTCGTCGGCCGGCAAAAAACTGACAAAGAGGCCAAGGATGAGCTGGAACACCAGCGCAGCCTTGAGGTCTCGGTTATCAGTTAGTGCGCGGCTCGTTCAGCAACACCACGCCGTCATCATCACCGTATAACTGATCGCCATCAGCGATGGCGTGTCCGGCGAATTCCACCGTAACCGCAATCTGCCCCTCATTACGCTTGATGGTCTTACGCGGCGAGGTGCCCAGCGCCTTGATGGCGATAGGCATAGTGCGCAGGACCGCTTTGTCCCGGATGTACCCGTAGATCAGAACGCCGACCCAACCGTTTTTCACCAGGTCTGCTGCGATCACATCGCCGAACAGCGCGTAGCGATCGCTCCCCCCACCATCGACAACCAATACCCTGCCGTGACCAGGCAGGCTGCTTATCTCCTTGATCCTGGAGTTGTCTTCGAAGCATTTGAGGGTGAAGGCGCGCCCCTCAAAATCATTCCTGCCGCCAAAATCAGTGAAAATCGGTGTCAGAACACGGACGGTGTCTGGGTATTGGTCGCACAAGTCAGAGGTTTTGACTGTCATGGGCTGAGTCTCCGGGCTCGCTTATAGGATGGCTGCGTTAGCGTAACGGTTGCACAAATTGTATATTCATGCAATAAAATGCAATATGTAGGCGTCGAAGTGATGCCGCTCCGTGAAGGTCGGACGACTGGAGAGCGATCGCTACCGACTTCGCTTTGTCGATATTGTACTTTGTGTTTACGATATACATAAACAAGGGCGGTGCCCGGTGTACCGCAAATAAATCAGTTCAAACAACAAGCAAGGGGTGTGCGATGCGTATTTTGGTTCTTCCTGGTGATGGTATTGGTCCGGAAATCGTGGAGTCGTCGATGTCGGTCCTGCGAGCCGCCAACAGAAAATTCGATTTGGGCCTGGAATTCGATTACGACGACGTCGGTTTCACTAGCCTTGAAAAGTACGGCACCACCTTGCGTGAAGAGGTGCTGGAAAAGGCCAAGGGCTACGGCGGCATCATCCTGGGCACACAGTCCCACGCCGATTATCCGGTGCCGGAGAAGGGCGGCCGTAACGTCTCCGCCGGCTTCCGCATTGGCCTGGACCTGTATGCCAACGTGCGTCCTGCGCGTACCCGTCCGTTCCTGACGTCGAACATGAAGGACGGTAAGACGATGGACCTGGTCATCATGCGCGAAGCGACGGAAGGCTTTTACCCGGACCGCAACATGAGCCGCGGTTGGGGTGAAGTAATGCCCACGCCTGACATGGCACTGTCGACCCGCAAGATCACCCGCCATTGCAGTGAGCGCATCGCTCGTCGCGCCTTTGAGCTGGCCATGAAACGTGGCAAAAAGGTCACCGCCATTCACAAGGCCAACAGTTTCCACATGACCGATGGCCTGTTTCTGGAATGCGTGCGCAACGTGGCCAAGGACTTCCCTGAAGTCGCGCTGGACGACCTGCTGGTCGATGCCTCGACAGCTCACCTGGTGCGTAACCCCGAGCGCTTTGACGTGCTGGTCGCGACGAACTTCTACGGCGACATCATCAGCGACCTGGCGAGTGAGTTGTCCGGCAGCCTGGGGCTCGCTGGTTCGATGATGGCCAGCGACATTCATTGCTGCGCGCAGGCCCAGCACGGTTCTGCGCCTGATATTGCTGGCCAGGACAAGGCCAACCCGGTGTCGATGATTCTTTCGGTGGGCATGCTGCTGCAATGGATGGGCGAGCACCATGATAAACCGGCCTTGATCGATGCCGGTCTGGAAATGGACAAGGCCGTCGATGCCGTGCTGAAGAACCCTGAGCAGCGTACACCGGACCTGGGTGGTTCGTTTGGCACCAAGGCCTTTGGCGAAGCGGTTGCCAAGGTCATCCTGGGCTGATCGGTGCGGGCGGCATGCCAGTCATGCCGCCCATTGTCCGGAGAGTTGCTGGATCAATAACAAGAGAGTGCCTGTTCTTCCTTGAGGTAACCAGGGGAGGGGCGCGAGGAGAGAACAGTGAGTCAATTACTACTCGGCTGCATCGCTGACGACTTTACAGGCGGTACTGACTTGGCCAGTACGCTGGTAAGAGGTGGGATGCGTACACTGCAAGTCATCGGAGTACCCGAGGGACCCTTTCCGGGTGACATTGATGCGGTGGTGATTGCCCTGAAAAGCCGCACCGTCAGTCCCGAAGAGGCTGTCGCTCAATCGCTCGAAGCGCTGGAGTGGTTGCGCGCGGCGGGTTGCCAACAATTTTTTTTCAAGTACTGCTCGACGTTTGATTCGACCTCCCGGGGCAATATTGGCCCTGTCGCTGACGCCCTCGCGAATGCCTTGGGTGTTTCCTTCGCAGTGGCATGTCCTGCATTTCCGGAAAACAAACGCACGATTTTTAACGGCCACTTGTTCGTCGGCGAGCAGTTGTTGAGCGAGTCCGGCATGCGCAATCATCCGTTGACGCCCATGACCGATTCCAATCTGGTGCGAGTGCTGCAACAACAGACACGTAAGCCAGTAGGGCTCGTTGCGCATTCGGTCGTGAACAAAGGCGCACAAGCCATTTCAACGGCCTTCAAAAACCTTGTGGCCCAAGAGCGGGGCTATGCCATTGTCGATGCGATCGATGATGAGGATCTGTATGCGATCGGTAAGGCCGTTGCGGACCATAAACTGGTTACCGGTGGCTCCGGCGTGGCGCTGGGGCTGCCCGATAATTTTCGTCGTGCAGGTTTGCTCGGCGACTGCGCCGCCGCCTCGGTGCTGCCCGCCATCCAGGGGCTGGGCGCGGTTGTTTCCGGCAGTTGTTCAGTGGCGACCAACAGCCAGGTCGAACACTGGCAAAAAACGCATCCGAGCTTTTCACTTGATCCGCTGCTTTTGGCCAACGGTCACGATCAAGTCGCAGAAGCGCTTGGGTGGGCCAAGGCGCTGATTCAAAAAGGCCCCGTCCTGATTTACGGGAGTGCACAGCCAGAGAAGGTCAAGCTTGCTCAACAGAAGCTCGGTGTCGAAGCTGCTGGTCAGCTCGTGGAAGATGCCTTGTCCGCTGTTGCGGTTGGCCTGTACGAAATGGGCGTGCGCAAACTGGTGGTGGCCGGTGGCGAAACTTCCGGTGCGGTGGTCAAGGCGCTTCAGGTCAAGGCGTTGAGGATCGGCGCAACGATTGACCCGGGTGTGCCGTGGACGCTCGGCTTGCGGGATGACCCGATTGCGTTGGCGCTGAAATCCGGAAACTTCGGTACGGTAGATTTTTTCGAGAAAGCATTGGCCTGCGCGCCGTAATTGGCCCGCTCAGAGCGTCCTCCTGGCAAGCACATTTTTGAGCTTGGGTTGGAGGAGGGCGCTGACGACTGGCGCTTACGCGTCCTTTTTCGATATTGGAAGTACGCCTTCACCCAAGATAATAAAAATAAGGATAAAGAAGTGCTCAAACCATCCAATCGTCGTCAATTCATAAAAAATCTCGGCAGGCTGGGCGGGTTGGGATTCGCGGCGGCCCATATGCCTTACGGCTTTGCCGATGAAGCCTATCCTTTCAGCAGCGGCACTCAGTCGCCACGCTTGCGTGTCCCCCCGCTGTCCTGTGATTCCCACCATCACATCTATGATCGGGCGTTCCCTTACTACGATGATCGAAATCTTCCCAGCGCAAGCGTGGAAGACTACCGACGTATTCAAGCTCGACTGGGGTTGACCAGGAGCGTTGTGATTCAGCCATCGTCCTACGCTACCGACAACCGTTGCATGCTGGCCGCGTTAGCCAAGCTTGGCCGGCAGTCACGAGGCGTCGCGGTTGTGGATGACAAGGTCGAGGTCAGTGAGTTGCGTCGCCTGCATGAGCTCGGTGTTCGAGCGATTCGGTTCAACCTTGGAACGGGAAGCGCCACCACTGTCGAGATGATTGAGCCTCTGGCAAAACGGATTGCAGACCTGGGGTGGCATATTGAGGTCCACACGCGGCCAGACGAATTGATCCAGTTGGAGGCGTTGTTGTCTCGCTTGCCTGTTCAAATCGCATTTGATCATTTCGGTCGAATCCCGTTGCCGGACTGGAACGATCATCCTGTGTTCAAAATGATTGCTCGATTGGTTGATCGGGATCGGGCCTGGGTAAAGGTCTCAGGCGCTTATCAGGATTCGGTATTGGGCGGCCCTGATTACGATGATGTCAAAAGCTTGGCCAGGGAAATGATTGCATTAGCGCCGGAACGCGTGGTCTGGGGCACCGATTGGCCTCATCCGAGCCTGCAGTCGAAGAAAAAACCGATGCCCGATGACGCGTCGATGTTTGATTTGTTGCAGGTGTGGGCACAGAGCGACGCCATGATTGAAAAAATTCTCGTTGATAACCCGGCCAAACTCTATGGTTTTTGATCGGAGGCAAAAAAGGGCGCTTGACGCCCTTTTTGCTGGTCCGATGAAGGTTCAGGAGTGCGTGGTAATCCCTTCAGCTTTAGTGTGGCTTTGAGCGACCTGAAGAGGATATGGCTGCGTTTCGACCTCCGGATCTGGCTCGACATATTCGCCACGCAGGACCTGGTTCATACGGTCCGTGTCCAATGCACCTTCCCATTTCGAGATCACGATCCCGGCCACGGCGTTGCCAATGATCGATGTGACGGCTCGCGCTTCGCCCATGAATCGGTCGATGCCTACCAGCAACGCAATGGCGCTGAGCGGCAGTACATGGACACTCGCCAGGGTGGCTGCCAAGGCGACAAATCCACCGCCGGGTACGCCGCTCATGCCTTTGGATGTGAATAGACCGATTGCCAGTACCGTCAGCTCCTGGGAGAGCGTAAGCGGAGTGTTGGTTGCCTGCGCAATAAAGATCACGGACATGGTCAGGTAAATACAGACACCATCCAGATTGAAGGCATACCCAGTCGGTACGACAAGGCCTACCACGCTTTTCTGGCAGCCCAGCTTCTCCAGTTTTTGCAGCAGTCCCGGCAGTGCCGGCTCCGCGCTGGCGGTTCCCAGAGTGATCAAAAGCTCAGTCTTCAGGTAGCTTAAAAAGACGAAGATGTTCACGCCGCACACTTTCAAAATGAGGCCCAGAATCCCAAAAATGAACAGGATGCAGGTGGTGTAGAACGCCATCATCAGGTAACCGAGCGTCGCCAGGCTCCCGACTCCGTATTTGCCGACAGTGAATGCAATGGCGCCGAAAGCGCCGATGGGCGCGAATTTCATGAGGTAGCCGATGATGGAAAATAGCGTAATTAGCCCTTGGTCGATGACATCCACAAAAGTGGCCACTCGTTTTCCACCTTGTGCCAATGCCACGCCAAAGAGTACGGCGAGGAACACAACTGGCAGGATATCTCCATTCACGAAAGCACCCATCACCGAGTCAGGAATGATGTGCAGGAAAAACTCTCGCAGTGACTGCTCACCGGCAATCTTTGCATAGCCGGCCACCGCTGACATGTCCAGACTCTTGGGGTCGATGTTCATGCCTGCACCCGGTTGCATCAGGTGTGCGACGACCAGGCCGATAACGAGTGCTGCGGTGGTTACGATTTCGAAATATAGCAATGCCTTGGCGCCCACCCGGCCTACCGAGCGGATGTCACCCATTCTGGCGATACCTACCACCACCGTAGCGAATACGACAGGCGCTACGACCATCTTGATCAATTTAATGAAGACATCGCCCAGCACTTTCATTTCCACGGCTGCTTTGGCATCAAAGAGCGCGAAAAGGGTGCCGAGGATGACGCCGAGCAAGACTTGGATGTAGAGGGGCTTTAGCGGGCGTAGCAATGCTGTTTTCATGGAGGAACTCCTGACGTTTGGAGCCGAAGGCCCCTAATTGTTGTTGTCGATCTACACGAAGGGAGGTTTTCCTCGTGCGACGAACGTCGTGTGAGCGTGCTTAAATTGATCCTTATCGCAACAAAATACAATTCGTTTTTTGGCAAGCTGAGAGAGGTGGTGATTTTTTGGCCGGAAAGGGTGCAAAAGAAATTGCAATAATTGTATATTTATGCAATAAAATGCAATTCTTTGAGGTTGAAAACAGCACCGCGACGCAAAAATCTAGGCGAACAGGAAGCGATCATTAAGGACTTTCGCTCCGCTGGTATTGTATTTTGTATTTATGATGTACATAAAGTGAGGGCGGTACCGGTGCGCCGCTCCAAGAAATCAGACAAACAACAAGCAAGGGGTGTGCGATGCGTATTTTGGTTCTTCCTGGTGATGGTATTGGTCCGGAAATCGTGGAGTCGTCGATGTCGGTCCTGCGAGCCGCCAACAGAAAATTCGATTTGGGCCTGGAATTCGATTACGACGACGTCGGTTTCACTAGCCTTGAAAAGTACGGCACCACCTTGCGTGAAGAGGTGCTGGAAAAGGCCAAGGGCTACGGCGGCATCATCCTGGGCACACAGTCCCACGCCGATTATCCGGTGCCGGAGAAGGGCGGCCGTAACGTCTCCGCCGGCTTCCGCATTGGCCTGGACCTGTATGCCAACGTGCGTCCTGCGCGTACCCGTCCGTTCCTGACGTCGAACATGAAGGACGGTAAGACGATGGACCTGGTCATCATGCGCGAAGCGACGGAAGGCTTTTACCCGGACCGCAACATGAGCCGCGGTTGGGGTGAAGTAATGCCCACGCCTGACATGGCACTGTCGACCCGCAAGATCACCCGCCATTGCAGTGAGCGCATCGCTCGTCGCGCCTTTGAGCTGGCCATGAAACGTGGCAAAAAGGTCACCGCCATTCACAAGGCCAACAGTTTCCACATGACCGATGGCCTGTTTCTGGAATGCGTGCGCAACGTGGCCAAGGACTTCCCTGAAGTCGCGCTGGACGACCTGCTGGTCGATGCCTCGACAGCTCACCTGGTGCGTAACCCCGAGCGCTTTGACGTGCTGGTCGCGACGAACTTCTACGGCGACATCATCAGCGACCTGGCGAGTGAGTTGTCCGGCAGCCTGGGGCTCGCTGGTTCGATGATGGCCAGCGACATTCATTGCTGCGCGCAGGCCCAGCACGGTTCTGCGCCTGATATTGCTGGCCAGGACAAGGCCAACCCGGTGTCGATGATTCTTTCGGTGGGCATGCTGCTGCAATGGATGGGCGAGCACCATGATAAACCGGCCTTGATCGATGCCGGTCTGGAAATGGACAAGGCCGTCGATGCCGTGCTGAAGAACCCTGAGCAGCGTACACCGGACCTGGGTGGTTCGTTTGGCACCAAGGCCTTTGGCGAAGCGGTTGCCAAGGTCATCCTGGGCTGATCGGTGCGGGCGGCATGCCAGTCATGCCGCCCGTTGCCCGGAGTGTTGCAAGACCAAAACAAGAAACGTTGGGGACATTCAAGTTGATCAATGAATTCGAGAAGGCAGTGGTCCATGCGCCATGATCTGCTCAGCCTGGAGATCTTCATGGCGGTGGCGGAGCAGCGGAACCTGACAAAGGCGTCGCAACTCTGCCATTTGGCGACGTCCGCGGTGAGTAAGCGGATCAGCGAGCTTGAAGAGAAGGTCGGTTCGCCTCTGTTCGTTCGTTACCCTCGTGGCATGGAGCTGACTCCCGCAGGGCAGTCGCTTCGTCATTACGCGCTGCAGGTCAATGAAACGTTGCAGAAGATGGATCAGGAGCTGAGTGAATACGGCGCTGGCATCAAAGGCCATGTTCGCTTGCACGCGATTACATCCGCGTTGGCGCAACAGTTGAGCCTGGACATCGGCTCGTTCCTCGAAACCTATCCCGATATCAAGTTTGACATTGAGGAGCGCGTTGGCGCTGCGATTGTGCGAGCTGTCTCGGATGGGCGGGCGGATGTTGGCATCATCGCCGAACAAACGCCCTCCCTTGGGTTGGAAACACTGGCCTATCGTACGGATGAATTGGTGGTCGCGGTTCCTGAGCACCATCTACTGGCGGGGCAGGCGCAGGCCAGTTTCGAGCAGACGTTGCACTATGAGTTCATCGGTCCTCACGTAGAAAGCTCGGTACACCGGCTGCTGACTGAACAGGCCGAATTATTAGGCAAAACGGTCAGGCAGCGAGTTCGTGTTTCCAGTTTTGAATGCATGTGCAGGATGGTTTCAACCAATCTGGGCATCTGTATCTTGCCCCGTGATGTGTTGCGTCCTTACCTGCGTCCCTTTCATTTGCAGGCTGTCATGCTAGCCGAGCCCTGGGCCAAGCGTCAGTTGCAAGTCGTCGCTCGACGATTTGAAGGTCTTCCCCCTACTGCCCGTGCGTTCGTCGCGCACTTGACCGCGTAACAGGCGCGGTTAACGCGCCTGTTCGCCTTGCGAGGTGAGTTCATGTTTATTTACGTAGGCTGCCGTACCACTCGTGAAAGAAATGCTCGCGGTGATGGTATCAACGTTTACAGCGTGGATGCTCACACAGGCTGCCTGAGCCATGTGCAGCTGGTTGATGGGTTGATTAACCCCTCGTTCCTGGCCATCAGCAAACAACAGGACTTTCTGTATTGCGTCCATGGCGATACAGATCAGGCCAGCGCATTCGGGATTCACTCCGACGGCACACTGAGTTATCTCAATAGCCAAAATACCCACGGTCACAATCCTGCTCATCTGGCAATTTCGCCGGACGGCGGTTTTCTCGTAGTGAGCAATCACTACAGTGGTTCGGTCGTTGTTCTACCGATCCTCGCTTCGGGTGAGTTGGGTGAACTCTGTGATCAGGTGTCGACTGACGGGCCGATCGGACCCCATCGAGTGGAGCAAAAAAATCCGAAACCACATTTCAACCCATTTGATCCCAGCGGAAGATTTGTGCTCGTTCCGGACAAGGGGCTGGATCGGATTTTCACTTATCGATTCGACTCTCCATTGGGTAAGTTGCTGCCGGCAGCCTACCCGTTTATCGCCACGCGTAAAGGCGCGGGTCCGCGTCACGTCGCATTCCATCCAGGGCTGCCGGTTGTCTACTCGGTCAATGAGCTGGATTCGACTGTCGGTACCTATCGTTTCGACAGCCAAACCGGGGAGCTCAAGCCACAACAGGTGATCTCGGCGTTGCCTGATTCCTTTACTGGCGACAGCACGGCCGCTGAGATCGAGGTGGATGGGGCTGGGCGCTTCCTGTATGCCTCGAACAGAGGCAGTGACACGATTGCTCTCTTCAGCATCGACCCGCAGTCGGGTTGGCTGACATTCAAGTCGGCGACGCCGACGGAAGGCCGGACGCCACGGTTTTTTGCATTGTCACCCGACGGGCAATTCATGTACGTCGCCAATGAGGACAGCGATACGATCGTGGTTTTCAGGGTTGATCCAACGACAGGTGCCCTGACCTCCACAGGTGAGGTCATTGAGACAGGCAGCCCAGTGTGTATGGTTTTTGGTAGCCAGAAGGCATGAAGACGGTTTTCACTTCCATGCGATTGTGGTGGGCTACGCCCGTCGTTGGTATTGCTGGGGCTCTGATTGCCAGCTCTCTCAATTGGCCGCTCCCTTGGATCATTGGATCGATGTTGGCGGTGATCCTGGTGCGTTGCCTGGGCTGGCGCGTGGGGGAGATTCCTTATGGGCGTCTGACTGGCCAGTGGATGATCGCGACATCCATTGGGTTGCACTTCACGCCTGTGGTGCTTGAGCAGATCGTGGGGCATTTCGCGATGATGTTGTTTGCGGCGTTTCTGACCCTGTGTCTCGCACTGCTCGGCATAGAATTCATGCGGCATCGGGGCATGGACCTGACGACCGCTTTTTTTGCGTTCATGCCGGCTAACTTTTCAGAAATGATTCAATTAGGGATCAGGCACAAGGCCAACGTCAGCCAGATCGCCGCGGCTCATAGTGTGCGTCTGGTGTTGATTGTGCTCTGTGTGCCGCCCGCGATGTTTTTTACCGCGCGAATCTCTCCGACGGCGGTTCATGCTCGTTTGCCGAGTGATTGGTATTGGCTCCTCCCGCTGTTGATAGGCGGAGCGCTGACCGCGATGATCTGGAAGCGCTGCAAATTACCGAACCCTTGGATGTTTGGTCCGATGGCGCTGTGTGCCTTGTTCACTGCCAGCTTCAATTTACAAACAGCGCTGCCCGTGCAGCTCAGTCATTACGGCCAGCTAATGATCGGATGCGCCCTCGGTGGGTATTTTGATCGTCAATTCTTCCGAGCTTCACCAACCTTCCTGCTCAAGGTATCGCTGTTCACCCTGGCGATGATCGGCTGCACCCTGGTCCTGGCGCTTGGTATCGGGTACTGGCTGGGCTTTCCGGTGATGACGCTGGCATTGGGCATGATGCCCGGCAGCAGTACGGAGATGTACCTGACTGCCGAAGCTCTGAACTTGGGAGTCGGCATTGTCACGGCAATGCAGATCATGCGTTTGGTGGTGGTGATGCTGTGTGCTGAGCCAGTGCATAAAGCGTGGTTGAAACACCTTCGTCGTTGAGTGGGCAATTGCGTTTCAACCGACCATGGGCGAAGTGTCAATGGCCTTGCAAGGGGGCAACCGTGACGTCGCTCTGACCGCTGTCGTCGAGAGCCTTGCGGACGAAGCCGTTGGCTTTCTGTTCCTCCAGAAACGCCCTGACGTAGGCTGCACCTGCGATGCATTGCACGGGAACGCCCATCGCTTGGCGAATCGAGGTGAAGTATCCCTCAAGCACGCGCAACTCGCTGTTGGCTTCGGCAACTTTGAGCAGTGGCTGACGTACACCCGCCGCCGCGTCCAGACCTTCGTCCAGAAACAGGTCTACCGCGCCTGCGGAGGTCGGCGCACGGACGAGCGATGCATGTTGCTGGGTTCGGCTCAGGTATAAATCGTAAGCCGCACCCTGGCCGACGGCGATCCGCACACCCGGTTGATCGAGATCCTCCATCTTCAGGAACGCAGAGTCGTTCTTGACCAGGTAGGTGCCTTCGATGATCACGTACGGTTCACTGAAGGCGACCTGGGCTTCGCGCACGGGCTCGATGGCCAGGAACGCAACGTTCCATTGCTGCTGCGCCAAGGCCTCAAACACCTTGCCGGCGGCGTCATACGTGACGAGCTCAACCGGGACGCCCAGTTGCCTGCCCAGCTCCACGGCCAGGTTCACGGAAACCCCTTGAGGCTGTCCTGTTTCGGCATTGCGCTGTGCAAGCACCGGGTTGCCAAAGTTGATGGCGGCTCTGAGCACGCCAGTCGGTGCGAGATCATTCAGGGCTTCTGCGCTAGGGGTGGACATACAAGGGTCTCCAGGGAAGATGTCATCGGCTCTGAGAGTAGGGAAGTGCGTCGCATCTGACAATTTCAGGCTCATCAAGTCAGCGTTCTCCGTTGACGAACGCAGGCTTGCCCAACGCTCAATTTTACTCAGGCCGGTCATTGGTTAGGCTGGGGCCAATTGAACGACCCCTTAGAGTCGTTTGTTCATGCTCTCAACCAGTGAATGACATCCATGATTTCAGCCGCCGATGCACGTCATTTAAACCATCTTCAAGTGGGTGACATTCGTTACGCCTACGTGGATCTGCACAAAATACTGAGCCGAGACGAACTCTCTAGCTTGCCCTATTCG
Organism: Pseudomonas fitomaticsae; assembly: GCF_021018765.1. Taxonomy (GTDB): domain Bacteria; phylum Pseudomonadota; class Gammaproteobacteria; order Pseudomonadales; family Pseudomonadaceae; genus Aquipseudomonas; species Aquipseudomonas fitomaticsae. Next base: position 4,928,729 of record NZ_CP075567.1, on the reverse strand, counting down.
ATTCGTATCCTGTTGGAGAATGTGGCTCGTTGCTCGCCGGCGGCGCTGGATGGATTGATCGCCTGCATACGGGACGGCGCACCCGCCTGCGAAGTGCCGTTCTATCCCAACAGGTTGATGTTCCACGACACTACCTGTCTGCCGGCGCTGGCCGATTTCGCCGGCATGCGGGATATGGTGGCTGAAATGGGTGGCGCGCCCCAGACCATGAATCCTATGATTCCGGCGGTGTTGGTCATTGATCACTCCGTGATTGTCGAGCGCTATGCCGAGCCAGATGCCGTCGAGAAGAACCTGGACATCGATTATCGGCGAAACACCGAGCGTTACGAATTCATCAAGTGGGCACAAAAGAGCCTGACGAATTTCAAGGTCGTGCCACCTGGCACCGGGATCATCCACCAGGTCAACATGGAGTCACTGGCCACCGTGGTCTGGGAAGGCCGGACCGCCGATGGCCAGCCGCTGCTACATCCTGACGACATCGTGGCAACCGATAGCCACACACCCATGATCAACGCCATTGGTGTGCTGGGCTGGGGCGTGGGGGGGCTGGAGGGGCAGGCAGCCATGCTGGGCGAGCCGGTGCCGATCAGCTTTCCTGAAACCGTTGGCATCCGCTTGAGCAATGAACTGCGACCCGGGGTGACCGCCACCGACTTGGCATTGCGCATCACCCAGATACTTCGTGCCAAAGGCGTGGTGGGCAAATTCGTCGAATTCTGCGGCCCCGGCCTGTCGAAACTCGGCTGGGCGGCACGAGGCACATTGTCGAACATGGCCCCTGAGTACGGTGCCACGGTCGTGTTCTTCCCGTTCGACGACAGCACGATGGAGTACATGCACCTGACGGGGCGCAGCGAGGAGACCATCGCGCGCATTCAATTCTACCTTGAGGCGCAAGGTCTATGGCGCCAGGACTCACTGCCAGAGCCGCACTTCGATGATCTGATCGAACTGGATCTTGGAGTCATCGAGCCCAGTGTCGCCGGGCCGCATCAGCCCCATCAGTGGCGCAAACTGTCGGATGCTGCGCCATCTTTCCGGCAAGAGATCCTGGGTGAGCGGGAGGGCGTCATTGCCCGCTCCTCGGACCATGACGCCGAGTACTTCGAGCCTTCGTTCGGTCAGGCATTGATGCATGGCGCCATCTCTCTGGCCGCGATCACCAGTTGTACCAACACCGCCAATCCAAGCCAGATGATCCAGGCTGGATTGCTGGCTCGTAACGCCCAGCGGCGTGGTTTACGCAGCAAGCCGTGGGTCAAGACTTCGCTATCGCCAGGCTCGCGGGTGGTGGCCGATTACCTAGAGAAAGCGGGCTTGCTGGGTGACTTCTCGGCCTTGGGTTTTGACTTGGCCGGGTTCGGCTGCATGACCTGCATCGGTAACTCGGGCAGCCTCGAAGAGCACATGGAGCGCTTTTCGGACCAGGGGCTCAAGACGGTGGTGGTGTTGTCCGGTAATCGTAACTTCGAGGGACGGGTCAATCCGCGCGTGCAGGTCGGTTACCTGGCTTCGCCGGCGCTGGTCGTTGCCTACGCCTTGGCCGGCACGATCAATATGGATATCCAGAACGAACCGTTAGGACAAGATGCGGCGGGGAATGACGTTTATCTGCATGAGCTGATGCCGACTGAAGAGCAGATTCAGGCACTGGTCAGCCAGACCGTCCGCCCTGAGCTGTTCCGCAAGCGCAACGCGATGCTGTGGGACGGCACTCACCACTGGCAGGCGCTGTCGGCCAGTGGCAGTGTGCAGTTCCCTTGGGCTCCGAATTCGACTTATTTGCGCCGACCTGTTTATCTGCAAAACGTCAAACCCCAGGATAGCGCCGAGCTGTCGATTCAAGGTGCGCGGGTGTTGATGGTACTGGGTGACAACGTCACCACCGACCACATCTCGCCTGCCAGTGCGATTCCTCTCGAAAGCCAGGCCGGGCGGTGGTTGATTGAGCGCGGGGAAAATCCCGAGGACCTCAATCAATACTCGACTCGCCGCAGCAATCACGAAGTGATGATGCGCGGCGCGTTCGTCAATCGGGCGGTGAAGAATCAGCTACTGGAGCGGCAACCCGGGGAGGGGGGATTTGCCCTGGCCTACGACGGTTCTGTACAACGGGTATACGATGCGGCGCTAAGCTATGTCGCCAGGGATGTTCCTCTGGTGATCTTTGCCGGGTTCAACTACGGGGCGGGTTCCAGTCGTGACTGGGCCGCCAAGGCGCAAGCCACGCTGGGTGTCAAAGCTGTCATCGCGCAGAGTTTTGAGCGCATCCATCGCAGCAACCTCATTGGTATGGGTATCTTGCCCATCACGTTTGCAGAGACTGCCAATGTCACGAGTTTGCAACTGAGGGGCAATGAATCACTGGAATTCGGCGGGCTGGACGCGTTGCGGGTGGGTGCGAATCCGGTGACCCTGACGATCAATCGCGCTGACGGAGGGCAGACTTCAGCGTCGTTGGTCCTGCAACTGGATTCCCAGCAGGAAATTCTGTACTTGAAGGCGGGCGGGATTCTGCCGTATGTCGTGCGCAAGGTCGTTGCGCAAGCCACGGTTTTAAACCTATAGCGGTCTTGAAACACTGCTGTGGTCAGTGTTTGAAGGCCGCGTTGACAGGTGGGAGATTACCACTTGACGGCGAAGACTCGTCGCAGGTCTTCAATCGCCTCTTCACCTAGCGGTGCGGGCTTGGGATTGCTCATGATCCACAGCTTCGCCGTTTCCTCGAGCTCTTCCAGGGCGAAGCTTGCTTTCGAGACCGAACTTTCCCAAACCACCGGGCCTAGTCGCTCAAGCATGACACCCCGCACGGTGTTAGCTAATCGCGCAACCTGTGCGGCTACATCGGGTGAGCCTGGACGCTGGTAAGCGACCAACGGGATGTGGCCAACCTTCATGACTTGATAAGGGGTCAGCGGCGGAAGGATATCGTCTTTATCCCAGACACCGGCAAGCGTCAGTGCTACGAGTGAGGTCGAATGCGTATGAACGACGCCGTTCACGTCGGGGTTGCGGTCATACACCTGGCGGTGCAGCTCTAGGGTTTTTGAAGGCTTACTGCCGGAGACCCAAGTGCCGTCCTTGCTGACTTTGGCTATTTCTTCTGGCCGCAGCCTTCCCAGGCAGGCATCAGTGGGGGTGATCAACCAACCGTCCTCCAGGCGCGCACTAATGTTCCCCGCACTGCCGACGGTATAGCCGCGCTCATAGAGGCTTTTTCCGACGACGCAAATTTCTTCACGTAGTTGTGCTTCGGTGTTCAACGTGTTCTCTCCCAAAAGGTGATGCTTCAGTGGACTCCGATCGCAGTTTCAAGATCGGGGATTTATGAGCAAAGGAGCCGCTCAGGTGCTGCTTCATCAAATGCGCGGCTTCCAGGTTAAGGCCTTGCTCCACTAACTCGATCATCCGAATGTGTTCGGCGCATTGCTTGTAGAGGCGCTTGCGGTCGATCATCGAGCGGTATTCGATCAACCGCCGCATGTTGTTCATCTGCACCAGGATCATGTGATACAGCGGGTTTCCGGAGAGCTTGATGAACTCCTCGTGGAAGCGAATTCCATTCTTGAGGAGGACATCTGCCGGCAAGCTATCGATGCCGCCGTCGAGCATGTCCTGCTGCTCTTTTTTCAAGCGTCGGAGCTTGGCCAGATCGTGCAGGTAAGTCGGCTCAAGCAGTGCCGCTGGCTCGATCAGCGAACGCACCTTGTAGATTTGTTCGAGGGTTTCCGGTGTCTTCGCCACATCCAGAAAACGCCAGCCATAACCTGGTTTCGGCTCAGCCCATCCGACTTTGGCCGCGCGATTGAGGATGTCGATGACCTGGGCTTTGGTGAGGTCATAGCGAGTGCGCAGGAACTGCTCCGTCACTTCGCTGGGGATTGCGTTGTTCAGCCAGTCTTCTGAGAGTCGGTAGTATTCGTCCGGCTCTTCAAGAGGAAGTACTTCGTCGTGGATCTGAGTCGGGGCCTGCACAGACTCCAGCACAAAGAATCCGCGATTGGGCAGCTGCTCAAGAACGTTTTGCTCCGAAAGCAAGACCAGCGCTTCTCGCGCCGGAGAGCGAGAAACGTTGAATTCGTCGGCAACTTTTTGTGCGCTTAGGTGAGCGCCCAGCAACAGTTCACCGGTCTGGATTTTCTGCCGGATCTCAGCAGCAATTCGTTGTACGAGGGCGCTTGAGGCCATATCTGTGATCACTTGCGAATGGGTTGGCAACAAACACAAACCGGCGAGGCCAGGCCTGTGAGATCAAATGGGGCGTACCTCGATTCGATCAGGTTTTGTCACGTATGACTACTTTTTAACGTGGAATTATGCAAAAAATTGCATGAGCCCATCCGTTACATCTTGAAGTGTTGAACCATGGAATTCAGTTCGAGGGCCAGTGAACCAAGGGATTGAGACGCGCTGGTAGTCTGTTGTGAGCCGGAGGCTGATTGCACAGACAGTTCTCGTATATTGAGCAGATTCTGGTCGACCGACCGCGCCACATGGGCTTGTTCCTCGGTTGCTGTGGTGATCATCAAGTTTCGTTGGTTGATGTCATCGTTGGCGGCCACGATTTCTGCCAAGGCACTTTGGGTAGACTGGGCCAGAGAGAGCGTCAGGCGGGTGTTTTCACTGCTACTGAGCATTGTCGACACGGCAGTATCCGTTCCGCTCTGGATCCGCTTGATCATGTCTTCAATTTCTCGCGTGGACTGAGCAGTGCGGTGAGCGAGTGCGCGGACCTCGTCGGCGACCACGGCAAAGCCTCGACCCGCATCGCCCGCCCGCGCAGCTTCAATGGCAGCGTTAAGTGCTAACAGATTGGTTTGTTCGGCGATTGTGCGAATCACGTCCAGCACCTTGCCAATGCCTTGTGCCTGGTCTGCCAGGTCTTTCACTTGTCTTGAACTGGTTTGTACATCCCGGGTAAGCGTTTCGATCGCACCAAGGGTTTCCACCATCCGTTGTTGGCCGCGAAGGGCTATGTCCCGGGACGCCACCGACAGCTCTGAAGTGGACAGCGCATTACGGGCTACCTCTTCAATAGCGGCGGTCATTTCATTGACCGCCGTGGCTGCCTGTTCGATTTCTGCGTGTTGTTGGTAAATATCCTGGCCTGATGCCTCTGCGACGGAGCTCAACTGGGCTGTGGCGCTGGTCAGCTGGTTCGATGAACCGGAAATTCGACCCAGGGTTTTGATCAGGTTGTCCTGCATGGTTGCCAGGGATTCGAGCAGACGGGTGGTTTCATCATTTCCGGTCGGATGGATGGGTTTACTTAAGTCTCCCTCGGCAATCGTTCTGGCCGCTCTTACCGCTGCATTCAGTGGTGCGGTGATACTGCGGGTCAGCAGCCATGCCACCAGGATGGTGCCAATGCCGACCAGGATGATCACCAGCACCACTCCTCTGACAGCACTTTGGTAAGCCTCTTCTGAATGATTGCCTGCTGTTTCCGCGCCTTGGTTCGAGCGTTCAATCAGGTCGTCGAAGTTCTTGGTCATCTGATCGTACGAGTCCCTGATGGTCATCAGAAATGCCCTGGCTCCTGTCTTATCTCCTTGACGAGAAAGCTTGAGCAACTCGAGGTGGTTTTTTGCATAAACCTCAAGGCTGGCATTAAAGGTATTCAAGCGATCTTTTTCTTCGTCGCTGACCAGCAGCTGTCCGTAGCGCTGCATCTGCTCACGAACTTGCTGCAGGCGACCTGCGGTCTTCTCCTCGTAGGACTGCATATCTTTATCGCTGACCGAAAGGATGTGCTGCATTGATCCCATTCGGTAGCGGTTCAACGCAGCGTTCGCCGCCCCTAATGCGCGAACCCGCTGCAGCCAGTTGTCCTTGATCTGGACCGATTGGTCCTGCACCTCATCAATTTGTCTCAAGGCGAATACCCCTAACGCGACGCTCAGCGCGGCAATGATGACGAACCCGAGCAACATTCGACCGGCGATTGAGAGATGTCTTGGGAGCATGAGCGGTGTCCTTCATCAGAGTGGCGCGATCCGAGTCTTAGCCGGATGCGTGTATTTATGCTGATTAAAATAGCATTGCATTTTGATGTGTCAATGTGCCAATATTTTTTTAGCGATTTTCCGAGGCGATTGATCTTGGTTTCGGGCTGTTGGTCTTTATGTGCCGGACTTGACTAGATCGAGTGGGCTCCTTACGCGGCCGCGAGCATCGCTGATCGTTTTCGTTAGATTGAATATTTGCATGTGAATATTCATCGGCCAAAGCCGGATTTTCCTTAGCGTTCAATAATAAAACCCTGTTCGAGGAACCATCTGTCATGCAGCGCAGAACCAAAATTGTGGCCACGTTGGGGCCAGCAACAGAGTCGGTCGAAGCCATAGAGGGCTTGGTTACGGCGGGCGTGGATGTCGTGCGTCTGAATTTTTCCCATGGCAGTGCTGAGGATCACATTGCCCGTGCCAGATTGGTTCGTGAGTTGGCGGCCAAGCACGGCCGCTTCGTGGCGGTGTTGGCAGACTTGCAAGGTCCGAAAATCCGAATTGCCCGTTTTTTGGAGGGGAAAGTGATCCTCGAAAAGGGGCAGCAGTTCGTGCTCGACGCTTCTCTGGACAAGAATGCAGGCGACAAGCAGCGAGTCGGCATTGATTACGAAGCGTTGATTACCGACAGCCGTCCAAACGACATCCTGCTGCTCGATGATGGACGAATCGAGCTCAAGGTCTTGAGTGTCGAGGCGACCCAATTGGTCTGCGAAGTCCTGGTCAGCGGGCCTCTCTCGAACAATAAAGGGATCAACCGCAAAGGCGGTGGGCTGTCTGCATCGGCGCTGACCGAGAAGGATTTCGCCGATATCAAGACTGCCGCACAGATGCAGGTTGACTACCTGGCCGTATCGTTCCCACGGGACGCTTCGGATATGGAGCAGGCGCGTCGATTGCTGCATGAGGCGGGAGGGCAGGCAGGTTTGATCGCTAAGATCGAGCGCGCCGAAACCGTCAATGACTTGCGTGTTCTGGATGCGATCATCGAAGCGTCGGAAGGTGTCATGGTCGCCCGTGGCGATTTGGGCGTGGAGATTGGCGACGCGGAATTGGTGGCGGTACAGAAACTGATTATCGACCGTGCTCGCACATTGAATCGGATCGTGATCACGGCGACGCAAATGATGGAGTCGATGATCACTCAGTCGATGCCGACTCGTGCTGAAGTATTCGACGTAGCCAATGCGGTACTCGATGGTACCGATGCGGTGATGCTCTCGGCGGAAACCGCAGCAGGGGCCTATCCGATCGAGACGGTCGAGGCCATGCATCGGATCATTATCGGTGCCGAAAAACACCCGCAGTCCCACCGTTCCAAGCACCGTGTCGATCAGGTGTTCCACAAGATCGACGAATCCATCGCCATGTCGGCGATGTATGCCGCGAACCATTTGCACGGCGTCAAAGCCATTATCTGTATGACGGAAAGCGGTGATACGCCACGTTTGATGTCGCGTATCCGCTCACACCTGCCGATTTTCGCATTCTCTCGCAATCTGACTACGCAGAATCGGGTCACGCTCTTTCGTGGAGTCACCACCATTCCATTCGACAGCGATGATTACGCCCCTGAGTTGGTGAATGAAAAAGCCGTGGAGCAATTGACCCGGCGCGGCGTGGTCAAGGCTGGCGATCACGTGTTGATTACCAAGGGCGACTACCTTAACGCCCAGGGTGGCACTAACTCCCTTCGCGTCGTCTGCGTCGGTGAAACCATTCGCTGAGTGAGGAAGCCTTGATGAATGCGATCAATTCAACGGACCACGACGGGGTGCATCACCGCGATCGTGACACCTGGCCAAGAGACTTCGATTTTCGTGAGCAGTACGCGGAGCAGCAGGAATTGATGAAGTTGCAGGGCGACAGCACGCCAGCGCCGAAACTTCCGAATGGGGAAAACCATGCTTAATAAAAACAGCCTGATTCAACACATCAATGCCCGGGAGATACTGGACTCGCGAGGGAACCCGACAGTCGAAGCCGTGGTGACACTCATGAATGGAGTCAGTGCTACCGCCAGCGTCCCCTCGGGAGCTTCGACCGGTTCACGGGAAGCGCTTGAGTTACGAGACAACGAATCGCGTTACATGGGCAAAGGTGTAATGCGGGCGGTCGAGAACGTGAACAATCCGATTCGTGAATGCCTGATCGGATTGGATGCTTTAAACCAGCGCGAGATCGACGATGCCATGATCGCCCTGGATGGCAGTGAGAGTAAGAGCGTCTTGGGCGCCAATGCGATTCTTGCCGTTTCATTGGCGACGGCAAAAGCTGCCGCCCAGTTCCAGAATATTCCTTTGTACGAGCATCTGGCGGCGCTATACGGCTCGCCGGGCCAGTTCAGCATGCCGGTGCCCATGATGAACATCATCAATGGTGGTGAGCATGCCGATAACAACATCGATATCCAGGAGTTCATGATTCAGCCCATCGGCGCTTCGTCGTTCCGTGAAGGACTGCGCATGGGCGCCGAGGTGTTCCATGCCCTGAAGAAGGTTCTGTCGGAGCGGGGATTGAGCACGGCGGTGGGGGATGAGGGGGGATTTGCACCTTCGCTGGCCTCCAATGAAGAAGCGTTGATTGTTATCAAAGAAGCGGTAAGTCGAGCGGGCTACGAGTTGGGCAAGGACATTACTTTGGCACTCGATTGTGCTGCCTCTGAGTTTTACCAGGACGGTCAATACGTGCTTGCTGGTGAAGATCAGTCGTTCAGTTCGGCTGGCTTCGCCGATTACCTGGCAATGCTGTGCGCCAAGTACCCGATTATTTCCATTGAAGACGGGATGGATGAAAGCGATTGGGACGGCTGGGCAGGTTTGACCCGGAAACTGGGCCACCTGCAGCTGGTGGGGGACGATCTGTTCGTCACCAACACCAAGATCCTGCGCGAGGGCATTCAAAAAGGGATCGGTAATTCCATCCTGATCAAGTTCAACCAGATCGGCACGCTCAGCGAGACGCTGGATGCCATTCGCATGGCTCAGGATGCCGGTTACACCGCAGTGATCTCCCATCGTTCGGGGGAGACCGAAGACACCACGATTGCCGATCTCGCGGTCGCCACTTGCGCCGGGCAAATCAAGACAGGTTCGCTCAGCCGATCCGACCGAGTTGGGAAATATAACCGTCTGTTGCGCATTGAAGAGGTGTTGCAGGAGCGTGCGCCATACAACACTTCCGATCTTTTGCAGAGGAACGCCTGAATCATGCAGACCTCTCCAAACAAGAAACAACTGGTGATCGGCAATTGGAAAATGAATGGCAGTAGCGCTGCCAACGCAGGGTTGTTGCGTAGTTTGCTGCCGGTGATTTCGAGTCTTGAAGGTGTTGAAGTTGCGCTGTGCCCACCGTTTCCCTATCTCAGTACCGTCGCGGATCTGCTCGATGATTCGGACGTTGCGCTGGGCGCCCAGAATCTCAGCACCGAGCTGACAGGGGCTTATACAGGTGAAGTCGGCGGGACCATGCTCCGTGATATCGGTTGTCGCTTCGTGCTGGTCGGGCACTCCGAGCGTCGGGCGCTGTATGGCGAAGATGATGCATGTGTGGCGAAGAAATTTGCCACGGCATTACAAGCCGGGCTCATTCCGGTCCTGTGCGTTGGCGAAACCCTGGTTCAACGTCAAAGCGGTGAAACGCAAGCCATCGTCACTGCACAGTTAAATGCAGTACTGAACGCTGTGGGTTTCAATGATCTGGTCAAGGGCGTGATTGCCTACGAACCGGTCTGGGCCATTGGTACAGGCGAAACGGCAACCCCTGAACAAGCACAAGCGGTGCATCGGCATATCCGACAGTGGTTGGCTAGCCAGCACCGCGCCGCTGCTGCTGATTGCAGGATTTTGTACGGTGGAAGTGTGAAGGCCGACAATGCAGAGCAATTGTTCAGTCAGCCCGATATAGACGGCGGCTTGATCGGCGGTGCATCCCTGGATGCGATGTCCTTTGCTGCCATCTGCAGTGCCGCCCAGGTTAAGCCGACGAGTTGATCCTTGCGCGATTTGAAATCTTTTAAATGTGTAGGCGCGGGGTGTCAGATCGACCCCGTCTCCCGCTCCGCGTCGCTTGCAAGCACAGAGGTACGAAATGACTTTGAACAACCGTCTCGAAGCACTGTTCCCAAGTGCTGACGAAATTCCCGCTCAGTACCGCCCAGGCCCAGCGATCGAACAGCGAGAGTACCTCGTCAACGGTGAGCTGCGATTGTGGGAAGGTCCAGTGGCGGCCGTGCGCAGCCCCGTGTGCCTGAAAAAAGAATCAGGCCATGCGTTCGTCATTCTAGGCAGCACACCGCTGCTGGATGCGCAGACCGCCATGACCGCTTTGGACGCCGCGGTGCAGGCTTATGATCGGGGCCAGGGTGCCTGGCCGACCCTGCGCGTGGTCGAGCGCATTCGCCACGTCGAGGCGTTCCTCAGCCGTATGCGTGAGCAGCGCGAAGCCGTCGTCAAATTGTTGATGTGGGAGATAGGCAAGAACCTCAAGGATTCAGAGAAAGAATTCGATCGCACTTGCGACTACATCGTCGACACCATCAATGCCTTGAAGGAACTGGATCGCCGGTCCAGCCGTTTCGAGCTGGAACAGGACACCTTGGGGCAGATCCGTCGCGTACCGCTGGGTGTGACACTGTGCATGGGGCCATACAACTACCCACTCAACGAAACGTTCACGACGTTGATCCCAGCCTTGATCATGGGCAATACCGTGGTGTTCAAGCCCGCCAAGTTCGGCGTGTTGCTGATCCGGCCTTTACTTGAAGCGTTCCGTGACAGCTTCCCGGCTGGCGTCATTAACATCATCTACGGTAGCGGACGAGAAACCGTCAGCGCGTTGATGGCCAGTGGCAAGATTGACGTCTTTGCATTCATCGGCACCAACAAGGCCGCCAGCGACCTGAAAAAACTGCATCCCAAGCCACATCGCTTGCGGGCTGCACTCGGCCTGGATGCCAAGAATCCTGGCATCGTCCTGCCGGATGTCGATCTGGATAACGCTGTATCGGAAGCGGTTACCGGTTCCCTGTCGTTCAATGGACAACGTTGCACCGCGCTGAAAATTCTCTTTGTGCATGAAAATGTCGTTGACGCTTTTCTGAATAAGTTTCAGGCCAGGCTTGCCCAGTTGAAGCCGGGCATGCCCTGGGAAGCCGGAGTCGCTTTGACGCCATTGCCGGAGCCCGGCAAGACAGACTTCCTCACGGCACTCGTAGCCGACGCTGTCAGCAAAGGCGCCAAAGTGGTCAATGCTGGAGGCGGTGAGGTCTGTGAGACATTCTTTTATCCGGCGTTGCTTTATCCGGTGACCGCCGAGATGCGGGTGTACCACGAAGAGCAATTCGGGCCGGTCGTGCCGGTGGTGGTTTACCGCGACCTGGAAGCAGTTATCGACTACGTCCTCGACTCCGACTTCGGCCAGCAGCTGAGTATTTTCGGCAACGACTCCGCACAAGTGGGTCGCTTGGTGGATGCGTTCGCCAATCAGGTGGGTCGGATCAACATCAATGCGCAATGCCAGCGTGGGCCGGACAGCTTTCCTTTCAACGGCCGAAAAAACTCTGCCGAAGGAACCTTGTCGGTCCATGACGCGTTGCGGGTGTTTTCCATCCGGACGTTGGTGGCTACCAAGTTCCAAGAGAGCAATAAGGCGTTGGTCAGCGACATCATTCGGCGGCGTGAGTCGAGTTTTCTGACCACCGATTACATCTTTTAGGGGGGCATGATGACTACGCGCTCCTTGATTATTCTCGACGGTGTCGGCATTCGTCAGGCGACTGAGTCCAATGCCTTTGCGGCGGCCAGGAAGCCCACATTCGATGCACTGCTCAAGCGCTTTGCGAACAGCCAGATCGAAACCTCAGGCTTGGCGGTTGGACTGCCTGAAGGTCAGATGGGGAACTCCGAAGTCGGACATATGAACCTGGGAGCAGGCCGGGTGGTTTACCAGAGCCTGACCCGGATCGATAAGGCCTTGGCGGATGGAGAATTCGCCCGTAACCCGGCGTTGCTGGAATTGCTCCAGAATGTAAAGAGCCGAGACGGCGCTGTACACGTCATGGGGCTACTTTCTCCTGGCGGTGTTCACAGTCACATCGATCAGATCGTCGCGACATGCAGATGTCTTGCCGAGCAAGGCGTCCAAAAAATCCACGTACATGGTTTTCTAGATGGTCGGGATACACCACCCAGAAGTGCACAAATGTCGCTTGATGCTTTGGAGCATGAGTTCGCTCGCCTCGGTGTAGGGCGGATCGTCTCGTTAGTCGGTCGTTACTATGCAATGGATCGCGATAACCGCTGGTCCCGGATCGAAGCCGCTTATCGCCTGATTGTTTCAGCGGATGCTGGGTATCATGCGGCAACCGTTTCCGAGGCGTTGTCAGCGGCTTACGAGCGCGGGGAATCAGATGAGTTCGTCAAACCGACAACGATCGGACAACCGGCCGGCGTAGGACCTAATGATGCACTGATCTTCATGAATTTCCGCCCCGATCGTGCTCGGGAATTGACCCAGGCATTGATTCAACCGGACTTCGAGGCGTTTGAGCGACCTCTTGTGTTTCCCAAAGATCGCTTGCTGACATTGACGCGTTATTCCGAAGAGCTGGATTGCCCCTGTGCGTTCGGTCCCGAGGCCATCCACAACAGCTTGGGCGAACACCTGGCGATTCTGGGAAAAAGACAATTACGCATTGCCGAAACCGAGAAATACGCCCACGTCACGTTCTTCTTCAACGGTGGGCGAGAGCAACCTTTCCCAGGTGAGGAACGGATCCTGATTCCGTCACCTGATGTCGCTTCCTATGATCTCCAGCCAGAGATGAGTGCGCCGCTGCTGACGGATCATCTGGTCAGCGCCATCGCCGGCGGCACGTTCGATTTGATCGTCTGCAACTACGCCAATGGCGACATGGTGGGACACACCGGTTCTTTTGATGCCGCGGTGAAGGCCGTTGAGGTACTTGATGACTGCTTGCGCCGTGTCGTGGAAGCGACACTGGCTGCGGGCGGCGAATGCCTGATTACCGCCGATCACGGCAATGTCGAGCAGATGCTTGATGTTGAATCAGGTCAGGCACACACCGCTCACACCTTGAATCCCGTCCCCTTGATTCTGGTCAGTGAACAGCCTGGTCGTGCCGGGCTCAAGAACGGCCGGCTGTGTGATATCGCGCCAACCTTGTTGCAGATGCTGAGTTTGCCTATTCCATCAGAGATGGATGGCAAGTCGCTGCTTACCGTCTGATTGGTCCACAGGCGCCATCAGAGCATCGCCGACTTGATGACTGGCTTGGTCACCTATCGTCGAGGCGATGCGGCTTATCACGACTCGCTCACTTTGAGCATACGGGCATCGCCAAACAGGGTGATGCCTTTTTTTTCTGAGCAAACGAGAGTTTTGACGTTATGGAATGGTTTCTCAATCCGGAGATCTGGATCGCGTTTTTTACCCTGACAGTGTTGGAAATCGTTTTGGGGATCGACAACATCATCATGATTTCGATTCTGGTCAGCCGCATGCCCAAAACCATGCAGTCAAAGACACGTTTTTTTGGCCTGGCCCTCGCCATGGTTACGCGCATTCTTTTGCTGCTTTCCATCACTTGGATCATGCGCCTGACAGCGGATCTATTTCATATTTTAAATCAGGGAATTTCTGGTCGTGATCTAATTCTTTTCTTCGGTGGTTTGTTTCTATTGTGGAAGAGCAGCAGCGAGATTTTTCAGGAGCTGGAAGGCGGGGAAGAGGGGGGATCTGAGTTCGGGAAAAAAGGCGCTGGTTTTCTGAGCACCATTATTCAGATAGCTATCATCGATATTGTCTTTTCCCTAGACTCAGTCATCACAGCTGTCGGTATGGTCTCACACGTGCCGGTGATGATCGCGGCCATCGTGGTCGCAGTCATAATCATGATGCTTGCCGCGGGCACGATCAGTGCGTTTATCGATAAGCACCCAAGTTTGAAGATGCTCGCCTTGGCATTTCTGATTGTCGTCGGCACTGTACTGATTGCAGATGCCTTGGGTTTTCATATACCCAAAGGCTACGTCTACTTTGCGATGGGTTTTTCGCTCATGGTGGAGGCGTTGAACATTCGTCTGCGGACCGGCCAGAAAAAAGGCCCGAGCGTTGGGGGCATGGACGAGCAAAAAATTGGAAGTAGAGGGCAGTGAAGGTGTGACTGATTGAACGCTTGGGAATGTGGGGCCATTCTTGATAGAACGCATGGCCCCACATCGGTCAGTCTCCTTAATGCAGTTTACTGATCAGCGCATTGAGGAAGACCGCTTGTTCGTTATAGGGGTTCTCGGCTGTGTACTGTGGGTCATTTGCATCACAGCACTTAGGGTCAGGTTTATCCCATGTCGACCACTGTACGACGACAATATTCTCACGTTGGTTGATCGCGATGAATTGTCCATAAATACCGACAGCTGAGAACGTCCAATCAGAAACACTTGCTGGCTGGCCTTTAACCGGATCTCGACCTTGCACCGGAACAGCGCCGGTCGGCACGGTAGTGTTCTGCAGCGGAGCTCCAATGTCTACGTAGAGGGGCGCGGCTTGGTTTTTGCCGCCGATTAGCGAGTCGTCGTAGGCAGGGCTGAACCACCACATATAGCCATACATGCCATTGTCAGCAAAGTGAGGAAATACTGAAGACGCATTCCAGGTTGTTGCATCACGGACCCAGTTATCGGGAAGCACATGAGAGCCATCTGGCAACACACCGTTATTCAGGATGAACTGACCGAAACGTCCATAATCTCGTAAGGTAGCGTTGAAGCCGCTACCTCCCGAGGCTATGCCGTTTTGCGCCCACCAGTTGCCATCCGCTTCCATGCCGTACGGTTGCCAGATTTTTTTCTGTAAGTATTGTGCCAGGTTCATTTTAGTCGCGCGTTGCACGATCAGGCCGGTTAGAAATGCTTCGCCGGTGTTGTACACGAATACCGCCCCGGGCTTTTTTTCCTGGCCCGTAGCGGGGTCGGTATCCATGTGTAGGGATTTCATAAGCGCGATGACACAGTTCGCCGGCTCAGTTGCTTTCAAACAATGAAGCATTTTGGATAGATCAGCCTGCGGGTCAACTTCGGTTTCGTTCCATTTCACCCCCGTGGACATGCGGATCAAATTGTGAAGAGTCATGTTCTCGTAAACAGACCCCTTTAACTCGGGAATATAGGTGCCGACTGTTTCATCGAGGCTTTTAACGGCGCCGTCCTTGATGGCGGCACCCATCAACGTTGATGTGACGGACTTGGTAACCGATTTGCCGTCCCAAACGCTTGAGCTATTGAGTCCCTCTCTATATTTCTCAAGGGCAATTTTACCGTTCTTTATCACTAATAGAGCGGTGGCTTTGTTGTTTTTCATGAAATCATCGACGGTATTTCCTTTATGTGGAGAACCGTCGGGATTGCTACCGTATTGGTATGTCGTTGAGCTAGCGAGTGCTTGGATCTTACTGTCTGCTTGTGGGAGCGGATAAACGTTGGCGCTTTTCTTGAAGGGCTCCGTACTAAATAGGTCAGAGCTGTGGCTAAAACCAATAACTTTTTCCTGTGTCGACCACGAGAAGAGTTTTTGAGGGTCTGGCATTGTTGTGTTGTTTGTTTTGGTGTCGGCGACGGCAAAGTTGGTGGCAATGATCGAAAGTGCCAGGCACTTCGTCATGAGCGTCTGTTTGATGTGTTTATTCATGTTAACCCTTCATGTTGCGATTGGTGTTAGAGGTGGGGCGTTTTTTGCTTTCAAAATCAATAGATCCAAGAAAAGTGCGGCTAACGAATCCGCACACTTCAAATTGAATTTGCATTAGAATTTTTTACTGAGGGCAAGCACCACGCCTGATTTACACAAGTCGTCGTAACCGGTGAGGCTGTAACATTGAGCATCTGACAGATTGGTATCGAAATAGCCGACCGTCGTCGTAACTCCAAAAAAGTCGCGTGCCAGAGTGAGTTCCCAGTTGCTGTATTTTGATGTAGCTCTGGTGAAGTCCGAGTTGTAGATCATGTCGTCTTTGAAATCGAGAATTTCATATTTCACCTGAGCGGTGATGGCTTCTGGAAGAAGAGCGTGGAAACCGACGAAGTTGGTAGTGGTTGTTTCTTCGGTGCCGACGGAGTGTCTCATACCCAGGAAGAAACCATACATGTCCAGGGTCGAACGAACATAGCCTCCGTTGAACTGACTTTCTTTAGGGTACGTGTACTTCAGGTAGTAAGTGTCAAGGGATATGGCATCGGTAATTTGCCAATAATAGCCGGTATAATAGTCCAGCTCTTGTCTCGTGGCGAAATGATTGGAGTCGACGTAGTCATGACCGAAATCTACCCCGGAAGTGAAAATGCCTAGGTAAGCGCCGGTTTTGTTATAAAGCAATATGTCCAGTTGTGCGACAGGGTCGCCCATGGATTGTGAAATGCCAGCGAACCGGTAGTCAGTGATCAATACGGGAGTTATTTGAAGTGTGTTGTTTTCGGAGAGCTCTATTGCGTTTGCCGTCAATGTGGCGGAAAGAGCCAAAGTAAAAAGCAACGGACTTGTAATGGTATTCATTGTAAGATCAGCCTTTGTTGTGCTCTATTATAGTTTTAGGCATTTCTGAGTTGAATAGCAGGGCATTTATCTTATTTTTGTCTCGGCGGGTTGCGCACGCACGTACTCTTAATCTCTCTGCCAGGAGAGAAGGAGCTTCGAGGGTATCCTTGCCCATGGAAAGTATGGCGGGTGTGCTTGCTATCGTATTTCTAAAAAATCAATAATGTAATACCTGGCTAAGAAAAATTCGGTTTCCTGCCAGGAAATAATAAAAACTAATGCTGCACTAGCCACGACGGATTTCAACCCGTTGGTCGGATATTTTTTGCGCTTGAGTTGCGTAGAACACTGAGAAAGCGTTGTGAGTGGTTTGCGGGATGCGGGAAGGGGGACTCAGAGACGGATTTAAGAGGGCGTTATGTCGGCCTTATTAGCTAGTCGGTAGTTTGGTTGGTTGTAATGTCTGCACCGATGACTTTAAGCTTTAATTTCACCAGCTCAATGAATTGATGGATTTTTTTTGTGTCCCTTCGGTGACTAGGGTAAACAGCCAGGATATGCGGTCCAAACGCATCTGGGTCTACCCCGCAGCCGGGTTCGACCAAAACCAAGCGTTCATTGATTAGGTACTTGGAAATGCTCCAAAGTGGGGCGTGCAATATGCCGACTCCCTCTATTGCAGCTTCTATCAAAAGGTCAAAGTTATCACTTAATATTTTTGGTTCGGGCATCTCGAAACGGATAGTTTCGTTTTCTTTGTGCAGGTACCAGAAACGTTGATTCAATGCGGGGTGTCGATACACAAGCCATAGATGTTCATGCAGGTGACCGGGCCTTAATCTATGTGGCCTGGAGGATATGTATTCACGGCTGGCCACCATCACCACATCGTTTCGCCCGATCGGTTTCGATATCAGGCCTGGTAAATCACATTTGCCTTCGTGAAAAATGAGATCGAAGCCACCTTCGAGAATTTTTCGGTCATCATCGCTTAGCGTTATTTGAAGATGTATCAGGGGGTGGTTTTTTGAAAAGCTGGCGCTAACTGAGTTTAAGAAAGCCGCACCAAATGCGAGCGGCGCCGCAATGCGCAACTCCCCGCTTAATTGATTTTGCAATTGATTGATTTGTTCGTCAGCTTGTTCGAGTTTTAGGATGATTTCTCGTGCAGCTTCTACCAGTACTTTGCCTGCCTCGGTCAACTGGATTTTCCGAGTGCTTCTCTCGAATAAACTTGCTCCGACCTCCTTTTCTAGGCCGGATATTATTTTGGTTACGGCGGAAGGGGTTTTGCCTAATATAAGGGCTGCTTGGCTAAAGCTATTTTGGTCGGCAACGCATAGTAATGTAATCAATGCAGTGTGTTTGTCCATTTCAATGCCCTTTTTATTTTATGGGTGCACCTTGAAAAGTGGATGGGTGACAAATATATTGTTCATGAATTAATGGGGCTTAAGTTGGAATCTCTACCTGAATCAATACTCCACCCCCAGTTCGATTGCTAACTGTAATAGCTCCGCCATGAGCGTTGCAGATGGCATGTGCAATCGATAAGCCCAGGCCGCTGCCACCCGAATGTCGAGCACGAGAGCGTTCTGCGCGCCAGAAGCGTTCGAAGACCTTTTCAGCGTCCGCTATATCGATTCCCGGACCTCGATCTGCAAAGGAAAGCACTACTTTATTAGCTGTAGAGTTCACAACTATTTCAATCGATCCGCCTTGTGCGGCATAGCGCAGAAAGTTGTCAATCACGATATTCACAATCTGGCCCATTCGATCCCTGTCCGCGTTCAGTCGAAGGTGAACGGGAATCTGTACGTCAGGCTCGACGTGAGCGGTTTTGAATTGTGCGCTAAACCAACTCAAGCGTTCAGAAACTAGGTTGTGCAAATTAAATTCCGATTTTTCCAGAATCAATTGCCCCGCACGTGCGAGTGAAAGAAGGTGTAGGTCATTTACAAGTTTGTTTAATTGTTCGAGTTGGCGCTTGACCATTTGTAACTGGTTGATATCGCTTGGGAAAACCTCATCAATCATGCCTTGCACTCGGCCCATGGCTGCATTCAAGGGCGTGCGTAATTCATGAGCGATCATGGCGCTGGATTCCCGTACTTCCTGTTCGTACCGTTCCAACTGCGTCGTCATGCTGTTGAAATCGCTGATTAGGCCCTGTATTTCGTCGGGAGCGTTAGGTTTTAATGGCAATCGTGTTTTGAAGTCTCCTTGAGCCACCAAACGCGCGACTTGGGCAATAGATGAAAACTGGTTCGACAGGGGCCTTGAAAACAAAAATCCGCAGAGCACAATGATTGGAGTCGCAGCTATCACGAGGCCCGCGAGCAACAGCCAGTCGCTATTGGCAATGCCCGGCAAGAAATTTTCGATAGGATAATACTGGGTGAGGAGTTTCCATAATTTGGCTTCGTTGAGGTGCGGATCGCTCTGTAACCGTTGGAATTCAGCTCGGGCGTCAATCGGAATACTTGTCAGCGTTGTCCATTCTTCTATGGTGAAATGAAGCCACATGCTGAAAGAAACTGCGATCAAAGCGCCGATGGCCAGCATACTCATGCGTACGCCTACCCAGTGCCAAAGAGGTGTTCTTTTGCGTAAGAGATGGAACTTCATGAAGCTCATTTGAACCGGTATCCGACTGAACGAACGGTGACTAAAACGTCCTCAATTTCATGAATTTCCAGTTTGCGCCGCAAGTTGTGTACATGCGTGTCGATGACCCTGGACAACGCTTCGCTTTCCGGCATGCAAACTTCCAGTAACTCTTCACGTGTGAAAGCCTTGGCGGGTGTAGCCAGAAGGGTGGTCAATAGTTTGAATTCGGTAGGTGTGAGATCAAGGTGTATTGCTTCACCACTCTGGTGTTCAATGTGGGCCGTGTAGGCATTGAGGTCTACAAGCAGATGTTTGTAGCGCAAGTTATTTTCATCTGCTCGCACATAACTTGAGCGGCGCAGCACCGCTTGTACTCGAGCCACCACTTCCTTGGGGTTATAAGGTTTTACGACATAGTCGTCCGCTCCGTAGCGCAAAGCGCCGAGTTTTTCCGGTTCGTCGCCCATCGCCGTGACCATGATCACGGCAGTATCGCTGCAGCGCCTCACTGCTGCGAGTACTTCCGTGCCGCTTTTCTTTGGCAGCATGATATCCAGCAGGATCAGGTCGGGTTTCCATTGCCTGTGCAATTCCAAGCCACGTTGCCCATCTTCGGCCAGTGCCACCTCAAAGCCATCCCGAAGTAAGTAAGCCTCGAGAATGCTAGCGCTGTCAGCATCGTCTTCGACGATGAGAATACGTTTTCCTGACACGGTGGCGACCTCTTGATCAAATCTTGATATTTCGTGAACGGTTTATTGAAACTGGCGGCATAGGATCTCGTCCAGACCCGATGTCACGAAGATCCTATGTCGACTTACGTACCACTGTCCAAGCAAATTCAGTCGCACCATCGCTCATTGCTGGGGATGTGCATGGCGATGATTGTTGCTGGCTGCTCGTTGGTCCCGACTTACCAACGCCCGTCACTTCCTGTTCCTCGAAGCCAGGAATCAACTGCTTTGGAGGTGAAGGTGGGCGAGGACATGCCTGAGCTTTCGCGGGACGAGCAGGCGTTGATCACGGAACTGTCGCCCAATGGTGAACTGCGTAGCTTGGTAGGTTTGGCGCTGAGCTATAATCGTGATTTGCGTCTGGCTGGCTTGAGAGTCAAGGAGGCACGGGCTGCGCATGGCGTCTCTCGGGCAGACCGTTTGCCGACGGTCGGTGCAGGGGTAGAGCGTGACCGCCAGCATTTCGATAACGCGGCTGCCGAGGAGCGTTATGGCCAGGACATCACGCTCGCCACGCTGGGCTTTTCAGATTTTGAACCGGACTTTTTCGGTCGGTTGCGCAGCTTATCCGAGGCGGCTCGTCATGATTATCTAGCCACGACTTATGGGCAGCAGGCCACCAGAAGCGCACTGGTGGCGGAGGTTGCGCGAACGTATCTTTCACAACGATTGACCACCGCATTGAAAGCCGATGCGCAGCGTATCGACGACGCCCAGCAAGACACGTTGCACCTGATTGAAGAGCAGCAACGCCTGGGAGCAGTGTCTGTCGATGATGTTGCAGTGCAGCGCGTAGCAGCCGAACGGGCCCATCAGCAGTTGGCCGTTGCGATAGCCAATGATTCCAGTGCTTCTCAGGCGCTTCTGTTACTGACTGGATACGCCGCTGCACTGCCCCCGTTCGATCCAGAGGTTGCGAGCGCCTACCACGACCGCGCCGCGGGACTTGCCGATATGCCGTCGGAGCGTTTGCTGGAACGTTTCGATGTTCGCCAAAGCGAAGAGTCCCTGAAGGCCGCTAACGCAAACATCGGAGCAGCCCGGGCGGCGTTTTTCCCTTCGATCAAACTAAGCACTGGCGCCGGTCTGCAGAGCGACAGCCTGCGCACGCTATTTAGCGAAGGCAATGGGACCTGGCTGTTCAGCCCGCAGCTGAACGTGCCGCTGTTCGATGGTGGGCGTAGTCGGTCCAACCTGAACCTTGCCAAGGTGCGCAAGCAGATGGCCGTGGCCCAATACGAGAAGACCATCCAGGTTGCCTTCCGTGAAATGGCCGACGTGCTAATCCAGCGGCGTCTGGTTCTGGAGCAAATGCGCGGTGAAAACGAACTGCGCAACCTGGCCGAGGATAAAGCCCGCAGAGCCTTGATTGCCTATGCCCATGGTGGTGCGGACCGAACGACGGTCCTGGCCTCCACGATCAGCGTTAACCAAGCCGACATTGCGTGGCGCCAGCTGCGTCACGATCTTTTGATGAATCGCCTGAATCTTTATCGCGCGCTCTGCGGTGCAGACGCCACACCTTCCCAACGCCTATCTGAAAACGGAGTATCCCTATGAATGGTATAACCACCCCCCGCGAGTTTTCCCTCAAGCTCGCACGAACCCTGCTGGCCTCTGCTGCCCTGTTGGCTAGTAGTATCAGCCTAGCGGGCGAGTCTTCCGCAACGGGCGATCAAGGTATTTTTGGCGACAAGACCTCCTTCACCCTGGGCCTGGGCGCCGCTGTTCTTCCTCGCTACATGGGCTCGGATCGGTACCGTAGCCAGATACTGCCGGTGGTGAGTATCCAACGCGGTATTTTTTTCGCTGACACGGCTCACGGCCTGGGCTTGCAATTTCAAACGGCGTCGGGTTTCAGCGCGAGTGCTGCCCTCAATTACGATTTCGGTCGCAAGGACAAAGACAGCGATAGCCAGGCCGGCTCCACTGACTTGAAAGGCATGGGTACCGTCGACGGTGCAACAGTTGCCGACCTCAATGTTGCCCAACAGATTCTGCCATGGCTTTCCGTCAATGCTGAGGCAGAGTTGCGGGTAGCCGGTGAGCGGCGTGGCAATCGTTTCCGCCTGGGTGTCGAAGGTATTGCCTATCACAGTGATAGCGATTCGGTCACTGTTGATTTAGATGCGCATGCCGGTAACAGTCAATACAACCAGACCTATTTTGGTGTCACCCAGCTACAAAGCCAACTCTCGGGCTTCTCTCCTTTTAAAGCGGACAGTGGCATCTACGCGTATTCGGCGGCGCTTAACTGGCAGCACATGTTCGATGCTCATTGGTCAACAGTTGCCAGCCTCGGCGTCACTCACTACACCGATCAGGCTCGGGGTAGCTCATTGGTAAAAGCGGATGCCGAAGGCACCGGTTTATTCGCTCTGAATTACACCTTTTGATGGCGCGGGAGCTAGCCATGCAATACTTTTTTGATGCGCCTCGCAGTCTGAGCCGGATACTCCAATCAAGTTGTTGGTGCCTTGGCCTGTTCGCGATGGTGTTGAGTGGCTGCTCCCGGGAACAAGCCGCTGCCCCGCTGTTCAATCGTGCGGTCAAAGTCGAGGTGGTCAAGGAGGACCACGTCGGCAACCTGAGTGCCACTGGGGTTGTCCGCCAGCGGCATCGCGCCGCTCTCGCGTTTGAATCGGGGGGGAGGCTGGCGCAGCTGAATGTTGATGTCGGTGATTCGTTCAAGTCGGGCCAGATGCTTGCAACCTTGGACCTACAGCCTGCGCGGCTTCGCCTTCAGCAAGCGCAAGCTGCTTCTAGGTTCGGCCTCGCTCAGGAGGCCGAACGCAGCAGTAACCTGCGTCGCCAGCAGCATTTATTTGCTGCCGGTAGCGTCGCGCAAAGCGTGGTAGAGGCCGCTTCGGTGGCTTATCAGCAGGCTCTTGCCGAGCGACGCCGAGCGGATTCGGAGCTGGCACTGGCTCGCCGTGAGGTGGAACGTGGCCAGATGGTTGCGCCGTTTGTCGGTCGTGTGGTCGCACGACACAGCGAACAGTTTGCCCAGTTGACTTCTAATCAGGTTGTCCTTGAAGTGGAGTCAGTCGGTGATCAGCAGGTGGTGGCCGCTATTCCCATCGACCAAGCTGCCCAACTTAAACCTGGCGACAGCGCCGTCGCCTACGACACACGATTACCTGCTACAGCATTCGATTTGGTACTGGAGGGCATATCACCGAGAGCTGATAACGGCTTGGTCCAGACCTGTATTTTTCGCCTGCGTAATTCTTCCGCGATGCTGTCTAGCGGTACGACGGTATTGCTGAAAACCAATTCTCAGGGGCCTCGTCGGCTATTTGTGCCGATGCAAGCACTCCGGATGGGGGCTGACGGTTCCCACGCTCAAGTATTTGTTTATCACTCGGATGACCGTCGTGTAGCGATTCGTGATGTCTCGCTTTTAGGTATTGATCGCGGGCGCGCCGTGATCGCCAGTGGGCTGGTCGGCGGCGAGCAGGTGGTCACCGCAGGCGTCGCATTTCTCTCCGATGGCCAGGCAGTAAGCATGTTCCAACCAACCTCCCGTTTGGCACGGAACTGAATCATGAGCCTTACCCGCAGCGCCATGAGCGCCAGTCGTCTCACTCTGTTTACCTGCTTTTTGATCATTGTTGCGGGTATCTATACCTTCTTGAGTTTCCCCTCCCAGGAGGAGCCTTCGGTCACGATTCGCGATGCGGTGGTCAGCATCACCTATATGGGGTTGCCTACTGAACGTGCCGAGGAGTTGCTGGCAAGACCCACCGAAGAAAAGCTTCGTGAGCTACCAGAGATAAAGCGATTGATCACCACCGTGCGTCCCGGGAGTGTGATTATCCAAGTCACCGCTCATGATGACGTGAAGAACCTAGGCATCTTGTGGCAGCGTGTAAGGGCCAAGCTTGGCGAGTTGAGCGCAAGTTTTCCACCTGGCACCCAAGGCCCGAATCTCGATGACGATTTCGGTCAAGTGGCGGTGGCTTCAATCGCGGTCACCGCGCCTGGCTACAGCATGAGTGAGTTGCGCGGTGTCATAAAAGGCCTGCGCAATGAACTCTATGCGTTGCCCGGTGTGGATCGGATCGGCATCTACGGTCTGCAGGACGATCAGTTGTATCTGGATTTCGACCGCCAGCGGCTCGCCGCTGCGGGCCTGTCGGTGCAACAGTTTTTCCAACAGCTTCAAGGCCAGAATGTTATTGCGCCAGGCGGGATTCCGGTCATAGGTCAGCGGAGCACAACGCTGACCGTTACCGGTGAGGTGCTGGGGGAAGAGGCGTTGCGTCGTTTGCCGATCAAGCTGCCGAGCGGTGAAACCTTGCCGCTTGAAACGTTGGCTGACGTGTCCTCGGCTCCCCAAGACCCCCCGGATACGGCGGCGGTGTACCGGGGGCAGGACGCAGTAGTGTTGGCTGTGTCTATGCAGCCTGATCGCAATATCCAGGCATTTGGTAAGTCGTTACGTATGCGCCTTGCCGAAATAGAGCAAAAGTTGCCGCTTGGTTTTGCTTTGCATGTGGTGACGTTTCAATCCGACGTCGTGCATTCGCAGATGGAAAAAATGCAGCACGTGATGATGGAAACGGTAGTCATCGTAATGAGCGTCGTGATGCTGTTTCTGGGGTGGCGCACCGGTCTTGTCGTCGGAGCCATCGTGCCTTTGACTATTCTGGGCACGCTCATAGTGATGCGTGCCGTTGGCGTTGAGCTGCAGATGGTTTCGATCGCCGCGATTATTCTTGCGTTGGGGTTGTTGGTGGATAACGGCATTGTTATCGCCGAGGATATTGAACGCCGGTTACATGCTGGCGAAGATCGCCGTGTCGCTTGTGAGGACGCTGGTCGAACGTTGATGATTCCGTTGCTGACATCGTCATTGGTCATCGTCCTGGCGTTCTCGCCGTTTTTTCTAGGCCAAACCAGCACCAATGAATACCTGCGCTCTCTGGCCACCGTTCTAGCGATCGCGTTGCTAGGCTCCTGGTTGCTGAGCGTGACGGTGACTCCGCTGTTGTGTTTTTACTTTGCCAAGACCACTGCTCATGCCGCTGATAACAGCCGCTACGATTCAAAATTCTACAGCGGTTACCGTCGCCTTATCAGGGGGTTGTTAAAGCATCCGTTTCTCTTCCTGGGCAGCATGTGTGGATTGTTGACTGGGGCGGTCGTTGTGCTCGCTCACGTGCCTTATGACTTCTTGCCGAAATCCGACCGAAAGCAATTTCAGATTCCTATTTCGCTGGAGCCAGGCACCAGCTCGCGTGTCACTTTGCAAACCGTACGCGACATCAGTCTTTGGCTGAACACGGATCAGGACATCATCGACAGCATCAGTTACGTCGGTGATGGTGGACCGCGAATTGTACTGGGGTTGAACCCTCCCATTTCTGCGCCGGATACCGCCTACTTTACAGTCAGCGTACGGGAAGGCGCCGATATCGATCTGGTCATTGAGCGAACCAGAAGCTATTTGCTTTCCAAGCATCCAGAGGTCCAGGCACAGCCCATGCGTTTTTCCATGGCTACCACCGAGGCAGGCGTCGCCATCTATCGGGTTATAGGGCCTGATGAAACCGTGCTGAGGGGTATCGCTGAAAAAATCGAGGGTTACTTGCAGGCTTTGCCTGGAACTCTCGATGTACGCAACGACTGGCAGATCCGACTTGTTCGCTACAACGTAGTGGTCGATCAATACAAGGCCCGAAGTGCCGGCATCAGCAGCAAGGATATTGCCCAAGCGTTGCAGATGCGCAACGGCGGGTTACAGGTTTCGTCAATGCAGGATGGCGAGACCACCGTGCCGATTATCGTCAGAGAGCCCTCGACGACGTTGGTCCCTGCCAGCGATTTAATCAACACGCTCGTCTACCCATCAAATGGCGGCCAGGCAATACCGCTGTCCGCCTTTGCGACATTGCAGCCAGAGGCAGAGGCCTCGACGATCCAGCGACGCGATATGGAGCGGGCTATCACTGTGGTGGGACACAACCCTTCACTGACGGCCAGCTCCATCATAGAGCGCCTGGCGCCGCAGATAGCCGCCTTGAATCTACCGAGTGGCTATCGAATCGAACTGGGTGGTGAGATAGAGGACTCGGCGGAAGCCAATCAGGCACTCCTGCAGTATTTGCCCCATGCCCTGATAGCGATGCTGTTGCTGTTTGTCTGGCAGTTCAATTCCTTTCGCAAGCTTCTGATCGTGGTCGCCAGCGTGCCATTTGTGCTGATCGGCGTGTCGGTTGCGCTGCTATTGAGCGGTTCTCCTTTCGGCTTCATGGCCACTTTTGGCCTGCTCTCGCTGGCGGGAATAATCGTCAACAACGCGGTGCTGTTGCTTGAGCGTATTGAGGCTGAGCTGGCTGAAGGCATGCTGCTGCGTGAGGCGGTGGTCAGTGCCGCAGTCAAACGCCTGCGACCGATCATCATGACCAAGCTGACGTGCATCATCGGATTGGTACCGCTGATGTTGTTTGCCGGGCCGCTCTGGAAAGGTATGGCTATCACCATTATGGGGGGACTGGCGTTGGGCACGTTAGTGACGCTGGGGCTGATTCCTGTCCTTTACTGGCTGCTATTCAAGAAGCGGCCCAAGACTCTTCGCCATTCCCCGGTCCCATCTGCCCCATGAAAACCAAGCATCGCTGGATTGTTTGTGAGCATTGTGATTCGTGTTTTGAATCGGTGCCTTTGACCAGAACCCAAAAAGCCGTGTGCACTCGTTGTGGCGCGGTCTTGGCGCGCGGGAGAAGGATGAGCGTGCAAAGCCTCTTCGCCCTGTCGATCAGCACCGCAATATTGTTCGTCTTTGCCAACCTGTTTCCGGTTATCAGCATCAGCATGCAAGGGTTGAGTAACGCCGCCACGCTGTGGCAATCGGTGCAAGCACTTGCTCAAGGTCGGATTACGCCGATCGCCGTGGTTGCCGGCCTGACCATCATCCTGGTGCCCATGCTACAGATCGTTCTGCTGTGCTGGGTGTTGGCCTTCGCCAACGCAGGGCGCACGGCCCCAGGCTTCAAGGCCTGCATGCGCACGCTTGAGCAGCTGCGGCCCTGGAGCATGCTGGAGGTCTGCCTGCTGGGCATTCTGGTGGCAATCATCAAGCTGGCAGGGATGCTCAATGTGCACCCGGGACTTGGCTTATGGGCGCTAGGCGTGCTGAACGTGCTGCTGATTCTGATTTCAGGCAAGGACATACGCCGCCTATGGGAAGACCTGGAAGGGCAGTTCAAATGAGTCTGCCAGCCTACGCCCGAGACCTGAAAATGAAGTTGTGCCACATCTGTGGACACGTCTGCTCGTTGGAGGTACATCGCTGTCCGCGCTGCGACTCTGTCGTTCATGAGAGAAAAACCAACAGTCTTTCTCGCACCTGGGCACTGCTTCTGGCCTCATTGATTCTCTACATCCCGGCAAACGTTCTGCCGGTGATGCGCACCAGGATGCTCGGCAAGGCCAGCGAAAACACCATCTTGAGTGGGGTCGTCGAATTCTGGAAGAACGGTTCGTGGGACATCGCTGCGCTGATCTTCTTCGCCAGCGTAGTCGTGCCTTGCATAAAATTCCTGGTCCTGGGCGTCTTGCTCGTGACTTGCCAGCGCAAAAGCCGATGGGCGATGCGCGAACGCAGCCGCCTGTATCGCTTCATCGAGCTCGTTGGCTACTGGTCAATGCTCGATGTGCTGGTGGTCGCCCTGGTTGCAGCCTTGGTGCAGTTCCGCTCACTGAGCTCTATCGATCCGTTACTGGGGATCGTTTTTTTTGGTTTGGTGGTTGTGCTGACGATGTTGGCCGCCATGAGTTTTGATCCCCGGCTTATCTGGGATGCAGAGGTTAAAGATGTCTGATCGCCCCAACTCCAATCATTCGCCCGCCGTCGGTGTTCCCGTCGTCAATACTCGGCGGTTCAACGTGTCGCTGGTGTGGCTGGTGCCTATTATCGCCGCGCTGGTCGGGCTCTCGATGGTGATCCACAGCGCGCTTTCCGCGGGGCCCAAGATATTCATCAGCTTCCAGACCGCAGAGGGGCTGGAGGCCAATAAAACTCAAGTTAAATACAGAAACGTGGTCATTGGCCAGGTAACGGCTATTGCGCTGAGCAAGGACCGCACTCGTGTAACAGCCACTGTAGAACTCAATGAGGACGCTCGTACGTTCACCGCAGAGGACTCGATGTTTTGGGTCGTACGCCCTCGCATCGGCGCCAACGGTATTTCCGGCGTCGACACGCTACTTTCGGGGGCCTTCATTGGCGCCGATGGTGGTAAGTCCGAACGTACAAAAAAACGCTTCGTGGGGCAGGAAGCTCCACCACCTGTGACCTATGGCGAGCAAGGTACGCGTTTTACCTTGCACGCAGAAGATCTAGGCTCGCTCGATATCGGTTCACCCGTCTACTACCGGCGAATTCAGGTGGGGCAGGTGGTGGCGTATCACCTATCGGATGATGGCAAGGGGGTGGACGCGGACATCTTTGTTCATGCACCCAATGACAAATTTGTGACCACTGATACGCGGTTCTGGAATGCGAGCGGAATCGGTCTGACTGTAGGGGCTGACGGACTTAAGATCAAAACCGAGTCGCTTTCTACCGTATTGGCTGGGGGGGTGGCATTCATTGAGCCAACCTATAGCCCAGATGCGAAAAGAGCGGCTGAACATACCCGCTTCAACTTGTTCAATGATCAAGAAGCAGCCCTTGCGCCACCTGATGGAGAGCCAGGTTACCTGCGCATGACCTTCAAGCAGTCCTTGCGAGGTTTGGAGGTCAATTCAGCTGTTGAATTCATGGGCGTGAACATAGGTCGTGTGGTATCCGTCGATTTGGACTATGACCCCATTACCAAGTCCTTCTCCAGCGTAGTGGGGGCGGTGATGTATCCAGATCGACTGGGCTTGGCCAACGAGAAAATAGTGAAGGAGTTGGGGAGTACAGATGAGGCGCGTACCGCGCATTTGATTGGCGCATTCGTCAAACAGGGTCTGCGGGCCCAGGCTCGCACCTCCAATCTGCTGACTGGGCAACTTTATATTTCGTTGGACTTTATTCCCAATGCCACTCCGGTTCTTTTCGATGTCAAGGCAAAGCCGCTGATGATTCCTACGGTACCTGGAAGTTTTGAGAAGGTGCAGGAGCAGGTACAGGCGATTGTCGAGAAGATCAGCAAGCTTCCGTTGGCAGAAATTGCCAACAACCTGAATGGCAATCTCAGCGAAATGCAGAAAGTTCTAAAGCAGGTCAATACCGATGTCCTCCCGCAGATAAAGGTCACGCTGGCGCAGTCTCAAAAAACACTGGATGTTGCCACTTCGAGCTTCGAAGAAGACTCTCCCGCTCGGCAACAGATTAGTCAGACCATGGAGGAAATCCAGAGGACCGCCCGCTCGGTGCGGATCCTCACCGATTTTCTCAGCCGTAATCCCGAAGCATTGATCCGTGGCCGCACCGGGCAAGGCGCGCCAGATGCCTATAAAACCTCGAGTCCTGATTCGTCGCAGGTGCAGCCATGAACAAGGCCTTGATACTCCTTGTCACGCTGGGTCTCACTGCCTGTAGCTCTCCCGATATGCGTTACTACACGCTGCAAGACGTTGCTCCGGTGCGCGTCGATACGCCGGCCACGCCTGCTGATTTCCAATTCGAAGTGCTCAATGTTCGCGTCCCGACCCAAGTCGATATACCTCAGTTGGTGGTGAGGCGAAGCCAGACGGGTCTCATTGTTCTTGAAAATGACCGCTGGAGCGCACCACTGGCGGATGAGTTTCAAGCCGCCATCGCTGATCGGCTGGAGCGTCGGTTAGGGACAGGCAATTTGGCCGGCTTGCCCAAGGACAAACAACGTCCGATTCTTTCGGTTCAGATTGACGTACAGCGTTTCGATTCATTGCCAGGGCAATATGTTTTGCTGGATGCCATGTGGTCGCTGCGACTGCGCGGGGGAGGGGATCAGCCTGCACGCACACTGACGTGCAACAACAAATTGAGTCAGCCCGCCGGCCTGGCGTTGAACAACTTGGTATTGGCGCACCAGAAAGTGCTTGATCAGTTGGCTGAAGTTATTGCGAAGAAGGCTATCGATTGGGCGGCAAAAAATACGCTCAGTGAGTCGGCGCAGAAGTGCAGTTAAGCGCCATATCTGCGGGGGGGCTTTAAGCCGTTTCGGAGAGACGAGCTCCTGAGATGACCGCGTCTTGGGGGTGGTCCTTCAAAGATACCGTTTTGGCTGCCCATGATTGGCATGCGCGCCAGCTGATTATTATGATTTGGAGCAGGGCGACTTAAATTTTCTCCCATTGAGACGGGGATTCTTAATGCGCTGGTGAACATCGGTGACGAGGGTTTCTGCGCCGCCACAACGCCGCGCCGGATATTAATTTCAAACGCTTGGAGCGTGCGGATTAGGAACGTGTATTGGCCCGGACGGTAACTTTATAAGAACGCTCAGGAGTTGTTGCATGTCGTTAGCTACCTTGATTCACCGGGCCAGTTTGCCTAATCCTCAAGTGACCACACAGCAAGCTCTCGAGATACTCGAGGTTTACTACGACCTCAGCGGTACCTTGCATGCTCTGGGCAGTCAGCAGGATCTCAATTATTGTCTCGACACAGGTAAAGAGCGTTATGTCCTGAAAATTTGTCGAGGCGATTACGCGAAGCTGGAATTGCAAGCCCAGAACGAGGCCCTCATGCACTTGGCCGGGCATCCGGACCTGCGTGCACCGAGAGTGATCCCCGCCGCAGGTGGCGAGGAACTGCTGACTTTGAATATCGCCGGTCAGTTAATGCATGTGCGCGTGCTCGAATACATAGAAGGGCATCCGCTGGCAGACCTCAAGCACATTGGCAGCGAAGTGGTGGCCGAATTTGGTCGGCTCTGTGGGCACATGAACCTGGCCCTGGCAATGTTTCAGCATCCGGGATTGGAGCGCACCTTGCAGTGGGACCCGCGACACGCGAGTGCGCTAATCAGCAATTTGCTTCCTATCGTTGCCGACGCAAGTCTGCGCATACGGATAGCCGACGCCGCGCAAGAGGCCGACCGGCGCTTACAGCCGTTGATCGAAGCTCTTCCTATGCAGGCGATCCATTCGGATATTACGGATGACAATGTGGTTTGGCAGCGCGATGCCCACCGGCTTTGGCAGGTACAAGGGGTCATCGATTTTGGTGATGTGGTGCATAGTTGGCGCGTAACTGACCTGTCAGTCACTTGCGCCTCTTTGCTGCATCATGCCAAAGGCGATCCTTTCTATATTCTGCCCGCGATTAGGGCATTTCATGCCGTCAACCCGCTTAGCCACGCAGAGCTTTTAGCGCTCTGGCCGTTGATCGTTGCTCGCGCGGCGGTACTCTTGCTCAGCACTAAACAGCAGATCAGCGTCGATCCGGCTAACCAGTACAGTCGCGATAGTCTTGAGACAGAACTGGAAATCTTCCGCGTTGCCACCTCCGTGTCCTTTGAGCTGATGGAGGCGGCCATTCTCACTGCCGTCGGAGAGTCGTTGCCCGCTATTGCCAGCGAAGACTTCGCGCCCCTGCTGCCTGATCTGGCAAACAAGGCGTTCGCGATCGTTGATCTCGGTGTGCTGAGTCCTCACTTTGAGGCGGGTAATTGGGAGCAAGAGGGAATAGATGAGCGTCTGTTGGTCGAGACGGCTGCGATTCATGGTTTGGCTGCCAGTCGCTATGGCCAGTACCGATTGTCTCGCACGCGTCCAGACAGCGAGGTCGAGCCGGCAACCTGTCCGTTGCACTTGCAACTCCAGGTGCCGCTGGGTACTGCCGTCGAAGCGCCGTTTACTGGGGTGCTGGACATTGGCTTCGACGGAGTCCTTTACCTGAGCAGTGGGCAGTTAAGCTTGCGCCTTTGGGGAGTCAAGCCTCTGCAACCACTGGGTGCCGAGCTGGTCAAAGGCCGGCCGCTGGGTGAGGTGGTCGCTGGCCTGACAGTGCAAATGTGCCGGGTTGCACAGACCACCCCACCGTTATTTTGTACGCCCTCCCGGGCTTCTGCCTGGCAGGCTATTTGCCCTTCGCCGGCGCGAATGCTGCGCTTGGTTTGTGATCCCGAAGAAGCAGTGAACCCGCAAGACATGCTGGTTCGCCGCGACGCCAGCTCTGCTCGCATGCAAAAGTGCTACTACGCCGATCCGCCGCAAATCGAGCGCGGATGGCGCAATCACCTGATCGATATGCAGGGTCGTTCCTACCTGGATATGGTTAACAACGTTGCTGTTCTGGGGCACGGCCATCCACGAATGACTGCCGAAGTCAGTCGCCAGTTGTCGCTGCTAAATACCAACTCGCGCTTCCACTACGCTGCGATTACTGAGTTCTCCGAACGGCTTTTGGCGTTGGCTCCGGATTCGATGGATCGGGTGTTCTTGGTCAATAGCGGTACGGAGGCCGTCGATCTGGCGATTCGGCTGGCTTGGGCCTACAGCGGTGGACGCGATGTGGTAAGTCTGCTGGAGGCATATCACGGCTGGTCGGTGGCCGCTGATGCTGTGTCGACCTCAATCGCCGACAACCCCAAGGCTATTAATAGCCGGCCAGACTGGGTGCATCCAGTTGCCGCACCGAACACCTTCCGTGGCAAATTCCGTGGCCCTGAAAGTACACCGGATTACGTTCGTTGCGTAGAAGACAAGTTGGCCGATATTGCTGCTCAGAAACGTCAATTGGCAGGATTCATCTGCGAGCCGGTCTATGGCAACGCCGGTGGCATTTCCCTGCCGCCTGGCTATTTGGCCCAAGTCTATGAAAAAGTGCGCCAGCAAGGCGGTCTGTGCATCGCTGATGAGGTGCAAGTGGGCTATGGGCGAAGGGGGGATTCCTTCTGGGGCTTCGAAGAGCAGGGCGTTGTGCCGGATATCATCACAATGGCCAAGGGAATGGGCAATGGTCACCCATTGGGCGCAGTAATCACTCGCCGAGAAATCGCTGACGCGCTAGAAACACAAGGTGATTTTTTCTCCTCGGCGGGCGGTAGTCCGGTCAGTTGCCGAGTTGGGATCACCGTGCTGGACGTGATGAAAGAAGAAAAGCTGATCGAGAATGCTCGGGTTACGGGGGGGTATTTTAAGGCCCGCCTTGAAGCATTGATTGATCGTTTTCCATTGGTGGGGGCAGTGCACGGTTTGGGCTTCTATTTGGGGCTCGAATTGATCCGTAACCGCGAAACCCTAGAGCCGGCTACAGAGGAGACTGCGGCGCTGTGCGATCGCTTGCGCGAACTAGGCATATTTATGCAGCCGACTGGCGATCATTCAAACATCCTCAAGATTAAACCGCCGATGATTACCAACCGTTCGAGTGTGGATTTTTTTGTCGACATGCTAACCAGGGTTTTAGAGGAAGAACTCTGATCTGAGTTCTGACATGGGTAAAATGAAGGGGGCTTTTGCTCACCTTCATTTTGTGCCATTTGTTGCGGATTCTTGATCAGTCGATATCACGAACCTTCATCACCGGATACCGTGAATTACCAGTTTCACTACGGCGGTCATGTGCGCCACACGAGTGTCAATGCAAAAATCACCAGACTGAACCTCCGAGCGGAATCTGGAGATGGCGTATGAATTAAGAACGCCAGCGACAAAGACGACATCAGTGCCTTGGTTTATTAGATTTTTTTCCTTTAGCGAGACTAGAACTTCAATAATCAGGCTAATGATTTTTTCGTTGAGTTTTGTTAACTGTAGCGGGGGTGAAATGCTCCATGCAGGTAGCACCTCTCGCCATACGTTTACTGGCAGAACCTCGCACTCATAGAGAGCTATCAGTCTGTCTACTTCGACTAGAGCCGTTACTGGGTCGTCCCAAAGCGCCTTTTTATTTCCGATTTGTACAAATGCTTGCTGGTCTGCGGCATCAATGACCTCAAGTAAAATATCGCTTTTGGTTTTGAAGTAGTTAAATACTGTAGCTGGTGAGACTTTCGCATCGGCGGCTATGGCGCCCACTGTTGTTCCCGCATAGCCATGGACTGCAAATAATTTAAGTGCCGACGAGCATATTGCCTTCCGACGACTTTCTTTATGCAGTTCTCTAAGTCCAGCCATAAATGCCTTCCAGTTATATCAATGTGAGACAAGCAGCCGCCCAATTCTAACAGGTCCGCTGAAACGCGTGAATTGTACCGTTCAGGAGACGCAGTAAGCCCGCAGCGCAACCGCGATCAGCCTTCAGCATTCATAAGATATTTTTAGGCGAGTATCCAAAAAACAACCTGGTCAGACGGTAATTTATTGATTCTAAACGTGTTTTAATGACATAAAATTAGAGTTGACTCTAAATATAGAGTGGTGTCAAATTTGTGCTGTCGTAGCAACAGCGCTCTTGGGATGCTACGGCGGGCGGCGTCGGCACCAGCTCGCACCTGGGCTGCCTTGCAGCAGGACTACAATCGGTGCACAAGACGCCGAAGCATGTTTAACAATTATTTCTGCCGTAACGAAACCACTCAACATGGGCGCGTCAGATGAAAAAAATAATGAAATATCTTCCTGCGTTATCATTTGCTATTGGGATCTGCGTTGCGCAGCATAGCTATGCCGCTGGAAGTAAGTTGGCGGTATACAACTGGACTGAGTACTTGCCAAAGTCAGTGGTTTCGAGTTTCGAGAAAGAAACCGGTATCAGTGTCCAATATGACGTTTTTGACACAGCAGAGACGCTCGAAGCTAAACTCCTTACAGGAAACTCAGGGTACGATCTTGCATTCCCTTCCCATGACCGGGTACCGACGCTTGTCAAAGCCGGGGCGATACTTGAGATTGATCATTCGAAATTATCCAACTGGAAAAATCTCGATCCGGAGTTCCTCAAAAATCTGGCCAAGACTGACCCGGGTAACGCACATGCCGTGCCATACCTGTGGGGTACTACGTTGATTGGCTACAATAAAGATAAAGTACAAGCTGCCTTTAAAGGGGAGCCAATCCCGAATTCCTGGTCGCTTGTCTTTGATCCCC
Organism: Pseudomonas fitomaticsae; assembly: GCF_021018765.1. GTDB lineage: Bacteria > Pseudomonadota > Gammaproteobacteria > Pseudomonadales > Pseudomonadaceae > Aquipseudomonas > Aquipseudomonas fitomaticsae. The sequence goes on along the minus strand of NZ_CP075567.1, from coordinate 4,893,865 downwards.
AGTACGCAAGCAAGGTCAAGGATTGCGGTGTAGCATTCATTGATGCGCCATCCGAAGTTTTTTCCATAGCCTTGCGCTATCTGGGCCTCGACCCAAACGCCTCTGATCAGCCGAGTTTGGAAAAGGCCCGTGACCTGTTAATGCAGGCGAGACCTAACATTACGTATTTTCACTCTGCTCGCTGGTTGCAGGACCTCGCCAATGGCGATATTTGCGTCGTAGTTGGTTATTCCGGTGGGGTGGCAATGGCGAGAGATCTTGCTCAGTCGAACGGCAGTAAGGTCCAAATCGGATTGATCATGCCTGACGAAGGAGCATTGGCGTGGTCGGACGATATGGTTATTCCGAAAGGGGCGAAAAATATCGAGGAGGCCTATAAGTTTATTGACTATATACAGCGCCCAGACATCATTGCTCAGATCTCTAATGTAATCGGTTATCCCAACGCTAACCCAGCCTCCAGTGGAATGATTGATCCCGCCAGGCTAGCGGATGAAGCACTCTTCATTCCTGAGCCAAAGCGGGAGAAGTTATTTTTTCAGAACGTTCAAGCGTTCAGTGTGGAGCGCATGAAAACTCGTTATTGGAACACTGTGAAATCCGGTCAGTGATTACCGTGCACTCGGCTCCTTGTTCTATCGGTCATACGAGGTGTTGAACGTCGCTCGGCTCTGTGCTTCAAGGTTGTCGGGCGCATTAAATACTATAGGTACGATTTCTAGTCAAGAGTTCGGTTGTATTGGATTTTTATCCGTCTAATTTGAGAATCGCGCCTTCCATTAAAATGCGCGAAAAGGGAATTTACATGTCTGAAAGCAAGGCTGTCACTCATGCTTACTTGGAAGCAAAGCGCGCTCGCGCGCTGCATGCTGATCGTTGGGACGTAATGAATGGATTTCCTCCCACCTTGGATAAGCTTGTCACTCATCAAAATTTTATGGCGCCGCCAAATAATCGCTGGGGCTTCAAACATCTCGAGAAGTTGACGCGAAGTACAACGGTTTCCAGAGGGGGCGGTTCCATCAGCCCGTTAATTAACACGTTGCAAGACCTGTCTGGAGTTGTTTTTAAAAGTAAAAGCGGCAGCACAGTCACAGTGAAAGAGCACTTGGCAGCAACGTTTACCGATGGCTTCATTGTCCTGAAAAATGGGGCGTGTTTGTACGAAGCATATTTTGATAATTTTCTGCCCGCCGATCGGCATATTATGTTCTCCGTGACCAAGTCGATTGTCGGTTTGTTGGCAGAGGATTTTGTTGCAAGCAAAGTTCTGGATGAGCTATTGACGGTGGGGGAGTATGTTCCGGAGCTTGCGGCCAGTGCGTTTGGCGACGCCACAATTCGTCAGGTTATGAATATGGTTGTCGGGGTGAACTACCACGAGAGCTATGAAGATCCGAACAATATTACGGCCCAGTATGCTTACGCTAGCGGTCTCTGGTCTCGGCCAGAAGGTAGTGATCATTCGGATAATATTTGTGACTATCTTAAAAAGTTGGAAAAGAAAGGTGAGCATGGTGTGTGTTTTGACTACATTACACCCTGCACCGAGGTGCTAGCGTGGGTTGTCGAGCGCGCCAGCGGTCGGTCCATCGCGGCGCATGTAGAGGAAATTTGGTCGCAATTGGGCTGTGAGCGGGATGCGTATTTCGTCAATGACGCTCAGGGTAGAGTGTGTTCGGGCGGCGGTTTTAATGCGACGCTCCGGGACATGGCCCGATTTGCATTGATGGTTTCGCAGAAAGGCGAATGGAAAGGGAAGCAACTCGTTTCACCTGCCGCTGTGGACCGCCTATTTGAGGGGGCTGATCCCGAACATTATGCTCGCAATGAAGAATATTCTTCATGGACGCCGGGGGCTTCTTATCGGAGTCAATGGTACGTGTACTCAGGCCAGTCGATCATGGCTGTAGGTATACATGGACAGATAATATATATAAATCGACTGAGCAATATCGTCATTGTGAAGCAATCATCCTCGCCTACCGCTGAGACACCGCTGAGTACAGACACTGTAGTGATGCTTCAGACGTTGGCTGATGTGCTGAGTTGAGCCCAAGGTGATGGGCTGGCTTTCCGGGCACTGAGGTTTCTGTCTTCCAATTTCTGCGAGCTTACATGATGAAATTTTCTGCTCACGAGTATCCCTATTCCTCACAACGGCAGTGTGTGTTCGCCCGGAATGGAATGGTTGCAGCCTCGCAACCACAGGCAGCGCAGGCAGGGATCGAAATGTTGCGCAGAGGCGGGAATGCTATCGATGCAGCTATTGCAACCGCTGCGGCATTGACGGTGGTTGAACCCACCGGTTGCGGTCTGGGGGGCGATGCTTTCGCATTGGTATGGGTCAAGAATCAGCTCTATGGGCTCGATGGCAGTGGTCATGCACCGGCGGCGCTTAGCATAGATGTTCTGGCCAGTGCTCACTCCACCATGCCGCAATACGGCTGGGAGCCTGTAACGGTGCCGGGGTGCCCATCTGCTTGGGCAGAACTATCCCGTCGTTTCGGCCGGCTGCCTTTTGCCGAACTGTTACAGCCTGCTATTCATTTGGCTAGAGACGGTTTCCCGGTGTCACCAGTAGTCGCTTATCAATGGCGACTCGCCCTGCAGGAAATTATTCAGCATCGTCAGCCTGTTTTGGAAAACTGGTTCAGCACTTTCTTGATTGATGGGCGTTCACCCGAGGCTGGTGAGATGTTTCATAACCCCGCCCAGGCTCGAACGCTTGCCGAGCTGGCGGCAACGCACTGCGAAAGCTTTTACCGTGGCTCCCTGGCTGCCCGCCTGGCAGCGCACTCTGTGGACACCGGTGGTTACCTTCGTGCGAGCGATCTACATAACTACCGCGCCGAGTGGGTAGAGCCGATCAGCGTCAACTATCGAGGGGTTGATGTGTGGGAAATTCCACCAAGTGGTCAAGGCCTTATTGCGTTGATGGCGCTTAAGATTCTAGAGGGCTTCGAATTTTGTCAGCGTGATTGTCAAACTACTTGGCACCACCAGCTGGAAGCAATGAAGCTTGCCTACAGCGATGGCTTTCACTACATCACTGACCCCAAGCATATGCGCGTCACGATGGAGAAGCTGTTGAGTTCCGACTACCTTGATCGGCGTCGAGCGCAGATCGGTCACCGAGCTCTCCCGCCATTGCAGGGGGATCCGCATGCCAGTGGCACGGTGTATCTCGCCACCGCCGACGGCGAGGGTAATATGGTCTCGTTTATTCAGAGCAACTACCACGGTTTTGGCTCTGGGGTTGTTCTGCCTGACAGTGGTATTGCTCTACAAAATCGTGGCGCGGAATTTAGCCTCGATGTTGATCACACCAACGCCCTGGTTCCGGGTAAAAAAACGTTCCACACCATTATTCCAGGATTTCTGACCAAAAACGGAGAGGCGCTCGGCCCCTTTGGAGTAATGGGGGGGTATATGCAGCCGCAGGGTCATGTGCAGATGGTTATGAACCTCGTGGACTTCGGTCTCAATCCTCAGGCTGCTTTGGATGCTCCGCGTTGGCAATGGTTGGGCCAAATGAAGGTTGGTATAGAGCAAACTGCACCACGTGATCTCGCGTGTTCATTGGCGAGCCGTGGCCATGAGGTAGAAGTGGCTTGCGACCTGACCGATTACGGACGTGGTCAAATCATCTTGCGTGATCCACGAAGCGGTGTTCTTTGTGGAGGCACAGAGCCTCGAGCTGATTCGCACATAGCTATTTACTGAAGGTCGGCATTTATCATCGGGCAGAATCTTAATGTGATCCGGTAAGCCATCGGGGTAAATGGGCTCCTAATTAAGGCGGTCGGAGCGCCGTTTCCGAAGAGGTTTATTGCATCGTTCCGTCTGTGGAAGTACCGGTCATTGCCTTAGCGTCAGCCTATGAGTTTCGGAGTAAAAACGTATGACATTTCACACGACGAATCGGTCGCTGGCTAACGCTCAGCCTCATCCTGTCTGGCAGGAAACAAAAATACCTGCGACCGCCGCACCACGGCTCACGGGCGAAGTGAAGTGTGATATTGCGATTGTGGGTGGCGGGTTTGTCGGGTTGTGGACTGCGTTGATGGCCCGTCAACGCAGGCCTGAAGCAGCTATCGTGGTGCTTGAGGCCGGCCGCTGCGGTAGCGAGGCGAGCGGACGCAATGGCGGATTCTGTGCTCCGAGTATTTCCCACGGTGTTTCCAATGCGCTGAAACGCTGGCCCAAGGAAGCAGAGCAATTGGTGCGACTGGGTAAAGAGAACCTTGTGGAATTTGAAAGGGATCTTCGGCGTTTCGGCATGGACGTAGAATTTGAGCGCTCCGGAAAATTGACTGTCGCCAGTCAGCCCTGGCAGGTTGAAGGGCTAAGGTCGATGAAGCGTAACTACGAGCGTTTTGGTATTTCTTGCGAATATCTGGATGGTGAGAGGCTGAAGTCACTCCTCGATTCGCCGGCCTATGTTGCAGGTATGTTCGAGCCCAATTATGCCTTGCTGAACCCGGTCAAGATGGTCTCGGAACTGCGACGCGTATGCCTTGCGCAAGGTGTGCAGTTGTTCGAGCATTCGCCAGTGACCGCCTTACGCCAAGACGGTCTTCATCAGGTGCTGGAAACCGGTCTGGGCGCAGTCAAAGCAGCAAAAGTTGCGCTCGCCACTAACATCGCGCCGCCATTGTTGGGATCGCTGAGGTCCAAGGTTATTCCCGTTTTTGACTACGCCCTGGCGACCCGCCCTCTCGACGATGCTCAGTTGCGCGCCATCGGTTGGAGCGGGCGCTACGGTATCGCCGACTGTGGTAACCAGTTTCATTACCTGCGCAAAACCGAGGACAACCGCATTCTCTGGGGCGGTTACGACGCTATCTATCACTTCGCAAGCCGACGGGATGAGGCGTTGACGCAACGTCCGGAAAGTTTCGCGGCATTGGCTCGGCAATTTCAAGCGACTTTCCCGGCGTTGGCTGATATCACGTTCAGCCATGCCTGGGGCGGCATCATCGACACCTCCGCGCGCACCACCTTCTTCTGCGGAACATCGTCTAATGGGCGCGTTGCTTATGCCCAGGGGTTCACCGGGCAGGGCGTGTCCGCCAGTCGTTTCGCGGCATTGACCATGCTTGATCTGCTCGAGGGCAAATCAACCGAGCGCACAAAGCTGGCAATGACCTCAACGGCTCCTTTCCCGTTTCCACCCGAGCCCTTGCGCTACGTGGGCGTGTCGCTGGCGCAGCGCTCGTTGGCCCGTGAAGACATCACTGGGCACCGCGACTGGTTGCTCAAAGGCTTCGATGCGCTAGGCATCGGTTTTGATTCTTAAGTAGGAGTGAGCATAGTAATGAATAAACCCGAATGCGTTATCGATTTCGCTAACCCGGACTTACCGTTTGTTGAGTCGGAAACCAGCGATCCGGACCTGGTCGACATCCCGTATCGCAGCCGGATCTGGGAGCATTTTGCAGACCCGCAGAAAAAGGCCGCCGCCGGTATCTGGGAGGCCCCCGAGCACCTGGAGCGCTGTGAATGTGACTTTGACGAGCTCTGTCACTTGCTCGAAGGAAGCGTTCGTCTGACTGACAGCAACGGCGTCAGCCAGGACTTCAATGCCGGCGCCACGTTCGTGGTTGCCGCTGGGTTCAAGGGAACTTGGGAGAACCTGACACCGGTCCGGAAGGTGTTCGTGGTCCTGGAAGGCTAAGTAAGGGAGGGCAGCGCCATGATCGCTCGTGCGGAAATGTCAGTGCCGCGAGTCGCCTGCATGTTTTCGCTGAACGTTTTGAGGCGCTGTTTCATCGATTGATCGCTCAGCAGCTGTTCGAGGGCGGCGGGTAGTGCGGGCAGTGGTTCGGCAAAGCGCGGCAAGTAGCGACCGACACCGACTTCCTCGGCGCGTGCGGCGTTGTCGTGGCCGTCCCAGCAGTAAGGAATGATCAATGACGGCAAGCCGAAGTACAGCGCTTCGCAGAAACTGTTGTTGCCGCCGTGGTGGATGAACAACTGACATTCCTTGAGCACGGCCGGCTGTGGAAACCAGCTGTCCAGATACACGTTGTCCGGGACGGTGGTGTACATGTCCCGATAGGCGCCAACATTGATGAGGAAGCGATAGGGCAGATGTTCGATGGTACCGATCAGGCGCTTCATCATGTCGGTGTCGGCGGCTCCGAGGCTGCCGAAACTGACGTAGATCAGAGGCGCGTCGTTGTGCCGTGGGAAGTCGGGAACGATGTAAGGCGCCTCGCGACGTACACAACCGTCGAGGTATACATAGCGCTGAGGATCCAGCGGCGACTGGCGTTCATAGCGCACCGGCGTTGGCGACAGTAGCAGGTTGAGCCACGGTGAGTCGATGAGGAACTGGCCGGTTGGGCAGGGCGCGGTGCCGTTGTTCGCGAGAAACTGCGAAAAGCGTGCATGGGCCGGTGCGACGGCTTTGCGGTAATGCTCGGCAAAGCGTTCGCGGGCCTCTTTGTCGCCAGCCAGGCAGCCTGACAAGTACGGCGGTACGGCGGCATCCGGCAATTCGGTTTCAGCGCACGAAACCATCCGCACCCACGGGCATCCAGCGTTGGTGATGGCGGGGAACATGACCACGTTGTCGAGGACGATGACGTCCGGTTTAAGGCGGTCGAGTAACTGTCGCAGCGGTTTTTCGGCTTCGATAGCAGTATCGATAATGGCTTCCCAGGCTGGTGCCACATAGCTGTCGATCTGCGCAAATGGCGTCTGGTCGAAGTAAGGAATATTGCGCTCGATGAAGCGCTCCCAATAATGCTGGTGCTCCGCTGCCGACAGTGGACTGGCCTGCGGAATCGGATATTCGTCAAAGCCGTATTCGGCGAAGAGTCCTTGAAAATATTCGTGGCAGATGAATACCGGCTTGGCTCCCAGCTCACGCAGTGATTGGGCGATTCCAATGCAGTTCAAGGCCGCGCCGAAACTGGCTTCCGGAAACAAGGCGATCAGTTTTTGTGTGTACATGGCGAAGAAAGTCCATGGCGGGTAAAGCCCACCGTGCCTGAGATGATTGGATGCTGTCTTATTTTATGAAAAAAATCATCTTGTTTGTCGATCCATTTTAGCGGCGCCCAAGCAGTTGGCCCTGCGGGATCCCGCGGTTAGCGGTTTGTGGGCGCTGGGCGGCGCTAAGGCGTAGGTGCAGACGCAGCAGGTCGGCGGCGATCTCCAGCTGTCCGCGTTCGATGTGGGCAATGACTTGCAGGTGCTCGCGTAGTGCCTCTTGCAGGCGGTGCACGCTGACGGTCGGCAGCAGATTCGGCAGGCGCCGAAGGCTCTGATGTTGGAGCAAGGCGTCGCCGATAAATCGATTGCCGCAGCTCTGGCCTATCAGTTCATGAAGGCTGATGTCCAACTCGCGAAATTGCTGAATGTCGAAGTGTTCAACCGGGCTTGAAAGCAATGTTTGCATGGCGCTCCGCAGCAGTGCCAAGCGTTGCGGGTCGGCATTGAAGTGCGGGCTGAGCAAGGCTTCCGGTTCCAGGATCAGGCGGAACTTGAGGCTTTCTTCCAGGGCGGCGATGCTGTTTAACGAAGGACGAAACAGCCAGGATTGGCCGGGGCCGCGCTCTATCGCCTGGCTTTCGCTGAGTTGCAGCAGGGCTTTCTGCGCTGCGGGCCGGCCGACGTCGTAACGACGCATCAGTTCGCTGATGCTGATGCTGTCCCCAAGGCGTCCGGCCATGCGGTCGCGCAGTATCGAAGTCGCTAGTTCTTCTTCCTCGGCCTGTGGCAGTGCGGCGTTGAAAGCCTGGCCGGGTGGTGCTGCCAGCAGTCGATAACCTTTACCAGTCTCGTGGCTCAGCAGGTTTTGTTCCAGCAGCACTTTCAGCGCGCCACGAATCAGCGTGCGTGAAACTTGGAACGTGCGCGACAGCGCTTGCTCGGCGACCGGATCGCCGGCCTTTAGCCCGGTTTCCTGAGTGTGCTCCAGAATCCGCCGGGCGAGCTCCAGGTGATTGGTGCGAGGTTTTTTCTCGGGTGCTGTGCTCAAGCGTCTTGTCTCGTTTTGTTCGCTTTGGACTCTGGCGCCCATCTTAAGCCATTCACTGCTAAACCGTCAGGCATGAAAATAAGCGTTGACATTCCTTCTTGCTGGTCCTAATTTCTAAAAAAAAACATACGGAACCGTTTCTCTTTTGCCGTACTGCCTTCGAACACAAAAATAATCAATCGTCGGGTGAGTATTATGAGAAAGCTGAAAGGCCTTATGTGTCTGGGATTGAGCGTTTCCCTGGCGATTGCTTCGCAGGCTGCAAGTGCAAAAGACATGGTGATTTCGATCTGGGACGGCTACATGGCCCCGGATGCGCTGGACAAGTTCAAAGCGGCCAGCGGCGTTGACGTCGACAAGGCGTTGCATGCGACCAACGAAGAGATCATGGGCAAGCTCATGGCATCTGGCGGTGAAGGCTATGACGTGGTGTTCGTCTCTTCTCCGTTCGCCGAAGTCCTGCACAAGCAGGGGCTGCTGGCGGATATCGATCCGGTCAAAGTTCCCAACCTGAAAAACCTCTACCCCGAAGCGACCCAGCTGGAATATGACCCGGGCAACCATTTCTCGGTGCCGTACACCTGGGGCACGACCGGGATCTGCTACCGCTCCGACAAGGTCACGCCGGCACCGGTGAGCTGGAACGAATTGCTCAACCCGAGCGATGCGCTCAAGGGCAAGGTGACGATGCTCGCCACCGACCGCTGGATGCTCGGCGCCGGGTTCCTGGCCAAGGGCTGGTCGGTCAACGACAGCGATCCCAAGCAGATCGCCGCCGTCCGCGACCAGTTGATCGCCACCAAGAAACGCATCCTCGCCTTCGACGACACCACCTTCTACTCCAAGCTCGCTTCCGGCGAATCGCTGATGGCGCACGCCTGGGATGGCTGGTGTAACTACGGCACCCAGGCCAATGCGGCGATCAAGTTCGTGGTGCCCAAGGAAGGTTCCGACCTGTGGGTCGACACCATGGTCGTGCTCAAGAGCTCCAAGCACCAGGAGCAGGCGTTGCAGTTCATCAACTTCATGCTCGCCAAGGAAAACCACGTCTGGGTCGCGGAAAACATCCTCTACAAAATCCCCAACCAGGCTGCAATGGCCGGTTTGTCCGCTGACCTGCTCAAGCAATATCCCAACCTCACGATCGCCCCGAGCGAGCTGTTGAAGATGGAGCAGTTGCGCGATCTGGGCGGCATCACGCAAAAAGCCTACACCCGGGCTGTCACCGAAATCATGGCGGCGCAGAACTGAGCCTCACATCACGTAGGCCGCATTGATCACGAGGCATGCCCTGCATGCCTCGCCACGCTCGCAAGCCGCCTCCGTTCCGGGGCGGGAGGATATGGGTAATGAGTGCTTTGCATGCTGACAGGCGGCTGTCGGCCTGGCTTCTTGCGCCCGGCTTTGGCTGGTTGCTGATCTTTCTGGTGGTGCCGTGCGTGCTGGTGCTGGTCTACAGCTTCGTCGAGCGCGGCGCCTACGGCGGGATCGACTGGCTGTTCACCTGGGAAAACTACCAGCGCGCGTTCGATCCGCTGTACCTCGGTATTTTGCTCAAGTCGGCGAAAATCGCCGGGCTGGCGACGCTGTTCGCGGTGCTGATCGGCTACCCGGCCGCCTACGCCATTGCCCGTGCGCCTCGACGTCATCAGGCGGTGTTCCTGTTTCTGGTGATGCTGCCGTTCTGGAGCAACTACCTGATCCGCACCTACGCCTGGATCGTCCTGCTCAACCGCGAAGGCCTGATCAACCGCATGCTGCAGCTGTTCGGCTACAGCGGCGATCCGATCAACCTGCTGTACACCGAAGCGTCAGTGGTGCTGGGGCTGGTCTACAACTACATCCCGTTTGTGATCCTGGCGATTTTCTCCTCGCTGTCGCGCATCAACAACGAACTGTGGGACGCGTCGAAAGACCTCGGGGCCTCGGGCTGGATGACCTTCCGCCGCATCATCCTGCCGCTGAGCGTGCCCGGTGTCGCGGCCGGCGCGGTGTTTGTCTTCGTCCTGAGCATCGGCAACTTCATCACCGCCGACCTGTTGGGCGGCAAGCAGGTGCAGATGGTCGGCAACCTGATCTATTCGCAGTTTCTCACCGCGCGGGACTGGCCGTTCGGCGCGGCACTGAGTTTCTTCCTGATCGCGATCATGCTGATCCTGTTGTTCGTCCAGGCCCTGGTGGCCCGCCGTGCAGAAGGGGGCCGGGCATGAGTCAGCCTCGTTCCATAAGCGGCACCGCCCTCAATACGCACCTGTGGCTGGTGTACGCCTTCCTGTATGTGCCGATCCTGGTGCTGATCCTGCTGTCGTTCAACAAGTCCGGCCTGCCGACCGCCTGGGGCGGCGTGTCGTTGAAATGGTACGTGGCGCTGGCCCACAACTCGGCGATCCTGTCGGCGGCCCTTAACACCCTGATCGTGGCGCTGGCGGCGACCTTCATTGCCTGCGTGCTAGGTACGTTCCTGGCGCTGGGCATCGAGTTGCGCCGCAAGGGCAATGACAAGGGGCAGGTGGTGGACACGTTGCTGATGGCACCGATGATCATCCCCGACATCGTCCTGGCAATTGCGCTGCTGAGTTTCTTCAACCTGCTCAAGGTCGCGTTGGGCCTGCACTCGATCATCATCAGCCACGCCGTGTTCAACATCGCCTTCGTCTGCGCGGTGGTGCGCACGCGGCTCAAGCACTTCGACTACTCGATTCTCGAGGCCTCGATCGACCTGGGGGCGAGCGCGTTCACCACGTTTCGTCGAGTCCTGCTGCCGGCGATTTTCCCCGGCGTGCTGGCGGGTGGTTTGCTCTCGTTCACCTTGTCGGTGGACGAATTCATCATTGCGTTTTTCAACTCCGGTTCCGGCCAGGCGTCCACGACGTTGCCGATGCAGATCTACGCCATGATCCGTTTTGGCGTCACTCCGGAAATCAATGCCCTGGCGACGCTGGTGATGCTGGTCAGCATCACTGCGCTGCTGGCTTCGCAGCGTCTCAACAAGGCTCCTCGCACCTATGAATAATTCATCTGCGGTACTGATCCTGGACAAGGTCAGCAAGTCCTATGGCAACGCACCGGTGGTTGACGAGGTGTCGCTGAACATCCGCGAGAACGAGTTCTTTGCGCTGCTGGGGCCGTCCGGCTGCGGCAAGACCACGCTGTTGCGCATGCTCGCCGGCTTCGAAACACCCAGCGCCGGCTGCATTTACCTGGATGGCAAAGACATCTCGCCGCTGCCGGCCAACAAGCGTCCGTTGAACCTGATGTTCCAGTCCTATGCGCTGTTTCCCAACATGACCGTGCGCAAGAACATCGCCTACGGGCTGGAAATGGAGCGCTTGCCCGAGGCGGAGATCCGTCTTCGGGTCGATGAAGTGTTGAGCACCGCGCAGCTCGGTGAGCTGGCCGAGCGCAAGCCCGATCAGCTCTCCGGTGGCCAGCGCCAACGTGTTGCGCTGGCGCGGGCGCTGGTCAAGCGTCCGCGGGTGTTGCTGCTCGATGAACCGTTGGGTGCACTCGACAAAAAACTCCGGGAAAAGATGCAGCTCGAACTCAAGCGCCTGCAACTCGAGAGCGGCATCACCTTCATCATCGTCACCCACGACCAGGAAGAAGCGCTGGTGATGTCGGACCGTATGGCGGTGCTCGATGGCGGCAAGGTCTGTCAATGCGGCAGCCCCACCGAACTCTACGAAAACCCCAACAGCCGTTTTGTCGCCAACTTCATCGGCGTCAGCAATCTGTTTGAAGGCGTGCGTTCAGGTCAGCACACGGTCCGCGTCAATGGTCAGGAGCTGGCTGTCGAGACCGACGCGCCACTGGTTCCAGATCAGAAGGTCGCCGTCGTCGTGCGTCCGGAGCGTTTACAGGTGCTGGCGGAGGAGGACGATTGTGGCAATCAGGTCACCGGCATCATCGTCGAAATCGCCTATCACGGCCTCGACACCAACGTGCATGTGCAGACGGCGCTCAGCGAGAAAGCGTTGATTGTCCGGGTACCGTCCTCGCAATTCGATTTTGCTCATTTTGCTATCGGTATGAGCGTCCGGCTCGGCTGGCAGGCTCGCCACGCCCGTGTTTTGACGCGTTGAACAATTAAAAGGACCAGGCAGGAGTGCCGCTCGATGAAACAGAAAGTGATCGCCTTTTTTCCGGAAGCCACCTATGGCCCGGCACTTAACTCAGTCGGTATTGCCCAGGCGTGTGAGGCCCTCGGCCACAAGGCCGTATTTCTCACCGACCCTGGCATGACTGGTGTATACGCCGGTTACGGTTTCGAAGAACACGTGGTCAACATGTCGGCACCCATGCCGGCAGAAGAAATGGCTCGTTACTGGGTCGACTTCATCAATAGCCATATCCCGAATTTTCGAAAATCCCCGCTGGATCAAATCGACAACTACGTTAAGGAGTGCTGGGCTGCCATTGTCGACACCGCGAAATGGGCGCAAAAGGAATTGCCAGCAGTGCTGGAAAGGGTTCAACCCGATCTGATTTGCGTCGACAACGTGATCCTGTTTCCAGCGATCAAACAATATGGCAAACCGTGGGTGCGGATCATCTCGTGTTCGGAAAATGAAATCGAAGACCCGGATATTCCGCCGCATCTGTCAGGCATGAGCATTCACGACAAAGCCGGTCACGCGCGGTTTCGCCAGCGCTTTGAGGAAGTTATCCGGCCGATACACGAAGACTTCAACCAATTCCTGCAAACCCATGGCGAGCAGCCGTATCCGCTTGGCACGTTCTTCGAAGCTTCGCCTTACATGAACCTGTTGCTGTACCCGGACGCAGTCAAGTTCGAGCGTCGTCATCCATTGCCGGCCGAGCGCTTCCACTATTTGCAAGGGTGTGTGCGTCAGGATACGCCCTTCGAGATCCCCGAGTTTCGCGCCAACAATGACAAACCGTTGCTCTACGTCAGTTTCGGTAGCCTAGGATCGGGCGATGTCGATCTACTCCAGCGTCTGATCACCGCCGTTGGCAAGCTGCCTTACCGCGCACTGTTCAATGTGGGGGAGCATGTCGATGAATACCCGGACCTGCCGGACAACGTGCTGATCTCCAATTGGTTCCCACAGCCTTCGGTGATTGCCCAGGTCGATGCGGTGATCCACCACGGCGGCAACAACAGCTTTACCGAGTGCTTGTTTTTCGGCAAGCCGGCAATTGTCATGGCCTACGTCTGGGACGGTCACGACAACGCCATGCGCGCCGAAGAAAGCGGTCACGGGTTCAAGCTAGATCGCTACGAATGGAGCGAAGCACAGCTCGCGGAAAAGCTCGCGGCGTGTCTCAGCGACGAGGCAATGCGCCAACGTCTTCTGCGCACCAGCGCGCAGATGCAATCGCGCAAAGGTCCGGCGGACGCGGCCACTATTCTCGACAAGGTGCTAAACAATGCCTGAGCAAAGCACCACGGCGGGTATGACGCCGTACCTCTTAGCTGTCAGCAGCCGTACCGATTTGGTGGACTGGGGCGTGCAAAGCGACGCCGTCGAAGGTGCCTCGCACTCCAGCGGACGACTGTTGTTCAAAGGTCCGAATAACAGTCCAGAAACCGGCCTATGGGTCTGCACGCCCGGTCGCTGGCGGCTGTCTATCCCGCGTGACGAGCTGTGCCATTTCATCGCAGGCAATGCCACTTACCGCAACGACGATGGTGAAGTGATCGAAGTTCGCCCCAACACCCTGGTGTTGTTCCCGGCCGGCTGGACCGGCGAATGCCATGTTCGGGAAACCCTGCGCAACGTTTATATGCTGACCTGAACCTGACTTTTTTGGAGAGCAATAATGACTACCCCGTTTTTGTACGACCCGCTGAGCATTACTGACGTCAAGGATTGGGGCGTGATCCCGACCATGCTCGAAGGCGAATCCCGTGTCTCTGGCGCGGTGCTGCACAAAGGCCCCGAAGGCCAATCCGAGTGCGGTGTGTGGATCTGCACCCCGGGTAAATGGTTTTGCCACGTCACCAGCGATGAGTTTTGCCATTTCCTCGAAGGCCGCTGCACGTACGTCCACGAGTCCGGAGAAGTGATTGAGATCAAACCCGACACGGCGGCCTTTTTTCGCAAGGATTGGAAAGGCGAATGCACCGTCCATGAGACGGTGAAAAAGGTTTACATGATCCGGTGAGAGCCATGACTGAAACACGTGCGTTATCGCCAACTCGAGAGGATCAACGCACAGCCTTTCTGGCAGGTGCTGGTTTCGCCGGTGCGCAGCTGGTGGCGTTGCCGGTGGATGCCTCGACCCGACGCTATTTTCGCTTGAGCGGTGTGGGACTCTTGTTGATGGATTCGCCCCCGGACAGCGAACCGATCGGTCCGTTTGTACAGATTGCCCGTCACTTGTACGGGCTGGGGCTTTCCGCGCCAGCCGTTGTGCAGGTCGATGAAGGGGCGGGATTGGCACTGATCGAGGATTTCGGTCAGGACACCTATACCCGGTTACTCGCGGCCGGGCATCCCGAATCGCTGCTGTATCACTTGGCCGTCGATGCGTTGGTGGCGTTGCATCGCGCGCCGCCGTTGGCCGAAATGGCGCCATATGATTCCCGGCAACTGAGCGAAGAGTGCGCGCTGCTGATCGACTGGTACATCCCGCTGCTGATTGGCAAGGACGCGGCGCTCGATCTGCGTGATTCGTTTTTGACGCTGTTCGCCGAGGCTTGTGGTGACGTCGCGTTACGTCGCGAAGCTTTAGTTTTACGCGACTTTCACGTCGACAACCTGATGTTGCTCGACGGCCGCAAAGGCGTTGCCGCCTGTGGACTGCTGGATTTTCAGGACGCACTGACCGGTTCAGCGGCCTACGACTTGATGTCGCTGCTTGAAGACGCTCGCCGCGACGTGCCCGAAGCCTTGCGCATGGCGCTGTTGACGTACTACCTGACGCAACGTCCGGAGCTCAATGCTCCGCGTTTTCTGAAGGACTACCGACGGCTGGCCGCCCAGCGTCACGCCAAGGTGCTGGGCATTTTTGTACGCCTGGCGGGCCGCGATGGCAAACACGGTTACCTGGCGCATTTGCCGCGCACCCTGGGTTTGTTTGTTCGTGCGCTGGACGCTGAGGCCTATGCTCCGCTGCGCGATTGGTTCAACCGTCACGTACCGGGGTGGCGCGAGGATCTTCCTCCCGCGACCTTGGCGATGTTGTGCGAAACCCCCTATCGATTGGTTCAAGGATCATCCCATGGCCACGTTTAATACTGATACTGCCCTGCGTTTCATCAGTCCCGAGTACCTGCCCCTTACGAATGTCCGTGACCGCGAAGTGCTTGACCCGGCGACGTTACAATCTGTGGGGCTGGTCGGCCTGTGCGGCGAAGCCGACGTGCAAGCCGCCGTGGATGCCGCCACCACGGCGCAAAAACAGTGGCGACTGGTCGACGCGAAAAGCCGGGCGGTGCGCTTACATCAGTTGGCCAACGCAATCGAGCAGGACGTCGCCTGCAATCGCGAAGTCGCGCGGTTGATGACTCTGGAAATGGGCAAGCCGTTTCCTGAGGCCATGGGCGAATTGGCGAACTGCGCGCCGATCTTTCGCTATTACGCGGAAATGGCCCGGGACGACGCGGGCAAGGTCGCCGGTACTACGCAGATCGGCTCGTTCCAGCATGTACGTTATGAGCCGTATGGCGTCAGCGTGCACATCATGCCGTTCAATTTTCCGATCCTATTGATGTGCTGGACGGTCGCAGCATCGCTGGCGGCGGGTAACGCCTGTATCGTCAAACCGGCCGAAGCTACAACCCTTTGCACGCTCAAGTTCATGGAGCATTTCACCTCAATGTTACCGGGCCTGGTGTCTTGCGTGCCGGGCGACGCGGTGACTGCACAGCTGCTGGTGAAGTCGACCGGGACTCACGCCGTTGCATTTACCGGCAGCGTCGCGGCGGGTAAGGCGGTGGCGGTGGCGTGTGCAGGGCAGATGAAACCATGCGTCATCGAGGCCGGTGGCAGCGATCCGCTGATCATCTCCAGGCATGCACCGCTAGACGTCGCGGCTGCAGGCGCAGTGACTGCTGCCTTCCACCTGAGCGGGCAGATTTGCACCTCGGCAGAACGCTTTTACGTGGTCGATGAGATCCACGATGAGTTCGTCGAGAAGTTCGCCCAACGTACTCGCGCCTTGCGCATCGGTCATGGTCTGGAGCATACGGAAATCGGGCCGCTGGTCAGTGAGGTTGCACGCAACAAGGTCATGCGTCTGGTCGACGACGCCTTGGCCAAGGGCGCGACACTGGTGTGTGGCGGACGGGTTCCGCCGCAGCACAGTGTGGGCTGGTTCTATGAGCCAACCATCCTCACCGGTGTGACGGGTGACATGGCGATTCTTCAGGAAGAGTGTTTTGGCCCCGTCGCGGCGATCTGCCGTGTTAGCGATTTCGACGAAGCGGTACGATTGGCCAATGACTCGCCGTTCGGTCTTGGCGCGTCGCTGTTTTCCACCGACCTTGCCGAGGCGATGGAAGCTGCCGAGCGTCTCGAAGCCGGGATGGTCTGGGTCAACAACCCACTGATCGACAACGATGCGCTGCCGTTTGGTGGCTGGAAAATGTCGGGCCTGGGACGTGAACTCGGGCGGCAGGGCCTTGAAGCGTTCCGGCGTTCGAAAATGGTCATCATTGATCACCAGCCAAAGATTCAGAGCTGGTGGTATCCGTATGCTGACGACATGTTCTATCAAGAGCAGGCTTAAGTCCCTGCTGCACTCAGGAGGGTTGTGATGAACGACGACATTTCCTGGCCAACCCTTGCGGTGATTCTGGCAGCCGGGCTGGGCACTCGTATGCGTTCGCTGCTGCCGAAAGTCATGCACCTGGTGGGTAACCGGCCGTTGCTCGGTCATGTACTGGCCGCGGTCGAGGCCGCAGATATCGATCAATGTGCCGTGGTGTTGGGTGCAGGCAATCGTGCGGTTGCCGATTATTTGAAGCAGGTAGCGCCGTCTACGCGGGCGTTTATCCAACATGAACAGTTAGGCACGGCGCACGCCTTGTTCGCCGCTCGCGCCGCGTTGCAGTCCCATGAACAAGGTTGCGTGTTGGTGCTGTTTGGCGATTCACCGTTGATCAGTCCGCAAACGTTGTTGCAGCTACGTCAGGCACTGATCGACGGTGCGGCGGTTGCCGTTGCCGGGTTTCACACTGAAAGTCCCGGGCCTTATGGACGACTGCTGGTGGAAGAGGGGTGTTTGCTGGCGATCCGCGAAGCCAAGGACGCCAGCCCGCAAGAGTTGGAAGTCGGCTTCTGCAATGGCGGTGTCATGGGCTTGCGTGCCGACACCTGTCTCTGGTTGCTGGAACGCATCGGCAATCAAAATGCGCAAGGCGAGTACTACCTCACCGACGCCGTGGCCGTGGCCAACAGCGTCGGGCTGCAAGTGACGGCGGTGGAGGTGGCTGAGGACGATGTGCTCGGGGTTAATGATCGCGAGCAGTTGCATGCTGCAGAACAGCTTTTTCAGCAGCGTCGACGCCTGGCGTTCATGCAGTCGGGCGTCAGCCTGATGGCGGCAGATACGGTGTTCTTCAGTGCCGATACGCAACTGGCCAAGGACGTATGCATCGAACCTTGTGTGGTGTTTGGACCGGGAGTGAGCGTGGGTAGCGGGGTGCGGGTCGACGCGTTCAGGCGCCTGGAAAATATTCGGCTGGAGCAGCCGCAGAATGAAGGAGTGTGCTATGGGTGATTACCAACGGTTGTACATCGGCGGCGAGTGGATCGTGCCGGTACAGGGTGGAGTTTTCGAGACAATTGATCCGAGCGATGAATCCATTCTGGCGCAGGTCGCCGCCGCTACGTCGGAAGATATCGACCTGGCTGTTTGTGCCGCACGCAAGGCCTTCGACGAAGGTGATTGGCCGCGCTGGACAGGCGCGCAGCGAGCACAAGTCCTTCGGCGAATCGCTGACGGTATCCGGACGCGTCAGGATGCATTGGCCGCCATCGAAGTTCGCGACAATGGCAAGCCGCTTCCGGAAGCGCTGTGGGACATCGCTGACACGGCTGGATGCTTCGACTTCTATGCAGGGCTCGCTGAAAGTTCTGCCCTGCATCACGAACAGGCGATCAGCCTGTCTGATGGGCGCTTCAACTCGTCGGTTATCAAAGAGCCGGTGGGTGTGGTCGCGGCAATCATTCCGTGGAATTTTCCAATGCTGATGGCATCGTGGAAGGTCGCTCCGGCACTGGCGGCTGGTTGCACCGTTGTGCTAAAGCCCTCGGAGCTCACACCGCTGACAGCCCTTGAGCTAGCGCGCATTGCCGATCAGGCAGGCTTGCCTGCAGGGGTATTGAATGTTGTCACAGGACTGGGACGTGAGGCTGGCGCACCGCTGGCCGAACACCCGGACGTGGACAAGATCGCCTTCACTGGCAGCGTCCCGACCGGGCGCAAGATCATGCAAGCGGCAGCGGCCGAGATCAAAAATATTAGCCTGGAGCTGGGCGGTAAATCGCCCTTCGTAATCTTCGCTGACAGTGACCTCGACGCGGCCGTGGAATGGATTCTGTTCGGGATATTTTGGAACCAGGGCCAGGTCTGTTCGGCCACCTCGCGTGTATTGGTGGAGCGTGCGTTATACCCAGCGCTCCTGGAACGCTTGATAGCTGTGACTGAGGAAATCCAGATTGGCCAAGGTTTTACTGAAGGTGTGAAGCTCGGGCCGCTGGTCAGTCAAGGACAGCTGGATAAAGTACTCGAAGCTGTTGCGGCGGGTCAGCAAGAGGGCGCGCGATTGGTTTCGGGGGGCACGCGTCCGGCCCACCTGGAGAAGGGTTACTACTTCACCCCGGCCATTTTCGCCGATGTACCGGAACAGAGTTCGATTTGGCGCGAGGAGATTTTCGGCCCGGTGGTGTGCCTGCGTACGTTCGACACCGAGGCCGAGGCGATTCGTCTGGCGAATGACTCGCCGTTCGGCCTGGCAGCGGCAGTCATGTCGCGTGATATTCCACGCTGTGAACGGGTCGCTCGACGCTTTCGCGCAGGGATCGTCTGGGTCAACTGCTCGCAACCGACCTTTGTCGAGGCTCCCTGGGGCGGTTACAAGCAGAGCGGTATTGGGCGCGAGCTGGGTGAGTGGGGGTACAACAATTATCTTGAAACCAAGCAGATCACTCGATACGACGGCGGACGCTGGGGCTGGTATCTGGACTCTGCTGGTTAATGGATTCGGATGTAGCTCGTGGACCAGATGAAGGTATCGGGACCGAAACACGCTAGATGACCCTTACTGATGCCCCATCGTCGTAAGGTTCATCGCTTTTTAGCGAGTCGCTTCGTCTTTCTTCAGGATGAGTTCCTTGCCATAGGCTATGTTGACCCACCAACCAAATCCTGCGGCAGTGAAAAACATGATGAAGCTATAAATGGCGGCAGGAATGGCCATTGTCGAGTTGTTCAGCAGGCTCGGGCTAAGCGCCAGGGCAATGGCCAAGGTGCCGTTGTGAATACCGATTTCCATGCCTATGGCCACGGCTTGACGCTGGGGTACTTGGAGTAAGCGCGGAACCCAATAGCCGATGCCGAGACTGAGCAGGTTGAACACCAGGGCCGCCAACCCGACGACCGGAGCGTAATCCAGGAAGGTTTTCCAATCCTTGATAAGCACCAAGATAACAGTGCCGACGAGAAACAGTGCGGAGGCGATTTTCATCGGGCGCTCCATGCGTGCGGCGAAGCGCGGTGCCAGTTTGTTTATAAGCATGCCCAGAGCAACCGGCACCAGTACGATGGCAAAAACTTGCAGCACTTTGGCAAATTGCAGAGGAATGGCCTGGTCGGCCTCCATGAAATACAGCAGTGACATATTGACCAGAAACGGCATGGTGAGAATCGCTATCACCGAGTTGACTGCAGTGAGGGTGACGTTCAAGGCCACGTCACCGTGTGCAAGATGGCTGTAGAGGTTGGCGGAGGTTCCGCCGGGAGAGGCCGCCAGCAACATCAAGCCGACGGCAAGGGCAGGCGCCAGGTTGAAACCCTTGGCGATGAGAAAGCAAAGAAAAGGCAGCAGGAGCAACTGGCAGGACAAACCAATCAACACCGGTTTTGGGTACTTCACCACACGGGCGAAATCCGATGGGGTCAGCGACAGGCCTAAGCCCAGCATGATGATTCCAAGGGCTATAGGGAGAAACGCGGATAGCAAGGGGGTTGCGGTCATTATTGTTGTACTCGCAGGAAGGACACTCACTAAAAGTTTGCGTCAACAAGGCCGTGTTTAATTGTGATGGATAATGAGCTAGCGGTCAGATCAATGTGTGTCCTCAGGTCTGGTAAATGTGCGCGAAGGAGTTGGAAGCACGAGTGGGCAAACTCAGGCGTCGTAGCCCGGCATCTGTTGGTCCAGTTTGCGCAGCAGAGCCGGCCAGGCCAACGAGCCGCCCAGGCCGCCTGTGGAACGCATCGCGCCGTTGATCATCTGCTGGGCATTATCGAGAATGGGCTGGGGAATCCTGGTCAAAGTGGCGCTGGTGCTTTGGGCCATCAATTGGATTTCACAGGCACGCTGCAGGATAAACATCCTTAGGAAGGTGTCCGCGATGCTCGCGCCACATGTCAACAACCCATGGTTACGCAGGATCATGAAGTCGGTATTACCCAGATCAGCCTGCAGACGCGCTTTTTCGTCCTCACGCAGGGCAACGCCTTCATAGTCGTGGTAACTGAGACTGGCAAGAACGAACACCGATTGTTGCGACAGCGGCAGTAAGCCAGCTTCTTGTGTCGACAGAGCTACCCCAGCCGCGGTATGGGTATGCACCACACAAGTGACGTCGTGGCGAACCTCGTGGACAGCGCTGTGAATCGTGTAGCCCGCTGGGTTGATCTCAAACGGGCTGTCCATGAGCTTGGTGCCTTCCAGATCCACTTTCACCAGACTCGAGGCAGTAATTTCATGGAACATGAGACCGAAGGGGTTGATCAGAAAATCCTCCGAGCCCGGGACTTTGGCAGAGATATGAGTAAACACCAGGTCGTCCCAGCCATGCAGGGAAATCAGGCGGTAACAGGCGGCCAAATCGACACGGGTTTGCCATTCAACGGCGGATACTCTGTCTTTAATACTTGGCAATTGATTGATATTCACGGTATTGACCTTGATCTAGTTGGAATGCGTCCCGATTCTAGAGAGAAAAATAGAAACAGAATTCGCCTTAGCAGCCAGATTGATTGCCTTGCCGGTTATATTGCGAGCGCTATGAGCGGTGTTGTCTTGGGTGTAGGTGCTGATGTAGAACGTCTGCACCTGAATTGAGCTGGAGTCAGCAGATGAGTGAGCGCACCACGTCTTCCAGTTGGGCCAGTACCATTGTTCAGTCTATGGAAATGGGCGGTGTCAATTGCGTTGAGCTTTTCAGGCGCCTGGGCATGTCGTACCTGGCTCTGAGTGACCCCGATGCGCGCTTCGCACAGGATGATATGACGCGCCTATGGCAGCTGGCGGTCGAAACGTCCGGTAATCCCGCTATCGGCTTGAACATGGCTAAAGTGGTTCGTCCTTCCTCTTTGCATGTCGTTGGTTATGCTCTGATGTCCAGCTGCAATTTACAGGAGGGCATTTCCAGTCTTGTGCGCTATCAGCGCATTATCGGGGAGGGCGCTGATTTCAGCTTTCATCCCAAGCTTGATGGCTATGAATTAACACTGGCCATTCACGGTGATCGTCTGCCGTCGGCTAAAGAAAGTGCAGAAGGGGCCCTGGCGTATTTTCTTGCGTTCTGCAACTGGCTGGCCTGCCGTCCACTGAAGCCACGGCTGATCAGTTTTCGGGGGGGACCACCGCGATCTTTGGAGCCCTACCGCGAGACGTTCAACGGGCCGCTTCAATTCAATGCCGAGCACTACGCGGTGTTGTTCGACCGTATCGACATGGATACTCCATTGCCGATGGCCAATGATGCGCTGGCACACCTGCACGAGCGCTTTGCCAGTGACTATATGGCGCGTTTTTCGGAAGGTCAGGTCACCCACCAGGTACGTCAGATTCTTTGTCGTTCGCTGCCCCAGGGCGAACCCAAGCGCGAGGAGGTTGCTCAAGCCCTGTTGCTCTCCGAACGCACCCTTCAACGCCGGCTGAAAGAGGAAGGCACCAGCTTTCATCGAGTGCTGGATGACACCCGGCGCGAGCTGGCCAGCCAATACCTGATCCAACCCAACATCCCCTTGCAAGAGATTTCCTATCTTCTTGGCTTTTCGGCCCCCAGCAACTTCTTCCGTGCGTTCCGTCGTTGGTTCGGTACCACGCCTAATGAGTATCGGGCAGGTCAGTAGGGAGCAGGTCGAAAAAAACAAAAGAACTCAGGACGAAACGGCCGATTTTTCCATCCTGTAAAGCGATTGTTTCGGCCGGGCAAAAACTCGACGGAGCATGGGTTCGAAAAACTCCAGTGGAAGTGTTTCGCCCTCGGGATCGAAAGCGGCGGCGTCGTAGCGTGCGCAGAATTCGATGGTTTTTTGGTACTGCGGCTGATCCTTGAATTGTTCGCGCAGAAATCGATCCATGCCCAAGTGGTGGAAGAAGTAATACCCCTGGAAAATCCCGTGCTTTTCGATCATCCAGTGATTCTGCTCACTGACGAAGGGCTTGAGGATGGCTGCCGCGATATCGGCATGATTATAAGTGCCTAAGGTATCGCCGATGTCGTGAAGTAGCGCGCAAACCACAAACTCTTCGTCCTCACCGGCACGGTAGGCGAGGGTGGCGGTTTGCAGCGAATGGGTCAGGCGATCTACCGGAAAGCCACCGAAATCACCATCCAGCAGTTTGAGGTGGGTCAGGATGCGATCAGGCAGTTCTGCTGCAAAGCCCGGGAAGTGTTTGGCGATGATAGCCCAATCTTCGGCAGTGCCGTCATCCATGCGGGTGAAACTGGCTTGATGACTCATCATGTCTCCTAATTACGGGAGTGAATGCGACTTCTTTGGCCTGAAGGCGCTGAGTCGCTGTCGATGAGTGTGTGTGGGAATGCTGGTGCGCTCAATGGCAGGCGCCGCCAGCTTGGTATCCTTGCTGACCTGGTGGCTCGGTAGCTAAGGCCATTGTCAGGCCATGCGACAAGACTCAGTCAGTCTTCCATGGGTAACTGAAACCTGGCTCGATAAGCGCCTGGCGTGAATCCAACGCGCTCACGAAACAGGCGTGAAAACGAGCTGATATCACTGTAGCCAACATAGTGAGCGATTTGCTCGGTGCTCAGATCGCCGGCCTCCAGTAAGGCTCGCGCCGTATCGATGCGCAGGTTCTGTAGATAGGTGAGCGGTGACTGCTCAAGCACTTTATTGAAGCGGCGTATCAATGTGCGTTCGCTAACGGCCAACTGCTGCGCCAGATCTGTCATGCGCACCTGGTCGACCAAGTGCTCCTGAAGCCACTTTTGCGCGCGTTGAATCAAGGGATCATTGTGGGTCTTGTCGGCGATAAGGGGCTGAAAAGGTGTCTGCGTCGTTTGGGTCAGATCGATCAGCATGCTGCGGGCGCACTGCCTAGCTATGCTCTCTCCAGCGAATTTGTTAAGCACGTGAACCGCTTGCAACAAAAAAGTGGCATGTGCGCCACCGCAGACTAGGCGTTCAGACTCCGTCACCGCCGGGCGCATTTGCAGATCAACCTTCGGGAACCGACTGCGGAAATGCCCCTCCAGCCACCAAGTGGTCGTCGCAACTTGGTTATCGAGCAAACCCGTCTCGGCAAGCAGGAAGGTACCCGTGCAATTGGCGCAGAGCCATGCGCCATTTCGCCATTGCCTAACCAGCCAGTCACGCACATCTATCTGTTTTTCCAAGAAGCTTCGGAAATTCTGCCAGCCGCGATAATGCAGGCTGGGAATAAAGACCAAATCATAATTCTGGTCCTTCGGCAGCGCCCGCATGCCAAGCTCAAGGCCATTGCTTGTACGTACGGGCCGGCCGTTCTGCGATATGAAGTGCCATTCAAAAAGAACCGCTGACGGCATCTCCTGTTTTGACATGTGCGCGTTAGCGACCTGAAGCATGTCAGCAAAACCTCCGACTACGGAGGCGTAGGAATCGTCAAACCCCAGAATTGCAACGGTCGTCATGGCGGAACCTTTTGGCAGGAATGGCGATATTCGCATATTTACAGTCGTTTTTGCCTATTACGCCATCCCATCGGATTGCCTACCGTTCATCACGTTGTTTCCCAAGGTGCAGAAGAGATAACCATGACCCATCTTTCCAATGCTCCGGCCAATGCGGCTGTTGCGCGTCATCAGGATCGCCTGTACCACGATCTGAATACTCCGCAGGAAATCCTGGCTATCCGCCAGGAAATTCGTCGCTTCGCTGATGAACATGTCGCCCCGGTGGCTTACGCCATTGGTCACACCGAGGAATCCGTTGCAGCGTTCCCGCGTGACTTGTTCGCCAAAATGGCCAAGGCCGGTTTATTCGGTATTCCCTTTGCCGCCGATGTGGGCGGGCGAGGGCTCAAATATCCCACCGCAGCGACTGCCGTAATGATCGAGGAGTTGGCCTACCATTCGAACTCGGTGGCCGCCATCGTGGACGTGCACTGCATTCTTGCGGGTAATGCGCTGAACCACGGGGCGGACTCGATCAAGCAACGCTATCTCCAGCCTCTGGTCAGCGGCGACAAGATCGGGAGTTTCGCGACTACCGAGCCCGATGCCAGTACCGACTTGAGCGTTGAGGCTATGGGCACCCATGCCACGCGCACCGAAGATGGCTACATCGTCAACGGTTGCAAGCGCTTCATTTCCAACGCCCCAGTTGCCGACTTTGTTGTGCTGCTCTGTGTCGATGGCGCGCGCATGACCGAGTTGGTGGTCGAGTTGAATTGGCCAGGTGTTCGTGTTGGCGAACCCGACAAGAAAATGGGCAACCATGGTCAACTGACGGCGGATATCTACTTCGACAACGTCAAAGTGCCCATGACGAACGTCGTTGGCCAGCCGGGTGAAGGTCTCAAGATAGCCTTGCAAACGCTGACATTCGGACGCATTGGAATTGCAGCCAGCGGGACCGGCATGGCTCAGGCATTGTTTGATCACAGTATCGCGCGGCTCACGACGCGCCGGGCGTTCGGCAAAGTCATCGCGCAGTTCCAACATTGGCAGTTCAAGATGGCCGAACGCGCCACTGAAATCGAGAACGCCCGCAACCTGTATCTCAAGGCGGCGTTGCGCATGGACGAAGGGCTCGCTTTTCCGGAGCCCGAGGCCGCGATGGCCAAATGGTACGGCACCAACCTTGCCGGTGAATTTGCCCGCGACGCGGTACAGATCTTTGGTGGCTACGGCTTTATGCGCGAGCTCGCGGCGGATGGTTCGCACTACCGTGTCGAAGAGATCTATCGCGATTGTAAAATCGCCGAAATCTATGAGGGTACCAATGAGATTCAGAAGCTAGTCATCGCACGCGCCATCTTCGGTAAAGACATCACCGGCTGATGGGCTGGCCAACCCGAGCCCAATGGAGCGCTGTCCAATGCACATTCTCATTATCCACGCGCACAACGAGCCGCAATCGTTCAATGCGGCCATGAAAGATCTGGCGGTCGAAGAACTGCGGGGACAAGGGCACTTTGTCGAAGTGTCTGACCTGTATGCCATGAGTTGGAATCCGATCGCCAGCGCGGCTGACTTTGGCAGCCGCGTCAATTCCGAGTACCTGACGTATGCCTTGGAACAGCGTCACAATTGCTCGCAACACACGCTGGCGCCGGACATCCAGGTGGAGTTGGACAAGTTGCTGGAGGCCGATCTGGTGATTTTCAACTTCCCAATATATTGGTTCTCGATGCCAGCGATCATGAAAGGCTGGATAGACCGAGTATTGGTATCTGGCGTCTGCTATGGCGGAAAGCGCTTTTACGATCAGGGTGGCCTGGTTGGCAAGAAGGCCATGCTCGCCATCACTGTCGGCGGTCAACCGTACATGTTGGTGAGCGGCGGCGTGCACGGTGAACTCAACGATATGCTCCGTCCCATCCTGCGTGGAACGCTGGCCTATACCGGTATGGCGGTGCTTCCGACCTTTGTTGCCTATCATGTTCCGTACATTTCCCAGGAAGCACGTGTCACTCAGTTAGAGATGTATCGACAGCACCTGCGTTCGCTGGACACGCTGCAGGCGCTTTCATTCGTCTCACTCAATGAGTTCGATGAGAAATTGCGCCCGATTTCCGCTCCGGATTCCTAGCAGACGCCACGTTTGCCTTCCTCCTTAGTGACTTTTTATCGGCTCGTGTCGGTTCGGTTGAGGTGAGAAGGCAACTGCCCCAAGTTGAACTTCTGCTCAAAAAAACATATGTGACTGACTCCATTGTGCTTTTTAAGCAAAAATTGTCATTTTCAAACCTACCAATTGCACTTTATCTGCTCTTAAAGTGCGCAGTTTTCTCACTATCGGTATACCTATGAATCTCTGGTTTCGTCTTCTGCTTCTGCTGTTTCGTAGACCCTGGCGTAAACCGGTCGACGGGCTGGCAACGACTGTCATCCGCATGCGAGTTTGGCCGCTTGATCTCGACTTCAACCGACACGTCACTAATGGTCGGTATTTCACCTTGGCTGATGTAGGACGCATGGACTACGTCCTGCGTAGCGGCGCATTTCGGGTCGCGCTGCGTAACAGGGCATTTCCTATCGTTGGAGACACGTGGGGTAAGTTTCGTAGAGAACTCAAGCTGTTTGAAGCTTTCGAGATTCACACCAGAATGCTCGGCTGGGACGAAAAATGGAGCTTCGTCGAGCATCGCTTTGTCAGCAAAAAGCGAGTGGTTGGCGTGGTCGTGATGCGAGGTCTGTTCCGCTCTGCGGAAGGCACGATTCCACCTGATGACTTCGTCCGAGAGATGGGTTTAGCCGAGCACTCACCAGCAATGCCCAAATGGCTGACAGATTGGTCGAAAAGTTGCGAAGACATGAGTCGACAGCTTCGAAGTGAAGAAGGCCTATCTGACTCGATTCGTAGCTAGCATGGTGGGGCGTCTCCAGTATGGGGGCGAGTGTTCGAACCACTCCTCTCCGACTCTATTTTTTTCAACAGAATCAGCTTATTTCTGTCGATCGATCTGAGTCCTCGCTCGGCGGACGTGAAGCTTTCCCGTGATGGGGCAAAAATCACCACCCGGGCAGCCACCTTGTCGCGGCGTAACCGCGTCACGCAAACGTGACCTGAGCCTGGAGTGCGAACGCGCATCACGGTTCGAGGTGCGGCCTCATCAGGTCCTCGAACCACTCGATGAATGCCCCGAGCCGACGCGTTCTTTGGCGCCGGTGCGGATATAGCAAGGAAACCGGCATGGCTGCTGCACGAAACGCGGGCATGACCTCGATCAGTTCCCCGCTGTCCAACAGGTGCTTTACGTCGAAGCGGGGTATCTGAATCAGGCCGAGCCCGGCACGGCAACAGGCAATGTAGCTCTCGGCATTGTTGACGACGACCCGGCTAGGTACGTTACTGGTCTGCTCCTGCCCATCGGCAGGAGGGTGTTCCCAGGGTAACTCCCGCCCCGTGGTGGGAGAGGCGTAGCCAACCGCCCAGTGCCCGGAGGCAAGGTCCCTCGGCTGCTCCGGCACGCCGTGTTCATGCAGGTAGGCTTTGCTGGCGCAGTTGATCAAGGCGATAGCCCCTAGCGGCCGCACCGCCAGGCTGCTGTCCTGCAGGGTCCCCACACGTACCGCGCAGTCGACGCCTTCCTGCACCAGGTCGATGGCGCGATCGGCAGAGCCGAGTGCCAACTGCAGTCGAGGATAGCGGCGCAGCAGACCCGGCAACGCCGGCGCGATTAGGCGTCGCGCAATGCGACTGGGCGCATCGATCCTGAGCTGGCCAGCCACTTGCCGCTGGCTGCTTTGGAACAATTGCTCGACATCCTCGGCGTCCGCCAGCAATGGACGCAAGCGCTCGAGCAATTGTGTGCCATCAGCTGTCAGATGGACCTGGCGCGTCGTGCGGTTCAGCAGGCGGGCGCCGATCTTTTCCTCCAGTTGCTGGATCGCGGCGGAAACGCTGGCGCGAGGCAATTCCAGCGCATGGGCGGCTTTGATGAAACTGCCCATTTCGGCTACCCGCACGAAGACGCGGTATTGATCGAGTTTGTCCATGTCTGCATTCAACCTTGGGAGCGGTGCCAATCCCGGACGCGGAATCGGCATCCGTGGGACGGTAGGATGATCACCCCGCGAACCCTCCCTGATCCAGAAAGATTTGCTCCGCCCTCGTGGTCTGGCGCAACAGTAGCGGATTGCGGTGCGGAAAACGGCCGAAACGGCGGATGATGTCGCGATGGCCCTCGGCATGGGAGCGGGCGGTCGGCCCCAGCCGGGTGTTGAGTGCCACGGACACGTCCTGATCGGCGATGTCTTCCGAATGCGCGAAGGGCAGGCAGAAGAACAAACGCAGTTCCGGATCAACCGCGTCCATGTACCGTTGCGAATGCGCGATGCGTGCGAAGTGCCGCGCCAGTGGGTCGGTCGCGTACATGTGGCCAGTGCCGCGGAAAGCATTTCGCGGGAATTGGTCGAGCAGGATCATCAGCGCCAGCGCAGCTTCCGGTTCACCGATCCAGTGGTCGACCTCGCGTCGGGCCGCCGCCAGGTGCAGGTCCAGAAAGCGTTCGCGAAAGTGCTGATCCAAGGCCGGGTCCTTGTCAAACCATCGCTCTGCGCCGACTTCCCGCCAGAATTGGACCACGTCGGTCGTGCGTTCGCCGGTATTCAGCGGCATCGCCGGGTGTCGAGAAGGGATTATCGCCATCGCATCAGCCCTTCGGTTGCGCATTGCCCTGAATCAGGGTTTTGCCGGCATAGATGCCGCCCGACACCTCCATGGCCAGGCGCTCGGCGTCCGTGCGGCGCACCTGGGCCGCGAGTGCTTCGGACGTCTCGGGCGTCGCGCCGAGCGCCATCGAGGCTTCGCGGCCAAAAGCCATGGCCGATTCGAAGGTGACGCGGACCTGGTAGTCCACATCGGCCTTGATCAGTTCGATGGCGTGTTCGCGGTCGTGAGCGCGGGCAAGCACCCGGGCATGGGGGAACGCCACCTTGGCCTGTTCGACGATCCGCGTGGCGGCCCGCGCATCGTCCACGCACACCAGGATGGCGCGGGCATGGTGCGCGCCGGCGGCATGCAATACATCGGCGCGCGTGCCGTCGCCGTAGTACACCTTGAAGCCGAAGTCACTGGCGTCCCGCGCCACTTGGGGGTCATGGTCGATGATGGAAATGTCGGCCCCCAGCGCCAATACATGCTGGCTCGCGATCTGGCCGAAGCGACCGAAACCGACGATGAGCACGCTGCCGGCCAGTGCGTCGGGCGCCTGCGCCCCCTCCATGGAAACTCCTGTCCTCGGCCCCCATCGCCGGTGTGCGATCACCGCCATCGGGGTCAGCGCCATGGACAGCACGATAATGGCCGTCATGTTGGCGTTGACTGTCGGATCGATCACGCGGTTGGCCAGCGCGGCAGCGAAGAGCACAAAGGCGAACTCGCCGCCCTGGGCCATCAGCACGGCGCGATCCAGGGCGTCGGCGTGCGAACTTTTCGCCAACCGTGCCACGCCGTAGATGCACGTGCTCTTGATCACCATCATCGCGAGCACGCCAGCCACGATGATGGGCCAGTTACGCCCCACCGCAGCCAGGTCCAGTGACATGCCCACGCCAAGGAAGAACAGGCCCAGCAGCAAGCCGCGGAAGGGTTCGATGTCGGCCTCGAGTTGATGGCGAAACGTCGATTCGGACAGCAGCACGCCAGCCAGAAAGGCCCCCATGGCCATGGACAGACCACCCAGTTGCATGAGCAGTGCCGCGCCCAGTACCACGAGCAGGGCGGCGGCGGTCATCACCTCGCGGGCTTTGGCGTTGGCCAGGATGCGAAATAACGGGTTGAGCAGCCAGATGCCTGCCCCAACCAGTGCCGCCAGCGCGCCGGCCGCGACGGCGATGCCAATCCAGCGTGATCCGGCCGCCGGCGCGGATGGATCAATGGGGGCGATGAACGCCACCAGCGCCAATAGCGGCACGATCAACAGGTCCTCGAACAGCAGGATGGCCACTATCTTCTGGCCACGCGGGGCCGCGATGTCGCCGCGTTCGCCCAGCAGTTGCATGACGATCGCGGTGGAGGTGAGCACAAAGCCCATGCCGCTGACGAAGGACACCGCCAGCGAGAAACCGAAAGCCACGCCCACTCCGGTCAGCAGCAGGCCGCAGACCAGGATCTGCAAACTACCCAGGCCGAAGATGTCGCGCCGCATGCTCCACAGATGGGAGGGCCGCATCTCTAGGCCGATGACGAAAAGGAACATCACGACCCCGAGTTCGGCGGTGTGCAGGATGGTCTGCGGGTCGCTGAAAAGCCCCAGCCCGAACGGGCCGATCGCCAGCCCCGCTGCCAGATAGCCCAGCACCGAACCCAGGCCCAGACGCTTGAACAGCGGCACGGCCAGCACCGCCGCACCCAGCAAGGTTAAGACCTTGGTCAGGTCACCCGCACTGCCTTCGATCGACATGTCTCGGTCCTCAAAGTCAGGTGCGTGCGAACTGCCAGGCCGCAATAGCGGCCGCGATGGCAGGCAGCGCAAAGACCAGCAGCAGGATTGGAAACTCCTCGCGCGCGCTGTAGCCTGCATGGCTGACGCCCACCCACATGTTCACACCCGCCACCAGCAGCCACACCGGCACGAATACCTTTGCCGCCAGCGCCATGCCTAAGGCGCTCGCGCCCCAGAGCCAGCCGAACAGGACGAAGACGCCCAAAAGAACCAACCCACCGCCTATTACCATCAGCACATGCATTTCCATTTTCCTCGTCCGTTGATGGGCTTCAATCCGGGCGCCTTCTCCCTCAACCCGTCAATCGACCGGCGAAATAATTCCGCCATTGATGAAGCTGGTGGTGCCCGTCATCCAGCGAGCTTCCGGTGAGACGAGGAATAGGCCGAGTGCCTTACTTGGTGGTGTAGCCGCCATTGATGAGAATCGTCTGGCCGGTGATCCACCAACCGTCGCTCACCAGGTGGCGAATGAAGGGCACCACATCCTCAATGTCGGTCAGGCCGGTTTTGCTGGACGACGAGAGCGCGGCAGCCGTCTTGTGGTACGCCACGGCATCGGCGCCTTCGGCCGGGTAGAAGAACGGCGTGTCCATCGGGCCGGGGCCGACCGCAGTCACTGAGATGCCCCGCGCACCCAACTCCTTGGACGCTGCGCGAGTGTAATGTTCGACCGGTGCCTTAGTGCCTGCATAGGCGGCGTAGAACGGTGTGAATGCGCCCAGCAGCGAGGTGACCACGGTGCAGATCTTGCCGTTGTCGTTCAGGTTCTTGCCGGCTTCCTTGAGGAAGAAGAAGGCGGTCTTGGAATTGACCGCCGTCATCTCGTCGTATTCGGCCTCAGTTATCTCGGCCATGGGTTTCTTGAGCACCTTGCCGACGGTGTTGATAGCGATGTCTGGCTTGCCTACAGCGCTGATGGCGTCGGCAAACAGCTTCTCGACGGCACCCGCTGTGGTGAGATCCGCCTGCAACGCCACTGCTTGCGCGCCGCTGGCCTGAATGGCCGCGACGGTCGCATCGGCATCGGTTTTGGAGGAAGTGCTGTTGTAATGGATGGCGATGGCCTTGGCGCCCTGCGCGGCCAGGTCGCGAGCGATCAGACCGCCGAGGTTTTTGGCTCCGCCGGCGATCAGTACTACCTTGCCCTTGATGGAATGGTCTGCCATGGGAAATCTCCTGCACGGGTGGAAGGAGTTTCAGCATAGGCCCCCATATGCGTTGGATAAATCAGGCTTGGCTGGATGGATTATCCATAGAATCAGTCCAATCCAACGCTCTTCCAAACACAACCTAGGCCTCCGTCGACGGCTGTACCGGCAAGTATCTTGACCCACCGCAATGTTTTAATGAGGGTTTCTGTAGGCTGGTTCGCTGCTAAAGCGCAGCCTCGAGTTTACGACCCAATACACGATTGTACTCGGCTTTGGCGGTCTGCTCGGTAAACTCTCCCGACCATTTCGAGACCACTACCGTCGCCACGCTATTGCCGATGGTGTTGCAGGTGGCGATGGCCATGGACATAAAGCGATACACCCCGAACAGCAATGCCAGGCCTTCCACTGGCAGCACACCAATGGCCGTCACCGTGGCAGCAAACACCACGAAGCTGCCACCGGACACCGCCGCCGCACCTTTTGAAGTCACCAGCATGATGGCAATGGTTCCCAGTTGTTGCTCCCAGCTCATCGGTACGCCATAGGCATTGGCGATGAACAGCACGCAAAGCGACATGTAGATGGACGTGCCATCAAGGTTGAAGGCATAACCGGTGGGCAAGATCAGACCGACGCTTTGCTTCGAGCAACCGAATTTTTCCAGCTTTTGAAGCAGGCGCGGCAGGGCGCTTTCCGAAGACGCCGTGCCCAGTACGATGAAAATCTCATCCTTGATGTACCTGAGAAATCGCCACAGGCTGAAGCCTGAGATGCGGCAGACCGCACCCAGCACCACGAAGATGAAAAACGCGACGCAGACGTAGAACATCAGCACCAAGTTTGCCAGCGACATCAGCACGGCGCTGCCATTGCTGCCGACGGCGTACGCCACTGAGCCGAAGGCGCCCAGCGGTGCGAACTTCATAATCAGGTTGATGAACTCGAAGAAGCATTCGGAGACCCGGCTCAAACCGTCCTCGATCACGCTGCGGCGTTCAGGCTTGAGGGCCAGCAGGGCAAAACCGAACAGTACCGAGATTACCAGCACTTGCAGCAACTGCCCGCCGGCGAAGGCACCGACGAAGTTGTCCGGGAAAATCCCGTAGATGAAATCCATCGTCGAGGCCGGGGCGTGACCCTTCGCGACGGCTGCACTGGCAGCGGCAGCCGTGGCGCTGCTTGGATGGGCGTCGTGCATGCCCGAGCCGATGTTCAGCAGATTGCCCCACAGCAGGCCGATGGCTAGGGCAAGGGTGGACACGATTTCAAAGTAAATCAGCGCACGCAAGCCCACCTTGCCGACGCGCTTGATGTCGCCGGCCGAGGCGATGCCATGGACGACGGTGAAAAACACCAGGGGGGCAACGGCGGTCTTGATCAGCTTGAGGAAGATGTCGCCAAGGATTTTGAATTTTGTAGCCAGTTCCGGGGCTAGGAACCCGAAGGCGATACCGAGCACCATGGCGGCGATGACTTGAAAAGTGAGGTCTTTGTAGAGCGGCTTTTTGTTGACAATGGTCATGTCTGCGATCTCGTTGTTCTTATTGGCGAGTAAAATGCAGAAGGGGCTCGACCAGCGACGAGCCCCGTGAAGTCAGCGCTTGACGGAACCCTCGCGAGCCAGCGCGATATCCACCATCCGGGGGGCAAGACCCAGATAGTTGGACGGGTCGGTCAGGCGCTTGAGTTCCTCGACATCCAGTTGCGCCGTCGCTTCGCCTTGAGCGAGCAACGCATCGAGCAGGCTGGTGCCTTCATCGTTCGCCATGCGGCAGGCGGCATACACCACGTCATGCGCCACCTGGCGACCCAGTGCCGGCGCCAGGCCCATCATCACGGCTTCGGCGACGATCAGGCCCCGGGTCATGTCGAGGTTCTTGCGCATGCGTTCGGGGCGAACTTCCAGGCCGGCGAGCATGAATGTCGCCTGGCCGAGAGAGGCGGCACTCAAGGCGAACGCTTCAGGAATGGCAATCCATTCAGCCTGCCAAGGGCCGGTGGAGCGTTCGAAGTCCTGGATCATGGCATCAAGCATCAGGCCCGCGTGCTGACGCACACCTTTGGCAGCGGCGTACATCAATTCGCAGGAAATCGGGTTGCGCTTCTGCGGCATGGTGCTGCTGGCGCCCCGTCCCTTGACGAACGGTTCGTACACTTCACCGAGCTCGCTGGTCATCATCATCATGACGTCCAGGGCGATCTTGCCAAGCGAGCCTGTGACCAGCCCGAGGAAATTCAGGGTCTCGGCCAGGCCATCTCGGGCTACATGCCAGGTGGCTTGTGGCACGCCCAGGCCGAGTTCGGCCATCAGTGCTTCCTGGACTTCAAGGCCCTTGTCACCCAATGACGCCAGCGTGCCCGCCGCGCCAGCGAACTGGCCGATTTCTACCCGTGGGCGCAGTTCCACCAAACGCTCGGCGTGACGGTCGAACATGCTCAGCCACACCGCACATTTGTAGCCAAAAGTAATGGGCAAGGCATGTTGCAGGTGGGTACGCCCTGCCATCGGCGTGTCCCGATACCGCTGGGCGAGATCGGCCAGCAAGCCACGTACCGCCTGGATGTCGCGTTCGACCAACGCCAGCGCTGCGCGTACCTGCAGAACAACGGCGGTGTCCATGATGTCCTGGGTGGTGGCCCCCCAGTGGACATAACGACCGGCTTCGCCACAGGTTTTCGACAGTTGTTCAACCAGGGGCAGGATCGGGTAACCGACAATTTCGGTTTCGCGCTGTATCAGCGTCAGGTCGAGGGAATCATAGGTCGCAAGTTCGGCGATCTGTTCGGCGGCCTGGCTCGGGATGACCCCGCAGCGTGCCTCGGCACGGGCCAGTGCCACTTCCACTTCGATGTAGCGTTCGATCAGGGCTTTGTCGGAAAACACACCGCGCATCTCGGCGGTGCCGAACATGTCGCGAAAGAGGGCGGAGTCGAAGACAGTGCTGGACATGGGGTAATCCTGATATGTTTGTTATTTATCGGACATATTAATTATGTCCGTACATAATTCTTACGTCCTCACTGATACACTGTCAACTCGGTGAACGCTTGAGACTGATGAAAGGTATGAACCAGACGCGCTATGCGGTCGTTGCAAAAGACCTGATGGAAGGAATCTCCAGCGGGAAATTTCCGGTAGGGAGCCTGCTGCCCACAGAGTTCGAATTATGCGAGCTGTATGACGTGAGCCGGCATACGGTGCGTGCCGCCATCACCCAATTGCAGAACCAGGGGCTGGTCTCGCGGCGCAAACGGGTGGGCACCCGAGTCGAGTCCGCCACCCCCAAGGGCGGCTATTCGCAGTCGCTGGCGTCGGTTTCAGACCTGGTTCATCTGGCCGAAACCCAAGTGCGCAGTATTCAGAGCGTGCAGCACTTCGTGGCCGACATTGCGCTGGCCAAGCGATTGGGGCTGGAGCCCGGCGAACATTACTTTTGCGTATCCAGCATTCGAGTCGACCAGGAAAACCTACGGGCACCGTTATGCTGGACCGACGTGTATGCCCAGGACATTTATTCAGAAGTCATTGAACTGGCCGAACAGCATCCTGACGAGCTGATTGCCGCATTGATCGAGCAGCATTTCGGTCGACACATCGACGTGGTTGACCAGCAGGTCCGTGCGGTATTGCTGTCGCCCGAGATTTCGAAAAGCCTCAATGCTGAGGCGGGCTCCCCGGGGCTGAACATTCTTCGTCAGTACCGTGACGAGGAGGGAGCCGTGATGGTGGTGTCGGAAACCACCCATCCTCAGGACAGATTCACCCTGGTGACACAGATGCGCAGGGAAAAGAATTTGGTCTCGCGGAAATAGAAATGGGTGACTGCTTTTGGCTTCGGATTCAAACGGTCGAAGTAGCATGGAGAGAGGTCTAGATACGTTGAGCTTGGCGCATAGCGATTAAGGATTTATTGGAGTCCAGCTAGAAGACGTTGCATCGAGTGTTGAGGTATGCAGCCAATCGTCAATGACGGAAGTTTTATCGATTGGCTATAGATAGAATCCAACAGCGTAGATTGGATCATTCGTAGCTGGCTATTGATACGGGCAGAAAACAAGTCCAGAATTGAGTCTTTTCCTGCCCCGGCAAGAAAATAAACCCCTTATATTTCAATGAGTCGGACGCCAGATACGAGTCTCGTTTCCCGCTCCATATTTACAAAAACGCCGCTCAGTGATGAGCGGCGTTTTTGTTTGTGCGTTTTCTGTCGTGCAATAAAAAAGGACCGCGAGGTCCTTTTTTTGTGGGCCCGCCCATATGGCAGGCCCGATACGCGATCAGAGCTTCGGCAATTGCCCGATGCGTCCCATCATTTCGGTGACGATCTGCAGATCCAGCAGGAACTGGTCAACGGTCTTGAACTCGCCGTCGGTGTGACCGGTGTACTTGACCTCCGGTCGTGCCAGGCCGAATTGCACACCGTTCGGCAATTCATGCACCGAGGTGGCGCCGGCCGAGGTGCCGAATTCGTGTTTCATGCCCAGATTCTCGGTGGCCACGGCCAACAGTGCCTTGACCCATTCGCCTTCAGGGTTGCGGTACATCGGTTCGGCGATCGAGTAGTCGAAGTTCACCGCGACATGGTTTTTCTTGCTCCACGCCGCCAGTTTGTCGGCGATTTCGCTCTTGAGCACTTCCGGCGACTTGCCCTTCGGCACGCGCAGGTTGACCGCGAGTTTGAAGGTTTTGTCGTCCATGCCGACGTAGGTCGGTGAGGTGGTCAGCGGGCCCATGAAATCGTCGGCGAAACCGACGCCAAGCTTGCCACCCTTGTAATCCAGGCCCCAGTTGTCAGCGGCGTAGTGCGCGGCGTCGGTGATGTGGTTGTGTTTGAAGGCAATCTTGCCGTCCACGCTGTGAATGAAGTCGAGCATGCGGGCGACCGGGTTGACGCCGGATTCAGGCTCGGACGAGTGCGCAGAAACACCGGTGACGGTGAGTTTGACGTCTTTGCCATCGACCTTGGCGTTCACTTCGAAATCGCCGCCATTGCGCTTGGCGTATTCGGTGCCGGCCTTTTGCAGGCTGGCCGCCAGGTCGGCGGGTTTGTCGGTCACCAGCGTGACGACCGAAACCGATGGAATCTGGTTGGTCGCCAGGCCGCCAGTCATCGAGGTGATTTCCGCGCCTTTGCCCTCGGCCTTACGCTTGGCGAACTTGGCCATGACGGTGCCGTAACCTTTCTCGGCAATCACCACCGGGTAGCCACCATCCAGTGCCAGGTTGTACTCCGGCGTCGGGTTGCGTTCGAAGTAGTAGGGAATCGCGTCACCGGTGGTTTCTTCGGTGGTGTCCACCAGCAGTTTGAAATTGCGTGCCAGCGGCAGCTTCTCTTCCTTGATCACCTTCATGGCATACAGCGTCACGACGATGCCGTTCTTGTCGTCCTCGGTGCCGCGGCCGTACATGCGGTCGCCGATCAGCGTGACCTTGAACGGATCAAGTTTGGTGCCGTCCTTCAGCACCCAGTTCTCCGGCGTTACCGGCACCACGTCGGCGTGAGCATGAATGCCGACGACGTCCTTGCCGCTGCCGTCGAGGGAGATTTCGTAAACGCGGTTGTCGATGTTGCGGTAGTTCAGGCCGAAAGACTCAGCCAGATCCTTGATCTTGGCAGCGATCTTGATGAATTCGGGGTTGTCGTGCTGATCGACACCGTCCTTGCGGAAGGTCGGGATTTCCACCAGTTCGCGCAGGGTCTCCAGCGCAGCTTTGCCGTATTTCACGCGGGTGTAGAGGCCGAGCAGGCGATGGATTTCGTTCTGTTGTTCGGCGGTCAGCGACTTGTTGTCGAGGAAGGCGCTGATGGCTGGACGCAGATCGTCAGTCTTGCTGAGGTCGTTCTTGGCCAGATCACCGAGAAATGCTCTGAAGTCGCTGACTTTGGCCTCATTGAATGTTTTGAGGATGGTCGCGCTCTGCTGCTCGGTAAGGTTGGCGTGGGCTGGAAGTGTAACGGACGAAAGGCTGGCCAGAATCAGCGTCGACGCGGCCAGTTGCTTGAGTGAAAAGTCCATTGCTAAGGGCATTCCTTTGCAGGCAGTGAGTATGAGGTGTCTGATCGATGTGTCAGACGGTTTCGCAAACTAACACCACCAGCGAGTGATAGGGGAGCCCCCGAAGTGGGACGCGTCGCACAGAAATGCAAAAGCGGCGCAGAATCGAAAAAGCCCGCCCAATCTGTCTGGGTCGGGCTTCTCCGATCAACGTGCTTACATCGACAGCACCAGACGCCCGGCAAACAGGATCAGAATCACCCCCATGCTGCGCTCGAACCAGTGGCCCATGCGCATGAACAGCACGCGCACTTTGTTGCTGGAAAAGAACAGCGCGACGATCACGAACCACAACGCATTCACCCCGCACATCCACAACCCGTACAGGGCCTGGATTTGCAGCGGCGTGCTGGCGCTGATGATCGTGGTGAAGATCGCCAGGAAAAACAGCGTGGCCTTGGGGTTGGTAGCGTTGGTCAGGAAACCGGTGGAAAACGCCTTGAACAACGATTGCTCGACCAGCGGTTCGTCGCCGGTCTTTTCGCCTTCCATTGTTGTCTTGGGTTTGCTGCGGATCAGGCTGACGCCGAGGTAAAGAATGTAAGCACCGCCGACTACTTTGGCGACGGTCAGCAGCCACGGCGTGGTGTGCATCAAGGCGCCGACGCCCAGCAGGGTGTACAGCACGTGCACGGAAATTCCTGCGCCGATGCCCAATGCGGTGCAGATGCCGACCAAGCGGCCGAAACGCACACTCTGGCGGATGGTCACGGCGAAGTCCGGTCCGGGAGCGACCACGGCCAGAAAGTGGATGGTGGCCAGCGCCAGAAACTCGCCCAGGTAATTCGATGTCATTTCAGCTCCAGAAAGTCAGGGGTGAAGCATTGCCGCGATAGCCGACAAAAAACGAAAGGCTCAAGCGCGGATCGGCCACGCCCGGCGTTACCGAGTGCATGCGACGCGAGTTGAACATGATGAAATCCCCCGGTTCCGGGCGTACTTCGAGGGCGGGCGGGCCGAGCAGTGCCGGGTCAATGCCGTAGCTGTCGCCACGCATTTCGTCGAAGCGATCCGGAGAAATATCGTCCTCCCACATCTGCAACGCGCCGCCCTCGGTCGGCATGTTGAGGTAGACGTTGCAGGCGAACTGCGCCTCCAGACTGCGGGCCTGAAAACTGTCCGGGGCATCCTTGGCGAAGATGTCGTGGTGGGCCAGGAAGCACACGCCCGGTTTCACCACTCGGGACAGACCGACGTACATCTTGCGACCGTAGAGGTTTTCCAGATGGGCACCCGCCGGCCAGGATTCGTCGAGCATGCAGCGCAAGGTATCGACCGGCGACGAGTAGGGCGCGCAGCGGTTACGCAGTTCGGCGATGTTGCTGGTGGCGCGCTCGAAGTAGTCTTCGATCAGCAGCGGCTGGTTTTCCGCCTCGTAGAACGCCATGCCGATGCGGCCGATGCTGGGCGCGTTGATGTAGCCCTCGAAGCCGGGTGCGAGGATCTTGTCGCCAATCTGGATCGCCTGCGCCTGGGGCAGAAAGCCTTTGACGCGGATGGCGAGGACTTCTTCGTTGGCCAGTTTTTTTATGCACGTCTCATCGAGACGCTCGACGTCAAGCATCATGGTTTCAGGTCCATCTATCGAATAGTCAACGGAACCGGCGAACGCGGTTCCCCCGGCGTCGGACGCTGCATATGGCAGCGCCCGAAATCCTCAATCCACGCTGTAGTGGACGGACAACGTGCCTTTCTTCTGCGAAAGGGACGCGATCGTGACTGTGCCCAGATCCTTCAGGCTGCGTACATGGGTGCCACCGCAGCCATAGGCTGGCAGTTCACCGAAACCGATTTCCCGCGCACCTTCGCGCAGGGACGTCAGGCGTGGCAGATCGTGTTCGATCCATTGCCCGATGCCGTATTGAACGATTTGTGCATCGACTTCCTGGGCTGAATCTCCGGGTTTGAATTGCACCCGGCCCTCGTCCGGCCAATGGTGGGCCTTGATCGGCATCCAGCCCATGGCCTGGACAAAGTGGCCGATCAAATGCCCGGCAGAGTGCATGCGGGTGTTGAAGCGGCGGCGTTCTTCGTCGACGCGAATCTGGGTCATGCCCAGCGGCACCGGTTGATCGACAAAATGAATGATCCGGTCCGGTTCCTGGACGACCCGTAGCACCTGGCTGTCGCCAATCCAGCCGGTATCACAGGGTTGGCCACCGCCCTGAGGATGAAAAAGCGTGGCGCGCAACACAACGGCGAATTCGTTCTCGTGGGGCGTGCAGTCGAGGACTTCCACATTGGCCTTGAGGTCATCACTATGGAAAAAGAGGCGAAGCGTCATATTCCATGCCCTTATTAAAGTTTCTTTTTTAATTATATGAATCGTGCAATAACGTGATAATCCGTTCAAACATCAAAGGACTGTTGCGCTGTGAGCATAAATCTCCCGCTGCCGCTGCTCGGTGAAATGGCGATTTTCGTCAAGGTCGTCGAGACCGGCAGCTTCTCCGAAGCCGCTCGCCAATTGGGCTCATCGCCGTCGGCAGTCAGCCGCAGCATTTCCCGGCTGGAGAAGGCGCTGGCCACGCGGCTGCTGCAACGCACCACGCGCAAACTGCGCTTGAGCGATGGCGGGGAAGAGGTGTTCAAGCGCTGCCAGGAAATGGTCAGCGCAGCGAAGTCGGTGATGGAGATCAGCGGCCAGTTCACCCACGAAGCCGAAGGTCTGGTGCGGGTCAGCGTGCCGAAAGCGGTGGGGCGTTTCGTGATCCATCCGCACATGCCGGAGTTTCTGCGGCGCTATCCCAAGGTTGATGTTGAGCTGTTGCTGGAAGACCGCCAGGTCGATCTGATCGACGACCATGTCGACCTGGCCATTCGCATCACGGATCGTCCACCGGCCGGACTGGTGGGGCGACAACTGCTGACCATCGACCATTTGCTCTGCGCGACGCCGCAATACCTGGCCGAACACGGGACGCCGACTCATCCCCACGACCTGCTCAACCACAGTTGCATTTATCTGGGCGAAACCCCAAGTGATGCGCGCTGGAAATTCAAGAAAGGCACCAAAGCCGTCACCGTCGGCGTGCGCGGGCGGTATGCCGCCAATCACACCGGCGTGCGTCTGGGCGCGGTGTTGCAGCACATCGGCATTGGCAGCCTGCCGTATTTCACCGCTCGTTATGCTCTGGAGCAGGGGCTGATCGTGCAGGTGTTGCCGGACTGGACATTTCTGGCGTCTTACCACGGCGGGTTGTGGTTGCTGCACTCGCCGACGCGCTATCTGCCGCCGAAGCTGCGGGTGTTCATCGACTATCTGGTGGAGTGCCTGGAGAAAGAGCCGACCCTGAGCAAACCGGGAAAGTCTGGCGGTTCAAAACCGTTGGCCGAGTACGAATTGCCCGAGAGTGAAGGGTTGCTCTGACCCCAATAAAAAGGCCCGCATGGGTCACCATGCGGGCCTTTTTATTGGGCGAAAATCAGTGCTTGCTGTCCTGGGCGGACATCGCCAGCAGCTGTTTTTCCTGATTCCAGTCGAACGGTTCGTCGTTCTGTTCGGCTTCGTAGCGGCGCTCTTCCAGCGCCTGATACATGTCGATTTCTTCGTCGGACAGGTAATGCAGGCAGTCGCCGGCGAAGAACCACAGCAGATCCCGCGGGATCAGGTGAGCAATTTGCGGGTAACGGGTAATCACTTGAGTCAGGATGTCCTGGCCCAGGTATTGGCTTTCGATCGGCTCGATCGGCAGTGACGCCAGCAGTTCGTCGAAACGCTCCAGGAACAGGGCATGGCTTTCTTCGGGAACCTGATCGGCCTCACCTACGGCGACCAGGATACTGCGCAGGTGGTCGAGCAAAACCAGATGATCGGCAACGACGTTGGACACGAGATAAGTCCTCAAGAGCAAAACGGGCGCGGGAGTATAAAGCCCCTGCGCCCGTTTTTCACTGATTGAAGGGATCAGCGGATTTTGCCGTCCGCCGGTTTCAGTTGCTCCTTGTCGAAATCATCGACATCGATCACCTTGCGCCGCGCCGCTTCGGCATCACGCAGGGTCTGGGCCTCCACGGCTTGCAGGACTCCGGCCTCCAGTGCGGCATCGATGACGTGTTCGCCGGCAACCGGTTTGACCTGACCGCTCTTGAGCGACGTGTGCAGTTTTTTGTGCAGCGGTTGCGCAGCGTTCAGTTGATCGCAGGCGTGTTGCAGTGCACCGACCGCATCGTCGGCCGATTGCGGGCGATAGCAGCCGGCAAGCAGTTCTTCCAGCGCCGGATCGCCCTTGGCCCGGCCGATGA
The DNA here is from genome assembly GCF_021018765.1 of Pseudomonas fitomaticsae. Classification (GTDB taxonomy): domain Bacteria; phylum Pseudomonadota; class Gammaproteobacteria; order Pseudomonadales; family Pseudomonadaceae; genus Aquipseudomonas; species Aquipseudomonas fitomaticsae. Next base: position 4,851,864 of record NZ_CP075567.1, on the reverse strand, counting down.
CCGCCGCCACCTCGGCACCGAGTCTGTCCGACGGGCCTTTGTGACGGCGACCGAACGGGAACACGATCACTCGCAACAGGCAGCCGAAGACCCGGTTCGGGAAGTTGGTCAGCAGTTCGTCCAGCGCTTTTTCCGACTGGCCGAGGCTTTCTTCCATGGCCCATCGGAACAGCGGTTCCATGTACGCCGGGGAATCGAGGTCGTGATAACGCTTGAGCGCCGCCGAGGCCAGATAGAGGTTGCTCAGCACATCACCCAATCGCGCTGACAGACGCTCGCGGCGTTTCAGTTCGCCGCCCAGCAGCATCATGCTCAGGTCGGCGAGCATGGCAAACGCGGCAGCCTGTCGATTGAGGGCGCGGAAATAGCCCTGGCTGAGCTTGTCTCCCGGCGCATGTTCAAAATGGCCGAAACCGAGGTTCAGCACCAGCGTGCTGGCGGCGTTGCTCATGGCAAATCCGATGTGCTTGAGCAGAAGGCCATCGAATTCTTTGAGTGCCTGGTCCTTGTCCTCGCGACCGGCGAGGGCCATTTCCTTGAGGACGAACGGATGGCAGCGGATCGCGCCCTGACCAAAGATCATCAGGTTGCGCGAAAGAATGTTCGCGCCTTCCACGGTGATGAAGATCGGCGCGCCGTTCCAGCTGCGGCCCAGGTAGTTGTTCGGGCCCATGATGATCGCCTTGCCGCCATGCACATCCATCGCATGGCTGATGCACTCGCGACCGCGTTCGGTGAGGTGATACTTGAGGATCGCCGACAGCACCGAAGGTTTCTCGCCCAGATCCACCGCATTGGCGGTCAGCATGCGAGCGGCGTCCATCATCCAGGCGTTGCCGCCGATCCGCGCCATGGCTTCCTGAATGCCTTCGAACGCTGACAGCGGCACGTTGAACTGCTCGCGAATCTGCGCGTACTGCCCGGTCACCAGACTGGTGAACTTGGCCGCGCCGGTGCCCACTGCCGGCAGCGAGATCGAACGCCCGACCGACAGGCAGTTCATCAGCATCATCCAGCCCTTGCCGAGCATGTCCTGGCCGCCGATGAGGAAGTCCAGCGGGATGAACACGTCCTTGCCGGCGTTCGGGCCGTTCATGAATGCGGCGCCCAGCGGCAGGTGGCGGCGGCCGATTTCCACGCCGGGGGTATCGGTCGGGATCAGCGCGAGGCTGATGCCCAGGTCTTCCTTGTCGCCGAGCAGGTGATCCGGGTCATAGGCCTTGAAGGCCAGGCCGAGCAGGGTCGCGACCGGGCCGAGGGTGATGTAGCGTTTTTCCCAGTTCAGGCGCAGGCCGAGGGTTTCCTGACCTTCCCATTCGCCTTTGCAGATGATCCCGGTGTCGGGCATCGCACCCGCGTCTGAACCCGCGAGCGGACCGGTCAGCGCGAAGCACGGAATATCGTCGCCCCGGGCCAGCCGTGGCAGGTAATGATTGCGTTGTTCGTCGGTGCCGTAATGCAGCAGCAACTCGGCCGGGCCGAGGGAGTTGGGCACCATCACGGTGGAGGCGAGGTCGCCGCTGCGGGTCGCCAGTTTCATCGCCACCTGGGAGTGGGCGTAGGCGGAGAAACCCTTGCCGCCGAATTCCTTGGGAATGATCAGGGCGAAGAAACCGTGTTCCTTGATGTGGGTCCAGGCTTCGGGCGGCAGATCCATTGATTGGCCGATCTGCCAGTCAGTGACCATGGCGCAGAGCTCTTCGGTCGGGCCGTCGATGAACGCCTGTTCTTCGTCGCTCAATTGCGCCTTGGGATAGGACAGCAGCTTGTCCCAATCCGGGCGGCCGCTGAACAGTTCGCCGTCCCACCACACCGTGCCGGCGTCGATCGCGTCGCGTTCGGTCTGCGACATCGGTGGCAGGGTTTTCTGGAACCAGCTGAACAGCGGCGCGGTAAAGTGTTTGCGGCGCAGGTCAGGCAGCAGCAGCGGGGCGGCCACCAGGGCCAGCACGACCCAGAAAATCAGCAGCAACCAGCCCGGTGCGTGGCTGAAAATCCCCATCGCCAACAGGTAAGCGGCAACGATGCCCAGTGCCGGCAGCGGGGCGATGCGCCGGTGGGCCAGATACGCCACGCCGACGATCAGAACCAGTATCCACAACAACAGCATATTTAATCCTCCGTGAACCAGGGCGAACCGACCCACCAGAGCTTAGACGGCATCTGCAAAACGGGGCGGTCAGAGCAAGGTGATTGAAATCGTGGGAAACCCCGGATGTCTTTTGTAGGTTCGGTGGGCAACACGCGTGGGAAATCGTTCTCCGCTTGCGCGTCTTTGCGTGCATGTTTGGCCGAAACGTCGTTATCTCTGTGCTGAACCTCTCGCTAGACTCGGGGCTCAATCAGGAGAATGTCGTCATGCACGAGTATCTGAGCCCCGGTCGCTTCATCGATAGTGACCACCCCTCGGTGGTGGAGTTCGCCGAGCAGCACCGTGGTGCCAGCCGCGATCCGCTCGCGCAGGCGATCAGTCTTTATTACGCCGTGCGCGAGGCGGTGCGTTACAACATGTACACCTTCAGCCGCGACCCGCAGACCTTGCGCGGCAGCTACGCGCTGGCGGCGGGTGAGAGTTATTGCGTGCCCAAGGCCACGTTGCTCGCCGGTTGCGCGCGCCATTGCGGGATCCCCGCACGCATTGGTCTTGCGGATGTGAAAAATCATCTGTCGACGCCGCGTCTGCTTGAGCTGCTGAGAAGCGAAGTGTTCGCCATGCATGGTTATACCGAGCTGTTTCTCAATGATCGCTGGGTGAAAGCCACACCCGCGTTCAACCGCAAGCTCTGCGAAATGTTCAACGTTGCACCGCTGGAATTCGACGGCATGAACGACAGCGTTTTCCACCCGTACAACAGCGATGGCGCGCTGCTGATGGAGTACCTGGTCGATCACGGCCAGTTCGCCGATGTACCGGAATCCTTTTTCTTCGAACATCTGCAGAAATGTTATCCGCACCTGTTCAACGATCAGCAGAAGCCACTGTCCGGTGACATGCGCGGTGATGTCGGCCGTCTCTGATCCGGCGTATGCTGCCTGCCCATTTACTGGAAAGGAGGCGGTCATGCTGAAGATCTGGGGTCGCAAGAATTCGTCGAATGTCAGAAAGCCGTTGTGGGCTGCCGAAGAGCTCGGGCTGGCCTACGAGGCCATCGATGCCGGTGGCGCGTTTGGTGTGGTCGACACGCCGCAGTACCGGGCAATGAACCCGAACGGGCGGGTGCCGGTGATTCAGGACGATGGTTTTGTGCTGTGGGAATCCAATGCCATTGTGCGTTACCTCCTGGCAAAGCATGCAGCCGACACTTCGTGGTATCCGGCGGATCCGCAGACCCGCGCCACCGCTGACAAATGGATGGACTGGACGACTTCCAGTTTTGCCGGACCGTTTCGCACGGTGTTCTGGGGCGTTCTGCGTACCCCGGCAGACAAGCAGGACTGGCCGGCAATCCATGCGGCGATAAAGGAATGTGACGGTTTGCTGGCGATGGCCGATCAGGCGTTGAAGGATCAGCCGTATCTGTCCGGTAATGAAATCGGCATGGGCGATATCCCGCTCGGCAGTTTCATTTATGCCTGGTTCGAGATGCCGATCGAGCGCGCGCCACAACCGAATCTTGAAGCCTGGTACGCACGGTTGAAGCAGCGTCCGGCGTATCAGAAAGCTGTCATGACCGCGTTGACTTAATACCTACTATCGACACACTTGACTGTACTTGTGCGGCGACGGCAAGCACCATTGCGCTCGAGCGCTGCGGTTGTCTTCCTCGCCGCCGGCTTTTTATCAGTCCTTTTTTCCTTACTGGGTGCGTAAATCCGATATGAGTTCCGCTCTGTCCATCCGGCAGCTAACCAAAACCTACGGCAACGGGTTCCAGGCCTTGAGTGGTATCGATCTGGACGTCGCCGAAGGTGACTTCTTCGCCTTGCTCGGCCCCAACGGCGCCGGCAAATCCACGACCATCGGTATTCTCTCGACCCTGGTCAACAAGACCAGCGGCACCGTGAATATCTTTGGCCACGACCTGGACAAGAACCCGGCGGCGCTCAAGCGCTCGATCGGTGTGGTGCCCCAGGAGTTCAACTTCAACCAGTTCGAAAAGACCTTCGACATCGTCGTGACCCAGGCCGGTTACTATGGCATTCCGGCGAAGGTCGCCAAGGAACGCGCCGAGCAGTACCTGACCCAGCTTGGCCTGTGGGACAAGCGCGATGTGCCGTCGCGTTCGCTGTCCGGCGGCATGAAGCGTCGCTTGATGATCGCCCGGGCGCTGGTGCATGAACCGCGCCTGCTGATCCTCGATGAACCGACCGCCGGCGTCGACATCGAACTGCGTCGCTCGATGTGGACGTTCCTCACCGAACTGAACCAGAAAGGCATCACCATCATCCTCACCACCCACTACCTGGAAGAGGCTGAGCAGCTGTGCCGCAACATCGGCATCATTGACCACGGCACCATCGTCGAGAACACCAGCATGCGTCAGCTGCTTGGTCAGCTGCATGTGGAGACCTTCCTGCTGGACCTGAAGAACGGCCTGAGTGCCGCGCCGCAACTGGCGGGTTATCCGGCGCGTCTGGTGGACGGCCATACCCTGGAAGTCCAGGTCGACAAGTCCATGGGCATCACTGCGCTGTTCGGCCAACTGGCCCTGCAGAACATCGAAGTGCTGAGCCTGCGCAATAAAACCAATCGCCTCGAGGAGCTGTTCGTGTCCCTGGTGGAGAAAAATCTTTCGAAGGTGGCGGTATGAGTTCCGAGCTGCGCCCCAACCTCGTTGCCCTCAACACCATCGTTTACCGCGAGGTCAGACGCTTCACCCGGATCTGGCCGCAGACCCTGCTGCCGCCGGCGATCACCATGGTTCTGTACTTCGTGATCTTCGGCAACCTGATCGGCCGGCAGATCGGCGACATGGGTGGCTTCACCTACATGGAGTACATCGTGCCGGGGCTGATCATGATGTCGGTGATCACCAACTCCTACGGCAACGTGGTGTCGAGTTTCTTCGGCAGCAAGTTCCAGCGCTCCATCGAAGAACTGATGGTGTCGCCGGTGTCGCCGCATACCATCCTGATCGGTTACACCATTGGTGGCGTCTTGCGCGGCCTGATGGTGGGTGTGATCGTGACGATCCTGTCGCTGTTCTTCACCCATTTGCAGGTACACCATCTCGGTGTGACGGTGCTGGTGGTGGTGCTGACCGCGACGATTTTCTCGCTGCTGGGCTTCATCAATGCGGTGTTTGCGCGCAACTTCGATGACATCTCGATCATCCCGACCTTCGTGCTGACCCCGCTGACCTACCTCGGTGGCGTGTTCTACTCGATCACCTTGCTGCCGCCGTTCTGGCAGACCGTGTCGCTGGCCAACCCGGTGCTGCACATGGTCAACGCCTTCCGTTACGGCATCCTCGGTGTGTCGGACATTCGCATCGGTATCGCGATCACCTTCATGCTGGTGGCGACCGTGGTGTTGTATATCGGTTGTTCGCGGTTGCTGGTGAGCGGGCGCGGCATGCGCACCTGATCCCTTCAATGCTGCAATGAAAAACGGCCTCCCACAGTGGAGGCCGTTTTGCGTTCAGGCCTGACGACTTTTCTTGCGCCGCGCCCATTGCCGCGCTACCCACCAGCGCCAGTACATCATTACCAGACAATAGGCGAGGGCGCCCAGTGCCAGCCCGACCACCACCGAACCCAGCAGGAACGGTTGCCACAAGGTCGAGAGTTCGCCGCTGATCCATTCCCAGGTCAATTCGTCCGGGAGCGTGCGTGCGGGTACATCCATCAGCCACGCCCCGGCCTGATACGTGCAGAAGAACACCGCCGGCATGGTGATCGGGTTGGTCAGCCAGACCAGACTGACGGCGATCGGCATGTTGCCGCGCACTGTGACAGCCAGCGCAGCGGCCACCAGCATTTGCGCGGGAATCGGCAGGAACGCGGCGAACAGGCCAACGGCCATGGCCCGTGCCACCGAGTGCCGGTTGAGGTGCCAGAGATTCGGGTCATGCAGCAACGTGCCGAGAAAGCGTAAGGATTTGTGTTCCCTGATGCTCGTCGGGTCGGGCATGTAACGTTTGAATAAGCGCCGGGGCATAAGGCTTCTCGGTCGGTTAAGGCGGCAAGTATGTCTGGATTCTACGAACCGCCCATTCAGACTTTGTGACAATTGATAACGACGGTCGTGCCCGGCAACAGCTATGCCTGAAGGTGGGACTCTCAAGGACGGGCTTATGCGCACAGGGATGATGGCGCTGGCGGTCGGTCTGCTGGCTCCGGTTTTTTTACCGGCCTTGCCGCCGGTCGGGTTATTGCTGGTGTTGCCGTGGGTGGCGCTGATGCTGTTGCCGTTTCGCAGCTATCCACTGGCGTTTTTTTTGTTTGGATTCGTATGGGCGGGTTTCAGCGCGCAGATGGCGTTGAATGACCGACTGCCTTCACGGCTGGATGGTGAAACGCGCTGGGTGGAGGGGCGGGTCGTCGGTTTGCCGCAGAGTGCCGAGGGCGTCGTGCGGTTCGAACTGGCCGATGCCCGCTCGCGTCACGACAAACTGCCGTCGCTGATGCGTCTGGCCTGGTACGCCGGGCCAGAGGTCAAAAGTGGTGAACGCTGGCGACTGGCGGTCAAGCTCAAGCGCCCCGGTGGGCTGCTCAATCCGGATGCGTTCGATTACGAAGCCTGGCTGTTGGCGCAGCGCATCGGCGCTACCGGGACGGTGAAGGATGGTCAGCGCCTGGCGCCGGCGCAGTGGGCCTGGCGCGACAGTATTCGCCAGCGCCTGCTAGCAGTGGATGCCCAGGGACGTAACGGCGCTCTGGCCGCGTTGGTGCTCGGCGATGGCTCCGGGCTCAGTCGCGAAGATTGGCAGATCTTGCAGGACACCGGCACCGTACACCTGCTGGTGATTTCCGGTCAGCACATCGGGCTGTTGGCGGCGTTGATGTATGCGCTGGTCGCCGGGCTGGCGCGGGTCGGGATCTGGCCGGTGCGTTGGCCCTGGCTGCCCTGGGCGTGCGGTCTGGCATTCACGGCGGCGCTGGGTTACGGCTTGCTGGCCGGATTCGATGTACCGGTGCGGCGGGCCTGCGTGATGGTTGCGCTGGTGCTGCTGTGGCGTTTGCGTTTTCGCCACCTCGGTGCGTGGTGGCCGCTGCTGCTGGCCTTCAACGGCGTGTTGTTGATGGATCCGCTGGCCAGTCTGCGTCCGGGGTTGTGGCTGTCATTTATCGCGGTCGCCGTGCTGATCTTCACCTTCGGCGGCCGTCTGGGGCCGTGGCGCTGGTGGCAGACCTGGTCGCGCGCGCAGTGGCTGATCGCGATCGGCTTGTGCCCGGTGCTGGTGGCGTTGAGTCTGCCGATCAGTCTCAGTGGGCCACTGGCCAATCTGCTGGCGGTGCCGTGGGTCAGTTTTGCGGTGCTGCCGCCGGCGTTGCTTGGCACTTTGTTACTGCCAATCCCTTATGTCGGGGAAGGGCTGCTGTGGCTGGCCGGCGGACTGATCGATGGATTGTTCCGGGCACTGGCCCTGATTGCCGGTCGTTGGCCGGCGTGGGTGCCGACGACGATGCAGTGGTGGGTCTGGGCGCTGGGAGGTCTTGGTGCCCTGTTGTTATTGCTGCCCCGAGGCGTTCCCTTGCGTCCCTTGGGCTGGCCATTGCTGCTGGTGCTGGCATTTCCGCCTCGAGAGCGTCTGGCCGAAGGTGTGGCCGATGTCTGGCAACTGGATGTCGGGCAAGGTCTGGCAATTCTGATCCGCACCCGGCATCACACCTTGCTGTACGACAGCGGCCCGCGTTTCGGCGATTTCGACCTCGGCGAGCGGGTGGTGCTGCCGGCATTGCGCAAACTGGGGGTGGAACACCTCGACCTGATGCTGCTCAGCCATGCCGATGTCGATCACGCGGGTGGCGCACTCGCGGTGGCGAAAGGATTGCCGGTCAGCCGGGTCATCAGCGGCGATCCGCCGGGGTTGCCCGAAACGCTGAACGCCAAGGCTTGTGAAAGCGGCCGGCAATGGCAGTGGGACGGCGTTGCCTTTCATCTATGGCAGTGGGCCGACGGCCATGACAGCAACCAGCGTTCCTGCGTGTTGCAGATCGAAGCCAACGGCGAACGGTTACTGCTGACCGGCGATATCGACAGCGCTGCCGAACGGGACCTGCTCAACAGCGCACTGGCAGTTCAAACCCGATGGCTTCAAGCCCCGCATCACGGTAGCCGCAGTTCCTCATCGATGGCCTTGCTCAAGGCTTTGCGACCACAGGCGGTGCTGATTTCCCGAGGGCAGGGCAACTCGTTCGGTCACCCGCACCCGACGGTCATCGCCCGCTACCGCAAACAGGGCATACACATCCATGACAGCGCCGAGCAGGGCGCCATTCATCTGCAACTGGGGCGGTTTCAGCCGGCCCGGTCGATGCGTCAACAACGCCGCTTCTGGCGCGACCCGCCGTTGCCGGGGGCGGAGTACCGTTGAGCACGGTCGTCGGGGCGACGGGTCTTTATCGCGAACCGGTATGGTAAAGTGGCGCACTTTTTCGAGGGGGCTGTCACTGTGTGGGAATTGGTCAAATCCGGCGGCTGGATGATGTTGCCGATCATTCTGAGTTCCATCGCCGCCATGGCGATCGTCGCCGAGCGCCTGTGGACCCTGCGCGCCAGTCGCGTCACCCCTGAGCATCTGCTGGGTCAGGTCTGGGTCTGGATCAAGGACAAGCAGCTCAACAAGGAAAAACTCAAGGAATTGCGCGCCAACTCACCGCTGGGGGAAATCCTCGCCGCGGGCCTGGCCAACTCCAAGCATGGTCGCGAGATCATGAAGGAGTGCATTGAAGAAGCGGCCGCCCGGGTCATCCACGAGCTGGAGCGTTACGTCAACGCGCTGGGCACCATCGCTGCCATGTCGCCGTTGCTCGGTCTGCTGGGTACGGTGCTGGGCATGATCGACATTTTCAGTGCGTTCACCGGTTCCGGCATGACCACCAATGCTTCGGTCCTGGCCGGCGGTATTTCCAAGGCGCTGATCACCACCGCTGCGGGCCTGATGGTCGGTATTCCGGCGGTGTTCTTCCACCGTTTCCTGCAACGCCGTATCGATGAACTGGTGGTAGGCATGGAACAGGAAGCGATCAAACTGGTGGAAGTGGTGCAGGGCGACCGTGACGTCGATCTGGCCGGGGGCAAAGCGTGAAATTCCGTCGCAAGCCCCGGGAAACCATCGACATCAACCTCGCGTCGCTGATCGACGTGGTGTTCATCCTGTTGCTGTTTTTCGTCGTGACCACCACCTTCACCCGCGAAACCCAGCTGCGTGTCGATCTGCCGGAAGCGGTCAGCGGCTCACCGGCCGAGGACCAGCAGGTCAAGCAACTGGACGTGGCCATCAGCGCCGAAGGCGTGTTCTCGGTGAACAACAAGATTCTGCCGAAAAACGATCTGGCCACCCTGATGGAGGCCATGCAGAAAGAAGCCAACGGCGACACCAACATGCCGTTGTCGATCAGTGCTGACGGCAAGACTCAGCACCAATCCGTGATCACCGCCATGGACGCGGCCGGCAAGCTCGGTTTCAGCCATCTGCGCATGACCACGGTCGAGGCGGCGCCCAAATCCTGATGGCCATGTCCGATCGTCTGCTCGCCGCGTGGTACGAGGGGCACCCGGCCCTGACGCTGTTGCGGCCGCTGGAGTGGCTGTACCGCCGCGTCGTGGCCGGCAAGCGTCAGCGTTTTCTCGACGGCGAGGGTGAGATCTATCAGTCACCGGTGCCGGTGATCGTGGTCGGCAATATCACCGTCGGCGGCACCGGCAAGACGCCGATGATCCTGTGGCTGATCGAGCACTGCCGACGCCACGGGCTGCGGGTCGGCGTGGTCAGCCGTGGCTACGGCGCCAAACCGGCGCAACTGCCATGGCGGGTCGAAGCCGATCAGACTGCTGAAATCGCCGGCGACGAACCTTTGCTGATCGTGCAGCGCACTGGCGTGCCGCTGATGATCGATCCCGATCGCAGCGCCGCCGTCAGAGCCCTGCTGGACAGCGAGCCGCTGGACCTGATCCTGTCCGATGACGGCATGCAGCATTACCGCCTCGCACGGGATCTGGAACTGGTGCTGATCGACGCCGCCCGTGGTCTTGGCAACCAGCGCTGCCTGCCCGCAGGCCCCCTGCGCGAACCGGCCGAGCGCCTGCAAAGCGTTGACGGTGTGCTGTTCAACGGCGCCCTCGAAGATCGCGACGGCGGTTTCGCTTTCCGCCTCAAACCTTCGGCGCTGGTCAATCTGCGCAGCGGCGAACGCCGGTCGCTCGATCATTTTCCGCCCGGTCAGGCCGTGCACGCAGTCGCCGGGATCGGCAACCCGCAACGTTTCTTCAATACCCTCGAAGCGCTAGACTGGCGGCCTGTGCCCCACGCCTTCGCCGACCACGCCGAATACAGCGTGCAGGCCTTGAGTTTCACGCCGTCATTGCCAGTGGTGATGACTGAGAAGGACGCGGTGAAGTGCCGCGCCTTCGCTGCAGACGACTGGTGGTACCTGGCGGTCGATGCCGTGCCGTCGCCGGCCTTCGTGGCCTGGTTCGACACGCAGTTGATGCGCCTGTTGCCGGATCGTCTTTTGCCTTAATCCGTTTTTATCCAGGGAATGTTCATGGACACCAAATTGCTCGACATCCTCGCCTGCCCGGTCTGCAAAGGCCCGCTCAAGCTCAGCGCCGACAAGACCGAACTGATCAGCAAGGGCGCCGGCCTGGCGTACCCGATCCGTGATGGCATCCCGGTCATGCTGGAAAGCGAAGCCCGCACCCTGACCACCGACGAGCGTCTGGATAAATGACCACCGCCTTCACCGTTGTCATCCCGTCGCGCTACGCCTCGACCCGTCTGCCGGGCAAGCCGCTGCTGGACATCGCCGGCAAGCCGATGATCCAGCACGTCTGGGAACAGGCCAGCAAAAGCAGCGCCAGTCGTGTGGTCGTGGCGACCGACGATGCGCGCATCGTCGAAGCCTGCAAGGCCTTCGGCGCCGAAGTGGTGCTGACCCGTGAAGATCACAACTCCGGCACCGATCGTCTGGCCGAAGTGGCCGCGAAGCTGGGCCTGGAGCCGGATGCCATCGTGGTCAACGTGCAGGGTGACGAACCGCTGATCCCGCCGAGCGTGATCGATCAGGTCGCCGCCAATCTTGCGGCCCACACCGAAGCGCGCATGGCCACCCTGGCCGAGCCGATTGAAGACGTCGAAACCCTGTTCAACCCGAACGTGGTCAAGGTCGTCAGCGACCTTAACGGTCTGGCGCTGACCTTCAGTCGCGCGACCCTGCCATGGGCTCGCGATGCGTTCGCCAAGAGCCGCGACGTGCTGCCGGAAGGCGTGCCGTATCGTCGTCACATCGGCATTTATGCCTACCGCGCAGGTTTCCTTCAGGACTTCGTGAGCTGGGGGCCGTGCTGGCTGGAAAACACCGAATCCCTCGAACAGCTGCGTGCCCTGTGGCACGGCGTGCGGATTCATGTGGCTGACGCGTTGATCGCACCGCCGACCGGTGTCGACACCGCCGAAGACCTTGAGCGCGTCCGTCGCCTGCTGGAGGCCTGATGCGCGTTCTGTTCGTGTGCCTGGGCAACATCTGCCGTTCGCCCACCGCCGAAGGTGTGTTGCGCCACAAGTTGCGTGAAGCGGGGCTGGCGGATCAGGTCGAAGTGGCCTCCGCCGGCACCGGCGACTGGCACGTCGGCAATCCGCCGGACAAACGCAGTCAGGCCGCGGCCAAGCTGCGCGGTTATGACCTGTCGGCGCAACGCGCCCAGCAGGTCAGCCGTGCCGATTTCGCCAGCTACGACCTGATCCTCGCCATGGACAACAGCAATCTGCGCAACCTCAAGGCCTTGCAGCCGTCCAGCGGCAAGGCCGAGCTGGACCTGTTTCTGCGCCGCTATGAAGGCGTGGTCGACGAGGTGCCGGATCCGTATTACGACGGCGATCAGGGTTTCGAGCAGGTGCTGGATCTGATCGAGCGTGCCTGCGATCAGCTGTTGATCGAAGTGAAGGGGCGGTTATGAGTTTGCAGGTACAGCCGCAGGTTTCCCTGAAACCCTTCAACACCTTCGGCGTCGACGTTCGCGCGCAGCTGTTTGCCGAAGCCCACAGTGACGCCGATGTGCGCGAAGCCCTGGCTTACGCGACTTCCCACGAGGTGCCGTTGCTGGTGATCGGCGGCGGCAGCAATCTGTTGCTCACGGCGGACATTCCGGCGCTGGTGTTGCGCATGTCCACTCGTGGTATCCGTGTCATCAGTGACGAAGGCAATCGTGTGGTGATCGAAGCCGAGGCTGGCGAGCCGTGGCACCCGTTCGTGCAGCACACGCTGGCGCAGGGGTTTTCCGGGCTGGAGAATCTCAGTCTGATCCCCGGCACCGTCGGCGCCGCGCCGATGCAGAACATCGGTGCCTACGGTGTCGAGATCAAGGATGTGTTCGCCGGCCTGACGGCGCTGGATCGCCAGACCGGTGAGTTGCGCGACTTCAGCCTGCAAGAGTGCAACTTCGCTTACCGCGACAGCGTGTTCAAGCAGCAGCCGGGTCGTTGGCTGATCCTGCGGGTGCGCTTCGCACTGGATCGAGTCGCGCATCTGCACCTGGAATACGGCCCGGTGCGTCAGCGTCTGAGCGAGCAGGGCATCGAGCAGCCGACGCCGACAGACGTCAGTCGAGCGATTTGCAGCATCCGCAGTGAAAAGTTGCCTGACCCGGCCGTGCTCGGCAATGCCGGCAGCTTCTTCAAGAATCCGCTGGTGTCGGCGGCGGTGGTTGCGCAGATCAAGGCGCAGCACCCGGATCTGGTGGCCTACGCGCAACCGGACGGGCAGATGAAACTGGCGGCCGGCTGGTTGATCGAGCGCGCCGGCTGGAAAGGTTTCCGTGAGGCCGATGCCGGCGTGCATAAATTGCAGGCGCTGGTGCTGGTCAACTACGGCGCGGCGACCGGGCTGCAATTGCTCGATCTGGCCCAGCGTATCCAGAAAGACATTTCAGAACGTTTCAATGTCGAGCTGGAAATGGAGCCCAATCGCTATTGAGGCTACGCTTTCAAGGCTGAACCCAAAGCCCTGCATTATTTAAAAAGTGCAGGGCTTTTTTGTTAATCGCGGGTTAACGTAGCCAGCTAACGATACCAGTCATTTGCTCCACCAAAGGCCCGGTGCAGACGTACCCGTCCGCACAAGAGAGCCTGATTAGCCTGAGCCGATCTGCGCGAACCACCACCGTCCCTGCGGTGGCAGATGGCTCGACCCCATAACCTCCATGAATATGCGGGCGTGCCCATGATTACCCTGAAACTTAATGGTCAAGACCATCCACTCGATGTTACCGAGGACATGCCGCTGTTGTGGGCGATCCGTGACGTCGCCGGTTACAACGGCACCAAGTTCGGCTGCGGCATGGGCCTGTGCGGTGCGTGCACGATTCATATCGACGGCGCGCCGGCGCGCAGTTGCATCACCCCGATCGGTTCGGTGGTCGGGCAGAACGTGACCACCATCGACAACCTGCACGCCGACCCGGTAGGGCAGATTGTCCAGCAAGCCTGGCTCGACACCGCTGTGGCCCAATGCGGTTACTGTCAGGGCGGGCAAATCATGTCCGCCACCGCGTTGCTCAAGACCAACCCGAACCCGAGCGACGAGCAGATCGAAGAAGCGATGGTCGGCAACATCTGCCGCTGCGGCACCTACAACCGGATCAAGACCGCGATCCGTCAGGCATCCACTCACCTGAAGGAGGCCAAGGCATGAGCCGTCTACCGAACGATTTCGCCCTGAGCAACCTGAGTCGCCGGGGCTTTCTCAAGGGCGTTGGCGCCACCGGTGCGCTGGTGCTGGCGGCGAGCTGGGGCTGGCAGGATGCGCTGGCCGAAGACAAGCCGAAGCAGTTCGGCGCCGATGGCATGCCCAACGGCTGGATCGACGATCCGAAGGTTTACGTCAGCATTTCCGCCGATGGCACGGTGACCGTGGTCTGCAACCGTTCGGAAATGGGCCAGGGCGTGCGCACCAGCCTGACCATGGTGGTCGCCGATGAACTGGAAGCCGACTGGGCCCACGTCAAGGTTCAGCAGGCGCCGGGTGATGAAGTGCGCTTCGGCAACCAGGACACCGACGGCTCGCGCAGCATGCGTCACTGGTACGAACCGATGCGCCGTTGCGGCGCTGCCGCCCGGACCATGCTGGAGCAGGCCGCCGCTGCGCAGTGGAAGGTGCCGGTCGGCGAATGCCGCGCGCAACTGCATAAAGTCATTCACACGCCGTCCGGGCGCGAGCTGGGTTACGGTGAGCTGGCCGCTGCGGCCAGTGCGCTGACGGTGCCGGCCCGTGACAGCCTGCGGCTCAAGCAGCCGTCGGAATTCCGCTACATCGGCAAGGAAGGCACCAAGGCCATCGACGGTGCCGACATCGTCAATGGCCGCGCGGTGTACGGCGCCGATGTGCATTTCGACGGCATGCTGTTCGCGGTCATTGCGCGTCCGGCGGTGTACGGCGGCAAGGTCAAGTCAGTCGACGACAGCGCCGCGCTGAAAGTGCCGGGCGTCCTCAAAGTCATCCAGATCGAACCCCGGCCATTGCCTTCGGAATTCCAGCCGTTGGGTGGCGTGGCCGTGGTGGCCAGCAACACCTGGGCGGCATTGAAGGGCCGTGAAGCGCTGAAGATCGAGTGGGACGATGGCCCGAACGCCACTTATGACTCGGTCGCCTATCGCAAGGAGATCGAAGCCGCTTCGCTGAAGCCGGGCAAGGTCGTGCGCAACACCGGCGATATCGACAAAGCCATCGGTAGTGCCGCCAGCACGCTGGAAGCCTCTTATTATCTGCCGCATCTGGCCCAGGCACCGATGGAGCCGATGGTCGCCATCGCCCGTTACAAGGATGGCACGTGCGAGGCATGGGCACCGAGCCAGGCGCCGCAGGTCACCCGTGAGCGGATCGCCGAACGCCTGGGGCTGCCGTTCGATAACGTCACGTTCAATGTCACGCTGTTGGGCGGTGGTTTCGGCCGCAAGTCCAAACCGGACTTTGTGGTTGAAGCTGCCGTGCTCGCCAAGGAATTTCCTGGCAAAGCCGTGCGCGTGCAGTGGACCCGGGAAGACGACATCCACAACTCGTATTTCCACACCGTGTCCGCCGAATATCTCAAGGCTGGCGTGGGCAAGGACGGCTTGCCGTCCGCCTGGCTGCACCGCACGGTGGCGCCGAGCATCACCGCGCTGTTTGCGCCGGGCATGAATCACGAAGCTGCGTTCGAGCTGGGCATGGGCTTTACCAACATGGCCTACGCGATTCCCAACGTGCGCCTGGAAAACCCTGAAGCCACGGTTCATACGCGGGTCGGCTGGTATCGCTCGGTGTCGAACATTCCCCATGGTTTTGCGATCCAGAGCTTTGTCGACGAACTGGCGCACAAGGCCAAGGAAGATCCGCTCAAGTACCAGATCAAGCTGCTCGGCCCGGATCGACAGATTGATCCACGCACTTTGAGTGAAGAGTGGAACTACGGCGAATCCCCCGAGCGTTATCCGATCGACACCGGGCGCATGCGCACCGTGCTGGAAACGGCGGCCAAGGCGGCGGGGTGGGGGCGTCAACTGCCCAAGGGCCGTGGCCTCGGACTGGCCGTGCATTACAGCTTCGTCACCTATGTGGCGGCGGTGATCGAAGTCGAGGTCAAGGACGACGGCACGCTGATCGTGCACAAAGCCGATATCGCCGTGGATTGTGGCCCGCAGATCAACCCCGAGCGCATCCGTTCGCAGTTCGAAGGCGCCTGTGTGATGGGCCTGGGCAATGCCGTGTGGGGCGAAATCAGCTTCAAGGACGGCAAGGTGCAGCAGGACAACTTCCATATGTATGAAGTGGCGCGCATGTCACTGGCGCCGAAGGAAGTCGCGGTGCATCTGGTGACGCCGCCGGGCGAGGTGCCATTGGGCGGTGTCGGTGAGCCTGGCGTGCCGCCGATTGCGCCGGCACTGTGCAATGCGATCTTCGCCGCCACCGGTCAGCGCATCCGCAACCTGCCGGTGCGTTACCAGTTGCAGGGCTGGCAAAAGGCGCAAGCGTGATGGACAGCGCCGATCTCAATGTCCTGCGCAGCGTGCTCGAATGGCGCCGCGACGGGAAGCGGGTAGTGTTGTTTTCGGTGGTGCAGACCTGGGGCACTGCGCCCCGGGCACCCGGCGCGATGCTGGCGTTGCGCGAAGATGGGGTGGTGATCGGTTCGGTGTCCGGCGGTTGCGTCGAGGACGATCTGATCGCCCGGCTGCACGATGGGCGGATTCCCGCCAACGGGCCGCCGGTGCAATTGATCACCTACGGCGTGACGCAGGAAGAAGCCGCGCGCTTCGGCCTGCCTTGCGGCGGCACCCTGCGCCTGACCGAGGAACGGGTCGGCGATCCGGCGTGGGTCGCCGAGTTGCTGGATCGCTGCGAGGCTCATGAAATCGTCGCTCGCGAACTGAACATTCGCACTGGCGAGGTAATGTTGCGCCCGGCCGGCAAGACCGACGTCTTGAGCTTCGACGGCCAGACCCTGCGTGCCATTTACGGCCCGCGCTGGCGCCTGCTGTTGATCGGCGCCGGGCAGTTGTCGCGGTATGTGGCCGAGATGGCGCGACTGCTGGATTTCGAAGTGCTGATCTGTGATCCGCGCACCGAGTTCGTCTATGGCTGGGAAGAGCAGCATGGGCGGTTTGTCCCCGGCATGCCGGACGAGGCGGTGCTGAATATCCAGACTGATGAACGCACGGCGATTGTCGCGCTGACTCACGATCCACGTCTGGACGACATGGCGCTGCTCACGGCGCTCGACTCCAAAGCGTTCTATGTCGGTGCGCTCGGCTCGCGGGTCAACAGCATCAAGCGCCGGGAAAATCTCGCTGAGCTAGGCTTGTCAGAAGCGGCCATTGCCCGATTGCACGGGCCGATCGGTTTGCATATTGGCAGCCATTCCCCGGCGGAAATCGCCTTGTCGCTGTTGGCGGAAATCGTCGCGATCAAGAATGGTGTCGAGCTCAAGCAGAAGAAAACAGTGGAGAGTGTATGAGCCGATCCATCGGGGTGATTGTGCTGGCGGCGGGTGAGGGCAGCCGCTTTCGTGAGGTGGCGGGCGCCGACAAGGACAAGCTGCTGGCCGATTGCACCGGGCGTGATGGCGCCGTGCGTTCAGTGATCGAGCAGGTGCTGGTGAACCTGCCGGCGAGCCTCGACCAGCGATTGCTGGTGACGACCGAGGTGCGACCGCAGGCGATGCGCATGGCGCAGGCTTACGGGTGTGACATTGTCTCGATTGAGTCCACGGGAATGGGCGATAGCATCGCTGCGGGTGTGGCGGCTTGCCCGGATGCCGATGGCTGGCTGATTGTCCTGGGGGATATGCCGTTCATCCTGCCGTCGAGCATTGAGCGGGTTGTGGCGGCGATTGCCGAGGATGCGGTCAGCGTACCGACGTTGAATGGTGACTATGGGCATCCGGTCGGGTTTGGTCGCTCGTTTGCAGCGGGGCTGATGGCCTTGTCCGGTGACCGGGGCGCGCGACCGTTGTTTGCCCAAGGGCGGGTGGTTGAAGTCGCGGTGGATGATCCGGGCGTGTTGTGGGATATCGATGTACCCGACGCGCTGGTTTTCCCGCCGTCCTGATAAAACCTTGAGATATAAAAAAGCCCCGCCTGGATTACCAGGCGGGGCTTTTTATTGGCGTTTGGAATCAGACGAGGGGTTTAGGCTCGTGTTCTTTTTCCTGGGCCTCTTCGTGTTGCTCGACCGCTTCCTGAACGGAGCGTGGAGCTTCGGCAATCACGGCTTCAACGGCAACTTCTTCAGCGACCGGGGCAGGAGCTGCCTCGATCACTTCGGCAGCTGGAGCAGTAGCGGCGGCAGCGGCAGCCAGTTCGGCTTCCTTCTGCAGGCGCTCTTCTTCACGCTTGCGACGACGCACTTCACGCGGGTCGTTAGGTGCGCGGCCGCTTGGGGTCAGGGCGCTGACCGGGGCGACAACTGGAGCTGTTTCAACTACCGGGGCAGGTGTTTCGGCAACCACTGGCGCTTCGACGACTGGGGCTTCAACGACCGGTGCCGGTTCAGCAACAACTACTGGCTCGGCAGCCTTGGCTTCTTCAACAACAGGCGCTTCAACCACTGGCGCTGGTGTTTCAGCAACAACCGGTTCGGCGACCCAGTTGAATGCGGTCTGTTCTTCGCGAACTTCACGCACGGTTTCGGTCACGGTTTCAGCGACGGTTTCGACAACCGACTCTTCAACAACGACTGGTGCTTCGAAGGTCACCGCTGGTTCGGCAGCCGCTTCAACCTGAGGCTGAGCTTCGCGAACCGGAGCCACTTCGACTTCCGGAGCAGCAGGTGCTTCGACCGGCGTAGTCGCTTCAACAACCGGTGCTTCAACTGGAGCAGTTTCCAGAGTGGCAGCGGTGGCGCGTTCAGCTTGCTCGTGAGCTTGAGCTTCAGCCGGAGCGCTGATCACGGTGCTGGCAACAGCAGCGGTCACAGCCAGGCCAGCAGCCAGATCGGCAGTGCTCGGCTCGGTGCCATCAGCGTTCTCGGAGGCTTCTTCCGAACCTTCGATCACATTGCCGTTGGCATCACGCTGACGCTCGCGACGGTTGCTGCGACGACGCTGACCACGGGAGCGGCGGCGTGGACGATCGCCTTCGGCGTTCTCCGAACCGTCTTCCGGCAGTTGCTCTTCGTTGGTGGTGATTTCTTCTTCGGCGACAGCGGCAGCGGCCTGTTCGGCACGCGGTTGACGCTCTTCACGCGGAGGACGTGGCGCACGTTCTTCACGTGGCTGACGGGCCGGACGCTCTTCAGCGGTGGCGGCGGCAGCAACGGCCGGGGCGGCATCCAGAGGCTCGCGCAGTTCACGTACGCGTTCTTCACGCTCGCCACGTGGCTTGCGATCTTCACGCGGAGCACGTGGTGCACGTTCTTCACGAGGGGCGCGCGGTGCGCGTTCTTCGCGGGCTACCGGTGCTTCGTCACGGGATTCGCGCGGCTCGCGGACTTCACGTGGTTCGCGCGGCTGACGCTCTTCACGCGGCTCACGTGGGGCGCGCTCTTCACGCGGTGCGCGTTCTTCGCGCGGCTTGCGTTCTTCATCGCGGCGACCGTTACGGTTGCGGCTCTGCTGACGACCGTTGCGACGCTCTTCGTTGCGGGCCGGACGCTCGGTGGCAGGTTTTTCAACCACAACCGGAGCAACAGGCTCTTCCTTGGTGGCGAACAGGCTGACCAGCGACTTCACCAGGCCTTTGAACAGGCTTGGCTCTGGCGCGGCAACCGGAGCAGGTGCCGGGGCGGCGGCTTCAGTCGGAACCGGAGCGTTGGCGCGGGCCGGAGCGGTCTTGACGGCGGCTTCCTGGCGAACCAGGGTGCGGGTCGCGGCGGCTGGCTGGACGTCTTCGACATCGGCGGCAGCGGCAGCGATTTCGTAGCTGGACTGGTTGGTCGCGGCTTCCGGGCTGTCGTCACGCAGGCGCTGAACTTCGAAATGCGGGGTTTCGAGGTGATCGTTCGGCAGGATGACGATGCGGGCGCGGGTGCGCAGTTCGATCTTGGTGATCGAGTTGCGTTTTTCGTTGAGCAGGAACGCAGCCACCGGAATCGGCACTTGAGCGCGAACTTCGGCGGTGCGGTCTTTCAGGGCTTCTTCTTCGATCAGGCGCAGGATCGCCAGGGACAGCGATTCGACGTCACGGATGATGCCGGTGCCGCTGCAGCGCGGGCAGACGATGCCGCTGCTTTCGCCCAGCGAAGGACGCAGGCGCTGACGGGACATTTCCAGCAGGCCGAAGCGCGAGATGCGACCGATCTGCACGCGGGCGCGGTCGGCTTCCAGGCATTCGCGGACTTTCTCTTCCACGGCGCGCTGGTTCTTGGCAGGGGTCATGTCGATGAAGTCGATGACGATCAGGCCGCCGATGTCGCGCAGGCGCAACTGACGGGCGATTTCTTCGGCGGCTTCAAGGTTGGTCTGCAGGGCGGTTTCTTCGATGTCGCTGCCTTTGGTGGCGCGCGCCGAGTTGATGTCGATGGACACCAGGGCTTCGGTCGGATCGATGACGATGGAGCCGCCGGACGGCAGTTCGACGACGCGCTGGAAAGCGGTCTCGATCTGGCTTTCGATCTGGAAACGGTTGAACAGCGGAACGCTGTCTTCGTACAGCTTGATCTTGCTGGCGTACTGCGGCATCACCTGGCGGATGAAGGTCAGGGCTTCGTCCTGGGCTTCAACGCTGTCGATCAGCACTTCGCCGATGTCCTGGCGCAGGTAATCGCGGATGGCGCGGATGATCACGTTGCTTTCCTGGTAGATCAGGAACGGCGCGGAACGATCCAGCGAGGCTTCTTTGATGGCGGTCCAGAGTTGCAGCAGGTAATCGAGGTCCCACTGCATTTCTTCGCTGCTGCGGCCAAGGCCGGCAGTGCGCACGATCAGACCCATGTCGGCCGGAGCGACCAGACCGTTCAGCGCTTCACGCAGTTCGTTGCGCTCTTCGCCTTCGATGCGACGGGAGATGCCGCCGGCACGCGGGTTGTTCGGCATCAGAACGAGGTAACGACCGGCCAGGCTGATGAAGGTGGTCAGGGCTGCGCCCTTGTTGCCACGTTCTTCTTTTTCGACCTGAACGATGACTTCCTGGCCTTCGCTCAGGACGTCCTTGATGTTGACGCGGCCTTCAGGGGCTTTCTTGAAGTATTCGCGGGAGATTTCTTTGAGGGGCAGGAAGCCGTGGCGCTCGGAGCCGAAATCGACAAAGGCAGCCTCAAGGCTTGGTTCGATGCGAGTGATGCGGCCTTTATAGATGTTGGCCTTTTTCTGCTCGCGTGCACCGGATTCGATGTCCAGGTCGTAGAGGCGCTGGCCATCTACCAGTGCAACACGCAACTCTTCGGGTTGAGTTGCGTTAATCAGCATTCTTTTCATGTAGTACCGTCGGTTTCCGGGCTGCCGGAAACGGCGTTCGGCACACACGACTTCTCACGGTCGGTGTCAGGTGCGTCGGGAGTGGTTGGCCATTCCCGTGTCCAGCGATGTCCGGCCAATTGGGCCGTTATCGCGACGTACGCGTCCTGCTTGCTGTGGCTACTTAAGCACTCAGTCAGGAGGAGGAATCAACCGGTGGCTGTGGACGAGATGAAGCGTCTTGATAAAACCTGTTGCTACACAGTCCAGCGGTTGTGCATCTCCACCCTACACGTATCCCTGATAATTCGGGTGCTGCCGCGCGCAGAATCCGCAGCGGGTTGGCATTTACCGTGAGCTCCGAAAGGGGAGGTCACGCATCATGGCTAATTCAGGCGGTGTTTCCGGAGTCTTCGCTCGAGGTCATCCGCGGCTGACTGCACTTTGTGAACTGGCCGTGAATATGGCTCGCGTGGCGAGTCAAAACTCTGCTTTGCGGCGTGATTCAGGCCTCATGTCACCTGCGCTTGTTACAGCTGCAAACTCCACCGTTACGTAGCAAAAGCCCCGTAGGACGGCCTCGCGTCCTGGTGAATTGCGTTGGTCAGGGCCGGTTTTTGACCGTGGTTCCGCTGTCCAGGCCGCTTTTGGCGGCGTTCGCGACTATAGCAGCAATGATTAAGTGCTTCAATTCCATAAAAAATTGTTATCATCGGCGCCATGACGACTACTGCCCCTTCGACTCCAGGCGTTCAACTGCTTGAGGTCTCGCCGGAATATGCCGGCCAACGAATCGACAATTTCCTCCTCGCCCGGCTCAAAGGCGTGCCCAAGACCTTGATTTACCGCATTTTGCGCAAAGGCGAAGTGCGGGTTAACAAAGGTCGGATCAAGCCCGAATACAAGCTGCAGGCCGGCGACATCGTGCGCGTGCCGCCAGTGCGCGTGCCTGAGCGTGACGAACCGGTGCCTTTGGCCCAAGGCCTGTTGCAGCGCCTGGAAGCCTCGATTGTCTACGAAGACAAGGCCCTGATCGTGATCAACAAGCCCGCCGGCATTGCGGTTCACGGTGGCAGCGGCCTGAATTACGGCGTTATCGAAGCCTTTCGTCAGTTGCGCCCCGATGCCAAGGAGCTCGAGCTGGTTCACCGTCTCGACCGTGATACCTCCGGCCTGTTGATGATCGCCAAAAAGCGCAGCATGTTGCGCCACTTGCATGCCGCGTTGCGTGGTGATGGTGTCGACAAACGCTACATGGCGCTGGTTCGCGGCAACTGGGCGACTTCGATCAAGCAGGTTCGTGCGGCGCTCGGCAAGAGCAATCTGCGCTCCGGTGAGCGCATGGTCGAGGTCGACGAGGAGGAGGGCAAGGAGTCTGTGACCGTGTTCAAGGTCCTGCGTCGCTTTGGCGATTTTGCCACTTTGATCGAGGCCAAGCCGATCACCGGTCGCACGCACCAGATCCGCGTCCACACGTTGCACGCCGGGCACTGCATTGCCGGTGACACCAAGTACGGCGATGACAGTTTCAGTAAGGAAATTCGTGATCTGGGCGGCAAGCGTCTGTTCCTGCACGCCTACATGCTGACCGTGCCGCTGCCCGATGGCGGTGAACTCAAGTTGCAGGCACCGGTCGATGAAATGTGGGCCAAGACTGTGGAGCGATTGAGTGCGCCCATCTGATTACAAGCTGCTGATTTTTGATTGGGACGGCACCCTGGCTGATTCCATTCATCGGATTGTCGAGGCAATGCACTCGGCATCCGGGCGTTCAGGTTTCGAGTTGCGGGATGACTTTGCCGTCAAAGGCATTATCGGTCTGGGTTTGCCCGAGGCGATCCGTACGCTGTATCCCGAAATCAGCGATGCCGAAATGACCTTGTTTCGCGAGTATTACGCGGATCACTACATCGCTGCAGAAGCCGTACCTTCGCCGTTGTTCGAAGGTGTAGTCGAGTCGATGGCGTCCTTTCGCGAGCAGGGCTATCACCTGGCTGTTGCGACCGGCAAGAATCGTCGTGGGCTGGATCGGGTGCTCAAAGCCAATGGCTGGGAAGATTATTTCGATATCACCCGTGCTGCCGATGAAACTGCAAGCAAGCCGCACCCTCTGATGCTGGAACAGATCCTTGCGCATTGCGGCGTACGTGCCGAACAAGCGCTGATGGTCGGTGATTCGTCCTTCGATCTGCTGATGGCGCGTAATGCGGGGATGGATTCGGTGGCGGTCAGTTATGGCGCGCAATCGATCGAATCACTGCAGCAGTTCGAGCCGCGACTGTCGATCGACCATTTTTCCGAATTGCACGCCTGGCTGGAGAAGCAGGCTTAATACGTTTTTGCTGGGGTGGATGGGATGACCGACGAATGGAAAGCACCGGCCAAGGCAACTGCTGACGACGGTGACGCGAAAAGCTGGAAGCTGCTGGAAAAGACTCTGCTGGCTGGCGTGCAGGAACAGCGCCGGTCGCGCCGCTGGGGCATCTTCTTCAAGCTGTTGACGTTTGTTTATCTGTTTGTTGCGCTGATACTGTTCACGCCGTTGATGGATATGGAGAAGAGCGCTACGCGCAGCTCCAACTACACCGCGTTGATCGACGTCACCGGCATGATCGCCGACAAAGAGCCTGCCAGCGCCGACAACATCGTCGGCAGCCTGCGTGCAGCGTTCGAAGACAAGAAGGTCAAAGGCGTAATCCTGCGCATCAACAGCCCGGGCGGCAGTCCGGTGCAGTCGGGTTATGTGTATGACGAGATCAAGCGCCTGCGCGGCCTGCATCCCGACACCAAGCTGTACGCGGTGATTTCCGATCTGGGTGCTTCCGGTGCCTATTACATCGCCAGCGCTGCGGATCAGATCTATGCCGACAAGGCCAGTCTGGTGGGTTCCATTGGTGTGACGGCGGCTGGTTACGGGTTTGTCGGCACGATGGAGAAGCTTGGCGTCGAGCGTCGCACCTACACCTCCGGCGAGCACAAGTCGTTCCTCGACCCGTTCCAGCCGCAGAAGCCGGAAGAAACCGCATTCTGGCAAAGTGTGCTGGATACCACGCACAAGCAGTTCATCAACAGCGTCAAGCAGGGGCGTGGCGATCGCCTGAAAGACAAAGAGCATCCGGAGCTGTTCTCCGGGCTGGTCTGGTCTGGCGAGCAGGCGCTGCCATTGGGGCTGATCGATGGTCTGGGCAATGCCAGCTCGGTGGCGCGTGACGTGATTGGCGAAAAGGAACTGGTGGACTTCACCGTTCAGGAATCGCCGTTTGACCGCTTCTCGAAGAAGTTAGGCGCCAGCGTTGCCGAGAAACTGGCAATGTGGATGGGTTTCAACGGCCCGTCGTTGCGCTGATCGAATGCTGCAAGAAAAACCGGCCTGAGGGCCGGTTTTTTGTGGGTCAGGGAATCTGTACGCCTTCGACCAGCAGCATGTCGATCAGGCGAATCAGCGGCAGGCCGATCAGGCTGGTGGCGTCGGGGCCTTCGGTCGACTGGAACAGGCTCACGCCCAGTCCTTCGGCCTTGAAGCTGCCGGCGCAGTCGTAGGGTTGCTCGGCGTGCAGATAGCGCTCGACGCGGGCCTGGTCCAGTGCGCGCATGTGCACGGTGAAGGGCACGCAGTCGACCTGACAGTGGCCTGTCTGGCTGTTGAGCAGGGCCAGGCCGGTGAGGAAGGTCACGCTGGCGCCGCTGGCGGCCATCAGTTGTTCGCGGGCGGTTTCGAAGGTATGCGGCTTGCCGATGATGAGCTCGCCGAGTACCGCAACCTGGTCGGAGCCGATGATCAGGTGAGCAGGGTGGCTGTCGGCCAGGGCTCGGGCTTTCTGTTCGGCGAGGCGTTTCACCAGCTCGATTGCCGACTCGTCCGGGCGATGGCTTTCATCGATATCCGGCGAGCTACAGACGAACGGCAGGCGCAGGCGGCTGAGCAATTCCCGACGATAGGTCGAGCTTGAAGCGAGTAATAAAGGCAGCATTCGCATCTCCAGAGGCAGGCGACAGATTCTAGCGGAGCCGCGCAAGTGACGGACAGGGCACAATTTCCTTTGACATGGGTGGGTGCATCCCTATAATGCTGCGCCTATGTTGAATGACCCGATTCCACCTCACGTTGACCCGCGCAAATTGGCTGACCGTGGCACCACCCTTCAAGGTGAACTGCTGCTGGCCGATTTGAAGAGACTCTGCGACCCGCTTTCCGACGATGTCGGTACGGTGCAGGCAAAATTCGTTTTTGAACGAGATGAACGTAAATCTGTGGTGATCCACAGCTTTATCGACACCGAAGTCAAAATGGTTTGCCAGCGTTGTCTTGAGCTGGTCACCCTGCCGATCCACAGCGAATGCAGTTACGCTGTTGTGAAGGAGGGTGCGAATACCCAGTCGTTACCGAAAGGTTATGACGTGCTGGAACTGGGCGAAGATCCATTGGATCTGCAGTCACTGATCGAGGAGGAGCTTCTGCTCGCCTTGCCCATTGTGCCTGCTCATCATCCGGAAGAATGCCAGCAGCCGGCGGGAGCAGATGAGCCCGAACCGAGCGAGGACGAGGTAACGCGGTCCAACCCGTTCAGTGTATTGGCGCAGTTAAAGCGTGACCCAAACGTTTAGGAGTTAATCAATTATGGCTGTTCAGCAGAACAAAAAATCCCGCTCTGCCCGTGACATGCGCCGTTCGCACGACGCTCTCGAGGCTAGCACCCTGTCTGTAGAAAAAACCACTGGTGAAGTTCACCTGCGTCACCACGTATCGCCAGAAGGCGTATACCGTGGCCGTAAAGTGATCGACAAGGGCGCTGACGAGTAATCACTTGTCCGCTCAAGTCATCGCGATTGACGCAATGGGCGGGGACTTCGGTCCCCGCAGCATTGTTCAGGCCAGCCTTGCTTGCCTTTCTGCTACACCCTCGCTGCACCTGGCCCTCGTCGGTCAACCCTCCCTTCTTGAAGAACTGATCACCGGCCAATCGGCTGCCGATCGCGCGCGCCTGACGATTGTTCCGGCGTCCGAAGTCATTACCATGGACGAAAAACCTGCCCAGGCCCTGCGTGGCAAGCCGGACTCGTCGATGCGTGTCGCCCTTGAATTGCTGCGTGACGGCAAGGTTCAGGCCTGTGTCAGTGCCGGCAATACCGGTGCGTTGATGGCCCTGTCGCGATTTGTGCTCAAGACCCTGCCGGGGATTGATCGTCCGGCCATGGTCGCCGCGATCCCTACCCAGAAGGGCTATTGCCAGTTGCTCGATCTGGGCGCCAACGTCGATTGCAGCGCCGAGCATCTGTTGCAGTTTGCCGTGATGGGGTCGGTGGCGGCGCAAACCCTGGGCATTGCCCGTCCGCGCGTTGCGCTGCTGAATATCGGCACTGAAGACATCAAGGGCAATCAGCAGGTCAAGCTGGCTGCGACGTTGTTGCAGGCTGCCCGGGGCATCAATTACATCGGTTTCATCGAAGGCGACGGCTTGTATCGCGGCGAGGCGGACGTAGTGGTTTGCGACGGTTTCGTCGGCAATATCCTGCTCAAGTCCAGCGAAGGCCTGGCGACGATGATCGCCGCGCGCATCGAAGCCTTGTTCAAGAAAAACCTGGCATCCCGAGCGGTCGGTGCGCTGGCGCTGCCATTGATGAAGCGTCTGCAGGCTGATCTGGCGCCTGCGCGGCATAACGGCGCAAGCTTCCTCGGTTTGCAGGGCATTGTCGTGAAAAGTCACGGTTCGGCCGGGGTTCAGGGGTTTCAGAGTGCCATTCAGCGAGCGCTGATCGAGATTCAGGAGAATCTTCCCGAGCGCCTGCACGGCCGTCTGGAGGATTTGTTGTCTTAGGCGTTTTCGTCGGACAATGCTTAAATGTGACCGCCCGGTTCAAAGGGCCATCCAACTGTCAGTTTCTTGCGTCCCTCTAGCGGGATGCCATTTTTCCGACGACAAGATCATTAGGGGCTTGTTACATGTCTGCTTCCCTCGCATTCGTCTTTCCAGGACAGGGTTCGCAGTCCCTCGGCATGCTGGCCGAGCTGGGCGCGCAACATCCACTGATCCTCGAAACCTTCAAAGAAGCATCCGACGCTCTGGGCTACGACCTGTGGGCGCTGACCCAGCAGGGCCCGGAAGAGCAGCTCAATCAAACCGATAAAACCCAACCGGCCATTCTGACCGCTTCGATCGCCCTGTGGCGTCTGTGGCTGGCGGAAGGTGGTGCGCGTCCTGCCTTCGTTGCCGGTCACAGCCTGGGTGAATACAGCGCGCTGGTTGCTGCTGGCAGCCTGAGCCTGGCGGACGCGGTAAAGCTCGTCGAGCGCCGTGGCCAGCTGATGCAGGAAGCCGTTCCGGCCGGGCAGGGCGGCATGGCTGCCATCCTCGGTCTGGAAGATGCCGATGTTCTGGCTGCCTGTGCCGAAGCGGCGCAAGGCGAAGTGGTCAGCGCGGTGAACTTCAACTCCCCGGGTCAGGTGGTGATCGCCGGTGCCAAGGCAGCCGTCGAGCGCGCCATCGAAGGCTGCAAGGCCCGTGGCGCCAAGCGTGCCATGCCGCTGCCGGTCAGCGTGCCGTCGCACTGCGAACTGATGCGCCCGGCTGCCGAGCGTTTCTCCGAGTCCATCGCTGCCATCGACTGGCAGGCGCCGCAGATCCCTGTGGTACAGAACGTCAGTGCGCAAGTGCCGGCGGATCTGGAAACCCTCAAGCGTGATCTGTTGGAACAACTCTACAAGCCGGTCCGCTGGGTCGAGTCCGTACAGACCCTGGCCGCCAAAGGTGCGACCAATCTGGTCGAGTGCGGCCCTGGCAAGGTGCTGGCCGGTCTGAACAAACGTTGCGCCGAAGGCGTTTCGACTTCCAACCTCAATACCCCAGACGCTTTCGCTGCTGCTCGCGCAGCGGCTGTCTGAATCAGGAGAAGCTTGCATGAGTCTGCAAGGTAAAGTTGCACTGGTCACCGGCGCAAGCCGTGGCATCGGCCAGGCTATCGCACTGGAACTGGGTCGTCAGGGCGCCATCGTTGTCGGCACCGCGACTTCCGCTTCGGGTGCCGAGCGCATTGCTGCGACCCTGAAGGAAAACGGCATCCAGGGCGCGGGTTTCGAACTGAACGTCACCAGCGACGAATCGGTCAGCGCAGTGCTGGCGAGCATTCAGGAGCAGTTCGGTGCGCCGGTGGCGATTCTGGTCAACAATGCCGGCATCACCCGCGATAACCTGATGATGCGCATGAAAGACGACGAGTGGTACGACGTGATCGATACCAACCTGAACAGTCTGTATCGCCTGTCCAAGGGCGTTCTGCGCGGCATGACCAAGGCGCGTTGGGGCCGAATTATCAGTATTGGCTCGGTGGTGGGTGCCATGGGCAACGCTGGCCAAGTAAACTATGCAGCCGCCAAGGCCGGTCTGGAAGGTTTCAGCCGTGCCATGGCGCGTGAAGTCGGTTCGCGTTCGATTACGGTCAACTCGGTAACCCCAGGGTTCATCGACACCGATATGACTCGCGAGCTGCCTGAAGCACAGCGTGAAGCCTTGCAGACGCAGATTCCGCTGGGCCGTCTGGGACAAGCTCAAGAGATCGCGTCCGTGGTCGCTTTTCTTGCATCCGACGGTGCGGCATACGTGACCGGGGCTACAATCCCGGTTAACGGCGGGATGTACATGTAATTCAAATGTGACGGATTGCTTCAAAAAAATGTCATACGAGCTGTCTAAAATCCGTTATAAAGCTGCAATCTATTTATAGGCAGAGGGCCGCAGGGTTTGAGGAGTGAAGCTTTCAGTTGAAAAGCTGAAAAGTCTTTCTATACACTTACCCACTGGCCAGCTGCCTGAATTTGTCCATTAGGAGTGAAAACAAGGTATGAGCACCATCGAAGAGCGCGTCAAGAAAATCGTTGCCGAGCAACTGGGTGTTAAAGAAGAAGAAGTGGTCAACACCGCTTCCTTCGTAGAAGACCTGGGTGCCGACTCCCTTGACACCGTTGAGCTGGTGATGGCTCTGGAAGAGGAATTCGAGACCGAAATCCCTGACGAAGAAGCTGAGAAGATCACTACTGTACAAGCTGCAATCGACTACGTTACTAGCCACCAGGCGTAATAGTTTGTAATCGTTGCTTGCTGTCATGGAAAAACCGCACTGCCATCATGGCGTGCGGTTTTTTCTTTAGGCCTGATGCAAAGTCGTCATTTGAAAAAGGAGAGTGCTGTGTCGCGTAGACGCGTCGTAGTCACCGGTATGGGTATGTTGTCGCCACTGGGCACGGATGTGC
The DNA here is from genome assembly GCF_021018765.1 of Pseudomonas fitomaticsae. GTDB lineage: Bacteria > Pseudomonadota > Gammaproteobacteria > Pseudomonadales > Pseudomonadaceae > Aquipseudomonas > Aquipseudomonas fitomaticsae. The sequence continues at coordinate 4,822,648 of NZ_CP075567.1, read as the reverse complement.
CGAGCAGTTGGCAGGGCATTCTGGCTGGCCGCAGTGGCATTGGTCTGATCGAACACACCGACCTTTCTGCCTATTCCACCCGCTTTGGCGGCTCGGTAAAGGGCTTCAATGTCGAGGAATACCTGTCGGTCAAGGAAGCGCGCAAGCTCGACCTGTTCATTCAGTACGGTCTGGCGGCCGGCTTTCAAGCCGTACGCAATGCCGGTCTGGAAGTCACCGATGCCAACCGTGAACGCATTGGCGTGGCCATGGGTTCGGGTATCGGCGGTTTGACCAACATCGAAGAAACCAGCCGCACCCTGCACGAGACTGGCCCGCGCCGGATTTCTCCGTTCTTTGTGCCTGGCTCGATCATCAATATGATTTCCGGTTTCCTGTCCATCCACCTGGGTGCGCAGGGGCCTAACTACGCCATCGCCACAGCGTGTACCACTGGTACGCACTGCATCGGCATGGCGGCGCGCAACATCATGTACGACGAAGCCGACGTGATGATTGCCGGCGGTGCCGAGATGGCTGCGTGCGGTCTTGGCATGGGCGGCTTCGGTGCTTCCCGTGCGCTGTCGACCCGCAACGACGAGCCGACCCGCGCCAGCCGTCCGTGGGACAAGGGCCGTGACGGTTTCGTGCTGTCCGACGGCGCCGGTGCCCTGGTGCTCGAAGAGCTCGAGCACGCCAAGGCCCGTGGCGCGACCATCTACGCCGAACTGATCGGTTTCGGCACCAGTGGCGACGCCTTCCACATGACTTCGCCACCCGCCGACGGCGCTGGTGCTGCACGCTGCATCACCAACGCGCTGCGCGATGCGAAGATCAACGTCGATCAAGTGCAATACATCAACGCCCACGGCACTTCGACCCCGGCCGGCGACCTCGCTGAAGCCAACGCCATCAAGTCGGTGTTCGGTGATCACGCCTACAAGCTGGCGGTCAGCTCTACCAAGTCCATGACCGGTCATCTGCTGGGTGCGGCGGGTGCGGTCGAGGCGATCTTCAGCGTGCTGGCGATCAACAGCCAGGTGGCGCCGCCAACCATCAACCTCGATGAGCCGGACGAAGGCTGCGACCTCGATTTCGTGCCGCACACCGCGCGCAACATGGATATCGATGTCGTGCTGTCCAACTCGTTCGGGTTCGGCGGCACCAACGGCACGTTGGCGTTCCGTCGGTTCGCCGGCTGATGGACTGCTGGGTCGACGGTCTGCCGGCTGACGCTCTGTCGCTGAAAGATCGCGGCCTGGCTTACGGCGACGGTCTGTTCGAGACCATCGCCGTGCGTGGCGGTCAGCCGGTGCTGCTGGATCGGCATCTGACGCGTCTGGCCGACGGCTGTGCGCGTCTGGCCATCACGACGGACATCGAACAGGTTTGCCATGAGCTGCAAGCCTATGCCGCCGCGATGGGCGAGGGTGTGCTCAAGCTCATCCTTACCCGTGGCGACGGATTGCGCGGTTATGCGCCGGATCCTTCGGCGCAGGGCCGACGCATTCTACAAGGCAATCCTCCCGCCGCTTATCCAGCGGCCCACGCCGAGCAGGGCGTTCGCCTGTTTCCGTGCAGCACGCGCCTGTCCAGGCAGCCGTTGCTCGCCGGGCTCAAACACCTCAATCGACTGGAACAGGTCATTGCCCGTGCCGAATGGCAGGACGGTGAGCATGCCGAAGGTCTGATGCTCGATCAGGCCGGTCGGGTGATCGAAGGTGTGTTCAGCAACCTGTTCCTGGTACGTGACGGTGTGCTGATCACGGCGGACCTGAAACGCTGCGGTGTGGCCGGTGTGATGCGCGCAGAAATATTGTTTCAGGCCGAGTCTCTGGGCATTCCCGTGCAAATCACCGACATCCCCCTCGAACAGCTGCAATGGGCCGATGAAGTCTTTGTCTGCAATAGCGTGTATGGCGTCTGGCCGGTACGCGCCTGTGCTGCTCTGAGCTGGCCGGTTGGCCCGCTCACCCGTAAACTGCAAACCATTGCCCGCGCGCTACTGGATGCCTGATTCGTGAGACGTAAACTTTTGCTGCTGCTGGAAACCGGACTGGTTCTGGCAGGGCTGCTGTTGGGCGCCAGCGCCTGGAAGATTCATTCGGCACTGGAACAGCCCCTGAACATCACGCAGGAAGAACTGCTGGATGTGCCCAAGGGATCCACCCCGACCCGTACTTTTCTTGGACTCGAAGCCGATGGCGTCATAAAGGACGCGTTCTGGCTGCGGGTCTATTGGCGTTTCAATCTGGCCGGCACGCCGATTCACAGCGGTGAATACCGCATGCAACCGGGCATGACCGTCAACGGCCTGATCGACCTGTGGAAGCGCGGCGATGTGGTTCAGTACAGCCTGACGCTGGTCGAGGGCTGGAACTTCCATCAAGTGCGCGCCGCGCTGGCCAAGGATGAAAAGATCGAGCAGACCCTCAACGGCCTGAGCGACAGTGATGTGATGGCCAAGATCGGTCACAAGGGCCTGTTCCCCGAGGGACGCTTCTTCCCCGACACCTACCGCTTCGTGCGCGGTGTGACCGATACCGAACTGCTGAAAAAGGCCTTCGACCGCCTCGACGAAGTGCTGGCCAAGGAGTGGGAAAAACGCTCCGCCGACGTGCCTTACACCGAGCCCTATCAGGCGCTGATCATGGCGTCGCTGGTGGAGAAGGAAACCGGCGTGCCTCAGGAGCGTGGCCAGATTGCCGGCGTCTTCGTGCGTCGTATGGCGCTAGGGATGCAGTTGCAGACCGATCCGACGGTGATCTACGGCCTGGGTGATCGCTACAACGGCAAGCTGACCCGCGCCCACCTCAAGGAAGCCACGCCGTACAACACCTACATGATTCCCGGCCTGCCGCCGACGCCGATCGCCATGGTTGGACGTGAAGCCATTCACGCCGCGCTCAATCCGGTGGATGGCACCAGCCTCTACTTCGTTGCCCGTGGCGATGGCAGCCACGTGTTCTCCGATGATCTGGACGCGCACAACAACGCGGTGCGCGAGTACCAGCTCAAGCGACGCGCGGATTACCGCTCAAGCCCGGCGCCGGCGACAGCGCCCGAGGCCGCTCCGGCAGCCGAGGAGGCGATTCCTGCCGCCTCGCCCGATACCGCACCGGAGTCGTTGCCGCAGCCGCCTGCTCAAGAGCCTGCACCGACGCCGGAACCGGAAGCGTCCACTCCCCAAAACACGCAATGACTTTGATTAAGGACTGCCTGTGACTGGCTTGTTTATTACCCTGGAAGGCCCGGAAGGCGCCGGCAAAAGCACTAACCGCGAATACCTCGCCGAGCGCCTGCGCGCCGCCGGTATCGAAGTGGTGCTGACCCGCGAGCCCGGCGGTACGCCGCTGGCCGAGCGCATTCGTGAGGTGTTGCTCGCCCCGGTCGACGAAGTGATGAACCCGGACACCGAGCTGTTGCTGGTGTTCGCCGCCCGCGCCCAGCATCTGGCTGAAGTCATTCGCCCGGCGCTGGCCCGTGGTGCGGTGGTGCTGTGTGACCGTTTCACCGATTCGACTTACGCCTATCAGGGCGGTGGTCGCGGCTTGTCGCTGGAGCGCATCGCGGCGCTGGAGACTTTCGTGCAGGGCGACCTGCGTCCCGACCTGACGCTGATTTTCGATCTGCCGGTGGAAATCGGCCTGGCTCGGGCCAGCGCCCGAGGTCGTCTGGATCGTTTCGAGCTGGAAGGCCGTGAGTTTTTCGAGGCCGTGCGCAGTGCGTTCCTCAAGCGCGCCGAAGCTGATCCGGCGCGTTACGTGCGGATCGACGCCGGTCAGCCGTTGGTCAAGGTTCAACAATCGCTGGATACCCTGATTCCGAACTTGCTGGAGCTGAGCCGTGGCTGAGGCCTATCCGTGGCAGGACAGCCTCTGGCAGCAACTGGCCGGTCGCACTCAGCATGCCCACGCGTATCTGCTGCACGGGCCGGCCGGGATCGGCAAGCGCGCGCTGGCCGAGCGGCTGATGGCCAGCCTGCTGTGCCAGCGTCCGACGCCTGAAGCCTGCGGCGAGTGCAAATCCTGCCTGCTGCTCAAGGCCGGCAGCCACCCGGACAATTACATCCTCGAACCGGAAGAAGCGGACAAGGCGATCAAGGTCGACCAGGTGCGCGATCTGGTCAGTTTCGTGGTGCAGACCGCGCAACTGGGCGGTCGCAAGGTGGTGCTGATCGAGCCGGTGGAGTCGATGAACATCAACGCCGCCAACGCTTTGCTCAAGAGCCTTGAAGAGCCGTCTGGCGACACCGTGCTGTTGCTGGTCAGTCACCAGCCGAGCCGGTTGTTGCCGACCATCAAGAGCCGCTGCGTGCAGCAGGCCTGTCCGCTGCCGAGCGAATCCATGAGCCTGCAATGGCTGGCTCAGGCACTGCCGGAATGTTCCGAAGACGAACGTGTCGAACTGTTGACCCTGGCTGCCGGCTCGCCATTGGCCGCGGTCACGTTGCACGGGCAGGGCGTGCGTGAGCAGCGCGCGCAGGTTGTGGAAGGCGTGAAGAAGTTGCTCAAACAGCAGCAATCACCGACGCAACTGGCCGAGGAGTGGAAAAACATTCCGATGCTGCGTCTGTTCGACTGGTTCTGCGACTGGTCGAGTCTGATCCTGCGTTATCAGTTGACCCAGGATGAAGCGGGCCTCGGCCTGACCGACATGCGCAAGGTCGTGCAGTATCTGGCGCAGAAAAGCGCCCAGCCAAAAGTGCTGGATATTCAGGACTGGATTCTCGCCCAGCGCCAGAAAGTCCTGAGCAAGGCCAACCTCAACGCGGCGTTGCTGCTGGAAGCGTTGCTGGTGCAATGGGCGAGCTTGCCTGGCCAAAGATAAGAATGTGTACCTAGACTCTGAACATCAGTAGTGGAGGTCAACATGAATGAACCTGTCAGCCCGGGGCCGCGCAACGGCATCTTGTCCCTGACCATCAAGGACAAGTCGGTTCTTTACGCCGCCTACATGCCGTTCATCAAGAACGGTGGCCTGTTCATCCCGACCAACAAGAGCTACAAGTTGGGCGACGAGGTGTTCATGCTGCTGAACCTGATGGACGAGGCGGAGAAGATTCCTGTGGCCGGCAAAGTGGCCTGGATCACCCCCAAAGGCGCCCAGGGCAACCGCGCAGCCGGCGTCGGCGTGCAATTCAACGATGGCGACAACACCGCGCGCAGTCGCATCGAAACTCATCTGGCCGGAGCCCTGAAGTCCGACCGTCCCACTCATACGATGTAAGTTGCAGTCCTTTTTATGCTCGTAGATTCCCATTGTCACCTTGATCGCCTCGACCTCGCCGCTCACGACGGTTCCCTGGATGCCGCGCTGAATGCGGCCCGTCAGCGCGGAGTGGGGCACTTCCTGTGCATCGGCGTCAGCGCCGACAACGCGGCCGACGTCAAAGCCCTGGCCGAGCGTTACGACGATGTCGATTGCTCGGTCGGCGTGCATCCGCTGGATGTGCAGCCGGGCTCGGCGCCGGCGCTGGACTGGCTGTTGCACGAGCTCAATCACCCGAAAGTGGTGGCGATCGGCGAAACCGGTCTGGACTACCACTACGAGCCAGAGGCCGCCGAACTGCAGCAGGAATCGTTCCGTCTGCACCTGCAAGCCGCGCAGCAGACCGGCAAACCGGTGATCATCCACACCCGTGGCGCCCGCGCCGACACGCTCCAACTGTTGCGCGAAGCCGCGTTGCCCCAGGCCGGCGTGCTGCATTGCTTCACCGAAGACTGGGACATGGCCAAGGCGGCGCTGGACATGGGTTATTACATTTCCCTGTCGGGCATCGTCACCTTCCGCAATGCCGATGCGCTGCGCGATGTGGCGAGCAAGGTTCCGGCCGATCGCCTGCTGGTGGAAACCGATTCGCCGTACCTGGCGCCGATCCCTTATCGCGGCAAGCCGAACCTGCCGCAATACGTGCGCGAAGTGGCAGAGTTTCTGGCGATGCTGCGCGGCGAGAACTACGAGCGCTTTGCCGAGCAGACCACCGAGAACTTCAAGCGACTGTTTCCGCTGGCGCATGTAAAAGCCTGAATCGCAGGCAAAAAAAACCCGGGTTCTGGGGGGTGAATCCGGGTTAAGACCATTAGGAGTAAAACAAAGGCACGCGGTCCCTTGGTACCTTTACCGGCGCGACACTTGGGGGAGATGTCGCCCGACAGTTCAAGTATTGATCAGTCTGGCGCCGAGTCCAGTTGGCCGGCCGGGGTTTTTAAACAAATTTGGAATACGTTCGCTTCGGTTATGTTCTCATTCCCCCCGAAACGTTCGTGAAATGAACAAGAAACACAGATATGGTCGGATGATCCGTGCATTTTTGCGCAAGTTAGGCATAATACGCGGCTTCGAATTTTGACCCCTACAGACCTTTTCTTATGCACAAAGAACCTCGTAAGGTCCGTGAGTTTCGTCGCCGCGAGCAAGAAATTCTCGATACCGCGCTCAAGCTGTTCCTCGAACAAGGTGAAGACAGTGTCACCGTCGAGATGATTGCTGATGCCGTGGGTATCGGCAAAGGCACGATCTACAAGCACTTCAAGTCCAAGGCCGAAATCTATCTGCGCCTGATGCTCGATTACGAGCGCGACTTGAACGAGCTGTTGCACTCGGCCGATGTCGACAAGGACAAGGAAGCGCTGTCCCGTGCCTACTTTGAATTCCGCATGCGCGACCCGCAGCGCTATCGCCTGTTCGATCGCCTGGAAGAGAAAGTGGTCAAGGGCAATCAGGTGCCCGAGATGGTCGAGGAGCTGCACAAGATCCGTGCCTCGAACTTCGAACGCCTGACGCTGCTCATCAAGGGCCGCATCAGCGAAGGCAAGCTCGAAGACGTGCCGCCGTACTTCCACTACTGCGCATCCTGGGCGCTGGTGCACGGCGCGGTGGCGCTGTATCACTCGCCGTTCTGGAGCAATGTGCTGGAAGATCAGGAAGGTTTCTTCCAGTTCCTGATGGATATTGGCGTGCGCATGGGCAACAAGCGCAAGCGCGACCCTGAAACGTCAAGCAGCTGAATCATTCAGTCGCCTTATGCGCCGTGTTTTTCGCTACATGGCGCAGTACCGCAGGAATATACTCAGGCATAGGGCTTGCTAAAACTTGAATTGTGAGTCAAGTTTTAGCCGCTCGATTTTCCATCGCCGGAGTGCTTCATGATCGTTGACCGTCAAGGCAGGCGTTTTCGCAATTTGCGGATCAGTCTGACTTCAGCCTGCAATTACGCCTGTACCTACTGCGTGCCCAACGGCAAGCGGCTGGTGGCTGCGCAGGATGAATTGTCGGCCGAGGCCATGGCACGTGGCGTGGCTTATCTGATCGAAGCCGCCGGCATCGAGCGTCTGCGCATCACTGGCGGCGAGCCGCTGGTCAGCCCCAAACTCGAATCTTTCATGAGCGCCGTCGGCAAGATGGGCCTGGAAGACATCAGCCTGACCACCAACGGCCAGCTCCTGGCGAAAAAACTCCCGTTACTGGTCGATGCCGGCCTGCGACGCATCAATGTTTCCCTCGATACCCTGGACGCCGGCGCGTTCCGCAGCATTGCCCGTGGCGGCGATCTGGCCACCGTGCTGGATGGCATGGATCAGGCGGCAGCGGCGGGCATGAAGATCAAGGTCAACATGGTGCCGTTGCGCGGGCAGAACCTGGATCAGGTGATGCCGCTGCTCGATTACTGCCTTGAGCGCGGCTTTGAGCTGCGCTTCATCGAGCTGATGCGCATGGGCCACCTGGCCACTGATTCCAACGCCTTCCTGCAACAGTTCGTCAGCCTGCAACAGCTGCTGAGCCTGATCGGCGAACATTACGAGTACGCGCAAACCGACGCGCCGGTGGACGCCACGGCGGTTCGCTATGCGATTCCCGGTCTGGGCAACTTCGGCGTTATTGCCAACGAAAGTGTGCCGTTCTGCCGAACCTGCTCGCGCCTGCGCCTGTCGTCCACCGGATGGCTGCATGGCTGCCTGTCGTCGAGCAACCGCCACTACGTCGGTGATCTGCTCGACAAGCCGCGCCACGAGGCGCTGCCGGCGTTGCAGCGACTGCTGGTCAAGGCCTTGGGCGACAAGCAGGAAGTCGCGTTCTCCGGCGGCGCCACCGTCATGAAGATCATCGGCGGCTAAGCCCGGTTTAACCACAACGCCTTATTTCAAAGCGGATACCTGCACATTTCCAAGGACTGGCGCAAAAGCTGCATCCTACGGCCATTCGCCGGTTTTCCGTCACCGGCTTCTGGAGGATTAGGATGCGTAGCCTGGTTTTGCTGCTGGCCGTTTTGGCGCTGGGCGGCTGTATGACTGTCAGTGACATGGCCGAAGGGACTCGCTACCAGATGAGCGACGCGGGCTTGCTGGACCACAGCGACAGCCGCCGCGTAAACAATTTCCGCATTCAGCCGGATTCGTTCATCTACATTGCGCAAGGCTCGTTCGCACCGCCGGGTGGTTCCTACCCGCGTCCCAACGTCGTCGCCGAAGAGGCCTTCAAAGGTTTCGTCGAATACTTCCCGATGGTCCGCCGCGCCCGTGCGCCGGAAGGCCTCGACCAGGCGATGGGCGAAGCTCGTGACGCCGGTGCCCACTATCTGCTGTACACGCGTTTCGCCAAGGCCGACGACCGCATCGGCAACTCCGATGAGTGGCTCGATCAGGAAGCCGTGGATCGCCTCGGTATCGACGGCGGCGTGATTCAGATCATGTTGATCGAGACCAGCACCCAGTATTTGATTGATACTGCACGGATCAAGAGTCGTGGCGGTTTACTGACGTTCCACGACAACAAGCCCGAAGACCTGATCGGCCCACCGCTTGCGCAATACGCGCGCAGCCTGCTGGGCGTCGGGGACCAGTAATTCAAGGAGTACGCCATGAGTGGCCCGCAAAAAGCCAATGACCTGCTGGGGCAAATCCCCAAAACCAAAGGCTTGCCGCCGGTACACTTGTGGAACCCGGATTTCTGCGGCGACATCGACATGCGCATCGCCCGCGACGGCACCTGGTACTACCTGGGCACGCCGATCGGGCGCAAGCCGATGGTCAAGCTGTTCTCCACGATCATCCGCCGCGACGACGATGATTATTTCCTGATCACCCCGGTCGAAAAGGTCGGAATCAAGGTCGATGACGCGCCGTTCGTGGCGATTGCTGTCGAGGTGGAAGGCGAGGGTGAGGCGCAAGTGCTGCGTTTCACCACCAACGTCGATGAAACCACCGAGGCCGGCCCGGAGCATCCAATCCGCGTCGAGATCGATCCGACAACGCAAGAGCCCGCGCCCTACGCGCATGTGCGCACCAACCTCGAAGCGCTGATCCACCGCAACGTGTTCTACCAATTGGTCGAGCTGGCAGTCAGCCGTGAGATCGATGGCCAGCGCTGGCTTGGCGTCTGGAGTGGCGGCGAATTCTTCCGTATCGGCCTCGAACCTTAAAAAAACCGCAGTCTGTGAAAGCAGGCTGCGGTTTTTTGTCGTTGACTCCCAATCGTATGATGATTAGCGTAAGCACCCACAGCGAACGGCTTCGGGGTGTCCATGTCGAGCAGTTTTCACGCATCAACGGTTGACTGGCTGGGCGCCTGGATTGCCGCCGGCCAGGTCAAACCCGGGCAGGCGATCAAGGTCGAAGCCGATCTGGGCGAGCAGCTCGGGGTCAGCCGCACCGTGATTCGCGAAGCCATCAAGACCCTCGTCGCCAAGGGCATGCTCGAAGTCGGGCCGAAAGTCGGCACGCGGGTGTTGCCGATCAAGCGCTGGAACCTGTTCGATCCGCAAGTCGTGGGCTGGCTGTCGCGCAGCGGCCTGCCGGAAAACTTCGTCGACGACCTGCTCGACCTGCGCCGAACCATCGAACCGATGGCGGTGCGCTGGGCCTGCGAGCGGGCGACCGTGGAACAGGTGCAAGCCATCCAGCAGGCCTACAACGCGCTGGAACGGGCGGTCGACAGCGGCATCGATTACAACCGCGCCGACCAGTTCTTCCACGAATGCATTCTCGCCGCCAGCCACAATCAATTCATCGAGCAAATGGTGCCGGCCCTCGGTGCGCTGCTCGCCGTGTCCTTCGAAGTGTCCGCGGCCGATCCCGATGAATTGCGCCGCACTCTGCCTATCCATCGAGACATGGCCGACGCCATCGCCGCCCGGGATGCCGCGCGCGGGGTGTGGGCCTGCATGACCCTGATCGACAATGCCGACCTGGCCATCAAGCGGTTTTACCCGCAGGTGATGGCCGACAAGAAAGCCAGCTGACAAAAACAACAAGACAGGAGGTTGCATGACGTGGACTGCGGTGACAGAACATCGGGCGCAACTGGGTGAAGGCCCGTTCTGGGACGCGCCAACCCAGGCGCTGTACTGGGTGGACATCGCCGGCAAGCAGGCGCTGCGGCTGATCGGGCAGAACGTGCAGATCTGGCAGATGCCGGAGCACGTCTCGGCGTTCATTCCCTGCGCCAGCGGCGACGCGCTGGTGACCCTGAGCAGCGGCGTCTACCGGCTCGATCTCGATTCACCCGGACTTGAGCCGCGACTGACGCTGTTCTGCGTCGCTGATCCGCAGCCGGGCAATCGTGCCAACGAAGCGCGTTGCGATGGCCAGGGTCGCTTGTGGCTCGGCACCATGCAAAACAACATCGGCGAGCAGGGCGAGGATCTGCCGATCACCCGTCGTTCCGGCGGTCTGTTCCGGATTGATCCGGATAAGAGGGTCACGCCATTGCTGCGCGGCCTGGGCATTCCCAACACGCTGCTCTGGAGCGACGACGGCACCACGCTGCTGTTCGGCGACAGCCTCGACAGCACCTTGTACCGCTACTTCATCCACACCGACGGCAACCTCGACCCCGCCCAGCCCTGGTACCGCGCCGATCAGCACGGCGGCCCGGACGGCTCGGCGATGGACGCCGAAGGCTACGTGTGGAACGCCCGCTGGGACGGCAGCTGCCTGCTGCGCCTGACACCGGATGGCCAGATCGACCGCAAGATCGACCTGCCGATCAGTCGCCCGACCAGTTGCGTATTCGGCGGCGCCGACCTGAAAACCCTGTACATCACCAGCGCCAAAAGTCCGCTGAACCATCCGCTGGACGGCGCCGTGCTGTCGTTGCGGGTGGATGTCGCCGGAAAGCTTTGTACGCGATTCGCTAGTTAAATCCCAAAATATGGGATGCAAAATTATATATTGAGATTATTCGGCGGTCGGGTTTATAGTCGGCTCCAGCAGTAACACGCACTCACACTTAAAAAGAACAAAACAGGTGAAGTGATGCAGCGAATTTCCATCGCACTCCACAGCGGAGTCAGCGCTTCGGGCCGTTTCGGTGCCGCGGCGTGCGCTCGCCTGTTTTGTTCCAGAAGCCTTCCAGACCGGACATCGTCAGATGCCCGGTTTTTTTATGCTTTCGAACAGGAGTCCTGATTCATGGCTGAACCTCTGTCCCTGCCACCAGTGCCCGAGCCACCGAAAGGTGAGCGCCTGAAAAACAAGGTCGTGCTGCTGACCGGCGCCGCCCAAGGCATCGGCGAAGCAATCGTCGCGACCTTCGCCTCGCAGCAGGCCAAACTGGTGATCAGCGATATCCAGGCTGAAAAGGTCGAAAAGGTTGCCGCGCACTGGCGAGAGCAGGGCGCCGACGTGCAAGCGATCAAGGCCGACGTTTCGCGTCAGCAGGATCTGCACGCCATGGCCAAACTGGCCATCGAGCTGCACGGTCGCATCGACGTGCTGGTCAATTGTGCCGGGGTCAACGTGTTCCGCGATCCGCTGGAAATGACCGAAGAAGACTGGAAACGCTGCTTCGCCATCGACCTGGACGGCGCCTGGTATGGCTGCAAAGCCGTGCTGCCGCAGATGATCGAGCAGGGCGTCGGCAGCATCATCAACATTGCCTCGACCCACTCCACAAACATCATTCCCGGCTGCTTCCCGTACCCGGTGGCCAAGCACGGCCTGCTCGGGCTGACCCGCGCGCTGGGCATCGAGTACGCGCCGAAGGGCATTCGGGTCAACGCGATTGCGCCGGGCTACATCGAAACCCAGCTCAACGTCGATTACTGGAACGGCTTCGCCGACCCGCACGCCGAACGCCAGCGTGCTTTCGATCTGCATCCACCGAAACGCATCGGCCAGCCGATCGAAGTGGCGATGACCGCCGTATTCCTGGCCAGTGATGAAGCGCCATTCATCAACGCCTCGTGCATCACCATCGATGGTGGTCGTTCGGTGATGTACCACGACTGAAAATCTGGATTTCAGGTGGCAAGCTCCGCCTGAAATCCAATCATCATACGATATGACTATTGTCGTCATGATTCGCGGGAAACGCTTCGACCGCTGTAACGCTTTTCAAATAACGCTCAAGAAAAATAACAAGGAGTCTGCTTATGAAACGTCGTTTCGGGATTCGTACCCTGTGCAGTACCGCGCTGGCGGTTACTGCGTTCAGCCTGAGCAGTTCGCTGCTGGCCGCCGATCCGGTAAAGATCGGTTTCCTGGTCAAGCAGGCCGAAGAGCCGTGGTTCCAGACTGAATGGGCCTTCGCCGAGAAAGCTGCCAAGGACAAAGGCTTCGAGCTGATCAAGATCGCCGTGCCGGACGGCGAGAAAACCCTGTCGGCCATCGACAGCCTTGCGGCCAACGGCGCCAAGGGCTTCGTCATCTGCCCGCCGGACGTGTCCCTCGGCCCTGCGATCATGGCAAAGGCCAAGCTCAATGACCTGAAAGTCATCGCCGTCGACGACCGCTTCGTCGACGCCAATGGAAAGTTCATGGAAGACGTGCCGTACCTCGGCATGGCCGCGTTCGAAGTCGGCCAGAAGCAGGGCGCCGCCATGGCCGCCGAGGCGAAAAAGCGTAACTGGGACTGGAAAGACACCTACGCGGTGGTCAACACCTACAACGAACTTGACACCGGCAAGAAGCGCACCGACGGCTCGATGAAGGCCCTCGAAGACGCGGGCATGCCGAAAGATCACATTCTGACCGCCGCCCTGAAAACCCTCGACGTACCGGGCAGCATGGACGCCACCAACTCGGCGCTGGTCAAGCTGCCGGGTGCGGCGAAGAACCTGATCATCGGCGGCATGAACGACAACACCGTGCTCGGCGGCGTGCGCGCCACCGAAGCCGCCGGGTTTGCCGCGGCCAACGTGATCGGCATCGGCATCAACGGCACAGATGCGATCGGCGAGCTGAAAAAGCCCAACAGCGGCTTCTACGGTTCGATGCTGCCGAGCCCGCACATCGAGGGCTACAACACCGCGAGCATGATGTACGAGTGGGTCACCACTGGCAAAGAACCGCCGAAGTACACCGCGATGGACGACGTCACCCTGATCACCCGCGACAACTTCAAGCAGGAGCTGGAGAAGATCGGCCTGTGGAACTGACGGCAGCGGCGGCCCGGGCAGCCGGGCCGTTTGAACGGTGTGATGAGGTGGCTTAAATGCACGCGCAAGTACAGACACAAGAACACAGCGCCAGCGGCAGCCTGCGTTTCAACGGGATCGGCAAGACCTTCCCGGGCGTGAAGGCGCTGGACGGCATCAGTTTCGTCGCTCACCCCGGGCAGGTTCACGCCCTGATGGGCGAGAACGGCGCCGGCAAGTCGACCCTGCTGAAAATCCTCGGCGGTGCCTATATCCCGAGCAGCGGCGAGCTGCAGATCGGCGAGCGGACGATGGCCTTCAAGTCCACCGCCGACAGCATCGGCAGCGGCGTGGCGGTGATTCACCAGGAGCTGCATCTGGTGCCGGAAATGACCGTGGCCGAGAACCTGTTTCTCGGTCACCTGCCGGCCAGTTTCGGCCTGATCAATCGCGGCGCGCTGCGCCAACAAGCCTTGGCTTGCCTCAAAGGCCTGGCCGATGAAATCGACCCGCAGACCAAGGTCGGACGCCTGTCCCTCGGCCAGCGGCAACTGGTGGAAATCGCCAAGGCACTGTCCCGTGGCGCCCATGTGATTGCCTTCGATGAGCCGACCAGCAGCCTCTCGGCGCGGGAAATAGACCGCTTGATGGCGATCATCGGCCGGCTGCGCGACGAGGGCAAAGTGGTGCTCTACGTCTCTCATCGCATGGAAGAAGTGTTCCGCATCTGCGACGCGGTGACGGTGTTCAAGGACGGCCGCTACGTGCGCACCTTCGACGACATGAGCCAGTTGACCCACGATCAACTGGTGACTTGCATGGTCGGGCGCGACATTCAGGACATCTACGATTATCGCGGTCGCCCGCGCGGTGCCGTGGCGCTGAGAGTCGATGGCTTGCTCGGCCCGGGCCTGCGCGAGCCGATCAGTTTCGATGCGCACAAAGGCGAGATTCTGGGCCTGTTCGGACTGGTCGGGGCAGGGCGCACCGAGCTGTTCCGGCTGCTCAGCGGTCTGGAGCGCAACACCGCCGGACGCCTGGAATTGCGTGGCCATGAACTGAAATTGCGTTCGCCTCGCGACGCGATTGCCGCCGGGATTCTGCTGTGCCCGGAGGACCGCAAGAAGGAAGGCATCATTCCGCTCGCCAGCGTCGCCGAGAACATCAACATCAGTGCCCGCGGCGCGAACTCCGGGCTCGGTTGCCTGCTGCGCGGGATCTGGGAGAAGGGTAACGCCGAGAAACAGATCAAGGCCCTGAAAGTGAAAACGCCCCACGCCGGGCAACAGATCAAGTTCCTGTCCGGCGGCAATCAGCAGAAGGCCATTCTCGGCCGCTGGCTGTCGATGCCGATGAAAGTCCTGCTGCTGGACGAGCCGACCCGAGGCATCGACATCGGCGCCAAGGCCGAGATCTACCAGATCATCCACAACCTGGCCGCCGACGGCATTTCGGTGATCGTGGTGTCCAGCGATCTGATGGAAGTGATGGGCATTTCCGACCGCATTCTGGTGCTGTGCGAGGGCGCCCTGCGTGGCGAAGTCAGCCGCGACCAGGCCAACGAATCCAACCTGCTGCAACTGGCTTTGCCGCGCCACCGCGCTGACGGCGTGGCGAACTGAGAGGTGACTATGATGACAACCCAAAACGAAACCCTGCCGACCGCGCGCAAACCTCTGGATATGCGGCGCTTCCTCGATGACTGGGTGATGCTGCTGGCGGCGGTGGGCATTTTTGTCGCCTGCACCTTGCTGATCGACAACTTCCTCTCGCCGCTGAACATGCGTGGCCTGGGCCTGGCGATTTCCACCACCGGGATCGCCGCGTGCACCATGTTGTATTGCCTGGCGTCGGGGCATTTCGACTTGTCGGTGGGTTCGGTGATTGCCTGCGCCGGGGTGGTTGCGGCGGTGGTGATGCGCGACACCAACAGCGTGTTTCTCGGCGTCAGCGCGGCGCTGGTGATGGGCCTGATCGTCGGGTTGATCAACGGCATCGTGATCGCCAAGTTGCGGGTCAATGCGCTGATCACGACGCTGGCAACCATGCAGATCGTCCGTGGCCTGGCCTACATTTTTGCCAACGGCAAAGCGGTGGGCGTGTCCCAGGAATCGTTCTTCGTGTTCGGCAACGGTCAGTTGTTCGGCGTGCCGGTGCCGATCCTGATCACCATCGTCTGCTTCCTGTTTTTCGGCTGGCTGCTGAATTACACGACCTACGGGCGCAACACCATGGCCATTGGTGGCAACCAGGAGGCGGCGTTGCTGGCGGGGGTGAATGTCGATCGTACGAAGATCATCATCTTCGCGGTGCATGGGGTGATCGGTGCGTTGGCGGGGGTGATTCTGGCTTCGCGGATGACTTCGGGTCAGCCGATGATCGGGCAGGGGTTTGAGCTGACGGTGATTTCGGCTTGCGTGTTGGGCGGGGTGTCGTTGAGCGGCGGGATCGGGATGATCCGGCATGTGATTGCCGGGGTTTTGATTCTGGCGATTATCGAGAATGCGATGAATCTTAAGAATATCGACACGTTTTATCAGTATGTGATTCGTGGGTCGATTCTGCTGTTGGCTGTGGTTATCGACCGTCTGAAACAGCGCTGAGATCAAAGCCCTTCTGACCCTCTCCTTCGGGAGAGGGTGCTTTCAACGCCACGCCTTCTGTCTCCTTCCCCAAAATATCCCTTGCCCGTCCCAACCCGTTTCGGTTATCACTTTGTACATGATTAGACAGGTACGATTTGACAAGAAACAACGGGTGGTCGACGAGCTCGTCCGACGCATCGAAAGTGGCCTCATGGAGGACGGCTTTCTGTTGCCCGGCGAGCATCAGTTGGCTCAGGAATTCAACGTCAGCCGTGGCACGTTGCGCGAGGCGCTGGCCGAACTGAAGCGGCGCAATTACATCGCCACGCAAAGCGGGGTCGGTTCCATCGTCACGTTTGACGGTGTGGTGCTCGACCAGCGTAGCGGCTGGGCTCAGGCCCTGGCCGATAGCGGGGTGTTGATCAATACCGATGTGCTGCGCCTGGAGGCCGTGACCCGCGAGGATTTGCTTCCGCGTTTCGGCTCCGATCAATTCATTCTTCTCGAACGTCGCCGCCGCTCCAACGACGGCACGGCGGTGTCCCTTGAACGTTCTCTGATGCCCGCCACCGGAGGCCTGGAAAGCCTGCCGCGGGTCGGCCTGATCGACAATTCCCTGACCATTACTCTGGCCGCCTACGGTTACGTCGGCGAGCGCGGCGATCAATGGATCGGTGCTGAACCGCTCAACGCCGTGGACGCCGAACTGCTCGGCCGTCCGGAAGGCACGGTGTTCCTCAAGGCATTGCGCACCACTTACGACCGGCAGAACCGTTTCATGGAACAGGTCGAAAGCCTGCTCGACCCGGTGCATTTCCGCCTGCACCTGCAATTTGGAGAATCGAAATGACCGCCCTCGACCGTGCCTTGGGCGCGTTTTACGGCCTGGCCCTCGGCGACGCGCTGGGCATGCCGACGCAATCCCTGAACCGCGAAACCATCAAGCAGCGCTTCGGCCAGATCACCGACCTGCAAGACGCCGGCCCCTTGCAGCCGATTGCCGCGAACATGCCCAAGGGCTCGATCACTGACGACACCGAACAGGCGATTCTGGTCGGCGAGTTGTTGGTCGAAGGCAAGGGCCGGATCGAACCGGCGGTGCTCGCGCAACGGCTGATCGAATGGGAAGCCGAGATGCAGGCCAAGGGCTCGCAGGACTTGCTCGGCCCGTCGACCAAACGCGCAATCGAAATGATCCTCGCCGGCCATTCACCGGAAGAGGCCGGCCGCTACGGCACCACCAACGGTGCAGCGATGCGCATCACCCCGGTGGGGATCGCGGCGGATGTCGCCGACCCCGAGCGCTTTATCGCGGCGGTGGTGCAGGCGTGTCAGGTGACTCACAACACCACGCTGGGAATTTCCAGTGCGGCGGCGGTGGCGGCGGTGGTTTCGGCCGGCATCAACGGTCTGGATCTGGGCGAGGCGCTGAACCTCGGCCAGCAGATCGCCCAGCAAGCGGAAGCGCACGGGCACTGGGTGGCCGGTGGGCGCATCGCCTCGCGGATCAGTTGGGCGCGCAGCATCAGTGTCGAGAGCGACCCGGTGTTGCTCGCGGATCTGCTGTACGACGTGATCGGCACCTCGGTGGCGTCGCAGGAATCGGTGGTGGTGTCGTTCGCCCTCGCGCAGCAAGTCGCGGTCGGTGAAATGACGCCGTTCGATGCGCTGTGCATGGCCGCGAGCCTGGGTGGCGACACCGACACCATTGCCGCGATTCTCGGCGCCATGCTCGGGGCCTGCCTGGGCCTGCAGAACTGGCCGGCGCCGATGATTGAAACCGTCAAAACCGTCAACGATCTGGAGCTGGAACCGTTGGTGAAAGGACTCCTCGCGCTGCGTTGAAACGCAACCCGCCACACGTCAACCATCTGTCTTGCCGACAACCACAACAATGGCAACAGGAGCATCTCTCATGAGTTCATCGAACGCCGGGCAAAGCGCCGGGCAACTGGAAACCCGGGGCATCGAACCGGTGCCGGAAGGCGAGTGCAACGGCCATCCGCTGCAACTGTTCTGGGTCTGGTTCGCTGCCAACATTTCCATCCTTGGCCTGCCGCTGGGCGCCACGCTGGTTGCGTTTCGCGGCCTGGCGATCTGGCAGGCGATCATCGTCGCGATCCTCGGCGCTGCCGGTTCGTTCGCGGTGGTGGGGATCATCTCGATTGCCGGCCGTCGCGGTCGTGCGCCAAGCTTGACTTTGTCGCGGGCGATCTTCGGTGTGCGCGGCAATATCGGCCCGACGCTGGTGTCGCTGATGTCGCGCCTGGGCTGGGAAACCGTCAACACCACCACGGCCGCATTCGTGCTGTTGTCGTTGTGCTCGATCCTGTTCGGCTCGCCGGTGGAAGCCAAAAGCGCACCGGTGCTGACTCTGATCTTCATCGCGATTTTCGTGCTGCTGACCTTGTCTGTATCCGGCCTCGGCCACGCCACTTTGCTGGTGATCCAGAAGTGGGCGACCTACGTGTTCGGCGCCCTGAACATTCTGGTCGGTGGCTTCCTCTGCGCGACCATCGACTGGAGCGCGGTGTTCAATGCCACGCCGGCGCCGATGAGCGCGATGATCATCGGCATCGGCACCATGGCCGCCGGCACCGGGATCGGCTGGGCGAATGCCGGCGCCGACATGTCGCGCTATCAGCATCGCAGCGTCAAAGCCGTGCGCCTGGTCGCCTCGGCAGCATTCGGCGCGGGGATTCCGCTGGTGCTGCTGATCACCCTCGGCGGCCTGCTGTCGGTGGGTAACAACGACCTGGCGTCGGCGACTGACCCGATCGTGGCGATCCGCGACATGCTGCCGACCTGGATGGCCGTGCCGTACCTGATCACCGCATTCGGTGGCCTGCTGCTGTCGAACAACCTGTCGGTGTACTCCGCCGGCCTGACCACGCTGACCCTCGGCCTGAAGGTCAAACGCGTGTACGCGGTGGTAGTCGATATCGTTGCGATCTTTGCCGGTTCGATCTACTTCATGCTGATCGCCGACAGTTTCTACGGTCCGTTCATCACCTTCATTTCCCTGCTGGCAGTGCCGATCACTGCGTGGGTCGGGATCTTCGTGGTCGATTTGATTCACCGCCACTACTACAGCCCGAAAGACTTGCTCGACGTCAGCCCGAGCAGCGCCTACTGGTACAGCGGCGGCATCGAGTGGCGCGCGTTCGGTGCGTGGGCGATTGCCATCGTGCTGGGCTTCAGTTTCACCACCATCGGCACCACGGCTGAAAATGTCTGGTTCAAGGGCTTCCTGTCCGATTCGTGGTTGGGCCACAACGGCCTCGGCTGGATCGTGACGTTCGTGGTCGCCGGCGGCATTTACTTCGTACTCGGCGGGGCGAGAGATCGCCGCGCTGCGCAATCCGAGAAAGCTCATGCCTAAGATGTTGCACACCGGCCAGGTCATCATCGACCTGGTCATGGCCGTGGAGGCGCTGCCGCAAATCGGCGGCGACGTGCTGGCGCAGTCCGCCAGTTTCGAAGCCGGCGGCGGCTTCAATGTGATGGCCGCCGCCGCGCGCAACGGCTTGCCGGTGGTCTATCTCGGTCGCCACGGCAACGGGCGTTTCGGCGATCTCGCGCGGCAGGCGATGAACGCCGAAGGCATCCGCATCGGCATCGACCAGCCTGCAGAGCGCGACACCGGGATCTGCGTGGCACTGACCGATGCATCGGCCGAGCGCAGTTTCATTTCCTACATCGGCGCCGAAGGCGAGGTCACGAAGCCAGAACTGAACAGCATTGCCGCCGAGGCGGGAGATTACGTCTACGTCAGCGGCTACAGCCTGCTGCACAGCGGCAAGGCCCAGGCGTTGCTGGACTGGACGCTGGCGCTGCCGAAGACGATCAACGTGGTGTTCGACCCGGGCCCGCTGGTGGAATCGCCGGACTCACCGATGATGCAGGCGTTGCTGCCGCGCATCGATGTGTGGACCAGCAACAGTGTCGAGGCGCTACGTTTCACTGGCGCGCCGGACATCGAAACCGCGTTGGACCGGTTGACCGTGCACCTGCCACAGGAGGTGCTGATGGTAGTGCGCGACGGCCCGCAGGGTTGCTGGATTCATCAGCGCGGCGAGCGTCAGCACGTGCCGGGCTTCAAGGTGCAGGCGGTGGACAGCAACGGTGCGGGCGATGCGCATGCCGGGGTGTTCGTCGCTGGACTGGCGCAAGGACTAACGGCTCACGAAGCCGCCCGGCGCGCCAACGCCGCCGCCGCGTTGGCCGTCACCCGCTGGGGCCCGGCGACCTCACCGGGCACGGCCGAAGTCGATGCGCTGATCCGCGAATCTGCCGTCTACTGACCGGCACCCTCGGAGCCTGAACCACCGGTCGTGGTTTTCGAGCCCATGCCGGAGCCGGAATTGTCAGGCGGAACCGGATTGCCCGAAGTGCCACCCTGGCGTCCCGGGTCGTTACCCTGGGTGCGCGGGTCGGTGCCGGTGGCGGGCGGCAGGGCATTCTCGACGCCGGAGCCGTCGGTGTTCATGCCGGGGGCACTCTGGATGGCTGGCGCTTTCGGGCGCTCGACCGGATCGGTGGGGCCGGTTCCGGTGGCCGTCGCAGCGAATGCCACGGGTGAGAGCAGGGTGGCGAAAACAAGAGCAGTCAACCTTGACGAGATCATGGGGTTTCTCCAGTGATTGGAATCCTTACCTGATCTTGGGCCGCCCTCGCGTCGCATAGGTGCCGGATGAGCGACGAACGGTTCAGTTCGTCAGTGCGCTTTCCACGGTGATTCGCCGCCAAAGCAAGCGCCCAACGGTGATCATCCAGTTCAGTGCCGCCACCGCCAGCACCGTCAGCAACAACGTCGGCATGCCGTGCTCGACGATGATTTTTCCGGCCAGCAGCGGGAAACCGAACACGCCGATGAAGTACGCCAGACTGAACAGCAGCAACGCCTGCGACGTGGTACCGGCCGGTGCTTCGTTGGCTGCCAGTCCATTGATCACCGAGTAGGTGAGACCGTATCCGACACCGAGCATCACCGCCGCCAGCAAATAGCTGAAACCACTCTGCACGCCGAACGCAAACAGCACGATCGAGCCCAGCATCAACCCCGACAACAGGCACGACGCGCGCAGCGGATCACGCTTGACCACATAGCCTGCGATCAACATCCGGCTGCTGATCGCAGCGCTCATGAAGCCCAGGAAGAACAGCGAATAGTCCAGCGAACGGGCGGCGGCATAGCTGGTCTGGAAACTCGACAGCCCGCCGAACACGCAACCGCCGAGGCCGACCATGATGATCGGAAACACCGCGCGTGAGCCGAGCACCTGTTTTGTCGCGTGCCAGCTGATTTTTGCCGCTGACGCGGCTTGTGTACTTTTCAGACGGGCACCGAGACGCCAGAACAAAAGCACGCCGACCAGGCTCGCCGCAGCCGCCAGATAGAACGCCGACGTCACCGGCAAACCCAGCGCACTCGCCGCACGCCCGAGCAGCGGGCCGCTGCCGATCCCGGTCATCATGCTGCCGGACAGCAGCGCAAAGTATTTCGCCCGCTGCGTCGGGCTTACCAGACTGGCGACGATGATCGGCCCCAGCGTGTAGAACACGCCCCAGCCCAGTCCCAGCAGCAAACCGAAGAACAGCAACAGATGGCCGAAACCCGGCGTCATCGCAAACCCAAGACTTGCCGCCACCAGCAACAGCCCGAACAGCGCAATCGAACGCGCCGCGCCCAGCCAGTCGGACAGGTGCCCGGAGACCAGCACCGCAACGAAGGTGCTGAGCATCGCCGCACTGATCACGCTGCCGGCATCGTGCTCGTTGCCGCCGCGCGAACCGATCAGCAGCGAGAGCAAAAACGTTGCGCCATAGGACAGCGACAACAGATAACTGGCGAGGCAGAACAGGCCGAACAGTTTGCCCGAGACCTGGGGTGTTGCTTGAGGCATGACGCGGTTCCTTGACCGGAAAAATCGAGCGTCATCTATCTAACACGTCAGGCCCGTGGCTTAGGTCTGAGCTTGGTGATCTCAGGATCGTGAATGACCGGAGTAACGGCTTCAGACGACGCCGATCTCTTCCTTGAATTGCTCCATGAAACCTTTCAGGCGTTGGTGACGGATGCGTGCCAGACGTTGTCCGGCAGCGGTCTGGAAGCCGTCGGCGAGGTGCAGCAGTTTGGTCCGGAAATGATCGAGGCAGAATCGCTTGTCGTCGTAGTCCCTTTCCCGGGCTTCGGGATCGTGCGGGTCGTACAGCGCGCTGCCCATGCGTCCGGCGGTGTAGAACGTGCGGGCGACACCAAGCATGCCGAGGGAGTCGAGACGGTCGGCGTCCTGCACCAGTCGGGCTTCGAGGGTAAGCGGGTGGATGTTTGCGGAAAAACTGTGGGCTTCGATGGCGTGAGTGACGGCGCTGATTTTGGCTTCGGGCCAGTTCAGGGTTGCCAGCACCGTTGATGCTTTTTCCGCTGCCAGGCGTGAAGCCTGTGAACGCAGGGGCGAGTTCTTTTCCACGGCCACGCAATCGTGCAGCAGCACTGCCGCCAGCAGCACCTCAAGGTCGCCGCCTTCTTCGGCCTGCAAGGTACGTGCGTTGTGCCAGACCCGCTGCAGGTGCGACAGATCGTGAGCGCCATCCTCCGACGGCTCCAGTGCGTGGGGCAGCAGTTCGGCGGCGAGTGAGGCCAGTGGTTCAAATGCGTTCATGAATATCCTTCAGAGTGACGGGCCGCACTAGCCTAATCCGTGGATTGCCATGTGACGAGCGCGGCGCGGCGCCTTAGTATGGCGTTTTCCTTTTTCCGACAAGGCCCGTTCATGACGATCGAAATCCGCCCGGCAACCCCCAGCGATGCTCCGCAAATCCTCGCGTTCATCACTGAACTTGCCGACTTCGAAAAGGCCCGTCACGAAGTCATCGCCAGTGTCGCCGACATCGAGCGCAGCCTGTTCAGCGAAGGCGCCACCGCCCACGGCCTGATTTGCCTGCGTGACGGTGTGCCGATCGGTTTTGCGGTGTTCTTCTTCAGTTATTCGACCTGGCTGGGCAGTAACTGCCTGTACCTCGAAGACCTCTACATCACCCCCGAGCAACGGGGCGGCGGCGCCGGCAAAACCCTGCTGCGCCACCTCGCGAAAATCGCCTGCGCCAACGACTGTGGCCGCTTCGAATGGAGCGTGCTGGACTGGAACACCCCGGCCATCGAATTCTACAAATCCCTTGGTGCCCAGCCGCAGGAAGAGTGGGTGAGGTATCGCATGGATGGCAAGGTATTGCGCGAGTTTGCCGAGGGCAACTGAGTCGCGCCAGGACTACCGCAGCCCGAGACGGTTCCTGCAGGGGAAGTGAACTTCTCTGAAGGCGCTGTTACGGCCTGCGGCATTTTTTTGTCTATATCTCATATTGTGGGATTGTTATTTATATATTGAGATTTTGTTGTGCCCGGGTTTATAGTCCAGCTCACTCACTGCCAATAACAAAACAGGTGAAGCGATGCTGGCGCAATTGATCGCGCTCGATTGGGGGACGACCTCACTACGTGCTTACAAACTCGGGGCGGGCGGGCAGGTGCTGGCGCAGCGGTCGCTGTCGTTCGGGATCATGCAGTTGCCGAAGACGCCGCGGGTCATTAACGGTCGTGAATGCTCCGACGGTTTTGAGCTGGCGTTCGACGAGGCCTGCGGCGACTGGCTCGACGCGCAGCCCGACTTGCCGGTGATTGCCTGTGGCATGGTCGGCAGCGCCCAGGGCTGGCGCGAAGCGTCCTACCGCGATACGCCGGCCAACGTCGCCGATCTCGGAAAATCCCTGCAAACCGTCCGCAGCCTTCGCGGTGTCGATGTGCATATCGTACCGGGTGTGATTCAGCGCTCGACGCTGCCGAACGTGATGCGCGGCGAAGAAACCCAGGTCCTCGGCGTCCTGCAGAATCTGCCGGACGAGGCGGGTGGCGATCTGTTGATCGGCCTGCCGGGCAGTCATTCGAAATGGGTGGAAGTGGCCGACGGCTGCATCACCCGTTTCGACACCTTCATGACCGGCGAAGTGTTCGCCGTGCTCAGCGAACACAGCATTCTTGGCCGTACCCAACAGCACAGCGCGACGTTCGACGCCGAGGCATTCGATCGCGGCGTGCAGGTGGCGTTGTCGGCAGAAGGCGAAATCGGCGTGCTGTCGACGCTGTTCAGCGCCCGCAGCCTCGGCCTGACCGGCGAACTCAGCGCCACCGCGCAACCGGACTATCTGTCCGGCCTGCTGATCGGCCACGAGTTGACAGCGCTGGCCGCCGTGCAACAACGCCGGCGCAACAGCACACATCTTCCTTCGATCATCCTCATCGGCAACGCGCAGTTGTGCGCCCGCTACAGCCGGGCCCTCGACGCCTGCGGTTTCGCCCGAGTGACCCTGGCCGAGCAAGCCACCGAGCGTGGTCTGTGGCAACTGGCGCTCGCCGCCGGACTGATCGATTCCTCATCCCGTTAACCCTGACTGGAGGCCTGACATGCTCAAGCAAGCACTGGCGCAAAACGGTCTGATCGCGATCCTGCGCGGCCTGCATCCGCAGGAAGCCGCCGCTGTCGGAGAAGTCCTGTATGCGGCCGGATTTCGCGTCATCGAAGTACCGCTCAATTCCCCCGCACCGTACGAAAGTATTCGCATCCTGCGTAAGACTTTGCCCGCCGATTGCCTGATCGGTGCCGGCACGGTGCTGACCCCGGCACAAGTGGAATTGGTGAAGGAGGCCGGCGGCCAAGTGATCGTCATGCCCCACAGCGACGCCAAGGTATTGCGGGCAGCGAAAGCAGCCGGGCTGTATCTGTCGCCGGGTGTCGCCACGCCGACCGAAGCCTTTGCGGCACTGGAGGAGGGCGCGGACATTCTCAAGCTGTTCCCGGCCGAGCAGATGGGGCCTGCGGTGGTGAAAGCCTGGCTGGCGGTATTGCCGGTCGGGACGATTCTGGCGCCGGTCGGCGGCATCACGCCGGACAACATGCAGGCGTTCATCGACGCCGGCGTCAAAGGCTTCGGCCTCGGGTCCGGGCTGTTCAAGCCGGGCATGACGACCGAGCAAGTGGCGGCCAATGCCAAGGCCTACGTGGCGGCCTGGAAAGCCCTTCGCTAAGACTTTTCCGGCGCTGCGTGCGCTGCATCTAACAAGAGAGACAAGCAGATGAAAATCACCAAACTCACCACCTTCATCGTCCCGCCGCGCTGGTGCTTCCTGAAAGTCGAAACCGACGAGGGCGTGACCGGTTGGGGCGAGCCTGTGGTCGAGGGCCGTGCCCACACGGTCGCCGCAGCGGTCGAGGAATTATCTGACTACCTGATCGGCAAAGACCCACGCAATATCGAGGACATCTGGACCGTGCTGTATCGCGGCGGCTTCTACCGGGGCGGCGCGATCCACATGAGCGCACTGGCCGGCATCGATCAGGCGCTGTGGGACATCAAGGGCAAGGCGCTGGGCGTGTCGGTCAGCGACCTGCTCGGCGGTCAGGTGCGGGACAAGATCCGTGTCTATTCGTGGATTGGTGGGGACCGCCCGGCAGACACCGCGCGGGCCGCGAAAGAGGCGGTAGGCCGTGGTTTTACGGCGGTGAAAATGAACGGCACCGAAGAGCTGCAATTCCTCGATAGCTTCGAAAAAGTCGATCTGGCGCTGGCCAACGTTGCCGCCGTGCGTGATGCGGTGGGGCCCAACGTCGGCATCGGTGTCGACTTCCATGGCCGGGTGCACAAACCCATGGCCAAGGTGCTGATGAAGGAACTCGACCCGTACAAACTGATGTTCATCGAAGAGCCGGTGCTCAGCGAAAACTACGAAGCGCTGAAAGAACTGGCACCGCTGACCAGCACGCCGATTGCCCTCGGTGAGCGGCTGTTTTCGCGCTGGGACTTTAAACGGGTGTTGAGCGAAGGCTACGTCGACATCATCCAGCCGGATGCCTCCCACGCCGGTGGCATCACCGAGACCCGCAAGATCGCCAACATGGCCGAAGCCTACGATGTGGCGCTGGCACTGCATTGCCCGCTGGGGCCGATCGCGCTGGCGGCGTGTCTGCAACTGGACGCCGCTTGTTACAACGCGTTTATCCAGGAGCAGAGTCTGGGCATCCATTACAACGAGAGCAATGACCTGCTCGATTATGTGAAGGATCCACGGGTGTTCGACTACGACAAAGGCTTCGTGAAAATCCCCAACGGCCCGGGCCTGGGCATCGAGATCAACGAGGAATACGTGATCGAACGCGCGGCGGTCGGCCACCGCTGGCGCAACCCGATCTGGCGGCATGCCGATGGCAGTTTTGCCGAGTGGTGAGTCGCTGACTCTCTGCCGCATCCAGTAAGTCAGATCTCCAGGGAGCGGAGATCTGCATACCCTCGACCTCAATAAACATAAGAAGAGGCGCTCCCCCATGCAACCGCAAACCCTTACCGGGCAAGCGACGTTAGTCACGCCCAGCCGCAAGCGATTTTTCATCATGGTGTTGCTGTTCATCACCGTGGTCATCAACTACCTCGACCGCAGCAACCTGTCGATTGCCGCCCCGGCACTGACGACGGATCTGGGCATCGACCCGGTACACGTCGGACTGATCTTCTCGGCGTTCGGCTGGACCTACGCCGCCATGCAGATCCCCGGCGGCTGGCTGGTGGATCGGGTGCCGCCGCGCATCCTTTATAGCGTCGCACTGTTGCTGTGGTCGCTGGCCACGGTGATGCTTGGTTTCGCTGCGAGTTTCATCGCGCTGTTCGTGCTGCGCATGGCGGTCGGTGCGCTGGAAGCGCCGGCGTATCCGATCAACAGCCGCGTGGTGACGACCTGGTTCCCCGAGCGTGAGCGGGCCACGGCCATCGGTTTCTACACCTCAGGGCAGTTTGTCGGGCTGGCGTTTCTGACCCCGGTGCTGGCGTGGCTGCAACATGAGTTTGGCTGGCACATGGTGTTTGTCGTGACCGGCGCGGTGGGCATCGTGTGGGCGGCGATCTGGTACGCGGTGTATCGCGAACCGCGTGATTTCAAAGGCGCCAACCAAGGCGAAATCGACCTGATCCGCGAGGGCGGCGGGCTGGTGGATATCGCCGCCGAAACCGCCAAGGTGAAGGCGAAATTCAGCTGGACCGATCTCGGCATCGTCCTCAGTAAACGCAAGTTGTGGGGGATCTACCTCGGCCAGTTCTGCCTCAACTCGACGCTGTGGTTTTTCCTGACCTGGTTCCCGACCTATCTGGTGAAATACCGCGGCATGGACTTCATCAAGTCCGGTCTGCTGGCGTCGCTGCCGTTTCTCGCCGCGTTTATCGGTGTGCTCTGTTCCGGGTTCTTTTCCGACTTCCTGATTCGCCGTGGTTGCACTGTCGGGTTTGCGCGCAAGTTGCCGATCATTGGCGGGTTGCTGATTTCCACCTCGATCATCGGCGCCAACTTCGTCGAGTCGACGCCGCTGGTGATTGCCTTCCTGGCTCTGGCGTTTTTCGGCAACGGGCTGGCATCGATCACCTGGTCGCTGGTCTCGACTCTGGCGCCGGCGCGGCTGCTGGGCTTGACCGGTGGGGTGTTCAACTTCATCGGCAACCTGTCGGCGATTGCCACGCCGATTGTCATCGGTTTCCTGGCCAGCGGCGATTCGTTCGCACCGGCGATCACCTACATCGCGGTTCTGGCATTGATTGGTGCTTTGTCCTACGTGCTGCTGGTGGGCAAGGTCGAGCGCATCGAGTTGTAGTCGGCCATGCCGGGCGACCATAATGCCGCCCGTTCCCTCGCTCAACGCTAAAGGCTGGATATGCAGGAAGACGCCCCAAAAACCGCCAAGGACGCCGCGCCGACCGGCACCCAGACCCTGCTTCGCGGGTTGGGTGTGGTGCAGGCCGTCGCCAGTGGCGCCCGCGATCTCAAAGAGATTGCCCGCCTGATCGGCACCACGCGCAGCACCACCCATCGTCTGGCCAGTTGTCTGGTGGACGAGCGCTACCTGCGCGTGGTGCCGCAAGTCGGTTATCTGCTGGGGCCGAAGTTGATCGAACTGGGTTTCCAGGCACGCGAAGAGTTGCCGCTGGCGACCCTGGCCGGGCCGTATCTGGACGAGTTGTCGGCGCTGACCGGCGATACCGTTCACCTGGGGATTCGTGAAGGTGACGAGGTGCTGTACCTGCTGAAGAACCCGGGGCGCAACGGCCCGGAAATGCGCTCGCGGGTCGGCCATCGCATGCCGTTGGCGCGTACCGGGATCGGCAAGGCGCTGATGCTGGATGACGCGCCGCAGGACTGGCAGCGTCTGTACGACATCAGTCTGCCGGCGGGTGGGAAAAGTCAGTTCTGGCCGCAGCATCCCCAGCAGTCGTGGGAGCAGCTGGAGCAGCGGATGGCCGAATACGTGGCCGGCGGCTATGCGTTCGATCTGGAAGACAACGAACCGTCGATCCGTTGCGTGGCGGCGCCGATCCGCGACGCGAGCAAGCGTATCGTCGCGGCCATCAGCATCGCCAGCACCGTGCCGTACATGCCGCTGGAAAAAATGGCCGAGCTGATTCCCCTGATCAAAGGGGTCACGGCCCGGCTCTCGGCAGAACTTGGCTTGAAGGTCTGAGGAATCAGAGCTTCAGAGTCGCCATGTCGATGACGAAACGATACTTCACATCACCGGCGATCATGCGGGCGTAGGCTTCGTTGATCTGGCGGATGTCGAGCATTTCGATGTCGCAGCTGATGGTGTGCTCGGCGCAGAAATCCAGCACTTCCTGGGTTTCGGCGACGCCACCGATGAGCGAGCCGGCCAATACGCGACGACCCAATACCAGTTTCGCGGCGTGGACCGGCGGATCGATCGGTTCGATCAGGCCCACCAGAATGTGCACGCCGTCGAAGCGCAGGGTGTCGAGGTACGGATTGAGATCGTGCTGCACCGGAATGGTGTCCAGCAGGAAATCGAAACGACCGGCCGCAGCTTTCATCTGCTCTTCGTCGGTGGACACGATCACATGATCGGCGCCCTGACGACGACCTTCCTCGGCCTTGCTCGCCGAACGTGTGAACAGCGTCACCTCAGCGCCCATGGCCTTGGCGAACTTGATGCCCATGTGGCCGAGGCCGCCCATGCCGAGAATCCCGACCTTGTCGCCGGCCTTCACGCCGTAGTGCTTGAGTGGCGAGTAGGTGGTGATGCCGGCGCAGAGAATCGGTGCGGCGGCCGCCAGATCCAGCTTCTCGGGGATGCGCACCACGAAGTGTTCGCTGACCACGATGCTGTCCGAATAACCGCCCATGGTGTTGCTGCCGTCGACCCGGTCGGGAGTGGCATAGGTCATGGTCGGGCCTTCGAGGCAGTATTGCTCGAGGTTCGACTGGCAGGCGTCGCAGGTGCGGCAGGAGTCGACCATACAGCCGACACCGACCAGATCACCGACCTTGTGTTTGGTGACGTTCGCACCGACGGCGGTGACTTTTCCGACGATCTCGTGGCCGGGCATCAATGGGTAAACGGCGATGCCCCATTCGTTGCGCGCCTGGTGGATGTCGGAGTGGCAGACGCCGCAGTACAGAATTTCGATGGCGACGTCGTCGGCCCGAGGGCTGCGGCGTTCGAACTTCATCGGGGCGAGGGGCGTGGTGGCCGTTTGAGCGGCATAGCCGATGGCGGTGTACATGTGAAACCTCGCAAAAGCAGTGACAGGTGAGGCGGCGCATTCTGGGCGCCGTCCGGTCGTCCGGCCATGGCGATTCCTCCGGGTGTCATGCCTAATCCTCCGGCATGCGGGGTTGATCGGTCGCATTGGCAAAAGGATCTGCGATGATGCTTCTATCCCTTTTTCCGTGATTTTTTCTGAAGAGCCACCCGATGCAATTGACCCGTCACCTTGATGCCAACGCTACTCTGGTTTCGCTGATCGAACCGCTGGCGCTGCGCGATGGTTACAGCCAGACCGGGCTGCCGGGCGTGCAGGTGTTGCGCGCCAGTTGCGACGTCGCCCGTGGCCCGCACATTTATGAACCGAGCCTGATGATCATCGCCCAGGGCAGCAAACTGGCGTATCTGGGGCCGCGCACCATGGAGTACGGCGCCGGGCATTACCTGATTCAGGCGTTGCCGGTGCCGTTCGAGTGCGAGACCTACGCGTTGCCGGACGCGCCGTTGCTGGGTGTGTCGGTGGCGATCGACCGGGTGCTGCTCGGTGAACTGGTGCTGGCCATGGGGCTGGCGCCGGGGCGGCATATTCCGGCGCAGACACCGGAGTCGATGACTTCGGTGGTGCTCGACGATGACATGCGCGGTTGCGTCGAACGCTTGCTGCGCTGTCTGCACGATCCGCTGGAATGCCAGATTCTCGGGCCGGCGCGGGTGCGCGAGTTGTTGTTCGTCGCGTTGCGCGGGCCCCAGGCTGATGTGCTGCGGGCATTGGTGGAGCAACAGGGGCAGTTTGCGCGAGTGGCGGCTTCGATCAGCCATTTGCACTCGCACTACACCGAACCGTTGAACGTCGAGACATTGGCCAGTTGCGCGAACATGAGCGTGTCGACCTTTCACGAACACTTCAAACGCAGCACGTTGCTGTCGCCGGTGCAGTATCTGAAGCGTTTACGTTTGTTGAAGGCGCAGACGTTGTTGATCGCCGAAGGACTGGGGGTGGCGCAGGTGGCACATCGGGTGGGGTATCAGAGCACGTCGCAGTTCAGTCGCGAGTACAAGCGTTATTTCGAACGCAGTCCGGGGGATGAGCGCGCGGCTTGATCCTTTACAAATCGCGGGCAACAAAAAGGCCCCCGTTTCGGGAGCCTTGATGTTCAGCGGTTCGACTTACATATTCGGGTAGGTCGGGCCGCCGGCGCCTTCCGGCGTCACCCAGGTGATGTTCTGCGAAGGGTCCTTGATGTCACAGGTCTTGCAGTGCACGCAGTTCTGGGCGTTGATCTGGAAGCGCTTCTCGCCGTCTTCCTTGGTGATCACTTCATACACGCCGGCCGGGCAGTAACGCTGCGCCGGCTCGTCGTACAGCGGCAGGTTCTTGCTCAGCGGAATGGTCGGGTCGGTCAGTTTCAGGTGGCACGGCTGTTCTTCTTCATGGTTGGTACCGGAGATGAACACCGAGCTCAGCTTGTCGAAGCTGATCTTGCCGTCGGGTTTCGGGTAGTCGATCTTCTTGCAGTCGGCCGCGAGCTTGAGGCAGGCGTAGTCCGGCTTGGTGTCGTGCAGGGTGAACGGCAGTTTGCCGCCGAAGATGTTCTGGTCCAGCCAGTTGAAACCCCCACCGACGATGGCGCCGAATTTGTGGATCGCCGGGCCGAAGTTGCGGCTGGCGAACAGTTCTTCGTAGAGCCAGCTCTTCTTGAACGCGTCGACGTAGGTGGTCAGCTCTTCAGTGCCGTCCTTGTCAGCGAACAGCGCGTCGGCCACGGATTCAGCGGCGAGCATGCCGGATTTCATCGCGGTGTGGCTGCCTTTGATCTTGGCGAAGTTCAGGGTGCCGAGGTCACAACCGATCAGTGCGCCGCCCTTGAAGACCATTTTCGGCAGCGAGTTCAGGCCGCCTTTGCAGATCGCACGTGCGCCGTAGCTGATGCGCTTGCCGCCTTCCAGATATTGCTTGAGCACCGGGTGATGCTTGAGGCGCTGGAATTCGTCGAACGGCGACAGGTAGGTGTTGCTGTAGGACAGATCGACGATCAGACCGACCACCACCTGGTTGTTTTCCAGGTGATAGAGGAAGGAACCGCCGGTGTTCTCGGTGCCCATGATGTCCATCGGCCAACCGGCGGTGTGCACCACCAGGCCTGGCTGGTGCTTGGCCGGGTCGATTTCCCAGATTTCCTTCAGGCCGATGCCGTAGTGTTGGGCGTCGGCATCGCTGTCGAGGTTATAGCGTTTGATCAGCTGCTTGCCGATGTGGCCACGGCAGCCTTCGGCGAACAGCGTGTACTTGCCACGCAGTTCCATGCCCGGGGTGTACAGGCCTTCTTTAGGGTGGCCTTCGCGGTCGACACCGAGGTCGCCGGTGATGATCCCGCGAACTACCCCGTTTTCATCGATCAGCGCTTCCTGAGCGGCGAAGCCAGGGTAGATTTCCACGCCCAGGTTTTCGGCCTGCTGAGCGAGCCAGCGGCACAGGTTGCCGAGGGAGATAATGTAGTTGCCTTCGTTGTGCATGGTCTTGGGCACAAAGAAGTCAGGAATTTTCTGCGCGCTTTCGGCGTTTTTCAGCACGAAAATGTCATCGCGGGTGACGGGCGTGTTCAGCGGGGCGCCGAGTTCTTTCCAATCCGGGAACAGTTCGTTCAGGGCCCGTGGTTCGAATACGGCACCGGACAGGATGTGTGCGCCGACTTCGGAGCCTTTTTCGACCACGCAGACGCTGATTTCCTTACCGGCTTCGGCGGCCTTCTGCTTCAGACGGCAGGCGGCGGACAGGCCAGCGGGGCCGGCACCGACGATGACCACGTCGAATTCCATGTATTCGCGTTCCACAGGCTATCTCCTACTCAAGGCTCAACAGTTTTTTTTCTAATTTGGAGGTTCGGTGTCGTATCCGTTATTGCCTTTACGTTAACGTCAAGGGTAATAATGGGCAAACCACCTTTCTCTCTAGGCGGCGCATTATATCTACACCACTCTTAGCGTCCAATACAAACGTTTGTTTGAATCGGCTCCAGCCCAGAGAAATCAAAGAAGCGCGGCTTATGACAGGGCATTTTGGCGTATTGACCAGAATGGGCGTTCCGGTCAAGATACGGGCGGTTTTGCGCTCGCCGTAGGCTGAATGGTGGTTTCAAGAGCACCTCTAAAGACAGGGCGTAGGCGGTAACCGGTGATGCGCAGCGCAGGTTCGGCGCGCAGTTTACACACCGCGAAGCGGCATGACTCGTCGGTCACGACTGACGAACGGTCATCGCGCTCAGCCGGCGTTTTTAGAGGTGCCCTTGTGCCCGATGAGCATCAACCGCCAGGTTCGCCTAGGCGACTTTCTTTTCACCGGAGAGTAACGAGGAATCCATGAAGGTTCTTGTAGCTGTCAAACGCGTTGTGGATTACAACGTCAAGGTTCGCGTCAAGGCGGACAATTCCGGCGTAGACCTCGCCAACGTCAAGATGTCGATGAACCCGTTCTGCGAAATCGCAGTGGAAGAAGCCGTACGCCTGAAAGAAAAAGGCGTTGCGACTGAAATCGTCGTCGTCTCCATCGGCCCGTCCACCGCTCAGGAACAGCTGCGTACCGCACTGGCTCTGGGTGCCGACCGCGCCATCCTCGTCGAATCCGCTGAAGACCTGACTTCCCTGGCCGTGGCCAAGCTGCTCAAGGCCGTGGTCGACAAGGAACAGCCTCAGCTGGTGATCCTGGGCAAACAGGCCATCGACAGCGACAACAACCAGACCGGCCAGATGCTCGCTGCACTGAGCGGCTACGGTCAGGGCACTTTCGCCTCGAAAGTCGAAGTCTCCGGCGACAGCGTTGCCGTGACCCGCGAAATCGACGGCGGCGCGCAGACCGTTTCCCTGAAACTGCCGGCGATCGTCACCACCGACCTGCGTTTGAACGAGCCGCGCTACGCGTCCCTGCCAAACATCATGAAAGCCAAGAAGAAGCCTCTCGAGACGCTGACTCCGGACGCTTTGGGCGTTTCCACCGCCTCCACCAACAAGACCCTGAAAGTCGAAGCGCCGGCCGCACGCAGCGCGGGCATCAAGGTCAAGTCGGTGGCTGAACTGGTCGAGAAACTGAAAAACGAAGCGAAGGTAATCTGATCATGACTATCTTGGTAATCGCCGAACACGACAACAAGGTGCTGGCTCCGGCCACCCTGAACACCGTGGCTGCCGCTGCCAAAATCGGCGGCGACATCCACGTTCTGGTTGCAGGCCAGGGCGCTGGCGCCGTGGCTGAAGCCGCCGCGAAAATCGCTGGCGTGAGCAAAGTCCTGAACGCTGACAATGCTGCCTACGCGCATCAGCTGCCGGAAAACGTTGCTCCTCTGGTTGCAGAGCTGGGCGCTGGTTACAGCCACATCCTGGCTGCCGCCACTTCCAACGGCAAAAACATCCTGCCGCGCGTTGCCGCCCAGCTGGACGTTGACCAGATCTCCGAGATCATCTCGGTCGAAAGCGCTGACACTTTCAAGCGTCCGATCTACGCCGGTAACGCCATCGCTACCGTGCAATCGACCGCTGCAATCAAAGTGATCACCGTGCGTGCCACCGGTTTCGACCCGGTTGCCGCTGAAGGCGGTTCCGCTTCGGTTGAATCCGTTGCTGCTGCTCACAACGCCGGCACTTCCAGCTTCGTCAGCGAAGAACTGGCCAAGTCCGATCGTCCTGAGCTGACCGCTGCCAAGATCGTCGTTTCCGGCGGCCGCGGCATGCAGAACGGCGACAACTTCAAACACCTGTACGCCCTGGCCGACAAGCTCGGCGCTGCTGTGGGTGCTTCCCGCGCCGCGGTCGACGCAGGTTTCGTACCGAACGACATGCAGGTCGGTCAGACCGGCAAGATCGTTGCGCCACAGCTGTACATCGCCGTCGGTATCTCCGGCGCGATCCAGCACCTGGCCGGCATGAAAGACTCCAAGGTGATCGTTGCGATCAACAAGGACGAAGAAGCGCCGATCTTCCAGGTGGCCGATTACGGCCTGGTGGCGGATCTGTTCGAAGCCGTACCTGAGCTGGAGAAGCTGGTCTAATCCGGCCGCTTCACTTATAAAGAGCCCGACCTTTTGGTCGGGCTTTTTTTGTCTCGGATTTGAGTGGGAGCGTTACGCCATGGATCTGCATCGTCGGTTGGGCTGCTCGTGGTTGCTGGGGCTGGCATTGTTGCCGGGCCTGTCGGCGGCGGCGGGCAAGTGCGAGCGGCTGGTCGTCACCGGCAGCCCGGATGCACCGCCGTACCTCTGGCAGGATCCGCAGAACCCCAAGCAACTGATCGGTGCCAGCGCCGACCTGTTGCAACAGGTGGCGAAAGAGCTGGGGATCAAAGTCGATCTGCTGTACGCCGGCAAGCGTTCCCAGGCTCTCGACGAAGTGCGCAGCGGACGTATGGACATGCTGGCCGACGCACCGCTGACCTTCAACGAGCTGGAAAACCTCGACTACATTCACCCGCCGTTGCTGGAAAACGACTACCTGGTGTGGACGCGCAAGGGCTCGGCCCTGGTCTACAGCGAAGCCAAGGACCTGCACGGGCATACTGGCGGCTTGTCGGAAAAGTCTCGAATGACCCCGGCATTCGGCACTTTCGCCGAGCAGCAATTGACCCTGACCCGTACGGCAAACCTGACCCAGGCGTTTCAGAAACTTCTGCTGGGCGAGGTGGAATATGTACTAGCCGGTCGCTACTCGGGCATGGCGGCCGCACAGGCACTGGGCATGGCCAATGATCTGCTGGCCTTTGAGCAACCCATCGACCGCCCCGGTCTGTTCCTCGCGGTTTCGCACAACTCGGCCTGCAACGATCCGTGGTTGCGCGGACAGCTGGCCAAAAAGATGACAGAATTGCCCGCGTCCGGCCTGATGGAAGCCGCGCTGCAACGCAACATCGAGCGCTGGAAGGCGCAGCAGCAACAGCCGCCGCAACCACCTGTCAGCGCCCCAAAACAGTAGGGATTCTTAGTGAGTAATCGACTTCTTTTCGCGGCCATGGCCGTTCTGGCCCTGGCCGGTTGCGCCAGCGATCCGGCACCCAACGAACAAATGCGCCTGACCGAGCAGGCCCTTGAGCAAGCCAAAGCCGTGGGCGCCACCGCTGAAGACGTGCCGGAAATGAAACTGGCAGAAGACAAGTTCAACCGGGCCAAAGGCAGCATGGCGGGTGAGTCCTACAAGAATGCGCGGATGCGATTCGAACAGGCCGAACTCGACGCACGTCTGGCGGAAGCCAAAGTGTTGACCCAGAAGAGCGAAGAGCAAGTGAACGTGCTCAACACCCGCATCGTCCGACTGCGCAAGCAACTGGGGGATGCCCAATGAGCCTGAAGTCCAAAGCCCTCGGCGCTCTGATCCTCGCCGGTTGCGCCAGCCTTTATGGCTGCGCCGGTCAGCACAGCGAATCCGCATTGCAGCAGGCCAGCACCGACTTCCAGAAGGTCAAGGAAGATTCCAACGTGCTGCGTATCGCGCCGAAAGACGTGATCCGCGCCGGTGAGTCCCTGGCCCGTGCCGATCGTCTGTCGACGTACTGGGGCAGCGGCTCGGACGTGGTGCATTACGCCTATCTGAGCCAGCGCTACAGCGAAATCGCCCGTGAGCACACCAATCAGGTGCTCAACGAAGAGCGTGTGGCGAAGCTGGAGCTTGAACGTCAACGCCTGCAACTGGCCCTGCGCGAGTCGAAACTGCTGAGCGTGCAACAGCAGGGCAAATGGCTGGAAGAGCAGATCGTTGCGTTGGCCACCACCCAGACCGACCGTGGTCTGGTGATGACTCTGGGTGACGTGCTGTTCGACACCGGTGAAGCCGAACTGAAAAACTCGGCCAACCGCGTGGTGCTGAAGATCGTACAGTTCCTGCAACTCAACCCGAAACGCATCGTGCGCATTGAGGGCTACACCGACAGCACCGGTGGCAAGCAGGAAAACCTCAAGTTGTCCCGCGATCGGGCGCAGTCGGTAGCGGACGTGTTGACGGATCTGGGCATCGACGAAAAACGCATTCAGGTCGAAGGCTACGGTGATGAATACCCGGTGGACGCCAACGCTTCCGAGCGTGGGCGTGCGCAGAACCGTCGAGTGGAAATCGTGTTCTCCGACGAAAAGGGCCAGCTCGGCGCCGCCCGCTAAGGGTGGCGTTACTGGAAAGCCCGGGCTGTCAGGCAGCACCGGGCTTTTTTACGTCTGTCGATTACCTCACAAAGCAGTACAGATTTAACCGACACAGCACTGTATGGTTGACTAATATGGCAACTGTCCCAGTACACTTCCAAACTGTTCCGGTATTGTTTCACACAAGAATAAAACGCCCGTGAAATCGAGTGCTGCGTCATGACCAATCTCTTGCTCTACCAACGTATTGCTCAACAGCTGGCCGAAGATATCCGCCGTGGCGTGTATCAACCGGGCGAGCGCGTGCCTTCGGTGCGCAAGATGAGTTCGCAGCTCAACGTCAGCCATGCCACCGTGTTGCAGGCTTACGCCAATCTCGAGGATCAGGGCCTGATCCGCGCGCGGCCGCAGTCCGGTTACTACGTGCACCAGACTCCCGCACTGACGGCGCCCACGCCGGACATCGCCCGGGTCGAGCGGCCAGGCCTGGTAACCCGTAGCAGCATCATTCAACAAGTATTGGTCGAATCCCGTCGTGAAGGCGTGTTCCCGCTGGGGGCGGCGGTGCCGAGTGTCGATTACTTGCCGGTGCGCGCCCTGCATCAGCAATTGGCCAAGGTCACCCGGTTTCATAGCCCTCGGGCATTCAGCTACATGTTCAGCCCCGGTTTCGAGCCGCTGCGTCGGCAGGTGGCGATTCGCATGCGTGATGCAGGCGTGGTCGTTGACCCTTCGGAAGTGGTGATCACCCACGGTTGCGTCGACGCCTTGCAAATGTCGTTGCGGGTGCTGACCCGTCCAGGTGACCTGATCGCCGCCGAATCGCCAACTTATTACGGGTTGCTGCAGCTGGCGGATCTGCTGGGTCTGAAAGTCATCGAGATCCCCAGCGACCCCGCCACCGGCATGAGCCTCGAAGCCCTGCAACTGGCGGCCAACCAATGGTCGATCAAGGCGCTGGTACTGACCACTCGCTTGAGCAATCCACTTGGCGGCACCATGCCGGAAGAGCGGCAAAAGCAGCTGCTGAGACTGGCCTCGGACTTCGATATCCAGATCGTCGAAGACGACATCTATGGCGAGTTGATGTTCGAGCAGGGCCGCACCAAATCGCTCAAAGCCTACGACCGGCTTGATCGGGTGATTTATTGCTCGAGTTTTTCCAAGACGTTATCGCCCGGTGTGCGCATCGGCTGGATGATCGCCGGCAAGTACCAGCAGGAAATCCAGCGCTTGCAGACTTTCAGCACCCATTCGGCGTGCAGCGTCACGCAAATGGCCATCGCGGCGTACCTGGAAAACGGCGGCTATGACCGGCATTTAAGGTACATCCGCCAGGAATACCGAAAAAATCTCAGCGCGTTCCAACTGGCAGTCCAGCAGTACTTTCCCGAAGGCACGCAGATGACCCGGCCGACCGGCGGATTCATTCTGTGGGTCAGTCTGCCGGGACGGGTCAACACCCAGGAATTGCACGTAAGGGCGCTGCAACAGGGCATCAGCATTGCGCCGGGCCTGATCTTCAGCAACACCGAGCAGTTCAACCACTGCATCCGGTTGAACTGTGGCATCCCGTGGAATCGCGAGGCGGAACGGGCGCTGATGACTCTCGGAATGCTGGCGACACAGCTCTGCCAGGAGATGGCCGGCGGGTTTTGAAACAATGGTGGAGCTTGTCATGTGGCGTCCAACAGGCGAGCATATGGCCCTCTGCCGTTAGCTTCGTTGGGTTCATGAAAGCGAAATTTTCTGCCGTCTGGGTTGTGCTCTGCCTGCTGATGATGGGTCATGTGCCTGGTGCCATGGCGGCTGCGGCTCAGGAAAAGACGCCGGCCACGGCCACCGCGAAAAAACCGGTCACGGCCAAGAAAACCGTTCCAGCGAAAAAAACACCGCAGAAAAAGGCTGCTCCAGCCAAGAAGCGCGCCCCGGTCGCTTCCAAGTCGAAGTCGGCGAAAGAAGTGGCCAAGACACCGCTGCCGTCAGCGAAGCTCGATTTGAGCTTGCCCAGAGACATGGTTCAGGAATTGAAGCCTCCCGGCTCCGTGACGATGCCCAAGCGCGAACCGATCCTGCCGCAGATGTTTGGTGACAAGAACAGCGGGTTCCAGCTCAACGGCCGTTTGCTCAGCAATGAAATGCAGTTGCAACTGCGCAATGAAGAGCGCCGTGAAGTCGAAGGCGCGGCGCTGGATTTCGAGTTCAAGCAATAAATCGTCCCCGTCGGTGACCCGCAGACCAGACGCTTTGTCGGAGACTGGTCAGTCACTTTCGTTTCTGCGTAAAAACCCCGGTTCAGGGAATTTAAAACAGCCGTTTAAGCGGTTACCCTGTTCCGCGTCCCTTTAACACATTGCCCGCTGCGAGGAACGCGTCGTCATGAAATGCCGTGAAGGCTGTGGCGCCTGCTGCATTGCCCCTTCCATCAGTTCGCCGATTCCAGGCATGCCCGATGGCAAACCTGCCGGTGAACGTTGCATTCAGCTGTCGGTCGATAACCTGTGCAACATTTTCGGCCGACCGGAGCGTCCGGCGGTCTGTTCAGGATTCAAGGCCGATCCCGAAGTCTGCGGCAGCAGCCAGGAAGACGCGATCAGACTGCTCGGCTGGTGGGAGCAGATGACGGCGGCGTGATGTGTCAAACGAACGGAACTTCAACAATAAGGAATAAGACTATGGGTTCGCTGCACCGTATCGCTGTGTTGTGTGGTTTGACGGCTGTGCTGGCCACTTCGGTCGCCCAGGCTGAAGACTGGAAAGTCGCCAAGAACGAAGACGGCATCAAGGTCTCCCTGAGCGAAGTGCCGGGTTCGGACTACAAGTCTTATCAGGGCGTGACCGTGATGAAGACCACCATCGCCAAACTGCGCGCCTTGCAGGAAGACGTTTCCGGTGCCTGCGCCTGGATTCACGAGTGCAAGACCCAGAAACTGCTCAAGCACGAAGGCGACCAGAGCTGGACCTACACCCAGTTCAACACGCCATGGCCGGTTACCCCGCGCGATTCGATCCTGCACGTCACCACCGTTGAAGGCGCCGATGGCAGCCTGACCCGCAATCTGGAAGGCCTGCCGAAATATCTGCCGGAAGAAAAAGGCTTTGTCCGGGTCGCGCAGGTCAAAGGCTTCTGGAAGTTCGTGCCAAAGGGCGATCAGGTTGAAGTGACCTATCAGGTTCACACCGAACCAGGCGGCAGCGTGCCGTCGATGATCGCCAACAAGTTTGTGGTCGACGCTCCGTTCAACACCCTGAAAGCCTTGAAAGAACGCGCCGAGAAGTAACTGTCGCGTTCATCTGTAAACGCCCCGAAGAACTCGGGGCGTTTTGTTTTCCAGGTTTATTGTGTTTCCGGATATGCGTTGAACGAAATTTTCACAAAGTCTCCAAGACAATTCGCCCGCGCTGTCTGCACCTGTCCCGGTGCGCCACGCCTTGAATGAAAGCGTCCGACAGCGGGCACTAATCAATGGCAATGCCGCCGGTGATCGTGCAACATTTGCGCTCCGCGCAAGCCCCGGGGCCTGGAATGGCCAACAGAGGGCAGGGCGCAGCTGAATTTTTGCAACTTCAACTTCCAATGGGTCCTAAAACGACATGGCAAACCCGGACGCCCTGAGTCAGCAGCGATCTTCCAGTCGCCTGCTGCAACCGACCGTCAAATCGCATCTGGCCTACACGCTCCTGTGCGCGCTGGTCATGATGGTGATGTTTTCCGTGCTGCGCCTCGCGCTGCTGGTCTACAACCGCGAGATGATCCTCGATACCCCGGCCTCGACCTTCCTCGAAGCCTTTGCCAACGGCCTGCGCTTCGATATCCGGCTGGTGGTGTATGTCTGCATTCCTCTGGTGCTGGCACTGTTCAGTGCCCGGGCCATGGCGGCGCGCGGGTTCTTCCGTCTGTGGCTGACCGTCGCTTCGAGCATCGCGCTGTTCCTCGGTCTGATGGAGATGGACTTCTATCGCGAGTTCCACCAGCGCCTCAACGGCCTGGTGTTCCAGTACGTGAAGGAAGACCCGAAAACCGTGATGAGCATGCTCTGGTACGGTTTCCCGGTGGTGCGTTACCTGCTGGCGTGGGCCGTGGGCACACTGATCCTGACCCTGGCATTCAAGGGCGCCGACCGTCTGACCCGTCCGCGTGGCCCGTTCAGCGGTGGCAATGTCGGCACCCGTCAAGTGGCGCCATGGTATGCGCGTCTGGCAGTGTTCGTAGTCTGCCTGCTGATTTGCGTGGTGGCGGCTCGTGGCACCCTGCGTCAAGGCCCGCCGCTGCGTTGGGGTGACGTCTACACCACCGATTCGAATTTCGCCAACCAGCTCGGCCTCAACGGCACGCTGTCGCTGATCGCGGCGGCCAAGGACCGGATGGGCGAGGATCGCGACAACATCTGGAAAGCCACGCTGCCGCAGGATCAGGCGCAGAAAGTGGTGCGCGAGATGCTGCTGATGCCGGACGACAAACTGGTGGATGCCGATATCGCCGCCGTGCGTCGTGAATACACGCCGCCTGCCGACAAGACCCTGCCGATCAAGAACGTCGTCGTGATCCTGATGGAAAGCATGGCCGGTCACTCGGTGGGCGCTCTGGGCGCGCCGGGCAACATCACGCCGTACCTCGACAAGCTGTCGAAGGAAGGCCTGCTGTTCGACCGTTTCTTCTCCAACGGCACCCATACCCACCAGGGCATGTTCGCCACCATGGCC
This sequence comes from Pseudomonas fitomaticsae, assembly GCF_021018765.1. GTDB lineage: Bacteria > Pseudomonadota > Gammaproteobacteria > Pseudomonadales > Pseudomonadaceae > Aquipseudomonas > Aquipseudomonas fitomaticsae. The sequence continues at coordinate 4,781,322 of NZ_CP075567.1, read as the reverse complement.
TGCTTCCCGAACCTGCCGGGTTTCGAATACCTGATGCAGACCCCGGAAGGCAGCCACAAGCTGTCCGGCCTGCCGCAGTTGCTCAGCGCTCGGGACTATGACGACGTCTACGTCTACAACGGCGACTTTGCCTGGGACAACCAGTCCGGTTTCTTCAGCAACCAGGGCATGACCAACTTCGTCGGCCGTAACGACTTCGTGAACCCGGTGTTCTCCGATCCGACCTGGGGCGTGTCCGACCAGGACATGTTCGACCGTGGTCTGGTGGAGCTCAAGGCCCGGGAAAACGGCAAGCCGTTCTATGCGCTGCTGCAAACCTTGTCCAACCACACGCCGTACGCCTTGCCGACGCCGTTGCCGGTCGAGCGCGTCACTGACCGTGGCCCGCTCAACGAACACCTGACCGCCATGCGTTACGCGGACTGGGCGCTGGGCCAGTTCTTCGAGAAGGCCCGCAAGGAGCCGTACTTCAAGGAAACCCTGTTCGTCATCGTCGGCGACCACGGCTTCGGCAACGAGCGCCAGATCACCGAAATGGACCTGGGCCGCTTTAACGTGCCGATGCTGATGATCGCACCGGGCATCCAGGAAAAATTCGGTACCCGCGACCACACCGTGGGCACCCAGATTGACATCGTGCCGACCATCATGGGTCGCCTCGGTGGCGAAGTGCGCCATCAGTGCTGGGGCCGCGATCTGCTGAACCTGCCGCAGGGTGACACCGGTTTCGGTGTGATCAAGCCGTCGGGCAGTGAGCAGACCACCGCGATCGTCACCGCCGACCAGATCCTGGTGCTGCCGAAAGAGAAGGAAATGGCACCGAAGATCTATCAATACGAGCTGGGCGCCAACCCGCACGCCGAAGTGGTACCGGATGCACCGCGCACGGCCGAGCTGAAACTCAAGCTCGAAGCGTTCCTGCAAACGGCCACCAAGAGCCTGATCGACAACACCGCCGGTGTGATTAACGGCAAGCCGGACTGATCATTCGGCACCATAAAAAAGAGGCCCTTTAAAAGGGCCTCTTTTTTTTCGGTCAAACAGTCATATCCGACCGAGCAACAACAGCACCAACAGTACCACCAGCACCACACCGATAATGCCCGAAGGGCCATAACCCCAACTTCTGGAGTGCGGGAAGACCGGCAGACCACCGATCAGCAACAGGATCAGGATAATGATGAGAATTGTGCCCATGTCTATTTCCTTGTTGATAGTGTCTGTGAAGTCTTGGTGTTCAAGGGCGGCTGGAAGTTGAACTAAATCCAGACGGCTTACAAATTCCGACTGGTGCGCATGAAAGAAGATTCAATGTTTTTTTAAGGTATTTGGCTCGCGCGCTTATTTCGTTTGCTGTCGCGGTTTGCCCTCGCCATTCAGCAATCTGATGGAGCGTGGGTCGCTGCGGATCCTTCGCTACACTCCGCGCATCTTCCCCGGAACAACAAGGCTGTCTGCTATGCAAAATCGCATGATGATCACTGGCGCGGGCTCAGGCCTGGGTCGCGAAATCGCGCTGCGCTGGGCGCGTGAAGGCTGGCAACTGGCCTTGTCCGACGTCAGCGAGCCCGGTTTGCAAGAGACCCTGAAACTCGTTCGCGAGGCCGGCGGCGACGGCTTCATCCAGCGCTGCGATGTGCGTGATTACAGCCAGCTGACCGCGTTTGCCCAGGCCTGCGAAGTGAAACTTGGCGGCATCGACATCATCGTCAACAACGCCGGTGTGGCCTCGGGCGGGTTCTTCAGCGAACTGTCGTTGGAGGACTGGGACTGGCAGATCGCGATCAACCTGATGGGCGTGGTCAAGGGCTGCAAGGCGTTCCTGCCGCTGCTGGAACAGAGCAAGGGCAAGATCATCAACATCGCCTCGATGGCCGCGTTGATGCAGGGCCCGGCGATGAGCAACTACAACGTGGCCAAGGCCGGGGTAGTGGCGCTGTCGGAAAGCCTGTTGATCGAACTGGCCCAACAGGAAGTCGGGGTTCATGTGGTCTGCCCGTCGTTCTTCCAGACCAATCTGCTGGATTCTTTCCGTGGCCCGACGCCGGCGATGAAAGCCCAGGTCGGCAAGTTGCTGGAAAGTTCGCCCATCACCGCCAGCGATATTGCCGATTACATCTACAAGCAAGTGGCTGCCGGTGAGTTCATGATCCTGCCCCACGAACAAGGGCGCATGGCCTGGGCGCTCAAACAGAAGAACCCGCAATTGCTGTACAACGAAATGACCGCGATGGCCGAAAAGATGCGCGCCAAGGCCAAACAAAACAACGGCTGAACTTGCCCAGGGTTTGCCGCATCGTTAGGGTGGCCGCAACAGTCACCCTGACGAGATGTCCTGCATGCTCAATTACCTGTGGTTCTTCCTTGCCGCGCTGTTCGAAATCGCCGGTTGTTTCGCGTTCTGGATGTGGTTGCGCCAGGGCAAGAGCGCCTTGTGGGTGATCCCGGCGCTGATAAGTCTGACTCTGTTTGCGCTGCTGTTGACGCGCATCGAAGCGACCTATGCCGGGCGCGCCTATGCGGCGTACGGTGGCATCTACATCATTGCTTCGATTGGCTGGCTGGCGGTGGTCGAACGCATCCGCCCGCTGGGCTCGGACTGGATCGGCGTTGCGTTGTGTGTAATAGGGGCGAGCGTGATTCTGTTCGGTCCGCGGTTTTCGGCCAGTTGAAATGCTGATTTGTAGGATGCGTCCGAAGGCTTGCGTGTTTGTGCGTGTAGGGGATGACTGATTTGCCCGGCGCACATTGTAGGGCGTCCGAAAGCCGCGCATCTTCAAGGCTCGAAAACCTTGAAAGGACACCCCCCATGCTTGTACTCAGCCGTGTTGTCGGTGAATTGATTTCCATCGGTGACAACATCACCCTGCGTGTTCTGGCGGTCAACGGCTCCAGCGTGCGGTTCGGCGTCGAGGCCCCGGAGCAGGTCGAAGTGCACCGTGCCGAGGTCTACGAACGGATTCAGCGCAAACAGGCCGGCGGCAAGGGCCGCTGACCGTTTTCAGTCGAACAGGTGCTTGGGCACGTCGTGCTTGAGCATTAATTGGCATTGCTCGCTTTCCGGATCGAAAACGATCATCGCCTGGCCTTTGGTCAGCGCCTGGCGCACCCGCAACACGCGGGTTTCCAGCGGCGTGTCGTCACCGTTGTCGGTACCGTCGCGGGTGACGAAATCCTCGATCAGGCGGGTGAGGGTGTCGACTTCGAGTGCGTCGTAGGGAATCAGCATGGGCACCTCGGCTAAATCAATGTCGGGATGCTACGGCGAATGATCGCCGAGGGCCAGACTCAACTGTCCGAGCGTTGCCCCACCAGGCTGTCCACCGACGGCACACGGGTGTCGCTCTCCATCTGCGTTTCGTGTTCGATCTGATGACTGAACCGATCCAGTGACCCGGTGGCCGGTTGCGCATCGCTGGCAAATACCGGCGGACTCAGAATGTACGCCCCGAGCAAACGACTGAGCGCTGCGAGGCTGTCGATGTGCGTGCGTTCGTAGCCGTGGGTCGCGTCGCAACCGAAGGCGAGCAGGGCGGTGCGGATGTCGTGACCGGCGGTGACGGCCGAATGGGCATCGCTGAAGTAATAGCGGAACAGGTCGCGGCGCACCGGCAGTTCGTGCTCACCCGCCAGACGCAACAAGTGTCGCGACAGGTGATAGTCGTACGGCCCGCCGGAATCCTGCATCGCCACGCTCACCGCATGTTCGCTGGAATGCTGGCCCGGCGCGACCGGGGCGATGTCGATGCCGACGAACTCGCTGACGTCCCACGGCAACGCCGCCGCCGCGCCGCTGCCGGTTTCCTCGGTGATGGTGAACAGCGGGTGGCAATCGATCATCAACTCCTGACCGCTGTCGACGATGGCTTTCAGCGCTGCCAGCAGCGCGGCGACACCGGCCTTGTCGTCCAGATGACGAGCGCTGATGTGGCCGCTTTCGGTGAACTCGGGCAAAGGATCGAAGGCCACCACATCACCGACACTGATGCCCAGCGAATCGCAATCGGCACGGGTCGCGCAGTAGGCGTCCAGGCGCAGCTCGACGTGATCCCAGCTGATCGGCATCTCGTCCACGGCCGTATTGAAGGCATGCCCGGACGCCATCAGTGGCAACACGCTGCCGCGAATCACACCGTTGTCGGTGAACAGGCTGACGCGGCTACCCTCGGCGAATCGGCTCGACCAGCAGCCCACCGGCGCCAGGGTCAGGCGCCCGTTGTCTTTCACCGCGCGCACGGCGGCGCCGATGGTGTCCAGGTGCGCCGAGACCGCACGGTCGGGGCTGTTTTTCTTGCCCTTGAGGGTGGCGCGGATCGTGCCGCGACGGGTCATCTCGAAGGGAATGCCAAGTTCCTCCAGACGCTCGGCGACGTAGCGCACGATGGTGTCGGTGAACCCGGTGGGGCTGGGAATGGCGAGCATTTCCAGCAGGACTTTCTGCAGGTAGTTCAGATCCGGTTCGGGAATTTGGGTGGTCATGGAAACTCCTGTTGCGGGGCGTCATTCGCGCGTTGAACGCGGGAATGACGCTGAAGAGAGATCAAACGGCCGGCTGACTGTGCGGAAACAACAGATCGACAAACCGCTCGGCCGTCGGTTGCGGCTCGTGGTTGGCAAGACCCGCCCGTTCGTTGGCTTCGATGAACACGTATGCCGGTTGATCCGCCGCCTGCACCATCAGGTCGAGGCCGACCATCGGGATCTCCAGCGCCCGGGCCGCGCGCACGGCAGCGTCGGCCAGGGTCGGGTGCAGAATTGCCGTGACGTCTTCCAGCGTGCCGCCGGTGTGCAGGTTCGCCGTGCGCCGCACGAACAGATGCTCTCCCGCCGGCAGGATGCTGCTGTAGTCGTAACCTGCCGCGTGCAGAGTGCGCTGGGTTTCGTGATCCAGCGGGATTTTGCTTTCGCCGCTGGTGGCCGCTTGCCGGCGCCGACTCTGGGCTTCGATCAGCGCGCCGATGGAATGATGACCGTCGCCGACCACTTCCGCCGGCCGGCGGATCGCCGCTGCAACCACCTCGAACCCAATCACCAGAATCCGCAGGTCGAAGCCTTCGTGGAAGCTTTCGAGCAGCACGCGGGTGTCGAACTGCCTGGCTGCTTCGATGGCCTGCTGCACGTCTTCGATAGTCTGCAGGTCGACAGCCACACCCTGGCCTTGCTCGCCATCCAGCGGTTTGACGACGACTCGCTGGTACTCGTCGAGAAACGCCAGATTGTCGTCCGCATTCCCCGCCAATTGCTGTGACGGCACATTCAACCCGGCGGCTTTGAGCACGTTATGGGTCAGGCTCTTGTCCTGGCACAGGTTCATGCTGATGGCGCTGGTCAGGTCGCTCAGGGATTCGCGGCAACGCACCCGACGCCCGCCGTGACTGAGGGTGAACAGCCCGGCGTCGGCGTCATCCACTTGCACGTCGATGCCGCGCCGATGAGCTTCCTCGACGATGATCCGCGCATAAGGGTTGAACTGCGCCTCCGGCCCCGGCCCGAGGAACAGCGGCTGATTGATGCCGTTCTTGCGCTTGATGGCGAAGGTCGGCAGGTTGCGAAAACCGAGTTTGGCGTAGAGGTTTTTCGCCAGACGGTTGTCATGCAGCACCGACAGATCGAGATAGCTCAAGCCCCGGCTCATGAAGTGTTCGATCAGATGACGCACCAGCACTTCGCCGACACCTGGGCGCGAACACTGCGGATCGACCGCCAGGCACCACAGGCTGCTGCCGTTTTCCGGGTCGTTGTAAGCCTTCTGGTGATTGAGGCCCATGACGCTGCCGATCACCGCGCCGCTGTCGTCGTCTTCCGCCAGCCAGTACACCGGGCCGCCCTGATGATGCGGGGTGAGCAGGGTGGCGTCGATCGGCAACATGCCACGCGCCTGATACAGCTGGTTGATCGCCTGCCAGTCCGCGTCACTTTGCGCGCGGCGAATGCGGAAACCACGAAACACGCGAGTCGCCTGACGATAATCGCTGAACCACAAGCGCAGGGTGTCGGACGGATCGAGAAACAGTTGGGTCGGTTCCAGGCCAAGAATCTGCTGCGGCGCGGCAACGTACAAGGCAATGTCGCGCTCGCCCGGCTGTTCGTTGAGCAGCTCCCGGGCCAGGCTGGCCGGATCGGGAAAAGTGTGGCCGATCAGCAACCGGCCCCAGCCGCAATGCACCGCAATCGGCTCGGCAGCCGGCTCGCTGCCGTCCTCGGCCAGACGCGCCTGCAAGCGTTCGTAAGATGGCGTCTGACCGCGCAGCAGCCGTTGGCTGTAAGCCGTGGCGTGAGGTTTCATCGATCAGATTCCTTGTTCGCTGAGCCACAGGTTCAGGGCCGCCAGTTGCCACAGCTTGGAGCCGCGCAACGGGGTCAACTGACCTTGTGGATCGGTCAGCAGTTTGTCGAGCATGGCGGGGTTGAACAGGCCGCGATCCTGACTCGGATCGAGCAGCAGTTCGCGCACCCAGTTCAGGGTATCGCCTTGTAAATGCTTGAGACCCGGCACCGGGAAGTAACCTTTCTTGCGGTCAATCACTTCGCTCGGAATCACCAGTCGCGCGGCTTCTTTCAACACCTGCTTGCCGCCGTCCGGCAATTTGAATTTGCCGGGAACACGGGCCGACAACTCCACCAGGCGATAGTCGAGAAACGGTGTGCGTGCTTCCAGGCCCCAGGCCATGGTCATGTTGTCGACGCGTTTGACCGGGTCGTCCACCAGCATCACCGTGCTGTCCAGACGCAGGGCCTTGTCGACCGCCGCATCGGCGCCGGGCTGTGCGAAATGTTCCTTCACGAAGTCACCGGCAGCGTCATTGGCGGTCAGCCATTTCGGCTGCACCGTGGCGGCGTAATCGTCGTAGCTGCGGTCGAAAAACGCCTCGCGATAGGCCGCATACGGATCGGCCGCGCCGTCCACCTGCGGATACCAGTGATAACCGGCGAACAGCTCGTCGGCACCCTGGCCGCTCTGCACCACCTTGCAATGCTTGGCCACTTCGCGGGACAGCAGATAGAAGGCGATGCAGTCGTGGCTGACCATCGGCTCGCTCATGGCGCGGAATGCGGCGGGCAGTTGTTCGATGATTTCTCTTTCGTCGATGCGCAGTTGGTGATGCTGGGTGCCGTAGTGCCTGGCGATCAGGTCGGAATACTGGAACTCGTCACCGCGCTCGCCACCGGCATCCTGGAAACCGATGGAAAAGGTCGAGAGGTTTTCAACGCCGACTTCACGCAGCAGCCCGACGAGCATGCTCGAATCGACACCACCGGAAAGCAGCACGCCGACATCCACCGCCGCCCGTTGGCGGATCGCCACGGCTTCGCGGGTGCTATCGAGCACGCGGTCACGCCAGTCTTCCAGGGTCAGATTTTTCTCGTCGTCGTGTGGGCCGTAGGGCAGGGTCCACCAGGTTTTCTGCTCGGTGGTGCCGTCCGCGTCAATGCGCATCCAGCTCGCTGGCGGCAGCTTTTCGATGCCCGCCAGCAAGGTGCGCGGCGCAGGCACCACGGCGTGGAAGTTAAGGTAGTGGTTGAGCGCCACCGGATCGAGGATCGGATTGATGTCACCGCCCTTGAGCAGCGCCGGCAGGGCTGAGGCAAAACGCAGGCGCTGGCCGGTACGCGACAGGTACAGCGGCTTCACGCCGAGACGGTCACGGGCGACGAACAGGCGCTGGGTGTCGCGCTCCCAGATGGCGAAGGCAAACATGCCGTTGAGTTTCGGCAGCAGCGCTTCGCCCCAGGCGTGATAACCCTTGAGCAGCACTTCGGTGTCGCCGCCGGAGTAGAACGCATAACCCAGCGCTTCGAGTTCGGCGCGCAGTTCCGGGAAGTTGTAGATCGCGCCGTTGAAGGCCAGGGACAGGCCCAGTTGGCTGTCGATCATCGGCTGCGCCGAGCCGTCCGACAGGTCCATGATTTTCAGGCGTCGATGGCCCAGGGCAATCGGCCCCTGGGCATGAAAGCCCCATGCGTCGGGGCCGCGAGGCGCCAGGTGATGGGTGATTCGCTCGATGGCTGCAAGGTCTGCAGGTTGTTGATCAAAACGTAACTCGCCAGCTAATCCGCACATGTACCGTAAACCCTTTGTATTTCGGCGTTCATGTCGCTACTGGTGATTTTCCCGTACCGGTTTTGTACCACTTTCCAATCGATCCAGCTTCTCAAGCTCCGCCCAGTCACTCGGCGAGCTGATCCACTTGGCATAGGTGGAGAGCAGTACCTGAACGCTGTGTCCGAGTTGTGCGGCGATGAACGCTGGATTCATCCCCGACATCAGACACATCGTTGCGTACGTGTGGCGCGTGTCATACATCCTGCGATGCCGAATACCTAACTTTCGCAGCGCGCTCAGCCAGTAGCGTTTGGGACCAGTCTCGGATCGGATATACAACTCTGATTTATCTCCCGATCCTTCCGGCGCGAACACATAATCCGAACGCGCCGCTGTGAGTGGCCTGGCTTTTTCGAGCGCCCTGATTGCGCGATCGTTCAATAAAACTTCGCGGGATCGCTTTGTCTTAGTTCGCTCCTGGATCTTTCCATAGATGCGAATACGGCAAACTTTTGCAGTCTTCTTGCGCATGTCGATCTCTTCCCAGCGCAGCGCCATCGCCTCTCCCGGGCGCATTCCGGTGTAGAACGAGAACTCGAAGAAGATCGCGTAAATCTGTTGCAGGCCGCTCGTCAGTTCGTACAGCTTGGCGATGATCAGGTCTGCCTCGGCGCGCGCGAAGGGATCGATTTCACGCTTCGTCACGCGGGTTGGCGGGATCGAACTGGCAGGATTGCGGTGGATCAGCTCATCACGCACGGCCTGGGTGAAGATGGTGGTCATCAGCCTAATTGCATCCTTGCGCCGGACGGGGGACGTCCACTGGATGTCGTTCACGACCTTGCGCAAGATCACGGGTGTGATCTTGTCCAGCGGCTTGGCCGCGAGGTAGGGCACCCAGTAGTTTTGCAGGGTGGATCGGTAGTTTTTGCGCGTGCTTTCGACGATCTGGAGGCTGTCGAGCCAGTCCTGGGCGTAGTCGAAGAAAATCGGCATAGTCTGCACTTCTGCGCTGCGCGTGCCCGGGAACAGCTCGGCGTACTTCTGCGGGGTCAGCGCACCGAGCTTGTCCAGTTGCTTTACCTGAGCACGAAGGCTTGCCGCTGCGGCGATTCCTTTCGCGGTTTGAGGGAAGGGGAGCGTTTCACAGCACCGCTTCTTGTTCCAGGAGAAGCGAATACGGATTGATGGTCCGACAAACTCAACCCCTGTTGGCAAGTCCACAGACTTTCGATCCATTCGTCGTACCTCCTTTTGCTGTACATGATTCGGCCGTCGATTTTCGACCAGACTCCTTGCGGGATGATCTTCCGCTCTCTCTTTCGCTGCAGCGCCTTCGCTGTGGTGCCCACCAGCTCCGCCATCCGCTTTTCAGTCACCTTGTCGTGGCCGTCCCCTTCGGGCAATTTTTCAGCAGCCCCCATCAATCACCTCCTACGTGTCGCGACACGTTTTCATCATTCGCGATTTGTGTCGCGTCATCGTTTTGATCCCAGTCCCATTTCAACTTTGGATCTGTGGGCGGAATGGTTTCGAGCGTATGCAGGTTCAGCAGAGTGAAGTGCCCATCCATCCAACCGCCGGTGTCGATGTGGTACACGTTGCCGAGGATCACCGGGCGCCGAACTGGTGTATGCCCCACTACCACCGCGCGCACCCCATCAACACCGTGGGCCTGGTCTTGAGTGATCCTGCTGCGGGACCACTGCACAGCCTGCTCAACGTTGCGCAGCCCCGGCATATCGCCATTGGCCCAGGCCTGAAGCATCTGCCAAGACGGTAACGGGCAGTCGGCGTGAACGATGCCGACCAATCCTTGGGGCGTCTCGACCTCAATGATCAGCGGCAGGTCGGCAAGGATCTGGACGTAGCAGACTTGTTCTACAGACGATCTGACATAAATCCAGGCGCCACCGTTGGCCAGGTGCTGGTCACCGACGCGGCCATCGGGATCGAATCGATATGCGTCGATTGCCATCTGCTCGTGATTCCCGCGCACGGCGTGAAACCATGGTTTGGCCAGCCAGGTGTCGACCTCAGCAGACTCAGGCCCGCGATCCACCAGATCCCCAACGCTGAACAGCCGGTCAATGGCAGGATTGAAGCCCGCCGCGTCCAGCGCCTTATGCAGGCGTGTGAAGTGGCCGTGCACGTCACCGACAGCGAAGTCCCGGCCCGCAGTGTTGACTCCGAATCTCTGTAACCCGCTCATTGGCGACCTCCTGCAATTGCTGCAAGCTCTTCCACCAGCGCGTCAGTGCGTCCGTAGAACTTGCCTGCGTCCTCATTCACGAAGCGCTCGATCACGCTGGCGACCGCTTCGGCGTTGGCCAGGCCACGCAGATCTGCCTCGGTCAGCGGTGCGTCGCTCGACGGTTCGTGAACGAATGCATCGGCCTTGATCGGAAGTGTGCGCACCGGGCGAACTGCCTTTTCCTTGCTCGTCCAGTTCGTGTCCGGCGTACACCAGGGCAGCATGTGAAGGCACCAGGCGCTGCCGGCGGATGACTTCTGAGTACTTGACCAGTATTCGCGCAGTGCGAATGCCTGAGCAGGCCCGCCAGCACCATCCGCAGGCCAGTGCTTGCCCCAAGGCTCCAACTGCAACAGGTTGGCGCGCATCACCTGCAGCTCCTCGATGGCCGGGATGTGCCAGCCCCTGTGGTCACGGATCGACATGGCCAGCACGTTCTGCGCGATCGCGCTTCCGGCCTCAGCCATTGCCCGGGTGTTGGCCAGCCCGTCGTGATAGGACTTGCTGCCTCGGACGTTCAGCCGCGGGCCTGAACGATCCCACCATTGCGCTGGCTGCTCGAATTCGCGGCCGGCGTCGATGAGCGCGTGCTCAACACCGTCGAAGAACAGACGCCCAGCGTAGAAGCCGCCGGCGAACGGCTGGCCGATGGCGGGAAGGGCGGCGGGGGAGACTGCTTGGGTTCTACTCATCATCGCGCTCCTCCGAATCCGCCACGGCGCGCAGTTTCAATTTGATACCGCAGGAGCCAGCGAGTTTGCTCAACTGGCCGACGGTTGTGTCTGGGCTTTTGAGCGCCTGACCGAACCGGATCAGGCGCTCGCCGAGCTTTTCCAGATCGCTCTGCAGGTGCAGATGCGTTCCCTGGGGGAAAGTGCTCATAACTGGAACCTCTCGATCTGCGGGGGCGTGTCCGACGCATTGGCTGGTGTTGGCGCGTTCTTATTGTGACTGGGCGTCACATTTACCTGTGGGAGCGAACTGTCCGGCAGGCAGCTGATGCCGGTGTTGTTCAGGATCCAGCAGGTAACGCCGCGAGCGCTGTCGTGCTGGACGCTGATGACCTGCTCGCTGGCGCTGGCTTGGCCGGCGATCAGTAGAAGGGCGGTGATGATAATCAGGCGCATGGGGCGTCCTCCATGAGATTGCCAGCCGAGTAACCGAATACCTCAGCTTCGGTACCGAGCGCCTTCTTCCCATATGGCAGGTGCGCTATCAGGGTCCGGGCATCGTTCAGGCTCGGCAGCTTGAAGACGACGGTCATGAAAGCCGGCTCGGCGCCGATCATCTTCACGCGATCATCGATGTGCACCGAATGCGATTCGCTTGGCTCTTTGCCAAGGTGGTCTTCGATGAACTGCTCACTCATTGCAGTCGTTTGAGCGCCAGCCTGAATTCGCTGGTGGATCTCCTCGCGGTGCACGGCGATCGCCGCTGGCGCTGTGATACCGATGCGTGACTGTTTGCCGTTGACGCCGAGAAGGGTGACGCTGATGTCGTTGCCGATGCGGATGGTTTCGCCGGGGTTGCGGGTGAGGATAAGCATGCTCGATCTCCTGGGTTGGGCTTGCTTCCCAAAGCGCCCTCGGTTGAAAGGGCGCTTCAGTGAAACGCTACTGGACGACTCGTAACTCGCTGCGCGGGACCCATCCGGCCGGTGTCTGAACCATGCAGCCAACGAAGGCGGCATAGCGGACTTGTCGGTCGGTCTGCAATCCGTAGTAGGAGCAGATGCCGCGGTCGACCAGGCTGGCGCCGATCACGTAAGCCAACGCGATCACTGCGGCGACAATCAGGCCGCGTTTCAGGTAACTGCTCACGCGTCGATACCGAAGTCTTTCAGGCGCAGACCCAGCTCAGTACCGACCTCGGCCAGCACCTTCATTTCCGACGCGCTGATCTCGCCGTCACCCTCGGCAACCGCCAGCATGTTTACGAACACTTCCTCGGCGTCGGCCGGGTTGTTTTTGATGTCGCGGATCTCGCGCAAAATCGTCATGCGGCCGATGCGGAAAGACGCCTGCAGCTGCTCGGTGTAGAGGTTCACCGTGCTGGTGATCTCCGGACCGAAGTGCTCCAGGTTCTTGTTGGCGCGGATCTGGATATCGATCTGCGCGGATTCGTTCTTGCTGATCTCGCCATCAGCCGCAGCCACCAGCAGACAGCCACCAACGATGGCCTGCATCAGGTCGCGGTTTTCCAGCTTCTTCACAGCGCGCTGTGCGCCGAACAGTTTCTTTCCGATACCGAACATGGGTGAATCCTCTTCGTGGGTTGGAGTGGAGCTTTTTACAGGCCGAGCGAATCCCGGCCGCGTTGTTGGCTTTCGCGAAAATCTTTTCAGGAATGGGTCAGGCTTCGCTGATCACCGGACTGCGCCCGCGCACAGGCGCACGCCGCTGATCACGCGATGAACACGCCGTCGTGCTCGGTCGCTTGATGCTTTGGGTCAGGGAGTGCCGGTGGCGTCGCTGCAATAGCGATCAGGCCGCGGCGGAAAGCTTCCATTACTAGGCCGCGCATGGTCTTGGCGCCGAGTTTGAAGCGCGCATCTTCGAGGCGCTTCTCCACTGTGCGAGGGCTGATGCCCATTTCGCGACCGATCTGCTTGATAGTCAGGTCGCTGGCCGCCAGCACAGTTACCTCCAGCTCACGAGGAGCGAGGCCCATGCCTAAGTGGCCGGTGATGTTGTTGGCGGTGATGGTCATGATTGTTGCTCCATGCGGGATTCGATGGAGTAAAATTACATCCGTATTTTGTAGATTGCAAATTCTATTTGTAATTTTGATGAAAATTAAGGGCCGCACAAGGCAGCCCTTTTTTCATTTTGAGAACATGCCCCACCAAAAAACATGACCTACGATGGATATCTGCTGATCCTGGATCTGCTGAAACGTGTACTCCTCATCCGGATGCTCGTCACGGTTGAAGCTGCGCAGCTTGATACCAATTGGAGTTCGAAACATCTGCTTTATGCGCAACTGTCCATTGTGGTTGATGGCATACATTTCGCCATCAACTACGTCACTCAGAGAGGTCTTTCCGACGTTCACGCCAACTGTGGCTCCGTCGCGCAGGACGGGAAACATGCTGTTGCCCGTAACGGTCACGCATCGCGCGTTGTTGAACTGCACTCCGTTGTGCCGCAGATCTCTCTTGAAAAATCGCAGCTGCGAAATGCCGCTTTCCTCAATGGCAAACCTGCCTGATCCCGCCGAAAGCTCTACCTCCTTGAGGTATGGGACATATACCTCATCGTCATTCAGTGGGGTTTCTTCATCCCAAACTGAAATCTGTCCACCAAGATCCGCATCCAGTTCGGCCTTGCGGTCGTCGTAGGCTTGTCGGATTAGATGGAGCGTTTTTTCTCGCATATCACCAGGCGCAGTATTCAGGACGGCACCAATCAGCGTGGCAGGCTCGATGCTCAGTGCGTGCGCCAGCGGGCTCAGCATGGCCGGCCTCGGCGTTGCCCTCCCAGACTCCCAAGCTTGAACAGATTGGGGGGTGATATTTAACCGACGAGCCAGCTCTGACTGATTGAGCCCGACGCTTTTTCGGCTCTCGGCAATGATTTCTGAGATTGATTTCATAGGCCTGAGAATACAGTCAGCTCTTGTAGGCGTCATTGCAAATACCATTTGTAAAATGAAATTCTCGACTGTAGTCTGTCTGCATCGTCATAAGTCCGCAGGGGCAGGCAATGAGTATTGATGCAATGGCATCCGCAACCAAGGCCATCGGAGGTCAAACGGCTCTGGCAAGAGCACTTGGTTGCACCCCGCAAAACGTTCAATGGATGTGCTCAACCGGAAGCGTTCCGGCGAAGCACGTCCTCAAAATCGAGGAAGCAACTGGTGTCTCTCGCCATCAGTTACGCCCAGATCTATACCCAGAGGCATCGCCAACCTTGAGCCAAATGATGGCCGAAAAAGAGGGTTCTCGTCAGACGGTCGATCCCTCTGTTCATCCGTCCAGTACTGAATCGGTAGCCTTACTGTGATCTCGCAGACCGTCGAGCTCTGCCGCCACTGGAAAGTAGCCACTGAATCAAAAGATCTCGCATGCGCAAACATGATCCGCGCAATGCGCGGGCTCGAATTTATCGAGGATTTTCATTTATTGCGACGGGTTAAGTCGTAATGGCGACGTTGTTGCCTTTTCGCCAATTTTTAATCGTTAAAGCGGACCCCTGCCTTCCCACTGTTTAGGCATGAGTTGCAATTTTTGGAGATGTGATATGCGCGCTCGAACAACTATTCCGCCAGCCCGACCCGGGTAGGTGACAACCCTCTCAGGGGAGGGGGTTGCATTATTTTTGTGTCGTGGATGATGGGGAAACCTAAACGCCAGACGCAAAAAAGCCCGCTGTTGGAGGCGGGCTTCTTTAACCAGCACTTGGTTGGACAAGTGCTTCAGTACTTCTTCGTCTGTTGGAGGACGAATCCATGCACCCGAAAAATAGCACCAATCCGCCGACGTCGCAAGGTTTGCTTACGGCCCATGTCGGCTTCTGCGATACCCCGATCGATAACCGGGGCATTCAGTTGCTGAACGTTTCGCCTGGTGCGAGCGCCGAGGACGCCTTGCAAACCGCAAAGGTCTTGTCATCTGGTCTTGGTCAGATCTGCCGCCACATGCATGACAGCCTGAACATGGGCGAACTCGCTTACTGCGACGGCATGGCCGCGCTCGGGTTCCTCGCCGAGACGGTCAGCGCGCTGGTTTGGTCTGTCCAGAAGGGCATCGAAGCTGCGGAGGTTCACCAATGAAAGCTCCAATGTGGAATCAATTGCTGGTCGATGTCGAACGCGAATTCCCGGCCTGCTCCGCTAAAAACGCTCTGCTCACACATGACCAAGTAGAGCGGTTGCAGGCTATCGAGAACACGAATGACAACTTCCAAATCAGCACGCTCCACGGGGTCGCTGCCATCGGCGAGCTCATTGCTCACGCCGCAAACCACAACGAGCTGAACAAAGATCTCGCAATGAGCGCCGGGTGGCTAATCAACTCGCTGGCGCTGCTATCGATGTCCATGGCCGACGCTGGCGCTGCAGCCGCTTACAAACTGGCGAACATCCCACACCAGGGAGCCGCCAAATGAACAGCCCGCTTCCAACGATGCAAGAAGCAGCTCAAGAGGCTGAGTTTCAACTGCTCGCGGCCAAGGATCTGCTCGAATGGCAGTGCGCGCTGAGCAGCGCCATCCACCTCGATCATCTGCACAACGGTGGAAAGTCCGCCGGCGCCTTGGCCGAGCTGGCGAAGTACTTCAGCGATACCGGATTCGGAGGCGTGTACAGCGCCATCGACCAGTTCAAGCAGTTGGGCGAGTCAGAAACCGCGCCACAAAATCTGCAATACGAAAACGTGTCGCGGGACGCCGGGGGTGCTCAATGAGCCTGACCCCTTTCCGCTTCAGCGGCACCGAGATCCGCGTGATCACTGATGAACAGGGTGAGCCATGGTTCGTCGCCAAGGATGTCGCCGATCTGCTCGAGTATGCCGATACCGATCAAGCAGTTCGCGCCCATTGCAAAGCAACGAAAACCTACCCCGTCGAAATGACGGGTCAGGTACGCAACGTGAAGGTGATCCCGGAGCGTGATCTGTATCGACTCGTAATGCGCTCGAAGATGCCGGCGGCCGAGGCCTTCGAAGAGTGGGTGGTGGGCGACGTGCTGCCGAGCATCCGCAAAACGGGGAGCTATCAGCGGAAGTTGAGCCCGGCCGAACAACTGCTCGCCAATGCCCAGCTACTGGTGGACATGGAGCGCCGTCAGGATCAGACCGAGCAGGCGGTGGCGGGTATCGAAAGCCGTGTAGCCAAGGTCGAGAGAATCCGTTACCTCGACTCGCGGCCGGCCGGCTTCGAATCCATGACCACCATCCGCGAGCGCATCAACCTCCGCCACGGCCTTCCGCATTGGGTGATCAACGCCGTGATGCGCGATATCGCTGGCGCACCGCTGCCGTTCGCGATGGTTCGCAGCGCGCACTCCGACGACGGCGCCCAGCCTTACCCGATCTGGCCCACGGCCGACATCACTCGCCGCTTCGACCGGTTCGCGGCGGAATGCACCTTCGAGACGGCCGAGCGCGCCACCCATCCCGACATCCAGCAAGGCCGGTTCAAGCTGCGCCAGAGGAAATCCGCATGATTGAGAAAACAGCGAATTCGACCACGGAGCCTGCCGTGATCGACGAGGCGTACATGGAGCGGTTCACGAACGACCAGCTCGCCTACAAGGCGTGGATCGGTGCCGACCTGGTGCGGGAAATCCTTTTCGACGAAGAGGGCATCGAGAACTGCATGCAGGACGCGAAGTTTGAGACTGCGCACGCTGCTATGGCGCTCCGTGTTCTGGTGCGCCGGCTGACCGGTATGAACCCGGATGAGCTTCGGAAGGCGGTTCAGCAAAGGCAGCTTGAATCGCTGGTGCTGGAACCTGAAACGCCTCAGCTACCTGCATGGGAGACAGTGCAATGAACCGCCTCCCACAAACCACCACCGCCGAGAAGGGGCCGGTATCGGTGATCGCCGGCCCGTGGCCGAGCTATGCGGCGTTCAAGGGCCTGCCAGAGCGTGATCGCTGGGTCATGTACTCAAGCGCCAAAGCCTACCGTCAGGCGCTTGAGGATCAGGGGTTGGTGATGGCTGAGTCCTACGACGCTTTCATCCGTCGCGTCTGCGCCGAGCTGGAGATCTGACCATGAGCATGGATTTGATGGTCAAGGCCATGAAAACGAAGGTGGGAAACCCGCTGCGCAAGCTGGTGCTGGTCAAGCTGGCTGACAACGCCAGTGATCAGGGCGAGTGCTGGCCTTCCTACCAACACATTGCCGACCAGTGCGAGATCGGCCGATCCACCGTGAAACTCCACATCCGCGAGCTGGAGAAGGCTGGTTTTCTCCGCCGTGAGTATCGTCGGAAAGGTGAGTTGAATCAGTCGAACGTCTTCCATTTGTCGCTGGATGGTGGGGCAGATCCTGCCCTAGGGGGTGGGGCAGGAGATAACCCACCTGGGGCAGGAGGTGACCTAGGGGGTGGGGCAGGAGCTGCCCCCAGAACCAGTCACTCTTATGAACCAGTCAAGGAACCTAAACCTATGGTCACCACGATTGAGGATGACGGGTTTGCACAGTTCTGGAAGCTGTACCCGAAAAAGAAGTCTCGCAAGGACGCTGCCAAGGCCTGGGCGAAGCTGAAACCGAACGAGGAACTGCGCCAGTCCCTGATCACTGCTTTGGGTAGTCACTGCGTTTCCGAGGACTGGACGAAGGACGGCGGTCGTTATGTTCCAAACGCCGCCACCTGGCTCAACGGTGAGCGCTGGCATGACGAGCTCAAGCCAGCGCCCGGGAAAACCTCAACGTTCACCAACCTGCCGCAACACGAACCAAACGCTTATCCGGAGGTGCCGCATGGCCAAACCAATTTCTAACTTCAGCCGCGTGCCGGATGTTCGCTTCTTCGAGGCTCAGTGCCCGGTACACGGCACAGTCGACGGCGCCGAGGTCGAGCAGTTCGACGGCTCGTATCTGGTGCGCACCTGCCGCCGGTGCCAGTGGGAGGCGATGAATACCGCCGACACCCGCAGCGAGGCTCACACGCAGGCACTGGCCCGCCGCAAGGCTACGGCGCTGAATGAACTGTTGATCGGCTCGGGTATAACTCCGCGCTTCGCTGGATGCACCCTGGACAACTTCACCACTGGTGCGGTGCTGGAAAAGGTACGCGCCCTGGCGACTTGTCAGTCCTACGTCGACCAGTTCGAGGAGAACTACCGTGCCGGCCGCTCACTGATCCTGTCCGGCAATGTCGGTACCGGGAAAACTCACCTGGCCAGCGGAATGGTCCAGCAGGCGATCCGGAAGTTCGGCGCGGCGGCGGTTATCACGTCGGCGGCGGAGATCATCCGCATTGCCAAGGGCTCGATGGTGCGTGGCGCCGAATACACCGAGCGCGACGTGATCAACGAACTGGCCGGGATCGACCTGTTAGTGATCGACGAGGTTGGCGCGCAGAAGGGTAGCGAGTACGAACTCGGCCTTTTGCACGAAGTCATTGATCGCCGGTATCAACTGGTGCGCCCGACCGTGGTGGTGTCCAATCTGCCGGCCAATACCCTGGGCCA
This sequence comes from Pseudomonas fitomaticsae, assembly GCF_021018765.1. Lineage (GTDB taxonomy): Bacteria > Pseudomonadota > Gammaproteobacteria > Pseudomonadales > Pseudomonadaceae > Aquipseudomonas > Aquipseudomonas fitomaticsae. The sequence goes on along the minus strand of NZ_CP075567.1, from coordinate 4,762,882 downwards.
GTTCATCGGCGACCGCGCTCTCGATCGCCTCCGCCAGAACGGCGGTCAGGCGGTGGGGTTCAGCTGGTCCTCAATGAGGGCCACGGCATGAGCGAGTATCGCGAACTGTTCAGCGATGAGGCTGAACACGCTCTGCTGGGGGCCATGTTGCTGGACTCCAACCTTTTCGACTCGATTACCGGCCAGGTACAGGTGGCGGACTTCCACGATCCGGAGAATGCCGCACTGTTCCAGGCAATGGTCGGCTGCCACGCGGCAGGGAACCCTGTTGACCCCGTCACGCTGCATGACTACGCCGAGTTTTTGCCGAGCGGCACCCGTACGATGGCTTATGCCGCCGAGCTGGCGCGCAACACGCCCAGCACCGCCAACTGGAAGGCCTATGCCAAGGTTGTGACAGAGCGTGCTGTGTTGCGCCGATTGGTGGACGCAGCAGACGCAGTGCGCGAGCTGGCCACCGAGAACCGGCCTGTCGCCGAGATCATCGCCAACGCTCAGCAGGCAATGGCAGATCTGCGCGACCTACAAACGGGAGAGCCGGACTACAAGCGCATGGATGAGGTGGTGGCGCGCAACGTCGACGTCATCGATTCCAAGTTCAACGGCACTGTGCAATCCGGCCTGTCGACCGGTCTGGTGGATCTGGACAAGCTCATCCGTGGCTTGCGAAAGAAGACCGTCACCATCGTGGCCGGCCTGCCAGGGAGCGGCAAAACCACTCTCGGCCTGCAGATAGCCCAGCACATCGCATGCAGCGGTGCCGGTGTCGGCATGGTGTTCTCGTTGGAGATGCCGGAGGAAGAGTTGGGCAACCGCGCCTTGGCGTCCATCGGGGGGATTGATCTGAGAAAGCTCGATGACGGGCAGTTGCAGGACGATGACTGGCCGCGCTTGACCTCGGCCGTCAGCAAAATCGTCGATAAGCCGCTGTTCGTTTGCGATAAGTCCAGCCTGACGGTGGCGCGCATCCGCAGCATTGCCCGCCAGGTGCAGCGCACCCACGGCCTTGACGTTGTGGTGATCGATTACATCGGACTGATCGGGTCAGATGGCAAGGCGTTCAACCGCACTTCGGAGCTGGGCAAGATCTCGACCGGAATCGTGAATATCGCCAAGGAGCTGGAGGTGCCGGTGATCCTGCTGGCGCAACTCAACCGCGACTCGACGAAGCGCCCAGGCAAGAAGCCAATCGCTTCCGACCTGCGCGACTCCGGACAGATCGAGGCGGATGCCCACTGCATCATCCTTGTTCACCGCGACAATGACTCGGAGGAGGGCCAGAACGGTGTCACCGAGCTGATCATGCCGAAGTGCAGGCACGCACCGGTCGGCTCATGTCTCGTTCAGCAGCAGGGTCAATACGCCCGGTTCGTCAACTTCGCCGGCAACCGCGAGCCGAGTAACGAGGAGGTCGAAATGGGCCGCTCGTTCGCCAGCCAGTACAAGGGGAAAAGAGCATGATCACAGCACTGCAAAAGCTGTTTCACCGGTTGACGGACGATAGATCCTCTGCGCCGGGGCACATCGTCGTTCGCCTGCCCCAGAGCGCTGGCGCGTCAACTGACGAAACAATGAATGTGGAGGTTAAAAACGAGGCGCAGCGCATCGCAGCATCGATCCGGGACTATCCAGAGGACTGGTCCTGGAGCCATAAAGGTTATGAGCTCCAGCACACTCCGACCGGTTTCACGATGTGGGTTGCGAACGAGGATTACGGCCTCGCCGAGGTGAGTAGCGGTCACAAGGCCAAATTCGCCGAAAGCGAGGCGGCCATCATCTGGCCGGCCGTGGCTGAGTGGCTTGCGCAGAGAAAGGTCGGTTTTACCGGGAAGTTACCGAAAGTCGCGATCCACTTTGCCAACGGGCATTACTGGTGCCTGGGTGGCGGGCATCCATGGGCTGGTGCTGGCAACTCTCCCGCCGAGGCATATCGATCATGGTCGCGTGCCGTTTCGATTCAAGCCCGCACCGACACCAAACCCAACGAAGTTCTGCACGTATGGAGTGCCGCACGATGAGTAACGTAACCGCGGCATTGCCGCGCAAGAGTTTGACGAAGGTCGAGTGCCAGTTCCTGAAACAGGGCAATCGCCTGCTGCTGGAAAAAGCCAATGGCCGGATCGGTTCGGCGGCGTTCATGGACATCATTGCCGACTGGCATGCCTACCGCGCTGATCTGGGCTTCGAGGCATTCGCTCGGCGCTGGATCACTGAAGGCAATGCAAAAAACAAGATCGCTGACAAGCTGCTGCGGGAGCTGTTCGGCATGGATGAGCCAAACCCGAGGAAAGCAGCATGAAGAAACGAACGTACGCAGATAAGCCGCTGGGCGACACCGAATACTTGCTTGAGCAATGGGGGTGGTGGCGCATGGACGGCATGGGGGTGCCTCGGTACGTTTCACCGCTGTACGCACTGATCCGCGACAACAACGTCACAGAAGGCGGCGTGAAGAATTACTGCGTCACGGATGACGTGGCCCTGGTGGTGGACCGCGCGGTGGCCAAGCTGGCCCAGCGTGACGAGCAGATGGGTAATTTCATCTGGCTGTACTTCGGTGCGAAGTGGACGATGGTCCGGGTTGGTGAGTCGGCGAGAATGTCCGAGCGTTCAGCCCGGGAAGTGATCAAAGCCGGCGTTGCGTGGATTGATTGCGCCGTGGAAGAAATCCGGCTTGCGGCGTAAAAAGTTCTTTCCTGCCGGATAAACACCTGTTTTCATGGCACCGTGTTCAGCTTTTCAAGCGCGACACAACAGACAAAGCCCGGCCATTGCGTCGGGCTTTGTTGTTTCTGGAGATGATCAAAGCCCGACGGAAACGTGCAGGGGTAACAGTCAGCGTGGGGACTGGAGGGAAACGCCACGACAGCAACCTGACAGGGTCGCCATCTCCACCCATTGAGCCTCGGCATTTGTCGGGGCTTTTTCATTTCTGAGGCATTCGATGCAGAGCAACGACTATGTGCCGGGTGTCTCCGGCTGGAAATTTGACCCGGTGAAGGGCGATTTCGAACTCAACTCATGCACCATCGGCAGCGTGAGCAAGGCGCCCGAACGCCAGATGGTGTCGGTCGAGGTCGCCAGCTACAGCAGGTACGACCTGCCCAAGAACGCCGCCAACCTGGTTCAGTTCATGGAGGCCGAGCTGCAAAAGGTGCCGGAGGAATACCGACACGCTGCAGAGTTTGAGGAATTCGATGCGAGCTACGGAGATGACTCGTTCAGCCCGCGCCTGTTCCTCAGTTACTCGCGCCTTGAAACAGAAGATGAATTGGCCGATCGCCTCCAGAAGTCGAAGGGCGCTGGCATTCAGATCAAGAGCGATGGCGGCGTAACAACCTTCACGCACGACGGTGTGCTTCGCATCCGTATCGGCAACCTCGATGCTTCAGATCCGGAACATGGCACTGCTGATCAGCCTGCGAAGCCTTTTGTCGTTGTAGATGGGACGACCTACCTGAACGAGGCTTTCATCAAGGCCGGCGCGCTGGACTGCAAGCTGTCGACGATGTGGTCGGTGAGGATGCAGCTCAACTCCCAGGGACAGTACGTGGCGGCCGGTATCGGCCTCGGCTTTCCCTCGCAGTTCCTGGTCAGCGCTGATCGCTTCTCCATCAAAAAGCCATCTGAGTTCGAGCGAGCTCAGGCTAAAGGTGTCAGCGCCGTACTTGATCTGCTGGCCGACATCATCGGCGACATCAAACTGGGCAATGTGGCGAAGCAGGGTAACGACGATGCCGATCGGCTTGCACTGGATCGCCGTCTCGCATCAATTGATCACCGCCTGACCGTCCTCGAATCGAATCGCTTTCGCCGGCCGTAACAACCATCGCTCCCATCACGGGACAACAACCAATTCCTTCACTCCCTGACGGGGAGGAACAGAGATGCCAAACATGCCAGACAAACCAGACACATGGGCGATAGCGCTTGCGTGGTTGAGCCAGCATTCGCCGATCCTCTATGCAGCTGCGCTGTCTTGCGCCATGGCCGTCTTGCGGATCACTTACGGCGGCGGCACTCGTCGTCAGATGCTGGTGGAAGGCGCCATCTGTGGCGGCCTGACCCTTACCATCATCAGCGGCCTGGACTTTTTCGGCCTGCCCCAGAGCATGGCCACCTTCGCCGGCGGCTGGGTTGGCTTCCTGGGTGTGGAGAAGATCCGCAACATCGCGGATCGGGTGACGGACTTCAAGCTACCAACCCGCAAGGCCGAGTAAGGCGCGACACGTTTCGCGAATCTGCAAATTGTGTCGCGACACGCGACGAGGAATCGCCATGGGCCACACATTCAAGTGCGCCAGGTGCGGGCAAGTGAAGACCGAGACGGTTCCGCAGGCCTTCCATCACCCAGGCATCTGCGAGTGGTGCCAGCGCATTCAACTTCCACCGCCAACCGTTGAATGGCGCGGAGCGCGGCCACCAGCGCCTCCACCACTTCGAAACCCTAACGCATCGGTGACGCCGAGCCTGGGTTCGTTGTGGATCGTGCTGGTGTTCATCGTCGGTGTCGCGGTGGGCGCCAAGATGGTAGGAGGTTGGTAATGGCACAGATAACGGTGACGCTGGTGACTAAGGTCCGCTGGTGGGTAAGGCCGCTCCTCTACTGCTACGCAGCAGGGCTCTATTGTCTGGGCCGAGATGAGCCATCCGACCGGTTTGTTGAGTGGGTTGCCGATCACGGCATCAAGACGGAGATCATCCGGTGAAGATCACTATCGACAGCTTTGATGGCGACGTTCTCATCGTCTTCTCGCTCAAGGGTAAGGACGTGCACTGGGAGCGCTTCAAAGGCAAGGCAACGTCGCCCTACACCAGAACTGTCGCCTTTGATGGAGAGTGGGACGCTCACCGCACTGCGGTTGCTATCGGGCGCCTGGATTTCACATACGAGGTGACGCCATGAAGCTGGTACTGAAACGTATCGAGAAGACCGTCGAGGTCACGGCATTATCCGACCCTGAGCCACGGCATGTGAACGCTGGCTACCCAGGTCCTTTCGCTCTGCATACCGAAGACGGTCAGGTTCTTCCCTGCCAAGTCAGCACCAACATGGAAAGCAGTCGCGGCGAGCCGGTTCGGCTGACGGTGGTGTTCATCGTCGACGGCCGCGACCTGGTCGTCGAGGGTGACCCGGTATGAGTTGTGCCGGATGCACTGCCCGCCGAGCGCGAGCAGCCAAGTGGCTGATGGTTGCAGCTGAGCGTGTCCGCCTCCTGACCGAGCGACGGACCGCGCCAGCGCAACCCAGTCAGCCCGCCAAGAGCGAGCCACCAACCGAGTAGAGCGCATGCCAGTCAGGCCGCAACGACACAAACCAGCGGCACCTGTCACGCCCAAGCATTCGACACCTGAGCAGCAGCGAGGCAACAGCAACTCCCGGGGCTACACCTACCGCTGGCAGCAGGCGAGCAAGGGCTACCTGGCCAAGCACCCGCTGTGCGTCCACTGCCAGCAGGAAGGGCGAGTGGGAGCCGCGACCGAGGTTGACCACATCGTCCCGCACCGAGGCGACATGGTTCTGTTCTGGGATCGGACCAACTGGCAAGGGCTTTGCCGCCCGCACCACAGCAGGAAGACGGCCACGGAGGACGGTGGCTTCGGCAACGCCAGAGGCGGTCGGGATCGGTTCTGAGGCACGTCAACCGCGTGCTTCGGATGGGTTGAGGCACGTCAATTCCCCGTTGTGGCACGTCACAGCCCCAGGGGGTGGGTCATAAGTCTGGGCCTTTTTGCTTCCCGACCGCGCCCGAAGGCTTTATTCGCGCCGTCAAAATTAGGATTTGAAAATAAAAGGGTGACAAATGACCAGAGGACGGAAGCCGACGGCCCCGCACCTCAAGGTTCTGGCTGGTACTGATCGCCCGGATCGCGAGGAAAAGGACGCGCCGGAATTTGATCTCATCGAAGATTTTCCCGACCCGCCTCAGCACCTCAATGCTGACGGTGCAGAAATGTGGCGTAGCCTCGGACGGCAGCTTGTGAGCGCCAAGGTTCTCCAGGTTGTCGATCTGTATTCGCTTGAGCAGCTTTGCCACGCATGGCAGTGTTTTCGGAAAAAAGCCAAGGCCGACATGGAGGCGACTGCCGCCGAGACAACAGCATTGAAGGCCCTTTTTTCTGAGTTCGGCATGACCCCGGCGAGCCGCCGGAAGGTTTCTTCGGGAGGATCTGAATCAAAGGGCAACGTTTTTGCCGGTAACGGCAGAAAGCGAGCCACCAAATAACTGAATCACCTTGAAATTGGGGTAGGAATGCGTGATTTCGTAAAAATCGCGACCGACTACGCCAAGGCTGCGGTTGCAGATAAGAAGCGTAAAAAGCACGGAAAGCTGATTCGTCAGGCCGCACAGCGCTTCCTTGATGACCTGAAAAGGGCCAAAAAGAAGGATTGCCCTTTCCTTTTTGACCCCTGGCATGCGAATGACCCCTGCGACTTCATCGAAAAGCTGCATCACGTAGAGGGCAAGTGGGAAAAGCCGACGATTGTCATGCACCCATCGCATATTTTCTTCGTGGTGCAGCTTTTCGGCTTCCGCAAGCGCGAAGCGGTGTACACCGAGGGCTGGGGTGAGGATGGGAAATTCCATCCCCGCCGATTCACCTCTGCGCTGTTCGCCGTAGCGCGGAAGAATGCGAAAAGCACGCTGTCTTCGGCAATCCTTCTGTACTGCGAGTGCTGCGAGCCGGAGGAGGGCGCGCAGATCGTCAGCGCGGCCACGACGTTTGGCCAGGCTGCGATCATCTTCAATGCTGCCAAACGAATGGTCGAGAAAAACGCCGACCTGCGCGAATACTTCGGCCTCGAGGTTTGGGCAAAATCGATCAGCCGCGCTGAAACGGGTGCGAGTTTCAAACCGATTCACGCAAAAGCGTCCACTCAGGACGGCTTGAACCCCTCGCATACGGGGCTCGATGAGATTCATGCGCACAAGACAGCTGACCTACTGAACGTTCTGCAGTCTGCAGCCGGCGCCCGAGGCAACCCGCTTTGGCTGTTTACCACCACCGAGGGATACACAAACCCAGGGCCGTGGGCAGAAATTCGGATGTTCGCGAAGAAGTTGCTGTCCGGGTTGTTCGGCACGACAGCCGATCACTATCTGGTGGTGTTCTACGCCGTCGACGACGAGGACAAGAACCTCGGTATCAAGGCCGATGACGAGTTCGACGAAAGCTGTTGGATCAAAGCCAACCCGCTGATGGATGTGAACCCGCATTTGTTGGCGGCGATTCGCAAAGAGGCGGTCGAAGCGAAGCAGATGCCATCAAAGATGGCTGAGTTTCGCATCAAGCGCTTGAACCGTCCGGCTTCGACCGCAGACGGTTGGGTTGATCTCAACAAGTGGCAGCGCTGCAATGGTGAGATCGACCTTGATTGGCTTTCACAGTACCCATGCTGGGGCGGTCTGGACCTTGCTTCGACCACTGACCTGACATCGTTTCGATTGGTGTGGGACGTGGACGGCGTGCTCTACACCTACGGCTGGCGCTGGGCACCAGAGAGTTCGGTTGCATTTCGAACAGAGCGCGGCACTGTTCCGTACGCATCGTGGGTCGAATCCGGCCTGCTCAAGCAAACCGAAGGCGATGTAACCGATTACGCCGTGATCGAGGCGGACGTGAAGTCGGTATGCGCGCGTTTCAACGTGCAGGCGATCGCCTACGACAAATGGAACGCCAGTGACCTGGTCAACCGTCTGGTGGCCGCTGAGTTGCCGATGATTGAGTTCATCCAGGGGCCTAAGTCCTACCACCCGGCTATGCAGGTGCTCGAGCGCGCTTACATTGCGGGTGCCTTTGCTCACGGCGGCGACATGATCCTCAACTGGTGTGCATCGAACCTGATCGCCAGGCGGGACGACAACATGAACATGGCTCCCGACAAAAAACGGTCGGCGGACAAGATCGACGATATGACCGCACTCCTTATGGCGATAGGTGTAGCGGGTGCCCACGTGGACACCGTGAACCTTGATGACTTCCTCAATCGACCAATGAGCATGTAATGGCAGATACCGATTACAGCATCGACCTGCGCACTCGCAGCCCATTCTGGGCGCGCCTGGCGAGCTTTTTCGTCGGAGGACGGCTGACATCGCCCAACCAGGGATCTCAAACCGGCCCTGTGTCGGCTTCAGGCACGGTGGGCGACTCAGTCGTCAACGACGAGCGTTCACTCCAAATATCCACGGTCTTCGCCTGCGTTCGCCTGATTTCCAGCGTGTCGGCCTGCCTGCCGCTGGACGTCTTCGAGACCAAAGGCGATGACCGATCGAAAGTAGGTTTGGATAACCCGTTGGCGCGCTTGCTGCGCTACGCACCCAACCAATTTATGACCGCGTTCGACTTTCGCGTAGCGATGACCATGCAGCTCTGCTACTACGGCAATGCTTATGCGCTGATCGACCGTAACGGTGTGGGCGACATCATCAGCTTGGTACCGCTGATGTCGGTGAATATGGACGTGAGGCTTGAGGGTAAACGGATCGTTTACCGATACCGCAGGGATAGCGAGTACGCCGACTTCAAACAATCCGAGATTTTCCACCTAAAAGGGTTCGGATTTAACGGTCTGGTGGGGCTATCACCTATCGCGTTTGCGGCGAAAACAGCGGGTGTAGCTGTTGCAATGGAAGACCAACAGCGTGACTTCTACGCGAATGGTGCCAAGTCTCCCCAGATCCTCATGACGGGCGAAGGAAAGACACTAAGCAAGGTCCAGCGTGATCAGGTAGAGGCAAACTTCAAGGAGATTGCCGGCGGCCCGGTCAAAAAACGGCTTTGGATCTTGGAGGCCGGTTTTACCACTCAGGCTATCGGTGTGAGCCCGCAGGACGCCGAAACGATGGCAGCCCGCAAGTTTCAGGTTGGCGAACTGGCCCGTTTCTTCGGCGTTCCGCCGCATCTGGTCGGGGATGTTGAAAAAACCACCAGTTGGGGGTCGGGAATCGAGCAACAAAACATCGGGTTCCTTCAATACACGCTCGATCCCTACCTGAAAATTTGGGAAGGCTGCATTCAGCGGTGGCTGGTGAAACCCGCCGATGTCGGGCGGATTCACGCCGAGCATAATCTCGATGGATTGCTTCGTGGGGATTCGGCCGCGAGAGCGGCATTTATGGGGATTATGGCCGATAAAGGCCTTCGAACCCGTGACGAACTTAGGCGCTTGGACAATCTGCCATCGGTGCCTGGTGGCGATGTCGCGACATGTCAGTCGCAGAATGTACCCCTTACCCAACTTGGACAAACGAACCCCGCACCCAGCGGGGTTTAGTTTTTCTGGAGCTAACCAATGTCCAATATTCAAAAGACCTTGGCCTTCGATCAGGTCGAGATCAAGTTCGACTCCGCAGGAAAGACCGGCACGTTCGAGGGCTATGCCAGTGTGTTTGGCGTGGTCGACAGTGACGGCGACATCATCCTGCCGGGAGCCTTCAAAAAGGCGCTGGCTACCCAGAGCCGACAGGTCGGCATGTTCTTCAATCACCGAACCTGGGAGCTTCCGGTCGGTAAGTGGCTGAACCTTGAAGAAGACAGCAAAGGGCTGCTCACCCGAGGCGAACTGACACCGGGTCTGTCGGTGTCGACTGATCTACGGGCCGCTATGGAACACAAAACGGTCGAAGGAATGTCGGTCGGGTTCACCGTCTTCAAAGACGATTTCGATCTGATCGACACCGGTCGCGCCTTCAAGAATGTGCAGGCTCTTCGCGAAATCAGCATCTGCACCTTTCCTGCCAATGAGCAGGCGACCATCGAATCCATGAAAAGCCTGGAATCGATCACCACCATTCGCGACGTCGAGCATTGGCTGAGGGATTCGGCCGGTCTTTCGAAGTCGCAAGCACTGGGCCTCATTGCCCGGTTCAAGTCCGCAGTTCGGAGCGATTCCGAAGGTGGCGAAATTAACGCGCTCATCGAGCGCATCAAGTCCTTCCCATCTGTAGGAAACTGAACCATGTCCGAATTGGCCCAAATCCAAAAGGCAATCGAAGACGCGCAGAAGAACATGACCGAACTGTTCGATGCGCAAAAGAAAGAGATCACCAGCACCGGTGAAATCAGCAAAAAACTGCAGGGTGATCTGCAAACCGTTCAGGAAGAACTGAAAACCGCAGGTACTCGCCTGTTTGACCTGGAATCGAAGCTGGCTGGTGGCGGTCTGGATAATCCGGAAGCCAAGAAATCGTTCGCCGAACGTGCTGCCGAAGATCTGAAGAAGAACTGGAACGGTTCAACTTCTGGCAAGGTCGACGTCAAGAGCTTCAGCAAGGCGCTCGGCTCCGGCAGCACCTCGGCAGGCGCACTGGTTCAACCACAGCAGAACCCGGGTATTCTGATGCCGGGCCTGCGTCGCCTGACCATCCGCGACTTGCTTGCTCAGGGGCGGACCTCTTCGAACGCCATCGAGTACGTGCGCGAAAACGTGTTCACCAACAGCGCAGCGCCGGTAGCCGAGGGCGCGCTGAAGCCAGAATCGCAACTGACCTTCACCAAGGAAACTGCAAACGTCAAAACCATTGCCCACTGGATCCAGGCTTCGCGCCAGATCATGGACGATGCGCCGATGCTCGAGTCCTACGTGAATGGCCGTTTGCTGTTTGGCCTGGATCTGGTTGAAGAAGGTCAACTGCTCAATGGCGACGGTACCGGCGACAACCTGATCGGCTTGAACAAGGTTGCGACCGCTTACGACACCGCTCTCAACGCCACCGGTGACACCCGTGCCGATCAAATCGCGCACGCCATCTTCCAGACCAGCGAATCTGAGTTCGAGGCTTCCGGCCTGATCCTCAATCCGCGCGACTGGCATGCCATCGCACTGCTGAAAGATGCTGATGGGCGTTACATCTTCGGTGGCCCAGCGGCTTTCGCGGCCAAGGTGATGTGGGGTCTGCCAGTGGTTGCGACCAAGGCACAAGCCCAAGGCACTTTCACCGTGGGCGGCTTCGACCTGGCTTCGCAGATCTGGGATCGGATGGATGCAACCATCGAGATCAGCAACCAGGACCGCGACAACTTCGTGAAAAACATGCTGACCATCCTCTGCGAGGAGCGTCTAGCGGTAACCCATTATCGTCCGACCGCGATCATCAAGGGCGCCTTCACCGTACCAACCCCATAACCACAGGGCCGGGGCAGGAAACTGCCCCGGAGGATTGCTATGACCATGATTCGAGCGTTACGGCAGTTTTCGCACTATCACGCCGGTAATTTTGACCAATTCGAAGTGCGCGATGTGAAGGATGAATGGGCCGAAGCATTGATCGGTATGGACTTGGCAGAAGAGGTTGACGCCAGTCCAATCCTGGAGCCAGAGCCAGAGCCAGAGCCAGAGCCAGAGCCAGAGCCAGAGCCAGAGCCAGAGCCAAAGCCAGAGCCAGAGCCAGAGCCAGAGCCAACAACTGAACCCACCAAGAAGTCAGGCGCTAAAAAATGACCATTGCCGTTTCCGATCTGCTTTCAATTGAGCTGATGCGGAAGCACCTGCGCGTTGATTTCGAGGACGAGGATGACCTGATCACGCTCTACGCGGAATCTGCGTTGGCTTGGGCGCTCTGGTATTGCGACAACGACAAGCTCGTTGAGGTCGGTGATTTTCCTGCCTCTTTCAAGTCCGCGTTGCTGTTGCTCCTTGGGCATTCGTTCGCGAATCGTGAGGCGGTAGAGATCGGCGCCAAGGGCGAAAAGCTGCCTCTTGGGGTTGAGTCTTTGTTGTGGTCGTCCCGCAACTTCTCAGGCCCTGAACCAGTCGAGACAACGCCATGAGAGCAGGTCGCTTGCGGCATCGAATCGATTTTCAGGAAAAGGCCCTGGTACAGGACCCGAGCAATGGGGAAATGATCCCGGGCTGGCGCCCTGTCCGTCAGAAGGTGCCGGCCGATTTTGAACCGTTAAGTTCAAAGGATCTTTTTGCGGCCCAAGCTGCGCAATCCCAAGCCACCTGCAGGTTTGTGATTCGCCATTGGCCCGGTCTGCTGCCAACCATGCGGATCGTTCATCGCGGGAAGGTTTACAGCATCGAAGGCGAGCCTCTGCCTGATAGGGAATCCGGTTTGGAATACCTCACGATCCTGACCAAGACGGGAGTGAACGATGGGTGACTATGTCCGGTTCAATCTCAAGGGCGCAGACGAGTTGTCCGCCAGGTTCAAAGGATTGACCGAGGAAATACGTCGCAAGGTGGTGTTGCCGGCGGCAAAGGACGCCATGGACATCGTTCTGCTCGATGCGAAAGACCGCGCAGCGCGGATCGATGACCCGGAAACCGCGAATTTCATCCCGGCGAACCTGGCCATGATCGAGCGCAAGGCGATCGGCGAGGAAGTCGGCGCCGTGGTCATCTCTGTGGGCGTGCGCATGCGCAAGCGAGGTCAGAAGGGCGGTAACACGTTCTACTGGTGGTGGGTTGAACTGGGCACCGAGAAGAACCGGGCAAAACCGTTTCTTCGACCGGCCCTGGCCAACAACCGCGAGGCGCTGTTCAAGGAATTCCTCAGCTCGGCGAAGTACCAGCTGATCAAGTTGGGGGTGAACTGATGACTGCACCCATTTTCACGGTGTGCGCCGCCGCGCCGGCGGTCACTGCGCTGCTCGGCACCAACCCGACGCGGCTTTACCCGCACGGCGAAGCGCCGGAGGGAACAGCCAAACCGTACGCCGTGTGGCAAGTCGTCAGCGGCTCGCCGATCAACTACGTCAACGGCGTGCCGGATACCGATCGCTACGGCCTGCAGGTTGATGTGTACGCCGATACGGCGTCCACAGCAGCGTCTGTTGTGACGACGATGCGCAACGCGATCGCGCAGCACGCGTACATCACCGGTTTTGGCGTCGACGCCAAGGACAAGGACACGCACAACTACCGCAAAGGCTTCGACGTCGCCTGGCTTGTGAGCCAGTAGGCGGAACCTGAAAGAACGACCCACTTCGGTGGGTTTTTTTATGCCCGCTCACAAGTGATTTCGAAGGAAATCGGGGAGTACCAAATTGACCATCAAGACCCAAGGCACGGACCTCTATGCCATCGACCCAGCCAACAACACCCTGTTGGTGGTTGGCTGCTTCACCTCCCTGGACGGGATCGACACCAGCATCGCGCAGATCGAAACGACCTGCATGAACTCCAGTGCACGGGAGTATGAGGCCGGTCTGGCTGAGCCAGGCTCTGCGTCGTTCGGCCTGAACATCGACCCGCAGTCGCCGGCGCACGTTCGCCTGCACCAACTGAAGACCGCCGGAACCAAGCTGCTGTGGGCGATCGGCTGGTCTGACGGCCGCGTAATGGGCAGCAATGGCGATCTGACGGGTATTCCGCCAACCATCAGCCAGCCGGGCTCGGTGACAGCGCTTGCGGTCACCAACCCTGGCAGCGGCTATACCACGGCCCCGACTGTCGCGCTGACTGGCGGTGGCGGTACCGGTGCAACTGCAACCGCAACTGTTTCTGGTGGCGAAGTGACCGGCCTGACCATTACCAACCCGGGCAGCGGTTACACCACCGCACCCACCGTGGCATTCACCGGCGGCGCTGGTACTGGTGCGGCGGCAACCGCGGTGATCGACGCTGGCGTCGACTTCAACCTGCCAACCACGCGTACCTGGATCACCTTCGAAGGCTACATGAACAGCTTCCCGTTCAGTTTCGCGCTGAACGACGTTGTGAAGTCCACCGTCGGCATCCAGGTGTCCGGCGATCCGGTGTTCGTTCCGAAAGTCATCACTCCATAAGGAAGCCCCATGGATCTCAGCATCAAAGCACTGACGGCGGCCGGCGCATTCGTCGCGCCGCCGGTGAAGAAGGACATCACCTGGCACGCCGGTGGCAAAGTTCAGAAGGCCTCGATCTACGTTCGGCAGGAGTCGTTCGTTGAGCTGACCGAAGGCTGGAAGAACGAAGGGCAGGGTGCCGATCGGCTGGCGGCCCGTATCGCCTCCAACATCCTGAAGAAGGACGGCACGCCGGTATTCACTGTCGAGGACGTTCTCGGTTCCGAATCGTCCGGACACGGCCCGCTGTCGGCCGAGCTGACCATTGTGCTGCTCAACGCCATTTCCGAAGCCAACGGCGCGGTGAAGGAAGACCAGCCAAAAAAATAGGGCCCGCCGAAGAGTTCTGGCATGAGCTGGCGCTCAATGGCATCGGCGGGCGCACGGTCGCCGAAGCGCAGGCCAACCTCAGCTACAACGAGGCGCTTTCGTGGATGGCGTATGTCGAGCAAAACGGCACGCTGAATCTGGGCCTGAAGATCGAGCGGGGTTTTGCCCTGCTCGCCACCATTCTCAACAACCTGCACGGCGGTAAGGCCGCGTTCGACGACTTTTTGCCGAAGCGGGGCGAGGTGGTGGAAGAGGCGGAAGCCTCTGCGCAGGATCTGTTCAGGCTGCTGCAGTCGGTCAAGAGGTGATTTATGGCGGTTGATTCACTTGGCCAACTGACGGTCGATCTGGTGGCCAACACCGGCGGCTTTGAGAAGGGCATGGACCGTGCCCAGCGTGCGCTGAAGTCGGCCACCAAGGAAGCGGCCTATCAGGCTGGCCAGCTCGACAAACTGGTCGGCCAGATTGACCCGGTGATCGGGGCCTATGGCCGCCTCGACAAAATGGAAGAACAGCTGCGCAAACACCGTGCGGCTGGGCGGCTCGACAATGCCGATTTCACCCTGTACCTCAACAAGCTGAAGGAACAGCGGGATGCAGTCGAGAAGGTCGACCGCGTCATGGCCAAGAACGGCCAGACTGCCAAGCAGTACGCAAACAACCTGCGCGGTGTGCCGGCTCAGTTCACCGACATAGCCGTGTCGTTGCAGGCCGGTCAGAACCCGCTGACTGTTTTCCTCCAGCAGGGTGGCCAGCTCAAGGACATGTTCGGCGGCGTGGTGCCGGCGGCTAAGGCCTTGGGTGGCTACGTGCTGGGGCTGGTGAACCCGTTTACGGTCGCGGCGGCAGCGGCGGCAGTGTTGGCCCTGGCTTACAAGCAGGGTTCAGACGAAGCCACAGCGTTCAATACCTCGCTGGCGATGACGGGCAATACGGCCGGTACCACTGCCAATGGGCTGGCGTCGATGGCGCGTCAGGTTTCGGGTGTGAGTGGCACTGTCGGCAAGGCGTCCGAGGTACTGGCGCAGCTGGCGGCGACTACCCGTATTCCGGTAGCGGCTTTCGAGTCCATCGCCGAGGCCGCGATCAAGTACGAATCGGCGACTGGGATTGCGGCCAGTAAAACGGTCGAGAACTTCGAGAAGATCGCCAAGGACCCGGTCGCGGAGATTCTGAAACTCAACGAGTCGATGAACTTCCTGACGGCGACCACGTACGAAAACATCAAGTCTTTGCAGGAGCAGGGCAGGACTCAGGAAGCGGCCGCGTTGGCGACCGCCACCTATGAGGACGGTCTGAATCGGACATCCACTTCCATCAAGCAGAACCTCGGCTACCTCGAGGCGAGCTGGGGTGCAGTCAAGAGCGCCGCCAAGGGCGCGTGGGATGCAGCGCTGAACGTTGGGCGAGAAGAAACCCTCGACCAGCAGATCGCCAAACTCGACGAGCAGCTGAACGCGATCGCTGAGAACGCGGCCTCGCGCAACAAGCGGAACGCCAGGGGAAAACCGGCGGATCCGTTCGGCAATCTGACACCCGATGACAGCTTCCGCACGGAAGCGCTCGAGCGGGAGAAAACCGAAAAGCTGCTGCTCAAGGCTGAGCAGGATCGTCGCGCTTCCGCCAAAGGGTACGCCCAGCAGCAACAGCAGGCGGCGCTGGATGACCAGCTCAAGCTGGACAAGCTCCGCAAGGAAACCGAGAGCAATTCGGTAAAGCGTGAGCGTGAACTGGCTGATTATCGGTTGCTGGTGGAGCGTCGGGTTACCCAGGCCAAAGCCAAAGGTGACAACTCGCTGCTGATCTCCGCTGATCAGCAGGCGAAAGATATCGCCGCCATCAACGAGAAATACAAGGATCCGAAAACCGCCAAGACGCCGAAGTATCAGGAGAACGCCGGCATCAAGGCGCTCGACCAGGCGAAACAGCAGTATGCGGTGCTTCAGCAGCAGAGCGCGCTGATCGGCGATCAATCCGCGGCGAGTCAGACCCTTGGCACGAACGCGAAAAAACTGGTCGAGTGGGAGCAGCAGCTCGCCGATATCAAGAGCAAGAAAACCCTCACCGCCGAACAACAGTCACTGCTGGCCAACCAGGAACTGATCACCGCCCAGCTCAAACGCAACGCCGCGCTCGAAACCGAGAACACGCTGCGTGAGAAGGGGCTGGAAACCCGCCGCAAGTTGGCGGCGTTCGATGAGAACCTGAAAAGCCAGCTGTCCAGCGCCAAGCAGGGCCTCGACAACAACCTGGCCGGGATCGGCTTGGGCGACGAACAGCGCAAGCGCTTGCAGGAGCAGCGCGCCATTCAGCAGTCCTATCAGTCGCAAATGGACAAGCTGACCTCCGACTACAACAAGAGCAACAAGGACCAGTTCAGCACCGAGCTGTACGACAAGGAAACCCAGTCCCTACGGTCGGCGCTCGACCAGCGCCTGGCCATGCAGACGAAGTACTACGAGGACGAAGACGCGGCCCGCAGCGATTGGCAGTTGGGTGCGTCGTCCGCGTTCGACAACTACCTCAATCAGGCCCGGGATGTTGCTGGCCAGGCGAAGTCGGCCTTCACGTCGCTGTATGACGGGCTGACCGATGCCGCAGTCGATTGGGCGTTTGGTGCGGATCAGAGCTTTGGTGATGTCGCCAAGAGCTTTGCACGCATGATCGCGAAGATGGCCTTGCAGTCGGCCGCCTCGAATGTTTTTTCCAGCATTGCTGGGAGCGCGCTCGGCGCGGCTTTCGGCGGGGGCGGTGGTGCCGCTGCGTCTGCTGGTAGCACTGCCGCCGGCTACTCGTCTGATGTCCTGTCGAAATGGCAAGGCTTCGATGAGGGTGGCTACACCGGCCCGGGCGGCAAATTCGAACCAGCCGGCATCGTGCACGGTGGCGAGGTGGTCATCCGCAAGGAAGTGGTAGATCAGCCTGGCATGAAGGAATACCTGACTCGGCTGAACAAGCGCGGCTACGCCGATGGCGGTTACGTCGGGCTTTCTGGCAGTTCAGGTGGTTCGTCTTCAGCGGCTGGGCCAAGTCAGGTGCTCATTCAACAGACCATAACTGTTCCCGAGGGCGGCGGCGACTCCGCTCGCGATTCTCGTGCGGTGGCGCAAGCCTACGCAGATGCTGCTCGGCGCGGAGCTCAACAGGAAATCACCCAGGCGCTCAAGCCTGGCGGTCAGATCTGGGAGAAATTGAATGGCCGAACCTGAGGTTTTTACCTGGTGCCCAATGGTCGACGCGGTCGGAACGGAAACCGACCGGGTCAGAACAGCGCAGTTCGGCGACGGCTACAGCCAGGCGGTGGGGGACGGGATCAACACCCGAGTGGGTACGTATCCCGTCACCTTTACCGGAAAGCGCGAGATGATCGTGGCGGTCAAGGCCTTTCTTGATCGGCACGGTGGCCACAAGTCGTTTCTGTGGACGCCGCCGCTCGGTGAACCTTCGTTGTTTCGGGCGCCGGAACGAACGATATCGCCCAAAGGGGCGGATGTTTTCACGCTTACCACCACCTTCAACCAAGTCTTTGCGCCCTGAGGTAACCCATGGCACTTGCACAAATCAATCTGGGTGCGTTGCCGAACGATGGCACGGGCGATCCGCTGCGGGATGGTGGCGCAAAGATCAATGCGAACTTTGCCGAGCTGGATGACCGAACGCTGAACGCCAACCTTCAGGCGCTATCTGGCCTGATAGGAGCGGCAAATCGACTGCCTTACTTCACGGGCGCCGGAGCATTATCGCTGACGATCCTGACAGCCCTGGGCCGTCAGTTGATCGCGTCTTCGGCGCCCGCTGACGGTCGCAGCATTCTCGGACTTGGCAGCGCGGCTACGGTGGGCTTGGGTGTTGCCGGTGGCGCCGCTTCGCTGGGTGCTGACGGGAAGCTGGTGCCCGAGCAGACGCCGGACATGTCGATCAACAACGTCTATCCGGTGAACAGCCAGGCGGCCATGTTGGCGCTTCCGGCTAATCGCGGCGATATCGCGATCCGAACGGATGAACAGAACAAGCCGTACATTCTCACGACGTTGCCACCGACCACGCTGGCGAACTGGACGGTCATCGGCCAGTCGCTTTCTGCGGCGCTGGCAGCAATCTCAGGCCTGACGCCGGCGGCTGATCGACTGGCGTACTACACCGGCTCAAATACGGCTGATCTCACGCCGCTAACCGCCTTTGCACGAACCATTCTTGATGATGCGAATGCTGGTGCTGTCCTGACCACGCTGGGCGTCAGTGCGTACATTCAGACGCTGCTCGATGACGCAAACGCGGCGGCTGCGCGCGCGACGCTCGGCCTCGGGTCTGCTGCTGTTGCCAATATTCTGGGCACCGTCAGCCAAACGGGGGGCGTTCCAACCGGTGCGATTGTCGAAGCGGGCTCGAGCGCAAACGGGCAGTACACGAAGTTTGCGGACGGCACCATGATTTGCCGGCTGCTGGTCACTGGCCTTTCGATTGCGATGAACCAGGGTTATGCCAGCGGCACGGTGGGCACGGTCAACTGGGCGTTCCCGGCAGCATTCGTCAGCACGCCTTCGCACATTTCGGTCGGCGTGAGGGGCGCGGGAAAGTTCACCACCAGCTCGCCGGCGGATGCATCGTCAGCCACATTGGGTTCGTTTCTGGTCTTCGACCCGGCAGGTGGTACTTACACAGGGTCATTCAACTGCTTCTTTCTCGCTATCGGTCGGTGGTTCTGATGAAAATTAATCTCTCGCCGGTCAGTGTGAACGGCCAAGGATTCCCGCCACCTCTGGCACTGGAAAAGCGCGGCAATGGACTGGTTATCAACGGCGAGGTATTCGACTTCTCGCCGATGCGGGACGGCGATGTGTTGCCCCTTGCCGCCGTCAGTTCGTACTGGTTCATGAACGACATTTTTTGTTCAGCGGGAGAAATCGAGCTGACACTGATGTTGCCGCTGCCGACCAATTACAGCCAGGAACAGGCATTCCCCGACCCGGTGATTGTCATCGAGGACGGCCCGATTCCGCTGCCTCAGCCATTGCCGGAAGGGGAAGTACTGACCGCTCCGACGGTGGAGGGTTCTCAGGCATGAACATTGATTGGATTCAACTGATCACCAAGGCCATGCGCGACAAGGCCGAGGCTGACCGGGTACTGGCGGCAATCGTTGCCGAGAACATTCGGCGCCGGACGGTCGCGGATAAGGCCATTGCTCCATTGCAGGACGCAGTGGACATTGATGACGCTACGGATGCCGAGGTTGCGCTGCTGAAAGAGTGGAAGAAGTACCGGATAGCACTGAATCGGCAACCTGAAGAACCTGGCTACCCGAATACCATCACCTGGCCAACTCCGCCGAACTGACGCAATCACCACACCCGCCATCGAGCGGGTATTTTTTTTGCCTGGAGAACGCATGGCGCTGAATGCTGAAATTCAGACCCTTGAGCCTGGCTCGATGGTCACTCTCTACGAGCTGGACGCCACACCCATCGGCGGCGAGTTGTATCGATTCCACGCAGACACCCGCTCGGCCTCGATCTGGTGGCAGGGCAACGAATATTCGCCGTGGCCCATCGAGGCGGAAGGGTTCGAAATGACCGGTCAAGGCCAGCAACCAAGTCCAACCCTGAGCGTGGGCAACGTTGACGGCTTCATCACTGCACTGGTGATCTACTTCGACGATCTGGTGGGCGCCAAGCTGACGCGCCATCGAACGCTGACCCGGTACTTGGACGCCGTGAACTTTCCCGGCGGAAATCCGGAGGCCGACCCCGATGAAGAGTTTCCGCCGGACATCTGGTACGTCGAGCGCAAGGTCGCTGAAGACAACGTGACCATCCAGTTTGAGATGGCCAGCGCGCTGGACTTCAACAACGTGCAATTGCCACGGGGCCAGATCGTGGCCAACGTCTGCCGATGGCTATCTATCGGCGGTTACCGGGGGCCGTACTGCGGTTACAACGGGCCGCCAGTCGCAAACGAGTTCGACATAATCACTTCGGACGCAGCGCGCGACAAATGCGGTGGCCGCCTGACCAGTTGCAAGCTGCGCTTCGGCGCTAACAACCCATTGCCATATGGCTCCTATCCGGCCGCCGGCCTCATCAGGGCTTGACCATGAACAAGACAATCCGCGCCGCCATCGAGCGGCACGCGCTGGACGAGTACCCGCGAGAGTGCTGCGGCCTGGTGATCCGCGAGAACCGCCGGCAGGTCTACGTGCCTTGCCGCAATACCGCGACCACCCCGAGCGAACACTTCCGGCTGGCGCCGGAGGACTACGCCGCTGCCGAGGATCGCGGCGCCGTGCTGGCGGTGGTGCACAGTCACCCGGATTACCCGGCCACGCCGAGCGAGGCCGACAGGGTGGCGTGCGAGGCATCCGGCCTGCCATGGCACATCGTCGAAGTGCGCAAGGACGATGACCAGCAGTTGGTCGTCGGTGAGCTGACGACCACTGTGCCTGAAGGCTACCAGGCGCCGCTGGTGGGCCGCCCGTTTCACCACGGAGTTCTCGACTGCCTGACGCTGGTGCAGGACTTCTACCAGCGCGAAATGGGCATCCAGCTCCCGCAGTACGAGCGCGAGGACGACTGGTGGAACAAGGGCCAGAACCTTTATCTCGACCTGTACGAGGGGGCCGGTTTCTATCAGGTCAACGACCTGCGCCATGGTGACCTGATCCTGATGCAGATCCGTTCACCGGTACCGAACCACGGCGCGGTCTATCTGGCTGACGGCATCCTCAAGAGCGAGCCAGAGCACTATCCGGCGCCCGGATCGATCCTGCACCACATGTACGGCCGTGATAGTCGGCGCGATGTGTACGGCGGCCAGTGGGCGGAATACACCCGCATGGTGCTGCGTCACCGCGACGCCAAGTGATACAGTCCTGACTTTTCAAGGAGGGATTCCATGAGACGCTTACTGATTGCCGCTCTCGCTGGCGCTGTGCTCGCCGGATGCTCGACTTCGCCGATATCCGCAGACAAAGCAGACCCGGTACCGCGTGATCGACTGTTCGCATTTGGTGAAAGAACCAATTCGCAGTTGGTGGTTACCAGAGATAGCGGCATGTTCGGTGCTGGATGCAACTCAAGGTTCTACATCGACGGAAAGCTGGCAGCAGAATTTGCATCAGGGGAAGTTGCCCGCTTCGGGCTTCAGCCGGGCACACGAGTGATTGGCGTTAAGCCGAGTGCCGCCTGCGGCGGAGGTGCGCTTGTTGAGCGTGAAGTTTCGGTTGCAGCGGGAGAAACTGTGAGGCGAAGAATCTCAATTTCGCCTGGTGGGTTGGATATCTCACCAACCGCATATTGATCATTAAGCCCGCTCAAGCGGGCTTTTTTACGTCTGGAGATCAGCATGGCAATGGCCGCTGGACAGGAAAAAATGCAAACCGTTCTGCTTTCAGGCTCGCTCGCTCGGCTTTTCGGTCGATCCCATAGGATGGTGACAACTGGGGGGATGCGCGATGTGATCGGCTATCTGAAACAGTTGCCTGGCTTTGAGAGGTACATGAATGAAAGCAGTAAAAATGGATTGAAATTCACCATTTTCAACGGTCGCCGCACGATCTCCCAAGAACAGCTGGGCGATCCAACTGGTGGGCAGGTTATCCGCATCGTTCCCGTTATTGCGGGAAGCAAGCGAGCTGGCGCTCTGCAAACAATTGTAGGAGTGGCATTGATTGCGCTCGGATATTTCACATTCGGCACAACAAGCACAATCGGTGCCGCGATGATCAGCGGCGGTATAGGGATCGCGGCTGGCGGCGTTGTTCAGTTGCTTAGCCCGCAGACCAAAGGCTTGGCCTCCCAAGACGGCCCCAACAACAAAGCCAGCTACAGCTTCAACGGACCGGTCAACACCAGCGCCCAGGGCAACCCCGTCCCGGTGCTGTACGGCGAAATGATCGTTGGCAGCGCGGTGATCAGCGCTGGTATCTACGCCGAAGACCAGCAGTAACGCTCGACCCCAAACCACACCGAATACCTGCACCGCCTTCTGGCGGTTTTTTTTCGCCTGGAGAAAGTGCATGACCGAAGTGACCGAGCTGATTCCGCGCGAATCAATGACCCAGCTGTTCGATCAGATCATCGCGGGCGCTAAAGGCGGCGAGAGCAAGCCAAAGCCCGCTGTCGAGGCACCGGACAGCCTGCAAAGTATCGCCTACGCGAACATCCTGGACTTAGTCAGCGAGGGCGAGGTTTACGGCCTTGTCGACGGTCTTCGCTCGATCACCCTCGACGAAACACCGCTCCAAAACGCTGACGGCGCAATCAACTTCCCAGGGGTGGAGGTTGAATCCCGCAATGGCACCCAAGACCAGACCTACATCCCTGGATTTCCGGCGGTAGACAGCGAAATTGCCGTGGGCGTGGAACTGCGTTTCGGCACCCCGTGGGTGCGGGCAGTCAACAACCTGGAGCTGTCGGCGGTGCGGATCCGCATCTCGACGCCGCGCTTGCAGTCTCAGGACACCAGCAACGGCAACACCAACGGCTACCGCGTGGCCTATGCGCTCGACGTTTCCACTGACGGTGGCGCTTATCAGGAAGTCATCAGTACCGCCTTCGACGGCAAGACCACCACAAAATACGAGCGGACACACCGGATCAATCTGCCACCGGCTACCACCGGCTGGTCCGTGCGCGTGCGCCGGCTGACCCCCAATGCGACCACCTCGAACATTCTCGACACCACCAACATTGACGCCATTACCGAGGTGATCGACGCCAAGCTGCGTTACCCGAACAGCGCCATGGTGGGCCTGAAGTTTGATGCGAGTCAGTTTTCCAGCATCCCGACGCGTTCTTATCACATGCGCGGCAGGATCATTCGGGTACCAAGCAACTACAACCCGGACACCCGGACCTATATCGGCGTGTGGGATGGCACTTTCAAGCCGGCCTACAGCAACAACCCGGCATGGATCTATTACGACATGCTGATGAACGATCGGTTTGGCCTCGGCCACTTGCTGAATGCATTACAGGTCGACCGGTGGGAGCTGTACCGGATCGGGCAGTTCTGCGATCAGCTGGTGCCGGACGGGAAGGGCGCCCAAGAGCCTCGATTCACCTGCAATGTCTATCTGCAGGGGCGTGCCGATGCACTGAAGGTGATGCAGGATCTGGCCGGCGTATTCCGGGGCATGAGCTATTGGGGCGCGGGCCAGGTGCTGGCCGTGGCCGACATGCCGGAAGACCCGGTATACACCTACACCAATGCCAACGTGATCGAAGGCAAGTTCGGCTACAGCGGCACTACTCGTAAGGCCCGATTCAACGTTGCGCTGGTGAGCTGGAACGACCCGACCGACTTCTACCGGGCCAAGGTTGAATACGTCGACGACCGCGACGGCATCGTCCGGTACGGTGTGCAGCAGACAGAAATCAGTGCCTTCGGCTGTTCCAGCCAAGGACAAGCGCAGCGAATGGGCAAGTGGGCGCTGCTCAGTGCAAAACTGGAAACCGAGACTGTCACGTTCAGTACCGGCCTTGACGGCGCGATCGCGCGCCCTGGCCAAATCATTCGCATTGCCGACGCTTCCCGCGCTGGTCGCCGGATTGGTGGACGGATTCGTACAGCTGACCGGACTTCGGTGGTGCTGGATGCCGGCGTCGAGATTTACCCGGGCGACCAACTGACCATCATCCTGCCGAGCGGAAAATCGCAGACTCGCAGGGTGAAGTTCGCTACCGGCATGCTGACCTTCGACAGTGCAGCTCTTCGGTTTGACTCCACCACGATCCGTTGGGACCAGACCGGTTTCGCGCAGGATGTGCAAGAGGTGGAGGTTACCCAGGCGTTCGATGTGGCACCGATTCCCCAGTCGATCTGGGCGATTGAAAGCCCGACCCTTGCCGCGCAGACGTTCCGGGTGCTGAACGTCGCTGAGCGCTTCACTGACACCTCAATCGCGTACGAGATCAGCGCGGTAAAGCATGTTCCCGGCAAGTACGACAACATCGACAACGGCACGAAGATTGATGCGCCGCCGATCACGGTCATTCCGCCGAGCGTGCAGGCGCCGGTAACGGATATCACCTTGGCCACGCGCTTTCTGATCGATCAGGGCCGGGCTGTCACGGTTATGACGATCGGCTGGGCGCCGTCGCCGACTGCGATCGCCTACGAGGTGGAATGGCGCAAGAACTCGGGCGACTGGGTTTATGCAGGCCGCACCGGCACCTCTGCGATAGAGGTCAACGGTATCTATGCGGGGCGTTACGTGGCGCGTGTTCGTGCGATCAACGCCGTGGATATCGGCAGCGTCTGGGCATACAGCACCGAAGTGCAACTGGACGGCAAGACAACTCCGCCACCGGTTGTCACCTTCCTCAATGCTGAATCTCAGATATTCGCCATTCGCCTCAAGTGGGGATTCCCTGCGGATCTCAGCGCTGCTGACGTTCAGCGTACGGAAGTGATGTACGGGCTGACCAACGATTTCAGCCAGGCAACGAAGCTGGGCGACTATGCCTATCCACAGTCCGACATGGTGCTGATGAACCTGTCGGCCGGTGCGAGCTTCTTTTTCTGGGCTCGATTGGTCGATCGCAGCGGCAACGTTGGCGCCTGGACTGGTCCGGTCAATGGGCAGTCGAGCATGGATGCAACGGTGATCCTCGAGTACCTGTCGGGGAAAATCACCGAATCTCAGCTTGGCCAGTTCCTACTGGAGAAGATCAACACTGGCGCGGCTGCGGCGGTCGAGGTGCAGCAGATCGTCAACGAATTGGCCGCAATGTACGCGATCAAGACTCAGCTCACCGTGGACGGTCGCACCTACATTGCCGGGATTGGCGTTGGCGTCGAGAACAACGACGGGATTATCGAATCGCAGGTTCTGGTGGCCGCGAGCCGATTCGCCGTACTCGATCCGAACGTCGCCGGTCGTATCGTTGCGCCGTTCGTGATCCAAGGTGGCCAAGTGCTGATCAATGACGCGGTGATCGGCACCGGACGAATCACGAACGCCATGATTGGAAACTTCATCCAGTCCAACGACTACGTGGCTGGGCAGACCGGCTGGCGCCTTGATAAAAGCGGAGTCTTCGAGATCAACGGCACGATCGCTGGACAGGGGCGCCTGACCATCACCAACCGCGCCATCAAGGTTTTCGACGGAAACAACGTCAAGCGCGTGCAGCTCGGAGACCTGACAGCATGAGTTTTGGAATGCGGATCTGGGGGGGTGACGGCGCGCTTCAGCTCGATGAGAACTCTTTCACGATCCGCGTCGTACTCAGCACGCTTGTGACGTTCACGCTTGCGAAGGGAAGCCAAGACTTTTCGGTACCGGGCGTTGGACCCGGTAACGGATCGGCTGTTGTCATTCCTCTTGGAACCTACACCGACCAGCAAATGCAGTTCGAAATAGAGCTTCTGGACAACGTTGCTCGCGTTTACAACTACACGCGTGGGTACGCAGCTAGCACAGTTGCAAGCGGGACAATGCGCCTGATCGTCATGAGGTACAGCTGATGGCATACGGGCTTGAGTTCAAAAACAACAGCGACGTGGTGATCATCGACTCTGAATTTGCCAGGTTGATGGTGATCTCAAGCGGTAGGTATTCGCCGACTGAAGAAGCGGGCATGGGTTCAACGACCTATTTTTCTCGCCCTGTGACCTCGCAAGAGCCTCCGCTGGTGTTCGTTCGACCCGACACGGTCGCTGGAGTCGCTGGCATAAGCAAAGTGAGGTTGATCGGCTCTGAGGGCAACTGGATCGGCTTTTATGTCAGAACGTACAGCAACGCTACGGCGCCGCCGAATGGTCGATATTTTGTCGGGGCATTTGCGGCGCAGGAGGTAGCCGAGTATGGGATGCGCTTATGGGATGGATTTGGGAAGTTGCTGTTCGATTCGGGAACGCCAAGCGCCAGCTTCACTCGGTCTTTTCAGGGGTGGACGTACATCAAATCAGACCTGACTGATCAGGGGCTTTACCGGAACTATTATTCTGTTCCGTTCGACTTCCCCCAAAATGAATACATGCTGATCAATACATTTGGCATGAATATGACTTCGGGGGGAGTGATCCCAAGGCAGCTCTACTGTACTTGGGATTTCACCACTAACACGCTATACGCCGTCACTGTTGCGGCCAACAACCCCTTCAATTTCTTCCTTCCTGCGGTCTTCGCAAAAATGAATAGCTGAGCCGCGAAACTGCCGACGCCCGCCATCGCGCGGGCATTTTTTTGCCTGGAGAAAAGTATGACTGTCACCGAAAAAGACCGCGATGTACTCGCTCGAACCATCTGGGGCGAGGCTCGCGGTGAGAGTGCCGGCGGCCGCGTGGCCGTTGCCTGGACGATTCGGAATCGCGTGCTCGACGGAAAAACCAGCTCGTGGTGGGGGGAGGGCTACGCCGGCGTGTGCCAGAAGCCCTACCAGTTCAGTTGCTGGAACAAGAACGATCCAAATTTTCCATACCTCAGCGGCGCCATGGAAATCCCGTTCCGCGAGCTGGCTCAGTGCCGGATCGTCGCCGACCAGGTGATTGACGGGAAAGTGCAGGATCCCACCAGCGGTGCCACGCACTACTACGCACTTGCCATGAAGACGCCACCGGCCTGGGCTGCGAAAGCCAAGCAGACCTTGAAGCTGGGTGGTCACGTCTTCTTCAAGGATGTGCCATGACTATCAAAACGATTGGGCGATGCCTTGGCCAGGCCGAAGACGGTTCGGTCTGGTTCTTCTGTCCTGGCTGTGGCGGTCCGCACAGCATCAAGGTAAATAGCCCCAATACGCCCGGACCTAACTGGGGTTACAACGGCAATCCAGATGCTCCGACGTTCACCCCTTCCGTGCTGGCTCGGACCACCGGCGCGCCTGAAGGTCGCAGTGTCATGACCACAGATGAAGAGCGGGAATACGACGCCATTTACGCATCCGGCGGGCGCGAGGCAGTCTATGCCAGTCGCTTCGGGAAGGTGTGTCACTCGTTCGTCACTGATGGGCGGATTCAGTTCTTGGGCGACTGCACCCATGGGCTGGCAGGCCGGACCGTGAATTTGCCGAGTTGGGAGGAGGAGTTATGCCGGTGATTCCGTGGAGATTGATCGGCGCGCTTGTGCTGGTGCTGATCGGCGCCGGCAGCGCCTGGCAGTTCCAGGACTGGCGCTATGGGGGACAGTTGGCACAGCAGGCCCGCCTGCACACCGAAACCCTCAACCAGCTGACGATGGCAGCGGCCACCGCGCAGCAGGTCGAGCAGGACAAGCGTCTGGCCCTGGAACAACGACTCACGGCCAGTGAACAAACCCATTACCGAGCACTGAGCGATGCCCAACGTAATCAGGATCGCCTGCGCGATCGTCTTGCCACTGCTGATCTGCGCCTGTCAGTCCTCATCGACGCAGGCGACGCTGCCCAAGGCTGCGGTGTGCCAGCCACCTCCGGCGCCGGCGGCGTGGATCATGCAGCCGTACGAGCCCGACTTGACCCGGCGCATGCTCAACGAATTGTCGCCATTACCGATGAAGGTGACCGGGGACTAATTGCATTGCAGGCGTGCCAGGCCTACATCCGGGCGCTTGATACGTCGCGTGCTCCATGAGAGCCCAGCCTCCCTTCTTTGGTATGGGTGGCAGAAAGCCACTCGATCAAATACATTCAGCATTCCAACAAACACGTCTAAGACATGGAAGCTGAAATGAAACTGAAAGTTGATTTCGTACACGGTCATGGGGATGCAAAAGAGGAGCGAGTTGTATTAAGCGTTCTTGAAGACTGCAACTTAAATAGATACATGGTTTGCGATGCGACTTACACAAGCGATGGAAAAATCTCCAACAAGAACCGGCATTCAAAATGGTTCGTCAATAAAGAGGTAAAGAAAGGAGAGCGGATTTCTTTGCATACGAGAGTAGGGGAGGACAATGATGAAAGACAAGGCGGGACGCTGTGGCATCACATTTACTGGAACTTCAAAAGTCCAATTTGGAATGACGATGGTGACGCAGCAGTTTTGGTAGAAATCTCAGATTGGGAAACTACTCGCTCTCGGTGATTCTCGTACCACTTTTTGTACCAATTCAGCGTTTTTGAGGGGGATTTAGGGGGTTAAGTGCCCCCTGAAGCCCTTTAAAACCCCCAGACCAAAAACGCCAGCTAATCCGCACATAAAGTCCTTACCGGTTTTTCCGTTGGGGAGGGTGTCGCTGAACCGCGCCGAAATGGCCGGTACCCAGAAACTGACCCGAGGCTGAAGTGGTAGTTTTAGAACGATGAGTTATAAGCGAGAGGAAGCGCCCCGTGATTCATTGGCATTCGGTCAATGGTCACGGGTGGTAGATAGATATTGGAAACATACGGATTGCTGCTGGTTTACCGGGGTGAACAGGTAGTTTTTCGCGTTTTTCAATCGGCTTCAGGATCGCTAGGGTGGAGGCACTCAATTGCAATAAAGGACTATTGCCATGTCGACATCGCTGACGCCTGCTACACCGAAAACCTTGACGGAACAACAGAAACTGACCTTTTTGCTGGAGGCCACGGGCGATCTCGATACCGCTAAGGCCTTGCAGAAAAACCTCCCCCCTGCATTGCTGAAAGCCAGAGCCGACACGCTGGCGACGCTGGATAGCGTCACTCGGAATCTGCACGTCACTCAGGCGCAAGTCGAGACACGGCTGAGCCGGCTGCAACCCCTGAACAGTTTTTGCGCCACCCTGTTGAACCGCGCACTGACGGCTCGATGGTCAGCGGTATTCGATGTCGAGAAGGACCATCTGCAATTGCCGGGAAGTTACTGCGGATGCGAACCCGTACTCCCTCCCGGCGGTGGAACGCCAATCACGCCACCCGCCACTCCGACGCTGCTGGAAGCCGCAATGCAGAACTTCACGGAAGACGAGGCGCAGCCCGATTATTTTCCCGAGGGCAGTGTGGTGCGGATCACCAGCATGCCCGAAGGTGTTCCCGGTCTGACACCGGCAGCATTCGCCGGGTTATGCCGCGAACTGGATCTGGGACTGCGATACCAGCAGCACTTCCAGCAGGTGTTCGGTGTAAAGGACGTTGGTGGAAAACGGGTGGCCACCGGTCCCATGATCCTCGACATCAGCGCCATGAAAAAACAGTTGCTGGAACTGGACATGCATCTGGCGCTGATCAGGGAGCACATCACGCAGGAGAGTTTCGACACCCTTCAACGGATGATTGATGCCGGTGGTGTCGCCAACGCCAACAGCCTGCACCGCCAGGGCCGACCGCTGATCATGCAAGGCATTGAGTTACTCGATAGTTGCATCTGGGGTGTCGTGGTTTTTTCCAAGGAGTCGGTCGAATCTAACCCGGATCAATGGTGCCTGGTGTACATGCCCGGCGAACCGGACCAACCCCTGTACGAGTTCCCCAGTTTCACGGCGTTCATGACCTACCTTGAGTTCAAGCTGGGCGTGGCCAGTTACCGCAGCTACTTCACCCATTGCATCGGCGAAGTCGACAAGGTCGATTTCTTCAGGACGTTCGCTGACACCCGCAGCCTGGGACACGTCAAACAACTGGAGATGACCGATCCGCTGTTCGACTTCATGCTCAAGAGCCACATCGGAAAGTTGCAGCTCGATGCGCGCGCACTCGCGGTGCCTACCGCCGATGTGGATGAAGAGGAGCGCAAGACACGTCTGATTCGATACCTTGAGATCGGCATGACCGTTGCCAACGTGGCCGGTTTTGTTGTGCCGGTTTTGGGGCAGTTGATGATGGGTGTCGCGGTGGGGCAAATGCTCGCGCAAGTGTATGAAGGTGTCGAGGACTGGAGTCGGGGTGACCGTCAGGAAGCATTTTCGCATCTGCTCAGTGTCGCCGAAAACATCGTACTGATGGCTGCAGTGGGTGCGGGGATCAAGGGGGTGAAATCCCTGGTGATCAAGACAGCTCGCAAACATCCGGATTTCTTCCAGCCATTCGCCGCGATTCTCAACCGCAATGGTGAAGCCCGGTTATGGAAACCGGAGCTGCGCGGCTATGAGCAGCATTTACCTCTGGCAGAGGTCGAGCCCGACGCAGCAGGATTTTACCGGATCGACGGCAAGGTCTTCGTCTGTGTCGACCACCGTTTCTACGAAGTGGCGCTGGAGCCGGCAACGAACGTTTGGCGTGTCCATCATCCTGCACGTGCCGATGCGTATGCCCCTGCACTGGAAGCCAACAACCAGGGAGGCTGGCGTCACGCTTTCGAACAGACGGAGCAGTGGTCCGGGGCCTATACGCTGAAACGTATTGATCCGAGCCTGGCGGTCATGGAGGACAGTCGTCTGGAGTGGGGCAGGCAACTGACGGACACTCCTGTCGATGATCTGTATCGTCTGTTCGAGAACAACCTGCCACTACCCGCCCGTTTGCGTGACACGCTCGACCGTTTCGGGCTCGAGCGTCGATTGTGTGACTTCATTGTCTCGATGGAGGCGGGTAACGCGAACGACTCCCTCCATGCCGAAGAGCAGTTGCATGCGTTACCCCGTCTCGCGAACTGGCCGGCCGATCGCTACATCAAGGTCGTTGATGAACAGGGCCGTATCAGCGCGACCTTTCCTCCCGGCTCGGTTGACGATGACACCGTGAGCGTCATTGTGAACCACGCGCAACTGGACAAGGGCGAATTGTTGCAGACGGTCATCGACGGCCTGTACCCCAAGGAAGTGGAGGCACTGGTCGGCACGGACATTGCCCCGGCCGACGCCGGCGTGCAACTGGCCAAAGTGATCGGGGCCGCGGTCAAGGCGGATCGCAGGTCGACGTTCGAACACCTCTATCAGCAATTTGATCGGGATGTCGCCGGTGAATTGCTCAAGGTGCGAAGCGCTTCTCCCGGCCTGCCTGTGCGGTATGCGCGCGAGTTGCTCAAGCGAACGCCAAGCGTCGAACGGATACACCTGCGCACCACCGGGCGGGTGCCCATGGGATTGGCACAGCGGGCGCGTCAGGCCGCGAGTGATGTGCGTGTGGATCGGGCGTTGACGGGGTTTTACCTGGCCGGCATCGCCAACGCCGATACCGGCAAGCTGGCGATCCGGTTGTTGCCGAGGCTCAGTGGATGGGATCCGGAGTTCTATCTGGAACTGCGTGCGAAAAAGCTGAACGGTGAGCTGTTGGAAACGCTGGGCGAGAAACCGCTCGTGACGTCGAGTTCATGCACCCTGGTCAGGCTCGACAGTGGTTACGAAGTGTTCGGCAGCGACAGGAAGTCGCTCGGCCAGGTGATGTCCGGGCCGGAAGATCTCTATCACGCGATCCTCAAAGGTCTTTCGGTGCAGCAGCGCAAGGCCATCGGGTTTGCCGAACCGAAGCCGGACGATGGTTGGCGTCTGCGCCTCAAACTGCTGAATACCGGGCTGGACGAGCGTGAGGGCTGTGCCCGGTTGTTGGCGGGCGGCCAGTTGCAGGTATTGATCTCCGAGCCCCTGTGTACGCTGGCTGATTCGCCAGTCGAGCCGGCAACGCATTCGCGTCGTTTACTGCGCAAGGTGAAAAGACTCTACCCCTTGTTTTCTGATGCACAGGCCAGTGAGTTTCTGGACGGGTTGGGCAGCGACCCTCTGACCCGGGCGATTCGGGTCCGGCAGTTGCAGGAGGATCTGAGCAGGCTGCGCGAAGTGCTGGATGCCTGGAGTGAAGATGAAGCGGCCATGAAAGCTTTGGGCGGCGTGTTGACTGAAGTACATGATTGCCGGCAAATCGTGGCGTTCGAAATCGAGGATTGCTTTCGGCGACTGATTTTTGCACCCGGTGAGTTTCAGCACCCGTTCTACGGGCTGGTACTGGATGGCATGCGTTGCGGCAAACTGCCGGTCCTGCCTGTGGGACTGTCTTTCGATCATGTCAGGCATCTGTCCCTGCGAAACATGCACCTGGACAACGATGTCGCCTATTTCCTCAAAGCTTTCAGGCAAGTCGAATTTCTGGACCTTGATCGCAACAGGCTCACCTTGTTGCCGGAGGTGATCTCCAGCATGCCGAACCTCAGACAATTGAGCGTGGCGAGCAATCGGGTTCAAATGACGGAGTATTCCCTGAAGAAGTTGTCTCATATGCGCACTCTGCAGAGTCTGAACCTGAGCGACAACCCGTTGGGGGCAACGCTGGACGTCAGCAATCTGTTTGAACTGGTTGACCTGTCTGTGCGCAATACGCGTACCACGGAGTTGCCCAAAGGGCTGGAGCGCTTGCCGAATCTGGATCGGGTGGATCTGCGTGACAATGACATTCGCGATTTGCCGGATTGGCTGTTCGAAACGCCCAGAGGCTTCAGTGAAACGATCAATCTGCGCAACAATCCGATTTCGGATCCCAGTAGCGCTCAACTGGACAATTACCGCAAGAAGGTCGGCGTCGGCATGGGGTATCTGGAAAACGATATCGCGCGACTGGACGAGTATCAGGCGCGCTCGATCTGGCTGACCGAAACGGGAGGGACGGTCGGAGCTGCACATCTGCAGATATGGACCGCGATCAAGGATGACCCGATGTCGGAAGGTCTGTTTCACTTGCTGGCGGAGCTGGGCAACACCGCCGATTCCGCACATGTACGCGAGGATGTGTCACGACGGGTCTGGGCCGTTCTGGAAGCCACACAGGCCGATGCCGAACTGCGGGAACAGATTTTCGATCTGGCGGCCAACCCGATAAATTGTACGGATAACGCAGCAGTGAACTTCAGCCACCTGGAGGTCGCGGTGCATGTCCATCGCGTGACCCGTACATCCGGCGGACGACAGCCTTCAGCCACTTCGTTGATCAAGCTGGCGAGAGGGCTGTTCCGGCTTGAGCAAGTGGATCTGATCGCCGCCGAACACGCAGTGGATCAAGGCCCGATCGATCCACT
Organism: Pseudomonas fitomaticsae; assembly: GCF_021018765.1. Taxonomy (GTDB): domain Bacteria; phylum Pseudomonadota; class Gammaproteobacteria; order Pseudomonadales; family Pseudomonadaceae; genus Aquipseudomonas; species Aquipseudomonas fitomaticsae. Next base: position 4,729,954 of record NZ_CP075567.1, on the reverse strand, counting down.
GGAAGTGACCCTGGCCTATCGTACAGGGCTGGCTCAGGCGTTCGACCTGCCGGGGCAGCCCTCGCATATGCGTTTTGCGGCTCTGGCAGGTGTGACGGGGGACGATCTGGTGGCGGCTATCGATCGAGTCCAGAGCGCTGAACTTTCGCCTGAATGGCTGAAGTTTCTGGTCCGACAATCCTTCTGGAGCGATTACGTGAAAAACAGTTTTGCGCAACAGTTCGCTGAAGCCCGCGTACCTCACCATGAGGAAATCCAGGCACTGTTCGACAGGGCTGAAGAACTCAGTTCCGTGGATTACCTGAACGAAATGAACCGGTGCGCCGCCAGACTGGAGCAATCGGAGCATGCCTTGCTCGGACGATTGACCGAGCAGGTATTGGGGCTGATCGAACGGGGATCCTGCGTGTTGCCGGGTGCTTGATCCCAGATCGGTCGATCCTGTCATTTGCCGCGTATCAGACGACGCAGTGCAAACCGGTTGGGATGACAAGCTTCGGCCACACTGCGAGGCAGGGGCAGTGGTTCGTTGTCCAGCCAGGCGGCGAGTAATTCACCCGACAATGGCGCGGTGATCAAGCCGCGTGAACCGTGGCCACTGTTGACGTACAAGCCCTCCAGCCATGGGCAGGTGATGTCCGGCACTTGCCGGGCATCCTTGCTCAAGGCGCGATAGGCCTCGGTGAAGGCCTCGCGATCGGCGAGCGGGCCGACAATCGGCAGGTAATCGGGGCTGGTGCAACGGAAGGCGGCGCGACCCTCAAGACTGTCGGCGTCGAGTTCGCCGATGTGCAGGCGCGCGACCAGATCCATGGAGATCTCTTCGAGCATCGCCAGATTGCCCAGGTGTTCGGCGGTGGTCGGGGTCAGGTCGTCGCTGTGGAAATCGAAACTGGCGCCGAGGGTGTGTTCGCCCAAGCGTGCCGGTGCGACATAACCTTCGGCGCACACGACGGTGCTCAGCGCCTGACTTTGTGTGGTCTGCGCCAGCCGGGTGATCTGCCCGCGAATGCGCTTGAGAGGCAGGTCGGCGCTTTGGGCAAAACGTTTGATTTCGGCGGCACCGGCCAACACCACGACAGGCGCAGTTGCGATCAATCGTTCACCGTCGAAGGCCTGCCATTGGCCGTCGACCTTGCGCAGTTCCATGGCTTCGCGATGGGCGAGCAGTGTGATGCCCGGTTGTGTGGAGTGCGCCTGACACAACGCGGGCGGATGCACCCAGCCGCCCTCGGGATAATACAAGCCGCCATGGGCCAGACCGATGCCGGCGCAGGCCTGCGCCTCGGGTTGATCGAGCCACTGTAAAAGGTCTTCGGGAAACGCGGCCGCCAGTTGCGCCTGACGCTCGCGCTCCTTTTCATTGAACGCCAGTTGCAGTACGCCGCAATCATCCCAGTCGGTGCCGCGTTGCAGGGTTTCCAGCAGACGACGGGTGTAGCCGAAACCGCTGACGATCAGCTGTGACAGTGCCGTGCCGTGGGCGGACAGTTTCAGGTACAGCACGCCTTGGGGATTGCCCGAAGCTTCCTGGGCCACGGCGTCATGTCGCTCCAGCAGGCTGACCTGCCAGCCCCGTGCCGCAAGGCTGGCAGCTGTGGCGCAACCGGCCAGACCGGCGCCGATCACCAGGGCGCGACGCTCACCAGTGACTGGAGTCGGGCGTGCGAACCACGGTTTGTCCTTTGCGGGCAGTGGAGCATCCTCTGGCCAGCCGAGAAACGCGCCGCGCAGGATTTCCCATTTGTGACCGATGCCCGGCGTGCGTTTCATCTTGAAGCCGGCCGCATTGAGCAAGCGACGCACCCAGCCGGTGCTGGTGAACGTGCTGATGGTCGAGCCGGGCGCCGCCAGCCGCGCCAGTTCGGCGAACAGTTCGGCGGTCCACATCTCCGGGTTTTTCGCCGGGGCGAAACCGTCGAGAAACCACGCGTCGATCTGCCCGTCCAGTTGCGGCAACTGCTCCAGTGCATCGCCGATCAACAGCGTCAGGGTCACGCGACCGTTATCCAGAACAATGCGCTGAAAGCCCTGATGAATTGCCACGTAATGCTTGAGCAACTGATCGGAGAACGGCTTCAGGTCGGGCCACAACGCTAGCGCCCGTTGCAGGTCGGTGGGGCTCAACGGAAACTTTTCGACGCTGACAAAATGCAGCCGCGCACCGGCCACCGCGTGCTGTTCGAACAACTGCCAGGCGCAGAGAAAATTCAGCCCGGTGCCGAACCCGGTTTCACCGATCACCAGTCGCCCACCCGCCGGCAGCGCGGCAAAACGCTCGGCCAGACGATTCTGTTCGAGGAACACGTAGCGGGTTTCATCCAGCCCCGACTGGTCGGAAAAATACACATCGTCGAACACTCGCGAACGCGGGCGTCCCTGGTCATCCCAGTCGAGTTGGGCGTGGGGCATTACAGGTTTCATGGCAGGCTCGGCAATGACAAGGCGGCCATTCTAGCCGATCACGCAGGCGGCGCTTGATCCATGGCAAGCCTCGCTGCAGATGACTCAAGGACAATCCGCCGCCGGCGGGAATTTCTGTGCCGCGTCAGAGCCCAATCCGCTAGTCTTGCTGAATCCTGGAAGGAGCCGTCCCTATGTTCGAATCCGCTGAAATCGGTCACGCCATCGACAAAGACACCTACGAAGCCGCCGTGCCCGCCCTGCGTGAAGCCCTGCTTGAAGCCCAGTTCGAGTTGCAGCAGCAGAAGCGTTTCCCGGTGATCATTTTGATCAACGGCATCGAAGGCGCCGGCAAAGGCGAGACGGTGAAGTTGCTCAATGAGTGGATGGACCCGCGCCTGATCGAAGTGCGCACCTTCGATCAGCAGACTGATGAAGAGCTGGCGCGACCACCGGCCTGGCGTTACTGGCGGATGCTGCCGGCCAAGGGGCGGATGGGGATTTTCTTCGGCAACTGGTACAGCCAGATGCTGCAGGGCAGGGTGCACGGTTTGTTCAAGGATCCGCGACTGGATCAGGCGATTGCCGGCGCCGAGCGCATGGAAAAGATGTTCTGCGATGAAGGCGCGCTGATCTTCAAGTTCTGGTTCCACCTGTCCAAGAAACAGATGAAGGCGCGGCTCAAGGCGCTGGCGGATGACCCTTTGCACAGTTGGCGCATCAGCCCGCTGGACTGGCAGCAATCGCAGACCTACGACAAGTTCGTCAAATACGGCGAGCGCGTGTTGCGTCGCACCAGCCGCGATTACGCGCCGTGGCATGTCATCGAGGGTGTCGACCCGTACTACCGCAGCCTGACGGTCGGCAAGATCCTGCTCGAAGGCCTGCAAAACGCATTGAAACGACCCGATGTGCACCCGCACGATGTCAGCGCCCAGCCGCTGGGCTCGTCGGTGGATCAGTTGAACCTGCTCGACAGCCTCAACCTGACCCAGCGCCTGGAAAAGAAAGACTACGAAGAACAACTGATCACCGAACAGGCGCGACTGTCCGGCCTGATGCGTGACAAGCGCATGCGCCGGCATGCGCTGGTGGCGGTGTTCGAGGGTAACGATGCGGCGGGCAAGGGCGGCTCGATCCGGCGTGTGGCGGCGGCGCTCGATCCGCGTCAGTACAACATCGTGCCGATTGCCGCGCCGACCGAAGAGGAGCGGGCGCAGCCGTATCTGTGGCGCTTCTGGCGGCACATTCCGGCCCGGGGCAAGTTCACCGTGTTCGATCGCTCGTGGTACGGCCGGGTGCTGGTGGAGCGGGTCGAGGGCTTTTGCAGCACCGCCGACTGGATGCGTGCCTATGGCGAAATCAATGACTTCGAGGAGCAACTGGCCGATGCCGGGGTGATCGTGGTCAAGTTCTGGCTGGCCATCGACAAGGACACGCAGATGGAGCGCTTTCAGGAGCGCGAAGAAATCCCGTTCAAGCGCTTCAAGATCACCGAAGACGACTGGCGCAACCGTGACAAGTGGGACGCCTACCGCGCCGCCGTGGGCGACATGGTCGACCGCACCAGCACCGAAATCGCGCCTTGGACCCTGGTCGAGGCCAATGACAAGCGTTGGGCACGGGTCAAGGTGCTGCGCACGATCAACCGCGCGCTGGAAGAGGCTTTCGAGAAGTCCGACAAGCGAGCCAAAAAGCACAAGGACTGAACCGATGGGCACGCATACGCGAGGTGAATGATTGTCGCGGTCGGCGATTGGGTGGACTTATGCTCGGTCCACTCCCAACCGACTGCAACAATGAGGTATGCCATGCGTGAAGTGGTGATCGTCGACAGCGTACGGACCGGCCTGGCCAAGTCCTTTCGCGGCAAGTTCAACCAGACCCGTCCCGATGACATGGCGGCCCATTGCGTCAATGCGTTGCTCTCGCGCAACGACATCGACCCGGCCAGCGTCGAGGACTGCATCGTCGGCGCCGGCTCCAACGAAGGCGCCCAGGGCTACAACATCGGCCGCAACGTGGCGGTGCTCTCGCAATTGGGCACCGGCACCGCCGGCATGACCCTCAACCGTTTCTGTTCGTCGGGTTTGCAGGCGATCGCGATTGCCGCCAACCAGATCGCTTCGGGTTGCAGCGACATCATCGTCGCCGGCGGCGTCGAGTCGATCAGCCTGACCCTGAAAAGCGTCAACACCGATCACCTGATCAACCCGTTGCTCAAGCAGCAGACCCCGGGCATCTACTACACCATGGGCCAGACCGCCGAAGTGGTGGCGCGCCGTTATGGCGTCAGTCGTGAAGCGCAGGATCGTTACTCGCTGCAAAGTCAGATCCGCACCGCCCAGGCGCAGGCAGCCGGCCTGTTCAACGATGAAATCGTGCCGATGGCGGTGAAGTACCGCGTTGAAGACAAGAACAGCGGTGAAGTGCAGATCCTCGACGGCATCGTCGATCGCGACGACTGCAACCGCCCGGACACCACTTATGAAAGCCTCGCCGGATTGAAACCGGTGTTCGCCGAGGACGGTTCGGTGACCGCCGGCAACTCGTCGCAGTTGTCCGATGGCGCCTCGATGACGCTGGTGATGAGCCTGGAAAAAGCCCTGCAACTGGGGCTCAAGCCTAAGGCGTTTTTCCGTGGGTTCACCGTGGCCGGTTGCGAGCCGGACGAAATGGGCATCGGCCCGGTGTTCTCGGTACCGAAACTGCTCAAGGCCAAAGGCTTGCAGGTGGCGGATATCGATCTGTGGGAATTGAACGAAGCGTTCGCTTCGCAGTGCCTGTATGCCCGTGATCGTCTGGAAATCGACAACGAGAAGTACAACGTCAACGGCGGCTCGATTTCCATCGGTCACCCGTTCGGTATGACCGGGTCACGGCAGGTCGGGCATCTGGTGCGCGAGTTGCAGCGGCGCAATCTGCGTTACGGAATCGTCACCATGTGCGTGGGCGGCGGGATGGGCGCGACCGGGTTGTTCGAAGCCGTACGCTAGGCCTTGAACGATACGTTGACCGGCAAATCGTAATCGCGGGCAAGCCCGCTCCCACACTGTTCGAGTGTGCTCACAATTCAGTGGCCACTCCGGAACCTGTGGGAGCGGGCTTGCCCGCGATCGGGTTCAGCACGGCTTATCTGTTGGAATCCATCAGTCGCATACGCTCGATGTAAGCCTTTATTTCCTGCTCGGCTTTCTCGGGGCTGTCGAACGGCCCTTCGAGGGTGTTTTCCCGGGTGCTGAAATACAATTCGCCGTTGACCCGGCACACGCGGTCGCTGCGAAAGTGCGTGGCGGGGGCGGTGTCCTGGGCGCGCATGCCTAACATGACGGGGTCTCCTTGGTGAGTGATGTCCCGGGCTGGATCCAATCAGCTTATGCCTGAACCACTTACCTTGCCCGGCCAGCCGATCAACGGCCCATCGTCAATTTTCTGCTGCGACCTGCACAGTTTCATTTGCGGCTGGAGCGCAACTGTCTCTGTGTCGGGCTGGGTCTGTGCGCCTAGAATGAGCGCTCCTGTCTCTGGCGCTTGGGGTTCTCATGCACGTTTCATCGGGTCGTTGGGTGTACGGCATGTTCCTGGCGTTGTTGACGGCATTTCTCTGGGGAATCCTGCCGATCAAGCTCAAGCAGGTGCTGGTGGTGATGGACCCGGTCACGGTGACCTGGTTTCGCCTGCTGGTGTCCGGCGGCTGTCTGTTCATTTATCTGGCGGCGACCAGACGGTTGCCGAGTCGCAAGGTGCTCGGGCCGAAGGGCGGCTGGCTGGTGCTGATGGCCGTGCTCGGGCTGGTGGGCAATTATGTGCTGTACCTGATGGGCCTGAACCTGCTCAGTCCCGGCACCGCGCAACTGGTGGTGCAGATGGGGCCGATCATGTTGCTGATCGCCAGTCTCTTTGTGTTCAAGGAGCGCTTCAGCATCGGTCAGGGCATTGGTCTGATGGTGCTGCTGATCGGATTCGCAATGTTCTTCAATCAGCGTCTGGCGGAATTGCTCACGTCTTTATCTGATTACACCGCCGGCGTGTTGCTGGTGCTGTTGGCGTCGACCGTCTGGACCTTCTATGCGTTGGGGCAGAAGCAATTGCTGACGGTGTGGAATTCGCTGCAGGTGATGATGGTGATCTATCTGTTCTGCGCTTTGCTGCTGACGCCGTGGGTTCATCCGCTCGAGGCGCTGGAGTTGAGCCCGTTGCAGGGCTGGCTGCTGCTGGCGTGCTGCATGAACACCCTGATCGCCTATGGCGCGTTTGCCGAGGCGCTGGCGCATTGGGAGGCCTCGCGGGTCAGTGCGACGCTCGCGATCACGCCGTTGGTGACGTTCGGTGCGGTGGCCGTGGCGGCGGGGGTGTGGCCGGAATATGTGCATGCCGAGCAGATCAATCTGCTGGGGTATGGCGGGGCGGTGCTGGTGGTGCTGGGTTCGGCACTGGTGGCGCTGGGTCCTTCGCTGATTGCCGGGCTCAAGGCCCGGCGGGCGAAACTGTTGGTCGGATGACCTTCCCGTGCCGGGCACGGGAAGGATCGGGATGGCTCAGCCCTTGGCACCGGCCTCGATCATGTTCTCCGGCCGCACCCAGGCATCGAACTCCTCATCGGTCAGATAACCCAGCTCCAGCGCCGCTTCGCGCAGGGTCTTGCCTTCGCTGTAGGCCTTCTTGGCGATTTCCGCCGATTTGTCGTAGCCGATATGCGGGTTCAGCGCGGTCACCAGCATCAGCCCGCGTTCCAGATGTTTCGCCATGACTTCGGCATCCGGTTCCAGCCCGGCGATGCAGTGTTGCTGGAAGTTGCTGCAACCATCGGCCAGCAGGCGGATCGATTGCAGCAGGTTGTGGATGATCACCGGTTTGAACACGTTCAGTTGCAGGTGGCCCTGGCTGGCGGCGAAACCGATTGCCACGTCATTGCCCAGCACCTGACAGGCGAGCATCGACAACGCCTCGCACTGGGTCGGGTTGACCTTGCCGGGCATGATCGAACTGCCTGGCTCGTTGGCCGGCAGGCGCACTTCGGCAAATCCTGCGCGAGGGCCAGAGCCCAGCAGGCGCAGGTCGTTGGCGATTTTCATCAGCGCCACGGCGAGGGTTTTCAAAGCGCCGGACAGCGTGGTCAACGGCTCATGGCCGGCGAGGGCGGCGAACTTGTTCGGTGCGGTGACGAACGGCAGACCGGACAACGCCGCGAGTTCAGCTGCAATCGCTTCGCCGAACCCATGGGGCGAGTTGAGGCCGGTGCCGACGGCGGTGCCGCCCTGTGCCAGTTCGCAGACTGCCGGCAGCGCCGCGCGAATTGCCCGTTCGGCATAATCCAGCTGCGCTATGAAACCGGAAATCTCCTGGCCGAAGGTGATCGGCGTGGCGTCCATCATGTGGGTGCGGCCGGTCTTCACCAGTTTCATGTGCCGCGCCGACAGCTCGGCCAGACCACCCGACAGCTCGGCAATGGCTGGCAGCAGTTGAGTCTGCACCGCTTGCGCGGTGGCGATGCTCATCGCAGTGGGGAAGCAGTCGTTGGAACTCTGCGAGCGGTTGACGTGATCGTTGGGGTGCACCGGCGTCTTGCCGCCGCGCGGGTTGCCGGCCAGTTCGTTGGCGCGCCCGGCAATCACTTCGTTGGCGTTCATGTTGCTCTGGGTGCCGCTGCCGGTTTGCCAGACCACCAGCGGAAACTGGTCGTCGTGCTGGCCGTCGAGCACTTCGTCGGCGGCCTGCTCGATCAGGCGGGCGATGTCGGCGGGCAGGTCGCCGTTGCGGTCGTTGACCCGGGCCGCGGCTTTCTTGATCAGGGCCAGGGCGTGCAGTACCGGCAATGGCATGCGTTCCTGGCCGATGGCGAAGTTGATCAACGAGCGTTGCGTCTGAGCGCCCCAGTAAGCGTCGTCCGGGACCTCGATCTGGCCCAGGCTGTCGGTTTCGATACGGCTCATCGTGCACACTCCTGTTGGTCTGTTTGCGCAGTTTAGGCCGGTGTCGGCCCGGGTGGTTCCCTCTGGCCGATTGTTGACCGGCAAATCCCCGCCAATCAAGCGCGGCAAGGGCCGGGGGTTGAGCCGCAGCGTTATTCAGGCGCAGAATGGTCGCCCTTGGGGTTTTACCTCGCCTAGCTGAAAAGGAAACTCGATGACTCGTCTTCGTGCCATCTGCACCGCGGTTGCCCTGGTTTGCGCCAGCGGCCAGGTGTTTGCCGATACCGCCAGCCACAACGCCAGTGCCGAAACTTTCCTGACCCTGGCGCACGCTGACAAGCTGGGCACTCCGGTGTACATGCAGGTTCAGCAGATGTTCGCCCAGCGTTTTGAACAGACCAAGGCGCCGGAATCCAAGAAAGCCGTACTGGATACCTACCAGGCCAAGGCCAACGCCGCCCTGGACCAGGCCATCGGCTGGAACAAGCTGAAGCCGGACATGGTCAAGCTCTACACCAGCAACTTCAGCGAACAGGAATTGAAAGATCTGGTCGCGTTCTACCAGTCGCCACTGGGCAAGAAAGTCCTGGAAAAAATGCCGCAGCTGACCCAGCAATCGGCCCAGATGACCCAGGCCAAACTGGAAAGCGCCGTACCGGTGGTCAACAAGCTGCTGGACGACATGACCAACGAGCTGGCACCGAAAGGCGCGGCTCCGGCCAAGAAGAAGTAAGCGGAGTTCGTGATGACCATGCAACAACGCATCGAATCGACGCTGGCGCTGCTTCAGCCTGAGCATCTGCAGGTGCTGGACGAAAGCCACATGCACAGTCGCGGGTTGCAGACCCACTTCAAGGCAGTGGTGGTCAGCGCGCAGTTCGAAGGCCTGAACCGGGTCAAGCGCCACCAGAAAGTCTACGGCACGCTCGGCGAGCTGATGGGCGAGTTCCATGCGTTGGCGCTGCACACCTACACCCCGCAGGAATGGGCAGAGACAGGCGTCGCTCCGGCGTCGCCGACCTGTGCCGGCGGCAGCAAGCATTGAGCCTTGCAGCAATGAACTGAGGTTTTTTGCTAGAATCCGCAACGCGCCGCTCACCCGGCGCGTTTTTTTTCGCATCCGGTTCACCCTTTACGAGGGTAGCCACCTGGAGAAATACCCATGACACAACCGATTGTCGTGGCGGCACTGTACAAGTTCGTCACCCTCGAAGATTACGTCAACCTGCGCGAGCCGCTGCTGCAAGCGATGGTCGACAACGGCATCAAAGGCACCCTGCTGATCGCCGAAGAAGGCATCAACGGTACGGTTTCCGGCAGCCGTGAAGGCATCGATGGCCTGCTGGCCTGGCTGCGCAACGATCCGCGCATGGTCGACATCGATCACAAGGAATCGTACTGCGACGAGCAGCCGTTCTATCGCACCAAGGTCAAGCTCAAGAAAGAGATCGTGACCCTGGGCGTCGAAGGCGTCGACCCGAACAAGAAAGTCGGCACCTACGTCGAGCCGCAGGACTGGAACGCGCTGATCAGCGACCCGGAAGTGCTGCTGATCGACACCCGCAATGATTACGAAGTCTCGATCGGCACCTTCGAAGGCGCCATCGATCCGAAAACCACCAGTTTTCGCGAATTCCCCGACTACATCAAAGAACACTTCGATCCGGCCGTGCACAAGAAGGTCGCGATGTTCTGCACCGGTGGCATCCGCTGCGAAAAAGCCTCGAGCTACATGCTCGGCGAAGGTTTCGAAGAGGTTTACCACCTCAAGGGCGGCATCCTGAAGTATCTCGAAGAGGTGCCGCAGGAAGAAACCAAATGGCAGGGCGACTGCTTCGTGTTCGACAACCGCGTGACCGTGCGCCATGACCTGAGCGAAGGCGACTACGATCAGTGCCATGCCTGCCGCACCCCGGTCAGCGTCGAGGATCGCGCCTCCGAGCATTACGTGGCCGGTATCAGCTGCCCGCACTGCTGGGACACCCTGAGCGAGAAGACCCGCCGCAGTGCCATCGACCGCCAGAAACAGATCGAACTGGCAAAAGCGCGCAACATGCCGCATCCGATCGGCTACAACTATAAGCAAGCATCCTCCGAGGCTTAATCATGTCTGCACGCCTGCTCTATGTGATGGATCCGATGTGTTCGTGGTGCTGGGGATTTGCCCCGGTGGCCAAGGCATTGGTGGAGCAGGCGCAGGCAGCCGGGGTGGAACTGCACCTGGTGGTCGGCGGGTTGCGCACCGGAAGCGGTGCGGCGCTGGAGCCGACCACCCGGCGCTACATTCTCGAACACTGGCAGGCGGTCACCGAGGCCACCGGCCAGCCGTTCAAGCTGGAAGGCGCGTTGCCGGACGGCTTTGTCTACGACACCGAGCCTGCCTGCCGGGCCATCGTCACCGCGCGCAGCCTGGCGCCGGATTGCGCTTGGAAACTCGTCGGGTTGATCCAGCACGCGTTTTACGCTGAAGGTCGCGATGTCACCCAGGCCAGCGTTCTGGTGGAGCTGGCGGAGAAGGCCGGCGTGCCGCGCATCGAATTCGCCGCCCTGTTTGATCATGCCGATCAACACAAGGCGACCCAGGCCGATTTCAGTTGGGTGCAGGATCTGGGCATCGCCGGATTCCCGACCCTGCTCGCCGAGCGCAACGGCCAACTGGCGTTGCTGACCAATGGTTACCAGCCGCTCAGTGAACTGTCACCGTTGCTCGGTCGATGGCTGGAGCGCGCGGCCTGTGTCTGACCCGGCCGATGACACGCCAGCCGTCAAGCGTGTCGACCGGCTGAGCTGGGCTGAAGTCCGGCGACTGGCACTTCATCACAAAAAATCCCTGTGGATCGCCAACGGCGTGGCCGTACTGGCGACGCTGTGCAGCGTGCCGATTCCGTTGCTGCTGCCGTTGCTGGTGGACGAAGTCCTGCTCGGCCACGGCGATGCCGCGCTGAAAGTCATGAACCACGTGCTGCCCTCGATGTGGCAGCAAGCGGCGGGCTACATCGGCCTGATGCTGGTGGTGACGCTGACCCTGCGCTGCAGCGCCCTGTGTTTTGGCGTGTTGCAGGCGCGGTTGTTTGCGCGGCTGGCCAAGGACATCGTTTATCGCATTCGCGTGCGGCTGATCGAGCGTCTGAAACGGATCTCCCTCGGTGAATACGAAAGCCTGGGCAGCGGCACGGTCACCACGCACCTCGTCACCGACCTCGATACCCTCGACAAGTTTGTCGGCGAAACCCTCAGCCGTTTCCTGGTGGCGATGCTGACCCTGGTCGGCACCGCCAGCATCCTGATGTGGATGCACTGGAAACTGGCGCTGCTGATCCTGCTGTTCAATCCGCTGGTGATCTACGCCACGGTGCAGTTGGGCAAACGGGTCAAGCATCTGAAGAAACTGGAGAACGACAGCACCTCGCGCTTCACCCAGGCGCTGAGCGAAACCCTCGATGCGATCCAGGAAGTGCGCGCCGGCAACCGGCAGGGCTTCTTCCTCGGACGCCTCGGCCTGCGGGCTCAGGAAGTGCGCAACTACGCGGTCAACTCGCAGTGGAAGACCGACGCCTCGAACCGCGCCAGTGGTCTGCTGTTCCAGTTCGGCATCGACATCTTTCGCGCGGCGGCCATGTTGACGGTGTTGTTCTCCGACCTGTCGATCGGCCAGATGCTCGCGGTGTTCAGCTACCTGTGGTTCATGATCGGCCCGGTCGAACAGCTGCTGAACCTGCAATACGCTTATTACGCGGCGGGCGGTGCGCTGTCGCGGATCAACGAACTGCTGGCCCGCGCCGACGAGCCGCAATACCCCGGCGGCGTCGACCCGTTCAAGGGCCGCGATACGGTCGGGATTCAGGTGCAGGGTCTGAGCTTTGGTTATGGCGACGAACTGGTGCTGGATCAGTTGAACCTGTCCATCGCCCCCGGCGAGAAAGTGGCGATTGTCGGCGCCAGCGGCGGCGGCAAAAGTACCCTCGTGCAATTGCTGCTGGGCCTGTACACACCGCTGGCCGGGGCGATCCGTTTCGGTGGATCGACCCAGCAGGAAATCGGCCTGGAAACAGTTCGGGAAAACGTCGCGGTGGTGCTGCAGCATCCGGCGCTGTTCAACGACACCGTGCGCGCCAACCTGACCATGGGTCGTACCCGCAGTGACGAAGCCTGTTGGCAGGCACTGGAAATCGCCCAGCTCGAATCGACCATCCGCGCCTTGCCGGACGGCCTGGACAGTATCGTCGGCCGCTCCGGCGTGCGTCTGTCCGGCGGTCAGCGGCAACGTCTGGCCATCGCGCGGATGATCCTCGCCGAGCCGAAAGTGGTGATCCTCGACGAGGCCACGTCAGCCCTCGACGCCGCCACCGAATACAACCTGCACCAGGCCATGGCGCGGTTCCTCCATGGCCGCACCACGTTGATCATTGCCCACCGGCTGTCAGCGGTGAAGCAGGCGGACCGGGTGCTGGTGTTCGACGGCGGGCAGGTTGCCGAGGATGGCGACCATCAGCAATTGATTGCCGATGGTGGTTTGTACGCCAAGCTGTATGGGCATTTGCAGCGGTTGTAGTTCATTTCCATATGACGTTGAGTGCGTTTTCTCCTCCCGTGTGGCCAAACAGTTTCATGATCACTGCGCAGGATTCACAAGGTGACATGGTCGTGGCGATGTTGACCGAGCGGATCGCTGTTTTATCGGGATATTTTCTGTGAAGGGTACGGATCAGTTTGCTTTCGCTGTCCAGTGACGTTGGCCGCTCGGGCAGTTCGGGATAGGTTTTGGGGATGGCCAAAAGGTTGTCATGACTGTCCATGAGCAGCGAAGTCTTGGTATTCAAGGCGTTCGAATCGATATTGAAATAGGTCGTGTCGCCGATCCTGATGTCTTCGGCACCGAGCCACGCCTTGAACAATGGCAGTTTCGAGGTGGTATCCGGTTCTCCGGAAACGCTGACATAGACTTCCCGCGCGCCATCAGTTTTCGTGACTTCGGCATAGGCGATGTTCCTTGGATGACGAGGACGAAGTGATCGAGGCAGCAGACTCTGCAGCTTCGTCATTGTGCGGTCGATCCTGAAGACGCTGCCTATTTTCTGATCGATCGTCGTTTCCTGGAACAAGGTGTCGAATATATCCGCAGTCCTTTTACGCAGCGTTGGCGATGCATCTCTGCTGCGCCTCCATGTGTTTGCGCCGTCGGGTAGCTCCGTGACCATCATTCGTGTCGAGTTGTCGAACAGCAACGCCTCACCGGGACTGGTGTCCACCTTCACAAATTTCATGTTGTCGGGTGGGCTGTGCGGAACACCCACGCGTATGGCGATCCGTTCCATCGATTCAATGGCATTTTCAACGGCGCTGATGCCGTAAAAAGCCGCCACATTGTTGGCGGTTAACGAGCCTTCATGGATCCGCAACAATTCTTCGCCGAGTGTGCCTTTCTCAAGGTCGGCTTTGAGCAATCGTTTCATGGTGACTGTCTGTAACTCGCTTAACTTTTGCCCGGCGGGCAGTCGCGCCAGGTAGTATTTGTCACCATTGACCCGGGTAAACAGATAGAGGGTGTCGTCGCCGATCGACGGCACCACAATGGCGCCGACTCGATGCAGTTCATGACTGCCTGTGTAGGTTCCCTGGATTTCGATCCGTGCGTAAATGCCTTTTTGAAATTGCACATCGGCGAGAATTTCTGCCTTGGGTTGTGGCCATGCCTTGGGAAAACCCAACTGGGTCATTTTGTTCGTCCAGGGCTTTACGTCGTCAGCCAGCGATCGATAGAGCACGCCATCCCGCAGAAAAAACTCTCCTTCATGCCCAGGCCTCGCAAGTGGGGTGCACCGCCTTTCACCAAACCAGAGTGCGTAACCTTTGGTTTCGTCAAATGAATGCAGCGCCGGGGTATTGATCGGATCGCCGTGCGCGTCCGTCACGAATTCGTTGATACAAACGCCTTTTGCAGGGGCACGTTTGATACGGCAAGAAGCGCGTTTGAAATTCTTGCTTTCGTCGATCAGTTCGATTCGACGTAGCCGGTTGCCGTCCAGCCTGTAGGGCACATCGTCGATAAACAGGGTGGTACGTCCATCGATCTCCGGGACCGCGCGGATCTGCGCATTCTCGGCAATTTTGACAGTCACCTGCTGATCCGTTGCCTCTAGCGCTTCATAGGATGAGCGGCCCGGCGATAGCCGGTAAGTCTTGTCCGCCAGCGGCGGACCGTATGGCTTGTTGCTGAGTGGGTCGATCAGTCGATAGTCGAACGGTCGTGCGTTGCTGACTTTGCGAACCGGCACATCGGCCACATTGCGGGTGTACGCCAGTTCGTCTGACGCCCCAGGCAGTTGAAAGTGACCCGGAGCCGATACCTGAGGCAGGCCCTTGATGAAGTCGTAGGTTCCGGTTCTTTCTGACAACCGTTTGATTAGCTTGATGGCGGTCTTCAATGCCAGTCGATTCACAGCATAAAGGCCAAGCACCAGACTTCTTGCCAGGCTTGGCATGCCGTCCAGCGGGTTGAAGTTCTGCAGGGATGAAACCATCAGTTTTGATAACAAGGGAGAAAACTGCGGGAGCGTATGCCTGTAGCCCATGCGAACTGATGTGGATACCAGCTTTGCCGTACCGGAAACGAATTTTCCGAGCGGCAAGGCGAAGGTCAGCGAGTCGGTGTACAGGCCAAATATGGCATTGATTCTTTTATTGGGATTGTCCGATTCGAGATCGTCAAGATTGCCAAAGAACGGTACAAAGTTTACGAACTTGTCGAGAAGGGTGTGGCGCTTTTCCTCCAGACGTTCCAGGTCGGTCTGTTTTCGGGCGCTTTCATACAAATCGTCTTCATCAAAATAGAAGAATGATTTCGCAATGTAGGTGGCTATTTCGGCGGCCCGATTCGTGGAAATGTAAGGTGGAAAAACGGACGGTGGCTCAGGTCGGTATGTATCACCCAGCTGTTCGATGATGGCTGTGCAGGTGGCTCCGTTTTTGGGTACATGCCCTTTGGCATGGGCATCCCAATCGAAGGGGAGTGACTGGCCGCGCCGGACCTTTACCCGCACCGTGCCGCGTATGCTCCATTGTTCAGTCGTGATTTGGCCGTTGAGCATGTCATCGGTGATATCGGTGCGTTTGCGAAGGATCCCGGCACGGGGCAGGCATTCATACCAGGAGGTTTTGCCGTTATTGCTCAATCGCAGGATCAGCCCCATACGCAACCGCAAGGGCATTGTCAGGGCAGAGGTTTCCTGATCGGCTTCGAGGTTTTGCGTCGCCTTTCTCAGCGTATGGATTTTCGTCTCGCCATACTCGATGGCTTGAAGATCATCATGGGGCAGGCAGGAGAACAGATGAGTCAGCAGTGTTTGATAGGCGGATTTGGTGGCTTTCAGCCAGGTTAAATATTCGGCTTCGAACAGTTGGTTGGCGTCAGGCAGCTTCCTGTTCCGGATGATTTGCGAAATCCAGGTGGCCGTCGTGTGCAGGGTGCCATCGGCGTTCAGGCTGAACGTGGCGGTGGTTGGCGTTTCGCCATCGGGCCGGGTGATGAGCCAGTTTTTATTGGCATGTCTTTTCCACAGGTAGACATCACGCAGGGACTCTCTCTTTTGTTTGAGGTCAGGCACCTGCCTGGACCCGCTGTCTGGACCGTAATACCTGACCAGTTTTCGACCATCGGTGGTGAATACTTGGTGTCCGAAAACCGTTCTGATTTCACGATCGGCGATATCCGGTCTTTTTGGTGGGTCGATATCCATTCGGGCAATGGCGGCGGTCAGCCTGCTGGTGCACTGATCGAGCGCTTCGATGGCACGTTGTTGTGTGGCCGGGCTGTAAGTGGCGTGAATGTCCTCCAGCACGATGCCGTTGGCGATTGCCCAGTCCATTGTCGGAGGAATCCGGCACCAGGCGATCAGTTCCTGCTCCTGTGCGGTGGCCGTTTTGAGTTCCTGCAAGGGAAAGTCCACGAGCTGCTGGAAAGTCATGTGTGATACCCGATGGGGCTCGATTGCTTCGACCAGATTGAGACCATGGACGAAGTTCACCCACACCAGAGAGCTTTTGTAGGGCAGATCTTCAGGCGTGTCGGATCGGTGAAAGTCGGTGGGAAATTCGAAACGGTACAGGGCGGCCAGCAAGATGGCTTCTAGGTCTGATGAGGCTCGCCTGCTTTGCAAAAGATGGCTCTCGAACTCGTTCCAGATGGCCTGATAGCTTTTTCCATAGTTGGATCGCTTGTGCCATTGATATCCAGCGATGTCTCTTGTTACAGCGGTATCTCGTCGCTCCCACAAACGAATGGCCCTGCTCAGCAATTTGTTGCGTGCGATCGGGGAAGCGTCTTCACCGGGTTTGCCGCCATACCAGTCAAGCTTCTCCAGCAGCGCCTGCGCCAGTCGGTTGGCGTCGGTCGATTGCAGCAGTTTTTCCAGAAATACCGTGGGTGTCGCACGAACGTTTGCGACAGTCGTTTGCGAGGGAAGGCTTTTTACGAGATAACCGATCAGTGAAGTTTCAGCCGCAGGAAGAAACTTACGGACGGCTTCGTGGATTTTCGATTCGGTGAGACGAGCAAGCAAGGTGTCAAGAGACGTGGAACGGGGTCTGTTGGCGAGAGGCTTGCGTTCTGACTCGTCGGGTGCACAGGCGAGTTCATCGATATCGATGCCGCTTTCCAGTTGTAGACTGTGCCGGGCACGTTTTTCTTCCAGAGCGTGCAAGGCGGCCCGGTGCTCCGTCGTATCCATGCGATTCCAGGGTTTCATGCCGTAATACAGTGCCATTGTGGCGAGACTGAATTGCCCGTCCGGACGCGGTTTCAATCCTGCTTTCCTTGCTGTCGCGGGGTTTTTGGCATCCAGATCCATCGGCGAGAACGGTTGGGGGCTGATGTAGGTGTCGGTCAGGGCAGAAGGGGTGGCGGGGGCCTCTCGCAGCTTCTGCAACAGTCTGCTGTACTCTTCCAGCAAGGCTTGGTAGTGGGTCGTGCAAGTGGGAGGCGCGTCAGATGAAGCGGGGATAGTGATGGATGAGCTTTGCATGAAGGTTTGTCCTTTTTGAATGATGCGATCCGTGCGGTTTCCGCTGCGCGGGTTTCGGCTGGAAATGCCGCTTGCAGTAGATCGTTTCGAAAAGGTTCGTCAGCGGTGCATATGTCTTGTCGGTAAAAAAGGATGAGGGGCCGGTGCTTGCCTAGACCGGCAAGCCCACCTAGTCTCGTGGTAGCGATTTCGTCCGGATGGCGAGCGGGCAGTGCTCATGCAAGGAATCCAATGAAACAAAAGCGGACTCTCGGAACGCCTCGGTTGTTGGGCATCGTCTGGCCATTCATCGCCGTCGTGCTGTTTCAGGCATTGCTGGGGGGGGTGAGCCTTTACGTTCTGTCGGCTGTTCGCGGCTATGTGGCAGGCGAAAGTCTCTGGTCCAAGGGCCAGAAGGACGCCATCTATTACCTCAATCTGTATGCCGACAGCCGTGACGAGGCGATTTACCTGAAATACAAGGCTGCGATTGCCGTGCCTCAGGGCGGCCATCAGTTGCGTCTGGCACTGGACAAGCAACCGCCCGACCTGCAAGCGGCGCGCGAGGGCATCCTCAAGGGCGGCAACCACCCTGATGATGTCTCCAGCCTGATCTGGCTGTACCTGAACTTTCGTCACTTCAGTTATCTGGAAACCGCGATTGACCGCTGGACGCTGGGCGACGCCTATCTGGTTGAGCTCGATGACGTGGCGCAGGAGATGCACCGGCGCATCACCGCCAACGCCGCCAGCGATGTCGATGTCCGCCGCTGGAAAGACCGGATCTTTGCCATCAATGACGGCGTGACGCCGGCCGCCAGAGCCTTCAGCGATGCCTTGGGCGAAGGCTCGCGGATGATCCTGCGTCTGTTGCTGTTTACCAACCTGGCGACAGCGCTGGGGCTGATCGTGCTGGCGCTGTTGCGCACCCGCAAACTGCTGAAACAGCGGCATGCCTTTGCCGAAGCGCTGCAACTGGAAAAGGATCGGGCCCATGTGACCCTGCATTCGATTGGCGACGGGGTGATCACCACCGATGTGAGCGGGGCGATCGACTATATGAACCCGGCCGCCGAGGCGTTGACTCACTGGAAGGCCGAGCAGGCCGCCGGTCTGCCGCTGGCGGCGTTGTTCAACTTGCTGGATGACAACGCCCAGACCGAAGGGCTGACCCTGATCGAGCACATCCTCAGCGGCCAGCTCACCGGCGGCAGCGAACACTCGAAGCTGATCCAGCGACTGGACGGCAGCACTGTGTCGGTGACGCTGGTTGGCGCGCCGATCCGCAACGCCGGCAAGGTCAGCGGTACGGTGCTGGTGCTGCATGACATGACCCAGGAGCGGCAATACATCGCCAATCTGTCGTGGCAGGCTACCCACGATGCGCTGACCGGCCTGGCCAACCGTCGCGAGTTCGAATACCGACTCGAACAGGCCTTGCACAACCTGACGCGACAGGCCGGACGGCATGCGCTGATGTTCCTCGATCTCGATCAGTTCAAGCTGGTCAACGATACCTGCGGGCATGCGGCCGGCGATGAATTGCTGCGGCATATCTGCGCGTTGCTGCAATCGGGTCTGCGCGAAGGCGACACCCTGGCGCGGCTGGGTGGTGACGAGTTCGGCATCCTGCTGGAGAACTGCGCTCCGGAGGCGGCCGAGAAGATCGCCGAGAGCCTGCGTCACACCGTGCAGAATCTGCATTTTGTCTGGAAGGGGCGGCCGTTCCTGACCACCGTCAGCATTGGTCTGGTGCACGTCGCACAGAACCCGACCACTCTCGAAGCCTCGCTGCGGGCCGCCGACATGGCCTGCTACATGGCCAAGGAAAAGGGCCGCAACCGGGTGCAGGTCTATCACGCCGACGATTCGGAGCTGTCCCTGCGCTTTGGCGAGATGGCGTGGGTGCAACGTCTGCACATGGCCCTGGAGGAGAACCGTTTCTGCCTCTACGCCCAGGAAATCGCCCCGCTGGGTTCGGTGGCCGGTGGCAAAGGCGGGCACATCGAAATTCTGCTGCGTCTGCATGACGAAGCGGGCCGAATGATTCTGCCGGACAGTTTCATACCGGCGGCCGAGCGTTACGGTTTGATGACCTCGCTGGATCGTTGGGTTGTGCAAAATGTATTTAAGGTTATTGCTCAATGTATTAACGAAGAGTGCGAAGGCCCACTGGCAATGTGTGCGATTAATCTTTCAGGCATTACTATCGGAGATGACGCGTTCTTGCACTTTCTACGGGAACAGTTTGATAACTACGGCGTACCGCCTGAAATGATTTGTTTTGAAATTACAGAAACCAGTGCCATTGCAAATCTCGGGAGTGCAATCAGATTTATTAATGAACTCAAAGGCTTGGGTTGTTATTTCTCACTCGATGACTTTTGTGCCGGAATGTCTTCATTCGCTTATCTGAAACATTTGCCTGTAGACTTCCTGAAGATCGACGGGAGTTTCGTAAAGGATATGCTGGACGACCCGATTAACCGTGCAATGGTCGAAGTGATCAATCACATCGGGCATGTCATGGGTAAGCAGACAATTGCCGAGTTTGTCGAAACGGCGCAGATCGAGCAGGCATTGCTTGAAATCGGCGTGGATTACGCTCAGGGTTATGTCGTAGAACGCCCGCAGTTGTTTACCTGTGACAGTTTGCAAAGTCGGCCCGCCAGACCGCAGCCGTTGTTATTCAAGGCGCCTGGTACGTTCCGTTGAAGTCTCTTGCCGATCCGTACAATCACAAATCAAAAGGAGCCGAACAGTGATCGACACATTCAACCGAACCGGACCACTCATGGAAGCTGCAAGTTATCCCGCCTGGGCGCAACAGTTGATCCAGGATTGCAGCGAGAGCAAACGCCGGGTTGTCGAACATGAACTTTATCTGCGCATGCGTGATAACAAGCTCAGCGCCAAAACCATGCGCCAGTACCTGATCGGGGGCTGGCCCGTCGTTGAGCAATTCGCGTTGTACATGGCGCAGAATCTCACTAAAACCAAGTTCGCCCGTCATCCGGGTGAAGACATGGCGCGGCGCTGGTTGATGCGCAACATCCGCGTCGAACTCAACCATGCCGATTACTGGCTGCACTGGAGCCGGGCACATGGGGTGAGCCTGGAAGATCTGCAGGCGCAGCAAGTGCCACCGGAGTTGCACGCCCTGAGCCACTGGTGCTGGCACACCAGTTCGGCGGATTCACTGATCGTGGCTATCGCGGCCACCAACTACGCCATCGAAGGCGCGACCGGGGAGTGGTCGGCGCTGGTATGTTCGACGGGGGTCTATGCCGCCGCCTTCCCTGAAGAGGATCGCAAGCGGGCGATGAAGTGGCTGAAGATGCATGCCCAGTACGACGATGCCCACCCTTGGGAAGCGTTGGAGATCATCTGCACGCTGGCCGGGACGAACCCGAGCAAGTCCTTGCAGGTGGAACTGCGACAGGCGATCTGCAAGAGCTATGACTACATGTACCTGTTCCTGGAGCGCTGCATGCAGCTTGAGCTGTCGGAGCGGGTGATGGTCGGGCGCGAGCGTCGGGCGCTGGTCGAGAGCTGATTTCGGCGACATCAATAAAAAAACGGGAGCCTCGGCTCCCGTTTTTGTTGGCTGCGAAAAATCAGCCCGCCATGGTCAGGCGATTGCGGCCCTCGCGCTTGGCGACATATAGCGCGCTGTCGGCGCGGCGCAGCAAGCTGTCGGCGGATTCGCCCGGCAACAGGGTCGAGCAGCCGAGGCTCACGGTCAGTTCGATCAATTGGTTATTGGCGTAGTAATCCTGGGCCTGCGCCGCCTGACGCAAGCGCTCGCCGACCATGGCAGCCGCATCGCGGCTGGTGTTGGACAGCAGGATCAGAAACTCTTCTCCGCCATAGCGAAAGACCATGTCGACGTTGCGCAACTGCCCCTTGATCGATGCGGCCACTGCTTTGAGCACGTCGTCGCCGGCGCTGTGACCATGGAGGTCGTTGACCTGTTTGAAATGATCGATGTCCAGCATCAGCAACGACAGCGGTTGCAGGTGCCGACGCGACATCTCGATTTCTCGCAGCAGCGTCTGCTCCATCGCAATGCGATTGCCGGCGCCGGTCAGCGGATCGCGCAGGGCGCTTTGCGTCGCGGCGCGGTAGAGCAGGGCATTGCGCATCGGATACAGCAGGGCCGACAGCAACGATTCGAGATTGCCCAGTTCCTGTTCGCTGAAGCGCTGGTTGCGGCGGAACACCAGTTCACCCATGTGCTCCCCTTCGTGGCTGAGGCTGTAGCTGGCCGAGTGGTGCCCGCGGGCACCGAACTCCAGGCGCAGGTCGCTGCCGTTGTGCACATAGGTCAAGGCGTCCAGAGGCACCAGGCGCTGAACTTCGCGGAAAAACAGACCGAGGATGCGTTGAGGCTCAAGGCTGGTTTGCAGTTGCAGGCTCATTTGCTGGCGCAATTGCGCCAGGCTGACAGGTCGCGCCAGGAGAGGCGGCTGCTGACCAAAGCCCAGGCGTTGCAATTTGGCACTGTCGAAGTCAATTGCAGTGGTCTGGGAGGGTGATTTCATATGGCGTGAGCCCCTAAGCAGTAAGTCTGTCTTACAGGCTGGGTGAGAGCGGCTATGGGCTGCGCGTCATACTGATCCATCAGTCCCGTAGGACATTTGGCACAAGTTTAGTCTGCCCGATGACGATTAGTCAGCTATCGAATCAGGCCTTGCCCGACTGCCTTCACTCGGCGTGCTTTGAGGAAATGTAGAGCGAAAGTCGTGCCACACGGTTCATATTTTTTGAAAACCGTTTCGAATCAACAAGTTGAAATTTTATAGGGGGGAAGTGTGGTGGTAATTTGACTGAATTTGCCGTGCTCAGAGCGGCAATTGCATGCCGCGGCGGTATTCCGCCACGGCAACAAAAGCGACGTATGGCATTACTGGGCGTTGAAGGCCTGGCCATTGATACCGGTGCTGTCGGGACCCATCAGGTACAGATAGACCGGCATGATCTCTTCCGGTGTCGGATTATTCAGCGGGTTTTCACCCGGGTAAGCCTGGGCGCGCATGCTGGTGCGGGTAGCGCCCGGGTTGATGCTGTTGGAGCGCACCGGGGCGACGTTTTCGACTTCGTCGGCCAGGGTTTGCATCAGGCCTTCGGTGGCGAACTTGGACACGCCATAGGCGCCCCAGTAAGCGCGGCCCTTGCGCCCGACGCTGCTGGAGGTGAACACCACCGAGGCGTCCTGCGACAGTTTGAGCAGCGGCAGCAGGGTGCTGGTCAGCATGAACATCGCGTTGACGTTGACCTGCATGACGCGCATGAAGTTTTCACCGGACAACTGCTCGATCGGCGTGCGCGGGCCGATGATCGAGGCGTTGTGCAGCAGGCCGTCGAGGTGGCCGAACTCCGTCTCGATCATTGCCGCCAGCTCATCGTACTGATGGGGCAGGGCGGTTTCGAGGTTGAACGGGATCACGGCCGGCTGCGGATGCCCGGCCGCTTCGATCTCGTCGTAGACCTCGGTCAGATTGGCTTCGGTCTTGCCCAGCAGCAACACGGTCGCGCCGTGGGCCGCGTAGGTCTTGGCGGCAGCCGCGCCGATGCCGCGACCGGCACCGGTGACCAGAATGACCCGGTCCTTGAGCAGTTCGGGGCGAGCGGAGTAATCAAACATAAGAAACCTCTAATCCGTTAACTTCTGATCGTTCCCGCGTCCTGCGCGGGAATGCAGCAATGGTCGCTTTGCAGCACCACTCAGCAACTGCACAGAGCGTTGTCGAGCACCTTGCGCAATTCCAGCGGATGATCCACCACCACGTCCGCGCCCCAGTGCCGAGGGTTGTCGTCCGGGTGAATGTAGCCATAGGTCACGGCAGCGGTCCTGGTGCCGGCGTCACGGCCGGATTCGATATCGCGCAGATCATCGCCGATAAACAGAACGGTCGACGGATCCAGATCAAGCATCTTGCAGGCGAGGGTCAGCATCTCGGGATCCGGCTTGCTGTTCTTCACGTGATCCGGGCAGATCAGCAGGGCCGAGCGCTCGGCCAGCCCCAGTTGCTGCATGATCGGCTCGGCGAAGCGCAGCGGCTTGTTGGTGACCACGCCCCAGGCCAGATTGGCTTTCTCGATGTCGGCCAGCAATTCGCCCATGCCGTCGAACAGCTTGCTGTGCACGGCGCAACCGACGAGGTAGCGCTCGAGGAACTCCAGACGCAATTCCTCGAAGCCCGGCGACTCCGGATCCATCGAGAACGTCACCGCGACCATGGCCTTGGCGCCGCCGGAGATTTCATCGCGGATATGTTTGTCGTTCATCGGCGGCAAACCGCGATCAGCGCGCATCGCCTGGCAGATGGCGATGAAGTCTGGCGCGGTGTCGAGCAGAGTGCCGTCCATGTCGAAAAGGACTGCTCTGATGGCCATCGGCTTACTCCTCGCGCAGGGTCTGGATCATGTAGTTGACGTCAACGTCCGCCGCCAGCTTGTAGTGCTTGGTCAGCGGGTTGTAGGTCAGACCGATGATGTCCTTGACGGTGAGGCCGGCCATGCGGCTCCACGCGCCGAGCTCGGACGGACGAATGAATTTCTTGAAGTCGTGGGTGCCGCGCGGCAGCAGCTTCATGATGTATTCCGCGCCGACGATGGCGAACAGGTACGCCTTCGGGTTGCGGTTGATGGTGGAGAAGAACACCTGGCCGCCGGGCTTGACCATGCGGAAGCAGGCGCGGATCACCGAGGACGGGTCCGGCACGTGCTCGAGCATTTCCAGGCAGGTAACCACGTCGAACTGCTCGGGCATTTCTTCGGCCAGGGCTTCGGCGGTGATCTGGCGGTACTCGACGTTCACGCCGGATTCCAGCTGATGCAGTTGCGCGACCGCCAACGGTGCTTCGCCCATGTCGATGCCAGTCACGGACGCGCCGCGCTGGGCCATGGCTTCGCTGAGGATGCCGCCGCCGCAACCGACGTCGAGAACCTTTTTGCCGGCCAGGTTAACGCGCTCGTCAATCCAGTTGACCCGCAGCGGGTTGATGTCGTGCAGCGGTTTGAACTCGCTTTCGCGGTCCCACCAGCGATGGGCCAGGGCTTCGAATTTGGCGATTTCGGCGTGGTCGACGTTGCTCATGATTCAATCCTCTAAAACTTGAAAAAGGCTGTAGCCCCGAAGTTTGCCCCGGGGTGTTTACGATTCGGTGTGGCCGCTGATGCGTCGGCCCCAGGTCCGGGCGGTTTCGCCGAGCTGTTGTTCGTCCAGTCGGGTCAGGCGGCGGTCGTCGAGCAGCTGTTTGCCGGCGACCCACAGGTGTTTCACGCAGTCGCGGCCGGTTGCGTATATAAGCTGCGAGACCGGGTCATAGACCGGTTGCTGTGCCAGGCCGGACAGGTCGAAGGCGACGATGTCTGCGGCCTTGCCGAGTTCCAGCGAGCCGGTCTCGGCTTCGATCCCCAAGGCTCGCGCGCCGTTCAGCGTGGCCATGCGCAGCGCCCGGTGGGCGTCCAGCGCGGTGGCCGAGCCGGCGACGGCTTTGGCCAGCAGGGCGGCGGTGCGGGTTTCACCCAGCAGGTCCAGGTCATTGTTGCTCGCGGCGCCATCGGTGCCGACCGCGACATTGACCCCGGCCTGCCACAGGCGCTCCACCGGGCAGAAGCCGCTGGCCAGTTTCAGGTTCGACTCCGGGCAGTGGATCACGCTGGTGTTGCTTTCTACCAGCAACGCCAGGTCGTCATCGCTGATCTGGGTCATGTGCACCGCCTGGAAGCGCGGGCCGAGCAGGCCCAGTCGGCCGAGGCGGGCCAGCGGGCGTTCGCCGCGCTGTTCGACCGCCTGCTGTACTTCGAAAGCGGTTTCGTGGACGTGCATGTGGATCGACGCGTCCAGCTCTTCGGCGATCACGCGGATTTTTTCCAGGTTCTCGTCGCCCACGGTGTAGGGTGCATGAGGGCCGAAGGTGATCTTGATGCGCTCGTGATGCTTCAGGTCGCCGAACAGTTCGACGCCCTGACGGATGGCCTCATCGGCGCTGGCGGCGCCCGGAATCGGAAAATCAAGGATCGGAATCGCGATCTGTGCGCGGATTCCGCTGTTGTGCACGCGCTCGCTGGCAACCTTCGGGAAGAAGTACATGTCCGAAAAACAGGTGATGCCACCTTTTATCTGCTCGGCGATGGCCAGATCGGTGCCGTCACGCACAAAATCTTCATCGACCCATTTGCCCTCGGCCGGCCAGATGTGGTTTTCCAGCCAGGTCATCAGCGGCAGATCGTCGGCCAGGCCACGGAACAGCGTCATCGCGGCGTGGCCGTGGGCGTTGATCAGACCGGGACTGAGCAGAACGTCCGGCAGTTCGCGGACTTCGGCGGCGTTACACTTCAGCGCTTCGGCACGCGGGCCGATGAACACGATGCGGCCGTCGCGGATGCCCAGGCCATGCTCCTTGAGCACAACGCCTGCGGGTTCGACGGGTACCAGCCAGGTCGGCAGCAATAATAAGTCGAGCGCAATGGCAGGTTTCGGCATCGAGGGTCGGTTCCAGTGCTTTTGTAAAGGATGGCGAAGTATACCCGAGCGTCTTCGCGGGGGGATCGCTATAATCGGCGGCTTTTGTTCATGAGTGCGGGGTGAGGGATGCGCGATCGACTGTTGGCTGCGGAGAAAGTAAAGGCCATCGATTGGCGTGATGGCGCGCTCCACCTGCTGGATCAGCGCGTTTTGCCGTTCGAGGAAAACTGGATCGCCTACACCAGCGCCGCCGGCGTGGCCGAGGCAATTCGTTCGATGGTGGTGCGCGGTGCGCCGGCCATCGGCATCAGCGCCGCCTACGGCATCGTGCTGGCGGCCCGTGCCCGGATTGCCGAAGGCGGCGACTGGTATGCGTCGCTGGAGGAGGATTTCATGCTGCTGGCCGATTCCCGTCCAACGGCGGTGAACCTGTTCTGGGCGTTGAACCGCATGCATGACCGGCTGGATCGTTTGAAGGAAAACGCCGATCCGCTGGCAGCGCTGGAAGCTGAAGCCATCGCCATTCATGAAAGCGATCGCGAAGCCAATCTGACCATGGCCCAGCTCGGTGTCGACCTGATCCGCAAGCATCAGGGCAATGCACAGGCGATTCTGACCCACTGCAACACCGGCGCCCTGGCCACCGGCGGTTTCGGCACGGCGCTCGGGGTGATTCGCGCGGCGTTCATCGAGGGCATGGTCGAGCGTGTCTACGCCGACGAAACCCGGCCGTGGCTGCAAGGCTCGCGCCTGACCGCGTGGGAACTGGCCAACGAAGGCATTCCGGTGACCCTGAACGCTGACTCCGCCGCTGCGCACATCATGAAAACCA
This sequence comes from Pseudomonas fitomaticsae, assembly GCF_021018765.1. GTDB lineage: Bacteria > Pseudomonadota > Gammaproteobacteria > Pseudomonadales > Pseudomonadaceae > Aquipseudomonas > Aquipseudomonas fitomaticsae. The sequence goes on along the minus strand of NZ_CP075567.1, from coordinate 4,703,332 downwards.
AAGGCGTGACCTGGGTGATCGTCGGCGCCGACCGGATTACCGCCAACGGCGACGTGGCGAACAAGATCGGTACCTATCAACTGGCGGTCAACGCGATGCACCACGGCGTGCGTTTCATGGTGGTGGCACCGAGCTCGACCATCGACATGAACCTGGCCAGCGGTGATGACATCCCGATCGAAGAGCGCGACGGCGCCGAGTTACTGGAGGTTGGCGGCAAGCGCGTCGGGGCTGACGTCGAAGCGTTCAACCCGGTGTTTGACGTGACCCCGGCGGATCTGATCGATGTGATCGTCACCGAAAAAGGCATCGTCGAGCGCCCGGACACCGCGAAAATGGCGCAGTTGATGTGCCGCAAGCGCCTGCATTGATTGGCTTGATGTCTGCGTTGTCCTCTTCGTCGGATCGCCGCCCGGAGCAGGCTCGCTCCCACAGGTTTTGTGATCGCCACAGAACCTTGTGGGAGCGAGCTTGCTCGCGCAGGGGCCTTAAAAGTCAATAAACATCCCCAAACCAAACCCGATTTCAGCATTCAAAGAAGCTCTGAGCCTCTCTCGTCCCCGTTAAGCCTGTCATCGGTCATCTAACTATGCTCCATGCGCATCTGGGGGATAGGTGCGTGGCGGCTCTTGTGATAACATCCGGCGTTTTCCGAGGCAGTCCCACGGGGTTGTCTTCACTGCGCAAATCCAGGGTCAACCTGTCGATTTGTCGTAAGTCGGCGCATGGCACTCGGCCTGCATCGACGAGCTTCGTGCGTCCCCTATGGATATGGCGAAGTTTCACCAGAAAAAGGAATCAGGCTTCTCATGGGCGAACTGGCCAAAGAAATCCTCCCGGTCAATATCGAAGACGAGCTGAAACAGTCCTATCTCGACTACGCGATGAGCGTGATCGTCGGCCGTGCACTGCCGGATGCGCGCGATGGCTTGAAGCCCGTGCACCGTCGCGTGCTGTTCGCGATGAGCGAGCTGGGCAACGACTTCAACAAGCCGTACAAGAAATCTGCCCGTGTCGTCGGTGACGTGATCGGTAAGTATCACCCGCACGGTGATACCGCGGTGTACGACACCATCGTCCGTATGGCGCAGCCATTCTCGCTGCGTTATCTGCTGGTGGACGGCCAGGGCAACTTCGGTTCGGTGGACGGCGACAACGCCGCGGCCATGCGATACACCGAAGTGCGCATGACCAAGCTGGCGCACGAGCTGCTGGCCGACCTGCACAAGGAAACCGTGGACTGGGTGCCGAACTACGACGGCACCGAACTGATCCCGGCGGTCATGCCGACCCGCGTACCGAACCTGCTGGTCAACGGTTCCAGCGGTATCGCCGTGGGCATGGCGACCAACATTCCGCCGCACAACCTCGGTGAAGTCATCGACGGTTGCCTGGCCCTCATCGACAACCCCGAGCTGACCGTCGATGAGCTGATGCAATACATTCCCGGCCCGGACTTCCCGACCGCCGCGATCATCAACGGTCGCGCCGGCATCATCGAAGCCTACCGCACCGGCCGTGGCCGCATTTACATGCGCGCCCGTTCGATCATCGAAGACATCGACAAGGTCGGTGGCCGTCAGCAGATCGTCATCACCGAACTCCCTTACCAGCTGAACAAGGCGCGTCTGATCGAGAAGATCGCCGAGCTGGTAAAAGAGAAGAAACTCGAAGGCATCACCGAGCTGCGCGACGAGTCCGACAAGGACGGTATGCGCGTCGTGATCGAGCTGCGTCGCGGCGAAGTGCCTGAGGTGATCCTCAACAACCTCTACGCCCAGACCCAGCTGCAATCGGTATTCGGCATCAACATCGTTGCGCTGATCGACGGCCGTCCGCGGATCCTGAACCTCAAGGATCTGCTGGAAGCCTTCGTCCGTCACCGTCGCGAAGTGGTTACCCGCCGTACCGTGTTCGAACTGCGCAAGGCGCGCGAGCGTGGTCATATCCTCGAAGGTCAGGCCGTTGCCCTGTCGAACATCGACCCGGTGATCGCCCTGATCAAGGCGTCGCCGACCCCGTCGGAAGCCAAGGAAGCGCTGGTCAGCACGCCGTGGGAATCCACTGCCGTGGTGGCGATGGTGGAACGTGCCGGTGCCGATTCGTGCCGTCCGGAAAACCTCGATCCGCAATACGGTCTGCGCGACGGCAAGTACTTCCTGTCGCCGGAGCAGGCGCAAGCCATTCTGGAACTGCGTCTGCACCGCCTGACCGGTCTGGAGCACGAAAAGCTGCTGGCCGAGTATCAAGAGATCCTCAACCAGATCGGCGAGCTGATCCGCATCCTCAACAGCGCCGTGCGCCTGATGGAAGTGATCCGCGAAGAGCTGGAAGTGATCCGCGCCGAATACGGCGACGTGCGCCGCACCGAAATTCTCGATGCCCGTCTCGACCTGACTCTGGGCGACATGATCCCGGAAGAAGAGCGTGTCGTGACCATCTCCCACGGCGGCTATGCCAAGACCCAGCCGCTGGCTGCGTACCAGGCCCAGCGTCGGGGCGGTAAAGGCAAATCGGCTACCGGCGTTAAGGATGAGGACTACATCGCTCACCTGCTGGTTGCCAACAGCCACACCACGCTGCTGCTGTTCTCCAGCAAGGGCAAGGTGTACTGGCTGAAGACCTACGAAATTCCGGAAGCGTCCCGCGCCGCCCGTGGTCGTCCGCTGGTCAACCTGCTGCCGCTGGATGACGGTGAATACATCACCACCATGCTGCCGGTCGAGGAATACACCGAAGGTCACTACATCTTCATGGCGACCGCCAACGGCACCGTGAAGAAGACTCCGCTGGAATCCTTCAGTCGTCAGCGCAGCGTCGGTCTGATCGCGCTGGAGCTGGATGAAGGCGACGTGCTGATCTCCGCAGCCATCACCGATGGCGAGCGTGAAGTGATGCTGTTCTCCGACGGCGGCAAGGTCACCCGCTTCAAGGAATCCGACGTTCGTGCCATGGGCCGTACCGCCCGTGGTGTGCGCGGCATGCGTCTGCCGGAAGGGCAGAAGCTGATTTCGATGCTGATCCCGGAAGAAGGCAGCCAGATCCTCACCGCTTCCGAGCGTGGTTATGGCAAGCGCACCGCGATCACCGAGTTCCCTGAGTACAAGCGTGGCGGCCAAGGCGTGATCGCCATGGTCAGCAACGAGCGTAACGGCCGTCTGGTCGGTGCGGTTCAGGTGCTCGACGGCGAGGAGATCATGCTGATTTCCGACCAGGGCACGCTGGTGCGTACCCGTGTCGACGAAGTCTCCAGCCTGGGTCGTAACACCCAGGGCGTGACCCTGATCAAGCTGGCCAAGGATGAAACCCTGGTCGGTCTGGAGCGGGTTCAGGAGCCGTCGGAAGTCGAAGGTGAAGAGTTTGAAGGTGAAGAAGGTGTCGAGCTGGAGGAGGGCGTGATCGGCGCCGAGCCGGACGATGCGGTCGACAACCTGCAGGCGGACGCCGCAGACGAAGAAGAGTCGCAAGACTAACCAAATCGTAGCAGGGCAGAGTGTTTGCTCTGTCCGCTACCGTGATTGCATAGCGAGAGTGGATGTGAGCAAACGAGCCTATAACTTCTGCGCAGGTCCCGCTGCGCTGCCTGAAGCTGTCCTGTTGCGTGCCCAGTCCGAGATGCTCGACTGGCACGGCAAGGGTCTGTCGGTCATGGAAATGAGCCATCGCAGCGATGACTACGTGGCCATCGCCGAGAAGGCCGAACAAGACCTGCGCGACCTGCTGTCCATCCCCTCCAATTACAAAGTGCTGTTCCTGCAGGGCGGTGCGAGCCAACAGTTCGCCGAGATTCCGCTGAACCTGCTGCCCGAGAACGGCACTGCCGACTATGTCGAAACCGGCATCTGGTCGAAGAAAGCCATCGAGGAAGCGCGTCGCTTCGGCAACATCAACGTTGCTGCCAGCGCCAAGCCTTATGACTATCTGGCCATCCCTGGTCAGAACGAATGGAAACTGACCCCGGGTGCGGCCTATCTGCACTATGCGTCCAACGAAACCATCGGCGGCCTGCAGTTTGACTGGGTTCCCGAGGCCGGTGACGTTCCGCTGGTGGTCGACATGTCCTCCGATATCCTCTCGCGTCCGATCGATGTGTCGCAGTACGGCCTGATCTACGCCGGCGCGCAGAAGAACATCGGCCCGAGCGGTCTGGTGGTAGTGATCGTCCGTGAAGACCTGCTGGGCCGTGCCCGCAGTTCGTGCCCGACCATGCTCGACTACAAGATCTCCGCCGATAACGGCTCGATGTACAACACCCCGGCGACCTATTCCTGGTACCTCTCGGGTCTGGTTTTCGAGTGGCTGAAGGAGCAGGGTGGCGTCGCCGCGATGGAGCAGCGCAACAAGGCGAAGAAAGATCGTCTGTACGGCTTCATCGACAACAGCGATTTCTACACCAATCCGATCAGCGTCAACGCCCGCTCGTGGATGAACGTGCCGTTCCGCTTGGCTGACGAGCGTCTGGACAAGGCGTTCCTGGCCGGCGCCGACGCCCGTGGCCTGCTCAATCTCAAGGGTCATCGTTCGGTTGGCGGCATGCGTGCCTCGATCTACAACGCCCTGGGTCTGGACGCTGTCGAAGCGCTGGTCGGCTACATGGCTGAATTCGAGAAGGAGCATTCCTGATGTCCGAGCAGGAGCTCAAGGCGCTGCGCGTTCGCATCGATAACCTGGATGAGAAAATCCTCCAGCTGATCAGCGATCGCGCGCGCTGCGCCGAAGAAGTTGCCCGGGTCAAGATGGCCAGTCTGGCCGAAGGCGAGCAGCCGGTGTTCTACCGTCCCGAGCGTGAGGCACAGGTTCTCAAGCGCGTGATGGAACGCAACAAGGGGCCGTTGGGCAACGAAGAGATGGCGCGCTTGTTTCGCGAAATCATGTCTTCGTGCCTGGCACTCGAGAACCCGCTGAAAGTGGCTTATCTGGGTCCGGAAGGCACCTTCACTCAAGCGGCGGCCATGAAGCACTTCGGTCACGCGGTGATCAGCAAGCCGATGGCGGCGATCGACGAAGTGTTTCGTGAAGTGGCGGCCGGTGCGGTGAATTTCGGCGTGGTGCCGGTGGAGAACTCCACCGAAGGCGCGGTCAACCACACCCTCGACAGCTTCCTCGAGCACGACATGGTGATCTGTGGCGAAGTCGAGTTGCGCATTCACCACCACCTGCTGGTCGGTGAAAACACCAAGACCGACAGCATCAGCCGCATCTATTCCCACGCCCAGTCGCTGGCCCAGTGCCGCAAGTGGCTGGACGCCCATTACCCGAATGTCGAGCGCGTGGCGGTGTCCAGCAACGCCGAAGCGGCCAAGCGGGTCAAGGGTGAGTGGAACTCGGCAGCGATCGCCGGTGACATGGCGGCCGGGCTGTATGGCCTGACCCGTCTGGCCGAGAAGATCGAGGATCGCCCGGACAACTCCACGCGCTTCCTGATGATCGGTAACCAGGAAGTGCCGCCGACCGGCGACGACAAGACTTCGATCATCGTGTCCATGAGCAACAAGCCCGGCGCGCTCCACGAGCTGCTGGTGCCGTTCCATGACAACGGGATCGACCTGACCCGGATCGAAACCCGTCCGTCGCGCAGCGGCAAATGGACCTACGTGTTCTTCATCGACTTCGTCGGTCATCACCGTGATCCGCTGATCAAAGGTGTACTGGAAAAGATCAGTCAGGAAGCAGTAGCACTCAAGGTGCTGGGTTCCTACCCGAAAGCAGTTCTTTAAGGGGTGGTAGCAATGAGTGGCAACTTCCTCGCTCTGGCACAGCCGGGCGTGCAACAACTCTCGCCATACGTGCCGGGCAAGCCCGTGGACGAACTGGCGCGCGAGCTGGACCTGGATCCGGCAAGCATCGTCAAGCTGGCGAGCAACGAAAACCCGTTGGGCGCCAGCCCGAAAGCGCTGGCCGCGATCCGCGAAGCGCTGGACGAGCTGACCCGTTATCCGGACGGCAACGGTTTTGCCCTGAAATCCCTGCTGGCCGAACAGTGCCGTGTCGAGCTGAATCAGGTGACCCTGGGTAACGGCTCCAACGACATTCTCGAGCTGGTGGCGCGCGCCTATCTGGCGCCGGGCCTGAATGCCGTGTTCAGCGAGCACGCGTTCGCGGTCTACCCGATCGCGACCCAGGCGGTCGGCGCTCAGGCCAAGGTCGTTCCGGCCAAGGATTGGGGGCATGACCTGCCAGCCATGCTGGCGGCCATCGACGCCAACACCCGCGTTGTGTTCATCGCCAACCCGAACAACCCGACTGGTACCTGGTTCGGCGCCGAAGCGCTGGACGAGTTCCTGCAGGACGTGCCGGAGCATGTGCTGGTGGTGCTGGATGAGGCCTACATTGAATACGCCGAAGGCAGCGATCTGCCGGACGGTCTGGACTTCCTCGCGGCTTATCCGAACCTGCTGGTCTCGCGCACCTTCTCCAAGGCCTACGGTCTGGCGGCGCTGCGCGTTGGTTACGGCTTGTCCACTCCGGTGGTGGCGGACGTGCTGAACCGTGTACGCCAGCCGTTCAACGTCAATAGCCTGGCTTTGGCCGCAGCCTGTGCAGCATTGAAGGACGAGGAATATCTGACGCAAAGCCGTCAGCTCAACGAATCCGGCATGCAACAGCTGGAAGCGGGTTTCCGCGAGCTGGGCCTGAGCTGGATTCCGTCCAAGGGCAACTTTATCTGCGTCGACCTCGGTCAAGTGGCGGCTCCGGTGTTCCAGGGCTTGCTGCGCGAAGGCGTGATCGTGCGTCCGGTGGCCAACTACGGTATGCCGAACCATCTGCGGGTGACCATCGGTCTGCCGGCGGAAAACAGCCGCTTCCTCGAAGCGCTGCGCAAGGTTCTGGCTCGTGGGTGATGTCACTGCGCTGCAATCTGCTGCACCTATGATCGGGCGCCTGGTGGTGGTCGGTCTGGGGTTGATCGGTGGTTCGTTTGCCAAAGGCTTGCGTGAAAGCGGCGTGTGCCGCGAGGTGGTCGGGGTCGATCTCGATCCGCAATCGCGCAAGCTGGCGGTCGAGTTGGGCGTGGTGGATCGCTGCGAAGACGACCTGGTGGCGGCTTGCCAGGGCGCGGACGTGATCCAGTTGGCGGTGCCGATCCTGGCCATGGAAAAAGTGCTGGCCCGTCTGGCTGGCATGGATCTGGGGCAGGCGATCCTGACGGATGTCGGCAGCGCCAAGGGCAATGTGGTGCGCGCGGCGACCGAAGCGTTTGGCGGCATGCCGGCGCGTTTCGTGCCGGGTCATCCGATTGCCGGCTCCGAGCAGAGCGGGGTGGAAGCCTCCAATTCAGAGCTGTTCCGCCGTCATAAAGTGATTCTGACCCCGCTGGAGCAGACCGATCCGGCTGCCCTGGCGGTGGTTGATCGCTTGTGGCGCGAGCTGGGCGCCGACGTCGAGCACATGCAGGTCGAGCGTCACGATGAAGTGCTGGCTGCGACCAGTCATCTGCCGCACCTGCTGGCCTTCGGTCTGGTCGATTCGCTGGCCAAGCGCAATGAAAACCTAGAGATCTTCCGTTACGCTGCGGGCGGTTTCCGTGATTTCACAAGAATCGCCGGAAGCGACCCGGTCATGTGGCATGACATCTTTCTCGCCAACCGCGAGGCTGTCCTGCGCACACTCGATACATTTCGCAGCGACCTCGACGCTTTGCGCGACGCGGTCGATGCAGGGGATGGGCACCAATTGTTGGGCGTCTTCACGCGCGCCCGGGTTGCCCGCGAGCATTTCAGTAAAATCCTGGCCCGCAGGGCCTATGTGGACGCTATGAATTCCAACGATCTGATTTTCCTGGCTCAACCTGGTGGCCGCCTGTCCGGTCGGATTCGCGTACCGGGTGACAAATCGATTTCCCACCGTTCGATCATGCTCGGTTCCCTGGCTGAAGGCGTCACCGAGGTCGAAGGCTTCCTCGAGGGCGAAGATGCCCTGGCAACCTTGCAGGCGTTCCGCGACATGGGCGTGGTCATCGAAGGCCCGCATCACGGCCGCGTGACTATCCACGGTGTCGGCCTGCACGGCCTGAAACCTGCGCCGGGCCCGATCTATCTGGGCAACTCCGGCACTTCGATGCGCCTGCTGTCCGGCCTGCTGGCCGCGCAGGACTTCGACAGCACCCTGACCGGTGATGCATCGCTGTCCAAGCGTCCGATGAATCGCGTGGCCAATCCTTTGCGGGAAATGGGCGCCGTGATCGAAACCGCTGCCGAAGGTCGTCCACCGATGACCATTCGTGGCGGTCACAAGCTCAAAGGCCTGACCTACACCATGCCGATGGCCAGTGCCCAGGTTAAATCCTGCCTGCTGCTGGCCGGTCTGTACGCCGAAGGCAAGACCACTGTGACCGAGCCGGCTCCGACCCGAGACCATACCGAGCGTATGCTGCGCGGCTTCGGCTACCCGGTGAGCGTTGACGGCGCGACGGCGTCCGTCGAGTCCGGCGGCAAGCTGGCTGCGACCCACATCGAAGTGCCGGGCGATATCTCGTCGTCGGCGTTCTTCCTGGTGGCCGCGTCGATCGCTGAAGGTTCGGAACTGGTGCTCGAACACGTCGGCATCAACCCGACACGTACCGGTGTGATCGACATCCTGCGCCTGATGGGTGCCGACATCACCCTGGAAAACCAGCGTGAAGTGGGTGGCGAGCCGGTAGCAGATCTTCGCGTGCGGGCAGCTAAACTCAAGGGTATTGAGATTCCGGAAGCGCTGGTTCCATTGGCCATCGACGAATTCCCGGTGCTGTTCGTGGCCGCGGCCTGCGCCGAAGGGCGCACCGTGCTGACCGGCGCTGAAGAGTTGCGGGTCAAGGAATCGGATCGTATCCAGGTCATGGCGGACGGTCTGCTGGCGCTGGGCGTCAAGTGCGAACCGACCCCGGATGGCATCATCATCGACGGCGGCCAGATCGGCGGCGGCGAAGTGCATGGTCATGGCGATCACCGTATCGCGATGGCTTTCAGTGTGGCCTCGCTGCGCGCCACGGCACCGATCCGCATTCATGACTGCGCCAACGTCGCGACATCGTTCCCGAACTTCCTGGCGCTGTGCGCTCAGGTCGGCATTCGTGTGGCGCAAGAGGCTCAGTCGTGAACAACATTGCACCGGTCATCACCATCGATGGGCCAAGCGGCTCGGGCAAAGGCACCGTAGCCGGGATTCTGGCCAAGCGTCTGGGCTGGAACCTGCTTGATTCCGGTGCGCTGTATCGGCTGCTGGCATTTGCTGCGCACAACCATGGTGTCGACCTGACCAATGAAGAGCTGCTGAAGAAACTGGCCGCTCATCTGGATGTGCAGTTCATCGCGGCGACCGACGGTCAGCTGCAACGCATCATTCTGGAAGGGGATGAAGTGAGCGATGTCATTCGCACTGAAAGCGTCGGTTCCGGCGCTTCTCAGGTGGCTGCATTGCCGGCTGTGCGAGAGGCGCTGCTGCAGCGCCAGCGTGCTTTCCAGGAAGCGCCGGGCCTGGTGGCCGATGGTCGCGACATGGGCACGGTGGTTTTTCCGAACGCGCCATTGAAGATTTTCCTCACTGCCAGTGCCGAGGAGCGGGCGCGTCGTCGATATTTGCAGTTGAAGGGCAAAGTCGAGGGTGTTAGTCTGTCGAGTCTGCTAGATGAGATCCGTGCGCGCGACGAGCGTGATACCCAGCGAGCGGTGGCCCCGCTCAAGCCGGCGGCCGACGCCATACAGCTGGATTCCACGGAGTTGTCCATCGATCAGGTGCTTGAACGCATCATGAGCGAGATCGCCATTCGCGATATCGCCGGGTGACCAGGAAGGCCGCAGGGGACCAGTCATAGTCCTGCGGTGGCTTCCTTTAAATGAAACTGACCCGCATCGTCTGGGATGTGGAGACGGGCGTATTTTTCGCCCTAATCAACAGGAATTAAAATGAGCGAAAGCTTTGCGGAACTCTTTGAAGAAAGCCTAAAGACCCTGAACCTTCAGGCAGGCTCCATCATCACCGGTGTTATCGTTGATATCGATTACCAGGCTCGCTGGGTAACCGTTCACGCTGGCCTGAAGTCCGAAGCACTGATCCCTCTGGAGCAGTTCTACAACGACGCTGGCGAACTGAACATCAACGTCGGTGACGAAGTTCACGTTGCGCTGGACTCGGTTGAAGACGGTTTCGGTGAAACCAAGCTGTCCCGTGAAAAAGCCAAGCGCGCTGAATGCTGGATCGTTCTGGAAGCAGCCTTCGCAGCTGAGGAAGTGGTCAAGGGCGTTATCAACGGTAAGGTTAAAGGCGGCTTCACTGTCGACGTTAACGGCATCCGTGCGTTCCTGCCAGGTTCCCTGGTTGACGTCCGTCCAGTGCGCGACACCACGCACCTGGAAGGCAAAGAGCTGGAATTCAAGGTCATCAAACTGGACCAGAAGCGCAACAACGTTGTCGTTTCCCGTCGCAGCGTCCTGGAAGCCGAGAACTCCGCCGAGCGTGAAGCTCTGCTGGAATCCCTGCAGGAAGGCCAGCAAGTCAAAGGTATCGTCAAAAACCTCACCGATTACGGCGCATTCGTCGATCTGGGTGGCGTGGACGGCCTGCTGCACATCACCGACATGGCGTGGAAGCGTATCAAGCACCCTTCCGAAATCGTCAATGTTGGCGACGAGATCGACGTCAAGGTTCTGAAGTACGATCGCGAGCGCAATCGTGTTTCCCTGGGCCTGAAGCAACTGGGTGAAGATCCATGGGTTGCTATCAAAGCCCGTTACCCAGAAAGCACTCGCGTTACCGCTCGTGTAACCAACCTGACCGACTACGGCTGCTTCGCTGAGCTGGAAGAAGGCGTTGAAGGTCTGGTACACGTTTCGGAAATGGACTGGACCAACAAGAACATCCACCCTTCGAAAGTCGTACAAGTCGGCGACGAAGTGGAAGTCATGGTTCTGGACATCGACGAAGAGCGTCGTCGTATCTCCCTGGGCATCAAGCAGTGCAAGTCGAACCCATGGGAAGACTTCTCTGGCCAGTTCAACAAGGGCGACAAGATCTCCGGCACCATCAAGTCGATCACCGATTTCGGTATCTTCATTGGTCTGGACGGCGGCATCGACGGTCTGGTTCACCTGTCCGACATCTCCTGGAACGAAGTGGGCGAAGAAGCCGTGCGTCGTTTCAAGAAGGGCGACGAGCTGGACACCGTTATCCTGTCGGTTGACCCGGAGCGTGAGCGTATCTCCCTGGGTATCAAGCAACTGGAAAGCGATCCGTTCTCCGAGTACGTCTCGGTTAACGACAAAGGCGCAATCGTTAAGGGCACTGTGAAAGAAGTTGACGCCAAAGGCGCCATCATCGTTCTGGCCGACGATATCGAAGCGACTCTGAAAGCCTCCGAAATCAGCCGTGACCGCGTTGAAGACGCGCGTAACGCTCTGAAAGAAGGCCAGGAAGTTGAAGCCAAGATCATCAGCGTTGATCGTAAGAGCCGTCAGATCAGCCTCTCCATCAAGTCGAAAGACGACGCTGAAGAGAAAGAAGCTATCCAGAGCCTGAAAGCAGCTCCGGAAGGCGAAGCAGCTGACACCACCATGGCGGCACTGCTGCGTCAAGCAATGGCCAAACAGAACTGAGTTCTGTCTGATCATTAAAAAGGGCGACTTCGGTCGCCCTTTTTTGTGCCTGCGATTTGGTGGGTGCCGCTCTCTGTTGATTGGGTGAAACCATTCCCTTTGCCGGGCGGTCTGTTTCTTTAATCGGATCAATCGTCTATTCGCGTCTAGGCTTAGTCTGAAGATCGCAGTAGTCGGGCAGGTGCCTGGCATAAGGATGTGAATGAACAAGTTTATGGTTCTGTTGGGTATGTTGGTGTTGGCAGGCTGTACTACCAGCGCCAAGACCCACGCGGTGCGTGGAGTCAGTGGTATCGAGGTTGACTGCTCCGGTTTGGGTTCGGGCTGGGACAGGTGTCAGAAGCGTGCCGCCAAGGAGTGCAAGGGGGCGGGTTATAAGGTGATCACGCGATCTGATGATGCGCGGGATGAGGATGAGTTTCCCTTTGGCTTCAATCCCGCCGGCTATGTCACTCGAACCATGCTGGTAATTTGTCGATGAGCGAGCGTTGGCGTGCATGCGATCCGATGCCCTGAAAATGGGCGTTTCGGCGAGCGGAAAGATATGTCAAGCCCTGGGCTGTTCAAAATCTTCCGGGCATGCTAAAACCTTTCAAGCGCTGATCTAGCTGCTTGAAAAAGAAGGGAAAAATATGACGAAGTCGGAGTTGATCGAACGAATTGTCACCCATCAGGGGCTGCTCTCATCCAAGGATGTCGAGCTGGCCATCAAGACCATGCTTGAGCAAATGTCCCAGTGTCTGGCCACGGGGGATCGTATCGAGATCCGTGGTTTTGGCAGCTTTTCCTTGCACTATCGTGCGCCGCGTGTCGGTCGTAATCCAAAGACCGGCCAGTCCGTCAGCCTTGACGGTAAATTCGTTCCGCATTTCAAACCAGGCAAAGAGCTGCGCGATCGCGTGAACGAGGAAGAGGAGGAGGGTGCTTGATGGTCGCCGTTATTCAAGGAGCTGTTCATGAGTAATCTCAGGCGCCTGGTGCTTTCCGTTTTCATTTTGCTGGTTGTATTGGCAATACTCGCGTTTGTTCTCGAGAATCAGCAATCGGTTTCCCTGGTGTTTCTCGGCTGGTCGGGGCCGCAACTTCCCGTATCGGTGGTTACGGTAGGTGCGTTGCTTGTCGGTATGTTGATCGGACCGGTTTTTGGTTGGTTTCTGGGACGTGCGTCCAAGGCTTCACGCAAGCGTCTTGTCTGATCGCGACATGAAAGGAAAGGCGGACCAAACTTTAGCCACAGCTTGTCCATATCCATTAGTAAAACGTTCATTAAGCTGTAAAATGCTGCGGTTGGCCGATAGTGGCATATTCCCCACATCGGTTCAGACTGACTCTGTCAGAAGCCCGGCTGAATTGATGGCTTTTGCATTTATGGATTAGACAGCGCTCGGTTGGCGGCCCTGTCAGCAACTCAAGGGTATGGTTTCGCGTGAAAATTCTAGTTACCGGTGGTGCCGGATTTATCGGCTCGGCAGTCATCCGTCATATCATTTCCAACACTAACGACGCCGTCGTGAACGTTGACAAGCTGACTTATGCCGGCAACCTTGAGTCGCTGGCCGACGTTAGTCAACACTCACGCTATGCCTTTGAGCGTGTCGATATCTGTGATCGGGATCAGATCGATCGCGTCCTTCGGGAACATCAACCGGATGCAATCATGCATCTGGCTGCAGAATCTCACGTTGACCGTTCGATTTCCGGCCCGTCCGAATTCATACAGACCAATATTATTGGCACCTACACATTGCTGGAAGCTGCACGCCACTATTGGTCTGCGCTGGACGAAACCCGCAAGGCCGCGTTCCGTTTCCATCACATCTCCACTGATGAAGTGTACGGCGACCTCGAAGGTCCTGAAGACCTCTTCACCGAAACCACACCTTATCAGCCGAGCTCGCCCTATTCGGCCAGCAAGGCCAGTTCCGATCACCTTGTTCGCGCCTGGGCTCGTACCTATGGTTTGCCGACATTGGTCACCAACTGCTCGAACAACTACGGTCCGTGTCATTTCCCTGAGAAGCTGATCCCGCTGATCATTCTCAATGCACTGGAAGGCAAGCCATTGCCGGTTTACGGGAAGGGCAATCAGGTTCGTGACTGGTTGTACGTGGAAGATCATGCTCGTGCGTTGTACAAAGTCGTCACCGAGGGTGTCATCGGTGAGACGTACAACATTGGTGGTCACAACGAAAAGCAGAACATCGAAGTGGTTCAGACCCTTTGCGCGCTGCTGGATGAGCTTCGGCCGGATTCCGCGCATCGTCCGCACGCCAGTTTGATCACTTATGTTCAGGATCGCCCAGGACATGACCAGCGTTATGCGATCGATGCGAGCAAGATTCAGCGTGAGCTCGGCTGGGCACCAGAAGAAACCTTCGAGACCGGTATCCGTAAAACCGTTGAATGGTATCTGAACAACTCGGAATGGGTTGAGCATGTAAAAAGCGGCAGCTATCAGCAGTGGATTGATCAGAACTACAGCGATCGCTCAAGCAAAGCATGAAAATCCTTCTTTTTGGAAAAAATGGTCAGGTTGGCTGGGAGCTGCAACGCTCCCTGGCTCCTCTAGGCGAACTCATCGCACTGGATCGCCACCTGTTCAACGGCCTGTGTGGTGATCTGTCGGACCTGGACGCCTTGCGCGCAACGATCCGCAATCTGAAGCCTGATGTGATAGTCAACGCTGCTGCGTACAATGCCGTCGATAAGGCGGAGTCCGAAAAGGAACTCGCTGCCCTTATCAATACCCAGGCAGTTGCCGTCATGGCGAATGAGGCGTTGGAGCTGAATGCCTTGCTGGTTCACTACTCGACGGATTATGTGTTCAGTGGTGAGGGTGAATCACCCTGGCTGGAAGGCGACTCCGTTGGGCCACTCAATCAGTACGGAATCAGCAAGCGCGCCGGCGAAGAGGCGATCGTCGCTTCCGGATGTTCGCACCTGATCTTTCGTACGAGCTGGGTCTATTCCACCTGGGGCAGCAACTTCGCGAAAACCATGTTACGTCTGGCCAAAGAGCGTGAAACGTTAAACGTGATTTTCGATCAGGTGGGTGCGCCAACCGGGGCTGAATTGATTGCTGATGTCACGGCCCACGCCATTTTGAAAGTGAAGCAGAGTGCAGGCCTGACGGGTATCTACCATCTGGTTGCCGGTGGTGAAGTTTCCTGGCACGGCTATGCTTCCCATGTCATCGAGTATGCGCGAAAGAACGGCGAGCAATTGAAGGTGACTGAAGTCAATCCGATCGAGTCGGCAGCCTATCCGACTCCGGCGCGTCGTCCCTTGAACTCCCGTCTGAACACCCAGAAACTGCAAGACAATTTTGCCCTTCACTTGCCGGAATGGCAAAGCGGCGTAAACAGAATGCTGATGGAAGTTTTTAATAAATGATCAAGACAAATCGAAAGGGAATTATTCTGGCCGGCGGTTCGGGAACACGCTTGCACCCGTTGACTCTGGGTGTTTCCAAGCAAATGTTGCCGATCTATGACAAGCCGATGATTTTTTATCCGCTGTCCGTGCTCATGCTCGCAGGTATGCGAGAGATCCTGATCATTTCCACTCCTGAAGATTTGCCAAACTTTCGCAAGTTGCTGGGTGACGGCAGTCGCTACGGTATTCAACTGACTTACGCAGAGCAGCCAAGTCCTGATGGTTTGGCTCAGGCGTTTATTATCGGTGAAGAATTCATCGGCAAGGATCCTTGCTGTCTGATTCTCGGTGACAACATATTTTACGGTCAGCACTTCTCCGATAACTTGCGTTCTGCCAGCAATCAGGAAAATGGCGCGACTGTATTTGGTTATCACGTTTCTGATCCGGAGCGTTTCGGCGTCGTTGAGTTCGATGCGTCAGGTCGCGCATTGAGCATCGAAGAGAAACCGCTCAAGCCTAAGTCCAGTTACGCCGTCACCGGTCTTTATTTCTACGATAACCAGGTTGTCGATATCGCCAAGGGCATCAAACCCTCCGAGCGAGGCGAGCTGGAAATCACAGATGTCAACCGTGCCTATCTTGAGCAAAAAACGCTCAATGTCGAAATGCTAGGTCGAGGCTTTGCCTGGCTGGATACCGGTACCCACGACTCGCTGCTTGAAGCCAGCCACTTTGTGCACACCATCGAGCACCGGCAGGGTCTGAAGGTGGCCTGTCTTGAAGAGATTGCGTTCAACAATGGCTGGATCACGCCGGAGCAGTTGAGCGATCAGGCAGAAGCCCTCAAGAAAACGGGCTACGGGCAGTATTTGAAGAAGCTGTTGGATTCGACTTCTTTCTGAATCTGAAAAATACGTTTTTCAAACGAAGCGTTCAATCCGTGCAAGCAGGAACGGCATGCCAGTAGAACATCCGAAGGTTGCAGTTTTACTGGCTGCCTACAATGGAGTGCGATGGATTGAGGAGCAACTTTCCTCAATTCTCAATCAAGCAGCAGTCGATGTCACTGTATACATCAGCATTGACCCTTCTTCCGATGGTACAGAAGCCCTGTGCCTGAGGTACGCGGCCGAGCATCCCTGTGTAATAGTCCTCCCGGACTCCGGGCGTTTTGGCGGTGCATCACGCAATTTCTTCAGACTTGTCCGCGATGTCGATTTTGGCGGCTTCGACTTTATTGCCTTTTCGGATCAGGATGACATCTGGCACTCGGACAAGTTGCTTCGTGCCACCCGAAGTATTGCAGAGCAGCGAGTTGACGCGTATTCCAGTAACGTCACGGCATTCTGGCCTGACGGTAAAACGATCCTTCTGGACAAGGCACAGCCACAGGTCGGCCTGGATTATTTGTTTGAAGCTGCCGGACCCGGTTGTACGTACGTTATGAGTAACGCTCTGGCGGGTTCATTGAAGGCCTCGATGCTTGCGAACTGGCAGCAACTGCAAGGTGTCAGTCTGCACGACTGGTATTGCTATGCTTACGCACGCAGTAACGGCTATCGCTGGTATATCGATCCGGCGACATCTATGGACTATCGTCAACACGAACGCAATCAGGTAGGCGCCAATACCGGTCTGCGCCCATTGATCAGGCGCTATAAAACCATTCACGATGGTTGGTGGTTCAGTCAGGTTGAACTGATTGCTGCGCTGGTGAAGTCTGAACAGTCGTCCTCGACTGTCAGTGGTCGTCGTCTGCGCGGAATGCAACTGATCACGCTTTCCTTCAGTGCCTGGCAGTGCCGGCGTCGGGTAAGGGATAAGGTCTTCTTCTTTTTTATCTGTTGGGCCAGCGCATTGTTGGGGAGCAAGTCTTGAGCATCGTGCCAAAGCCCAGGGTTCTCGTGTCCGGCGCGACGGGGTTTGTCGGGCAGCGGTTGGTCATGCGTCTGTTGCTCGATAAACAATACGTTCCCATCGCCGCCGCGCGTCGTGCTGCACCGCTGCAGGGATTGTGCCCCGTTGTATCCTTTGATCTGGATAAGCCATCTGGTTGGCCCGATCTCAGCGGTGTGGACGCGATTGTTCATGCGGCAGCTCGCGTACACGTGATGAATGAACTGGCCAAGGATGCCCTTGCCGAGTTCCGTAAAGTCAACGTGGAAGGAACCTTGCAACTGGCAAGGCGTGCGGCGAAAGCCGGGGTGCGGCGCTTTATTTTCATTAGTTCGATCAAGGTCAACGGGGAAAGCACACTTCCGGGGGGGCCATTCAGCGCGGATGATGTGCCCGCTCCGCAAGATCCCTACGGCGTCTCCAAGCACGAGGCCGAGCAAGCGCTGAAACAACTGGCACTCGAGACTGCGATGGAGGTCGTGATCATTCGTCCGCCACTGGTTTACGGGCCGGGCGTCAAAGCCAACTTCTTGAGTATGTTGCGCTGGCTTGAGAAGGGAGTACCGCTGCCGTTGGGCGGCATACGTAATCAGCGAAGTCTGGTTGCGCTTGGCAACCTGGTGGATTTCATCGTCACTTGTATCAATCATCCTGCAGCGGCTAATCAGACGTTTCTGGTCAGCGATGGTCAGGATCTGTCCACCCCTCAGTTGTTGAACTGTCTGGCAAGCGCTTTGGAAAAGCGATCCCGGCTGATTGCCTTGCCACAGTGGTTGATAGTGGCTATGGCAACATTGTTAGGCAAGCAAGCGGTTGCAAACCGGATATGTGGTTCGCTTCAGGTTGACATTTCCAAGAATCATGAGCTATTGGGTTGGACGCCTCCGATAAGTTCGGATCGAGCTATGCGGCAGACTGCAATTCACTTTCAGGAAGCGTTGGTCAAGCACCGTGCCTGAAGGCATTCAGAATGCTGGATACTCGCTGTTTGATAGCACTGGACGAATTGCTCTTTGCAGATGAAGTACTGTTTTTTGATTTGAATGTTCTAATGTAACACTTTGATTGGGTTTCGCGGTTGTGCGGCGAAAAGCTTCAGATTAACGAGCTAGACTATTTTTACTACTATGGATTATTTATGTCATTCAGCAAAATAAATTTCTGGATTGAAGGGGATATTTCGACCACGAGGATTGTATCGCGCCTGCTGAATGACGTGAGTAGTGAAGGTAACTGCGATACCCGTTTGCTGAGTTCGGTTGGCTGGTCGTCCCTCGTTAGTGGTGTCAATATATTCTGTCGGTCCTGTGATCCGAAGTACGATTGGTTGCCGATGTACTTGCGCGAACATGGCATTCCTTATGCCTTCTATCTCGATGACAATTTTTGGAAAATTACGGGTACGGGAGAGCTGGCGCGTTATTACAAATCGGCGGAAGTCGTACTGTCGCTGGACGCCTTTGTCGAGAATGCCAGTTTCGTAATCACGCACAATGAAACCTTTGCAGAGTTTATCAATCGCAGATTTCCGGATGTGAAGTGTGAGTTGCTGCCTGTCCCATTTGACACTTCCCTGATTCGAAAGATTGCACAAAGTGTTGCGCTCAAACCTGCAAGAGACGCAGTGGTCGGATATGCCGGTGGCTACAAGGAAGAAGAGTTTGCCCTGCTTCAAGGTGTGGTTGAACAGCTAGGAAAAGAGCGACCTGAAATTCGTTTCGAGTTTATTGGTGGCGTTTCCGACGCGTTGCGCAGCTTGAATAACGTGCAATGGTTTCCAGGTTTTTCGGACTATTCAAAGTTCCTTGAGTTTAAAATGAAGCGAAACTGGAGTGTCGGGTTGGCGCCGTTGATGGAAAGCCAATTCAACTCATCCAAGACGAACAATAAATTCAGGGAGTATGGCGGGTGCGGTATATCCGGTATCTACAGCAATACGACCCCCTATGTCGAGTGCGTGGTGCCGGAGCGATCCGGTCTGCTGGTCAATAATAATGTCGCCGACTGGGTAGAGGCAATCAAGCGCCTCGTTGATAACCCTCAGTTGCGTGAAACGATTAAAGATGAATCCTTCAAGTATGTCGAATTGAATCATTCGCATGAGTCAATAGTTCCCGCGTGGCGGGAAGCGCTTGACAGGCTTTCTCATGATGCCGAGCCCTTGATGTCTTCCAGGATTCGATTCAACTACGTGAAGCATTTCCATTTGAGCGGCATGTCGCGAGTCGCGAAAATAATGGAAGACGCTCCGGCGGGTTCGATGTATGGAATCGTCTTGAAGGGGAAACTAAGATCGATTCTGAAAAAAACGTTTGTCAAGCGGTTAATTAAAGCTTTTGCTTTCGTTGCGCTGGTTGCTGTCGGTTTGTATTTTCTGAAGGCGGGCGCAGTGTGAGAAAAAAGAGTGTTTTGATTGTCTGCAATGATGTTGTCGGGCTGAAGATGGCCGGGCCGGCGATCAGGTGTGTGGAAATAGCGAAAGTTCTTTCTCTGAAGTTTGATGTTGAAGTTTATGCGCCGAAAGTTGAGCCGCTGGCTGGTGCGGTGTTTAAAACAGGGGTGTTCTCCGATCCGGGTTTCAAATCGGCTGCAGAAAACGCAGATTTTCTGATCGTTCAAGGTGATGCTTTAAGATCTCATCCTTTTTTAAAGGAATCGAAAGGCTGCCTTGTGGTGGACCTCTATTGTCCGATTCCACTTGAATATCATCAGGCGTCGGAAGGTGTAAGCCTTGAGACAAGAGGAATAACCAGCAATTTTTTATGCGATGTGCTGCATGAACAGCTTGTGTATGGGGATCATTTCCTCTGTGCCAGTGAAAAACAGCGGGAATTCTGGCTGGGTGCATTGACACTGGCAGGGCGAATCAACGCCCGTCGCTGGCCACAGGCAAGTCACGCGGATATATCCGATCTGATATCGCTGCTGCCATTTGGATTGGCGTCGCAACGTCCGGAGCCTGCCAGGCGGGCGATACGGTCAGCCTTTGATATCCCTGCGGATGATTTTGTCCTTGTATGGGGAGGCGGTTTGTATCAATGGTTTGATCCATTGACACCCATCAAGGCCGTCCATCGACTGATTTCGGAAGGCGCACGAGTGCATCTCGTGTTTATTGGAGTCAAGCATCCGAATGCCAGTATTACCCAGCATGACATGTGTGGTCGTGCGGTCGATCTGGCTACGGAACTCGGCTTGATCGACAAGTTTGTCCACTTCAATTTTGGTTGGGTGGACTATGAAGATCGCCATAATTTTCTGCTTGATGCCGATGCCGGTATAAGTTCTCATTTTGATAATCCCGAGACGCGTTTCTCATTTCGCACTCGCATGCTTGATTATCTGTGGTGTGACTTGCCGATCATCGCAACGCAAGGCGATGTGTTTGGTGACTCTTTGGTTCCCGAGGGAACCGGCATATCCGTAGGGTTTGAAGATCTTGAGGGATGGGTTAAAGCCATATCGGTCATGATGACTGACAAGAGTGAGCATAAAAGGTATAGGGAAAATGTCCGGACCTATTCGAAGGGTTTTCGCTGGAGTTCCGTGGTAGATCCTTTGCTCCAAAGGTTTGAGACAATGGTCGTTGCACCTGATCGTTCACTGGTTCGATCGCACTACTTGAGCGCGAACCAATCAACAGGTTTTTTCTTTCGCTTGCGTCGTCTTTATGCGTCGGGTGGGATTTCATCCATTCTTGCGGCGGTGTGGCGACGTTTGCGTTGAGCTGAAACTATAAGGGTTGAGGTCGCGTCGTCTGATGTTTAGTAACTATATAAATGGGCATGAGTAATCGAGTTTTATATGGAAAATAAAGTCCCATCTGTATGCGCAGTCATCATTACCTTCTATCCGGATCTGGGTAACCTGAGAAAGCTGGTCGAGTCACTGAGTGGACAGGTCAATGACATCGTTATTGTGGACAATGGTTCGCCAGACTCAATGGATCTTTTTGTCAGTGAGCTAAGTGTTGCAAACAAACCTGTTGTTCTCGGTCTCGGTGAGAATCTGGGTATTGGTCACGCACAGAATGTTGGTATTGAGTATGCCAGGAATTCCGGTGCAGCCTATGTTGTTCTGTTTGACCAAGATAGCTGCCCAGAGAAAGACATGGTTGTGAAGTTGCTTTCGGCGGCGACGGAACTGGAGTCAACCGGTGTTCCTTTGGCGGCCGTTGCGCCAAGTTACAAGGACTTTGACGGCGGCCGGTTGTCCAGTTTTGTGCGTATCGGGTATTTCGGGTTTTCTCGAATAGACTGCGCCCCTGGCAACAGGGTGGTCGAAGCAGACTTTCTGATTTCTTCCGGATCGATGATTCCTCTTTCGGCTATCGCCAGGATTGGAGGTGTGGATGCCAGCCTGTTCATTGATCATGTCGATACTGAATGGTGCTTGCGCGCGAAATCCAAGGGGTTCAAGCTGTTTGGCGTAAATGATGCGATCATGTTGCATTCGTTGGGGGATCGCAGAACCCGGTTCTGGTTCCTTCGCTGGCGAACGGTTCCGTATCATTCACCTTTTCGTTATTACTACATGTTTCGTAACAGCGTACTCCTTCAGAAAAGATCTTATATGCCGCTACGCTGGAAGATGGCCGATTTTGCGCGATGCCTGAGAGCGCTGGTTTTTTTTGGCATTTTTTCTTCGGATCGAATGGCGTGCGTTAAGATGATGCTTCGTGGTACGCGAGATGGAATAGCCGGTATCACTGGCAAGATGAAATGAGCGTTGTCAGGGGGGGCGGTTATCTATAGGGTATCCAGTCATCCGGGGGTGTCGGGCAAGCGACGTGCATCATGATTTATGTGTGATCGCTGAAAGTCATATCAAATATTAGTGGGTTATATTTATGGTAGTTCTTGATATTGGCTGTGGAAGGAAAAAGATCACTGGAGCAATCGGAATTGATTTTTCTGCGATGAGCGATGCTGATATCACGCTCGATCTCAACAAGGAAAAGCTGCCGTTTGAAGACAGTAGCGTCGATTTCATCTTTTCATCTCATACTCTTGAGCATTTGACGATCGAAGGTTTTCTTCATGTCATGCAGGAGTGCTATCGGGTTTTGAAGCCTGCTGGTCAACTCAAGATCGTTGTTCCTTATTTTACAACCACGGCGAACCTGGCGAACCCGTTTCACAATAACAATATCTGTTTCAATGAGCATACGTTTCGGTTCTTTTCCTCTGATTCGGAAACAGAGGCATTGGCGAAGCACGAGTATGCGTCACCCAGTTGCCCGCATTGGGGCCTGAGATATTCTGCGAACAGCGAAATCGGTATTGAGTTCAAGACGTTGGCGATGTCTTATTTCTACTTTCCGGAATATGCTGAATCCTCTGATGAGGAGAAGTTTCTGGCGCGCTCATCGAAAATGAATGTCGTTGACCAGATCGCCTATTCCCTGGAAGCGGTCAAGCCTTGCCCGGTGCGTCCGGAAACCGGGCCCGTCGGGACCAAGGATGACCCGTTTGCATTTGTTGAGCAGCAGCTTCAGCACATTAAGAATCAAATCGCCTATCTTGAAGCAAGAGAAGTGGATGAGCTCGAACTCGATGTTGCAAGGCGCGTCGTGACGACAGCAATAAAAGACGGCAGTATTTTCAGCGTTGACGGAGTTCTCACTCCGGTTAATTTCCTGGTGTATGAGCTTGATGCCGTTATTCAAGATCTTCGACGCAAGATTGACAGTTTGGGATGATCGATCAGTACGAGTCTGATCGAATGTTCGCATTCCAAGTCCCGACAGGGTTCCTGCTATTTCAGCAGGGAGGGTGTTGGGGCTTTCCCAAGTCTATTGGCGTTATCTAGAGTGAAAGGCGATATCTGGCTGGACCCCGGCACTGTTTAGATGTCAGGCTTGGCCGGGAAGGTAAATTTCCTTCTCGGCCAGCTGTATTGACATGAGAAAGTGCCAAGGCGTTATGCGGTTCTGGACAGGATTTCGATCATGGCTTCCTGAATGGCTGCCTCTCGAAGTCTGTTTTTATAGGCTTCGATATCATACTTCGCTCTGAAGAACTCTACCGCTCTCGAGTGCGCATCGATAGACGCATAACACGCTCCAGGAATTCTGTCCCTGGCTTGGCCTACTGAGCCAGGATTGACAATGATTCCCGCTCCGGCCGGCCTTTGCATCGGATGGTGCGTGTGTCCGAGCACCAGGAAGTCCATCGCGTCGGGCCAGGCAAAACCTATCTCCGTATCCTTGTAGATGTATTCTTCAGCATTGTGTGGGCTTCCGTGCGCCACATACAGGGCTGTATCTACAGGTGTTCTGTTTTCATCGGTAGAAAAGCGCAGTTCGATAGCGTCCGGGAGAGACGAAAGCCACGCCAGATTCTCAGCGGTCAGCGATTCTCGTGTGCTCCGTATCCTGTACTTTGATTCACGACTGTCGGAATAGCTGAGTTCACCCAGTACATACTTGTCGTGATTACCTTTTATGCAGTGTACCTGGCGCTCTCGCAGTAGCTGGCAGACCTCGTTAGGCTCTGTGTAATAGCCGAGGAGATCGCCAGCGCAAACGATATCTGCCGTTGTCGGTATCGAATCAAGTACCGCCTGCAGGGCGGGGAGGTTGGCGTGTACATCGGCAATGATGTACACCGGTTCTCCACGATAAGGTAACAGCAAAGGGAGGCTGCTCATTATTTGAAGTACAGCTCTTCGTAGTAACGCAGGAATCGGCCAGACTGTGCAATGTTCCAGCCGTTGAAAGGTTCTTGTTTAACGATGTTGTATACAAAGGCTGCGCACGAGTTGTAGCCGTAGTATGCCTTGGAGGCCTCGGTTGAACTCAGGCGACCATTGATTTCAAACAGAACGGGATCGGTTGCGGTCTGGATCAACTGAACATTGAAATGGCCAAAGTCCAGACCCTCTTCGATCAGTGCTTTACCGATCGTATTAAGGTAAGAGGAAATGCTTTCGTCCACGACGATTTCACCATAGGAGGTGGCGCCGTCCGGAGTCAGTGTCCGCTTGAAAATGATGTGGTGGATTTCTTTGGTGTAACGGTCAACGTAGCAGCCGCAAGTGTATTCCTCGCCTGTCAACAGCTCTTGAACGAGGAAGGATTCGACTTTGATGTTTTCTTCCGCGATCAGCTTCTTGGCTTCAGCGAGCCCGGAAACCTTATAGATGCTGCGAGAGGAGGAACTATGGTTCGGCTTGATGACGATGGGACCCGTGATGTCGCCGGATTCCAGGTACTCAGCGAGCGAGCTGGTCTTTGGTACTCTGATGCCATGTCGACTCAGTACCGAAGACGTGGAAACCTTGTCCATGCAGATGTCGGTGATACTGGAGGAGAGGGTGGCGGCGCGCAATGTTTCATCACGGTATGCGGCTACAGCTTTCAGCTCGTGCTGAGTGCCGGAGAACACAATTTGAATGTCATGCTCTTTGACATAGTTGCGCAGGTGGCTGTGATACTCAGGGGAGGCTGCCAGAGGAAATATGGGTGTCTTGACTACAGGTGCCGAAGGTAGGGAAAAGAAGCGTCCGGCGCCCAGTTCTTCACTGTTGGCGAAGTGGATTTTCAGAGGCTCGCCAAAGTCGTGAAATGCCAAGGCCTTGTAAATGCTCTGTCCCATTACAGAGCCCGCACCGGTAATCAGAATATTCATGTTCTATGTTAAACCTGTAAATTGATTTCTTCGACATAGCCAGCGAAAGCACTTTTGAAAGAGTTCCACTGAGGGGCATAGCCTGGCAGGATTGTCGGCTGCATGGTTCTGACATCAAAAGCCGACAGATCATTTTCCATGTGTTTGTTGATGACTTCCAGCCCGGTTATTCCGGCTGCCAGCGCCACGATTTCAGCAATGCTGGCAGAGTCAGGGTAGCCAGTGTTCAGGACGCGTGTCGTCGCTGCCAGATCAAACCCGTCTGTCGCAATCCATTTAAGCAATTGAACCAGTTCGGTGATGTGGATATACGTGCGTCTTTTGAGACCTGCACCGTACTGCGCGAGACTGCTCTTCTGACGGATGCCTTGCTCGATCGCCTTGAAGAAGTTTCCGTGTTTCTGGCCCACGCCAAAGACATCGGCAATCCTCACTGAGACAAAAGGGACTTTGAGCAAGTCTTCGAACAGTTTTTCGCCGAAAACCTTGGACGCGGAGTAGTAATCGTTGCAGCGCAGCTTATCGCCGGTGCGGCAGTTCAAGGCGTAGGGGTAGACGTTGTTGGTGGAGGCATAGATCAGGCCGCGATGTTTTTCGTTGACCTGTTCCAGCACCAGCGTATCGATAAGGGTGTTTTCAGAAAGTGCGTCGCTTGTATTGTTCATGTTTGCTGCAAGATGAACAATCAATGAGCCCGCTGGAAGTTGAGTGAAGTCAGTTTCAACAAAGTCTGGAGTCTCGAAAGACTCCAGAAATTTGCTTCCGACATATCCGGTTGATCCGGTTACCGCAATGCGGTAACCGGCTGAATATTTGCATCGGAGATTCATGGTCAGAGACCCGCTTGGACTACTTTCTTCAGCGTCTCTACGATGAACTCTACATCCTTCTTGGTGACGCCCATGTGCATCGGCAGAGAGATCAGCTCATTGCTGGCCTTGTGTGCAGCAGGGCATTTACCGGCACCCGAGCTGTACAGGCGGTATTCGGTGTTGTCGCGATAGTGCACGCCTGGGTAGATCTCGTGCTCGTTCAGTGCCATCAGGACTTCATCGCGTTTTGGTACGCGAACCTGGAACAGGTGGCGAGACGATTCACAGCCTGGCGAAACCAGGACCGGAGTGATCTGTTGGTCGCCTTTCAGGGCTTCCAGGTACCAGTCGGCCAGCTGGCGGCGATAGGCGTTGTCGCGGTCAAGGTACTTCAGCGAGACCAGGCCGATGGCGGCCATGATGGAGTTGCCGTGGTATTTGAAACCCAGCTCTTCCACGTCGTACTTCCATTTGTAGGCACCCTGGCTGGCGGTGCGTGCAAATGTGTCCTTGTTGATCCCGAGCCATGCCAGCTTGCGCGCACGTTCGTCGTCTTCCTTGTCGCGGAAGCAAATCATCCCGGAGTCGGCGGTTGCCAGGTTTTTTACGGCCTGGAAGCTGAATACGGTGACGTCTGCGTCGTGACCGACATGCTTGCCATTAACGCGGGTGCCCGCCATGTGAGCGGCGTCCAGAATGACCTTGATGTTGCGGTCCTTGCAGAGCTTGAGCACTTTTTCGTACTGGCCGACGTTGCCGCCCAGGCCGACGAAGATGAGCGCCTTGGTCTTGTCGGTGATCTTGCGTTCCACATCGACCGGGTCAAGGCAGAGGTACTCGTCGACATCGGCGAAAACCGGGGTGAGTTTAGCCTCGATAATCGCATGGTTGGTCGACACAAAGGTCAGCGGCGTAGTGATGACTTCGGCGTCATCGTCCCAGCCGTGTTGCGTCTTCATCATGTGGAATGCCAGATGCAGACCAACGGTGTTGGAACTCAGGAAGTGCGCGTGCGGCAGGCCTGTGTAGGCTTTCCAGGCCTCTTCCATTTCGACAGTTTTGAAGCCCAGACCGGTCCAGCCTTTTTCCAGGCATTCGCGGATGCCTTCAAGGCATTCGTCGACTCGGAAGTTCGGAACAAAAAGTTGCGTTGCCACAGTATCACCCCGCGTGATTATTCAAATATTTGTTAATGACGACATCCGGCTCACCGTCTTCGATGATGCTGCCATGATCGATCCAGATAACTCTATTGCACAGCCTGCGCAGCAGATCGGGCTGATGGGATACGAATACCATGATGCTAGAGCTGTCGATGAAATCATGCATGCGTGCCAGTGCCTTATCGATGAATTCTGCATCACCACCGGCAAAGAGTTCATCGAGAATAAGAATGTCCGGATGAACGGCGGTGGCGATAGCAAAAGCCAGGCGCATGTACATCCCCGTGGAGTAATACTTCACAGGGGTGTCAATGAACTCGGCCAAACCCGTGAATTCGATGATTTCGGGTTCGATCTTCTTGAGCATGGACTTGCTGTAACCGAGAATCGCGCCGTTGAGGTAAATGTTCTCACGGCCACTCAATTCAAGGTTGAAGCCAGCTCCAATTTCCAGCAGAGGGGCAATCCGGCCATTGACCGTCACAGATCCCTCTGTTGCGCAATAAATGCCGCAGATGGCTTTCAGCAGCGTACTTTTTCCTGCGCCGTTATGGCCCACGATCCCGATCCGGTCGCCATGAACGATTTCGAGATTGAGGTCCTTCAGCGCGCGAAATTCGGTGTATTTGCTTTTGTTGCGGCGCTTCAGCAGCCCCGCAAAAAATTCCTTCAGCGACTGCCCTTTGTCGTGGTACAGACGGAAGTTCAGATTCAGATCTTTTATCGAGATACTTGAGTTCATATCGATCACAACTTGAATACTATGTATCGATCATGCTTTTTGAATGTGTAGATACCAAAAAGCACGCTGAGAATTGCCAGTGCCGCCACCTTTGCATAAACATCAGGTCCGGCGATGGAGCCTTCATAGATAGGCAGTCGGAAGATTTCGATGAACAGGGTCAGCGGGTTCAGCGCGAAGATCCATCTGTAGGTTTCTGGCACGAATGTGAGCGGGTAGATGATCGGCGTCAGATAGTAAAGGGCTTGCAGCACCACGCCTACGATGTTGGGCAGGTCACGGAATGAAACCGTCGCGATGCTCAATGCCAGTCCCAGGCCCACTGCAAATGCAAACAGCAGCAGGAAGTTCACGGGCAGTATGAAGAGCGATGCGGTAAAAGGAGCACCGATGGCCAGGGCGATGATGAACAGGCATATGGTGCTGAAAACCGCATCGACCAGCAGGCTGACCGAGGTGGAAACGACAAAGATCTGTTTCGGAATGTGGATTTTCTTGATCAGTGACTCGTTGTTCAGCAATGCCTGCATGCCTTGCGCCAGGCAGTTGGAGAATAGCGTGAAGGGCACGAGTCCCGAAAACAGGAAGATTGCGAATGTTTTAAGCGGCCATCTCATGATCATCGAGAATACGATGGAGGTCACGACCATGGTCAGTAGCGGGTTCAACAGCGTCCAGAAAAAGCCGAGTGCGGTTCTTCTGTAACGCATTGTCAATTGTTGCCAAATCAACTGCTTGAGCACTAATTTGTATTGGAATAGCTCTTTGAAAAAAATGCTGAACACAATGTTTTATTCCGAGGCGAAAGGCCAGATTGCATATTGCTCAAAAAGAGGTCGCCCTTGCATTTGGACGGCCTGCCAAGTGTTTTATTGATACCGTTTTTCGAGTATTGCCCAGGTATCAGGAACGCATATTCACGTCCGCAAAATAATCATGTTCCGAAAGTCTGGCGCATGATGCAGTTGAGTTTGATTGCTCTGAACATTCGCCGGTGATCGCCTTTTCGGCTTGACACATGGCCGTACCTCCATTTCTTTCGGAATTCCGAATCAGCCTGCCTGGACGCCGCACAGCATACCAGCATGCATCGGTCGAATGAAGCCAGCCACCCATTTGGCCGGGGGGCGTTGCGTGGTGAAAGCCAAGTCGTGCGAGTGGTTGGTCCGGTTCGGCCCGGCGGATGTGCTTGATGTGAAGGTGTGGAGGTTCTGTCGAGGGGGCATTATCCTTGGATGTCGTTGAAGGAGCGGCTGACCGTTCATGAAAGGCAATTGCGTGCCGATGGCACGGATCAATAACAGCTGCGTCTTTTCCGGTTGCTTCCAAAAAGAAGAAAGTGCTCCAGCTTGCTCAGGCTGATGCCGAGAACATTCTTTGCGAGGCGCCGGCTGAACGCAGTGATGTTTCAAATTAGCCGACTTTTTCGGAGCCCGGTCGAGTATGAGTTTCTGGTGGTTTTTCCTTGGCGCGGGTGTGGCGTCATTCGTGCTGACAGCCCTTTTGCGTCAATACGCGCTCGCACGTAGCCTGATGGATATTCCAAATGCGCGTAGTTCGCACTCGATTGCGACGCCGAGGGGCGGCGGCGTTGCGATTGTGGTGGTGTTTCTTGTGGGGCTTTGCTTGCTGTATCAGCAATCGATGACGGGTCTATCCACCTTCCTCGCAATGGCGGTGGCGGGGCTGGTCGTGGCAGTGATCGGATTTATGGATGACCACGGCCATATTGCTGCCCGTTGGAGACTTGCCGGGCATTTCTGTGCGGCAGCCTGGGTGGTTTTCTGGTTCAACGCATTCGACTCGGTGAATCTGTTCGGGCTGACTGTTCACCTGGGCTGGAGCGGGGCCGTGATTGCGGCCATCTATCTGGTGTGGATGCTCAACCTCTACAACTTCATGGACGGTATCGACGGCATCGCGAGTGTCGAGGCGATGAGTGTCTGCGCAGGGGCATGCCTGCTTTACGTGCTTGACGGTCAATCAGGGCTGATCGGGGCTCCGTTACTGTTGGGCCTGGCGGTTGCCGGCTTTCTGATCTGGAACTTCCCGCCGGCCAGGATTTTCATGGGCGATGCCGGCAGCGGTTTTCTGGGCATCATTTTAGGTGCTATTGCGCTGGCGGCTGCTAGTGTTGATTTCAAATGGTTCTGGGTGTGGAACATCATGCTGGGTGTCTTCGTCGTTGACGCGACATTCACGCTGTTGCGCCGGCTGGTGAGGGGTGACAAGGTTTATGAGGCTCATCGAAGCCATGCTTATCAGTACGCCTCTCGTCTCTACGGCAGACACCTTCCGGTGACGCTCGGGGTCTTGTTGATCAACGTGTTCTGGTTGCTGCCCGTGGCTTTTTCGGTGGTGTATTTTGATTTCGACGGTGCAGCGGCTCTGGCCATTGCGTATGCACCGCTGTTGCTGATTGCCATCAAGTATCGTGCCGGTGAACTGGAACAGCCTGTCCATACAACGTAGTGCGCAATACATTTGGGTTCAAACGCTATGAATTCCCGTAAAATGCCAATACATCGTTGTCAGGGACAGGGCCATTCGGTTGAGGTTTATGGATAAGATACGAGCGTTTTTGTTGGGGTTACCGAGACGGCAGAAGCGCCTCATTCAAGTCGCTACAGACATTTTTCTGGTCTGGCTGGCGTTGTGGCTGGCGTTCATCGTCCGACTCGGGATTGACGATATGTACAACCCGCTGCGGATTCATTTCTGGCTTTTCGCATGCGCTCCCGTTATCGCCGTCCCTCTTTTCATTCGTTTCGGCATGTACCGTGCCGTGATGCGTTATTTCGGCAACGATGCGCTCATTGCGATCATCAAGGCCGTCAGTCTTTCTGCCTTGATCCTGGCGCTCGTGGTGTTCTGGTACAGCAATCACGAAGCGGTCGTCCCGCGTTCGATCATTTTCAACTACTGGTGGTTGAGTATGGTGATCATCGGCGGCCTGCGCCTGTGCATGCGCCAGTATTTCATGGGCGACTGGTTCACCGCAGCGCAGCATGTACCGTTCACCAGTCGGGATGATGGCCTGACCAAGGTTGCGATCTACGGGGCGGGTGTGGCGGGCAACCAGCTCGTGGCGGCATTGCGGATGGGGCGGGTCATGCGTCCGGTCGCGTTCATCGATGACGATTCCAGCATCGCCGACCGGTCTATCTCCGGATTGCAGGTCTACAAGCCAAAACACATTCAGCAGATGATAGATGTCACGGGAGCGCAGGAAATTCTTCTGGCGCTGCCGTCATCGACACGGGCGCGTCGCCGGGAAATCCTGAATCTGCTCGAAGGCTTTCCCCTTCATGTGCGCAGCGTGCCCAACTTCACGGATCTGGCCAGCGGCCGGGTCAAGGTCGAGGATATCCAGGAGGTCGATATCGCCGACCTCCTCGGGCGTGACGCGGTGCCGGCTCAACCGGACTTGCTGGAGCGTTGCGTCAAGGGCAAGACCGTGATGGTCACCGGAGCGGGCGGATCGATCGGTTCAGAGCTGTGCCGGCAGATCTTTGCGTTGGGGCCGACGACCCTGTTGCTGTTCGAACACAGCGAATTCAACCTCTACAGCATTCTGTCGGAGCTGGAGCAGCGGGGATGTCGTGAGGCGGTGGGGGTGCGGTTGCTGCCGATCCTCGGGTCGATCCGTCAGCCGGAAAAACTGCTCGACGTGATGAAAACCTGGAAGGTCGATACGGTCTATCACGCAGCCGCCTACAAGCATGTACCGATGGTCGAGCACAACATCGCCGAAGGCGTCCTGAACAATGTGATCGGCACGCTCAACACCGCCCAGGCAGCGTTGCAGTCGGGGGTGTCCAACTTTGTTCTGATTTCTACCGACAAGGCTGTGCGCCCGACCAACGTCATGGGCAGCACCAAGCGTCTGGCCGAACTGACGCTCCAGGCCCTCAGCCGTGAGGTTGCCCCGGTGCTGTTCGGCGACAAGGCCAACGTGTCCCGGGTCAACAAGACCCGCTTCACCATGGTCCGGTTCGGCAATGTCCTGGGGTCTTCGGGATCAGTGATTCCGCTGTTTCACAGCCAGATCAAATCCGGTGGTCCGCTGACGGTCACCCATCCGAAGATCACGCGTTATTTCATGACGATCCCCGAAGCGGCACAGCTGGTGATCCAGGCCGGCTCCATGGGGCTGGGCGGTGACGTTTTTGTCCTCGACATGGGCGAGCCGGTCAAGATTGTCGAGCTGGCAGAGAAGATGATTCACCTTTCCGGTCTGAGCATTCGCTCGGAGAAGAATGCTCAAGGGGATATCTCGATCGAGTTCACGGGGTTGCGTCCTGGCGAGAAGTTGTACGAAGAGCTGTTGATCGGAGACAACGTCGCTGCCACGCCGCATCCCATGATCATGACGGCCAACGAGGACCATTTGCCCTGGGACGTGCTGAAGGCCAGGCTGAGCGAGTTGCTCGTTGCCGTGAACAATGACGACTACTCGCGGGTACGCCAGCTTCTGCGTGAGACCGTCAGTGGCTATACCCCGGATGGCGAGATTGTCGACTGGATCTACCAGCAGCGTCGTCTTGAACCCTGATTGTTTCACATCCTGTAACGGACACGTTTTTGACAGGCTCCCATCATCGCCTAAGTTTGGAGAGCAGCTTCGGAAAAGCTGCTTTCTCAATTGATGATGGAGCGTCACTTATGCGTACCGGATACTTCTACTCCCTGATTTTTGCTTTCCTGACCAGTGCCTCGATCGCCGCGGTTGCCGGGCCTTCGGCTCCTTTGGAGTCCAATAAGGCACCATTGGTGATGGGCGCGCAGGCCACAGCTGAAATCGAAAGGGTGGACCTGAATGAAGCCGACGCTACAACCCTGCAAAAAGCGTTGGCGGGTATTGGTGAAGCCAAGGCCAAGGCGATTGTTGCTTACCGTGATGCTAATGGGCCATTTTCCTCCGTGGATGAATTGCTGGAGGTGAAGGGCATCGGCAAGGCGATCCTGGATCGCAATCGCGACAAGCTGGAAGTGAACTAAGCTGATTGTTCAACGCCAAGGGGCCGGTCATTGACCGGCCTTTTTGCATTCTGGCGAGTGCCGGGGGCTGACTCACGTCTTCAGGCCCTCTCGTCGGGGAATGAAAAATTATGGCTATCATATAGTCTTTGGATTATGCCTATAATAATTTCCTGCGCCGCTGGAGCCCCGGGCTTTCAGAGGTCGTTCATTCCGAAATGCATTTCAGGAGTATCGTCATGAGTTCCCCTAAATCCCAAGGTACGGCGCTGGTCACTGGCGCATCTTCCGGCATTGGTGCGGTATATGCCGAGCGGTTGGCGGCACGTGGTTTTGATCTGTTGCTGGTCGCCCGTGATCAGGAACGTCTGGAGTCTGCTGCCAGCAAGTTGCGGGAGGCTCATGGTGTTCAGGTCGAGGTGCTGAAGGCCGATCTGACGCAAAAGGATGAAGTGCTCAAGCTTGAACAGCGTCTGCGCAGCGATTCCAGTATCAGCCTGCTGGTCAACAATGCGGGTGTGGCGGTCAATGGTTTGTTGGCTAACGCCGATCCCGAGATCCTGGAGCAACTGATTCAGTTGAACGTCACCACGCTGACCCGGCTGGCAGCCGCAGCAGCCTCCGCGTTCACCGGCGCCGGGCGCGGCACGATCATCAACATTGCGTCGGTGGTCGCCTTGTTCCCCGAGCGCTTCAATGCCACCTACAGCGCCAGCAAGGCTTACGTGTTGAGCCTGACTCAATCGCTCAATACCGAACTGGAAGGCACCGGCGTCAAGGTCCAAGCGGTATTGCCGGGTGTGACCCGAACGGAAATCTGGGAACGCTCGGGGTTCGATGCCAGTGGCATTCCTGCGGAAATGGTCATGGAGGCGGGCGAGATGGTCGATGCCGCGTTGTCCGGTCTGGATCAGGGCGAGCTTGTCACGATTCCTTCGTTGCCCGATGCGGGCGAATGGCAAACCTTCGTCGCGGCACGTCATGTGATGGCCCCCAACCTGTCCCACAGCTCGGCGGCCAGCCGCTACAAGTAAAAGACTTTCAAGTCGTGAGAGGTCAACCCGATATGGATCAGCGTCGAGTAGTTGTCACGGGTATGGGCCTGGTTTCGCCCTTGGGAAGCGGCATCGAAGTCGTCTGGCAGCGCTTGCTGGCCGGGCGTTCGGGTTTGCGAAACTTGCCGGAAGCGGTAATTGCCGATCTGCCGACCCGGGTCGGTGGCGTGGTGCCGACGATGGAGGAGGACGCCGAAGCAGGTTTCGATCCGGATCGCGCCACGCCGCCCAAAGAACAGAAGAAAATGGATCGGTTCATTCTGTTCGCGATGGAGGCGGCCCGTCAGGCGCTTGAACAGGCCGGCTGGCACCCGACCGAGCCCCACGCTCAGGAGCGCACGGCCACCATCATTGGCTCCGGTGTCGGCGGGTTCGGCGCCATCGCCGATGCTGTGCGCACTACCGACAGCCGAGGCCCGCGACGCTTGTCGCCGTTCACCATCCCCTCGTTTCTGGTCAACCTTGCGGCGGGGCATGTCTCGATCCAGCACAGTCTCAAGGGTCCGCTCGGTGCACCGGTCACCGCTTGTGCCGCTGGAGTGCAGGCGATTGGTGACGCGGCGCGATTGATTCGTTCCGGCGAAGCCGATATAGCGGTATGCGGCGGCGCGGAAGCCTGCATCGACCGGGTCAGCCTTGCCGGTTTCGCGGCGGCGCGGGCCTTGTCCAGCGCCTACAACGACACGCCTGAGCGCGCGTCGCGTCCGTTCGACAGCGGGCGTGACGGCTTCGTGATGGGCGAAGGCGCCGGTCTACTGGTTATCGAGTCACTGGAACATGCCTTGGCACGGGGTGCGAAACCGTTGGCCGAACTGGTGGGATATGGCACTAGCGCGGATGCGTACCACCTGACCGCCGGGCCGGAAGACGGCAGCGGTGCACGCCGGGCGATGACTCTGGCGCTGGCTCAGGCTGGCATCACGCCGGATCAGGTGCAACACCTGAACGCGCATGCGACCTCAACGCCAGTGGGCGACCTCGGTGAGCTGGCTGCAATCAAGTCGGTGTTCGGCGTGCAAAATTCAATCGCCGTCACCTCGACCAAATCCGCGACGGGGCATTTGCTGGGGGCGGCGGGAGGTCTGGAAGCGATCTTCACGCTGTTGGCTATCCGCGATCAAATCGTTCCGCCAACCCTCAACCTGGAAAATCCCGATCCGGCCAGCGAAGGCGTAGATATCGTCCACGGTCAGGCGCGGTCGATGCCGATCGAGTATGCGTTGTCCAATGGGTTCGGCTTCGGCGGGGTCAATGCCAGCGTGCTGTTCAAGCGCTGGCAGGCTTAGTCTTCCGATTGTTTGAGGTGTTCGCGGGTAACGTCCAGGATGCGTTGCGCGAACCCGGCATCCGCGACACTGCGAGACAGCAGGAGCGCCCCGGCCAGTGTCGCCATGATGACGATGCTGCGCTCGGCGGCGTTCTCGCCTTCAAGGGTGCCTTCGATCTGGTCCAGGCGAGCCTTGAGCACTTCATCGCTGGTCGGGCTCGGCTGGCCGCGCAACCCCAGTTCCGAAGAAATGGTCAGCAGCGGGCAGCCTTCATGGGGCGTGGTCTGATGCCACTCGGACAGGTAGGTATCGATGAACAGCTCCAGCGGGTTTTCCTGGGCGAAGATCTCCGCGCACAGGCCCGCCACTTGATCGCCGGCCGCCTGCAGTGCTTTTTCAACGAGTTCGTCCTTGGACTTGAAGTGCGAGTAAAAACCGCCGTGCGTCAGGCCCAGCGCCTTCATCAATGGCTGCAGGCCGGTCGCACCGATGCCGTTCTTGCGAAACCGCTCGGACGCTTCCTTGATGATGCGTTGATGGGTCTGGGCTTTATGATCCTGCGAGTAACGCATTTAAACTCTCCGCAACAAGACCGCCATCTTAACCAATGGAAATTGGATGGTGACTGTACTTCTACTTCTAAAAAACATGCCGGTGCATCCAACACGTTCCCAAGGGTTGAAAGTGTTGGCATGGAGAGTGACTGCAGCCTGTCCGGGTGGTGACCTGTCACTGGTGATGTGGGAGCCGGACGCGCAGGACCCGCTGAGCGTATGCCGCCCGGTCGGCGTAGAGAACTATCGTCTGGACGATGCGCAGCTGGATGGCTGGAGCCAGCCGGAACGTGCGGCGTACAAAGGGCTGCATGGCTTGCACATTGCCAGGGCCGACTGGGAAAAGTGACCGCGACAAAAAAACAAACCCCGCCGATTCAGGCGGGGTTTTTCGTTCAGCGGTCCTGCGCGTCCTTGATGTCCGCTTCGGCATTGCGTTCAGCGACGCGCTTGCGTTGTTCATCGGTCAGTTCGACCTTGTTGGCGGTGTCACGCAACATCATCAGACCGCCGACGATCGAGCCGATTGCAACGACCAGAATCAACCAGGCATACCAGGGCATAACGGCTCTCCTTAAAGACAGGTCGACGGGCGAGGGTTTCGCCGTGCAACGCTGCATACCACTTTGAGCGAAGTGCATTCGCAGTGGTTCCATTCTAGGCCGGTTATGCCCGTCGCGGTTTACAGTCCGGTCAGCATGGCGTCTGCCGGGGCGTTGGCGCGCAACTGGCCGGTCAACAGGAAGTAGCCGAAACCGACCGCCATGAAGCCGAGAAAGATCAGCCCGATCAGCGCGTTGAACCAGGCCATCGCCACCAGACACACCACGGCCAGCACCAATGCAATCAGCGGAATCAGCGGATAGCACGGCGCGCGGAAGGTGCGCTCCAGATTCGGTTCGGATTTACGCAGTTTGAACAGGCTGAGCATGCTCATGATGTACATCACGATCGCCCCAAATACCGCCATGGTGATCATCGCGGCGGTGAGGGTCATGCCGCCGAGATTGATCAGGCCGTCGCTGTAGATCGCCGCGATACCGATCACGCCGCCGGCGATGATGGCGCGGTGCGGGGTCTGGAAGCGCGACAGCTTCGCCAATGAGGCGGGCAGGTAACCGGCGCGGGCGAGGGCGAAGAATTGCCGCGAGTAGCCAAGAATGATCCCGTGGAAACTCGCCACCAGCCCGAACAGGCCAATCCACACCAGCATGTGCAGCCAGCCGGAGTTATCGCCGACCACGGTTTTCATTGCTTGCGGCAACGGATCGTTGATGTTCGACAGAGTGCGCCAGTCGCCGACGCCACCGGCGAAGAACATCACGCCCATCGCCAGCAATACCAGGGTCAGAATGCCGCTGATGTAGGCCTTGGGAATCGTGCGTTTCGGGTCCTTGGCTTCTTCGGCCGCCATGGCCGCACCTTCAATGGCGAGGAAAAACCAGATGGCAAAAGGAATTGCCGCGAACATCCCGGCAATCGCGGGAGCGCCGAAGATGTCCGAACCGGCCCAGCCATTGAGGGCGAAGTTGCTGAAACTGAAGGCCGGGGCGACCACGCCCATGAACACCAACAGCTCGGCGACGGCCAGAACGCAGACGATCAACTCGAAGGTCGCGGCCAGTTTCACACCGAGAATGTTCAGCCCCATGAACACGATGTACGCGCCGACCGCTGCGTGTTTCGGATCGAGAGCCGGAAACTGCACGTTCAGGTACGCGCCAATCGCCAAGGCAATCGCTGGCGGGGCGAAGACGAATTCGATCAGCGTCGCCAGTCCGGCGATCAATCCGCCTTTTTCACCGAAGGCGCGGCGACTGTAGGCAAACGGCCCGCCCGCGTGGGGGATTGCCGTGGTCAGTTCGGTGAAGCTGAAAATGAAGCAGGTGTACATGGTCGCGACCATGAACGAGGTCACCAGGAAACCCAAGGTTCCCGCGACGCCCCAGCCATAACTCCAGCCGAAATATTCCCCGGAAATCACCAGCCCCACCGCGATGCCCCACAGGTGCAACGTGCCCAGCGTGGGTTTGAGTTGTGTGTTCATGCGTTTGCTCCCTGAACGGTTTGGAAAGCTCGGGGAAGGGCGTGTGCAGTGGGCGTGCCATTTTGTATTGGCGGGTCGTAATGGGCTGAAAGCTGTCGTATCGGGGATGTTCGCGACTCGATAGCGCACATTTCTGTGCGCCAGTCAGGTGCGTCGTCCATCGGAAACAGTCGTAAAGAAGGCATAAACCCACTCTTTACGCTTTCTTTATGCCCCGCGCGCACCCTCGGTCTCGTTCCTTTACAGCCTCCTTTCCGACAATGCCTCCACACGCGGCAATACGCCGTAACACGGAGATCTTCCATGAGCGTTCTGGACGGGGTGTCACTGCTGCTGGCAGTGGGGCTGTTCATTTATCTGTTGGTTGCGCTGTTGCGCGCGGATCGGACTTAGGAGCGGCTATGCACAGTTATGACTATTGGCTGATCCTCGCATTCTTCGCGGTGGTCTTGCTGCCGGCGCCGTTCCTCGGGCGCTTCTACTACAAGGTGATGGAAGGTCAGCGCACCTGGCTGACGCCGATTCTCGGCCCGGTCGAGCGCGGCTGTTACCGCATTGCCGGAGTCAGTCCGCAGGATGAACAGAGCTGGCAGAAGTACACGCTGGCGCTGCTGGCGTTCAACCTCGCCGGTTTCCTGCTGCTGTTCGCGATCCTGCTGTTCCAGGATCACCTGCCGCTGAACCCGCAAAACCTGCCGGGCCAGGAGTGGACACTCGCGTTCAACACCGCCGTCAGTTTCATGACCAATACCAACTGGCAGGCCTACAGCGGCGAAGCGTCGCTCAGCTACCTGAGCCAGATGGTCGGCCTCACCGTGCAGAACTTCGTCAGCGCCGCCACCGGCCTCGCCGTGCTGGTTGCGCTGTGCCGTGGCATCGGGCGCAAATCCACCAAGACCCTGGGCAACTTCTGGGTCGACATGACCCGCGCCACTCTCTACGGCCTGCTGCCGCTGTGCCTGCTGCTGGCGCTGTACCTGGTGTGGCAGGGCGTTCCGCAAACCTTCGCGCAATACGTGAATGCTGTGACGATGCAGGGCGTTGACCAAGTGATCCCGCTCGGCCCGGCCGCCAGCCAGATTGCGATCAAGCAACTGGGCACCAACGGCGGTGGTTTCTTCGGCGTCAACTCGGCGCATCCGTTCGAGAACCCGACCGCGTGGAGCAACCTGTTCGAAGTCGCGTCGATCATCCTGATCCCGGTGGCGCTGGTGTTTACCTTCGGCCACTACGTGAAGGATCTGCGTCAGAGTCGCGCCATCATCGGTTGCATGCTCGCGCTGTTCATCATCGGCGGCGCCACTTCGCTGTGGGCCGAGTACCAACCGAACCCTGCCTTGAACAACGTCGCCGTCGAACAGACCGCGCCGCTGGAAGGCAAGGAAGCGCGCTTCGGCACCACCGCCACTGTGCTCTGGTCGGTGACCACCACCGCGGCGTCGAACGGTTCGGTCAACGGCATGCATGACAGCCTCAACCCGCTCAGCGGCATGGTCGCACTGGTCAACATGATGGTCGGCGAAGTGATCTTCGGCGGCGTCGGCGCGGGGCTCTACGGCATGTTGCTGAACGTGCTGATCGCGGTGTTCCTCGCCGGCCTGATGATCGGCCGCACCCCGGAATACCTCGGCAAGAAACTCCAGGCCCGTGAAGTGCAACTGCTGGTCGTCACCCTGCTGGTGATGCCGGTCGGCGTGCTGGTGCTCGGCGCGATTGCCGCGAGCCTGCCGGGCCCGGTGGCGGCGGTGAGCAACCCCGGCCCGCACGGTTTCAGTCAGTTGCTTTACGCCTACACCTCGGCCAGTGCCAACAACGGTTCGGCGTTCGGCGGCTTCGGCGCCAACACCGCGTTCCACAACCTGATGCTCGGTCTTGGCATGTTGATCGGTCGCTTCGGCTACATCCTCCCGGTACTGGCCCTGGCCGGCAGCCTGGCGATGAAGAAAACCGCACCGATCGGCCAGAACAGCTTCCCGACCCACGGCCCGCTGTTCGTGACCCTGTTGACCGTGACCATTTTGCTGGTGGGCGGCCTGACCTTCTTGCCGACCCTGGCGCTCGGCCCGATTGCCGAACACCTGAGCATGGGCTTCTAAGGAATCCATCATGAATATGCATGTTCCAGCTTCAAAACCAGCGGCAGCTGCCAAGTCGGCAGAGGCACCCAAAACCGCGATCAGCGCCCTGTGGCGTCCGGCGCTGGTGCAAGCGTTCGTCAAGCTCGACCCGCGACAGTTGCAGCGCTCGCCAGTGATGCTGGTGGTCGAACTGACGGCAATCCTGACCACCGTGCTGTGCTTCATTCCCGACAGCAGCGTGCCGACTTTCGTTGCCGCGCAAATCGCCCTGTGGCTGTGGTTCACCGTGCTGTTCGCCAACTTCGCCGAAGCGCTGGCCGAAGGTCGCGGCAAGGCCCGCGCCGACAGCCTCAAGGCTGGCAGTGAAGGCCTCAGCGCCCGACGCAAACTGGCCAACGGCAGCTTCCAGGTCGTACCGGCCACCAGCCTGCGCAAGGGTGATGTGGTGCGCGTTGAATCCGGGGAAATGATCCCCGGTGACGGCGAGGTCATCGAAGGCATCGCGGCGGTCAACGAAGCGGCAATTACCGGTGAATCGGCTCCGGTGATCCGCGAGTCCGGCGGCGACCGTTCCGCCGTTACCGGCAACACCCGGCTGGTGTCCGACTGGCTGCTGGTGAAGATCACCGCCAACCCCGGTGAGTCGACACTGGACCGGATGATCGCACTGGTCGAAGGCGCCAAACGCCAGAAGACTCCGAACGAAGTGGCGCTGGACATCCTGCTGATCGGCCTGACCCTGATCTTCCTGCTGGTGGTCGTGACCCTGCAACCTTTCGCCCACTTCGCCAATGGCAGCCTGCCGCTGGTGTTCCTGGTGGCGTTATTGGTCACGCTGATTCCGACCACCATCGGCGGACTGCTGTCGGCGATCGGGATTGCCGGGATGGATCGTCTGGTGCGTCTGAACGTGATCGCCAAGTCCGGTCGTGCGGTGGAAGCGGCGGGTGATGTGCACGTGTTGCTGCTGGACAAGACCGGCACCATCACTTTCGGCAACCGTCGTTGCAGCGCGGTATATGCCGCGCCGGGCGTGAATGCCCGAGAACTGGCCGAAGGTGCGCTGTTCGCTTCGCTGGCTGACGAAACTGCCGAAGGCAAGTCCATCGTCGAGTACCTGCGCGGCACCAATCCACAGCCAGAACCTTCGCCGGAAACTCTGACCGCCGTACCGTTCAGCGCTGAAACCCGCTTGTCCGGTGTCGACTATCAGGGCCGTGTGTTCCGCAAGGGCGCGGTGGATTCGCTGCTGGCGTTCCTCGGTCAACAGCGCAAGGATCTGGCGCCGGCGCTGTCCCGGGAAATCGACAAGATTGCCCAGAGCGGTGGCACCCCGTTGCTGGTTTGCGCCGACGGCAAACTGCTCGGCGCGATTCACCTCAAAGACGTGGTCAAGCCGGGCATCCGCGAGCGTTTTGCCGAGCTGCGCAAACTGGGGATTCGCACCGTGATGGTCACCGGCGACAACCCGCTGACCGCCGCAGCGATTGCCGCTGAGGCAGGCGTCGACGACGTGCTGGCCGAAGCCACACCGGAGAAAAAACTCGCCCGCATCCGTCACGAGCAGAACGATGGTCGTCTGGTTGCGATGTGCGGCGACGGCGCCAACGATGCCCCGGCGCTGGCTCAGGCTGACGTCGGCATGGCGATGAACGACGGCACGCAAGCCGCGCGTGAAGCGGCCAACATGGTCGACCTCGACAGCGACCCGACCAAGCTGCTGGACGTGGTGCAGATCGGTAAGGAATTGCTGGTGACCCGCGGCGCGCTGACGACCTTTTCCATCGCCAACGACGTGGCCAAGTACTTCGCGATCCTGCCGGCGCTGTTCGCCGCGATTTACCCGCAACTGGGCGTGCTGAACATCATGCATTTGAGCAGCCCGCAGAGCGCGATCCTGTCGGCCATCGTGTTCAACGCCCTGATCATCGTCGTGCTGATTCCGCTGGCCCTGCGCGGCGTGCGGGTGCAGGCGGCGAGTGCGGCGGCGCTGCTGCGACGCAATCTGCTGATCTATGGCCTGGGCGGGATTCTGGTGCCGTTCGTGGGGATCAAGGCGATCGACATGCTGTTGACGGCGTTGCATCTGGTTTGAACCTGAACAGCGGTGTGCCGGGCACACCGCTTCAAGCACGAATTCGAGGATTTTGAAATGTCCACACTGTTACGTCCGGCCCTGAGCCTGCTGGTGCTGATGACCCTGGTCACCGGCGTTGCCTATCCGTTGGTAGTTACGGGCGTCGCGCAGGTTGCCTTCCCCGAGCAGGCCAACGGCAGCCTGGTGCGCGATGCCGAAGGCAAGGTGCGCGGCTCGTCGCTGATCGCTCAGGATTTTGTCGGCGATGCGTGGTTCCATCCGCGTCCTTCGGCCGGTGCCTTTGCCACTGTTTCGAGCAGTGCGAGCAACCTGTCGCCAAGCAATCCGGCGCTGGCCACACGAGTGATCGACGACGCCAACAAGCTGCAAGTACCCGGGCAGGGCCCGGTTCCACTGGCGCTGGTGACCACCTCCGGCAGCGGTCTCGATCCGCACTTGCCACCGGCAGCGATTGCCTATCAACTGGCGCGTGTTGCGGCCGCGCGCAATATGCCGGTGGCGACCTTGCAGCGACTGCTCGACGCGCACATCGAACAGCCGCTGGTGGGGCCGCCGGTGGTGAATGTGCTGGCGCTGAACATGGCGCTTGAGAAGCTGTAAATTGCGATGAGATCAGGAAGAGAGAGCTTCAAGCATGAGTGACTCCGGCCGCGCCGACGCGCTGTTAGCAGACTTGCCCCGCGACGGACGCGGCCGGCTCAAGGTTTTCCTCGGCGCAGCACCAGGCGTGGGTAAGACCTACGCGATGTTGCAGGCCGCCCACAGCCAGTTGCGCCAGGGCGTGAAAGTCATCGCCGGGGTGGTCGAAACCCACGGCCGCGCCGAAACCGAAGCGCTGCTCGGCGGCCTGCCGCAACTGCCGCTGGTGCGCTCGGAATACCGGGGCGTGACGCTCGAAGAAATGGACCTCGACGGCCTGCTCGCCGCCAGACCGAAGCTTGTGCTGGTGGATGAACTGGCCCACAGCAACGCCCCCGGCAGCCGCCACGCCAAACGCTGGCAGGACATTCAGGAACTGCTCGCCGCCGGCATCGACGTCTACACCACGGTCAACGTCCAGCACCTGGAAAGTCTCAACGATCAGGTGCGCGGCATCACCGGTGTCCAGGTGCGCGAAACCCTGCCGGACTGGGTGCTGCAAGAAGCCTACGAACTGCTGCTGATCGACCTGCCGCCCCGGGAACTGCTTGAGCGCCTGCGCGAAGGCAAAGTCTACGTGCCGGAGCAGGCGCGCGCCGCGATCGATGCATTTTTCACCCAGACCAACCTCACCGCACTGCGCGAACTGGCGATGCAGACCGCTGCCGCGCAGGTTGATAACGATCTCGCTCAAGGCTATCGCCAACTCGGTCAGGACGCGCCGGCGGTGCGCGGTCGCTTGCTGGTCGGGGTCGATGGTGATGCCCAGGCTGAACGGTTGGTGCGTCATGCCAGCCGAGTGGCCCAGCGTCGGCATTTGCCATGGAGTCTGGTACACGTCGACAACGGCAGCGTGCGCGACGAGCAATCGCGCCTGCGCCTGCAAAGTGCCCAGCAACTGGCCGAGCGTCTGGGCGGCGAAGTGGTGCTGTTGCGGGCCGGCGAAGTGGCGAAAACCCTGATCCAGCATGCCGCTGAACGACGGGCGAGCCTGGTGCTGGTCGGCCAGTCGCGGCCGCGCCTGCGCAGGCGTCTGTTCGGCGGTGGGCTGGCGGCGCGTTTGCTGCGTCAGGCCCACGGTCTGGAAATCAACGTGCTGGACAGTGATCAGGAACAGCATCAGCCGCGCCCGCGTGTAGCGCCGACGCTGGTGTGGTTCGACTATGCGCTGGCGCTGGTGGCGACGATTCTGGCCAGTGCGCTGGCGTGGGCGGTGTCCAGCGTGCTGCCGCTGCCGAACATCTCGCTGGTGTTTCTTGCGGCGGTGTTGCTGGTGGCGGTGCGCAGCAGCCTCGGCCCGGCGCTGGCTTGTGCGGCGCTGTCGTTTCTGACCTACGATTTCCTGTTCATCCCGCCGAACTTTTCTTTCGCCATCCAGCGCGAAGAGGACGTGCTGACCTTGCTGTTCTTCCTGCTGATGGCGGCGCTCACCGGCAACCTGGCGGCGCGTCAGCGTCGGCAATTGCAGGCGCTGCGCGATACCCAGGAAGAGACCACCGAGCTGCTCGACCTGTCACGCAAACTCACCGCGGCCACCGACCGCCAGGCCGTGGTCAGCGCCGCCGCGCAGCACCTCAATGGTTGGAGCGATCTGCAACTGTGCCTGGTCAATCGTGACGGCCAGGGCGGCTGGAAAGTCGAGACCGGCGGGCCGTTGCAGTTTACTGAATCCGAGCGCGCCGCCGCCGACTGGGCCTGGCAACACGATCAACCGGCGGGCATGGGCACCGGCACGTTGCCGTTCGGGCGCTGGTGGTGGTGGCCGCTGTCGGTGGAGGACGGGCCGCTGGCGCTGCTCGGCGTCTGTGCGAAAGAAGGCCAGACCTTGAGTGGCCAGCGTCGCCGTTTGTTGACCGCGTTGAGTCAACCATTGGCTCAGGCTCTGGCCCGGGCGCAACTGGCCGATGACCTGGAAGCCGCGCGTCTGCACGGCGAAACCGA
The DNA here is from genome assembly GCF_021018765.1 of Pseudomonas fitomaticsae. Classification (GTDB taxonomy): domain Bacteria; phylum Pseudomonadota; class Gammaproteobacteria; order Pseudomonadales; family Pseudomonadaceae; genus Aquipseudomonas; species Aquipseudomonas fitomaticsae. The sequence continues at coordinate 4,659,480 of NZ_CP075567.1, read as the reverse complement.
ACAACTGCGCAGCGCCTTGCTGGCCTCGGTGTCGCATGATTTGCGCACCCCGCTGACTTCGATGCGCGGCAGCATCGACAGCCTGCTGGCGCTCGGCGAAGCGATCCCGCTGGAGGATCGCCGCGAGCTGCTCGAAGGCACCCGCGATGAAGCCGAGCGTCTCGACCGCTACATCCAGAACCTGCTGGACATGACCCGCCTCGGCCACGGCGCCCTGAAGCTGGCGCGCGACTGGGTGTCGCCGGCGGACATCGTCGGCAGTGCGCTTAATCGTCTGCGGGCGGTGTTGTCGTCATTGCAGGTCGCGACCGATGTGCCAGCCGAATTGCCGCTGTTGTTCGTGCATGCTGCGCTGATCGAACAGGCGCTGGTCAACGTGCTGGAAAACGCCGCCCGGTTCTCGCCGTCCCACGGCCGTCTGCACCTGCGCGCCGGGGCGGATGACAGCGAAGTGTTTTTCTCGGTCAGCGATGAAGGGCCGGGAATTCCCGTCGATGAGCGGGCGAAGATTTTCGACATGTTCTACACCGCCGCCCGAGGTGATCGGGGCGGGCAGGGTACCGGCCTTGGGCTGGCGATCTGTCAGGGCATGGTCGGCGCCCATGGCGGGCGGATCAGTGTCGGCGACGGCATCGACGGACGCGGTACCTGCATCACCCTGCACCTGCCCTTGCAGACGCAACCGGGGATGGACGGTGAAGCCTGATCCGCGCTGCGCTACTCTCTTGCCACTCTTTTGTGTTGATGTGAATTCATGAGCCAGACCGCGACCATTTTGGTTATCGACGACGAACCGCAGATCCGCAAGTTCCTGCGCATCAGCCTCGCTTCCCAGGGCTACAAAGTGCTGGAGGCCGGCACCGGCGCCGAGGGCCTGGCCCAGGCGGCGCTGAACAAACCGGATCTGCTGGTGCTCGACCTCGGCCTGCCGGACATGGACGGCCAGCAAGTGCTGCGCGAGTTTCGCGAGTGGGCCACGGTGCCGGTGCTGGTGCTGTCGGTGCGCGCCAGTGAAGGGCAGAAGGTCCAGGCACTGGATGGCGGCGCCAATGACTACGTGACCAAGCCGTTCGGCATTCAGGAATTTCTCGCCCGGGTGCGTGCGTTGCTGCGCCAGGCACCGGCCGGCGAAGCGCAGCAGGCCGCGTTGAATTTCGGCCCGCTGACCGTGGACCTGGCGTACCGCCGGGTGCTGCTCGACGGCGTCGAAGTCGCCCTGACCCGCAAGGAATACGCAGTGCTGGCGCAACTGGCGCGGCATCCGGGGCGGGTGATCACCCAGCAGCAATTGCTCAAGGACATCTGGGGGCCGACCCACACCGAGGACAGCCACTACTTGCGGATCGTGGTCGGGCATCTGCGGCAGAAACTCGCGGACGATCCGACCCGGCCACGGTTTATCGTGACCGAGGCCGGCGTCGGTTATCGCTTGTTGAGCGAGAACAGTCTTTAGTTCTGTTCGCTCTCGTAGCGATCCAGCGTATCCCGGGCAATCTCGCGACCCAGCGCGATCAGTTCCGGCGCCTTGTAGAACTCGAAGAACCGGCATACCCGCTTCGGCACGTTGATCAGGATGTCCGGTGGATAGCCAGCGATCTTGTACTGCGCCAGCGAGGTCTGCATCACCTCGAAACTCTGGTTGATCAGGTCCAGCAATGACGCCGGCCCGACGTTATCGACGATGAACGAACCGGTGGCGGATTTCGGTGCGCCATCGCGTTCCGGTGCGGCGGCCGGTTGCTGGGTTTCCGGTTCGGCGCCTTCGATCCACGGATTGATTTCCGCGGCTTCGGCACGCAGCGCTTCCTGTTCCAGCATCAGCAATTGCTCGGCCTGTTTGCGGCGGAACGGCATCTTCGAACCCAGCGAACTGATCAGGCTGTCGAAGCGCGTGCGGAACGCGGCGGGGCGCTGGATCACCGGCAGTTTGTAATGGCGCTGGTTGGTCGAGTTGAGATTGACCGCGATGATCAGGTCGCAGTGGCTCGACACCACTGGCACGATCGGCAACGGGTTGAGAATGCCGCCGTCCACCAGCATCCGGTTGCCCTGCATCACCGGAGTGAACAGGCTGGGAATCGCCGCCGAGGCGCGCATCGCCTGATGCAGACAGCCTTCCTGGAACCAGATTTCCTGCTGGTTGGTGAGGTCGGCGGCCACCGCCGTGTAGGGGATGCGCAGGTCTTCGATATTGATCTCGCCGACGATCTTGCGGATCTGGCCGAAGACTTTTTCGCCACGGATCGCGCCGAGACGGAAGCTGACGTCCACCAGGCGCAGCACGTCGAGGTAATCCAGGCTTTCGATCCAGTTGCGGTACTCGTCGAGCTTGCCGGCGGCGTAGATTCCGCCGACCACGGCCCCCATTGAACAGCCGGCAATACAACTGATGTCATAGCCCCGTCGTTCGATCTCTTCAATGACCCCGATATGGGCATAGCCCCGGGCGCCACCGGAGCCCAGCACCAGTGCGACACGCTTTTTCATCCGACTTCCTCCCGGCAAGGTTCCACAATGCACCCATCGAGGGCCGGGCGACAATCGCCGGGGTCGTTCGGGGCGGCGATGGCGTCGTTTTTCCGATACTTCATGACCCGTCGGCGCTATCTTTTGCAGTGCGGTGCAATTGCGGGACACAAGGCACTTTTTCGCTGCCGAAACGTCTTACCTGCACGACTGTTGACCTATCTTTGAGGTGTGAGTGATGAAAGCCTGGATCTGTGTGCCGTTGTTGGCTCTGGCATTGGCCGGTTGCGCCGGCAAGACCGCTTACCGCGACAGCTGCGGCAGCCAGCTCGACGCGGCGTGGCATGAACTGGATCTGGCGAAAGCCGAAGGGTTTGCCGGCACTGTCAGCTATTCCAAGGCGCTGTCGCTGTTGACGGCAGCCAAGACTCAGCAGCAATTCGAGGGATTCGAAGGCTGCACCAAAAAAGCCGAAAAGGCGCGCTTCTACATTCGCGAATCCCGCGCCGGGCGCTAAGCTGCTGACGTGGCGCAAGGGCAGGTCGCCTGCGTCGGCGCACACTCGTGCAAAGCCATTGAATTCAGGAGCAAGCGATGTCTGCGTTGGTTGATCGGCTGGTGGCCCACGTCCTGAGCCTCGAAGTGCGGCTGTTGGCCTGTCAGGCGCGTATGACTGCGCGGACCGACCCTGAAGCGCTGCACGATCTGCGCACCACCGTGCGGCGCTTGCGCAGTCTGCTGCGACCGTTGCGCGGCTTGCCCGGTGTCGAGCAGCTGGAGGATGCGGCGGCTGCGGTGGGGCAACTGACCACGCCATGGCGCGACCGCGAGGTGTTGGCGGCATATCTGCTTGAACATGGTCAGCCTGAAGCCGCGCAGCGGCGGATGGCGCAAATGGCCGAGGCCTACCCGACGCTGGCGGCCAGCGCCGAAGTGGCGTCGCTGCTGATGATCCTCGATGCCTTTCCGCGTTTTCTGCGCGCATCCCAGCGCCAGGGGTTGCTCGAACGCCTGGACAAACGCATTGAAAAACGTCTGGGCAAACAATGGAAGAATCTCGACGTGGCGCTGCACGACCCAGCCCACGACCGCCATCGCCTGCGTCTGCTGATCAAACGCGTGCGTTACGGCATCGAAGCCTATCCCGAACTCGATCGCCTGCCGAAACCTGCATTGTCCCGTCTGAAATCCGCACAAGGCGCCCTCGGTGACTGGCACGATTGCTGGCAATGGCTGGCCCGCGCCGAACTGGAGCCGGATCTGCAACCCTGCGTCGTCACCTGGCAGGCGACCATGGCCAAGGCCGAAATCAAGGCCGACCGGGTGCTGGAAAAACTCAGCGCGACCTGCTTCAAGTCCTGAAACCCGCTGGCGCGCAGCACCGCTGTCTTATCTGTCAGTCTCTTTGACCGGAATGGACGCTGCACCGCTCTGCCGCGCTGGTTAAGATCCGGTCATTCCCTTTTCGTGTCCGAGGTTTCCATGCGCTTTTGCGATCTGATCGATGCTGTCCGTCGTCAACCGGAGGTCACGATTCCGGCGGAGTGGGGCCAGGGCCGGGCCAGTTTTGGCGGGTTGGTGGCCGCGCTGCAATTTGAAGTGATGCGCGCCAAGGTGCCAACTGATCGACCGGTGCGTTCGCTGGCGATCACCTTCGTCGGCCCGGTCGAGCCCGAAGTGCCGGTGAGTTTTGAAGTCGAAGTGCTGCGCGAAGGCAAGGCAGTGAGCCAGGTGCTGGGGCGCGCCGTGCAGAACGGTCAGGTGGTGACGATGGTGCAAGGCAGCTTCGGGGCTTCGCGGCCGTCGGAAGTGGCGGTTGAAGCCTATCCGGCACCCGAGATGAAGCACTGCGACGACTGCCAGGAACTGCCGTACATCAAAGGCGTAACCCCGGAGTTCATGCGTCATCTGGCGATGCGCTGGAGTGTCGGCGGCATGCCGTTCACCGGCAATCAGTCGCGGCTGATGGGCGGCTGGGTGCGTTTGCGTGGGGATGTGAAGGAAGAGCCGGTCAACGAGGCGCACCTGCTGGCGCTGGTCGATGCCTGGCCGCCCGCGCTGTTGCCTTACCTGAAGAAACCGGCACCGGGCAGCACGCTGACCTGGACCATCGAATTCGTTCAGCCGTTACGGGATTTGAGTACGCTGGATTTTTGCCAATACCTGGCGGACATCGAGTATGCGGCCGACGGTTACGGCCACGTCGCCGCCAAGCTGTGGAGCGCGAAGGGTGAACTGATTGCGATGAGTCGGCAGACGGTGACGATCTTCGCCTGACTCAATGGCGGCGATGGCGTTCACGCCAGGCGCGAAACCAGCCGCCACTGAGGAAGAACCGCGGAAACGTCAGGAACTGCTCGACCAGCAGACGCGAAACGGCGTCCTTGCGATCACTGAACGGCTCGGAGGCTTGCGCCTCCAGGCTGTGGCCGTGACGCTGCAGACCCAGCGCCGCGATGATGCCGATTACGCCGATCGCCACGCTGGCCAGACTCAGGCTGAACACACCCGAGACGATCAACAGAAACGCGACGATGAACAGCGGCACGGCAATCAGGTGCAGCACCAGATTGGTCGGGTGCTGATGGTTGTTCGGGTACGCGCGCCATTGCCACGCGGGTAGGTTGGGGTGACGTTTGCCCATGTTGCTGCTCCTCGATCCATGTTTGGTACATGGTTGAAGAATAGGCCCGGGCAGCCATAGCGGCGAATCAAGGTTGGCTATTGAAGTGATAGGGACAATCGCCAATCTTGATGTTGCCCCCTAGAGCTTCAGCTGACCGATCGCCTTGTTCAATTCCCCGGCCAGCGTCGCCAACTCATTGCTGGTGGTCGCCGAATCCACGGTCTGCTGCACAGTGTTCTCGGTGACATCGCGAATACTCACCACCGCGCGATTCATCTCTTCGGCAACTTGACTTTGCTGCTCCGCCGCCACCGCAATCTGCGTGTTGCTTTCGCGCATCTGCGCCACCGCCCCGGTGATTTCCGCCAGCGCTTCGCCGGCCTCTTGCGCCTGTTGCACGCAGTCGTCGGCCTTGTACGAACTCTCCTGCATGAAGTCCACCGCATCGCGGGTGCCGGCCTGCAACGCCGACACCATGGTGGTGATTTCATCGGTGGAGGTCTGCACGCGTTTGGCGAGGTTGCGCACCTCGTCGGCAACCACCGCAAACCCGCGACCCATTTCCCCGGCACGGGCCGCTTCGATGGCGGCGTTGAGTGCGAGCAGATTGGTTTGTTCGGCGATGCTGTGGATCACGCTGACCACGCCGTTGATCTTCTGGCTGTCCTCGGCCAGACGCTGGATCATCTCGGCAGTCTGCTGCACGCCGCTGGACAGGCCGGCAATCGAAGTCTGCACCCGGCTCACCACTTGCTGGCCGCTGCCGGCCAGACCATCGGCGGTCTGCGACAGGTCGCGAGTGGCGCCGGCGTGCTGGGCGATGTGGTAGACGGTGGCGGTCATTTCGTTGATCGCCGTGGCCGCCTGATCGGTTTCACTCTGTTGGCCGAGCATGCCGTGACGCACCTCGTTCATGCTTGAAGCAAGCCGTGCGGCGCCGACGTCGAGTTGTCGGGCAGTGTTGGCCACGGTGGTCACCACTCGCTGATAACCGGCCTGCATTGCGTTGAACGCGTTGGCCATCTGCCCGACTTCATCCTTGCAGGCCAGCGGCACCCGGGCGGCGAGGTCGCCGGTTTTCTCCACGTGCAGCATCACGTCCTTGAGGGTGTTGAGCTGGCTGAGCAGAAAGCGGATCAGCAACTGCGAAGCACCAAGCATCGCCAGCATCAGGATGAACACCGCCACCGCGTAATTGGCGAAACGCTCGCGGAAGACCTGGCTGAGGCTTGGGGCATAGGCGATCACGGCGACTTGCTGACCATCGGCACGGCTGAAGACCTCGGCGCCGAGCAGCGGGTTTTCACCGAACAACGGCAAGTGACTGATCTCGATCCAGCCGTTGCTGTCGGTGATCTCCAGCAGCGGCTGATCGTTGAGGCGGGGCGCTTCGCCGCGTTTAAAAGTCAGTACCTGATCGGATTTGGGCAGCGCCTGCTCGGCCGGCCAGGCCTTGAGCAATTGCGCCTGGGCCTGGGCCGAGGTTTGCGCGGCGTGGCTGCGGGCCTGTTGTTCCAGCTGTACGGCGTACAGTACCAGCAACAGGGTGGTGACAAAGGCGACCGCGTTGACCGCCCAGAATTTGTATTTCAGCGAGATATTGCTAAGCCAGGCACCCATGGAGGTCTTCTCTGATAGCGGAAACAGTTTTGGCAAGGTGCCATTATTGTGCCGCTACGCAGGTGTCCGGATCTTGATGTGCATCAACAACTGATGCATTCGGCTCGGCTAGGGCGGGGTAGGTAAACCGTAAAACGCCCGCGCGCAGGCGGTGGTGTGGGCTGCCAGATCAGCTTCGGTCTCGCCTCGATGCAACGCGACTTCACGCAGCACTTCGGTCAGATACGCCGGTTCGTTGCGGCCGTTTTTCGGCTTCGGCCGCAGTGTGCGTGGCAGCAGATACGGCGCATCGCTTTCCAGCATCAGGCGACCGCGCTTGATCTCCTTCACCAGCGGATGCAAATGGGTGCCGCGACGCTCGTCGCAGATCCAGCCGGTGATGCCGATGTGCAGATCCAGATCGAGGTAGCTGAACAGCGCTTTCTGCTCGCCGGTGAAGCAATGCACCACGGCGGCGGGCAAGCGATCGCGGAAGTCACGGAGGATGTCCAGCAGGCGCTGGCTCGCATCACGTTCGTGCAGAAACACCGGCAATTGCAGTTCGGCAGCCAGCGCCAGATGTTCTTCGAGGACTTTTTCCTGCTGTGGGCGCGGCGAGAAATCGCGGTTGAAATCCAGCCCGCATTCACCCACCGCCACCACGTTCGATTCCAGCAGCAGGCTGCGCAGACGCCGTGCGCTGTCGGCGTTCCAGTCGCTGGCCGAATGCGGGTGAATGCCGGCGGTGGCAAACAGTCGCTGGCCGTCCGGATCCAGTTGCCGGCACAGCTCCAGCGCCTGTTCGCTGCCCTCGACGCTGGTGCCGGTCAGCACCAGTTGGCAAACCCCGGCAGCGTAGGCGCGGTCGAGCACGGCCTGGTGTTTGTCGGCGAAACTGGGGTTGGTCAGGTTGACGCCGATATCGATGAGTTGCATGGTGCTACCTCGGGCCAAAGGCCGGAAAGCATATCAGAGCTGTAGATTTATAAGAAAAGCCAAGAACTACAACGGCTTATGGTTGTCTGTTGAGGCCGCGAGGCAGGCTGGGGTGGCAGAGTTGCCATCACTGTGCCAGTCTCTCGCACTTTATCAGCGCTCCAGGCGCTCTGTTTCCGTCGGTGTTTTGCGACCGCTCAGCGGTGAAAGCGCCCCGTATTCTTTCCGGAGAGTGGATGGTTCGTCCCTCGGTTTTGCTCCTGCTGTGTGGTTCGCTGCTGCTGCCGATGACGGCGGTCGCGCGGCTGCCCGGGCCGCTGCAAGCCGTGCCGGCCGCCAAGGTTCGCGACCTGACCGAAATCCGCAGCAGCCGCGTCTTGCGGGTGCTGGTCAACCAGAGCCGCAACAGCTCCGGCGAAGTTCAGGGCCAGGCCATCGGCATCGAATACCATCGGCTGCGCGCCTTCGAGCAATACCTCAATGGCCACGCTCGCGACGGCCAGGAAATCACCCTCAAGATCATCCCCAAAGCCAAGGATCAATTGCTCGGTGCGTTGCAACGCGGCGAAGGCGATCTGGTGGCGCCGGGCGAACTGCTCGAGTTGCAACCGGGCCACGCAGTCGCCAGCAGCGAGCCGATTGCCAGCAACGTGCCGCTGGTGCTGGTCGGCATCAAGGGTGAGAAACGCTATACCAAAGTCGAGCAACTGGCCGGCAAAACCCTGGCATTGCCCACCGGCAGTGCGGCGGGGGAGGCGGTCAGTCAGCTCAACCAGAAACTGGCGCTGCACAAACTGGCGCCGATCAAGATCGAATGGGTCGATCCGACGCTGGCGGTCGAGGATGTGCTGGAAATGGTTCAGGGCGGGATCTTCCACCTGACCATCGTCGAGCAACCGATCGCCGAGCGGTGGGGCAAGATCCTGCCCAAGTTGCGTTTCGACCGTCAGGTGATGATCAGCGAGCCGGGCGAGGAATACTGGTTCGTGCGCCGTGATGCCTCGATGTTGCGGGCCAGCATTGATCGCTTCCTGACCGGCTACAAAAAACCGTCGAACGAAGACGCGGCCTTCCTGCGGATCTACCGCCGCCTTTATCAAGTGCACTATCCGCTGGCCAAGGCCGATCGCCAGCGCCTGGAAAAGCTGCGCCCGACCCTGCAGAAACACGCCGAAGCGCAAAACATGGACTGGCTCAACCTGGCGGCGCTGGCCTTCAAGGAGTCGGCGCTACAGCCCAACGCGCGCAGCGGCAGCGGGCCGACCGGACTGATGCAGATCACCCCGTCCGCGGCGCAGCGGGTTGGCGTCAACAATATCCAGAATCTCGATGCGAATGTGCAGGCCGGGGCCAAGTACCTGGCGATGATCCGCCGCAAGTTCTTCAACAGCCCGAAACTCAACGAGCGCGAGCGCATGGCGTTCACCCTGGCGGCCTACAACATCGGCCCGGAGCGGGTGCAGGGCATGCGCGCCGAGGCGCGACGTCGCGGCCTGAATCCCAATCAGTGGTTCTTCCAGGTCGAGCGCATCGCCATGGAGCAGGTAGGAATGGGGGCCGTCAGCTATGTTAATAGCGTGAACAAGTATTACTTGGCGTTCGACCGGGAGCGGGAGTCGTTGGAGCCTCCGGGGAAGAAAGTGGTCTCACGCAAATGATCTAATAAACTGATTGTTATAGCGGAATTTTTGCGCTTTTAACATGAAATTAACTGATTAATATAGCGGCCAACCAACCAGCACTTCTGACAACAAGGAAACGCAACATGAGCTCTCTGATCAACAAGGTACTGTTCACCCGCGCCGGCTACGGTCTGACCATTCTGCGTATTGCCGTCGGCGTGATCTTCGCCGCCCACGGCTCGCAGAAACTCTTCGGCCTGTTCGGTGGCTACGGCCTGGCGGGCACCGCGCAATACATGGAAAGCATCGGCCTGACCCCGGGTTATCTGATGGCCACCCTGGCTGGCGGCACCGAGTTTTTCGCCGGTCTGGCGCTGATCATCGGCCTGCTGGTTCGCCCGGCGGCACTGGGCCTGACCTTCCTGTCGCTGGTGGCCATCTTCACCGTGCACATTAGCAACGGTCTGTTCATGGCCAACAACGGTTACGAGTTCGCCCTGGCTCTGCTGGGTGGTAGCCTCGCGGTGCTGATCGAAGGTGCCGGCAAGCTCTCGGTGGATCGCGCCATCGCCGGTTGAAGGCTCTGGCTCAAGCAAAAGGCCCGCATTGTGCGGGCCTTTTTTGTTGCGGCTGATTCTTGACACTGGCCGGTCACGTTCTCTAGGATGCCGCTCATGCGCCGATTTAAACAGCTACTTGCGGGGCGCCAGGTGACTATTCTTCAGTTGCCGTCAGAAGCCGGAACAGGGCTTCGAAATACCGCTAAAGCGCTGGTTCGGTGTTGCCTCTCACCTGCCATGCAGACTTTTGAGGCAGAGACACGACACGATGAATGCACTACGCCCTCCAGCACGTCCCGCGCCGATCACGGCACATATCACCCAGCGCAATCCGAAAATACTGCTTGGCGGCAAACATCAGCCGACGCTGTTGCGTTATCTCGATGGCTGGCCACGTCGCAGCGGCGGTCCTGCTGCCTTCCTGATCCAGTTCGTTGAAGACGGTGAGTCGCTGGCGCGTTTTGCCGATGACAGTTTCGATCTGGCCGTCATTCAGGCCCCGAGCCTTGAAGAGGCGCCGGAAATGATTCGCCAACTGACCCGCGTCGCACGCCAGGGCCTGATCACCCGGCGCTGAGCGTCAGGGATATTCGATCGCGACGATGTAGACGAACTGTTCGCCGGTCGGCGTCTGTACCCTCACTTCAGCATCCAGCGCCTTGCCGATCAGGGCGCGGGCCAGCGGGGAGTCGATGCTGATCAGGCCGAGTTTCAGGTCCAGTTCGTCCGGGCCGACGATGCGATAGCGCGACTGTTTGCCGTCCTCGTCTTCGATGGTCACCCAGGCGCCGAAGTAGACCTTGTTCGGATCACTCGGTTTTTCGCTGACCACTTTCAACGCCTCGAGGCGCTTGGTGAGAAAACGCACGCGACTGTCGATCTCGCGCAGCATTTTCTTGCCGTAGGTGTACTCGGCATTTTCCGAACGATCACCCTGAGCCGCCGCCTCGCTGACCGACTGCGTCACCTGCGGCCGGCGCACATGCCACAGCTCATGGAATTCGGCGCGCATCCGCGCTTCACCTTCGGGGGTGATCAGCGCGGTGCCGGCGGTGCGGGGAGGGCGATAACGGCTCATGGCAACTTCTTTTGATCAAGATGGCGGGAGTCTATCAACCCTCGCGCAACACTGTCAGCGGGCTGGCGTTGAGCGCGCGCCGCGTGCCGAACACGCCGGCACCACCAATCAGCGCCGCGCCGATCAACGGCAACAGCAGCAACCACGGATGGGGATGCCACGGCAGGTCGAAGGCGAAGCGATACAGCACCAGACTCACCACTTCCGAACCGATCGCCGCGAGCAATCCACTGACCGCGCCGAGCAAACCGAATTCGATCCGTCGCGCCTTGATCAGCAACTGCCGCTCGGCCCCCAGCGCACGCAACAGCGCACCCTGGCGAATGCGCTCATCCAGGGTTGCCTGCAAACCGGAAAACAGCACCGCCATCCCCGCCGCCAACACAAACAACAACACATACTCCACCGCCAGGGTGACCTGGGCGAGGATGCTGCGCAGCTGTTCGAGCAAGGCTTCGACCTGAAGGATGGTCACTGCCGGGAATGCTCGCGACAGCTCGACAATCTGCTGATCGTGACCGGGCGCCAGATAGAAACTGGTCAGGTAGGTCGCCGGAAGATCCTTCAAGGTGCCGGGCTGGAAAATCATGAAGAAGTTCGGCTGGAAGTTGTCCCAGTTGATCTCCCGAAGGCTGGTGACCTTCGCTTCGCGATTGACCCCACCCACGCTGAACACCATGTGATCGCCGAGTTTGAGCTTGAGACTCTCGGCCACCTTGCCTTCCACCGATACGCCCGGAACGTCATCCGAGGGTTGCCCGGCCCACCACGAACCCGCGGTGATCTTGTTGCCCGCCGGCAGATCGGCGGCCCAGGTCAGGCTCAGGTCGCGCTGGATGGCGCGGTCGCCGGCCGAATCCTTGCTGACGATCTGCTGCACCGCCTCGCCATTGATGCTGATCAAGCGTCCCGGCACCACCGGGTACAACGGCGCGGCCTGGGCCGAGACATTGATCAGGTGATCGGTGAAGGCCTGTTTGTCTGCCGGCAGGATGTTCAGGGCGAAATAGTTGGGTGCGTTTTTCGGCAACTGGTTCTGCCAGGTGTCGAGCAGTTCGCCGCGCAGCAAGGCGATCAGCGCCATGGACAGCAGGATCAGCCCGAAAGCCAATGACTGGCCGGCGGCCGCCAAAGGGTGGCGCAACAACTGACCCAGCCCGAGGCGCCACGGCAGGGACGCACGGGCGAGCAGGCGACGCAGGCTTTGCAGCAGCAACAGCAGCAAGCCGCCGAGCACCAGCGCGGCGACCACGCCGCCGCCGAGCAAGGCGAACGTCAGCAGCAGGTCCAGACTCAGGCGCCACATGATCAGCCCGAGCGCACCGAGTGCCGCGCCGTAAACCATCCAGGTACTCGATGGAATCGGCAGCATGTCCCGGCGCAATACCCGCAACGGCGGCACCCGGCCCAGTGCGGCGAGCGGTGGCAAGGCGAAACCTGCCAGTGCCACCAGCCCGGTGCCGATGCCGGCCAGCGCCGGCAGCAAGCCGCCCGGCGGAACGTCGGTCGGCAGCAGATCATGCAGCAGCGCGAACAATCCCAATTGCGCGAGCCAGCCGAGCAGGGCGCCGCCGAGGCTGGCGAGCAGGCCGAGCACTGTCAGTTGCAGACTGAACAGCACCAGGGTTTCCCGGCGCGACAGACCCAGGCAACGGAGCAGGGCGCTGGCATCGAAACGCCGGCTGGCAAAGCGGTTCGCCGAAAGCGCCACCGCGACACCGGCCAGAAGCACGGCGACCAGACTGGCCATGTTCAGATAGCGTTCGGCCTTGCCCAGCGCGCCGCCGATCTGCCGATTGCCGTCGCGGGCATCCTGAATCCGCTGGTTGGCGGCGAGTCCCGGTTTGATCAATTGGCGATAGGTTTCCAGCGCCTGCGGTTCGCCGCGCCAGAGTTCGCGGTAGCTCACCCGGCTGCCGGGTTGCACCACGCCGGTCGCGGCGAGGTCGTCGAGGTTGATCAGCACCCGTGGCGTGAGGCTGTAGAAATTGCCGGCGCGATCCGGTTCGTAAGTCAGCACTCGCGTCAGTTTCAACGTCTTCATGCCGACGTCGATGCTGTCGCCGATCTTCAGGTCCAGCGCCGTCAGCAGGCGCGCTTCGACCCAGGCTTCACCGGGCTGTGGCTCACCACCGGCTTCCTCTGTCGCGTAGGGAGCGGGGGCGCTTTTCAGTTCGCCGCGCAGCGGATAGGCGCGGTCGACAGCTTTGATACTGGAGAGCTGAATGCCGTTGTCCGTGGCAATGACGCTGGAAAACTCCACCACCTGCGCATGATCCAGACGCAGCTCGGTGCCGCTCCGGATCTGTTCCGGCCGGGCCGGCGAGCTGCCTTCGAGCGACAGGTCGGCGCCGAGAAACTCGGTGGCGCGCAGCATCATCGCGCCGTTGAGACGGGCGCCGAAATAGCCGATGGCGGTACTTGCCGCGACCGCCACGACCAAGGCGAAAAACAGCACCCGCAGTTCACCGGCGCGGGCATCGCGCATCAGTTGGCGCAGGGCGAGACTGAACAGACGCAACAGCGGCAGACGTGCCATCAAGGCTCCAGAGGGGCGACCAACAGGCCGGCTTCAAGACGGATCAGACGCCGGCACCGATGAGCCAGGCGTTCGTCGTGGGTCACCAGCACCAGGGTAGTGCCGCGTTCCTTGTTCAATTCGAACAGCAAGTCGCTGATGCGCTCGCCGGTGTGGCTGTCGAGGTTGCCGGTGGGTTCGTCGGCGAACAGCACGTCCGGCTCGGCGGCGAAGGCCCGGGCAATCGCCACGCGCTGTTGTTCCCCACCGGAGAGCTGACGTGGCGAGTGAGTCAGGCGCTGGCCGAGGCCGACCCGTTGCAGCAGTTCGGTGGCGCGGCTTCGGGCGTCTTTGCGGCCGTCGAGCTCCAGCGGCAACATGACGTTTTCCAGCGCGTTCAGACTGTCGAGCAATTGGAACGACTGAAAGACGAAGCCCACGTGCTCGGCCCGAATGCGCGCGCGCTGGTCCTCGTCGAGATTGCTCAGGCCTTGCCCGGCGAGCGTCACTTCGCCGTTACTCGGCAGATCGAGGCCGGCGAGCAGACCCAGCAGGGTGGATTTGCCGGAACCGGACGCGCCGACGATGGCCAGGCTGTCGCCCTTGTTCAGTTCCAGGCTGAGTTCGTGCAGGATGGTCAGTTCACCTTCCGCGCTGGGAACCACTTTGCTAAGGTTCTTCGCGGTGAGAATGCTTGCGCCCATGGAGAATCCGATGCGTGTGTGGTTTTTGAGTGCTGGCCTGGCCTTGATGTGCATGGCCCAGAACGCAGCGGCGGGTACAGTCCTGATCGTTGGCGATAGTATCAGCGCCGGTTTCGGACTGGATACCCGGCTGGGGTGGGTGTCGTTGCTTGAACAGCGGCTCAAGACCGAAGGTTTTGACGACAAAGTGGTCAATGCGTCCATCAGTGGCGACACCAGTGCCGGAGGCCAGGCACGGCTGCCTGCGCTGCTTGCAGAGCACAAGCCGGAACTGGTGATCCTCGAATTGGGCGGCAACGATGGCCTGCGCGGAATGCCGCCTACGCAATTGCAACAAAATCTTGCTTCGATGATCGACAGCTCCCGTCAAAGCGGTGCCAAGGTGCTGTTGCTCGGCATGCAGTTGCCGCCTAACTACGGCAAGCGCTACACCGATGCCTTTGCCGAGGTCTACGGCAAACTCGCCGAGGAGAAAAAAATCCCGCTGGTGCCGTTTTTCCTCGACGGTGTGGGCGGGCATCCAGACCTGATGCAGGCCGACGGTCTGCACCCGGCGGCGGGGGCTCAGGGCAAGTTGCTGGAAAATGTCTGGCCGACGCTAAAACCGCTGTTATGAGGCTTTTCTAGCGGCAGGCTTTCGGCTAATGTGGCGCCCCCTTATTTGGAGCCCCCGATGCCGCGTCCTGCCTGGTCCCTGTTCGCCTACCAACTGATCGAGCCTGACGAACAGCTGGATCTGTTCGCCTGCCAGGAAGTGCGAGTGCATCTGGTGACCCGTCAACTGGAGCTCGGTGGCTCGGCTGACCGAACCCTGTGCGGCAGTCTGCTGCCGGCGCAACCGCGCTGGTCGAGCGTGGATCGCCGGGTGTTTCAGGATCAGCGCCTGTGTTCGCTGTGCCGGGCGATCCTCGAATCACAGAAGCGCGGCACCTCGCCGATCTGGCCCGAGTTGCGTTTCGAACTCTGAGTCCTTTTTTCGCCGAGATCGCGGCCCATCGGCACATCTCCCCGAACTCCCTGGGCGCGGTGTACAATCGCGTTCTTATACCCTTGTCGATCTTGCGAAGGATTCTCCGGATGTTGCCGCGTTTTCCTGCCGTCACCCGCTGCCTGTCTCTTGCCGCCCTGTGTGTGGCCGGTCCCGTTGCCGCACTGGAGTTTCCCCTGCCACCACCCGGTGAAGACATCATCGGCCAGGTACAGGTGATCAAGGCCAAGTACGAAGATACCTTTGCCGATCTGGGCACCACCTACGATCTGGGCTATTCGGAAATGGTCGCGGCCAACCCGGGCGTCGATGCCTGGCTGCCGGGCGCCGGCACTGAAATCGTTCTGCCGACCCGCTTCATCCTGCCGCCGGGCCCCCGTGAAGGCATCGTGATCAACCTGGCCGAATACCGCCTCTACTATTTCCCGAAAGGCCGGAACGTGGTGTACACCTTCCCGCTGGGTATCGGTCGTGAAGGCTGGGGCTCGCCGATCGCGCACACCACGATCACCGCCAAGACACCGAATCCGACCTGGACGCCACCTGCCTCGATCAAGGCCGAGCACGCCGCCGATGGTGATCCGCTGCCGAACGTGGTGCCGGCCGGTCCGGACAACCCGCTGGGGCCGTTCAAGTTCACCCTGGGCACGCCGGGCTACCTGATCCACGGCTCGAACAAGAAGTTCGGTATCGGCATGCGCACCAGTCACGGCTGCTTCCGCATGTTCAACAACAACGTGCTGGAAATGGCCGGCATGGTGCCGGTGGGGACTTCGGTACGGATTCTCAATGATGCGTACAAGTTCGGTCGCAGTGGCGGCAAGATCTACCTGGAAGCACACACGCCGATCGACGACAAGGGCAACCCGTCGGTGGTCGACAAGCACACCGCCGTGATCAACGCGATGCTCAAGCGTGAAGACATCACCAACAACCTGCGCATGGACTGGGATGTGGTGCGTGATGTGGTGGCGGCCGAAGATGGTCTGCCAACCGAAATCGGCACGCCGAACACCTCGGCGCCGATGGTCTCCAGCGCACCGATCGACCTGCAGCAATAAGCTGGAAGATGAAACCCGCCGAGGCTTGCGCAGCGGCGGGTTTTTTGTTGCCCACAGAACACTGCGGGCACAAAAAAGCCGACCCAAAAAATGGGTCGGCTTGATAACAATCCCGAAGGACTATTACTTGCGGCTAGCTTTTTCCAGCATGCGCAGAGCACGCTCGTTAGCTTCGTCAGCAGTCTGTTGTGCTTTTTGAGCAGCAGCCAGAGCTTCATCAGCTTTACGGTAAGCTTCGTCTGCACGAGCCTGGGAGCGAGCAGCTGCGTCTTCAGTAGCGGTCAGACGTGCTTCGGTTTCTTTCGATGCGCTGCTGCAACCGGTAGCCAGAACTGCGGCCAGAGCCAGAGCAGAGAATTTCAGAACGTTGTTCATCGTGTTCCCCTTCAAGGACTTTCAATTAAGTGGCTGTCTCCTCCGATTGAGGAAATAGCCGGCGTACATACTACCCATTACTTGTAGTAAGTAAACTGACGTGAGGCAAGAAGCAAAAAAAATTGTAGGCGTTGATTCTTTTTCGAGCAACTTTTAACTGCGCTGTATAAAAAATATCCAGCTGTAAGCCGCGAGATGAGCGAGTTAATGAGAAAAAGTTCCCGTTGCCGCGGATTGTTTTGCAGGCAGTGGCTAAAGTCTGCCTATATGGATTCGTCCACTCTTTTGTTGCGAATTTGCGCAGCGCCTCGCATATCTTTGACCATGTTGAGGTGACTTTAAAACAGGGGGCTCGTCTTAAGTCTCAACATCCGGCGATGTTCAGCCTTTCGGCTCGGGAAGATCGTCTCCCGAACCGGCCCTGAGTCCACCGGAACTGCCCCGTCAATCTGCATGATGACGAGCGTACCTTGAGCATTTTCGCCAATGGTGCCTACTATTTGATACGTGCTCGGGTTGCGCGAGATCGGTGCAGTTCTTCTCGGTGTCCATCAGGCACGGGGTGGCGTAGATGTTCCTTCGCCGGGAAAACATCGGTAAGGTAGGGGTCAGAATTCGAGACCCGCGAGGAGTAGTGATGAGCGAGGCGTTGTCCATCCACCATGACCAGGCTGGTCATCAGTTCGAGACCAATGTGGACGGTCATCGTGCCTACCTGACCTATATGGATCTGGGGAAACAGACCCTGGATATCTACCGCACCTTCGTGCCCAACGCCTTGCGTGGCCGAGGCATCGCGGCAGCCTTGACCGAGCGGGCGCTGCAATACGCTGATGAAATGGGCTACACGGTCATTCCATCGTGCTCCTACGTGGAGCGTTATATGGAGCGTCATCAGCGGCGCACCGCCAAGATCTGACCGACCTCACCGCACACACAAAAACGCCGGGCAATGCCCGGCGTTTTTTTATGCCTGCGAAACGGCTGTCAGCTGCGCTGACGTTTCGGCAGTACATCCTTGAGCTTGGCGTGCATGCTGCGCAAGGTGTTTTCGGTAGCAGACCAGTCGATGCAGGCATCGGTGATCGACACGCCGTATTGCAGATCGGCGAGGTCTTTCGGGATCGCCTGGCAGCCCCAGTTCAGATGACTTTCGACCATCAGGCCGATGATCGACTGGTTGCCTTCGAGGATCTGGTTGGCGACGTTCTCCATCACCAGCGGTTGCAGGGCCGGATCCTTGTTGGAGTTGGCGTGGCTGCAGTCGACCATGATGTTCGGCTTGATCTTGGCCTTGTTCAGCGCCTGCTCGCACAGGGCGACGCTGACCGAATCGTAATTCGGCTTGCCGTTACCACCGCGCAGCACCACGTGACCGTAGGCGTTGCCTTTGGTGGTGACGATCGACACGCCACCTTCCTGGTTGATGCCCAGGAAACGGTGCGGGCTGGAAACCGACTGCAAGGCGTTGATCGCCACAGTCAGGCCACCGTCGGTGCCGTTCTTGAAGCCGACCGCCGAGGACAGGCCGGAAGCCATCTCGCGGTGGGTCTGGGATTCGGTGGTGCGTGCGCCGATGGCCGACCAGCTGATCAGGTCCTGCAAATATTGCGGGGAGATCGGGTCGAGGGCTTCGGTCGCCGTCGGCAGGCCTTTCTCGGCCAGGTCGAGCAGCAACTGGCGACCGATGTGCAGACCGTCCTGGATCTTGAACGAGTCATCCAGGTACGGGTCGTTGATCAGGCCTTTCCAGCCGACGGTGGTCCGTGGCTTTTCGAAATACACGCGCATGACCAGATACAGGGTGTCCGAGACTTCCGCCGCCAGCACCTTCAGGCGATCGGCATATTCATGGGCAGCCTTGATGTCGTGGATCGAGCAGGGGCCGATCACCACGAACAGACGATGGTCGGTGCCATCGAGAATGTTGCGGATGACCTCGCGACCCTTGGTGACGGTGCGCAGGGCAGCGTCGCTCAGAGGGATATCACGCTTGAGCTGATCGGGAGTGATCAGGGTCTCGTTGGAAGCGACGTTCAGGTCGTTGATCGGTAAATCAGCCATCGTTTACTCGTCAGGTCACGGGTGCCGGCCGCCAGCGATCCCCGCGCGGCGGAGCACAGCGGATTTAAGCGCGTCGGGGAGCCGAACCTTATCGCGTTAGACGCCTGCTAGACAATGGGCAAGTAACTGTTCAGTCCAGCACGGGCTGCGCAAAAGCCTTGCGAACGCTGTCGTGGGAGAACTCGTCGGCGTGTTGTTCGACCCATTGCAGGGCCAGGGCCTGAATATCCTGGAGGTCTTCGTGGGCGTCGTTGAGTCGGCAATAGCGTTCGATCTGACACACCTGCTCACCCATTCGCGCGCTGAACAGCGTCTGTTCGTCGGTGAAGGCGATGCCCACCAGATAGCCTTTTTTACGTCGCAGGCACCAGGCCACGTAGCCCGGATAACAGATGTCGGCGTTGAGGGTCGGCATGCGCACTTGCAGCGCGGTGCCGTGGCGCCAGGCGCGGTGGTAATTGCAAGCGATGCCGCCGAGGCTGATAGTGTGCAGCCGTTGACGCGAAATACACTCCGGTGTGAGCAAGGTCAATTCAACGGGCACATCATCCGGATGAGGAATAAACCGTCCCATGAGCACAGACTCCCTGTGTCGGCCATTTGACATTGTTTCCCCCAGTATAGTGGTCGAATCGCAGCTGACCGATTTTGACGCCGACCAACGGCTGCTGGCGATGAGCGGCGTTTCGCTGGTGATCTTCACGAGCGTCGGCTGCGCCAGTTGCCGCTATGCCCGCGAAGTGTTGCCGGGCCTCGATCTGGCCGTCGATCGCGTGTGCTGGATCGATGCCGGTGACAACGGCGGACTGGTCGAGCGTTATCAGGTCTTTCATTTGCCGGCGCTGTTTGTGGTGCGCGACGGCGAGTTCTTTGGGGCGGTGCACACGCGCCTGAATGTCGATGAGCTGAATGCAGCCGTGGCGCAGGCGCTGGGTCGAATTGCAGAGGAGTTGCCGTGATGGGAGCAGTCAACAAACCGGTGGTGGGGATAATCGGCACGGGTGCAATCGGAGGGTTCTACGGTGTGATGCTGGCGCGGGCCGGGTTCGATGTGCACTTTCTGTTGCGCAGTGAATTTTCCGCAGTCGCCGAGCGTGGCTTGCAGGTGGACAGTACCGTGCATGGCGCATTGACGCTGAACCCGGTGCAGGCCTATTCGTCGGCTGAAGACATGCCGCCCTGCGACTGGCTGCTGGTCGGCGCCAAGACCACCAGCAATGCCGGGCTGGCGCCGTCGATCATTCAGGCGGCCAAGCCCGACGCGAAAGTGCTCTTGCTGCAAAACGGTCTTGACGTCGAAGACAGCTTGCGGGCATTGCTGCCCGATTCCCTGCACTTGCTCGGCGGTTTGTGCCTGATCTGCGTCCACCGCGAAGGACCGGGGCAGATCACTCACCAGGCGCTGGGGGCGGTGAACGTCGGGTATCACAGCGGCCCGACACGGGATGACGCGGCGCGCATGGCAATCGTCGAGGAGGGCGCCGGCCTGTTCCGCGCCGCCGGCCTCGACTCCCAGGCCATGCCCAACCTGCATCAGGCGCGCTGGCAGAAACTGGTGTGGAACATTCCCTACAACGGGCTTTCAGTGTCGCTCGGTGCCAGCACCACGCCGTTGATGGCCGACACCGACAGCCGCGCCTTGATTCAGGCGCTGATGGCCGAAGTGGTGCAGGGCGCCAAGGCCTGCGGTCACGACATGCCGCCCGGTTACGCCGAATACCTGTTCATGATGACCGAGAAAATGCCCGACTATTGGCCGAGCATGTACCACGATTTTTTGCACAAACGACCGCTGGAGCTGGAGGCGATCTACGCTCGTCCTTTGGCGGCGGCAAAAGCGGCAGGTTGTGAATTGCCGCGTATCGAATCGTTGTATCGCACTTTGAGCTTTATCGACCGGCGTAACGTTTAAACCGGTCGCACTTGGGGGAAAGGCATGGCCAAGAACATCGATGACAAGCTGGTGCTGGCGATCTCGTCCCGTGCCCTGTTCGACCTGAGCGAAAGCCACAAGGTGTATGAGTCGAGTGGCGTCGAAGCCTACCGGCAATATCAGATCGATCACGAAGACGAAATTCTCGCGCCGGGCGATGCCTTTCCGCTGGTGGAAAAACTGCTCAACCTCAACAGTCGCCTCGGACGCGCCCGGGTCGAGGTGATTCTGGTGTCGCGCAACAGCGCCGACACCGGCCTGCGCGTCTTTAACTCCATTGGTCATTACGGCCTGGCAATCTCCCGCGCCGCGTTCGTCGGCGGGCGCAGTCCTTATCCGTATCTGAAGGCTTTTGGTTGCGACCTGTTTCTCTCCACCCACGCCGAAGATGTGCGCGCTGCGCTGGATGCCGGGTTCGCAGCGGCGACCATTCTGTCCGGCGGCGCGAGTCGTGTGGCCAGCGATGAATTGCGCATCGCCTTCGACGGTGACGCGGTGCTGTTTTCCGACGAGTCGGAGCGCGTCTATCAATCCGGTGGTCTCGAAGCCTTCCAGGCCAAGGAGCGTGAATCCGCTCGCGAACCGTTGCGCGGCGGACCGTTCAAGGGCTTTCTCGCGGCGCTCAATCTGTTGCAGCGCGAGTTCTCCGATGAGGAATGCCCGATCCGCACCGCACTGGTCACCGCGCGTTCGGCCCCGGCCCACGAGCGGGTGATCCGCACCTTGCGCGAATGGGATATCCGTCTGGACGAATCGCTGTTTCTCGGTGGCCTGGCCAAATCGGCGTTCCTCGAAGCCTTTGCCGCCGACGTGTTTTTCGACGATCAGGCCGGCCACTGCGAGCTGGCCCGGGAAGTGGTGGCGACCGGTCACGTGCCCCACGGCATCAGCAATGAACCGGCGGTCTAAAGCCCGCGTGGTTCAAGACATTGCGTCGCACGTCGTACTCGCCAAGGCACTGCTAAGCTGAATCAAATCTCCGCCATGTTGGAGCGCGAGGAGGTCATATGATTGGTTCGATGCTGTATGCCACTGACCTCGGTCTGTACGCACCGTTAGTGATGCAGCATGCCCTGGCGATGGCGCGGACGTTCAATGCCGATCTGTACGTGGTGCACGCGGTGGAACCCATGGGGTTGTTTGCCGAATCGGTGTTGCAGAGCTATCTCGACGAACAGGCGTTGAACGAATTCCATAGTCAGGGTCTGAAAACCGTCATCGCCAATATCGAGCAGCGGGTGCTCGACAGTTTTCGCGAAGAGCTGGGGGACGAGGGCGAGCTGGATCTGCAGCGGATAAAGGCTGTGCGGGTGCTGCAGGGTGATCCGTCACAGGTGATTCTCGATCAGGTGCAGAAACTCTCTGTCGATTTGCTGATCGTAGGAAGTCACAGCCACGGGGTCGGGGCGGAAACACCTTTGGGGCGAACGGCAGCCCGGCTGCTGCAATTGTCCAAGGTGCCGGTTTATCTGGTGCCGTTGGTGGAGCGTCGGCGTCGGGAGGATCGCTGAAGCAGGAATAATGGCACTTTGATAAAAAAGTTCTAGATTTATTCTTCAAACCATTAATATAGTTATATACCGTCGCTGATGCCCGTGGCGTCTACCTGCTTTGAGGGATTCATATGAAGCTTCAACAATTGCGCTACATCTGGGAAGTGGCGCACCACGACCTCAACGTTTCCGCTACAGCCCAAAGCCTCTACACCTCGCAACCGGGCATCAGTAAACAGATCCGCCTGCTGGAAGACGAACTGGGCGTCGAAGTGTTCGCCCGCAGCGGCAAGCACCTGACCCGCGTCACTCCGGCCGGCGAGCGCATCATCACCACCGCCGGTGAGATTCTGCGCAAGGTCGAGAGCATCAAGCAGATCGCCCAGGAATTCTCCAACGAGAAGAAGGGCACCCTGTCGATCGCCACCACCCACACCCAGGCACGTTATGCACTGCCACCGGTGATCAGCAATTTCATCAAGCAATATCCGGACGTGGCGCTGCACATGCACCAGGGTTCGCCGATGCAGATCGCCGAGATGGCCGCTGACGGCACCGTCGATTTCGCCATCGCCACCGAAGCGCTGGAGCTGTTCGGTGATCTGGTGATGATGCCGTGCTACCGCTGGAACCGTTGCGTGGTCGTGCCTCAGGGCCACCCGCTGACCAAGCTGCCGAAGCTGACCCTCGAAGCGCTGGCCGAATACCCGATCGTGACTTACGTGTTCGGTTTCACCGGTCGTTCGAAACTCGACGAAGCCTTCAGCCATCGCGGCCTGACGCCGAAAGTGGTGTTCACCGCTGCCGACGCCGACGTGATCAAAACCTACGTGCGCCTGGGCCTGGGCGTTGGCATCGTGGCGAAAATGGCGGTCGACACCAAACTGGATAGCGATCTGGTGGTGCTCGACGCAAGCGAGTTGTTCGAGTCCAGCGTGACCAAGATCGGTTTCCGTCGCGGCACCTTCCTGCGCGGCTTCATGTGCGACTTCATCGAGAAGTTCGCGCCGCACCTGACCCGCGAAGTCATGGCCAAGGCCATTCAGTGCCACAACAAGCAGGAACTGGAAGAGCTGTTCGAAGGCGTCGAACTGCCGGTTCACTAAGCCCCTGTCTACAGCACCTCGGTGACAGCGAACTGTTGCCGGGTGCCCGCCACCAGAATCTCCACCTCGTCACCCTCGAACTTGCCCAGCAGGCTTTTGCCCAGCGGCGAGCGCGGGGTGATGACGGTAATCGGCTGGCCCACCACGTCGACCTTCAGGCCTGCCGCATCCGGCGCCAGAAACAGCCATTGCTCGCGACCCTTTTCGTCTTCCAGACCGAGCAGGGCGCCGATTTCAATCCCCCGCTGATCGTCATACACGCGCAGCGTCAGGTTCTGGCACAGCGCCAGTGACTGACGAATTTCCTCGACCCGTTTCGCCTGGCCCGCCGCCAGATACGACGCCTCGAGCCCCAGGGTGTCGTACTTGTTTTCGGCGATGTTCTCTTCGTGGGTCGCGGTTTCGTAAGCGGTTTGCGCCGCGCGTTCGGCGATGTCGAGGTCGACGCGCAGCTTGTCGAGAATCAGTTGGTGAACAATCTGTTTATTCATGATCAATCGCAGAATTGCAGGACATTGGCGCGGCTCTTTTCGCTCGGGGCCGTCTGATCCTGTTGCAGCCAGAACTGGCATTTGGGGTTCGACAGATTACGTGTGCTGCCACGGGCCTGATCCAGGCGTGCCTGTTGCTCGTTCTTGCGCAGGTTTTCTTCGTATTGTTCGAACAGCGGGCTCTGCGGCGGAATGTCCGGCACCACTCGGACGGCGGGCGGGTTGGCCAGTTGCTGCACGGCCTGAGCAACCGGCGCCAATTGTTCATTGAAGAAAAAGCGTGAAGCGAGCCAGCACGTCAGCGCAATGGCCAGGAAACCCAGCCATAGACCCAGGGCAATGCTGCCGGTCAATTGCAGCGCGCTAAGCTGAACAGGCAAGGGGCGACGCGGGTTGGGACGATAGGGCATGGCTGCCTCCTGGCGGATGAATGCGGGCGAGTCGCGATTGTCGCACGAAGATTAATTGCCGTCGGCTCTTCTGCACGGAGACATTTATGCGGACAATCGGCGCTTTTGCCAACGGGAGCCTTGAATGCCGCCACTGAACACCCGCTGGGACATTTTTTGTACGGTCGTTGACAACTACGGCGACATCGGCGTGACCTGGCGCCTGGCCCGGCAACTGGTCAGCGAGCAGGCAATGACGGTGCGGCTGTGGGTCGATGACCTGCGCGCCTTCGAACGCCTCTGCCCCGAAATCGACATTAGCCTCGATCAGCAATGGCAGCAGGGCGTCGAAGTCCGGCACTGGCCAGCAGAATGGCAGGAGGTGGAGGCGGCCGACGTGGTGATCGCCGCGTTTGCCTGCCAGTTGCCGAGTGTCTACATGGACGCCATGGCCGCACGGGAAAAGCCGCCGTTGTGGATGAACCTCGACTACCTCAGCGCTGAAGACTGGGTGGTCGGCTGCCACGGGTTGCCGTCGGTGAAGTACAAGTCGGTGCAGAAGTACTTTTTCTTTCCGGGATTCCAGCCGGGCACCGGTGGCCTATTGCGTGAGAGCGGTTTGCTGGAGCGGCGTCAGCAGTTTCAGCAGGATCCCGAGGCGCAGCGACAATTCCTGCACGGTCTGGGGATCGATCCTGCACCCGGTGCGCAATTGATCTCGCTGTTTGCCTACGAGAATGCCGGACTCGCCAGCTGGCTGGATGTGCTCGCCGCTGACTCGACGCCTACTCATCTGCTGGTGCCGGAAGGGCGGATTCTCGGCGATGTCGCCCGATGGCTCGGGGTCGAATCGCTGGCGATCGGGGCGACGCATGTTCGTCAGGCGCTGACCGTGCAGGTGCTGCCGTTCGTCCGGCAGGATCAATACGATCAATTGCTCTGGTGCTGCGATTTCAACGCGGTGCGCGGCGAGGACTCGTTCGTCCGGGCGCAATGGGCGGGCCGGCCGATGCTGTGGCACATCTATCAGCAGGACGAAGACATTCATCTGGACAAGCTCGACGCCTTCCTTGCGCTCTACACAAAACGCCTTTCGCCCGCTGCCGCCGAGGCGATGAACGGTCTCTGGCGGGCCTGGAGTGCCGGGCGGCCTATCGGCGACCACTGGCTTGAGGCCCGCAAACACTGGCCAGAACTGCAGGAAAATGCCCGCGCGTGGTGTCTGGAACAGGCCTTGCAGGCGGATCTTGCGACGGCGCTGGTACAGTTTTACCGAAATTGGATATGATACGCGGCCTAGATTTTTGTAAATCCCATCCAAATTCGGATATTCGCAATGAAAACTGGTAAAGAACTCAAACCCGGTACCGTGATCCGTATCGACAACGATCCTTGGCTGGTTCAGAAAGCTGAATTCACCAAATCGGGCCGTAACAGCGCGATCATGAAGACCAAGCTGAAGAACCTGCTGACCGGTTACAAGACCGAAACCGTTTACGGTGCGGACGACAAGCTGGACGACGTGATCCTGGATCGCAAAGAAGCGACCCTGTCCTTCATCAGCGGTGACTCCTACACGTTCATGGACACCACCGACTACACCATGTACGAGCTGAACGCCGAAGACATCGAAAGCGTTCTGCCATTCGTGGAAGAAGGCATGACCGACGTTTGCGAAGCCGTATTCTTCGAAGGTCGTCTGGTTTCCGTAGAGCTGCCGACCACCATCGTGCGTCAGGTTGACTACACCGAAGGTTCCGCTCGCGGCGACACTTCCGGCAAGGTGATGAAGCCTGCCAAACTGAAGAACGGTACCGAGCTGTCGGTTGCTGACTTCATCGAAATCGGCGACATGATCGAGATCGATACCCGCGAAGGCGGTTCCTACAAAGGCCGTGCCAAATAAGCACTGGTTTTTGCGGAAAGAAAAAGCCCGACCATTGAGTCGGGCTTTTTTGTGCCTGATGAAAATTACTTCTTCAGGTGCTGTTTCAGTTCTTCCGAGGCCTGCAGCATCGCCGAGCGCACCGCCGGCACCTGGCTGACCACGTTGAGCAAACCGTAGTCGTGGATCATGCCGTTGTAGCGCACCGAGGTCACCGGCACGCCAGCTTCGTCGAGTTTGCGGGCATAGGCTTCACCTTCGTCACGCAGCACGTCAGCCCCCGCAGTCTGCACCAGCGCAGGCGGCAGACCTTTCAATTGCGCGGTCGTGGCCCGCAGCGGCGAGGCGTAGATCTCGTTCCGCTGGTTGGCGTCGGTGGTGTAGTTGTCCCAGAACCACTTCATCATGTTGCGAGTGAGGAAGTGCCCCTCGGCGTACTGGTTATACGAGCCGGTGTCGAAACTGGCATCGGTCACCGGCCACAGCAGCACCTGGAATTTGATCGCCGGGGTGCCTTTGTCCTTGGCCATCAAGGCGACGACTGCCGCCATGTTGCCGCCGACGCTGTTGCCCGCCACCGCCAGACGCTTGCCGTCGACGTTGATCTCTTTGCCGTGTTCGGCCACCCATTTGGTCGCGGCGTAAGCCTGGTTGATCGCCACCGGGTAATGCGCTTCCGGCGAAGGGGTGTAGTTGACGAACACCGCCGCCGCACCCGAGCCGACCACCAGATCCCGCACCAGACGTTCGTGGGTCGGGAAATCCCCCAGCACCCAGCCGCCGCCGTGGAAGAACATGAACACCGGCAGTTCGCCCTTGACCCCGGCCGGCCGGACGATGGTCAGGCTCAACGGTTGGCCATCGACCTGGATGGTCCTCTCGCTGACGTCCGCTTTGGGCAGCGTCAGTTTGACCCCGGACTGCGCGCCGGTCAGCACGGCGCGGGCATCCTTGGGCGTCATCTGTTCCATCGGTTTGCCGGTGCCGGCATTCAGCACATCGAGAAACGCCTGGGTGTTGTGTTCAACCTCCCCGGCAAATGCGCTGTGGATGGACAGGGCGAGAAGGGTACCGGTCAAGACTTTGCTGAAAGTGTTCATGTTCATTTCCTGTACGGGCCTGAGTGTCAGTGATTACACGGTGACGTGCAGACGCACATCGACGTTGCCGCGAGTGGCGTTGGAGTACGGGCAGACCTGGTGGGCAGCGTCGACCAGGCTTTGTGCGTCAGCCTGTTCCAGGCCCGGCAGGCTGATGTGCAGGTCGATGTCCAGACCGAAGCCGCCAGGAATCTGGCCGATGCCGACGTGAGCGGTGATCGAAGCGTCGTCCGGGATTTTGCGTTTGGTCTGGCTGGCGACGAATTTCAGGGCGCCGATGAAGCAGGCCGAGTAGCCGGCGGCGAACAGTTGCTCAGGGTTGGTGGCCGCGCCACCGGCACCGCCGAGTTCTTTCGGAGTGGCAAGTTTGACGTCGAGGATGTTGTCGCTGGAGATCGCACGACCGTCACGGCCGCCAGTGGAGGTTGCGATTGCGGTGTAGAGAGTTTGCATGGTGTGAGCCTCATTAAGTGTGGTTTGTTGCGCTAATTGTTTGCGCGCTAACTAGGTGCGAGATAAATGTACTTCGCTAATATTTAGCGCGCAAGATAAATTTTTGAAGAAAGCGCGATTCGGTGCTTGGGTCGGGCTGAGTTGTGATCTCAAGATTTTGATATAGAAGGTTTTTTTTGAATGTAAAACGAGAAGAAAATTTTTCGGGGATAAGCGGGGAAGGTGCGATACGCCTGCAGGCGCAAGGCTGCGCCCACAGGAAAGGGGGAGTCTTAAGCGAGGCTGTCCTGCAAATGACCGCGCAAGGCCTGCAACTCGGCTTGCAGGTTTTGCAGGCGCCCCAGCGTGAAGCCACTGGCCCCCAGGATGCATTGCGGAACGGTTCGCGCCTTGTCTTTCAAGGCGCGTCCCTGGGCCGTCAGTTCAACGATCACCACCCGTTCATCCTCCCGGCTGCGGGTTCGGCTGAGCAAACCTTCACCTTCCAGCCGCTTGAGCAGCGGGGTCAGCGAACCCGGATCGGTCAGCAGGCGCGTGCTGATTTCTCCGACGGTCAAACCATCCTTCTCCCACAGCACCATCATCGCCAGGTATTGCGGATACGTCAGGCCAAGCGCTTGCAACAGCGGCTTGTAGACCTTGGTCATCATCAGCGAAGTGGAATGCAGGGCGAAGCAGGCCTGATTGTCGAGCAGCAGGTCTTCGCAGTGATCGGGGGTGTCGCGGTCGGTGGTCATGTCGGTGCCTTGAACGGTGATGCAGATGAATCTAGCGCTCGAATCTTTAATGCGCCAGACAATTGTGCCCGGTGGCGAGTCGGTCAGTGCCGGCCCAGCTCACGTTGCAGGGCCAGATCCCACGGCGGCACGGGGCTGAACCGGGTCTTGAGGTATTCCAGCAGCAGGCGGCTGCGGGAGCTGGCCTGTTGCTCCAGCCGCAGCGCATAGATGCCGGTGCTCTCCGGTTTCGGCAGGCCGTTTTCGCAGAACAGTGGCAACAATTCGCCACGCAACAGGTACTCGCTGGCCAGCCAGGTCGGCAGATGCGCGATCCCGAGTCCCGCGAGCGCACCGCAAACCAACGCCTCGGCGTTGTTGGCGCTCATGCGCACCCGCGCCGGGCGGTGCAATTGCATTTGCCCGTCCTGTTCGAAACGCCAGGCGAAGGGCGGGGCGAGACCGTCCCAGTCGAGACCGTCGTGTTCGCCCAATTGGGCAGGCTCGCTCGGAACGCCCCGGCGCTTGAGATAGTCGGGACTGGCGCAAGCGATGCGCACCATGCTCGCCAACGGTGTAGCGACCAATCGGGTGTCAGCCATCTGCCCGGCCCGTAACACCAGATCGACCTTGCCCAGGTTCGAACCGTCCATGTCGACGAAGCTGTCGATCAGATGCAGTTGCACATCCAGCCCCGGATACAGCACCAGAAAGTCGGCAATCACCGGCGCCAGATGCCGACGCCCGAAGGCCGCCGGCGCATCCACCCGAATCAGACCCTCCGGCGCGCTGCTCAGAGACACCGCTTCAGCTCGGGCCAGTTGCAGTTCGGCAACGATCCGTCGCGCTCGTTCGGCAAACGCCAGACCCGCCGGCGTGGCGCGTACCGCGTGAGTGCTGCGGATGAACAACTGGCTGCCGACCGCGCTTTCCAGACTGTCGATGCGCCGGGCAACGGCAGATGGCGTCAGCGGATGCCGGCGCGAAGCCGCAGAAAAGCTGCCGCTCTCGAGTACATCGAGAAACAGCCCGAGTTGTTCGGTCAATTGATTGGGATTCATGAATCAGCTCAGTGCCTATGCGGATTTGGCACAGCCATTGTGCGTTGCTGTGCGTTTCCGTGCCAGCGCCGACTGCGTAGGATGAGTCGCCTGACGTTTGAGGAATTCTGCTGTGATCGAGTTTTTGCTGTACCTGTTGTTTGGCGCCGCCCTCGGCACGCTGGGTGGGATCTTCGGCATCGGTGGTGGCTTGATCGCCATTCCGCTTTTGGGCGTCTGGTTCGGGCTCGATCAGCAGATCGCCCAAGGCACGGCGCTGGTGATGGTAGTACCGAACGTGATGCTGGCGCTGTGGCGTTATCACCAGCGTAATCGCATCGAACTCCGCCATGCGTTGCCGCTGGCGGTGATGGGTTTCTGTTTCGCGTGGATCGGCTCGATCTGGGCCGTAGGCATCGACGCGCAAACCATGCGCATCGGCTTTGTCGCGTTCCTCGTGGCATTGTCGGCCTACAACCTGGTGCGTATGTTCGGCGCGCGTCCGGCGGCGACCTCCGAGATGCGATATTCATGGCCATGGCTGGGCGTGCTCGGCGCGGCGTCGGGCACTATGGGCGGCTTGTTCGGTGTCGGCGGGGCGGTGGTGGCGACGCCGGTGCTGACCAGCCTGTTCGGTACCACTCAGGTGGTTGCTCAGGGCCTGTCGCTGGCTTTGGCGTTGCCGAGCACCGGCGTTACGCTGGTGACGTACGCCGTGCACCATGAGGTGGACTGGATGATTGGGCTACCGCTGGCCATCGGCGGCCTGGCCAGCATCAGTTGGGGCGTGAAGGTGGCCCACGCGATGCCGGAAAAACTCCTGCGCGGGCTGTTCTGCGGGTTCCTGGTGCTGTGCGCGGTGATGCTCGCCTTTAAAGTTTGAAGCCTTCGACGATGTGCTCGGCCAGGCATTCGGTGATCGGCGAGGGATTGTTGAGGTTGCGGATCAGCATGATGCTGGCCTCGGGCAACAGCGGCAGATCTTCGGCGGCCCCGAGAATCCGCAGGTCCGGGGTG
This sequence comes from Pseudomonas fitomaticsae, assembly GCF_021018765.1. Taxonomy (GTDB): domain Bacteria; phylum Pseudomonadota; class Gammaproteobacteria; order Pseudomonadales; family Pseudomonadaceae; genus Aquipseudomonas; species Aquipseudomonas fitomaticsae. The sequence goes on along the minus strand of NZ_CP075567.1, from coordinate 4,629,260 downwards.
ATCAGGCTTTCCAGTTGCGCGGTGATCGCCAGACCCGCGCTCACCACCGCCATTAGCGCCGACAGGCTGGTGCTGTTGTAGGCAATCCGGTATTCACGGCCCATCGCGTCCAGCGCGTTGCAGGCCCACAGGCGACAGAAGCAATCACTGTTGAACATCGCCAGCGGCAACGGCGTTTGTTCGTGGGCGCTGAAATTCTGCGCCTCGGCCCAGACGAAGCGCTCCTTGCGCAGCAACTGGCCAATCTCGTTGCCCGGCTCGCGGGTGACGATCGACAGATCCAGGTCCGTGCGCTGCAGCAATTGTTTGGTTGACTCGCAATGCACTTCGATCTGGATCAGCGGATAGAACTGCGCGAAGCGTGACAGGATTCCCGGCAGAAACCGCATCACGTAATCGTCCGGCGTGCCGATCCGCACCGTGCCGACCATGTGTGGTTCGCGCAGGGTGTTGAACACTTCGCTGTGCAATTTCAGGATGCGCCGCGCATAACCGAGCAACACCTGGCCTTCGGCGGTCAGGCGCACCTGACGCCCGTCGCGCTCGAACAACTGGCGCTGCAACACGTCCTCTTCCAGACGCTTCATCTGCATGCTCACCGCCGATTGAGTGCGGTTGACCATTTCGCCGGCACGGGTAAAACCGCCCTGATCGGCAATCGCGACAAAGGTGCGCAGGACATCGGTATCGATACTGGGGTACGCCGACAATTGATGAATCTCCGTGATGCATGCCATCAGAAACATTCGTTGGATTGATCGTAGCGCCAGCGCGAGACTTGAGCCATCCCTAAAGGAGGGCAACACGATGAAAGGTCAAAAACTGTATGTGAGCGATGAAAGAGTGCCGGTCCATCTGATTTCCGATCTGCTGCACAAGTTTAGCCGCTGGTACGAACTTCACCGCGAACGCGAGTTGCTTGCCAGTCTGAGCGACGAAGCGTTGAAGGACATCGGGGTCAGTCGTGCCGATGTCGAACATGAATCGGTGCGGCCGTTCTGGGACGATCCGATGCATAAATGATGAGGCCATCGCTACACAAACCCCTTTGTAGTGAGGTAGGTTGCGAGCAGACATGGAGGTACACATGCCCGCGACATTGTCCTTTTCCCTTAAACAGGCTCGACGTCTGGCACTGGCTGCCCAAGGGTTTCACGGGCGCCAGCCGCCGGCTGTCAAGGCGATGCACCTCAACCGGCTGATCGAACGTCTCGGCCTGTTGCAGATCGACTCCGTCAACGCCGTGGTGCGCTCGCACTACCTGCCGCTGTTTTCCCGTCTCGGTTCCTATTCTGCTGACTTGCTCGACCAGGCTGCCTGGAGTTCGGGGCGACGTCGTTCGCTGTTCGAATACTGGGGCCATGAAGCGTCGTTGCTGCCGCTGTCGATGTACCCGCTGATGGGCTGGCGCATGCAGCGGGCCAAACGCGGTGAAGACATTTATCAGCAACTGGCGCGGTTCGGTCGCGAGCAGCAGGACACCATTCGCCGGGTATTAGCGTCGGTCGAAGAGCAGGGCGCACTGGGCGCCGGCAGCCTGTCGACCCGCGAGGAAAAGGCCGGGCCGTGGTGGGACTGGAGTGCGGAAAAGCACGCGCTGGAATGGTTGTTCGCCGCTGGCGAAGTCACCGTCGCCGGACGCCGTGGTTTCGAGCGATTGTACGACTTGCCCGAGCGGGTGATTCCGGCTTCCGTGCTGCAACAGCCATTGCCCGATGAGGCCGAGGCGCAGCGCGGTTTGCTGCTGCATGCAGCGCAGGCGCTGGGTGTCGGCACGGAAAAAGACCTGCGTGATTACTTCCGACTGAATCCTTCCGATGCCCGCCCGCGTCTGGCCGAACTGGTCGAGGACGGGCAACTGCTTGCCTGCGAAGTCGCCGGTTGGCGCCAGATTGCTTACTGCCTGCCCGAGCAGAAAATTCCGCGCAAGGTCGAGGCCAGTGCATTGCTGTCGCCGTTCGACTCACTGATCTGGGAGCGCAGTCGAACCGAGCGGCTATTCGATTTCCGCTATCGGCTGGAGATCTACACGCCGCAGGACAAACGGGTCTACGGCTATTACGTGTTGCCGTTCCTGCACAATGAACGGATTGCCGCGCGAGTTGACCTGCGCGCCGAACGAGCAGCGGGGCGCCTGGCAGTGCATGCGGTACACGAGGAGGAAACCGGACTGGATGACGCGGGGATGCTGGCGCTGGCGCTGAACTTGCGGCGCATGGCGGACTGGTTGGGGCTTGAGCAGGTGCAGCTCAATTGCCAGCGTGAAAGTGCGGGGAGGTTGCGGATGGCGCTGGCTCAAATTGACTGAGCCAGCGCCCTCGCGATTTAGCGTTTGACCTGTTTCAACGTCTCGGCAATCAAGAACGCCAGTTCCAGCGACTGGTCGGCATTCATCCGTGGGTCGCAATGGGTGTGGTAGCGATCCGACAAGCCATCTTCAGTGATCGGCCGCGCACCACCGATGCACTCGGTGACGTTCTGCCCGGTCATCTCGATGTGGATGCCGCCGGCGTAGCTGCCTTCCGCTTCGTGAACCTGGAAGAACTGCTTCACCTCGCCAAGGATCTGCGCGAAGTCGCGGGTCTTGTAGCCGCTGCTGGCCTTGATCGTGTTGCCGTGCATCGGGTCGGAGCTCCACAGCACCTGCTTGCCTTCGCGCTGCACCGCGCGAATCAGCGCCGGCAGGTGATCGCCGACCTTGTTCGCACCCATCCGCGCGATCAGGTTCAGACGACCCGGATCGTTGTCCGGGTTGAGCACGTCGATCAGGCGGATCAGGTCGTCGGGGTTCATGCTCGGGCCGACTTTCACCCCGATCGGGTTGTTCACCCCGCGCAGGAATTCGACGTGGGCGCCGTCGAGCTGTCGGGTGCGGTCGCCGATCCACAGCATGTGCGCCGAGCAATCGTAGTAATCGTTGGTCAGGCTGTCGCGGCGTACGAAGGCTTCTTCGTAGTTCAGCAGCAGCGCTTCGTGGGCGGTGAAGAAACTGGTTTCGCGCAGTTGCGGCGAGCTGTCCATGCCGCAGGCGCGCATGAACGCCAGGGTCTCATCGATGCGGTCGGCGAGGTGGCTGTACTTCTCCGCTAGCGCCGAGTTGGCGATGAAGTCCAGGTTCCACTTGTGCACCTGATGCAGGTCGGCAAAACCGCCCTGGGCGAAGGCGCGCAGCAGGTTGAGGGTGGCGGTGGACTGGTGATAGGACTGCAGCAGACGCTCCGGGTCCGGCACGCGGCTGGCCGAGTCGAAACCGATGCCGTTGACGATGTCGCCGCGGTAGGCCGGCAGGGTCACGCCGTCGATGGTCTCGTCGTTGGCCGAGCGCGGCTTGGCGAACTGGCCGGCCATGCGCCCGACCTTGACTACCGGGCAACCGGCAGCGAAGGTCATGACGATCGCCATTTGCAGCAACACTTTAAAGGTGTCGCGGATCTTTGCGGCGGAGAACTCGGCGAAGCTTTCCGCGCAGTCGCCGCCCTGCAGCAGGAACGCCCGGCCCTGGGTGACTTCGGCAAACTGACGACGCAGCTCGCGCGCTTCGCCGGCAAACACCAGCGGCGGATAGCTGGCCAACGTCTGCTCGACCTGGCGCAGATGCGCGGCGTCGGGGTATTGGGGTTGTTGCTGGATCGGCAGGGCGCGCCAGCTGTCAGGGCTCCAGGGTTGGCTCATCACGGTCTCTAAGGTTCTACGCACGGACGGCCATGTTAGCAGTAATTAGTGCGTGACCTGCTCCCGCCGCTTCGCCGACAATCGCCGCTTTGCCACGGCACCACAGCGGTGCCATCGCGTCACCGCGCCCGGTGACCACCAGGAGACGAAATGACTGAGGAGCGCGTCGAGCTGTTGCTCGCCGAGGTACAGGATGAGTTCGGCGTGATTCGCGTGCTGGAAGTGGCCGACTACCGCTTTCTGGAGTTCGGCGATGCGATCGAGCAAAGCTGCGTGTTTACCGCCGACCCGAGCTGGCTGGAGTACGACTACACCCGGGCGATGCTGATAGGCGCGCTGTGCCATGAGCAACCGGAGAGCGCGCTGTTCCTCGGGCTGGGCGCGGGAACGCTGACCCAGGCCTGCCTCAAGTTCCTGCCGCTGGAAGACGTCGAAGCCATCGAGCTGCGCCCCGACGTACCGCGTCTGGCCATCGAATACCTCGGGCTGGATGACGATCCGCGGCTGTATATTCGTGTCGGCGATGCAATTGAACTGCTGCCGACGGCCGAACCTGCGGATCTGATCTTCGTTGACCTTTACACCGATGTCGGCCCCGGCGCTGGGCACCTTGCGTGGAATTTCCTCGGCGATTGTCAGAAACGTCTGAATCCTGGCGGCTGGCTGATCATTAACCAGTGGGCTACCGATGACGGCAAACCGTTAGGGGCGGCGCTGTTGCGCGGGCTCTATCATCGGCATTACTGGGAACTGCCGGTGAAGGAGGGCAACGTGATTCTGATCGTGCCGGCGGATCTCGATCAGGTGCTGGATATGCAGGCGCTGACCGCACGGGCCGAAGCGCTGGCGCCGCAGTTGGGTTATTCGCTGGCGTCGTTGATCAAGGCGATTCGCCCTGCGACCTGAGTCTCAGATGCCCTTGAAGACCCCCGGTCTGCGCTCCACCAGCGAGCGCACACCTTCCTTCGCGTCCTCAGTGGCCAACAACTTCTTCACCAGCGGCGGCAAGCTCTTAGCCGCTGCGGTCTCGCCTTCATAGCGCGCCTGACGCGCCGACATCAGCGTCGCCTGCACGCCCAGCGGCGCCTGCCGGGCAATCCGTTCGGCCAGTTCGATGGCGCGCGGCAGCAGATCCTCGCTGGCCATGACCTCCTGCACCAATCCCAGACGCAACGCATCGTGGGCATCGAATTCGTCACCGGTCAGCAACCAGCGCATGGCATTGCCCCAGCCGGCGATCTGATGAAAGCGCAATGTCGCGCCGCCGAACGGAAAGATCCCACGCTGCACTTCCATTTGGGCGAAGCGGGTGTTGCTGGCGCACAGGTTGATGTCAGCGGCGAGCATCAACTCTATGCCGATGGTCAGGCAATAACCCTGCGCGGCCACGATCACCGGTTTGCTGACCCGCGGTCCGACGAATACGCCCCATGGATCGCAACCGCCGGGCGGCACCTGCCACCCCTGGGCGAGGGCGGAACTGGCATTCACCAGATCGAGCCCGGCGGTGAAATGCTCGCCATGCCCGAACACCACCGCCACGCGTGCGTCGCGGTCGGCCTCGAATTCACCGTAGGCCAATGCCAGGTCGTTGAGCAGGTCGAGGTCGAAGGCATTGCGCTTGGCGGCGCGGTCCAGGCCGATCAAATGCACGTGACCGTGGCGCGCACGGCTCACGCGGCCGGGGCAGGGCTGATTCATGGGTGTTTCCTCGCAGGGGAAGAAAGGGTGCAGCGACCAGATGCCGCACATCGGTGAATCGTTTAAGCGCCATCGCCCGCAGGGCCGGGGTCTTTGAAAAGTAGACCTTTGCCCGATTATCCGCAAAACCCCGTTACACAGCGGTGACAACTGTATTTCGCCGATAAAAAAAGCTCCCTTTTTGGGCAAATTCCGGTATAGTGCGCGCCGGCCTTTAACCGGGCCGCGTTTAGGTAGCGCAATTCCCCGAAGTCAGCTTCGGCTGCACGTCCGCACTGCGGGCTCTTCCTTGACGATTCTTTTTCATTCATTCGTTTTCGCAAATCCCCGCCGACAAAGCTGCCAGGGCGACTCTTGAGTCTCAACACGGCATGTGCAGCTTTGGAGCATGGGTCTTTGCGGATGCACTTAGAGGCAGACCCATGACCCAGGAAATCGGCGGCTTCGCCGCTCTTGAACTTCATCCCAATATTGTCGCTGCAGTAGTCGCTACCGGCTATGAAGAGCCTTCGGCCATTCAGCAGCAGTCGATCCCGATCATCCTCGCCGGTCACGATATGATTGGTCAGGCGCAAACCGGTACCGGTAAAACCGCTGCCTTTGCCCTGCCTATCCTGCACCGCATTGATCCGTCCAAGCGCGAGCCGCAAGCTCTGATCCTGGCCCCAACTCGTGAGTTGGCGCTGCAAGTTGCAACCGCTTTCGAAACCTACGCCAAGCAAATGCCGGGCGTGACTGTTGTGGCTGTCTACGGCGGCGCGCCGATGGGCCCACAATTGAAAGCAATCCGTAATGGCGCACAGATCGTTGTCGCCACTCCGGGCCGTCTGTGCGACCACCTGCGTCGCGACGAAAAAGTGCTGCAGACCGTGAACCACCTGGTTCTCGACGAAGCAGACGAAATGCTCAAACTGGGCTTCATGGACGACCTCGAAGTCATCTTCAAGGCCATGCCGGAAACCCGTCAGACCGTATTGTTCTCGGCGACCCTGCCGCAATCGATCCGTGCCATCGCCGAGCGTCACCTGCGCGATCCAAAGCATGTGAAGATCCAGAGCAAGACCCAGACCGTTACCGCGATCGAACAGGCTCACCTGTTGGTTCACGCTGACCAGAAGACCTCTGCCGTTCTCAGCTTGCTGGAAGTGGAAGATTTCGACGCTCTGATCATGTTCGTGCGCACCAAGCAAGCGACCCTGGATCTGGCCAGCGCCCTCGACGCCAAAGGCTACAAAGCCGCCGCGTTGAACGGCGACATCGCCCAGAACCAGCGTGAGCGCGTCATCGACTCGCTGAAAGATGGCCGTCTGGACATCGTTGTGGCGACCGACGTTGCCGCCCGTGGTCTGGACGTTCCGCGCATCACCCACGTTTTCAACGTGGACATGCCGTACGATCCGGAATCCTACGTGCACCGTATCGGCCGTACCGGCCGTGCCGGTCGCGAAGGCCGCGCGCTGCTGCTGGTGACTCCGCGTGAGCGCCGCATGCTGCAGGTAATCGAGCGTGTGACCGGTCAGAAAGTTGCCGAAGTGCGTCTGCCGGACGCCCAGGCCGTTCTCGATGCCCGCATCAAGAAACTGACCAACAGCCTGTCGCCGCTGGTGGCTGACGCCGAATCGACTCACGGTGACCTGCTGGATCGCCTGACCGCCGACATCGGTTGCACCCCGCGTGCCCTGGCTGCCGCACTGCTGCGCAAAGCCACCAATGGTCAGGCGCTGAACCTGGCAGCGATCGAGAAGGAACGTCCACTGGTGCCGAACAGCGCGCCACGTGGCGACCGTCCTGAGCGTTCGGGTGATCGTCCGGACCGTGGTGACCGCGAGCGTCGTGCGCCAATGCCTTTGGGTGAAGGCCGTGCCCGTTGCCGTACCGCGCTGGGCGCGCGTGACGGTATCGCGGCGAAAAACCTGCTGGGCGCCATCCTCAACGAAGGTGGTCTGGCACGTGAAGCCATCGGTCGCATCCAGGTGCGTGACAGCTTCAGCCTCGTCGAGCTGCCGGAAGATGGTCTGGACAAACTCCTGACCAAATTGAAGGACACTCGCGTTGCCGGCAAACAGCTGAAACTGCGTCGCTACCGCGAAGATTGATCCGCCCCTGGGCTGATTGATCGAACATAAAAAATCCCCGACTGGTTCGGGGATTTTTTTTGCCTGCGATTTGAGATGGGCGCGAACAAGTCAGCCGAAGCGGTAGATGTCCATGCCCAGCGCACCCATGGTGAAACCTTGATACGCAATGCTGAAGTCGCCGCCAGCGCCGCGGGCAAAGTACAGCGGAAGCAGATGCTCATCACTTGGATGGCTGCGCACGGCGTTCGGTGCCTGCTGGCGGTAATCGTGCAGGGCGGCTTCGTCGTTGGCCGCAAGCTTGTCGATCATCCAGTCACGGAAGTCCCGGGCCCACGGCTCGACGCTTTCCGGGCCTGCATGCCAGTCCAGTTCCCGCAGGTTGTGGGTGATGCTGCCGGAACCGATCAACAGAATGCCCTGTTCGCGCAGACTGGCCAGCGCCTGGCCGACGCGGTTCTGCAACGCCGGGCCGCCACGGCTGGGCAGGGAAACCTGCACCACCGGAATGTCGGCCTGCGGGTACATCAGCGACAGTGGTACCCACACGCCGTGATCGAACGGTCGTTGCGGATCGAGGCGCGCCGGCAGGTTGTTGGCGGTCAGCAGGTCGGCAATCTCGCGGGCCAGTTGCGGATTGCCCGGTGCCGGGTACTGCACTTCAAACAGCGCACGGGGGAAACCGCCGAAGTCGTGCCAGGTTTCCGGTTGCGGATGGCTGCTGACCAGCAGCTCATGGCTTTCCCAATGGGCGGAAACGATGACGATGGCTTTCGGGCGTGGCAGTTCGGCGGCCAGTCGCGCCAGTGCCGGGCCACTGGCACCGGGCTCCAGCGCCAGCATGGGCGAGCCGTGAGAGATAAACAGGCTGGGAAACATGGAAGGGTTCCTGAGCGTTAAGATGACTCATCTTCAGTCAGTTCATTGATCTAATTCCAATATAAGTTTTAACGCCTTTTGATCGAATTCTTAGGAGGATGCATGCAGCCGGAGTTTTGGCACAAGAAGTGGGAATCGAACCAGATCGGCTTTCACCAGCCTGAGGTGAACCCGTATTTGCAGCGGCACTGGCCCGGTCTGGCCATCCCGGCGCAGGCGCGTGTGTTGGTGCCGCTGTGCGGAAAAAGTCTGGATCTGCTGTGGCTCGCCGGCCGTGGTCATCAGGTACTCGGCGTCGAGCTGTCGGAGAAAGCCGTGGAGGACTTTTTCCTTGAGCAGCAACTGCAGCCGCAGGTCAGCGAGCAGGGCGACTTCAAGGTTTATCGCGCTGGCGTGATCGAATTGTGATGCGGGGATTTCTTCTCGCTGACGGCGGCTGATGTGGCTGGTTGCACCGCGTTGTATGACCGGGCGGCGGTGATTGCCCTGCCGCCACCGATGCGCGAGCGTTATGCGGCGCACCTGCAGAGCATCCTGCCGACGTGCCGAGGGCTCTTGGTGACGCTGGATTACGACCAGTCGCAGATGCCTGGGCCGCCATTTTCGGTAGGCGATGCCGAAGTGCAGCGTTTGCTGGGAAGTGTCTGGCGTGTCGAGAGGCTGGAAGAGCAGGATGTGCTCGGTGACAGCTGGAAGTTCGTGCAGGCCGGCGTAACTCGGCTGGAAGAGCGGGTGTACCGGATTTCCGGGGCGTAATCGACAGGCAAAAAAAGGCCCGCATCACTGCGGGCCTTTTTGTTGGTGCGCCGGTTTGATCAACCGCGACGACGCAGGGCGTCGATACGCTCTTCCAGCGGCGGGTGGCTCATGAACATGCGGGCGAACCCTTGTTTGATGCCACCGTTGATGCCGAAGGCGTTCAGGGTGTCAGGCATGTGCACCGGCAGGCCCTGTTCGGCGCGCAGGCGTTGCAAGGCGTTGATCATCGCACCCGTGCCGGCCAGGCGGGCACCGGCATCGTCGGCACGGAACTCACGTTTACGCGAGAACCACATCACGATCGCGCTGGCCAGGATGCCCAGCACCAGTTCGGCGAAGATGGTCGCGATGTAGTAGGCCATACCCTGGCCTTCTTCGTTCTTGAAGATCACTTTGTCGACGAAGTTGCCGATGATCCGCGCGAAAAACATCACGAAGGTGTTCACCACCCCCTGGATCAGCGCCAGGGTGACCATGTCGCCGTTGGCCACATGACCGATCTCGTGGGCCAGCACGGCCCGCACTTCATCTTCCTTGAAGCGCTCGAGCAAGCCCTGGCTGACTGCGACCAGTGCGTCGTTCTTGTTCCAGCCAGTGGCGAAGGCGTTCGCTTCGTAAGCCGGAAAGATCCCCACCTCGGGCATCTTGATCCCGGCTTCCCGGGACAGTTGCTCGACGGTTTGCAGCAGCCACTGCTCGTGGCGGGTGCGTGGCTGGGTGATGATCTGGGTGCTGGTGCTCATCTTCGCCATCCACTTGGAGATGAACAGCGAGAACAGGGAACCGGCAAAACCAAAGACTGCACAGAAAACCAGCAGCTGACTGAGGTTGAGATCAACCCCGTTGGCCGCCATGAACCCGTTGAAGCCGAAAAGGCTCAGGGTGATGCTGGCTATCAGCACGACCGCCAGGTTAGTGGCCAAAAACAGCAGGATGCGCATCATGGTTGTAGAAATCTCCTCAAGCTAAAGATGTAGCGTACTGCGGGGTATATAAGGTGCTGCACCTGGTGATTCAACCGAGTGACTATTTCAAACTGTGTCCTACACCGGATTCGTCGGGCATGGGATATTTCCCACTGCCGAATCCGGTATGGGTGACAGGCACGCGCCACCCGGTCTCATTGCGTCAGGCACGCATGATTCGTATGAGTCGCAAGTGTAGAAGGTGCTGGAGGAGGGGCGGAGCAGAAGTGTTGCTGAATCAGACAGTGCGCAACGTTCGGGCCGTTGCGCACTGAGCGCCGGTTACTGGCGGTAGGACTTGAGGAAGTTGCCGATACGACCGATGGCCATGTCCAGGTCATCGACCCGCGGCAGGATGACCACGCGGAAGTGGTCAGGCCACGGCCAGTTGAATGCCGTGCCTTGCACCACCAGCAGCTTTTCGGAGAGCAGCAGGTCGAGCACGAACTTCTCGTCGTTGTGGATCGGGCAGACTTTCGGGTCGATCTTCGGGAATGCGTACAGCGCGCCCATCGGTTTCACGCAGCTGACGCCGGGAATGTCGTTGAGCAATTCCCAGGTACGGTTGCGTTGCTCCAGCAGGCGACCTTGCGGCAGCACCAGATCGTTGATGCTCTGATAGCCGCCCAAGGCGGTCTGGATCGCATGCTGGCTCGGCACGTTGGCGCACAGGCGCATGTTGGCCAGCATGTCGATGCCTTCGATGTAGCTGTGAGCGTTGTGTTTCGGCCCGGAAATGGCGATCCAGCCGGAACGGAAACCGGCCACGCGATACGACTTGGACAGACCGTTGAAGGTCAGGCACAGCAGGTCCGGGGCCAGCGAAGCGGTGCAGATGTGCACGGCGTCGTCGTAGAGGATCTTGTCGTAGATTTCGTCGGAGAACACCACCAGGTTGTGCTGGCGGGCCAGCTCGAGCATGCCCAGCAGCACCTCCTTCGAATACACCGCGCCGGTCGGGTTGTTCGGGTTGATGATCACCATCGCCTTGGTGTTCGGGGTGATCTTGGCCTTGATGTCGGCCAGGTCCGGGAACCAGTCGGCGCCCTCGTCGCACAGGTAATGCACTGCGTTACCGCCGGCCAGGCTCACGGCAGCGGTCCACAGCGGGTAGTCCGGCGCCGGCACCAGCACTTCGTCGCCGTTGTTGAGCAGCGCCTGCAACGACATCACGATCAGCTCGGACACGCCATTACCCAGATAGATGTCTTCGATGCCGACACCTTCGACCTGCTTCTGCTGGTAGTACTGCATCACCGCCTTGCGCGCACTGAACAGGCCTTTGGAATCGCTATAGCCTTGGGCGGTCGGCAGGTTGCGGATCACATCCTGAAGAATCTCGTCCGGCGCTTCGAAACCAAAGGGCGCCGGGTTGCCGATGTTCAGCTTGAGGATGCGATGGCCTTCCTCTTCCAGGCGTTTGGCGTGCTTGAGCACCGGGCCGCGAATGTCGTAGCAGACGTTGGCGAGCTTGTTCGATTTGCTGAACTGCATGGCGATGTGATCCCGAAAATGAACGATCCAGGCGGCGGGTGGACAACCGTGCTGGGAATCCTGCGTCTTCACACAGGCAAGTGTCTCGAGCGGCGGTTTCCAACAATCCGTTTGAATGCGCAGGAACCCGCTGCCAGACTGGCGTGTGACGAGGCGCAATCATACGTGCCGCCCGATCCGTGGAAAAGGTACAGATCGGGCTTTTTCAGCCGCTGAGGTGTGATGATGGAAAAGATTGAAAAGACCCTGGAAGAATGGCAGGCGATGCTCGACCCCGAGCAATACAACGTGTGTCGTCTCAGTGCCACCGAGCGACCGTTCTCCGGTAAATACAACGCCACCAAGACTGACGGTGTCTATCACTGCGTCTGCTGCAACGAGCCGTTGTTTGATTCCAAGACCAAATTCGACTCCGGCTGCGGTTGGCCAAGCTTCTACGCGCCAATCGGCGACAACGCCATGACCGAAATCCGTGACACCAGCCACGGCATGATCCGCACCGAAGTGAAATGCGCCCGATGCGATGCGCACCTGGGCCACGTATTCCCTGACGGTCCGCCGCCGACCGGCCTGCGTTACTGCATCAACTCGGTGTGCCTGGACCTGGTGCCGCGCGCGTAACCGAGACGGGCGATCCACGGGTCGCCTTTCGAATAATTAAATTGCACACAATTCAATTGCTCGCTATTTTTGCCGCCTACCCATCTTTCAAGAGTGCGCACCATGAGCGATAACCTGCTGAATATTCCGTGCACCACCATCAAGGGCGAGCAAAAGACTCTCGCCGATTTCGCCGGCAAGGCGGTGCTGGTGGTCAATACCGCCAGCAAATGCGGTTTCACTCCGCAGTACAAAGGCCTTGAGGAACTGTGGCAGACCTACAAGGATCAGGGGCTGGTGGTGCTGGGTTTCCCGTGCAATCAGTTCGGCAAGCAGGAGCCGGGCAACGAAGGCGCCATCAGCGAGTTCTGCGAGCTGAACTACGGTGTCAGCTTCCCGCTGTTCAAGAAGATCGAAGTCAACGGTACCGGCGCGCACCCGCTGTTCGTGCAATTGAAGAAACGCGCGCCGGGCGTGCTGGGTTCCCAGGGCATCAAGTGGAACTTCACCAAATTCCTGATCGGCAAGGACGGCCAGTTGGTCAAGCGCTTCGCTCCGGCTACCAAGCCGCAAGATCTGAGCCGCGAGATCGAAGCCCTGCTCAAATGAACAGCCTGTCCGCCGATTCGCTGAAGCTCGACAGTCAGCTGTGCTTCAAGTTGTATGCCGCATCGCGGGCGGTGATCCGTGCCTACAAGCCGATGCTCGATCAGCTTGGTCTGACTTACCCGCAATACCTGGCGATGCTGGTGTTGTGGGAATGGCAGCAAACCGTGCCGGAGCAACCGACGGTCAAGGCGCTGGGTGAACGTCTGGCACTGGATTCCGGCACGCTCACGCCGCTGCTCAAGCGTCTGGAGCAACTGCAACTGGTCCAGCGTCAGCGCTCGGCCCGGGACGAACGCGAGGTTCATCTGAGCCTCACGCCGCGGGGGCAGGCGCTGCGTGAACAGGTCGGGCCTTTGAAGGATCGGCTGTTGTGCGACAGCGGGGTGGATCTGGACCGGCTCAATGACTTGCGTGACGGTCTCGATCACCTGCTGGGGCAGATCAAAGCACTGTCGTAGTCGGAATCCACTGGTCCAGCAGCGCCGCCAGCTCTTCACGGCGAAACGGCTTGGCCAGGTAATCGCTCATGCCCGCCGCCCGACAGCGTTCGCGCTCCTCGGACATGGCATTGGCGGTCAGGGCGACAATCGGTAGATGCGGCCAGCGCCCGCTCTGGCGGATCTGACGGCTGGCTTCGTAGCCGTCCATCACTGGCATGTTGCAGTCCATCAGCACCAGATCGAACTCGTCGTGTTCCAGCTGATCCAGCGCTTCAACGCCATGGGCGGCGACTACCACGTCGCAGCCGAGTTTGCCCAGCATGCCCTTGGCCACCAATTGGTTGACCGGGTTGTCCTCCACCAGCAGCACCCGACCGCGCCGCTGCGACGGCACGCTTTCGAGGCGTGCGCGGTCGATGGTGGTGAGGTCCGGCAACAGTGTCCGGCGCAGATTCTGATACAGCGCGTTGCGAGCCAGCGGTCGTGCCTGCTGCTGCAACGGGGCGAGGGCGGCAGCTTCTTCGCCTGGCATGAAACTGCCGTAAGCAGTCACCAGCAGAATCGGCGCCGTCATCGCCGGGCGCAGGCCGAACAGGCATTCGGGGCAGTCGGTGATGATCACGTCGGGGGACAGCCCGAGCAGCGGGTCGTCGAGGGTTCGCTGCTCGTAGGTCAGTCCCCAGACCGGCAGCAGGCTTTCCAGCAGCTCCGCCAGCCCGCTGACCGCGTTGGTGATCGCCAGCACCTTGCCGTGCAACGGTGGCGGAATCACCGCGCGGGTATGGCAGGGCAGTGGCAGCTCGGCGCAGAACTGACTGCCGAAACCCACTTCGGAACTGATGGTCAGGCGCCCCTGCATGGCTTCGCACAGGTTATAGGTCAATGCCAGGCCCAACCCGGTGCCACCGTACTGGCGGGTGATGCCGGCACCCGCCTGGGTGAACGGCTGGAAAATCTTCACCTGCGCTTCCTGGGCGATGCCGATACCGGTGTCGCAGACTTCGATCCGGACGCCGTCCTTCCAGGTGGACAGGCGCACATCGACCCGACCGAAGCGGGTGAATTTCAGCGCATTGGACAGCAGGTTGCTGACGATCTGCCTGACCCGGGTCGGATCGCCGAGCACCAGCGCCGGGAAGTACGGATCGATCAGGCAGGTCAGCTCGACACTTGGTGCCGCGTTCTGCGACAGCAGGTTGGCGGTGTCTTCGATCAGCGAGCCAAGATCGAAGGGAATGTGTTCGAGCTCGAGTTGCCCGGCATCGAATTTCGACAGGTCGAGAATATCGTTGAGCAGTTCCACCAGCACCTTGCCCGAGTCATGAGCGATGGACAGTTGCTGTTGCTGTTCGGCGTTGAGCGGGCCGTCGAGCGACAGGGCGATCATCCCCAGCAGGCCGTTGAGCGGGGTGCGGATCTCGTGGCTCATGTTGGCGAGAAATGCCGAACGCGCTTCGGCCATGTCCAGTGCCGTGCTGCGGGCCACTTCCAGTTCCTGGTTGGACTGGCTGAGCCGCGCGTTGATCGCCTTGAGTTCAGCGGTGCGTGCGGACACGATGTCCTCGAGTTGCGCGAGGTAGTCGGTGAGGCGGTTTTCCGCATTGCGCCGCTGCTGGATTTCCGTGGCGATGTTTTCGAACTGCTGGTTGGCAACCTTGACCAGCACGCCGATCTCGTCGTTGGCGTGCCCGCCCGGACATTCCAGGGTGGTCGGCTCGGCACTGCGCGGGTCACGGCCGCTGAGTTCGCGGATCACCCGCACCAGCGGTTTGGTCAGCATCACGTAGAACAGCGCGAGCAGGATTCCGGTGAGAATCAGGCTGCGGGCGAAACCGTTGAGCAGCGTGACCTCGGCCCGGCGCAGGAAGCGGCTGCCGAAGGCGTAGGTGTCGACTTCAAGGCTCAGGGTGCCGAGGGATTCGTTGGGCAAGTGATCGAGATAAAGGCGGTCTTCGAACTGGCGTTTGGCGCCGAACAGGAAGTCGCTGATCATCCGGTAGCCGCTTTGCAGCTCCGGGCGTTTGACGTTGGCCAGCACTGTCTGATTGTTGTCGGTCAGTTGTGCGGAAATGATCGCCGGCGAACGCAACAGTCCCAGGGTCAGTTCCTGGGCCAGTTCGGCATCGATGTTGTAGGCGATGCGCGAGGCCGGATTATGGCTGATTTCCAGCAAAGACAGGATTTCACGGTTGATGGACGCGTCTTCACTGGCATAATCGATGCCGATTTGCAGCAGGCTGAGCAGCGTGCCCAGAATGAACCCGACCAGCACGGTAAGCCGGGCCTGTTTGTACGACAGCCGGTGGGTGAATTTGATATCCATGGGGTGTTGAACCACTTCCGTTTCCCTTCGCTGCTCAAGCATAGTCGATCATGCACGGATTCCGGGGTTCCCGAAGCGCCTTGTAACAAGGGCCGGGACAGGTTTCTAACGCTGTCTGTCGTCGCTGTACCGCCATCATCACTGTGAACGAGCCCGAGGAGAAGACGTGGATTCCCGATTGAATGCTTTTCTTGAGCGCGCCGAGTCGGTTCTGGCGCGGATCGAACCGCTGCTGCCGGCTCCACGCCCGGTCATCGACTGGGGTACCTGCCTCGCCGCACGCTGGCAGCGTGACGGTCGCAGCGGTTATCTGCTGCCGCTGGAAGTCAGCCTCGACATGCGTCTGTCGGACCTGATCGGCGTCGATCGGCAGCTGGAGCAACTGGGCCGCAACACTCAGCAGTTCCTCGACGGCATGCCGGCCAACCATGCGCTGCTGTGGGGTTCGCGCGGTACCGGCAAATCGTCGCTGGTGCGGGCGCTGCTGGCGGAACACGCCAAGGCCGGTTTGCGTCTGATCGAAATCGAGCGTGATCACCTGGCGGACCTGCCACGGGTGGTGGAGCAGATCGCCAAACTGCCGCAGCGGTTTGTGCTGTTCTGCGATGACCTGTCGTTCGAATCCGGCGAAGGCGACTATCGCGTGCTGAAAAGCGTGCTGGACGGTTCGCTCGAACAGGCACCGGACAACGTGTTGCTGTACGCCACCTCCAACCGCCGCCATCTGGTGCCGGAAAAGGAAAGCGACAACGAAAACTGGAAGCGCGTCGATGGTGAACTGCATCCCAGCGAAGCGGTGGAAGACAAGATCGCGTTGTCGGATCGTTTCGGCCTGTGGCTGTCGTTCTATCCGTTTACCCAGGAACATTTCCTCAACGTCGTCGAACACTGGATCGGCCAGTTGGCCGCCAAGGCCGGCCTGAGCTGGGAGCGCGACGAACAACTGGACATTCTCGCCGTGCGCTGGGCGACCGGCCGTGGCAACCGCAACGGACGTTGCGCGTACCAATTCGCCCGTTACTGGGTGGGACTGAAATTGTTGGAGCACAAGGCATGATTGATTTGCAACAGAGCGGCCAGGGCCTCGAAGGCTATGGCATGTTGGCCGCGCAACTGGAATCGCTGCTGGCGGACGAGCGCGATTTCATCGCCAACGCCGCGCAGTTTTCGGCGTTCCTGTTCAACCAGCTCGATGACCTGAACTGGGCCGGTTTCTACCTCAATCGCAACGAAGAGCTGGTGCTCGGCCCGTTTCAGGGCCAGATCGCCTGTGTGCGCATTCCGTTCGGTCGCGGTGTGTGCGGCGCGGCGGCTGCCAGCCTGCAGACACAACGGGTCGAAGACGTTCATGCGTTTCCCGGCCACATCGCCTGTGACAGCGCGTCGAACAGCGAACTGGTTGTGCCGTTGGTCAAGGACGGTCGCCTGATCGGCGTGCTCGACCTCGACAGCCCGAAGCTCGCGCGTTTCGGTGCCGACGATCAGGCCGGAATCGAACGACTGGCGGCGATCTTCCTGCGCTTGACCGACTGCTGATCACACCGTCAGGCCTGCCTTGAGCAGCACGGCCGCCGGGTCCACGACATCGATCTGTCGTGGATCGAGAAACCGTGTGGCGTACTGCAAATACACGCCATCGCGGATGAACAGCCCGAACAGCTCGGCATCGATGTGCGCTTCGCGGCACATGGTGGCCATGATTCCCAGCGCTTCACTGAGGGACTTGGCCTTTTTGTACGGGCGGTCGGCAGCGGTCAGGGCTTCGAAAATATCGGCAATCGCCATCATGCGCGCCGGCAGGCTCATGTCTTCGCGCTTCAGGCGCTTGGGATAACCGGTGCCATCCATCTTTTCGTGATGGCCCCCGGCGATTTCCGCGATGCTGTTCAGATGCCCGGGGAAGGGCAGGTGGCTGAGCATCAGGATCGTCTGCACCATGTGGTGGTTGATGATGTAGCGTTCTTCGCGGGTCAGCGTGCCCCGGGGGATGCTGAGGTTGTACAGCTCGCCGCGATTGTATTTGTACGGTGGCACGTCGAGCTTGAAGCCCCACGGGTTGTCCTCTGGAATGAGCTCGCCTTCGGCGCGTTCCAGCAGATGCTCGGGCTTGTCCGCCAGCAGCGGTTCGTTGACCGGCAAGGTCGGTGCCGGTGTGCGTGCCTGACGCCGGTTCTCTTCCCATGACAGGCCCAGCCGGTCATCCAGCGTTCGTGTCCAGGTGCGTTGAGCGATGCCTTGCAGGCGTTGCAGGTCGGCCTCGGCCATCGCTTCACTGCCCAGATTGCAGTGGGCGACGAATGCAAAATCATCATCCAGTGTTGTCAGGGTTGCGTCGCGCAACTCAGCCAGTTGCCGTTCTTCGCCGCCCATGGCCAGGGCTTGCCAGTAGCTGACCCAGGCGTCGCGCTTGAGCACTTCGAAGCGGGTGCGGATTTCATGAAGGCGATCGTTCAGGGTTTCCAGTTTGGTGGCTTTGTCGACCACGTATTCCGGGGTCGTAACCTTGCCGCAATCGTGCAGCCAGGCGGCGATGTGCAAGGCCTCCCATTCGTCTTCGTTCGGCTGGTAATCGCTGAAGGCCGGTGCCTGACTGGCCGCCGCGGCATGGGCGAGCATCAGGGTCAGCTCCGGCACGCGCTGGCAATGGCCGCCGGTATAAGGACTCTTGGCATCGATGGCGCCGGCGAGCAGTTGAATGAAAGCGTCCAGCAGTTGTTTCTGCCGGGCTTGCAGGCGCTGGCTCTCGATACTCACCGCGGCTGCTCCGGACACCGCTTGCAGGAAGGCGATGCGATCGGGCCGAAGCTTTTCCAGATCACTCGCCGTGCCGCTGTCATTGATCAGCAGCACCAGCAGGCCGACGGTTTCGTTGTGCCGGTTGTGCAGGCGGATACCGATCAGATGAACCCTCGGCGACTCCATGGCCAGCAGCACTTTCTGAAGGTCGGTGGCCTGTTCGAACCCGAGATTACTCACCACTGTGTTGGCGTTCGCCAGTTGACGGAACCATTCTGGGCTCTGGACGGCATCAAGATTGCGCCCCTGAATATCGAACGCGGCCAAGGCTTGGGATTCGCCGTCGACCACCAGTCCGTAGGGTTCCATGCGATTGCCATCGTTTTCGCGCAGATAAATCAGGCCCGCCTGGGCCTGGGCGATCTGCACGGTCTCGAACAGCACGCGCTGCAGCAGCGGGGCGAAGCGGGTTTCGGCGGTCAGGCTGTCGGTGATCCGGAAGAAGCTGGCCAGGGTGTCTTTCATGCGGGCCATCGACAGGCTCAACTGGTCGACCTCCAGCACCGGTGATCGACGGGTCACGGGAAAGTTGAAATCGAAACTGCGAATCGCGTCGGCTTCCTTGACCAGCGCATGCAGCGGCTTGACCAGAATTCGCGAGATCAGCCACCCGAGCGGCAGGCACAACAGCAGAGTAGCCAACGTGATCAGCGCGCCTTGCCAGCGCATGCGATAGGCGTCGACCAGCAACTCGTCCTCCGGCACCAGCAATGCCATCTGCAAACCCTTCGGCCCACCTTCCTGCAACTGGCTGCGGGCGACGATCCATAGCCGGCCGTCGGCCTTGAGTCGATTGCCCTGATGGCCGGACAACAAAGTGTGGAGGGCGGGACTCAGGTCGGCAGCCTTGGCCAGTCGCGCCGTACGGTCATCGACGATCAGCCGGCTGCTGTCGGGATAGGCCACGGCGTTGCCTTCGGCGTCGAACAGGACGATTTGCGTGGCCGGTGTCACCACGTGTTTGATAAGGGTTGCGGAGAGTGCGTCGAGGGTCAGGTCGGCGCCGATCACCGCGTCATCACCGCTGCGACGGGCCAGCGTCGTGCCGACGTTGTGGGTGGAGAAAAAGACGTAGGGTTCGGTGGTGATCTGTTCGGCCTGTTGCCGGGCGTTGATGTACCACGCCCGGCTGCGCGGATCATAGGGATCGACGGGGTTGTTCTGTCGGCCGACCGGGGACAGGGCCTGGTCAAAGAACAGCGACTGCGAATGCGCCTGACCGCTGGCGTCATGTTCGATGCTCCAGACCTGAAATGCCGCGGCGTCCGGTGCCTTGAGCAGGGTTTTCAGCGCAGGCGTGCGCAATGGACGGACCATGAAGAAGTCGCCGTTTCCATAACCCAGGTAGAGCGAGGCCAGATCCGGATTGTCCGTCAGGGACTGGCTGAACGGTTTGAGCAGCGCCAGGCGCGATTCGAGGCTGGAGGATCCGGCGGCGGGAGTCTCTGCCAGCAGGCTCAGCAAGTGCCGGATCGGTGCATAAGTGGCCTGCAGATCGAGACGCACATCCTGCTCGATGCGGTTGAACAGTTTTTCGCTGCTCGACAGGATGATCTGTGTGGTCTGTCGATAGTTGAACAGACCCAGCACCACCCCGGTGAGCAACAGCAGAAAGGTGAACATGACGCTGATGTGTACATGCAGTGGAAACCGGCGTTGTTCCGGGCGCAGTGGGCTGGGCATTGCGGACTCTCCGTGTAGATAAGCACACTGCTCAGCGTCCAAGCATAGTTAAGCCCCGGTCATTTTGCTCTGGTCGGTCTGGGCCAGTTGATGTTCCAGTGCCTGTTCCAGTGCCTGTTCCAGTTCAAGAATGACAAGGCAGCAAGTTTTCGCGCGATGTTCGATCTCATCTCTGGGCAGCGCTTGCAGGCAAGCCTGCTCAAGCGCATCACAACGCTCGATAAGGCGCGATGCCTGGGCAATGCGGGCGGCGCCCTTGATCTTGTGTGCAATCACGGCCAGTGCCGGATGATCATTCAAGGCGGACAGGGACTGAAGTTCCCGTCGGTCAAGACGACTGCTGTTGAGCAGTTCTACCAGCAATCGGCGGGTCTGGGCGGGGTCTCCACCGGTCAACTGCGTCACCCCCTGCAGGTTGAACGCAGGCGCCTGGAACAGCGGCCGTACACGATCGATCCATTGGCTCAGGACGTTCAGGCTCAGGGGTTTGAACAAACATTCGTTCATGCCCGCCTGTTTGCAGCGCAGGATCTCTTCCGGTTGGGCATTGGCGGTGAACCCCAGCACCGTGCAGGCCGGGCGACGGGTAAGTTTTTCGTGCTGGCGAATCGCTCGGGTCAGCTCGTAACCGTTCATGACGGGCATGTTGCAATCGGCGATGACCAGATCGAATGCACCGTTCTTCCATTGTTCCAGTCCGTGCTGGCCATCTTCGGCGATGCAGAAATGATGGCCGAGGTACTCCAGTTGCTGGCACATCAACAAGCGATTGGCCGGATGGTCATCGACCACCAGAACCATCAGCGGGACGAGGGCTGTCTGAATCGTCGGTTCGATTTGTGGTATCGCCACTTGTGCAGGCAGGATGGCCAGAGGCAGCGTAATGTTTACTTGCGTGCCGATCCCGGGCTGGCTGTTCAATTGCAGTTTTCCACCCATCATCTCGCACAGGTTGCGGCTGATGACCAGTCCCAGCCCCGCGCCACCGGCGGTTCGCTGCCCACTGTTGGCGGCCTGGGCGAACGGTTCGAACAGGCGCCGCTGATCATCGGCGGTGATCCCGATACCGGTGTCCTGTACGGTCAACTGCACCAATGAGTAATCGGGGGTCTCCGTGGGTACAAGATCCAGCGTGATCCTGATGTGCCCCGTTTCGGTGAACTTGATGGCATTGCTGATCAGGTTCGACAGCACCTGCTTGAAGCGCAAGGGGTCGAGGTGTACATCAATGTTCAGTTCAGGAGGTGAGATGGTGACGGCCAGTGAGAGCCGTTTCTGTCGGGCCAGGCCTTCGAAGATTCTGACGACCGAGGCGACGGTCTCGACAAGGTTGACCCGTTCCGGACTCAGGCTCAGTCGCCCGGACTCGATGCGCGCAATGTCCAGTATGTCGCCGATCAGGCCGAGAAGATCCTTCGCCGAATGGTAGGCCGTCTCGATGCCGGAGCGATCCGGATGAGTCTGATCCATGCGCTTGAGCGACAGCTCAAGCATGCCGATCACCGCGTTCATCGGCGTGCGGATCTCGTGGCTCATGGTCGCCAGGAACGTACTCTTGGCCCGGTTGGCATCGTCCGCCTGCTCCTTGGCTGCGCGCAGTTCATCGAGCAGCTCTCGGCGTTCACTGATGTCGATCCAGCCGCCAATGATCCCCTGCACATCACCGCTGGAGTCCCTGTATGGCAGGATCCAGTGATAGATCGTCAGACGCCGGCTGCCGATATGCAGCGGCCTGTCGAGTACCAGCGGTTTGCCCTCGGCCACCACCCGCTGATAGTCGGCCTGGAATGCTTCGGCCTCGAAGGCGTTGTTCAATGCCCCCTGCATGACGCTTTTGCCAATGACGTCTGCGCGCTGGGCATTGAATGCTTCGAGGTAACTGTCGTTGCAGCTTTGCAGCAGGCCCTGGCGGTCCCGAACATAGATGGGATGGGGGGTGCCGTTGAGCAGTGAACCCATGAACTCCAGTTGATCGTTCAATGCCCGTTCGGCCGATTTACGCTGTTTGATCTGGCGGCGCATATAGGCGTTCCAGAGCAATGACAGCAGCAATAACAGGCAGGCTCCGCCGATCACCTGATAGAAGAAACGCTGGTATTGCCGCCAGGTACCCTGCGAAACGCTTGAGTAACCTCGCCAGCGCCCATTGATGATACCCAGCTCTTCAGGGGTGATGCTCATCAGCGTCTTGTCGATGATCGAGCCCAGTTCCGTGTTGTCCCTGGCGGTCGCCAGAGAGAAGGCGGCCTGCCGGGTGCCGATGGTGGTGGTGATCTGCAGGGGCTGTTCGAAGATCCGCGACGTGATGAAATAGTTGGCGATGACCAGCGAATTCACTGCGCCCTCGACCTGACCTTCGTCGAGCAGGGCGACGGCGCTGAAGGTGTCCGGCGTTTCGACCAGCTGGATGCGTGGAAACTCGTTGCGCAGGTATTCGATCATGGGGTTGCCCTGGGCAATCGCGAGCCGCTTGCGCTTGAGCTGGCCCAGATGCGTCGGGCTGTCGGCGGATTTTCGGGTCAGCAGGACATAGGAGTTTTCCAGGTAGGGACGGCTGAAGTTCAGGGTTTCCTCCCGTTGGGCAGTGGGCAGCAGGGCGGCGATCAGGTCGGCCTGATGATTCTCGATCTGCTTGATCATCTCTGCATCGCTGCGGCTGCGGCGGATTTCGAAGCGCAAGCCGGTGCGCAGACGGATGAGTTCGAGCAGGTCGGCGCTGATGCCGCGAAAATTGCCGTCACTGTCAAAAAATGTCAGCGGTGCAAAAGCCTCGTTGACGACCACGCTGATCACCGGGTGTTTTTTCAGCCACTGTTCTTCACGTCGGGTCAGTTGCAGTTTCTGGTCGGTCAGCAGCGTGTCGCTCCCGACGCTCCAGCGCTTGGCTATGTTTTCGCGCTCGCTGCCCGGAACAGCCCGGAGTACGTTGTCGATGATGCCGAGCAGTTGCGGACGGTTGCGATGAACGGCGAAGCTGAAACCGTGGGCCTCGTGCTTGCCGAAACTGGCCATGCGGATATTGTTCAGGTAACCCTTGCTGATCATGTAGTGAGTGGAAATGGTGTCACCGAGAAACACGTCCGCCTGATCGAACGCGACGGCATTGATTGCGTTCTGGTAGGACGGATAAGACGTGATGAGGGCTTTGGGATACATCGCCTTGACCTCGTCCAGCGGCAGATAGTGATACAGCATGCTCAGCCGCAGTCCTGCCAGCCCTTCGGTCAGCGAGCGGGTTTCACCTTCCCGGGTCACCAGTACCGGTTGATCGATCGCGTAGGGCCTGGACAGCACGATATCGGTGTTTTCCGCTTCGAACCCGTTGGACGTGCCGAGCATGTCGATGCTGCCATCGATCAATGCCCGTATCGCGGCCTCTCGGGAGGCGAAACGTTCGACCCTGATCGGTAGTCCGGTCGCCCGGCCGACAAGGGCGGCGTAATCCGCAGTGAAACCTTCGTAGTCATGTCCGCTGGTCGTCATGTCGAAGGGGGGATAGTCGGGAGCGGATGTCCCCAGAATCAACTCATTGCGGGTATGCAGCCAAGCCACTTGCGACGGTTCGAGCAAGACCGGCATGGAGCTGTCGGCCGAGCGACCGAGCAGGTGGAAGTCCTGGGAGAAGGGCGATGCAGCGGTTGCTGGCGTGCTGAAACCCAGGCACGCACCCAGCGCGATCAGAAAACTTGTTAAACGGCTTGGCATTTTGGCTCTCACACGAGTGCGTTACGTTTGGCCATTTCGATAAGTTCTACCAGGGACTTGGCCTTCAGTTTCTGCATCAGTCGTTTCTTGTAAGGTTTTCATATGTATACAATAGGCGTTCAAGTACCGGTCAGAGGGCGCCATGCCTACAGCATTCAGCTACGCACGATTCTCCAGTGCCATTCAAAAGAAGGGCTCAAGCCTTGAGCGTCAGCAGGCAATGGTCGGTAGCTGGTTACTTCGACACCCCAATTACGCTTTGGGTGACCTGACGTTCCAAGACTTGGGCAAGAGCGGTTGGAAGGGCGATCACATCAAAGAAGGGGGTGGTTTTGCTGAGTTGCTGGCCGCTGTAAAAGCTGGCGTGATTCAGGCGGGGGATGCTGTTTTGGTTGAGTCTATCGACAGGGCGGGACGCCTAGACACTCTGGATATGCTTACAAGAGTGATCGCACCGATTCTGGATGCTGGTGTTTCCATCATAACCCTTGACGATAACGTTGGTTATACACGCCAGAGCTTGGACGGCGGTTCCATCTACATTTTGCTGGGTAAAATTCAAGCTGCTCGCCAGTACAGCGATAACTTGAGCCGTCGTCTCACAGCATCCTACGACTCTCGCCGTAGACTTGCGGCTGAGGGCAAGACGCCCAAACGTATTACACCCGTATGGCTTACCTCGAATGGTGTCGTGATCCAAGAGATTGCAG
Organism: Pseudomonas fitomaticsae; assembly: GCF_021018765.1. GTDB lineage: Bacteria > Pseudomonadota > Gammaproteobacteria > Pseudomonadales > Pseudomonadaceae > Aquipseudomonas > Aquipseudomonas fitomaticsae. Next base: position 4,604,849 of record NZ_CP075567.1, on the reverse strand, counting down.
ATCAGGTTAGACACGCCTTTGAGTTGTACGCGTCTGGACTTGGTAAAGCAGTCATTGCGAATCGGATGCGTGAGTCTGGAGTCGCTGCACTAGCTAAAACGTCTGGGCCGGGTGTCGAGGGCTGGTTACGTAATGAGGCTGCGATAGGGCGCTGGAATGGCTCTCTGGTGTACGAACCAATCGTAGACATCTCGCTGTACCAGCTCGCACAGATCGAAGGTGAGAAACGCAAAACACTGCCCAGAGCGAAGACAGCCGCTCATTTTCTTGTCGGGTTGGTGAAGTGCGGGTTCTGTGGTCACAACTTCATCATGCGCACAATCCAAGGTGTTCAGGTTTCCATGAGATGCAGGAAACGGCAGGAGCTTAAGGGCTGCGACAACAAGAAAGTGATTCCGAAGGAAATCATTGATACGGTTTACAGGTACACATCTGTCACTGCTGCCTTGGAAGTTGTGAATCGTGAACACAACGGCGTGAATGAGAAGGCGATCATTGCGGCTGAGGCCAAGCTACTTGAAATCTCAAAGCAGATGCAGGAGCTATCTTCTGCAATTCTCACTGTAGGTGCCATTCCTGAAGTGTTGTCCCAGCTCCAGCAAGTACAGGAAGCACGGGTAATCACTGAGCGACAATTAGCAGTGCTCAAGGCAACTGTAGTCCCGTCAGCTAAGGGATGGATCGAGCAGGGCAAAGTGTGGGCGCTTGAGCGAAGCGACCCTCAGCGCCTTTCCTCTATGCTCCGGAGTGTGGGTTACACAATCACGATTCATCCTGATGGTCGTCTCGTCTCGGGCTCTGGTGCATATCGGTACGCCGGTGTTGATCGAAAGGCAGACCGATACAGGCTGATGCAGGGTGACAAGCTCATGTTAATCCTGAAAGGGCCAGATGAGGATTACCCATACTGGGAGCCTTTTGAGGAAGTGGCGGGGGAATCGACGTGGGATGAGGCGGATTATGAAAACCTGAGACGCCAGTACGAAACATCAGATTGAAATGGATGGTAGGTTCGCCGAAGGGGTGACTGCCTCGAAAACCCCTTCAAAACCTTCCCAAACTCGGGAAAAACGTCATCCACTTTCGCCACACTTCAATCGCCAACATCAGTTTCAGCCCGTGTTTACGGGACTTAACGAGCCTCCGAACCAAGCAAAGGGCGCGTTCCTCACCGGAAATCGGTTTCATCAAAGATTTGCACACCAACGGGCGAGGAATCGATGAGTCTGATGGTGCAAGACCAACTTTCCATATCAACAGTTTCATGCAATGTCAACTTTTTGAATTGACAGGAACTGGTGTTTCGTGTACGATTCGCAACTCAGCCAAACATTCCAAATGCATCCCGCACCCATACAGTGCCAGATGATCGGTAAAGTGTTGTCTGCGTTTTACCAAACTAACCGGCACAACCCCGAGGTACTGCCTATTGAAATGAACTTGAACAGGAGCAAAGTCCATGTCGCACCCGCTTGTTTTAAATTTGATTACCACCACCCACGCCGCAAATGATGACGCCCTCGATATCCGCTCCACTCTCAGCAGGTATCGCACTGTAACCATTGACGGATATGTTCTCTGCAAAACCACAGGCGAGATTTTGGCCTGTTCCACGATTATTGATTATTCCCCCGAACCATATGACTACCCTGTTGCAGCTAGTCAAGGGACGAGCAAGTACACTGTTGATGAGGATGGTAGCCCTTTCATAATCTCCAGCTCGACCGAGGAGAAGATTTCCGCTGTCATCGTATCTACGCTGCCTACTACTTCCTCACTCCAAAAATCGAAGACCGGAAAAGGTCGAAAAGCACAAACGATTAAAAATCCGTTGTACGTAGTATTCCAAGCAACCAAGATTGATAAGATCCCAACTCCTTGGCTGGACAACTACATTCACGGCGCCATCAACACTGGGCCGGGAGTGATCAAGGGCAAATACAGCGTGTCTCCTGCTGACGTCGCCAAACTACTTCACCTACCAGAAATATCAGTGGAAAGCGTTTCAGGGTGTTTGCTAAACCACGATCACGAGCCGATGAGCATCAGGCAGATTCAACGTGTGGTCGAAGCTGCGAGAGTGGCCCTGAAAGGGATTGCACTGTACCTAGAGCACCATACAGAAATTCTGCTCGCCCTCGGTGTCGAGGTTGACTTCGACTCACTATGGGCAAGCTGCCCGCCTGATGCAAAGCCGGCGGGGAGGAAGGAGCACCCGAAGCTCCAAGAGGTATTACAGTTGCTGGAGCAAGGCGAAGAAGTGAAGGCAATTGCACGACAAACAGGCGTGTCTAAAACTACTATCAAGAAATGGAAGCAAGAGCGGCTGGCCGCCTGACTTAAGCACTTCATCCCTCCTCTGGCGAGAGCTTTCGGAAGAGGGGTCAGTAACTTGAATTAGCGACAGATATATAAGAGAGTCATTGTCTCTGGAGGTGATACCCCAGACGTTGACGTCTGAGTGAGATTACCCATTTCATGAAAAATAGTTGCATCTTCCCGATTCTGGATCAGTACACCAATAAAATAAAAGGATAAACACACATCCACGCTCTTCGCTCTTGATCTGCTACACCGAAGGTGACGTGCAATAACTTCCAGCAGCCGCTGGCGGGGTACTGCCGAATACGTTCTGATTCGATTTTGCACCAACACAGAAGATCAAGATCACAAGCGAAGAGCTGGATTTGTGTAAAGTTCGTTTAGTTACTGGAGTACATCCGAAGGAATGTCGGCGGTCACGCCGGAGTTGAATACCGTTGAAACTCTCGTTTCGGTGCACACATCCCCTTTAGCGGAGCGGGTAAATTATCCCAACGAACTCCGCTTTCGGTGTGGAGATACTACCGCAAGTAGAAGTACAGAAAGACTACGACCAGAATCACGAATATTACCCGACCTTGAAGCACATCAGAGCTCAATTGGTCATTCTTGATCTGTTTGTAAGTATCGGTGTCGCTTAGACCCTGTGTCTTGTAGTGCATGATCTGGTTGATTTGTTTGTCCAGCTTCTTGTTGTGGCTGTCATTGCTACACATGGTGATGCCCCACACGATCAACCAAAGACCGCCAGTCAACACTGTCATGATCACGTGCAGAATGTGATTCGTTTTCTTCTTCTGGGTGGTCAGAACAAACAGTTTTTCGTTCATGGGTCATCCTTGTTCAATTAGAGAATGGTGCGAGAGGACATGCCTGCTCATGTCGTGATGACGGGAGGCGACACCAACATTCACAGTATATTGTGAAGACCCGCTGATGCTCAACCACGACAGTGCCCGCTCACTAGCGTGGAGTGACTGCATTGGAGATCGGGGTGACCTTTGGGCGTGTATTGCGACAGAAAAGACAGGAGGCTGGCTTTACCCAAGAACAGCTGGCACTGGAAGCGGATGTGCAACGGAATTACGTCAGCCTGATCGAAAGGGGCATCAATCAGCCTACGATTGCTGTCTTATTCAAGCTTGCCAGTGCGTTGAAGTGCAGCCCGTCCTCTCTGATCCTCCTGGTGGAGGAGGAATTGGGGCAATAGGCGTATATAGCAGACGAACCCTATCGACATCCTACAAACGGAAAGGGCAGGCTGGAGCCGAAGAGACACCAGCCTTGGAAGCAAATGGTCAAATAGTTTGATCGAACTGCTTCAAGTTACTTTTGTTGCACTGGATATACCAAGAGTTGCCAAGCAATTTTTGCCGTGGTGTTGTGCTGTCGATGGTTTTGAGGCGGCAGGGTGTGTCCACCTGCAATTGCAATTTCGTCTCCGCAGCCGGTGCACTTGTAGATTCCCGGATGGGGAGCAGCTGTTCCGGGAGTGTGCACAATGTCAAAAGCCTTGTCGTCGGTATGAGTGAGTGAGGGACCATTTTTGTACAACGCCATGAGAGTTCCTATCTGAGTGAGCCATCGTAGAGTGGCCAAATAAATGTAGCCTTCTGACACCATCATGCAACCTCCTCCCTCAAGGACGACAGCCATGCCAGACAATACAGAAGCCCACATAGCAACCGCAGACGTACTAACCCTCCTGCTGCACAACCAGCACGCACTTGCAGCAGCGATTGAAGAAGTGGCCCTCTGGGTTAAGGCCAATGGATCAAGTGAAGTCCATGAAAACGCCGTCACCGCTTTGCAGACTCTCGATGTGAATGCATCAGCGATCACCGCTGGAATTCTCAAGCTTCGCCAATCCTGATCATTGTATTCAATTAGGTACACCCTAGTGACCGTCTATCGGTGAATACAGAATCTGTATTCAATAGGATTGATTTCTGATTTTGAATGCATGCACAATCCAAACCTCTAGAGGCAAATGAATACAGAAGGCGGGAATATGGCGAACATTGGCTATGTACGGGTTTCATCGGTTGACCAGAACACGGATCGTCAGTTGGACGGGGTTGCACTGGATGAAGTGTTCACCGACAGGGTGTCAGGAGCGACAACAGACCGCCCTGAGCTACAGGCAATGCTTCGTCACATCCGCAAGGGTGATGTTCTTCACGTCCACAGCATCGACCGTCTGGCTCGTTCATTAGAAGACTTGCTGTCTCTGGTGAAAGGGATGATTGCCAAGGGTGTGGCGGTGCAGTTCCACAAGGAAGGTCTCCACTTCACTGGCGAAGACAGCCCTATGCAGGAACTCATGTTGGGCCTGTTGGGCAGCGTCGCTCAGTTTGAGCGTGCATTGATCCGTGAACGTCAGGCAGAAGGCATCCAGAAGGCCAAGGCAGCAGGCGTCTATAAAGGGCGTGTGAAGACGGTGGATGATGCAGCCATCCGCAAGGCAATGGCAGAAGATGGAGCCTCATTTCGCAAGGTGGCAAAGGCTCTTGGCGTGAGTCTGAGCAGTGTACAACGGGCTATGAAAAACTAGCTTCTGTGAAGGCCCCACAAGCTCGCTCAAGGCGAGCTTTGTTGTTTCTGATGTCGTTGCCTGATGTAAAGCGGCGTGCCCTCAACGGTCTTGTACGAGGCTCTAGGCGTGTAGGGTTATTTCTATATTTCTCGGGTTTCCATTTGGCCCTGTTGCACTTGGCTTAGCGTCTCAAGCAAAACTACCGTTTATTATTTTCTGGGCTCGAAAACCAACCGACTGTCGAATCACACCAGAAATTTTGGCGGGCAGTGGGGGCGTTTGGAAAGGGCTCCCGGTTTGGCGGGGCCAAGGGGTGGCTTTTTCTTTTCACCTCTCCTACCCTCCAGCAAGAATCCATCGCGCATTGCTGCCAGCAAGGACGAAATCAAGTGAATGATATGGTCGTAGGTTTTCCGGGGGGCTCGAAATCGCGCGTAAATGCTGCTGGCTATAGCATCCGCGACCAGCGTGCGAGCGTTGAAGATATGCACGTAATTGATGAGTGGCGAGCCGCCCACCGTATTGTCTTGAATACTTTTCAAGCGAGCTTGCGAAGTCGTACTCGAGGTAAGCAAATCGTTGTTGCTCAAAGGCACAAACGCAAGAACACGATCTTCCATAAATTGATGCGACTTCCAAAGATGGAATTATCCCGCATGGATGATGTAGCGGGATGTCGCCTCATATTTCGTTCGATTGAAGAGCTATATGAATTTCGAGAGAGCTTTCATAAAGCGCGATTCAATCACAAACGCAAAAATGAAACCGATAAATACGACTACATCAAGCGCCCGAAGGAAACAGGCTACAGAGGCATCCATGATGTCTACTCATACGATGTGAGGTCAAAAAACGGGGATCAGTACCGTGGGCTGCTACTCGAAATCCAGTATAGAACACTAGTTCAACATGCGTGGGCAACGGCAGTTGAAGTTATTGGCTTCATCACTGAAAGCCAGCCAAAGTTCCAGCAGGGCGACAGAAGATATGAAAATTGCATGGCTCTTGCCAGCGAAATTCTCAGTAGAGCCCACGAAGGAAAAACTGGCCCATTTCCTGATTATAGCAATAGGGAGTTGCTACAGAGGTTTGAAGCTGTTGATAAAGAGATTCATATCATCAGAACTCTTACGGGGCTGAACTCATCGGAGACGGTGTATACAGACAGTCGAAACTCTATTCTCATTTTCAAAGAAGATGGCAGCCTCGAGGTAAGGAGTTTTAAAGAAGCTCCAGACGCATTAAGGGAGCTGTTTCGATTGGAGAGGGATTATCCCACCCTTGATGTTGTTCTCGTAAAGGCAGACACGAACGAAGAGATTCGCATGGCGTTTAAGAACTACTTCTCTGATGCAAAGGATTTTATAAAGCTACTAACAGATGGACAAATTGTTCTCGAGTTGATTGCCTGAATTGGAAAAAATCTAGAGCCCGCTAGGAGCATTTGATGTTAGCTGAAGCAGCTGTTGCCGGATTTATCGCGAAAAATTACGATCGTATTATAACTGTTGCCAAAAATTCATTTGAAAGAATAGATGAAGATCTCCGTATCGCTCTGAAACTTGCTTATCGCAACTATCTTTCAAATACTATCGCTAAGTATTCAAAATCAAAATCATTTTTTATCCGGAACGAACCGACCTCGCTTTACGATTACTATGTGCCCATTGGGGTTTTCGCGAATAGCCTTGAGCTTAAAGAGCCCAATATATCCAACTGCTTAGAGCTTTCGAAAAGAATTATAGTTGCCGGCACCGGCGGAACAGGCAAATCAATATTGATGAAGCATCTGTTTCTAGACTGCATCAACTCTGAAAGGTTTGTTCCCATCATGGTGGAACTCAGGGATCTAAACGAAATTGATTCGTCCCTTGATTCGTTTATCGAAGCCACTCTAGAAAGTTACGGATTTACCACAACTGGAAATTTTATAGAGAAATCAAAAAAATCCGGACACTTTTGCTTCTTCTTTGATGGCTACGACGAAGTAAATCATGATAAGAGAAAGAAGTTAATTAAAGAGATCAAGCAGATATCGGACAAATATTCCAAGTGTCCTATAATTCTGTCGTCACGTCCAGATGAAGCATTCAATGGATTGGAGGTCTTCTCCATATTTAATATCCTGCCGATGGACCTCGATACGGCAGTCACTCTTGTTAATAAATTACCTTTTGATTCCGATATAAAAGGGAAGTTTGTTAAAGCATTACGAGACAAACTCTATAATGAACACGAATCGTTTTTATCTAACCCTCTCCTACTCTCGATCATGTTGCTTACATATGGGGAGAACTCGGAAATTCCATCGAAATTAAGTATCTTTTACAATCAAGCATTTGAAGCATTGTTTCGACGGCATGATGCTTACAAAGGAGGCTACAACCGAGTTCGGCTCACCACGTTGGATATCCAAGACTTTTCTAGAGCCTTCAGTTTGTTTTCTCTGCAAACCTACGAAAAGCGTGAGTTTAAAATGTCCAGAATCTCATGCTTAACCTATATTGAGAAAAGCCGGAAAAGCATGGGGAAAGATTTTGCACCAGAATCATACTTGCAAGATCTACTGACGGCGGCCTGCCTACTCACCGAGGATGGATTGGATGTAGCATTCTCGCATCGTTCTTTTCAAGAATATTTTGTAGCGCTACATATATCTGCGGCAGCCCCTGAAATTCAGGAAGCGCTGATACTAAGGTATTGGAGGAACATGAAGTCTGATGACGTAATAAAGCTTCTCATCGAGATCAATCCCGAACTTGTTGAGCGAGTGTTGCTCATTCCTGAATTGGACAAGCTCTTTAGCAAGCTTAAAGTAAAAAAAACCGTAGGTATCACTCACACGGCTGCATTCTTTAAGCAGCAATTTTCGCAAATAAATATCGAGCGGCGCGGTTTGACAGCGACATCTAGAGATCCAGAGGCAAGTGTATTTGATCTTGCTAAGTTTGTCGTGCCGCACGGAGGATATATTTTTCCTAATTCCGAAGTGTTTAAGGCGTTTGACGAAAGGATGGTGGCTACTTACGGTATCCCAAAGAAGGAGGTTACCAGATTCTCTACCTCCACCATGACTTACAAAACTCCCATTCTAAATGAACTTTTGCACTTTGAAGGCAGATTTTCCATTAAGTACTTTAAGGCTTTGTTTGCAGGCTACAAACGATTAAAGTCTAAGCATACTAATAGGCTGGAAAGTCTAGATCGACTGTTAGGTATTTAGCATGTCGTTCATCCTGCCTCATAGATCATAAGATCAACTATGGTTTGTGAGGCAGTCAGTCGCAAGGTTGTTGATAAAGGAGGTCGATTCTTTATTTGCAAAAAAAAACAGGTTCATCACTACACGACGGAAAACCATCACCCGCCGTTAATTCTTGCATCAGGAACGTTAATCCCCTACAACGCAGGTGCTGCACATTAATCGCCACTATTGTGATTCTCCAAAGAGTAGCGTTGGGAGAGCACTGCCACCAACAAGATTGTGTAGGTGAGGACGGTCCACGCTTCTTAACCTTTGTTGAGCAGTTAGCCTAATTCGGTTGTATCCGTTTCTCCCTCACGAGTGATGACCCGTGCTTGAAAAATTGGGCAGACATGTTTGTCACCCAATCGAGCAGAGGAAATCATGAATCATCCTTGAGGTGTTACGAGGAATTCCAGCCTGTAGCTGGGGCAGAGTGACTGTGCCGGGAAGCTAAAGTGCTGGCTGTAGGAAAAATCCCAAAAGCTCTGCTGAATGTTCTCTTTCTTCTGTGTCGTTTGCCGAGATGAGGAGATAACCGGTTGGGTAGGGGGGATGATGGTGGCTCCTTGAACTTGAGATTTGCCGTTCCTAGCCGACGTAACGCTCCGCGAAATTTGTTGTGTACATATGAAATTATTGCTTATAAGTACTTACTGTTTTGTTGCTGAGAAACATGCCTTTGGCTATTTCCTTGTTTGTGCGTCCTTGGGCAAACAGTTGCAGCACCATCAGTTCGCGATCATTGACGGACTTGAAAAGTTCCAGTTCTGCATACCGTATATCGTCGTGGCGAACGGGGTTCAAGGCCTGGCTGGGAAAGTAGTTGTACCCGGAAAGTACGGCTTTTATTGCGCTGACCAGCTCGCTCAGATCTTCCTGTTTGCACACATAACCCGAGGCGCCCGACTGCATGCAGCGAATGCCGAACAGAGTCGGACATTGTGCGGTCAGTACCAGGGTCTTGAATGGCGAACTCATGGCGTTGAAGCGGGCCAGGACTTCCAGGCCATCGAGCTTGGGAATGCTGATGTCGAGAATGATCAGGTCGGGCATGCATTCGCGAACCATCTGCATGGCATCGACACCGTTATCGGTTTCTCCGACGACTTTATAACCTTCATGCTCCAGCAACATTCGAACGGCAAGGCGGATGACCGGGTGATCGTCGACAATAAAAACGGAGTTCATAATAAAATCCCATACGAGCGCGAATAAAGGGCGCACCTTAGCTCAGAAAAATGAGTAGTCGCATGAAGTGACAGGGGGGTAGCAGTAATCTAGGAGAAGTCCTACAAACAAAGAAGAATTAGACTACGAGTTAACTAGGTTTGGCGTAGGTAGAAGCGTGAGAAGTTCAAGCGTTGTTCTTGATAAGGTTTTAGTCGAGGGGCGGAATGTTTTCTTAAGATGTTCGTTATCGGATTGAAGTTTTATCTTCGGTTTTTTGAAAGTGGCATGAAAAGATGGATGCGAGCTTCGTCACAAAGTGTCCGGCCCGACCGACCCGTTTCAGATCGGTCGGGCTGCGAGATTCACTGGCTGGAGCGTCCGGTCATTTCCAGCGCCATGTCACTGGCGTAGCTGTCGGTCATGCCGGCGATGAAGTCGATCATGCGCAGGAACGACGCGTGCAGAGGACCGTGCGGATCCGGTGCGTTGTTGCCCAGCAGATCGAGGATCCGGCGGCTCTTGAACGACGGCGTGCGGCCATTGTGCTGCTCCAGTGCAGCACCACAGAAGGCGTTGAGCAAAATCTCCAGGGTCGTGTAGGCGCCGATTTCATGCAGGGTCTTGCGCTTGTCCTGGAAGATTTTCTTGCGCGCGGTGTCCTTGGCGTTCAGCACGCAGCGTTTGGCCGGGCCGTGCATGTGTTCCACCAGATCCCCAGACAATGTACCGGCCAGCAGTGCGTCCTGTTGTTCGACGAAGGCGCGGGCGGCAGCGTTGGTCAGGTGCTCGATGGCTTTGCCGCGCAGGATCGCCAGCTTGCGCCGGCGCGAATCCTGCGGGCCGAGCTGGCGATAGGTTTCAGGCAGATCATCGCCGACCAGACCGAGCAGCAGCGACTCGACTTCGGCGTAATCCAGCAACTCCATTTCCAGGCCATCTTCCAGATCGATCAAGGCGTAGCAGATGTCGTCCGCCGCCTCCATCAGATACACCAGCGGATGACGCGCCCAACGCTGCTCTTCCAGTTGCGGCAGACCCAGCTTGTGGGCGATCTGCTCCAGCAACGGCAGCTCGCTCTGGTAGCAACCGAATTTGTGCTTCTTGTACCCGAGGGAGTCGGCGTGACGCGCGGTCCACGGGTACTTCAGATAGGTGCCGAGGGTGGCGTAAGTCAGCCGGGTACCGCCGTCGAACTGGTGATATTCCAGCTGCGTGAGAACTCGGAAACCCTGGGCATTGCCTTCGAAATTCAGGAAGTCACCGCGCTCGGCGTCGCTCATTGCGTCCAGCCAGCCGCGCCCCGCCGCCTGTTGGAACCAGTGACGGATCGCGTCCTCACCGGAGTGGCCGAACGGCGGATTGCCGATGTCGTGTGCCAGGCAGGCCGATTGAACCACCATGCCCAGATCGCTCGGCTCGCACCATTCGGGCAGGGCGCGGCGCAGGGTTTCGCCGACACGCATGCCCAGCGAGCGGCCGACGCAACTGACTTCCAGCGAGTGGGTCAGGCGCGTGTGAATGTGGTCGTTGCTCGACACGGGATGCACCTGGGTCTTGCGCCCCAGACGGCGGAAGGCGCCGGAGAAGATGATGCGGTCATGGTCTTTATGGAACGGGCTGCGGCCAAGTTCCTGCGGGCTGTGCAACGGTTTGCCGAGACGTTCGCGGTTGAGCAGGGTATGCCAATCCAAGGCTGATTCTCTCCGTCTGGTGACTGATTCCCTAGCTTCCCGGTTCAGGCTGGCATCTGCAAGCGCAACTACAATCCCGCCGCATCGATGTCGATCAACAACAGGCGTTCGCCGTTATCGAAAAACTGTCCGGCGGTCAGGCAATACTGGTTGCTGGTCGCGTCGCGATAGGTGTTGGAAAGGGTCAGGCGCCGCTCCTCCCAACCTTCGGCCAGCAGGTGATAGAAGTACGGGCGCCAGGACCAGTTGTGGCCCAGGTAGCGATTGTCGGCCACCCAGCCGCTTTGTCGCCACTCCAGGTTTGGCGTCAGCTGGGTGCCGTGACGGTCGCACTGATAGAAGCGCAGCAGCCAGGGGAAGGCGTCGAGCTGAGGCAGAGCGCTGAGTGGGGCGCGGGCCTGGGCCCAGGTTTGCAGGATGGTCATGAGTTCGCTGAGCTGCTGGCGCATGAACATCAGTTTGCTGCGTTCGGCCAGCTTCTGACGCACGTAGGACTGGCGCAGCTCGGCAAAGCGTTCAACGAAGTCATCCGTGCCGAAAAACGCCTCCTGCGCCCGGGCGAACAGAAAGCCCTGCACGTAACGCGATCCGCACTCCAGCGCGAAATTCAGTTGCGCCGCGGTTTCCACGCCTTCGGCAATGATCCAGCAGCCGGTTTTTTCGGCCATTTGCGCGAGGGCCTTGACCACGTCACTGCTCGGCCCGCCCAGTGCGGCGGCCTGGAACAGGCGCATGTCGAGTTTGAGGATGTCCGGTTGCAGCGCCAGCACGCGATCGAGCTGCGAATAGCCGGCGCCGAAATCGTCGATGGCGATCCGGGCACCGGCATCGCGATAGCGCGCCACGACTTCGCTCAGGCGCTGGCTGTTACCGCCCAGTTCAGTGATTTCGAAAACAATCCGTTGCGGGTCGATACCGTGCCGCGCGAGCTGTTTCAGGCTTGGCAGCGCCTGGTCGGCACGCAAGCGACTGATCCAGCGCGGTGACATGTTCAGGCTGAGAAACCAGTCCGGCGGCGCCTCATGCAGTCGGCTCAGCGCGTTATCGCGGATCTGCCGGTCCATTCGGCGCAGCGCGACGGCCGGGGTGCGCGGGTCGGCGAACAGCGGTCCGACCGACGCCAGTTGGCCGTCGGCCTGGCGCAGACGGCCCAGTGCCTCGACCCCTGCAATGCGTCCGGTGGCGGTATCGATGAAAGGTTGAAAGCAGGCGAGCGGTTGCCCGTCGATCACGGGGCCTCCTTGTCGTTCTTGTTCTGGTCGAATTCTGCCGGCCGGATAGGCGAGCGGGATTGAACCTCCGGATAAGAAATTCAATCCCGCCGGTGTTGCAAGAATGCAGCCAGATGCGAGGGGTCAGCGCTTGCTCGAACTCTGCATGACCAGCTTGATCAGCGGAGCGAGGCTGGTGCCCAGGCGGATCAGTCGGGTCAAGCCGCCGACACCACCGCTTTTGGCTCCTTTACCCGTGATGAAACCCAGCAGCGTCACGGCGGCTACGCCCCACAACGGCGCGTGCTTGATGCCGAAACCGCCCTGCAGGTTTTGCGTCATGCCGCGCATGCGTTGCAGAGGCTGCAGGACCTGGCCGGTTTCGTGGCGGATTTCCTGACGATGCATTTCCATGCGCAAACGGATCAGTGCCTTGCGCATTTCCCGGCGTGAGCTGTTGTGCGGAAGTTCAGGCAGGCTCATGGCAGCAGGCGCTCCCGGTCATTGGCCAGTTCTTCCAGCGTGCCGTGGAAGGGCGAGGATTCATCGAAGATCGCGGCCTTGAGACGCAGCGCGCAGAAGATCGCCGCCAGGGTGTAGAACACGCACAGCCCGATGATTGCGGCCAGGCGATAGGTGTCCCAGAACACGATCAGTACGAGGGTCGACAGGCCGACCAGCAACAGCAGCGCAAACACCAGCGCCAGGCCAGCGAACAGCAACAGGCTGACGGTGCGTGCTTTCTGTTCCTGCAATTCGATGCCGAACAGTTCGACGTGGCTGTGCAGCAGGCCGAGAACGGCAGCACCCAGACGACGCGTGGAGGAGGCGGTGCCCGAGTCCGGGCCGGATTCACCGATCGACATGATCAGCGCCGCGTGGCCAGCAGGCCGATCAGGAAGCCGACGCCGGCGGCGATGCCCACCGATTGCCAAGGGTTGGCCGAGACATATTCCTCGGTGGCAGTGACCGCAGCCTGCCCGCGCTCGCGCAGGGTGTCCTCGGTCAGCTTCAGGGTTTCCCGTGCGCGCAGCAGGCTTTCGTGGATCTGTTCGCGCAGCTCGTCAGCCTGATCACCGGCCAGCGTGGCGGTGTGTTCCAGCAAGCGTTCAGTGTCGCTGACCAGAGTCTGGAAGTCGTTCATCAGGATTTCTTGAGCAGTCTTTGCCTTGATGCTGGCCATGGGGGATCTCCGTAAGTGGCGTTCTGAAGCGGTGTTCTGAAGCGTTCGAGTATGAGCCAAGAGTGAAGGTTCATTACAAGTGCTTGGTACAGCTTTTGCTGTGTCGTGGTGCGTCGATCGGTGGCAGTGCGCTGTTGCCGGGCGCGAAACCGGGCAAAGCAAGGCCCGGATGATGAGGGTTCATGTCAGCCCATCGACCTTGTGCGCCAAAGCGGTTCACCGGACCACCGGATCAGTGATCGCGCAGTCGCAACTTGGTGCATGAAATGTGCGCATGAACCGCTTTGGTGCCTTTTTCAGCCTTGGGTCTGCCTCCTCATGGAAAATCTGCAAAGCGCTGTGGACACGCTGGTTCACAGTTCCAACACGTTGTTCATTCTGATCGGTGCGGTCATGGTGCTGGCCATGCACGCCGGGTTCGCGTTTCTGGAGGTCGGAACGGTTCGCCAGAAAAACCAGGTCAACGCCCTGTCGAAGATTCTCAGCGACTTCGCGGTGTCGACCCTGGCCTATTTCTTTATAGGCTACTGGCTTTCGTATGGAGTGACCTTCCTGCAACCGGCGGCGGTGCTCAGTGCAGATCATGGTTATGGACTGGTGAAGTTTTTCTTCCTGCTGACCTTTGCGGCGGCGATCCCGGCGATTATTTCCGGAGGCATCGCCGAACGAGCGCGGTTTGTGCCGCAACTGTGCGCCACGGCGTTGATCGTAGCGTTCATCTACCCGTTTTTCGAAGGCATGATCTGGAACGGCAACTACGGTCTGCAAGCCTGGCTGACCGCGCAGTTTGGTGCCCCTTTCCATGACTTTGCGGGTTCGGTGGTGGTGCATGCCATGGGCGGCTGGCTGGCGCTGGCGGCGGTGTTGCTGCTGGGGCCGCGCAACGGACGCTACCGCGATGGTCGCCTGGTGGCGTTCGCGCCGTCGAGCATTCCGTTTCTCGCCTTGGGTTCGTGGATCCTGATCGTCGGCTGGTTTGGCTTCAACGTGATGAGCGCGCAAACCCTGCAAGGGGTCAGCGGACTGGTCGCAGTCAACTCGCTGATGGCGATGGTCGGCGGCACGGTGGCGGCGTTGATCGTCGGGCGCAACGACCCGGGCTTTCTGCATAACGGTCCGCTGGCCGGTCTGGTGGCGGTGTGCGCCGGTTCTGATCTGATGCATCCGGTCGGCGCGCTGGTGACCGGCGCGATTGCCGGCGCCCTGTTTGTCTGGTGCTTCACCGCAGCACAGGTCAAATGGCGCATTGATGACGTGCTGGGTGTCTGGCCGTTGCACGGTCTGTGTGGCGTATGGGGCGGCATTGCCTGCGGGATCTTCGGCTCGACCGCGTTGGGCGGGCTCGGTGGCGTCAGCCTGATCAGCCAGTTGATCGGCACCGCCCTCGGTGTGGCGGTGGCGCTGATTGGCGGTTTCGCTGTCTATGGCTCGATCAAGGCGCTGCATGGTCTGCGCCTGAGCCAGGAACAGGAGTACTACGGCGCCGACCTGTCGTTGCACAAGATCGGCGCGGTGAGTCAGGACTAGGTCTCCTCATCGTCGGCTCCGGGATAAAAGCCGTGAAGCAGGCGATAACGATCGATGCGCACCTGATCGACTTTCTCCTGCACCCGGTGCGCAGGAAACCCCAGCAGGATCAGGGCATGGGAGCCGAGCATCAGGCTCGACTCCAGCAGTTCCGGCACCACTTCACTGGCGCCGGCTGCTTTCAGCTCGGCCGACTGGCTGTCGTCCCGGGTGCGCACCAGAATTGGCACCGTCGGGTTGAGGCGTCTGGCCTCCTTGAGAACCCGCAAGGCCACATCGGCCTGATCCACGGCAATTACCAGCAATCTGGCGCGCAGCAAACCGACGGCGGTCAACAGATCGCCGCGGGTTGAATCGCCGTAGTGGACGTCGCGTTCGGCGGTGGCAGCTTCCTGAATTCGCACCGGATCGTTGTCCAGTGCGACGTAGGATTGCCCGGCATTGCGCATGAAGCGCCCGATCGACTGACCAACCCGGCCGTAGCCACAGATCACCACATGCCCGTCGAACCCGGCATTGAGGGCGCTGATTTCCTCGATCTGCGCTTCCTGATTGGGCTTGCGGTGCAGGGCGGCGGCGATGCGCGGTGCGGCGCGTAACAGCAGGGGCGTCAGCAGCATCGAGCAGAAGGTGGCGGCGAGCAGCAGGGCGCCGAGCTCGGCGGGGAGCAGCCGGGTCTGCTGCATCTGCGCCATCAGGGCGAAGCAGAACTCACCACCCTGGGCGAGGGCGAGGCCGCTGCGCCAGGCCGTTTCACTGTCGCTGCCGCGCCATTTCACCAATAGCGCCACCACCAGACCTTTGATCACCGAGAGGCCCAGGGTCATGCCGATAATCAGCAGACTGTGGCTGGCGAACAGTTGCAGGTCGATCAGCATGCCGATACTGACGAAAAACAGTCCCAGCAGAATGTCGCGAAATGGCCGGATGTCGGCCTCGATCTGATGCCGGTAATGGCTTTCGCCCAGCAGCATGCCCGCGAGGAACGCGCCGAGGGCTGGAGACAGGCCCAGCAAGTGGGTCAGCCAGGCCGTCAGCAACACGATCACCAGTGCCAGCAGCACGAACAATTCCGCCGATCGGGAAGCCGCGACTTCCTGAAACAGGCGGGGCAGCAGCCAGCGGCTGGCCAGCAACAAACCGAAAAACAGCAATACGGTCTTCAACAAGGTCAGGGGCAACGCCCAGTACCAGGCCTGATCACTGCTGCCGGCGAACACCGGTACCAACGTCAGTAGCAACACGGCCACCACGTCCTGGAACAACAGGACGCCCACTGCGTTCTGGCCGTGGCTGCTGAAGATTTCGCCGAGACTGCCCAATTCCTTGGTCACAATCGCCGTGGATGACAGCGACAGGCCAGCGCCCAGCAACAAGGCCGGTGTGGCGGGCATGCCCAGCAACATCAGCACGCTTCCCAGCAGCAGAGTGGTGATCAGCACCTGCTGGCTGCCCAGTCGGAAAACCACCTTGCGCAGGGCAATCATTTTCGACAGGGAGAACTCCAGCCCCAGGGAAAACAGCAGAAACACCACGCCCAGTTCGGCAAGATCCGGTAGATGTTCGCTTTCATTGATCCAGTCGAATGCCTTCGGCCCGACCATCAAACCCACGCACAGGTAGCCCAGCACAGGCGGCAGGCGCAGGCGACGGAACAGGGCAATCATCACCAGGGACGACGCCAGAATGATCAGCAGATTGGCAAACACAAGGCACTCCGGGACAGGTCAGGCTCTTCAAGCGTAGAGGTAAAAAACACCGGAGCATCGCGTAAATGGCGATTTTGTGGGCTGATTTACATCAGGGTTTTACGAGGGGGCGGGATCGAGCCCGGTGGGTGGGTCGACGGGCTTTGCAGGCAGGCCTAGAATGATCACTCGATTTTTGGGGTTGAGCGCACATGCTTCCTGAATGCCAGTTGTTCGGCACCCTGGGGTGCCATTTGTGTGAAGTCGCGGAGGCCGAACTGATGCCTTTTGTCGAGCATGGCCTGCTGGTGGAACTGGTGGATATTGCTGACGACGAATCGTGGTTCGAGGCTTACAGCCTGCGGATCCCGGTCCTGCGAAGGGTCGATACCGGTGCGGAACTGGGATGGCCGTTCAGCGCCGACCAGGTGGTGGCATTCCTGCGTTAAGGGGCTTTTCTCTTCTGCGTTGATGGCGCTCGTCACCTTCGCTCAATCACGGCTTGGCACTTTTCGGGTTATTCGGTTACTGTATGCGCATACAGTAATTGGGTTGGCCTGCCATGCCGTTTCCAGGTATTCGTCAGGGCAAGCCGGATGTCAGAGGGAGCAACCGTGGTCAATGTCGAACAGTTGAAAAGCAGCGTGAACGGGATGTCGGTTGACGTCGTGCGCGAGGCCGTCCACGAATTGCGCCTGGACGGTCTGGTCACGGAAGGCAAGACTCCCTTCAACAAGCTGCATTTCAATACGTGCTTTGCCGAGATCGAGGCCTTGTTTCAGCGCGCCGGCTATCACAAACAACTGGATGTGGTCGGTTATCAGGGATTGTTGTACGCCTTGTACGATCCGGGCCGTTGGGACGCCGTGGATGTGTTGCGCTGGCTCAAGGAATTCACCGAGGCGGCGGCGCTCAAATCGATCCCCGCCTGATTCCGCGCTAGGTCTGCTGCGCCGGGTGTTGGATAATGCCGCTCTGCTTTGAAGGTTCGAGTTATCCGTATGTCCAGCACACCCACGTTTTCCGCCGCACAGAATCAGGCCAGCACGTTGTATCTGCCCCCCGGTAGCTGGCGGACAGTGCTCGATTGCCTGTGTGAGCATTTCAGTGCCATCGGGCGCGATCAATGGCTGGATCGAATCGCCCGGGGCCGGGTGCTCGATGGTCAGGGTCAGCCGATCGCGCTGGATTTGCCCTACAAGGAAGGGCTGCGCATTCACTATTTTCGTGAAGTGCCAGATGAAAAGCCGATCCCGGTGGTCGAGTCGATCCTGTATGCGGACGACCATCTGGTGGTGGCCGACAAGCCGCATTTCCTTCCGGTGACCCCGGCGGGTGAGTACGTGGAGCAGACGCTGCTTCGCCGATTGATCCGGCGCCTGGACAATCCCCATCTGGTGCCCCTGCACCGGATTGACCGGCACACGGCCGGGCTGGTGATTTTCTCCGCCAACCCACAAACGCGGTCGGCGTATCAGTCACTGTTTCCGACACGGCAAATCGAAAAACGCTATGAGGCCATTGCGGCCGCGCTGCCCGGGCTGGACTTTCCATTGGTGCACAAGAGTCGCATGGTCGACGGCGAACCATTTTTCCGAATGCAGGAAGGGCCGGGCGTAAGTAACACCGAAACGGCGGTTGAGGTTCTTGAAAAGAACGGTGAACTCTGGCGCTACGGCCTGTATCCGGTGACCGGCAAGAAGCATCAGCTGCGGGTACACATGACGGCACTCGGTGCGAGCATCTGCAATGATCCGTTTTACCCCGAAGTGCTCAAAGACGTTGAAGATGACTACGCCAATCCGCTCAAGCTCCTGGCGCAGGGGTTGCGATTCATCGACCCTGTCACGGGGCAGGTGCGCGAATTTGAAAGCCGGATCAGGCTGGACTGGTGATCCCTGATATCGGCCCTTTTCTGTCAGGCACGAAAAAGCCCGCATATTGCGGGCTTTTCTGTATCCGCTGTCGAACTGAAGACTTACAGCTCTTTGACAGTACGGATCTGATCCTTGTTGATGCGGGTGTGTTTGCCGTCCAGTTGTTCGAACTCGTAGAAGCCCGAATCTTCATCATACTTAGGGGCGTCGACAGCCTGGATTTCGCGACCGTCATTCAAGGTGATCACTGTTGGCGAAGCGCAACCGGCGAGGGTGGCGAGGCCCAGTGCGAGCATGAAAGTGGCGAGGGTCCGTTGAGTCATGAGTGTGTCTCCGAAGGGAAATTCTTTTGGTTACTGAGCTTGAGACGTATACAAGGCGTGCAAGTTCCTTGAATGCTGTCAGTCTGACACAGTGTTGTGCGAACTCAACAGTTCAGGGGTGTTGAGATTGGCCAGGCGTGGATCGTTGTCAGGGCAAACCAGGGCCTGGGCATCAAGATTGCGCATCACCCGGCCGGGGCTGCGTTCTCCTGCGTTCCAGGCGTTTTCGAACGCGGGCAGAAGCGCCACCGGGATGACGCAAAGCAGCGGTTCCCAATGATCGTCATGTCGCAACATTAAAGGTTTTTCAGAATTCAGACTGGCCGCCTCGCGCATGCTGTGCAGCAGCGCAAGATTGATGCGCGGGACATCGCAGGGCAGTACCAGCAGATGGCCGTGGCGCGCGGCGTTCAAGCCGGCGCGAATACCGGCCAATGGTCCGGGAAAATCCTCCTCGTCATCGCTCACCAACTGGTCGGCGAACGGCGCATAGCGATCACGATTACGGTTGCAGGAGATGATCAAGTCATCCGTCAACGGCCGAACCTTGCGATGTAGATGCGCGATCAGCGGTTCACCGTGCCATTCCACAAGTCCCTTGTCCTGGCCACCCATTCGCTGGCCGCGCCCACCTGCCAGCAACAGAATGGAGCAGGGTGGTAATGGCGTGTTCAAAGTCATGGCAGCTCTCCGCTGGGGCGGCGAAAAAAGGGGGCGCTGTGATATAACACCGGGCTGTTTCTCCTACAACTGGACGAGCCTATGAAAGCCAAGGCTGATGTACCTTTCGTGCCGCTCAATATCGCGGTACTGACGGTCAGCGACACCCGCACCCTGGAAACCGATACCTCCGGCCAGGTCTTCGTCGACCGTCTGACGGCCGCTGGCCACCATCTGGCGCAACGAGTGCTGCTCAAAGATGACCTGTACAAGATTCGTGCGCAAGTCGCTCACTGGATTGCCGAAGACGTCGTGCAAGTGGTGCTGATTACCGGTGGTACCGGTTTTACCGGCCGCGACAGCACCCCTGAAGCGGTCGCGTGCTTGCTGGACAAGCAGGTCGATGGTTTTGGTGAGCTGTTCCGCCAGATATCGGTGGCCGACATCGGCACCTCCACCGTGCAATCCAGAGCCTTGGCGGGATTGGCCAATGGCACGCTGGTCTGCTGCCTGCCAGGCTCGACCAACGCAGTGCGCACCGGTTGGGATGGCATCCTCGCCGAGCAATTGGACTCACGCCACCGCCCGTGCAATTTCGTCACTCATTTGAAACAGGCGGCGCCTTGTGAATCCCGTGGGTAAGCCGGGCAAGACCGGCACTCTGATGCCTGTTGAAGAGGCATTGGCGCGTTTGCTGGAAATGGCGGAGCGCTCGCGGATTGTCGAGAGCGAGTTTCTGCCTCTGGCTCAGGTTCAGGGGCGGGTGCTGGCGCAGGATCTGATTTCGACGCTGGATCTGCCGCCATGGCCGAACAGCGCCATGGACGGTTATGCCTTGAATCTGGCTGACTGGACCGGCGAACCGTTGCCGGTCAGTCAGAAAGTCTTCGCCGGGCAGGCACCGGAACCCTTGAAGCCAGGCACCTGCGCACGGATCTTTACCGGTGCGCCGGTACCTGCCGGTGCTGATTGTGTCGAGATGCAGGAAAACGCCGAGATTCATGCCGACGAGCGTGTGAGTTTCACAGAGACGATGGTCGCCGGGCAGAACATTCGCCCGCAAGGCCAGGAAACGACAGTCGGTGAGTTGGTCCTGGCCGCTGGAACACGGCTCGGTCCGATCGAGCAGGGGTTGGCTGCATCACTGGGTTGCGCAGGGTTCGAGGTGGTTCGCCGGGGTCGTGTGGCGGTGCTGTCCACCGGGGACGAGTTGGTCGAGCCGGGCACGACACTGGGGCCGGGACAGATCTACAACAGCAACCGGGTATTGTTGTGCAACTGGTTGCAGCGACTCGGATGTGAAGTGGTGGATGCCGGTATTCTGCCTGATGACCTGCCTACCACCCGTGCGCGACTGGGGGAACTTCAGGATGTAGACCTGATTCTTTCAACCGGTGGCGTATCGGTCGGGGAAGCGGACTTCCTCGGAATCGCGTTGAGGGAAGAGGGCGAGTTGACACTCTGGAAGCTGGCAATCAAACCCGGCAAGCCGCTGACGGTCGGGCATTTTCGCGGTGTTCCGGTGATTGGATTGCCGGGCAATCCTGCCTCGACGCTGGTGACCTTTGCCTTGTTGACTCGACCTTATCTGTTGCGTCGCCAGGGTGTGCAGGATGTCGAGCCGCTGAAGTTTTCGGTGCCCGCAGGATTTGTCTGGCCCCAGGCCGGTAACCGCCGTGAGTTTCTGCGCGGGCGTCTGGAGCAGGGGCAAGCGGTTATCTACCGTAACCAGAGTTCGGGCGTCCTGCGCAGCGCTGCCTGGGCCGAGGGGCTGGTGGAGGTGCAGGAAGGCCGAGTCCTGGCCAAGGGAGACCACGTGCCGTTCATTCCACTCAGTGAGCTGCTCGGTTGATTGCAGGCATTTGAAAGGCAGGCATAGTCGCTAAACGATGCCTGCCTTTCAGCTGGATCAACGGCTGAGCAGTGTGACGAGCTGATCGAACCGGCTGTTGGCAATCCAGCCCAACAGTCCGAGCACCATCGCTGTCGCACCTGCCGAGTAGGCAAGGCGATGTTTGATGGCTTTGACGTCTCCTCTGACTTCGTCCATATCGCGTCGAATGTACTTGAGGTGAGTTTCCAGCTCGGTGACACGCGGTTCCATATCGTTTTCTCCAGTATTTCTGGCGCTGCATTTGAATTCGTCTTTAAGACTGGCGCGACTTTCGGAGAGAGAGGCAACCGGACTCACGGATAGTCTTGTTTCATGGCTTTGCATGGAAACGCCCACCTGCCGCCATGGGGTTCTGTTGGCAAATGCCGGTCTGCAAAATATCGAAAGTCCTGAGACTGTATCCACTCATTACATGCACATCCTTGTGTAATTGAATTGAAGATCGCTTGCGCCGATACACGTTGTACCAATGACCGGGCTGGGTCAATTGAGCCGATTCCTTACGTTCTGTACGAAAAAGTACCGGTATGTAGGACGAGCAGGGCGATCTTCAGGAATTAATCAGAAAGCTTGCGACTTTTTTACCCGGGTTGAGGGTCAAGATGTCCCGTACTGATTCAATTCCGGGAGTGACCGCAATGAGTGAACGCAAGGCATTGTTGATTCTGCATGGCAAGCAGGCACTCAACGAGGTGGTTCGGGCTGCTGTCGAGGACAAGCGCAAGCAGGGCTGGGAGCTGGCGGTCCGTCTGACCTGGGAGGCCGGCGATGCGCAGCGACTGGTGGAGGAGGCGCTGGCGGCGGGATACCGTCAGATCATCGCCGGCGGTGGAGACGGCACCCTGCGCGATATCGCCGAAGCACTGGCGGCAGTGCCGGGCAAGGCCAGTCTGGTGCTGTTGCCGCTGGGAACCGCCAACGATTTTTCCCGCGCGGCGGCTATTCCGCTGGAGCCGGGCGAAGCGCTCGAATTGCTTGAGGCACCCGCCCATGACATTGATCTGGGTGAAGTCGGCGGGCAGATCTTCCTGAACATGGCCACCGGTGGGTTCGGCAGCCAGGTGACGGCCAACACGTCGGAAGATCTCAAAAAAGTGTTGGGCGGCGCGGCTTACCTGTTCACCGGTTTATCGCGGTTCAGCGAGCTGCATGCCGCCTACGGCGAATTGCAGGGGCCGGACTTTCACTGGCGTGGCGAGCTGCTGGCGCTGGGGATTGGCAATGGCCGACAGGCCGGTGGCGGACATGTGTTGTGCCCGCAAGCGCTGGTGGACGACGGCCTTCTGGATATCAGTATCCTGCCAGCCCCGCAGGAGCTGGTTGGCACGCTGAAGAATCTGCTCAGCGACGGGTTCGGCATCGACAACATGTTCGTGCGCACCCGCTTGCCATGGGTTGAAATCAAGGTCGCTGAAGGGCTTTGCATCAATCTCGACGGTGAGCCACTGGAGGGCGACAGTCTGCGGTTTGTGGCGCGTCCGGGAGCGTTGCGCGTGCATTTGCCCAAGGACTCGCCGCTGTTGAGCACAACGCCCCGACTCAGTCGTCCAGACTGATGATCTGTTCGCGCACGGCAAACAGCACCAGGCCCGCCACATCGTAGATCTGCAGGCGTTTCATGATCTGCGAGCGGTGGGTTTCCACCGTCTTGATGCTCAAGCCCAGGCCATTGGCGATTTCCCGCGTGGACTTGCCGCGCACGATCAAACGCAGGATTTCCAGCTGGCGTGCCGTCAGGTTGTGCGACTCGGCGACTTCCGGCTGTTGCTTCAGATTGCGGGTCAACGCCTGATTGATCACGGTGTGGGCGATGGCCGGGCTCAAATAGCGCTCGTTGTTGCGCAGCGCCTCCAGTGCATGTTCGAGCTCGGTGGCCGTGGTGTCCTTGAGCAGGTAACCGTGCGCACCGGACTCCAGCGCCTGCATGATGAGCGCGGGGTCGGTGTGCATCGACAGAATCAGCACTTTGGCGTGTGGGCGCACTCGTCTGAGCCGCTGGAGGGCTTCCAGACCGCTGGTTTCTTTCATGGAAATGTCCAGCAATACGATATCGGGAGACAGCAGCTCGACCATTTCGAGCAACTGCGAGCCGTCATTGGCCTCGCCGATTACCGCATAACCGGGAATATCCAGCACCAGGGCGCGCACGCCGGCCCTGATCAGCGAGTGGTCATCCACCAGAAGTAAGTTACAAGTCAACGCATAACCTTATTCGTACTGGCCCGCTCGAGTGCCCGGGGCGCCCAGGGGAATAGTGCTTCGATTTGAGTACCTTTGCCCGGCTCGCTGGTCACGCTCAGTGTGCCGCCCAATTGTTCGATGCGTTCGGCCATCCCGGCCATGCCCCGCTGTCCTTCTCGACCCGGATTCACCGCCGGGGAAAAGCCCAGGCCATCATCGCTGATCAGCAGAGTCAGGCCCTGTGGCAGGCGTTGCACGCGAATCAACAGGTTTTTGGCCTGCGCATGGCGAAGGATGTTGGTCACTGCTTCCTGAGTGATGCGAAAGGCGGCGACGGCCATTTCTTCGGGGATTCCATTCAGACGCTGCTGGCAGTCCAGACTCCAGTGCACCGAAGTGTTGGTCAATACCTTGAGCAGGTGTGCACGCAGGCTCGCTTCCAGACCAAGGCTGGTCAGTTGCCGCGGGTTGAGAATGGCCGAAACGTCGCGAACCTTGTTGAGAGTTTCTTCGAGAGTCTCGCAAAGTACTGAACAGTGTTCCTGCATGTCCGCGGGCAAGCGACGCTTGAGCCATTCGCTTTGCAGCTTGGCGGCGGTCAGCAACTGGCCAATATCGTCATGCAGTTCGCGACTCAGGCGATGGCGCTCGTTTTCCTGGACTTCAAGTAAACGGTCGGCCAGCTCCTGAGGCTGGAATTTGATGGATTTGCGCGATAGACGATGTTGCGTCCAGACGCAGCCGGCGGCCGCCACGTTGATCAGCAGCAGGCCGAGCGACAGCGGCGCAGAGACGCCATAGCTCAACAGACTGCCCAAGGCCGAAGCCGTGCACAGCAGGAGTGTGAACCTGCGGGCATTTTCTCGGGAGGGAGGCCATGTGGTGATTGACTTGAGGCTGGCGTACATAGCGGATGGAGCCAATGGATGTTCGCTGCGGGCAGACCGGTCAGAAGGACTGGCGGTCTCTGTCTGGAAAACTGTCATTCAGGTTGTTGATTTCAAAACGGTTCAGTGATCGATAATTGAGCGCCAACTTCGGTGGAGACCGATCATTGAAGTCACAATGCCATTAATTGAAACAACTAACGGGCGGCATAATACCACTTAACATACCGTTGGTCGCGTTTGCCCTATATGTCCAAAGAGTCAGGAAACAGGCCATGTTGGACGGGGGTTCCATAATGGAAAAGTTGCAGTACCCGACTCGATAATTATCGATGCGTCGGCAAGTTTTCTTTTACACAGGAAAACCCTGACATCAGCAGAGGATAGTCTGCATTCATCGCGCGTAATTATTTATTGGAGGGTGTCGCGGGCAGGTATGAACTATTCAATTGCGACATTCGACGGCGAAGACTGACGGGGCAAAACAGCCCACGGCGATCCCGGTTACGCTTGGCGCTCCGACCAGGTTACGAGAGATATCGGCTTGCCATTGAGCGGCAATTGGAAGTGAGTCTGCCCGACCTGGCAGGCAAAGGCTTCGATCAGCGAGACCTGTTCGCTTTCATCCAGGCCCAATTGGCCGGTGCTTGGGTCAACCAGTTCCAGTTGCCAGGCCATCAGGGTGAAGCAGTCTTTCAGTGCTTCCAGGGCCTGCGCATGCAAATCCACGTGATCCTGAACCTGGGTGAGCAGGCCATGCAGGTGCAGGGAGAATTCGGACACCGCTCCCAACGCCAGGGCATCAGCCTTGTTCGCGAGTTTGAGGAGGGTGCTGAGCATGCAGTCGATGGCGTCCTTGTCATTGCTGATCAACTGCAAGTGGCTGAGGCATTCTTCAGACTTGGCCAGGAGCGTTTCAGCCTCGACAAGGAATTCGGGGAACCGCTGCGCCCAGTCACTATGGTCGTTCGGCATGCTTATCTCCACCACGTCATGTCTGATGAGGGAATGCCGTGTGTGTCGACGATCATGAACCGTCGCGAGACCGCGCCCCGGTGTGCATTGGCACAGACCTGGGGTTTCAAGAGGATGGGTTTCCACTGAACTGCGATCGCACACAATAGCCTGACTCCGTTCATGCAATGAGAATGGCGTCACATTAATGGCTATTGGATATCGCGAACATCAGGTTGGGCCTGATTGTTACTAGGGGATTCCCTTAGGCACGGGAACCTGTGGCGCAAATCGGGGTCGCGCCGAAGAGAATGTAGCAGATGATTTCACCGGGCCAGTAAAGCATGATGTTAATGTGACATCAATGCTTGCTCATGGCATTTTGTTGGTGATTTGTGACGGGATCAAGATCCGCCAGATTCAGCCGATAACCCCCAATAGTGAATTCATCAGAACAAGCCCAGGAGTCATTGATGGCCGGCATTCTCGACACGGTAGACCAACGCACGCAACTGGTGGGTGAGAATCGCCTGGAAATTCTCATGTTTCGACTGGCCGGGCGCCAATTGTTCGCGATCAACGTGTTCAAGGTTCAGGAAGTCCTGCAGTTGCCGAAGCTGACCCTGATGCCCCAGCGTCACCCGTTTGTCTGCGGTGTGGTCAATTTGCGCGGCCAGACGCTGCCGGTGATCGACCTGTCCCAGGCGATCGGCATGCGCCCGCTGGTGCCGGGCCCGAACAGCACCATCATCGTCACTGAATACAACCGTTCGGTACAGGCGTTCCTCGTCGGTGGCGTGGACCGCATTGTCAACATGAACTGGGAAGCCATCCTGCCGCCGCCGACCAGCGCCGGTCGCCAGCATTACCTGACGGCCATCAGCAAGGTCGACGATCAACTGGTGGAAATCATCGACGTCGAGAAAGTCCTCGCCGAAATCGTGCCGTACAACGCCAAGGTTTCGCGCGACAAACTGGACGATCCGGTGCTCGAACGCGCCCGTGGCCGCGAAGTGTTGCTGGTGGACGACTCCAACGTGGCGCTCTCGCAATTGCGCGACACCCTCGGTCAGTTGGGCGTGAAGATGCACATCGCCAGCGATGGTCTGAAAGCCCTGAACCTGCTCAAGGCCTGGGCCGACACCGGAGTGAACATGACCGACAAACTGCTGATGGTGTTCACTGACGCGGAAATGCCGGAAATGGACGGTTACCGCCTGACCACCGAAATCCGCAACGACCCGCGCCTGCGTGGCCTGTACGTGGTATTGCACACCTCGCTGTCCGGCAGTTTCAACGACTCGATGGTGAAGAAGGTCGGGTGCGACAACTTCCTCTCCAAGTTCCAGCCGGACAAACTGGTCGATGTGGTCCGCCAGCGTCTGATGCTCGACGAAGTGCCGGCCTGATCAACCTGTCGAGGCTGACCCTGCGTCAGCCTTTGATTCGCTGACAAAGCTCGTATAGGGTGGCGTTTTTGACCCACCAGGGAGCTGGCCATGCTGCGTCTGAGCGCGCTTTATCGTTACCCGTTGAAATCCGCCAAGGGCGAGGTCCTGCAAGGGATCGGCCTGGACAAACTGGGGCTTGAGGGCGACCGACGCTGGATGCTGGTGGACGAGGCCAGCGGGCGGTTCCTGACCCAGCGTGCCGAAGCGAAAATGAGTCAGTTGTCGGCACTTTGGAATGCCAGCGGCGGCCTGACGCTCAGCGCGCCGGGTCATTCGGCAATCGATGTCGCCTTGCCCGGCAGCGACGACGACCTGCGTGGCGTGACCATCTGGCGCGATACCTTGCGCGTACCGGATGCCGGTGAAGAGGCGGCCCGCTGGGTCAGCGATTTTATCGGCAAGCCGACCCGACTGGTGCAAGTGCCGCTGGATCGCGCCCGGACGACCCAGGCCGGGTACGGCAACGATGACGACCAAGTGGCATTCGCCGATGGTTTCCCGCTGCTGTTGATTGGCGAGGCATCGCTCCAACATTTGTCGCAGGAAGTCGGGCGACCTTTGGAAATGCTGCGGTTCCGGCCGAATCTGGTGATCGAAGGCAGTGATGCTTACGCCGAGGATGGCTGGAAGCGGATCCGCATCGGTGATGTCGAGTTTCGTGTGGTCAAGTCCTGCTCGCGGTGCATTCTCACCACCATCGATCCGCAGACCGGTGAGCGCAGCGCTGACCGCGAACCACTGGCAACCCTGCAGAAAACCCGTGCCCAGGCAGACGGCGCGATGTTCGGTCAGAACCTGGTCAACGACGGCAACGGCCGGCTTGAAGTCGGCATGCCGGTGGAAATCCTCGAATAACCCGCCCTGAAACGAAAAATGCCCGTGTCCTTGGACACGGGCATTTTTTATGACCGCCGAAAACCGTAGGTTCAGCCGCGGTACTCGCACAGGTAAGCGGTGTCGACGGCCACTTTCAGCTGGAACTTGCTGTTGGCTGGCACGTTGAACTGGCTGCCCGCAGCGAAAGTTTCCCAGTCGCTGCTGTCTGGCAGTTTGACGGTCAGTGCGCCCGAGACCACGTGCATGATTTCACGCTGGCTGGTGCCGAATTCGTATTCGCCCGGGGCCATGACGCCGATGGTCGCAGGGCCTTCAGCAGTGCCAAAAGCGATCGACTTGACGGTGCCGTCGAAGTACTCGTTGACTTTAAACATGGGCGATTCCTCTCGAAAAGGGCTTAAAAGGGTCAAAAAGGGTCGGCCAGTATGCACAAGGCTTCTGGCGCCGTCACCTGCGCTAGAGCGGCAGCACCAATGGCAATAATCGGGCGGTATTGCGCGCATCTTCCAGCGCCCGGTGCTGCTGGCCGGTGAACTGCATGCCCGCCAGTTGCAGCGCGCCATTGAGGCCCAGCGGCCGTTCGAGGCGTCGGGCCTTGGCAAAGCGCTGTTTGAGGTTCATGTGCGGCACCCGGCTCAGGGCGCTGTCGAGTTGCAGGCGCTGCCATTCCTGAAGCAACTGTTTGCGGTCGTAATCGCCCCAGCTGGCCCAGCCTTCAAGGCGTGTCTGGTGCTGACCGAGCCAGCGCTCGAAGGCCGGCCAGACGTCGCTCAACGGCTGTGCCGCGTCGATGTTGGCCTGGGTGATGTGCGTGAGCTCGCGGCAAAACGGCGTCAACAAGGGGCGCCGCGTCGGTTTGACGAAGCGCTGGAAGTGATCCTGCTCGCGACCGGCGCGATCCACCAGGGTCGCGCCGATCTCGATGATCTCCATTTCCGTAACCGGCCAGCCACCCTCATCGGTGGTGGCTTCCAGATCTATGACCAGCCAATGGGGCATCGCAGGGTTCCTGATTTCCGCGTCCTGATTATTCAGAGCGTAGTCAAACCTTGCGGATGCGCGCGGCGACTACTCGACCTGCAACAGAACCTGACGATTTTTTACCTGATCGCCGACCTTGACCTGCACCCGCTTGAGGACGCCGTCGATGCCGGCCTTGAGCGGGTGCTCCATTTTCATCGCTTCCAGCACCACCAGCAGCTGGCCCTTGCTGACCGGGCTGCCTTCGCTGACGAGCACATCGATGATGGCGCCATCCATCGGGGCTTTCAACGTGCCGGAACTGACGCTGGTCTGACTGTCGATCACCGCGTGAGTTCGATCCACCAGGTGCAGGCTGCCGGGGTGGGTGAACAGCCAGAGCTGCTCGTCGCGCAGGCGATAGGCATGGCGTTGGCGCAGGCCGTCGATCTCCAGCGTGATGTCCCCTGCGGTGTGCTCGACCCGTTTGAGTTGGATGACACGTTCCGCGACCTGCACTTCAAACACGTTGTCCAGACTGGCGCGCAGTTGCACGTTCCAGTCGCGGGCGTCGAGACCGATGCGATAAAGCAGCGTCGCACCGGCATTGTTGCGCCATCCGGACAAAGGGGCGCCGTGTTGCTGCGCGGCGGATTGGTAAAACAGCACCGTCGCGATGGCCAGCTCTTCGGCACTGGGCGAATAGGTGTGCAGGCAATCGTGATCTGCGAAGTGCTGCGGGATGAAGCCGGTGCCAAACTCACCGCTGATGAATTGCGGATGCTGCAACAGGCTGGCGAGCAACCGCTGATTGCTCTGCACGCCCAGCAACACGCTGTCCTGCACCGCACACAGCAGTTTGCGCCGGGCCTCTTCACGGGTTGCGCCGTGGGCGATCAGTTTGCCGAGCATCGGGTCGTAGAACGGTGAGACCGACTGGCCTTCGATCAGCCCGTGATCGATCCGCGCACCGCGATCCAGTGCCGGTGCCCAGGCTTCGACACGCCCGGTCTGCGGAAGAAAACCCTGGGCCGGATCTTCGGCGTAGAGGCGCACTTCCATCGCGTGGCCATCGAGTTTGACCTGCGCTTGCGACAGCGGCAGAGGCTGGCCCTCGGCAACCGAAAGCTGCCACGCCACCAGATCCAGCCCGGTAATCAATTCAGTCACCGGGTGCTCGACCTGCAACCGGGTGTTCATCTCCAGAAAGTAAAATCGGCCATCGGCATCAAGCAAAAACTCCACAGTGCCGGCGCCGACATAGTTCACCGCCCGCCCGGCCTTGAGCGCCGCTTCGCCCATCGCCTGGCGCAGTTCTTCGGTCATCACCGGACACGGTGCCTCTTCGATGACTTTCTGGTGACGGCGCTGAATCGAACAGTCGCGTTCACCGAGGTAGATCAGGTTGCCGTGATGATCGCCGAACAGCTGCACTTCGACATGGCGCGGTTCGATCAATGCCTGTTCGAGAATCAGTTCGTCGCTGCCGAAACCGTTCAAGGCTTCCGAGCGGGCCGTGCGCAATTGCGCCGCCAGCTCCTCGGCGTGGTGCACGAGGCGCATTCCGCGCCCGCCACCGCCGGCGCTGGCCTTGATCATCAACGGATAGCCGATGCGTTCGGCTTCACGGGTCAGAGTCGCATCGTCCTGCTCGGCGCCTTGATAGCCGGCGATGCACGGCACACCGGCGGCGAGCATGGCGATTTTCGACTGACGTTTGCTGCCCATCAGTTCAATGGCTTCGACGCTGGGGCCGATAAACGTCAGGCCGGCCTGTTCGCAAGCCCGGGCGAATTCGGCATTTTCCGAGAGGAAACCGTAGCCGGGATGGATCGCGTCGGCACCGCTGCGCCGGGCGGCGTCGAGGATCGCCGGGATGTTCAGGTAGGACTGCTGCACCGGCGCCGGGCCGATGTTCACCGCTTGATCGGCCATTTGCACGTGCAATGCGTCGGCGTCGGCGTCGCTGAAAACGGCGATCGTGCGATAGCCGAGGGCCTGGGCGGTGCGCTGGATGCGGCAGGCGATTTCACCGCGGTTGGCGATCAGGATTTTGTGGAGGGCGGGCATGGTGGTTTTCCTGAATGTTGGCGGTGGATTGAAGGGCCTCATCGCGGGCAAGCCCGCTCCCACAGGGTCAGGTGCTCCATCCGGGTTTGCGCTTTTGCACAAACGCCATCGTGCCTTCGATCCCTTCGGCACCGGTCACCGCTGCGCTGAACCAGTGCGCGGCTTCGTCCAGCAATTCACTCGACGGCTGGCCGGCGCTGGCCAGCAGCAGTTTTTTCGTCATGGCGTTCGCTTCGGGGGCACAACACAAGACGTGGTCGAGCACTTCATCCAGCCGCTCGGCGAGCGCCTGTGGATCCTGCTCGACAAAATGCACCAGCCCCAGACGCCGCGCCTGATGGCCGTCGAAGCGGGCGGCGGTCAGGGCCAGGCGTCGGGTTTCAGTGAGGCCGATGCGCTGCACCACAAACGGCGCGATCTGCGCCGGCAGCAGGCCGAGGCTGGTTTCCGGCAAACCGAATTGCGCCTGATGATCGGCGATGGCGATATCGCTGACACAGGCCAGCCCAAAACCACCCCCGAGCACTGCGCCCTGCAAAACCGTGATCAACACTTGCGGCGCGTGCTGCGCTTCTTCCAGCAATGATCCAAACACCCGGTTCAACTCGCGATAGGCATCGCTGCCCTGAGTGCGGGCGTTGGCCATGTCCTTGATGTCGCCGCCGGCACAGAAATGCCCGCCGGCACCGCTGAGCACCAGTGCGCGAACACTACGGTCATCGCGCACGGCGGCCAGCACAGAACGCAACTCGGCCACCATCTGCAGGCTCATGGCGTTGCGGCTTTCCGGGCGATTGAGGGTGATGTGCAACACGCCGTTGTGCCGTTCCAGCAGCAGCGTCTGGCAATCGGGCAGGGCGCTCATTTCTTTTTCCCCGGCAGGATGCCCATCAGTTTGCAGATGATCCCCAGCATGATTTCATCGGCGCCGCCGCCAATCGACACCAGCCGCACGTCGCGGTAGGCGCGGGCCACCGGGTTGTCCCACATGAAACCCATACCGCCCCAGTATTGCAGGCAACTGTCGCTGACTTCCCGGCCGAGACGCCCGGCCTTGAGCTTGGCCATCGAGGCCAGTCGGGTGACGTCCTGGCCTTTCACGTATTGCTCGGTGGCCTGATAGACCAGCGCCCGCAGGCATTCGATTTCGGTCTGCAATTCGGCGAGGCGGAAGTGGATCACCTGATTGTCGATCAGCGCGTTGCCGAAGGTCTTGCGCTCCTTGCAGTACTCGATGGTGCTGTCGACGCAGTATTCCAGGCCCTTGATCATGTTGGCCGCGCCGAACAGACGTTCCTCCTGGAACTGCAGCATCTGCATCATGAACCCGGCGCCTTCGTGGCCGATGCGATTGCGCTGGGGCACGCGCACGTTGTCGAAAAACACCTGAGCGGTTTCCGAGCTGCGCATGCCGAGCTTGTCGAGGTGCGAACTGAGGCTGATGCCCGGCGTGTTCATCGGCACCATGATCAGCGATTTGTTGATGTGTGGTTTGTCGTCCGAGGTGTTGGCCAGCAGACAGATGAAGTCGGCGCTCGGCGAGTTGGTGATCCACATCTTGCTACCGTTGATCACGTAGTCGTCGCCGTCCTTGCGCGCGGTGGTCTTGAGCCCGGCGACGTCGGAACCGGCGCCGACTTCCGAGACGCCGATGCAACCGACCTGCTCGCCGGTGATGGCCGGGCGCAGAAATTCTTCGCGCAATTCATCGGAACCGAAGCGGGCGAGGGCGGGAGTGCACATGTCGGTCTGCACGCCAATCGACATCGGAATGCCGCCGCAATGGATGGTGCCGAACTCTTCGGCGGCGACGATCGAATAGCTGTAATCCAGGCCCATGCCGCCGAATTTTTCCGGTTTGGAAATCCCCAGCAGACCGAGGTCGCCGGCCTTGCGGAAAATCTCGTGGATCGGAAAACGCCCGGCCTTTTCCCACTCGTCGACGTGGGGGTTGATCTCGTGCTCGACGAACTGGCGGACGGTGCGGCGCAGGGCTTCGTGTTCCGGGGTGAAGATCATTTTTATTGTTCTCCTTTAGTCCGTGGCGATCAGAACCGGCTGACGCCGAAGCTGTTGGGTTGCAACGTGCGGATGTCGGCTTCGTGGCAGATGTCCAGCAGGTAACCGAGCAGGGTGCGGGTATCGCGCGGATCGATCAGCCCGTCGTCCCACAGGTTGGCGCTGCCGTAGAGGGCGGTGGACTGGCTGTCGAGTTTCTGTGCGGTGACCTGCTCCAGCATGTCGAGCATTTTCGGGTCGGGCACCAGGCCATCCTTGAGCTGTTTGGCTTCGGTGACGATGCGCAACACCTTGCCGGCCTGGGCGCCACCCATCACGGCGGTGCGGCTGTTGGGCCAGGCGAAGATGAAGCGTGGGTCGAGCCCGCGCCCGCACATCGCGTAGTTGCCTGCGCCGTAGGAGCCGCCGACCACAATCGTCAGTTTCGGCACCCGCGCATTGGCCACGGCCTGGATCAGTTTCGAACCGTGCTTGATCACGCCATGCTGTTCCGATTCGGTGCCGACCATGAACCCGGTGGTGTTGTGGAAAAACAGCAGTGGCGTCTGGCTCTGGTCACACAGCTGAATGAACTGCGCCGCTTTGCTCGCGCCGTTGGGCGTGATCGGGCCGTTGTTGCCGATGAAACCGCAGGCGCGGCCCTGAATTTTCAGGTGTCCGCAAATGGTCTGCTGATCGAACTCGCCCTTGAACTCCAGGAAGCGCGATTCGTCGGCGATCCGCGCAATGATTTCGCGCACGTCGTAGGGTTTTTTCGGATCGTCCGGGATCAGGCCGAGCAGTTCGTCGATGGGGTAGAGCGGCTCCTTGAATTGCGGCTCGGGCAGCCACGGTATTTGCTCGTTCCAGTTCAGCAGGCTGACGATTTCCCGCACCTGACGCACGCCGTCGGCATCGTTTTCGGCCAGGTATTCGGCGGTGCCGGCGACTTGCGCGTGCATCTCGGCGCCGCCCAGTTCTTCGTCGGTGGCGACTTCACCGGTCGCCGCTTTAAGCAACGGCGGGCCGGCAAGAAACAGCTTGGCCTTGCCGCGCACCACCACCACGTAATCCGACAGCCCCGGCTGATACGCGCCGCCAGCCGTAGCCGAGCCGTGCACCACGGTGATCTGCGGCAAACCCATGGCCGACATCCGCGCCTGATTGGCAAAACTGCGTGCACCTTCGACGAAAATTTCCGCCGCGTAATTGAGGTTGGCGCCGCCGCTTTCGGCGAGGGTGATGACCGGCAGTTTGTTTTCCTGGGCGATCTGTTGCAGGCGCAGGGATTTTTTCAGGCCCGACGGGGAAATCGTCCCGCCCTTGATCGCGCTGTTGTTCGCCACGATCAAGGCGCGCACGCCGGACACATAACCAATGCCGGCGATCAAGCCGCCACCGGCCGAGCTGCCGTCCTTGTCGTCGTGCAGTTTGTAGCCGGCCAGGCTCGCCAGTTCGAGAAACGGTGCGCCCGGGTCGAGCAACAGATTCAGGCGTTCGCGGGGCAGCAATTGTCCGCGTTTGTCGAATTTCGGTTTGGCCTCGGCAGCCTTGTTCAGCAGATTCTGTTCGAGCTGCTGGACTTGCTCGATAGCCGCGAGCATCGCTGCGCGGTTGCGGGCGAAGGCTTCGCTGTGCGGGTCGAGTTGGGACTGGATCTGCGGCATGGCTTACTCCTTGTCCTTCAAGACGTCGGGCATGTAGGCCCGGTGAAAACCGTTGAAGGATTCGCTGTGGGTCGCCTTGTGCAGCGGCCAGGCGCGACTGCCCAGACTGGCTGCGCCGTCGATGCGCAAGGTGCTGCCACTGATGAACGCGGCAGCCGGGCTGAGCAGAAACACGATCGCCGCGCTGACCTCCGATTCGGTGCCGATGCGTTTGAGCGGCACGTGTTCGCGCAAGGTCGGGATCACGGCCTTGAACGCGCCTTCATAAGTGTCCATGCCACTGGAAGCGATCCAGCCCGGCGCCACCGCATTCACCCGAACGCCGGCATAACCCCATTCGAACGCCGCTGTTTTGGTGAAGTTGTCCATGCCCGAGCGCGCGGCGCCGGAGTGGCCCATGCCGGGCATGCCGCCCCACATGTCGGCAAGCATGTTGACGATGCTGCCGCCGTGTTTGCTCATCGACTGGTTGAACACTTCCCGGGCCATCAGGAAACCGCCGACCAGATTGGTCCGCAGCACGGTTTCGAAACCTTTCTGATTGATCGAAGCCAGTGGCGACGGGTACTGGCCACCGGCATTGTTGACCAGTCCGTGGATCGGCCCGTGTTCGCGGATCAGTTCGCTGATCAGCGCCTTCACCGCTTCTTCGTCACGGATATCGCAGGCCTTCCAGTGCGCCCGACCGCCGTCCTCGGCAATTTCGGCGGCGACGGTTTGCAGCTTTTCCGGCTTGCGCCCGACCAGCACCACGGTAGCCCCGAGCGCCGCCAGTTCATGGGCGGTGCAACGCCCGATGCCACTGCCGCCGCCGGTGATGATGACGGTCTGGCCGCTGAACAGATCAGCCCGGAAAATCGATTCGAACGCCATGGTGCCAATCCTCTAGTCGAACTGTTCGGCGATGCTCTGCGGCACCGGGATCTGGATTTCCAGTAGTTGTTGGGCGAAGGCCTTGCCTTGCGGGTCGATGCGCAGGCTCGCCACGCCGCCGCCACCTAGGGCGTTTTCCAGCAGGAAGTTGAGGCTGTGGGTGCCGGGCAGATACCAGCGTTCGACCCGACCGTGAATCGGGTCGAGGACATGGCTCATCCAGTCCACGATCACTGCCGGGGTCAGCGCCTCGGCGATCCACGGCAGGTATTCAGGACGACGTGGCATGACGCCAATGTTGCTGTGATTGCCCTTGTCGCCGGAGCGCGCCACGGCCAGTTTCACCAACGGCACGCTGGCGTCGGCACGGTCTTGAGGTTTGGGCGTTTCATGGGGCAGGGGCAGATCCTGACTGTCGAGGGCGGCGGGCGCGGGCACGGCGAACGGGTGAGATTCGCCGGCGATGTCGATCTGCAAAGTGCAGGCGCTTTTGTCGATCAGGAACGAGAACAGCCGGATCAGCGGATACACCGTTGGCCGTCCGCCGACGATGCCGGTCAGTCCCGGCGCCATGCCGGTGGCGGCCTGGGCGATCTCCCGGGAGAACAGGATCAAGGCTTGTTTGTTCGGGTGGCGCACGGCGAGTTTGATCACCACTTCGCGGCTGTCCCGGCGCTGGCCGTGAGGGCCGTAGGTGGCTTCGCTGCCGAGCAGTTCGACGTGGGTTTCGGTGTAGGGTCCGAGGCCTTTCTGGTCGAGCATTTCCGAGGTTTTGTCGAGGATCGCCTGGCTGACGCGCCGGGCTTTTTCCACGGCATCGATGCCGGCGATCAGGCAACTGGCGGTGCAACGGAAACCGTCCGGATACGTTGCGCTGACTTTGTATTGGTCGCTGGGTGGCAAGCCTTTGGCGCCGTGGACCCGGACGGCGTTTTTGCCTTGTTGCTGGAGTTTGACCTGGCTGAAATCGCAGACCACATCGGGCAACAGGTAGGCCTGAGGGTCACCGATTTCGTAGAGCATCTGTTCGCCGACGGTCAGCGGTGTGACCAGCCCACCGGAGCCTTCGGGTTTGCTGACGATGAACTGGCCGTCGGCGCTGACTTCGACGATCGGGAAACCGATGTGTTCGTAATCCGGTACGTCGCGCCAATCGGTGAAGTTGCCGCCGGTGCACTGCGCACCGCATTCGATGATGTGTCCGGCCAGGGCGGCTTGCGCGAGTTTGTCGTAGTCGTGCCACGACCAGCCGAATTCGTGCACCAGCGCGGCGCTGATCACTGCGCTGTCGACCACCCGGCCGGTAATGACGATGTCGGCGCCCAGACGCAGCGCTTCGACGATGCCCGGCGCACCGAGGTAGGCGTTGGTCGACACGCACATCGGCGGCAGCGGGGCGCCGCTGAACATTTCCGTGATGCCTTGGGAGGCGAGTTGTTTGAAGTGCGGTTGCAGGTCATCGCCCGACAGCACGGCGATTTTCAGCGCTACGCCGGCCTTGTCGCAGGCCGCTTGCAACGCGGCGGCGCAGGCCTTGGGATTGACCCCGCCGGCATTGCTGATGACGCGAATGTTCTGTTCGGCCAGTTGCGGCAGCAGAGGCGTGAGGACTTCGATGAAGTCTCCTGCGAACCCGGCCTGCGGGTCCTTCATGCGCGCGCCGGCCATGATCGACATGGTGATTTCGGCCAGGTAGTCGAAGACCAGATAATCCAGCTGTCCTGCGGCCACAAGCTGCGCGGCGGCGGTCGAGGTGTCTCCCCAGAATGCGCTGGCGCATCCGATGCGAACCGTGGTGGGCATTTTGATCTCCGACTCAGGAACCTGTGACAGAAGTGCATCGAGACTACCAAGCAAGCGCTTGGTTTGTAAACGCCTGGAATTATCTTCTGCCCAAGCGCTTGCTTGGTCTCCGCCGGCGGCTTAAATTGCCCGCGCAACCCCGCCGTTTCTGCGGCGTACGGCGCATTTGACTGATCGACTGTAGGAGAGAACGGGTGGACGAGCAAAAAGCCCTGAGGGTCATGCGTGAACTGGTCGATGCCGGCCAGCTGACCGATCCGGACAGCGCTCGCGGCAAACTGCTGCAAGTGGCGGCCCACCTGTTCCGCAACAAAGGCTACGAGCGCACTACGGTGCGCGATCTGGCCGGTGCCGTGGGGATTCAGTCCGGCAGCATCTTTCATCACTTCAAAAGCAAGGATGAAATCCTGCGGGCGGTGATGGAAGAAACCATCCGCTACAACACCGCGCTGATGCGTGCAGCCCTTGCCGATGCCGCCGATGTGCGTGAACGGGTGCTGGCGCTGATCCGCTGCGAATTGCAGTCGATCATGGGCGGCAGCGGCGAGGCGATGGCGGTGTTGGTGTATGAGTGGCGCTCGCTGTCCGAAGACGGCCAGGTCAAAGTGCTGGCGCTGCGCGACATCTACGAGGACCTCTGGCTGCAAGTGCTGGGCGAGGCCAAAGAGGCGGGGTTCATCCGTGGCGACGTGTTCATTACCCGACGTTTTCTCACGGGCGCATTGTCCTGGACCACCACCTGGTTCCGTGCCGGCGGCAGCCTGAGCCTGGATCAACTGGCCGAAGAAGCGCTGATTCTGGTGCTCGAAGAGCGCTAGGCGCTTTCTATCGGGGCGGGAAACTGGCTAACTGGGCGAAACCGCCTAGCTTGAATGCAATGATCGGTACTTTTTCGGGGAGTGGGGTGTTTTGAAGTCTTCGCCAATTCGGACGGCCGCCGGGCTGATGCTCACAGCGCTGGCTGCATCATGGGTATTGCCTGCTCCGGCGGCGCAAGTGGTTCGGGTGGGCGCGGCGCATTTTCCGCCCTACACCATTCGCCCGGAAAACGGCGCCGACACCGGCCTGTTGCCGGAACTGGTCGCGGCCCTGAACAGCGCCCAGAGCGACTATCGTTTCGAACTGGTGCCCACTTCGATTCCTCGCCGGTTCGGCGATTTCAAGGATGGCCGCACCGACATGGCGATCTTCGAAAACCCGGAGTGGGGCTGGAAAGACATCCCCCACACCACCGTCGACATGGGTCTGGAGGACGCGGAAATTTTCGTCGCGCAGAACAAGCCCGGTCGCCAGCAGAATTACTTCGCCGATCTCAAGGGCAAACGACTGGCGCTGTACAGCGGCTATCACTACGAATTCGCCAATTTCAACGCCGATCCCAAGTACCTCGCCGAAACCTACAGCGCCACGCTGACTTATTCCCACGACAGCAACCTGTTGATGGTCTTGCGCGGGCGCGCAGACATTGCGTTGGTGACTCGCTCGTACCTGTTCGATTACCTGCTGCGCAACGAAAAGGTGCGTGACGAGTTGCTGGTGTCCCAGCGCATCGACCAGATCTACCACCACTACGCGATTCTCAGTCCGAAGGCGCCGATCACCGGCGAAGCCTTCGGCAAGCTGCTGCAAGGCCTGCGCGACAACGGGCAGATGCTGAAGATCTTCGATCCGTACAAGATTGCCGTGGTGCCGGTGCCGCATCAATGACCGGCGGTTTTTCGCGTCCGGCCTAAATTTCCCGCCCCGGCTCACGTCCCATCGTTGAACTGTCGACGATTATCGTGAGCCCGACCCATGTCCAATCTGAATGACCTGACTGCCCTGGCCCTGCCTTCGGGCAGCCAACTGGTAGCCGATGCCACCGAAAGCCGTCTGAGCCTGAGCCTGGACGGGCAACCGCTGATTCGCCTGCGCCTTGATCGTGAAGGTCAGGGACCGATCCAGGTCGATGAACGCTACGCATTGCCCCCGGGCCAGGCGCTGTGGGCGGCCTGTTATTGGTTGTTTGCCCATGATCCGGCGCGACAGCAATTGATCTGGCAACTGGATCAGGCACCAACCGAAGCCTTGCTCAGCGGTTTGCTGGTGGCCACTGAAGTGGCGGGCGAATACCGCTGCGAGCGCACGCTTTTCTGGCAACTGCCGCAACCATGGCTCGGCACCTCGCTGAGCGGCAGCTATCCGCAGCAGATGGTCATCAGTAACGGCAAGCGCCATCCGTTGCGACCGGTCAAACCACGTGGTGAAGTTTATCGGCGTTTCGATGCGCGTCTCGGTGCCTGGATTTCTCTGCGAACGGTGGAGATCGAGCAGGATCTGGCGCGCTTCAATCGTTGGCAGAACAGCCCGCGCGTTGCCAGTTTCTGGCAGGAAGAGGGCAGCCTCGAACAGCATCGCGAATACCTGAGCAAACTCGACGCCGATCCGCACACGCTGAGCCTGATCGGTTGTTTCGATGATCAGCCGTTTGCCTATTTCGAAGCCTACTGGGCCAAGGAAGATCGCATCGCGCCGTTCTACGATGCCGACAATTATGATCGCGGCATTCATATGCTGGTCGGGGAGGAGGACCATCGCGGCCCGCACAAAGTGGCAAGCTGGCTGTCGGCGCTGGTGCACTACCTGTTCCTGGATGATCCGCGTACTCAGCGCGTCGTCGCCGAACCGCGTGCCGACAACGCGAAGATGATCGGCCACATGCACAACCAATGCTTCCACTGCGAAAAGGAATTCGACTTCCCGCACAAGCGCGCGGCGCTGATGATCCTCGGGCGCGAGCGGTTCTTCGACCGGTGCACGCTGGTGTGACATTGCGCTGAAAACAAAAAAGATCGCAGCCCTTCAACGAAGGCTGCGATCTTTTTTTTGGCTATGTTTCAGGTCAGCGGCGGTTCGCGGACACTGCATCGGCGCGGCTGCCGGATACCTTGCGGCAGTGCACCAGTGCATCGCGAATCATGAAGTTGACCAGGGTCGGCGAAACGCCGAGTTCCTTGGCGATGTCCTTCTGCGGCACGCCGTGCAGACGGTACATCTCGAACGCATAGCGGGTGCGAACCGGCAGCTCGGTCAGCGCATCGGCGATGTGTTCCAGGGTCGAGAAGTTGATGTGCGAGGTTTCCGGCGAAGCGCCCTGAATGACCACGTTCAACCCTTCCTCCTCGGGGCCGGCGTACTTCTGCTCCAGCGCCTGTTTGCGGTAGTGATCGATCGCCAGATTGCGCACGATCTGGAACAGATAACTCAGCTGGGCCTTGATCGACGACGTGATCGGCGGTGCCGATTGCAGTCGGAAGAACGCATCCTGCACCACATCTTCGGCGCGTGACCGGCAGCCGGTAATGCGGGCTGCAATCTTGACCAGAATCAGTCGATTGTCGACGAATGCCTGAAGTAGCGGTGAATCGCACCTGCTTGTGGATACTTGTTCCGTCATGGAAATCACCTTGCTGCCAATAGGTTAGTGGGACGCCTGGGGGACGGGGCCGTCCTACACATCGAGCGACAAATTATGTTGAATGATAATGATTGTCAATTGAGAAAGAGAACTAATGATCCATAACAGTGCGATCCGAGAACTGCGACACGCCGCCGCACTTGTCCAAGCGCCCAGCCCCGTTGGCGATCCAGCCTGCCGACTAATTATTTCAAGACGTCATCCGTTCTCATTGGTGAATGGATCCGGGTACGCAGCCCCGGACCTACCGCATTCCAATGCCTTGCACGGTCGGCGAAGACCGTGTCCCGCATGCCTTGCACGGGCATGCCGCAGCCAACCCGATTCCACCAGCAAGCCGAATTCAGGCAGGAAACCTCATGACCGACGCGTTCGAACTCCCCAGCACCCTGGTCCAAGCCCTCCAGCGCCGCGCGGCCCTGACGCCGGATCGGCTGGCCCTGCGCTTTCTCGCCGAAACCGAGGAACAGGCTGTGGTGCTCAGTTATCGCGAACTCGATCAGCGCGCGCGCACCATCGCGGCAGCGTTGCAGACCGAGGCCGGATTAGGTGATCGCGCGGTGTTGCTGTTCCCGAGCGGTCCGGATTACGTCGCGGCATTTTTCGGTTGCCTGTACGCGGGCGTGATCGCGGTGCCGGCCTATCCGCCGGAATCGGCCAAGCGTCACCATCAGGAACGCCTGCTGTCGATCATCGCCGACGCCGAACCGCGTCTGCTGCTGACCAGCGCCGACCTGCGCGACGCCTTGCAGCAAATCGAAGGCGCGCCGCCGCTGTTGTGCGTCGACACACTCGACGCTTCGTTGGCTGAGCGCTGGGTCGAACCGACCTTGCCCCAAGACCACATCGCCTTCCTGCAATACACCTCCGGCTCCACCGCGCTGCCCAAGGGCGTGCAAGTCAGCCACGGCAACCTGGTGGCCAACGAACTGCTGATTCGCCACGGTTTCGGTATCGACGTGAACCCGGACGACGTGATCGTCAGCTGGCTGCCGCTGTACCACGACATGGGCCTGATCGGCGGTCTGTTGCAACCGATCTTCAGCGGTGTGCCGTGCATCCTGATGTCGCCGGCGTACTTCCTCGGCCGGCCGTTGCGCTGGCTCGAAGCGATCAGCCAATACGGCGGCACCATCAGCGGCGGCCCGGACTTCGCCTATCGTCTGTGCAGCGAGCGGGTCAGCGAGTCGGCGCTGGAACGCCTCGACCTGAGCCGCTGGCACGTGGCCTATTCCGGCTCCGAGCCGATCCGTCTCGATACCCTCGAGCGCTTCGCCGAGAAATTCACCGCGTGCGGTTTCAGCGAAAGCAGTTTCATGGCGTCCTACGGTCTGGCTGAAGCGACCCTGTTCGTCGCCGGCACACCGCGCGGCACAGGGATTCCTGCACTGCGCGTGGACGATCAGGCCCTGGCGCAAAACCGCGCCGAGCCGGGCGAGGGCAGCCCGATCATGAGTTGCGGCATCAGCCAGCCCGATCATGCGGTGCTGATCGTCGAGCCGAACACCCTCGAAGAACTGGCCGACAACGCCGTCGGTGAAGTCTGGGCAACCGGCCCGAGCATCGCCCACGGCTACTGGCGCAACCCCGAAGCCAGCGCCAAGACCTTTGTCCAGCACGCCGGCCAGACCTGGCTGCGTACCGGCGACCTGGGCTTCATTCGTGCCGGTGAGCTGTTCATCACCGGTCGTCTGAAAGACATGTTGATCGTGCGCGGTCACAACCTCTATCCGCAGGACCTCGAAAAGACGGTCGAGAACGAAGTGGAGGTGGTTCGCAAGGGCCGCGTCGCCGCGTTCGCGGTCAATCAGAATGGCGAAGAAGGCATCGGCATCGCGGCGGAAATCAGCCGCAGCGTGCAGAAAATCCTCCCGCCTGAAGCGCTGATCAAAGCCATTCGCCAGGCGGTTGCCGAGGCGTATCAGGAAGCACCGAGCGTGGTGGTGTTGCTCAATCCGGGTGCGTTGCCGAAGACCTCCAGCGGCAAGCTGCAACGTTCGGCCTGCCGTAATCGCCTGGCTGATGGCAGCCTCGACAGTTACGCGGTGTTCCCGTCGGCCACCGCTGAAACCAGCGAGTCGACCGCGTCCGCCTCCGAGTTGGAAGCCCTGGTCGGCAAGATCTGGGCCGAGCAACTCAACGTCAAACAGGTCAACGCCGACGATCACTTCTTCCTGCTCGGCGGCAACTCGATTGCCGCGACTCAGGTGATCGCCAAGGTCCGTGAAGAACTGAGCCTGGAGCTGAACCTGCGCCTGCTGTTCGAAGCGCCGACCCTGTCCGCCTTCGCCGCCGCTGTGGCGCAACAGCAACAGGACGGAGGCAGCGCCCAAGGCGAAATCACCGCGTTGTCGCGTACCGAAGCATTGCCGCAATCCCTGGCACAAAACCGTCTGTGGATCACCTGGCAGCTCGACCCGCAGAGCAGCGCCTACAACATTCCCGGCGCCCTGCGCCTGCGTGGCGAACTGGACGAAGACGCACTGCGCGCCAGTTTCCAGCAACTGATCGAACGCCATGAATCCCTGCGTACACGTTTCTTCGAGCGCGACGGTGTGGCGCTGCAACAGGTCGAAGCAGCGGGTGAGTTCAACCTGCAACTGATCGACATCAGCGACCTGCCGGCCGGGGAACGTGAAGCCCGCGCACAACAGATCCGCGAAGACGAAGCCCGCACTCAGTTCGATCTTGAGAAAGGCCCGCTGCTGTGGGTGACGCTGGTTCGCCTCGATGACGAGGATCACCAGTTGCTGGTGACCCTGCACCACATCATCGCCGACGGCTGGTCGCTGAACGTGTTGATCGACGAGTTTTCGCGCCTGTACGCCGCCGCGTCCCAAGGCCAGCGTGCGGAACTCGCGCCGCTGCCAACCCAGTACGCCGACTACGGCAGCTGGCAGCGCCAGTGGCTGGCGCAAGGCGAGGGCGAGCGGCAACTGGCGTACTGGAAAGCGCAGCTGGGTGATGAGCATCCGACCCTTGAGCTGGCGACCGACCATCCGCGTTCTACCAAGCAAAAGCACAGCGCCGCCCGCCACAGTGTTCGCCTGGGAATCAGCCTCAGCGACGCCATTCGCCAGACGGCCCAGGCCTATCAATCCACGCCATTCATGCTGCTGCTCTCGGCGTTCCAGAGCTTGCTGCATCGCTACAGCGGTCAGCGCGACATCCGCATCGGCGTACCCAACGCCAACCGTCCGCGTCTGGAAACCCAGGGCCTGATCGGCTTCTTCATCAACACCCAGGTGCTGCGCGCCGACGTCGATTCGCGTCTGCCGTTCACTGAACTGCTGGCGCAAACCCGTCAGGCTGCACTCGGTGCTCAGGCGAATCAGGACCTGCCGTTCGAACAACTGCTCGAAGCCTTCCCGCAGGCCCGCGAACAAGGTTTGTTCCAGGTCATGTTCAACCATCAGCAACGCGATTTGAGCGCGCTCAAGCGTCTGCCGGGCCTGCTTGCTGAGGAACTGCCGTGGCACAGCCGCGAGGCCAAGTTCGATCTGCAACTGCACAGTGAAGAAGACCGCAACGGTCGCCTGACGCTGTCCTTCGACTACGCCGATGAACTGTTCGACGCCTCGACCATCGAACACCTCGCCGAACATTTCAGCAACCTGCTGCGTGCTGTCTGCGAACGTCCGGAACAATCCATCGGTGACCTGCCGCTGCTGACCGCCACCGAACACACTCAGCAAAACGCGTGGAGCGTCGCCCCATGCACGCCGGCTCAGCAATGGCTGCCGGAACTGCTGAATGAACAGGCCCGTCAGACCCCTGATCGCACCGCCCTGATATGGGACGGCGGCAGCCTCGACTTCGCCGAACTGCACGCCCAGGCCAACCGCCTCGCCCATTACCTGCGCGACAAAGGCGTCGGCCCGGACGTGTGCGTGGCCATCGCCGCCGAGCGTTCGCCGCAACTGCTGATCGGTCTGCTGGCGATCATCAAGGCCGGCGGCGCCTACGTGCCGCTGGACCCGGATTACCCGGCCGATCGTCTGGCCTACATGCTCAGCGACAGCGGCGTCGAACTGCTGCTGACCCAGACTGCATTGCTCGACCGCTTGCCGGCCAGCGACGGCGTCAGCGTGATCGCCATGGACACCCTGCACCTGGAAAACTGGCCGAGCCAGGCACCGGGTCTGCACCTGCACGGCGACAACCTCGCCTACGTGATTTACACCTCCGGCTCCACCGGCCAGCCGAAAGGCGTGGGCAACACCCACG
Organism: Pseudomonas fitomaticsae; assembly: GCF_021018765.1. Classification (GTDB taxonomy): domain Bacteria; phylum Pseudomonadota; class Gammaproteobacteria; order Pseudomonadales; family Pseudomonadaceae; genus Aquipseudomonas; species Aquipseudomonas fitomaticsae. Next base: position 4,560,155 of record NZ_CP075567.1, on the reverse strand, counting down.
CGGCGTTGGCCGAACGTCTGCAATGGATGCAGAACACCTATCGCCTGAACGACACCGACGTGCTGATGCAAAAGGCGCCGATCAGTTTCGACGTGTCGGTGTGGGAATGCTTCTGGCCGCTGATCACCGGCGCGCGTCTGCTGATCGCCGGCCCGGGTGAACACCGCGATCCGCATCGCATCGCGCAGCTTGTTCAAGAATATGGCGTGACCACGCTGCACTTCGTGCCGCCGCTGCTTTCGCTGTTTATCGACGAGCCTTTGAGCGCCGAATGCACCAGCCTGCGTCGTGTGTTCTCCGGCGGTGAAGCGCTGCCGGCGGAACTGCGCAACCGCGTGCTGGCGCAACTGCCGGCGGTGCAGTTGCACAACCGTTATGGCCCGACCGAAACCGCGATCAACGTCACTCACTGGCATTGCAGCGTGGCGGATGGCGAGCGTTCGCCGATTGGCCGTCCGCTGGGCAACGTGGTCTGCCGCGTGCTCGACAGCGATCTCAATCCTGTGCCTGCCGGTGTGCCGGGTGAGCTGTGCATCAGCGGCATTGGTCTGGCTCGTGGTTATCTCGGTCGCCCGGCACTGACCGCCGAACGTTTCGTGGTCGATCCGCTGGGCGAGCAGGGCGCGCGTCTGTACAGAACCGGTGACCGCGCACGCTGGACGAATGATGGCGTGATCGAATACCTCGGCCGTCTCGATCAGCAGGTCAAACTGCGCGGCTTCCGCGTCGAGCCGGAAGAAATCGAAGCGCGTCTGCTGGCTCAGGATGGCGTCGCTCAGGCTGCCGTGCTGGTGCGTGAAACCGTCGCCGGCCCGCAACTGATCGGCTACTTCACCGCCACTGATGCCGGTGAAGTTCAGGGCGGGCAAATCGCTCGCCTGAAAACCGCACTGGCTGCCGAGCTGCCGGAATACATGGTCCCGGCGCAACTGATGCGCCTGGACGCAATGCCCCTGAGCCCGAGCGGCAAGCTCGACCGCCGCGCCTTGCCCGAACCGCAATGGCAGGTGCGCGAACACGTCGAGCCGGTCACCGAGCTGGAGCAGCAGATCGCCGCGATCTGGCGCCAAGTGCTGGGTCTGAAACAGGTCGGCCTGCGCGACGACTTCTTCGCCCTCGGCGGTCACTCGCTGCTGGCCACGCAAATCATCTCCCGCACCCGCCAGGCCTGCGACGTCGAGCTGCCGCTGCGCGCCTTGTTCGAGCACAGCGAACTGGGTGATTTCGCTGAGCAGATCCGCCAGATTCAGGCCAGCGGTCGCACCAACAAACAGCCGCCGATCGACAAGGTTGATCGCAGCAAACCGGTGCCGCTGTCCTATTCCCAGCAGCGCATGTGGTTCCTCTGGCAGATGGAGCCGGACAGCCCGGCGTACAACGTCGGCGGCATGGCGCGCCTGCGGGGCGTGCTTGATGTCGGGCGTTTCGAAGCGGCGCTGCAAGCGCTGATCCTGCGCCACGAAACCCTGCGCACCACGTTCCCGAGCATCGATGGCGTCGCCCGTCAGCAAGTGCATGCCGAGACCGGCGTGCGCATGGACTGGAAGGATTTCTCGAAGCTCGCCGCCGATGTGCGCGAGCAGAAAGTCCAGCAACTGGCCGACGACGAAGCGCACCTGCCGTTCGATCTGGAAACCGGCCCGCTGCTGCGCGCCTGCCTGGTCAAGACCGCCGAGCAGGAGCATTACTTCATCCTGACCCTGCACCACATCGTTACCGAAGGCTGGGCGATGGACATCTTCGCCCGTGAACTCAGCGCGCTGTACGAAGCGTTTGTCGATGACCGCGAATCGCCGCTGGAACCGCTGCCGGTGCAGTATCTCGACTACAGCGTGTGGCAGCGCAACTGGCTGGAATCCGGCGAGCGTCAGCGTCAGCTCGACTACTGGACCGCGCAACTGGGCCGCGAACATCCGCTGCTGGAATTGCCGGGCGACCGTCCGCGTCCGCCGGTGCAGAGTCACCAGGGCGAGCTGTTCCGTTTCGACCTCAGCGATGATCTCGCCGCACGGGTTCGGGCGTTCAATGCGCAGAACGGTCTGACCCTGTTCATGACCATGACCGCCGCCCTTGCGACCTTGCTTTACCGCTACAGCGGCCAGACCGATCTGCGCATCGGCGCGCCGGTGGCCAACCGTATCCGCCCGGAAAGCGAAGGCCTGATCGGTGCGTTCCTCAACACCCAGGTGCTGCGTTGCCAGGTCGACGGCCAGATGTCGGTCGGCGAATTGTTCGAGCAAGTGCGTCACACCGTGATCGAAGGCCAGTCCCATCAGGATCTGCCGTTCGATCATCTGGTTGAAGCTTTGCAACCACCGCGCAGCGCCGCGTACAACCCGCTGTTCCAGGTGATGTGCAACGTGCAGCGCTGGGAATTCCAGCAGAGCCGCATGCTCGCCGGCATGACTGTCGAGTACCTGGCCAACGATGCACGGGCGACCAAGTTCGACCTCAACCTGGAAGTCACCGACCTCGACCATCGCCTCGGTTGCTGCCTGACTTACAGCACTGACTTGTTCGACGAGCCGACCATTGCGCGCATGGCCAAGCACTGGCGCAACCTGCTGGAAGCATTGATCGCCAACCCGCAACAACGCCTCAGCGAACTGCCGCTGCTCGACGCACCTGAACAACAGCAATTGCTCGACAGCCTTGGGGTCGAGCCGGGTGAGCGTCGTCTCGACCAGTGCATCCATCACCTGTTCGCCGAGCAGGCGCTGGCGCGCAAAGATGCGCCAGCCCTGACCTTCGCCGGGCAGACCCTGAGCTACGCCGAGCTCGATGCCCGCGCCAACCGTCTGGCCTGGGCCCTGCGTGAACGCGGTGTCGGCCCGCAAGTGCGGGTCGGCCTGGCGCTGGAGCGTTCGCTGGACATGGTCGTCGGCCTGATGGCGATCCTCAAGGCCGGCGGCGCCTATGTGCCGCTGGACCCGGAATACCCGCTCGACCGTCTGCATTACATGATCGAAGACAGCGGCGTCGGCCTGCTGCTCAGCGACCGCGCGATGTTCAAGGCCCTCGGCGAACTGCCGTCGAACGTGGCGCGCTGGTGCCTGGAAGACGACAGAGCCGTGCTGGCCGATTACCCGGCCACCGAGCTGCCCTTTATCAGCCTGCCGCAGCATCAGGCGTATCTGATTTACACCTCGGGCTCCACCGGCAAGCCGAAAGGCGTGGTGGTGTCCCACGGTGAAATCGCCATGCATTGCCAGGCTGTGATCGAACGCTTCGGCATGCGTCCGGACGACTGCGAACTGCACTTCTATTCGATCAACTTCGACGCCGCCACCGAGCGTCTGCTGGTGCCGCTGCTCAGCGGTGCGCAGGTGGTACTGCGTGCGCAGGGTCAGTGGGATGCGGAAGAAATCTGCGGCCTGATCCGCGAACATCGGATCAATATTCTCGGTTTCACCCCGAGCTACGGCAGCCAGTTGGCGCAGTTCCTTGCGACGCAAAACGACATCCTGCCGGTGCGCATGATCATCACTGGCGGCGAAGCGCTGACCGGCGAACACCTGCAACGAATTCGCGCGGCGTTCAAACCGAGCCTGTTCTTCAATGCCTACGGCCCGACCGAAACCGTGGTCATGCCGCTGGCCAGTCTGGCGCCGGAAGTGCTGGAAGAGGGCGCCGGCAGTGTGCCGATCGGCAGCGTGATCGGTGATCGCGTGGCCTACATTCTCGACGCCGATCTGGCGCTGGTGCCACAAGGCGCGACCGGTGAATTGTTCGTCGGTGGCGCCGGTCTGGCGGTGGGGTATCACGAGCGTGCGGGCATCACTGCCGAACGTTTCGTCGCCGACCCGTTTGCCGCCGATGGCGGGCGCATGTACCGCACCGGCGACCTGGTGCGCCAGCGTGCCGATGGTCTGGTGGAATACCTCGGGCGGATCGACCATCAGGTGAAGATCCGTGGTTTCCGGATCGAGCTGGGCGAGATCGAAACCCGCCTGCTCGATCACGATTCGATCCGCGAAGCGGTGGTGCTGGCGCTGGATGCGCCGAGCGGCAAGCAACTGGTCGGCTATCTTGTGACCGAGGTCGCTTCGCGCGGCGAAGCCGAGCAGGCCGAACTGCGCGAAGCCCTGAAGGCGCACCTGAAAACACAATTGCCGGACTACATGGTGCCGACCCATCTGATTCTGCTGGAGAGCATGCCGCTGACCGCCAACGGCAAGCTCGATCGCCGCGCGTTGCCGGCGCCGGATCCGGAGCTCAATCGTCAGGATTACGTGGCGCCAAGCAACGAGCTTGAGCAAAACCTGGCGCAGATCTGGTGCGAAGTGCTCAACGTCGAGCAGGTGGGTCTGAACGACAACTTCTTCGAACTGGGCGGCGACTCGATCCTGTCGATTCAAGTGGTCAGCCGGGCGCGCCAGCAGGGTATTCACTTCAGCCCCCGTGATCTGTTCCAACACCAGACCGTGCAGACCCTGGCCGCTGTCGCCAGCCACAGTGAAACCGTGACCGCCGAGCAAGGTTTGGTGACGGGCGAGTCGCGTCTGACCCCGATCCAGCACTGGTTCTTCGACACCGAGATTCCCGAGCGTCAGCACTGGAACCAGGCATTGCTGCTGGAGCCTACCGTGGCGCTGGAACCGCATCGTCTGGAGCAAGCGCTGTTGGCGGTAATCGAGCAGCATGACGCCCTGCGTCTGCGCTTCAGCGAGGCCAACGGCGCATGGCAGGCAACCCATCAACCGGTCACCGATGCCGCCGTGCTGTGGCAAGTCCGCGTACCGTCGATGGACAAGTGTGCTGCACTGTTTGCTGATGCCCAGCGCAGTCTCGACCTTGCCCAAGGCCCGTTGCTGCGTGCGGTGCTGGTGGATGGGCCGGACGGCCAGCAACGGCTGTTCATCGCCATCCATCACCTAGTAGTCGACGGTGTGTCGTGGCGCGTTCTGCTCGACGATCTGCAAACCGTATATCGCCAGCTCGACGCCGATCAGTCGGTGAAACTGCCGGCGAAAACCAGCGCTTTCAAGGACTGGGCGGCGCGTTTGCAGGCTTACGCCGGCAGCGAATCACTGCGTGAAGAACTGAGCTGGTGGCAAGCGCAACTGGCCGGTCCGACTGCCGATTTGCCGTGCGAACGTCCTGAGGGCGGTCGCGAGAATCGCCATGCGCAAACCGTCAGCGTGCGTCTGGATGCCGAGCGCACCAGGCAACTGTTGCAACAGGCACCGAGCGCTTACCGCACGCAGGTCAACGACCTGTTGCTGACCGCATTGGCCCGCGTGCTGTGCCGCTGGAGTGGTCAGCCCTCGGCGCTGATTCAACTGGAAGGCCACGGCCGCGAAACCCTGTTCGACGAGATCGACCTGACCCGCACCGTCGGCTGGTTCACCAGCGCCTATCCGCTGCGCCTGACCCCGCACAACATCGAAGAAGCCGCGGGGCAGGGTGCTTCGATCAAGGCGATCAAGGAACAGCTGCGCGCCGTTCCGCACAAAGGCCTGGGTTATGGCGTGCTGCGTTATCTCGCCGATGACGCCAGCCGCGCAAGCATGGCGGCATTGCCGAACGCGCCGATCACCTTCAACTACCTCGGCCAGTTCGACCAGAGTTTCGGCAGCGATGCGCTGTTCCGTCCGCTGGATGAATCGGTCGGTGCTGCCCACGATCCGCATGCACCGTTGCCGAACGAGTTGAGCGTCGACAGTCAGGTGTACGGCGGGGAACTGCTGCTGCGCTGGACCTTCAGCGCCGAACGCTACGACGCGCAGACCATCAACGAGCTGGCCGATGCTTATCTCGGCGAGTTGCAGAGCCTGATCGAACATTGCCTGCAGGACGAGGCCGGCGGCCTGACGCCGTCGGACTTCCCGCTGGCGAAACTGACCCAGGCGCAACTTGATGCACTGCCAGTGCCGGCGGCGCACATCGAAGACGTGTACCCGCTGACGCCGATGCAGGAAGGCATGCTGTTGCACACCTTGCTCGAACCGGGCACCGGTCTGTACTACATGCAGGATCGCTATCGCATCAACAGTGAACTCGACCCCGAGCGTTTCGCCCAGGCGTGGCAAGCGGTGGTCGCCCGTCATGAAGCGCTGCGTGCGTCGTTCTGCTGGAACGTCGGCGAAGACATGCTGCAAGTGATCCATACACCGGGTCGCACGCCGATCGAATACCTGGACTGGAGCGCCATCGCTGACGCCGAGCAGGAACCGAAGCTGCAAGCGCTGCTCAAGGCTGAGCGCGAGGCCGGTTTCGATCTGCTCAATCAGGCACCGTTCCACCTGCGCCTGATCAAGGTCGGCGCGGCGCGCTACTGGTTCATGATGAGCAACCACCACATCCTGATCGATGCCTGGTGCCGTTCGCTGCTGATGAACGATTTCTTCGAGATCTACACCGCCCTCGGCGAAGGTCGCGAAGCGCAACTGGCAGTGCCGCCGCGCTACCGCGATTACATCGGCTGGCTGCAACGTCAGAGCCTGGCCGAGGCGCGCCAGTGGTGGCAGCAGAACCTGCAAGGGTTCGAGCGCACCACGCCGATCCCGAGCGACCGTCCGTTCCTGCGTGAACATGCCGGCGAAAGCGGCGGCATGATCGTCGGCGACCGCTACACCCGACTGAATGTCGAGGACGGCGCCCGTCTGCGTGAGTTGGCCCAGGCCCATCAACTGACCATCAACACCTTCGCCCAGGCAGCGTGGGCACTGGTGCTGCGCCGCATGAGCGGTGATCGCGACGTGCTGTTCGGTGTGACCGTGGCCGGGCGCCCGGTGGAGATGCCGGAGATGCAGCGCACTGTCGGTCTGTTCATCAACAGCATCGCGCTGCGGGTGCAGATCCCGGCGGACGATCAGCGCGCCAGTGTGCGTCAGTGGCTGAGCGGTCTGCTCGACAGCAACATGCAACTGCGCGAGTACGAATACCTGCCGCTGGTGAACATCCAGGAACAGAGCGAACTGCCGAAAGGCCAGCCGCTGTTCGACAGTCTGTTCGTGTTCGAAAACGCCCCGGTGGAAGTCTCGGTACTGGACCGTGCGCAGAGCCTCAACGCGACCTCGGATTCGGGCCGTACCCATACCAACTTCCCGCTGACGGCGGTTTGCTATCCGGGCGATGACCTCGGTCTGCATCTGTCTTACGACCAGCGTTACTTCGACGAGTCGACCATCGAGCGCATGCTCGGCGAGTTCAAGCGTCTGCTGCTGGCGCTGGTCGACGGCTTCCATGGCGACATGGCCGACCTGCCGCTGCTTGGCCAAGAGGAACAGGACTTCCTGCTTCACGGCTGCAACCAGAGTGAGCACGACTATCCGCTGGAGCAGAGCTACGTCGAGCTGTTCGAAGCCCAGGTCGCGCAACATCCGCAACGCACTGCCGCCAGTTGCCTCGATCAGCAACTGAGCTACGCCGAGCTGAACCAGAACGCCAACCGTCTCGGCCATGCACTGGTCGCGGCCGGGGTGCAGATGGATCAACCGGTGGCGCTGCTGGGAGAACGGAATCTGGATCTGCTGGGCATGATCATCGGCAGCTTCAAGGCCGGTGCCGGTTACCTGCCACTGGATCCGGGCCTGCCGAGTCAGCGTCTGCAACGCATCATCGAGCTCAGCCGCACGCCGGTGCTGGTATGCACCGAGGCTTGCCGTGAACAGGCGACGACCTTGCTGGACGAATTCAGCTGCGCCAACCGTCCACGCTTGCTGGTGTGGGAAGAGGTTCAGGCCGGCGCGGTGTCGTCGGCGAATCCGGGGATCTTCAGCGGCCCGGACAATCTGGCCTACGTGATCTACACCTCGGGTTCCACCGGGTTGCCGAAAGGCGTGATGGTCGAGCAGCGCGGCATGCTCAACAACCAGTTGAGCAAAGTGCCGTACCTGAACCTGAGCGACGCCGATGTGATCGCCCAGACCGCTTCGCAAAGCTTCGACATTTCGGTCTGGCAATTCCTCGCCGCGCCACTGTTCGGGGCACGGGTGGACATCGTGCCGAACACCATCGCCCACGATCCGCAAGGTTTGCTGGTGCATGTGCAACAGCAGGGCATCACCGTGCTGGAGAGCGTGCCGTCGCTGATCCAGGGCATGCTCGCTTCCGATCGCCTTAGCCTCGACGGGCTGCGCTGGATGCTGCCGACCGGTGAAGCAATGCCGCCGGAACTGGCGCACCAATGGCTGCTGCGTTATCCGCAGATCGGTCTGGTCAACGCCTATGGCCCGGCGGAATGCTCGGACGACGTGGCATTCTTCCGCGTCGATATGGCCTCGACTCGCGGCAGTTACCTGCCGATCGGTACGCCGACCGACAACAACTTGCTGTACCTGCTCGATGGCGCGCTGGATCTGGTGCCGTTGGGTGCGGTAGGTGAGTTGTGCGTGGCGGGCACCGGAGTCGGTCGCGGTTATGTCAGCGATCCGCTGCGCACCGCGCCGGTGTTCGTGCCGAATCCGTTCGGTGCGCCGGGCGAGCGTCTGTATCGCACCGGTGACCTGGCGCGCCGCCGCAGTGACGGTGTGTTGGAATACGTCGGTCGGGTCGACCATCAGGTGAAGATTCGCGGTTACCGGATCGAGCTGGGTGAAATCGAGGCGCGTCTGCATGAGCAACCGGAAGTCCGAGACGGGGCGGTCGGCGTGCAGGAAGGCGTCAACGGCAAGCATCTGGTCGGCTACCTGGTGGCCGCAGATTCTGCACTGAACCAAAGCGAACGCCTGGAACGGATCAAGCAGCGCCTGCGCGCCGAACTGCCGGAATACATGGTGCCGCTGCACTGGTTGTGGCTCGACCGGTTGCCGCTCAACGCCAACGGCAAACTCGACCGCAAGGCCCTGCCGGCGCTGGAGATCGGCCAGTTGCAGAGCCAGGATTACCTGGCGCCGCGCAGCGAACTGGAACAGACCCTGGCCGATATCTGGGCCGAGGTGCTGAAGGTCGAGAAGGTCGGGGTACGCGACAACTTCTTCGAACTCGGCGGCCACTCGCTGCTCGCCACGCAAATCGCCTCGCGGGTGCAGAAAGCCCTGCAACGGGACGTGCCGCTGCGAGCGATGTTCGAGTGCAGCACGGTGGAGGAACTGGCCGGGTACATCGAAGGACTGGCAGCCAGCGACATTACCGAGGAGAAGGTTGATCGTCTCAATGATCTGATGGCTGAGCTGGAAGGGCTGTAAAACACAGCCTGCGACAACGGCTACAGAAAACGTGTTTTTCTCTGTAGCCGTTGTCGCAGGTCGGGCTTTGTAATCCTTTCATATCATTGACTGCCGAGGCCGGCCCGCTCAGTCTGCGGGCTCCAGTTTCTTTGCCATGGGGGTTATCGATGCCTTTTTTCACGGTTGACGGGCAGGCGCTTCACTACATTGATCAAGGCACGGGCCCGGCGGTGTTGCTGGCCGGCAGCTACCTGTGGGACCAGGCCATGTGGGCACCGCAGATCGCAGCGCTGTCGCCGCACTATCGGGTGATTGCACTGGATCTGTGGGGCCATGGCGAATCCGGTCGCTTGCCTGAAGGCACCGCTTCGCTGGACGACATCGCCCGTCAGGCACTGGCCTTGCTCGATCATCTGGACATCGACCGGGTGACGCTGGTCGGGCTGTCGGTCGGCGGCATGTGGGGCGTGCGCCTGGCGTTGTCGGCGCCGCAGCGGCTCAACGGTCTGGTGCTGATGGACACTTACGTCGGCGTCGAGCCGGAACCGACTCGTCAGTATTATTTCTCGCTGTTCAAACAGATCGAGGAAAGCGGCGAAATCTCCGAGCCACTGCTGGATATCGTGGTGCCGATCTTCTTCCGTCCGGGCATCGATAAAGAGTCGGCACTGTATCAGGATTTCCGCGCAAAACTCGCCGGCTATCCGGCCGAACGTCTGCGCGAGAGCATCGTGCCGATGGGGCGGATCACCTTTGGTCGTGATGATCTGTTGCCGCGTCTGGGCGAGTTGAATGCGGCCACCACGCTGGTGGTCTGCGGCGATCAGGACAAACCACGCCCGCCGTCGGAAGCACGGGAAATGGCTGAGTTGATTGGCTGCCCGTGTGTGCTGGTGCCGGAAGCGGGGCATATCTCCAATCTGGAGAATCCGCCGTTTGTGACCGACACGCTGCTGAAATTTTTGGCTGAGCTGAAGTAACGAAAACGCCCACGCATTGCGTGGGCGTTTTTTATTTCGGGCCGAGAATCTTCGCCAGTTTGTCCGGCGTCGGCGCGCCTTGCTGTTGTTGTAGCTCGCCCTTGTCGTCCATGTAGAAGATCGCCGGGGTGGCCTGCAATTCCAGGTCTTCCATCAACTGCATGTTCGCCGCGAGTTTGGTCTGTACGGCAACCGGAATGTCCTTCAAGGCCTTGAGGGTACTGGCCTTGCCAGCCTTCTCGTGATCTTCCAGGGCTTTGCTCGGATCTTTGGCTGCGAGCAGGGCGGCGGATTTGGCCGGGCTGTCTTCGCGGATGATGCCGACCATGATGTGCCGCAGCTGCACCTTGCCGGCCTTGACCCATGGGCGGGCCTGTTCCCAGAACATGTTGCAGTAGGGGCAGTTCGGATCACTGAACAGGTACACGGTGCGCGGCGCGTCCTTGTTGCCGTCCTGAATCCAGTTGCTGGCCTCGAACTTGGCCCAGACTTCCTTGGCCATTGGCGCGTAAACCAGTTTTTGCAGCGGCGCGCTGCTCAGATCGTTGCCGTCGGCATCGTACAGATTGCCCAGCAGCACATGCTTGCCGTCCGGCGTCAGGTACAGCGCCATGCCACGGTTCTGGTATTGCGCGGCGTAACCACGCAAGCCGTCCGGCGCATCGAACTGGCCGACGATCTTGGCGCCCTTGGCTTCGATTTTCTTGATCGCTTCAGGCAGTTCTTCGGCGGCCTGGACCGACGGCAAGTGCAGCAGGGCTGCGCTCATGGTCAGCGTCAGCAGGTGGCGGAGGCGGGGCATGGCAGTTTCCTTGAAGAAGAGGTGGCCGGATTCGGGCTGGAAGCCGGGGTGTCGAAGTTTTCCAGGGCGCGGGCCAGGCTGGCGTTCGACAACTCGCCCAGATGGCTGCCCAGCAGGCGACCGTCCGGGCTATAGAACAGCGTAGTCGGCAGGGCCATGGAACCCACGGCCTGGCCCAGACGCCCGCTGCGGTCGAACAGCACGTTGTTCAGGCTCAAGCCCTGGGTTTCGAGAAACGTGGCGACGCTTTGCATGCTTTCGGCCTGGTTGACGAACAGGAACGTCAGGTCCGGGCGTTGTTGCTGGGCGTTTTCCAGCACCGGCATTTCCCGGCGGCACGGCGGGCACCAGGTGGCCCACAGGTTGATCACCAGCGGCCCGCCCTGATAGTCGGTGAGTGTCACGGTTTCCCCGGCGGCGTTGCGCAGGGTGATGTCCGGCAAGCGTGTGCCTTGCTCATAGATGTTCAGCGACAGGGTCGCCAAAACCCAGAACGCCACGCCGCTGACCACGCCGAACCCCAGCGGTCGACGCAAACCCGGCCGGCGCCAGCCACGATACAGCGCTGCGAGAAGCAGCACGATCACCCCCGGCCAGGCGAGAAAACCGCCGTCGCGCAGGTCGATGATCTGCCACAGATCGTTGCGATAGTGGCCCCAGTACACAGCGACAAACGCAATGCGCGCCGCCAGCATGCCGAGCAGAAACAGGCTGAACAGCGCCGACTCGGGGTTGTCACCGCCGCGCTTGGCCACCCGCCAGCCGACGAAGGTCGCCAGCGCCAGCGCGCTGATCAGCAGCAGGTGGTTGAGTGCGATGGCAAAGGTGCCGAGGGTGAAGGTCAGCATTAACGGGCGTCTCGGGTGGTGGTCCAGCGTTGCAGGAAAGTATCGGCATCGACCTCGCCGGTGATGCGCTGGCTGCGGCGCTCTTCGCCGTCGGCGCCGATCCACACGAAACTCGGTGGCCCCGGCACTTTATAACGGCCGAGCAGTTCGCGGCTGGCGGCATTGTCGGCGGTGACGTCGAGTCGGAGCAAGCGCACATCGCTCAGGGCCTGCATCACCCGCGCCTGGCCGAACACCTGTTTCTCCATGACTTTGCACGACGTGCACCAGTCGGCGTAGTAATCGAGCAACACCCACTGGCCCTGCGCTTTGGCGGTGTCGAGTTCGCGTTGCAGGGCCGCTGGATCCTTGATCGTAATGAACGCTTCATGACCGTTCGGTGCAGCCGTGCCGGTGCGTCCGGCGCTATACACCTGCAACGGTTGAAACGGATCATCGCTGCCGCCTGCTGCACCCACGACCAATAAGCTGCCCCACAGTCCCAGCAACAGCGAGCTGGCTCCGAACAACTGGGCTACCCGACCGAAGCCTTCGGACTGTTTCCAGGCGCTGTAGGCCGCGATCAGCAGCAACGCACCGCACAGTGCGAGCCACAGCGACGAGTCCAGCACCGGACGCAGCATCAACACCGCCGTACCCAGGAACAGGAAGCCGAACACGCCCTTGAGCAGGTTCATCCACGCGCCGGGTTTCGGCAGGAAACGATTGCCGACCGTCACCAGCACCAACAGCGGGATGCCGATGCCGATGCCCAGGGCAAACAGGATCAAGCCGCCGTGCAGGGCATTGCCGCTTTGCGCGATGTAGAGCAGGGCACCGGCCAGCGGTGCGGTCATGCACGGGCCGACAAGCAGGCCGGACAACGCACCCAGTACCCCCGCTCCGACCAGGCTGCCGCCGCTGCGACTGCGCGAGGCGTGCTCCAGCCGATCACGCACGGCCACCGGCAATTGCAGTTCAAAGAAGCCGAACATCGGCAGCGCCAGAATCACGAACACCGCCGCGAACGTTCCGAGCAGCCATGGGTTTTGCAACCAGGCCTGAAGGTTCGCTCCCAGCAGCGCGGCGATGACACCCATTGCCGCATACACCAGCGCCATGCAAATCACATAGCTGCTGGCCAGCGCGAAACCGCGACGGGGCGTGGCGCCGCTGCCCACCACCATGCCCGCCAGAATCGGCAGCATCGGCAACGAACACGGTGCAAACGCCAGCAGCAGGCCCAAGCCGAAGAACACCAGCAGACTCCAACCCAGCGAGTGCTGTTGCAGGCCGCTGGCCAGTGCTTGATCCGGCGCTTCATCTGTCGTTGCAGCGGCTTTGCCGCCGAGGTCGATCACTCGGGTCTGTGGTGGATAGCAAAGACCAGCGTCGGCACAGCCCTGATAACTGACCTTGATCTGGCCTTGGGCGGCTGCCGGAATCTTCAATTCCAGACCCTGGCGATAAACCGGTTGTTCGCCGAAATACTCGTCGCTGTGGGACTCGCCTTCGGGCAGGGCCGGGACGTTTTGCGTTGCCAGCCCGTCAAACTTCAGGCGCTTCTGATACAGGTAGTAGCCGTCGGCAATTTGCCAGAACAGCTGGGTCTCACCGGAATCCAGACGTTCCGAGGTCAGTACGAACGCCTTGTCGACCGGCAGGAACTCCGGTTTTGATGCAAAGGGATCATTCCCTGCCTGGGCCAGACTCGAAATCAACAGTGCAAACAATAGAAAAAAATGACGCATGGTGGAGCCTTGTCCCTGTGCAAGTGATGAGCACAATGGGCGGCGGCGATTAACCGATGATTAACCGGGCATTTCCATGCGTCGAACCTGCGCGACGCTACAGCGTTGCAGACGGTTTGGGGAGTCAGAGACCCCGGGTCAACCCGGCGAATCTGCCACTGACATTGTGCACGCCTCCTTCGACCCGGCCTTTTTGCATGTTGTAGGTCACGAACTGGTCATTGGTCAGGAAGATGTACCAGAGGTTGTCGCTGAAAGTGGGATCAACTTGAGCCGCAGTAACAAGACGATGTTTATAAGGTGCAAGTCCGGGTAACACCGCTGTGGGGTCGTGCTTTATTTGTTGCTTTATAGTGTCGAATGTCAGATGAGTTCCATCATCCAACAGGAAGCGAAACAGGGATTTGTATCCGAGCGCTTCCAGCCATGTGCCGGCGATGATTCTTTCAAAGTAGGGCAGGATCGGCGTCCAGAGAGAGTTGGAAAGGTTGTAAAACGCGTCAACCTTGTCTTTGTCCTGGTCATAGGCACAAACCCATGGACGGTCGCCATTGTAAAAGAACAACCAGGCAATATCCTTGTCGCCCGTCTGTGTTTGGGTGAATCCGAATCGCAGGTTCTTGGCATGGGCATCGAACCCGTCCCAGTTGCCCTTGATCGGTTGCGGATAATCACCTGATATTTTTTCGTCGCCATTGTCGTAGCGGGAATAGGTGTCGTTATCTTTGAGGAAGAAATAAATACGGTCAGTGCCGGAGCGCCAATCGATGGCTACAAAATCTTTAAGTTTGGACATTTGATCTTTCTTCTTGATTAAGTGGAGTTCGTTTGGTGGTATTTGTTTTTGTTGCGTTGGAAGGTTATCGCGGTAAATAACATCTGTGCATTATCTTGTTGGTTGCTCTATGTGTCGGGTTTAAGTTGATGGGTTGATAAGTTGTTTGTTGGCTTTTAGTTGTCGGTGCATCAGCTTGGGTTGAAAAAGACATTGTTCATAGTCGTATGATTCGGGATCATGCTTTTCCTTGGCACAAACAGTGCCCATAATTGCCGCTTAATCCTGTCCTGCTTGACTCGTGTTTTTTCTCATGGAGCTCCCATGCACGTACTGGTTTGCGAAGACGATGAGTTGATCGCCAGCGGCATCGTCGCCGGGCTGACGGCCCAGGGCTTGACGGTCGAACACGTCAACACCGCCTCCAAGGCCCGGGCGATCCTCAAGGTCGCCGAGTTCGACGTGATGGTGCTCGATCTCGGCCTGCCGGACGAAGATGGCCTCAAGCTGCTGCAGCAATTGCGTCAGCAAGGCCTGGAAATCCCGGTGCTGATCCTCACCGCGCGGGATTCGGTCACCGACCGTGTCGATGGTTTGCAGTCCGGTGCGGACGACTATCTGCTCAAGCCATTCGATCTGCGCGAATTGTTCGCCCGTCTGCAAACGCTGCTGCGCCGGGTGGCCGGGCGCAGCGTCAACCTGATCGAGCACGGCGCGCTGACCTACGACCCGAGCAGCCGTGAAACCACGTTGGCCGGCCGTTCGGTGGACCTGTCCCGCCGCGAACAGTCCCTGCTGCAAGCCCTGCTGCACAACCGTGGCCGGGTGTTGTCCACCGAGCAGTTGAAGGACAGCGTCTACGGTTTCAGCGATGAGCTGGAGAGCAACGCCCTCAACGTGCACATCCATCACCTGCGCAGCAAACTGGGCAAAGGCATCGTCGAAACCGTGCGTGGTCTGGGTTATCGTCTGGGCCCGGCCGATGGTGGAGAACCTGACAAGTGATGAGTCTGCGCCTGCGCCTGAGCCTGACCCTCGGCGCCGCGTTCGCGCTGATCTGGGCACTGGCGGCTGCCTGGATGCTCAGCGACCTGCGTAACCAGATGATGTTTTCCCTCGACCAGCGACTGGTGGCCTCGGCGCGGATGGTCGCCGGACTGCTGGAGCAATTGCCGGCAATCCCGAGCAAAGGCGAAGGCACTCACTTCAGCGCCGAACAACTGAACATTCCCGGCGGCATGGCCTGTCAGGTCAGCTCGTTGCGTGGCGAGATCCTCGCCCGCAGCCACAACAACCCGGAACAGGCACTGGAGGCGCAGAAAATGGGCTTTCACGACCAGATGATCGACGGTGCTCCGTGGCGCACCTTCACTCTGGCCCGGGGCGATGTGCGCATCACCACCGCTGACCGGGTGATCGAGCGCGAAGCCCTGAACATGTCGATCCTGCTGGCGGCCTCGGTGCCGGTGGGCGTGGCGCTGCTCGGCTGCCTGTGTCTGCTGTGGCTGGGGATCGGACAGGGCCTGGCACCGCTCAACCGTTTGCGCGAAGCCTTGATGCGCCGCAATGCCGATTCGCTCGAACCGTTGCAGTTGCAGTCATTCCCCAGCGAGCTGAAACCGCTGCTGGAAACCCAGAACCAGCTGTTCCAGCGCATCGGCAAGACCATCGAGCGCGAACGACGCCTGACCGGTGACGCCGCCCATGAACTGCGCAGCCCGTTGACGGCGATCAAGACCCACCTGCAAGTGGCGCGCATGACCGAAGGCAATGCCCGCGATCAGTCCCTGGCCCGGGCCGAGGAGGGCGCCGACCGCCTGCACCGGACCCTTGAGCAATTGCTGTTGCTGGCGCGGGTCGAGGGCAGTCTGTCGTTCGACGACGGCGTGCAGTGCAGCGCCGAGCAGGTGGCGAAACTGGCGATTCAGGACTCGGCCAGCGACCAGCGCCAGCGCATCAGGCTGCACCTGCCTGAACGCTTGTCCGGTGCGCCCCTGCAAATGCCGGCGGTGCTGTCGATCGCGGCCTTGCGCAACCTGCTGGATAACGCCCTGCGTCATACACCGACGGACGGCGCGGTGGAGCTGAGCCTGGAAACCAGCGCCAATCGTGTGCGTTTCGTGGTGCGCGATCATGGTCCGGGCATTGCGCCGGATGATCTGCAACACCTGACCCAGCGCTTCTGGCGCAACGGCCAGAGCACCGGCTGCGGACTGGGGCTGGCGATTGTCCAGGCCATCGTTCAGCGCTGCGCCTGTACCCTGCATTTCGACAGCCGCCCGGATGGTTTGCGGGTCGAGCTGACCATGCCGCTGCAACCGGTCTGACATTTGCCAGGCACATCAAATGTAACCTCTCTCCATTAGTCATCCGCCGGCCGCGACGTTATTGTCGCCCCAGCCTTTGACTCAATGGATTGAGGGAAACAGCGCCATGGAAGCACCCGTCTACATCTGTCCCGCCACAGTCGCCGACGCCGGCATCATCAGCCGGATCCTCGAACGCTCGATCCGCGTCGGTTGCGCCCTCGATCATCGCAACGATCCACAACTGGTCGACCGCTGGGTCCGCCGACAATCGGCGGAACAAATCAGCGCCTGGCTCGCTGATCCGCATCTCTATCTGAATATCGCGCTTCTTCACGATAAGCCGGTCGGCGTCGGCATGGCCGCCGCCAATGGTGAGGTCACGTTCTGTCATGTACAGCCGGAGTGGTTTCGCCGAGGCGCGGGCCGCGCGCTGATGGGCGATCTCGAGGGTTGGCTGAGGATTCGTGGCAGGCCTTGCGTCACGCTCGCCAGCACGCGCACCGGCGAGGCGTTCTACCGGCGCCTGGGGTATCGCGAAGCGGCGTCTCCTTCCACGCATGACGGCGTTTTGACCCTGCCGATGCACAAGCCGCTGGCATTGTCGGCCTGACATTCGATCAAGGGTGTAAATCCTCGACACGCTGGTGCGTTTCCAGAACAGGAAAACCTGCATGTGCGCCCCGCAACCGGAACGCGCATTTGCCCGGTGTGCAGTTTTGGTCACTATCCATAGCGTATTGAGGGGTCGAAAGATGTCAGTCGCCACCAGCCTTATTGAAGAATCGTCGGCCCGGATCGCCTCCACGCCGGCTGAAACGCTGTATCAGTTCAATCAATCGCCGTTGCTGGCCCGTCAGAGCCAGCAGGAATCCAATGCCCGCAGTTACCCGCGCCGGATTCCCCTGGCGCTGAAACGCGCCAAAGGCCTGTACGTCGAGGATGTCGAAGGGCGCACCTTCATCGATTGCCTGGCGGGTGCAGGCACTCTGGCGCTGGGGCATAACCACCCGGTGGTGATCGAGGCGATCCAGCAGGTGCTGGCCGATGAGTTGCCGCTGCACACCCTGGACCTGACCACACCGGTGAAAGACCAGTTCGTTCAGGACCTGTTCGGCCTGCTGCCTCCAGCATTGGCCAAGGAAGCGAAAATCCAGTTCTGCGGCCCGACCGGCACCGACGCCGTGGAAGCGGCGCTGAAACTGGTGCGCACCGCCACCGGACGCAGCACCGTGCTGTCGTTCTCCGGCGGTTACCACGGCATGAGCCAGGGGGCCTTGAGCCTGATGGGCAGCCTGGGGCCGAAAAAACCGCTGGGCGCGCTGCTCAGCAACGGCGTGCAATTCATGCCGTTCCCGTATGACTACCGTTGCCCGTTCGGCCTCGGTGGCGCGGCCGGTGTAAAGGCCAACCTGAGTTACTTGGAAAACCTGCTCAATGATCCCGAGGCCGGCGTGCAATTGCCGGCGGCAGTCATCGTTGAAGCGGTGCAGGGCGAGGGCGGTGTGATCCCGGCGGACATCGAGTGGTTGCGCGGTCTGCGCCGCATCACCGAGAAGGCCGGCGTCGCGTTGATCGTCGACGAAATCCAGAGCGGTTTCGCCCGTACCGGCAAGATGTTTGCCTTCGAGCACGCCGGCATCACCCCGGACGTGGTGGTGCTGTCCAAAGCCATCGGCGGCAGTCTGCCGTTGGCGGTGGTGGTTTATCGGGACTGGCTCGATACCTGGCAGCCGGGCGCACACGCCGGTACGTTCCGTGGCAATCAGATGGCGATGGCCGCCGGTTCCGCAGTGATGCGTTATCTGGTCGAAAACAACGTCTGCGAACACGCCGCCGCCATGGGCGCACGCCTGAGCGAGCACCTGCACATCCTGCAGCGCGACTTCCCGCAGTTGGGCGACATTCGCGGTCGTGGCCTGATGCTCGGTGTGGAACTGGTCGATCCGAACGGCACGCCGGACGCACTCGGCCATCCACCGGCGTTTGCGCGTCTGGCGCCGCTGGTGCAACGCGAATGCCTGAAGCGTGGACTGATCCTGGAACTGGGCGGGCGTCATGGTGCGGTGGTGCGGTTCCTGCCGCCGTTGGTGATCACCGCTGCGGAAATCGATCGCGTCGCCGAGATCTTCGGCCGTGCGTTGAGCGCCGCGACTGCTGCCCTGTAAATTTTTCGCCGCGTCGAACGTTCTTTCTACATACCCGGCTGCACCCATCGTGCAGCCCACCCTTACAGCGATGGAGACACAGCATGACGTCAGTATTCGACCGCGAGGACATCCTCTTTCAAGTCGTGGTTAACCACGAAGAGCAGTACTCGATCTGGCCGGACTACAAGGCCGTGCCGGAAGGCTGGCGCACCGTCGGCAAGAGTGGTCTGAAAAAGGAATGCCTGGCCTACATCGAAGAAGTCTGGACCGACATGCGTCCGCTGAGCCTGCGCCAGAAGATGGAAGCGCAAGCGGCTGCCCAGTAAGTCTTCAGGCAAAAAGAAACCCGCTGGACTGGAAACAGTCAGCGGGTTTTTTCATGTCTGGAAGACTGCTGTTACGCGCCGCTCAGGCCCTTGAGCAGCACATCCACATTGCCTTCCAGCTCTGCCACCGGATCCGCCGCATCGGTGCTCAGCACCAGCAGTTGACTGCCCGATTCGGCAATCGCCGCTTTCACCGCGTCCGACGGTTGCCGATGGTGCAGCACCACTGCCACGTCGTTATCTTTCAGGGTAGCGGTCAGTTTTTTCAGATCCTCAGGCGTCCATTCGGCATCCGGTCGAGCGTCCTGCCCGATCAATTCCAGATTGAGGCTGCCAATCAGATAACCGAAGTGATCGCTAAGGCTCATCACGCTCAGGTTGTCGGCACGGGCCAGACGGGCTTCGCTGTCGGCACTGAGTTTCAGCAGGCGCTGTTTCAGTGCGGACAGATTGGCTTCGATCTTCGGTTTGTCCTTTGGTGCCAGGCGCACCAGATCCGCTGCCATCACGTCGGCCATACGGCCCATGTTGTTGCTCGCCAGCCACGGCTGACTGTTCAAACCATCGACCTTCAACCCCGGTTGCACGGCGATGCCGGGCAGGGCGCCGTCCACCGGGCGGGCGGCGTCGACTTCGACGATGCGGATGTTGCTGCGTCGGGCGATCGGATACAGCGGATCATCGGCCCACAGCGAGCGCACGCCGATCACCGCATCGGCGCCAGTGGCCAGTTTGTCCAGCGCCGGGGCACCACGCCCGGTGAAGTAGGCGGTCTGGCGGCTACCCGGCAGATTAGCGGGCGCTGCGCGCTCGAGGCTGATGTCGGTACCCTTGAGCAGGACTTCGCCCAGGCCGTAAGTGATGGGCAACGAGGCCAGCACCCGCAACGGTTTCTCGGCAGCCAGCAGAGGGCTCGAAACCACACCGCTGAGGGCGATGGCCAGAGTCAGTTGTCGCAATGAAAAAGCCATTTATCCAAGGTTCCCTTTCAGACTGGGGACGACGCCCCGGGCAATCGCGGCGAGGGCGAAGGCGATACCGGCGACCAGGATGATCGCGGCGCCGGACGGAATCGGCAGGTCGAACACGATGGGCGCGAGAATCCCGCACAACGTGCTGACCGTGGCAATCAGCACCGAACACCAGAAAAAGCCCTTGAGCGACTGGCTGAGCAAGCGGGCGGCTGCCGCCGGAATTACCAGCAGCGCACCGACCAGAATCGCACCGATGACTTTCACTGCGGCGACGGTGATCAGCGTCACCAGAATCACGAACAGGTAATCCAGGGTCTTCACCGCGACGCCACGCACCGCCGCCAACTGCGGGTTGAAGCTGGCCAGCATGATCCGGTTGTACAGCGGCAAGGCCAGCGCCATCACCAGCGAGCCGACAATCGCCAGCACCAGCAGGTCGTTACCGTTGACCGTCAGCACCGAGCCGAACAGCACGTTTTCCAGAATGTGCACGTTGATCTTGCCCGCCAGAATCAGCAGCAGGCTGGCGCCCAGGGCGAGGGACACCGAGAGGAACACGCCGATCAGCGTGTCCGGGGCCAGGCCGGTGCGGTTGCGCAAATAGTTGAGCAGAATGCCGAACAGCAGGCAGTAGCCGAACAGGCTGCCGTAAGGGCCGGTGTAGGGTTCGCCGAGCAGGATGCCGATGGCCACGCCGGTCAGTGCCGCGTGACCCACCGCTTCGGAGAAAAACGCGAAGCGCTTGACCACCACCAGCGTGCCGAGGCCACCGAGCACCGGGCCGATCAGCAGACCGGCGAGCAGGGCATTGACCACAAACCCGTAGGCCAGGGCCTCCGGCAGATAACCGGAGGAGGCCCAGCCTTGCACCATCAAACGAAAGGCTTCGTAACTCATCAGGCAGCGCTCCGTGGATGGGTCGAGAACAGGGTCAGCAGGCGTTCCGGGGTCAGGGCCTGTTGCGGCGTGGCGTCGAACAGCACCCGGCGGTTGAGGCCGGTGACGCGGGTGGCCAGGCGCCCGACCGCTTCCAGATCGTGCTCGATCCACAGCACCGTGATGCCCGCCGCACGCCAGTCGCCCAGCAAACGCTCGAACACCTGGATCCCGGCTTCGTCAAGGGCCGACATCGGTTCATCCAGCACCAGCAATTGCGGCGCCGGAATCAGGCCCTGGGCAAGCAGCACCCGCTGGCGTTCACCACCGGACAGCGCACCCATCCGGCGCTTGCGCTTGTCCTGCATGCCGACCCGCTCCAGCGCTTCGCCGATGGCGCCAACATAATGCTTGCTCAAGCCGAGGAAGGCCGGGCGGCGCTGACACATGGCGGCCATGAAATCATCGACGGTCATCGGCAGACCCCGATCGAATTCCAGCGCCTGCGGCACGTAGCCGATGGTGCCGGGTTCGCCGGGCCATTGCAGACTGAGCCGGCCCTGATGGGGCATCTGTCCGAGCAGGGTCTTGATCAGCGAACTCTTGCCGCCGCCGTTGGGGCCGACCAGCGCATGCACGCTGCCGGGCTGCACCTGGAAGGTGACCTTGTCCAGAATCGTCGTGCGGCCGAGGGTCAGGCTGACATCGGCGAAATCCAGGGTCGGGCCATTATGGGTGATTGAGAGGTTTTCCTGAGCCGTCATGCGCCGGACTCCTGAATTGCCCGAACCACGGTGTTGAGGTTGCCGGTCATTTCCTTTTCGTACTTGTCGGCGGTGTATTCGCCGTAGGAAATGTGCGACAGCGGGTACAGCTTCACACCGGATTCACGCTGGATGGTTTCGACGTAGGTGGACGGGAAGTCCATCTCGGAGAAGATCACTTTCACGTCCAGCTCGCGCAATTGGTCGATGGTTTTCTTCAACTGGCTCGGGCTTGGCTCGATGCCGTGCGCAGGCTCGACCACGGCGGTGACTTCCAGACCGAATTCGCGCAGCAGGTAGTCATAGGCGGCGTGCACCGTGGCCACCCGCAGTTCGGCGTTCGGCGCCTGGGTCAGTTTGGCCAGGGCGTCGGCGCGCATCTGCCGCAGGCGTTTGCCGTAGGCGCGGGCGTTCTGGGTGTAGGTTTTGGCGTTGTCCGGGTCGAGCTTGCCCAGTTCCCGGGCGATGTTGTTGACCTGGGCAATCGAGGCGCTGATCGACAGGAACGTGTGTGGGTTCACCACTTTGCCGGCACCGCGCGCGGCCACCCCGGTGGCGGCCAGCAATGGCACGTTTTCGTTGGCTTCGATGGTCTTGATGTTCGGCGTTTCGCTGGCGGCGATCATGCGGTCGGCGAAGTCGTCATGGCCGACCCCGTTGAGCACGATTACATCCAGCCCGCTGATGCGCTTGATGTCTTCGGCGCGCGGCTCGTAGGCATGCGGGTTGAAGCCGGCGGGAATCAGCGGCACGACCTCGGCCTTGTCGCCGACGATGTTCGCCACATAGCTGTAGTACGGATGCAGGGTGATGCCGATGCGCAGGCGCTTGGCCTGATCGGCGCTGGCCAGCGGGCTCAGCAGGCAGGCGCACAGGCCGACCAGCAGCAGGCGCAGGAAAGGACGGCGTTGAGATGAACTAGGCATGGGCAAGCGGTCTTCTCTCGAATGAAGGCGAGGGTTCAATGACGATGTTCGCGGGTCACCCCGGCATCGAATTGCGCGACGATCTGTTTCCAGCCGGCAGCGGACAGCGCTGCGTCGGACAGGTCTGTCGGCGCTTGCAGGTCGGTGGCGCGGTTGAGCCAGATGTCCGGCGCGGCGTCGTTCAGGCGCATCAGAAACGAACCGGCCACGGCCGGTGCCTGGCTGTGGCCGAAGTAGGCGCGGTCGGCCAGCAACTGCCAGGCATGACCGCCACGACTGACCGAACTGGCGTCCTGGGCAAACGGTGCGAAACCCTCGTCCGCCAGGTTCTGCGGTGTGGGTAGCGTTTGCTGTTCTTCGCGCAACAGACGGATTTCGTCGAGGGTCACCCGCAGATCGGCATAGATGCCTTGTTCGCTGGCGCCGAGGTCACGGCGGGCGTCCAGTTGATGGCTGGAAACCGGCTCGGGCTCGTGGGAGACGCCGCGCCATGCGACTACCGATCCGGCGACCGCGAGGATCAACAGGCACATCAGCAGCACATTGAGGGTTTCATGGCCGGCACCGGCCGGGCGTACAACCTGGGTGGTCGGCGTGGTCATGGGGCTTCGATATCCGCTTGGTCGATTTCGACCACGTGGCCGGGGCCGGCGTCGAACAGCACGTAGAACTCGGCGCCGGGTTTCTTGAAGGTCAGGGTCGAATCGGCGCCGAGCTTGCCCGGTACCAGGATGGTCTCGTCGTAGCCGATCACATCGAGGGTCACCCCCGGTGCGCCGCTGCCGTCGGAGAAGCCGCCGGTGCATTTGATCTGCTCGGCGTCGATGGCCTTGCACTCGCACATCGGGTTGTGGGCCAGGGCGCTGGCGCTGAAACCGGCACACAGCACCAGCATCAGGCTGCTCAGGCGCAGACGGGAAAAGCGTCGAACGAGCGTCATGGTTTGGCTCCTTGTTTGTTCAGCCAGGCGATGGTGGCGGGGGAGGCCTGGCTCAGGGGGATCGAGGCCTGATGCATGCTGCCGTCCCAGCCTTCCATGGTGATCCACAGTTCGGCGTCGGTTCGGGTCTTTTCCGGAATCGGCAACTGGGTGCCCATGCGATACGGCGTGCCGAAGAAGATCACCCCGGCGGCGCGCAGGCTGCGCGGTTTGCCGATGCGCAGGTAGGTGGCCTTGACCTGATCGATGCAGGCATCGCACAACGCGACGTTGAAGCTTTTCATGTGGCCGGCAGGCCCGGCGGGGCGAGGCGCCTCGTCACGGAATTCGGCCATGCGCAGGCTCCAGGGGCCGACCTGGACTTCTCCGACTTCGCGTTCGCCCAGGCCAGTGTCGCCGCGAAACAGCGACTGGTCTGCAAAGTACCGGGGCATGAAGCCCAGCGGGATCAACAGCAGCAACACGTTGATGTGGAAGCGCCACTTGTGCCAGAACAGGCTCAGGCGTGAAGGGCGGGTTGCAACGTTGGACTGGCTCACGGGTTGACCTCCGACGGTTCACGGTTCAGGGCCGGTTGCGCCTTGACGCGTTGCTTCTTGTGCTCGCGCTTGAGGGCGTTGGCGGTGGCCAGTGCGGTGCGCTTGGTCCAGATCAGCAGTCCGCTGAGCACCATCATGCTCAGCAACAGCCCGAAGAAGAACCAGATCAGCTTGATCCACAACCCGCCGAAGTCACCGGTGTGCAACGGCCGCATGGATTCGGTGACGAACTCCAGCGAAGTCCGGTCGGACAACAGGCGCGAGGCAGCGATTTCACCGTTGTACGGATTGATCGTCGCGCGCTGATACATCAACGGATACCAGCCGCGCCCCCCAATATCGAGGTGGCTGTAGGCGTTGCCCGGCAGGCTGACATAGCTGGTTTCCAGCCCGGGGATTTTCTGCTGGGCGATCTCGATCGCGCGATCGAGGCTGATCTGCGGGGCCGGCGAACCGTCCGCCGAGAGGGGCACGCTCTCACGGGACATGGCCGGGATCACCGGTTCGCTCGAGATGGAAATGTGGTTGTCGGCCAGCAGTGCCTGAATCAGGAACCAGGTGCCGGTGATGGAAATCACCGCGATGAACCAGATCGACCAGATGCCGCTGAGGCGGTGGAAGTCGCCCCAGAAAATCCGCGCGCCGTGGCGCAATCGCAAGGTCGGGCTGAAAAAGCCTTTCCAGAAACGCTTGTACACCACCAGCCCGGTCACCAGCGAGGCGAGCATGGGCAGGCCGAGGATCGACACCAGGTACCAGCCCCAGCTGTAGCCATTGGTGAAGGGCACCAGCCACCAGCCATGCAGGGCGCGGGTGAAACCTTTGAAATTGAACGCCGGGGCTTCGCCCTGAATGACGCCCGTGTACGGGTTGACGTAGACCGTCAGCGAGCGCCCGTCGGGGTAGCTGACGCGGACATCGAGGGCAAAGTGCGATTCATCGGGGCGGTCGATCTCTTGCACGACCGTTTGCGGCTCGGCTTTCTTGATGGCTGCGATGATCTGGTCGTAGCTGAGCAGCGGCGCATCGTCCGACGGCGCGCTGGCGCGCATCTGCGGGTTGGCCAGCCAGACGATTTCCTGGCTGACCACCGCCAGAGTGCCGGTGACGCAGACGATCAGCACGAAAAACCAGATCGGCAACGCCAGCCAGCTGTGTACCAGGAACCACAGTTTCGAGCGGGATTTCTTCGACATGATGACAAGTCTTGATTCAGAGTGAGGGGGCGGTACTACGGGCTTCGCAGCACAGGAGTCCCTGAAAGGCCCGGTCGTGGCTTTTGCCTACGCGACCGGCCCGCATCTCTATAAGACGGATGACCGAAGCAAATCCCGATAAACGATATGAAAGTAAATGTTTCGCGATTGCAGGTGGCTGCCGCGCGGACGGAGTTATGTGGGGAGGGCAAAGCAGTCCGACGGCGCGTGCCGCCGGATTGAAGGAGGGGAATCAGCGGAGAAAGTCGAGCGCTTCGGTCAGCAACAGTCCAGGGACTTCTTCGGCGAGGTAATGTCCGGCAGGCAGGGCTTTGCCCCGTACGTCGGTGGCAACCTGTTGCCATTCCTTGAGCGGATCGAAGCAGCGACCGACGGTGCCCTCGGCGCCCCACAGCACGAGTAACGGCAGGTTCAGATGACGATCGGCCGCGAGATCGGCGCGATCATGTTCCAGGTCGATGCCGGCACTGGCGCGGTAGTCCTCGCAGATCCCCCGAGCACTGCCGGGACGTTCCAGGCAACGCCGGTATTCGCTGAAGGCCTCGTCGGTGAAGGGTGCAAGTCCGGCGCTGCGGCTGCCCATGACACTGCGCAGGTAACCTTCAGGATTGGCTTCGATCAGGGTTTCCGGCAACGGCGCCGGGCGGATCAGGAAGAACCAGTGCCAGTAGGCGCGGGCAAAGGCTTCATTGGTCTGGCTGTACATCGCCAGCGTCGGCGCGATGTCGAGCAGGACCATGCGCTGCACAACCTCGGGATGATCGAGCGCCAGGCGATGGGCGACTCGCGCGCCACGGTCATGGGCAAGGATCGAGAACTGCTCGAAACCCAACGCCTTCATCAATTGCACGCCGTCGCGGGCCATCTCGCGCTTGGAGTAATTGAGATGAGCCTCATCCGCCGGCGGGCGGCTGCTGTCGCCATAACCGCGCAGGTCGGCGGCGACCACCGTGAAGTGCTCCGCCAGTTGCTCGGCGATCTTGTGCCAGATGACGTGGGTCTGCGGGTGACCGTGCAACAGCAGCAGGCCCGGGCCGCTGCCTTTGAGACGGTAGCTGATGTCCACACCGTTGACATGGCGCTGTTCTTTGACGAATCCGGCAAACATCGGGTGATCCTTTATTCAGGCGAGTGGCCTGCATCCTGAAATCGCCGGGCGTTCATGACAAGACGTGAAGCGTGGTTCGACGGTTCATGAATCGTGTTCGCCCATCCCCGCGCGCTGCGCGGGAATGGACACTCGGCGTTGCTAACCCTGCTGGAACATCTCCTTCGCCCGCTGCTCGATCTGCGCCTGGGTCAGGTCCTCCTTGCGCGTGGCGAGAAACCACAGATGCCCGTACGGATCTTTCAATGTCCCGCTGCGGTCGCCGTAGAACTGATCCTTGACCTCGGACACGCTGGTGGCGCCGGCCTCCAGCGCACGCTGAAAGGATTTGTCGACATCGGTCACGTACAGATGCAAACCGACCGACACTGCTTTGTCCGGATTGCTCAACGGCCCTTGATCGCATGGCGAGCCGAGCATGATCGCGCTGTCACCGATGCGCAGTTCGGCGTGGCCGATGCCGCCGTCGGGCATGCTCAGGCGCATGACTTCGGTGGCACCGAACGCCTTTTTATAGAAGTCGATGGCTTCGGCAGCTTTGTGAATGCCGAGGTACGGGGTAATGCTGTGATACCCCTCGGGAATGGGTTTGACGCTCATGGCGGTACTCCCTGTGTTGTTATTAGAGGTTGAAGGTGTGCCTTCGCCGGGGTTGCCGGTCGCTCAACTATAGATCCGTGTCGCCGCCATGGCCGAACAGCCGACGAGCAGCCCTCGCGACGCCGGAGCGGAGCGAGTCCTCAGTCGGGAACGTCGAGAAAATGCGCTCCCGGCCCTTGGTCGCCCAGCACATCGCCCTGATTGCGCAGCGGGCAGGCCTCCATCGACAGGCATCCGCAACCGATGCAACCGGTCAGTCGATCCCGCAGCAGCATCAACTGATTGATCCGCTCGTCCAGCTCCCGCCGCCACTGCTCCGACAACACTTTCCAGTCCGCCGCCGTGGGTGCGCGGTTGTCCGGCAACTGCTTCAACACCTCGCCGATTTCCGCCAGTGGAATGCCCAGCCGTTGCGCCACCTTGATCAACGCCACCCGCCGCAGCACTTCCCGTGGATAACGCCGCTGGTTGCCGGCATTGCGCTGGCTCTTGATCAAGCCCTTGGATTCATAAAAGTGCAGGGCGGTGACCGCCACGCCGCTGCGGGCCGCGACTTCGCCGACGGTCAGTTGCTTGTGAATATTTTCCGCAGTGATCATTTGCAAATTGCCCCTTGACCTCTAGTTAAGTCGAGGTTTTACCCTGCAGGCCTTCGAATCGCAAGATTCGTCTGACAGAGTGGGGATGTCATGCAAGCACCAGCGAAAAACCGCAGCTTTACCCAATTGATCGAATTTGAAATCGAACCCGGCCAGCAACCGGCGCTGGTCTCGGCGCTGGCGGTGCAGACCGAACGTCTGGCCCAGCGTTACGCCGGTTTCGTCAGTGCCAGCGTCCAGGCCAGCGACGACGGTCGGCGAGTGTTGAGCTTTCTGCAATGGCAGTCCCGCGAGGCGGGGGAGGCGGCGTTCCAGAGTTTCGAAACCGGCGAGCAGGATTTCTGGCAACTGATCCGCACTCATCAGGCGCGCACCGTGACCTTCGGTTCATTCCAGGTGCTGAGCAGCATCGCCCGCAGTCATGACGACGGCTTGCACTGCCAACTGGTCGGCTAGATCGACAGCTGGATCAAGCGCTCGCCTTGCAGATTTTCCGTGGGCCGCCGCTTGTTTACCGCCAGTTCGCCGATCTTGATCAGCCGCGTGCGGGTGACGTTGCGGCTCAGGCCGAGCAAGGACGCGGTGTGCACCTGGTTGTAATGGCAGAAGCGATAGGCCGCGCGTAGCAACGCGTCTTCGACTTTTTCATGCAGGGCGCCGGCCTGTTGCTCGAAGAGTTTCTGGAAGGCGCGCTCCAGCAGCGCTTCCGGTGAGTCGTCGGCGGTCGCGTGCTGATCGTCGGGACGGTCGATGCGCAGGTTCGACAGGCGCAGATCGTCGCGTTCGATCACGCCGTTACGGCAGATCAGCAGCGTGTGATGAATGACGTTTTCCAGTTCGCGGATGTTGCCCGGCCAGCTGTAGCCGCGCAGCTTGTGCTCGGCGCCGGGGCTGATGGTGATGCGTCCGTAGCCCAGGCGCTGACTGTAGGCCTCGATGAAATGCCGGGTCAGCGGCAGGATGTCACCGGGCCGATCGCGCAACGGGCTCAGCTCCAGATTGACCACGTTCAGCCGGTAATACAGATCCTCGCGGAAATGCCCGGCGTTGATGGCTTTCTCCAGTTGCACGTTGGTCGCCGCCAGCACCCGCACATCGATGGGAATGCTCTTGCGCGAACCCAGGCGCACCACTTCACGCTCCTGCAACACCCGCAGCAATTTGACCTGAATGGCCATCGGCAAATCGCCGATTTCATCGAGGAACAAGGTGCCGCCATCCGCCTCCTCAAACCATCCGGCCTTGGCGCTGAGGGCGCCGGTGAAGGCGCCTTTTTCGTGGCCGAACAGTTCGGCTTCCACCAGCGATTCGGAAAACGCGCCGCAGTTCACCGCAATGAACGGCCGGTTGCGCCGGTTACTCAGGTTGTGGATATGCCGCGCCACCAACTCCTTGCCGGTGCCGGTTTCGCCGATGATCAGCACGCTGGCTTCGCTCGGCGCGACTTGTTGCAGATGCGCCAGCAGGGCCTGGGATTTCGGATCTTCGAACACCTGGGCGGTGGCGCGAATCGACGTGGCCAGGGCGGGTGAGTGTGGCAGGGTCAGCAGTTGCATGGGTCTCGCTCCACGAAAGGAAATCAGGAATAGAACGTCGGCACCGGCAGGGACTGGTTCAGCGCCCAGTCACCCAGCTCGTGGAGTTTGTAATCCAGCGGGTCGTGCAGGGTTTGCGTGCGCAGGTTGCGCCAGTGTCGGTCCAGACGCAGCGACGCGTGGGTCGAACGGGCGCCGGTGACTTCGAACAATCGGCTGCAAATCTCCAGGCCCTGGCGGCTGGCGGCGACCTTGGCGGTGGCAATCGCCGTGGCCAGGTGACCGCGTTCTTCGGTGCTGAGGTTCGGGCCTTTGGCCCAGGCTTCGTCGAGCAACGCGGCGGCGCGTTCCACCAGCAGACGGATGCCCTCGAGGGCGACCCAGAATTCGCCGTAATGGGCCAGCACGTAAGGATCTTCACGCACCTCGCGCACCGAGGATTTGTGCCAGACACGGGTTTCACTCAGGGTGTATTGCCGCGCCTCTTCAAAAGCACCTTCGGCGATGCCGAGGAACATGTGGGTGAACGTCAGTTGCGCGATCAACGGGCGCAAGCAGGCGTACGGTGTGCTCAGCGGCCCCGGATCCAGCAGCAGTTCCGATTCTTCGACCCGCACCCGTTCGAACGTAGCGCTGCCGCTGTCGGTCTGGCGCTGGCCGATGTTGTTCCAGTCGTTGTGCAAAGTGATGCCGCTGCGGCCACTGGGGATCGCCGCGATCAGCAGTTTGCCGCCGTTGCTTTCGTCCACCGCCGAGGCGATCAGCATCTGCGAATCGCTGGCGCCGGAGCAGAAGCTCTTCTTGCCGGAAAACTCGCGCCAGCCACCCAGATCCTTGACCACGGTGCGGGTGTCCAGCGGATTGAGCGCGTTGCCCCAGAACCAGTTCTGCCGCGCGGTCTGTTCGAACCACGGCTGCCATTGTTCCGGGCGGGAAAACAGCCGCACGGTGGCGAGCATCAAATGATGAAAGCCGAAGACGTGGGCGATCGAGCTGTCGACCTTGGCGAACTCGCGCACGACTTCCAGAGTTTCGCTCCAGCGCGCGCCGAGGCCGCCGTAACGGGTGGGAATGCTCAGGGCCAGCAGACCGCTGTCGCGCAGGGCGTCGCGTTCGGCTTTCGGTGTGCCGCCACGCTCGTCGCGCTCGACGGCGGTCAGGGCAAATTCGGCGGCCAGTTGGCGGGCGGTCTGCAACGGGGAGAGCAGGGTGCTTTGCGGTTTGGCAGTCACTCGGTCTTCCTCAGGCGTTGGCTTTGGCGGGCAGTACATCGTTGGCGATCATTTCGCCGAACGGCCCGGTGAGGTTGGTGACACCGCGTCCGGCCAGACTTGCATACGGCTCGGGCAACAACGGGAACACCAGCTCGGCAAAGCGGTAGGCCTCTTCGAGATGCGGGTAACCGGAGAAAATGAAGCTCTCGATGCCCAGATCCGCGTACTCCTTGATTCGCGCCGCCACTTGCTGCGGATCGCCGACCAATGCGGTACCGGCACCGCCGCGCACCAGGCCGACGCCGGCCCACAGGTTGGGGGCGATTTCCAGGTTGTCGCGACGTCCGTCGTGCAGGGCGGCCATGCGTCGCTGGCCTTCGGAATCGAAGCGGGAAAAGGATTTCTGCGCGGCCTCGATGGTTTCGTCGCTGATGTGTTCGATCAGTTTGTCGGCGGCTTTCCAGGCTTCTTCGGCGGTCTCGCGCACGATCACGTGCAGGCGAATGCCGAACTTCACTTTGCGCCCGTGACGGGCGGCGCGTTCACGCACGTCGGCGAGTTTCTCGGCGACCGCGGCCGGTGGCTCGCCCCAGGTCAGGTACACGTCCACCTGTTCGGCGGCCAGATCGTGGGCCGCTTCGGAGGAACCGCCGAAATACAGTGGCGGATAGGGTTTCTGCACCGGTGGATACAGCGCCTTGGCGTTCTGTACTTTCAGATGTTTGCCTTCGAAATCCACCGCCTCGCCTTGCAACACCCGGCGCCAGATCTTGAGGAATTCGTCGGTGACTTCGTAGCGTTCGCTGTGGCTGAGGAAACTGCCGTCGCCACGGTTTTCGTCGGGATCACCGCCGGTCACGACGTTGATCAGCAAGCGGCCGTTGGACAGTCGATCCAGGGTCGCGGCCATGCGCGCCGAGACGGTCGGCGAAATGATCCCCGGACGGATCGCCACCAGATAACGCAGGCGTTCGGTCAGCGGCACCAGCGCCGAGGCGATCACCCAAGAGTCTTCGCAGGAACGGCCGGTGGGAATCAGCACGCCGTGGTAGCCGAGGCTGTCAGCGGCTTGCGCCACCTGCTTCAGGTAATTGAGGGTGACCGGGCGCGCGCCTTGGGTGGTGCCCAGATAGTGACCGTCGCCGTGGGTCGGCAGGAACCAGAAAACATCCATGAACAGCTCCTTAAGCGATTTTCAGCAACGGTTTGATGTGAGTGCCGAACAGCGGCGCGGCGCGTTCGGCGGCCAGGCGGATACGTGCCTTGAGCGGTTCGCTGGTGATCTGGTAGTCGGCGAAATCGGCTTCGGTGGCATACACCCCAATCGGCAGGGTCACGGCCTGGAAGAAACTGAACAGCGGGCGCAACTGGTGATCGAGCACCAGCGCATGGCGTTCACTGCCACCAGTGGCGGCGAGCAGCACAGGCGTGTCGATCAGCGCATTCAGGTCGATCAGGTCGAACAAATGCTTGAGCAGCCCCGGATAGGAACCGCGATACACCGGCGCCGCGACGATCAGCAGGTCAGCCTGTTCGATGGCTTGCAGCTCGGCTTCGATCTCGGCCGGCAGTTCCTGACGGGACAGTGCGGCGCCCAGCGGGCGGGCGATGTCACCGAGTTCGATCAGGTGACTCTCGACCGGCAGGTGCCCGGACAATTCGGCCAGCAGGGCCTGGGTCAGCACCAGGGTGCGGGACGGACGCCAGGTTCCGCCGGACAGGGCGACGACTTTCAGTGGACGCGACATGGTCAGTTCCTTTTTCAACAGTTGCTCGGCGAGCAGTGAGTAGTCACTGGAGCAGAGCAAGCGCTGTACCAATTCCTGTAAAGCCCGTATTCCGGGGCTTTGAGCGTTGTCGGCGGCTGTGCTCGTGTGACTTTCAGGCCGGTTTGTTGAACCGCTGTTGCCTGGGAAACAGTTGCTGGAGCAACAGTGCCGAAGGCGATGAAGGATTTATAAAGACTGACTGTTATTCCGTAAAAGACTGTTAATTGATATTGATAGGTCTTTTGAGAATATAAAGGGCGAACCCTGCCCGAATTCTGATAGCCACTATTGAGAGCGTTGATTTCTGCCAAAGCGTGCCCGGGCGTAGCCTTTCTCCATCGACCCACACTGCTCGCCAGGACGCTCCCATGAATCGTTTACTGACTGTTTCGCTGATGCTCGCTGTCTCCGTTCTCGCCGGTTGCGCGAGCCACGTTTCCCCGGAACTGCGCCCTTACACGGCGGAAGAAACCCGCGAACTGGCCCTCGAAACGCTGAATCGTCGCGGCCTGTCGTTCGAGGAATACCATGCGAAAAAAGCCGAATTGCTCGGCCAGCCGCAGAAGACTTTCGGTTTCGACAACAAGGGTGAAATGAGCGCCGAGCGGGCCGTACAGCTGCACGGTCGTCCAAGCTGATCGCCAACTGTACTGCTCGAAGTTTTACCCAACTGTCCGTGGGTTTGCGCGGCGCCGTGGGATAGGGTCAACACCTGAATGACCCTGACGGACTGCCTGCCATGACCCTCTCGCTCGACCTGCTGCTGGGCTTTGCCCTGTTTGCCCTTGTTACCTCGATCACACCGGGGCCGAACAACACCATGTTGCTGGCATCGGGCGTGAACTTCGGTTTCAACCGCACCATCCCTCATATGCTTGGCATTACCTGCGGCTTCTTCGTACTGGTGGTGGCGGTCGGTTTTGGCCTGGGCGCGGTTTTCCAGACTTATCCTCTTCTTTATACGGTGCTGCGTTACATCGGCGCGGCCTACTTGCTGTATCTGGCGTGGAAAATCGCCCATTCCGGCCCGGTCGGCGACAGCGAGCAGGGCGAGGCGAAACCGATCAGCTACCTCGGCGCGGCGGCTTTTCAGTGGGTCAATCCCAAGGCGTGGATCATGGCCATCGGTGCCATCAGCACGTACACGCCGATGCAGGGTTATTTCACCAATGTGATCGTGATTGCGGCGGTGTTCGCCATCATCAACCTGCCGAGCGTCGGCGTCTGGGCGGCGTGCGGGACCTTGCTGCGCAACGTACTGAAGGATCGTCGCTGGTTGCGGGTGTTCAACTGGGGCATGGCGGCGCTGCTGGTGATTTCGCTGTATCCGTTACTCCTTGAAAGCTTTAGCTGACGCAGTGCTACAACCACCCGCCCGATGCCTGTTAAAGTCGCGTTCAGGAGCGTTCCTACGCACTTTTAATGAAGTTGTTCTTCTTTAACGGCATCCGATCAGGTATTGATGACGCTCTCGAACCCGGACGCAGCTCACAAGGCTGCGTCGTGCCGTTTGTAGACACGAGCTTCCTGATCCCGGAACACGCTCTGCGAGTCTTTTTATGAACACACGTCCGCTGTATTTCGATTACGCTGCCACCACCCCGGTGGACGAGCGGGTCATCCAGGTGATGATCGAGTGTCTGGGTTTCGACGGTAACTTCGGCAACCCTGCCTCCAGTTCCCACGCCTTCGGCCAGCAGGCCCGGCAAACGGTCGAGAACGCTCGCCGACAGGTCGCCGAACTGGTTGGCGCCCAGGCGCAGCAAATCGTCTGGACCTCCGGCGCTACAGAATCCAACAACCTCGCCCTTAAAGGTGTGGCCCAGGCCCGTGGTGTGTCCGGCGGGCACATCATCACCAGCCAGATCGAACACAAGGCCATCCTCGACACCGCCCGGCAATTGCAGGACGCCGGTGTCGCCGTCACTTATCTGGTGCCGGACGCCGAAGGTCTGATCACCCCGCAAGCGGTCAGCGAAGCGATGCGCGATGACACCTTTCTGGTGTCGCTGATGTTGGTTAACAATGAACTCGGCACCGTC
Source organism: Pseudomonas fitomaticsae (assembly GCF_021018765.1). Taxonomy (GTDB): domain Bacteria; phylum Pseudomonadota; class Gammaproteobacteria; order Pseudomonadales; family Pseudomonadaceae; genus Aquipseudomonas; species Aquipseudomonas fitomaticsae. The sequence goes on along the minus strand of NZ_CP075567.1, from coordinate 4,526,022 downwards.
AACGACATCCCGGCCATCGGCGAAGTGGTGCGTGGACGCGAGGCGTTGTTCCATGTCGACGCGGCGCAAGGCGCCGGCAAGGTCGCGATCGATCTGGCGAAATGGCCGGTGGATCTGATGTCGTTCTCGGCGCACAAGCTTTACGGCCCCAAAGGCATCGGTGCGCTGTACGTCGGTCCGCGTGCGCAACAGCGTTTGCAGGCGCAGATTCACGGCGGTGGTCACGAGGGCGGACTGCGTTCCGGTACGCTGGCGACTCACCAGATCGCCGCCATGGGCTCGGCCTTTGCCCTGGCCGCCGAAGCGTTTGATGACGAGAAGAAAACCATCGTCGCGCTGCGCGAGCGTCTGCTCGAACAACTCTTGAGCCTGCCCGGCGTACGCCTCAACGGCAGCAGTACCCAACGTATCCCGCACACCTTGAGCCTGACCTTCAGTGAAGGCGAGTTCAACCCGGCGGCGCTGAGCCATTCGATTGCGTTTTCTGCGACTTCGGCCTGCAACTCCGCCAGCAATACACCGTCCCACGTGCTGCTGGCATTGGGGCACGATGCGCATTTGGCCGGCCGTACCATTCGTCTGAGCCTCGGTCGTTTCACCACCGCCGAGGACATCAACAAGGCTGTAGAACTGATCAAGACCGCCTGCGCCAGTGCTCCGGCATTCTGGGCGACAGGGCTTTAACGAGCCGGCTTCGAACGGCACCGAACAATAACGATGAAGTGATTGGCAGGAGACATGATGAGTACCCAGACTTTGACCGAAGGAACGGTTCCCCAGCGCCTCGCGCACACCCGTGAACTGATGCGTCGCGAAGGTATCCACGCGTTGCTGGTGCCGTCCGCCGACCCGCACCTGTCGGAATACCTGCCGGGTTACTGGCAGGGCCGGCAATGGTTGTCGGGTTTTCACGGCTCGGTCGGCACGTTGATTGTGACCACCGATTTCGCCGGGGTCTGGGCTGACAGTCGTTACTGGGAACAGGCGACCAAGGAACTCAAGGGCAGCGGCATCGAACTGGTGAAACTGCAACCGGGTCAGCCGAGCCCGCTGGACTGGCTGGCCGAACAGACGCCGGAAGGTGGTGTGGTCGCGGTCGACGGTGCGGTGATGGCCGTCGCGTCGGCGCGTACGCTGGGCGGCAAGCTCGAAGCGCGGGGCGCCAGTCTGCGTACCGACATCGACTTGTTGAAAGAAGTCTGGAGTGATCGCCCGGCGCTACCGAACGCGCCGATCTATCAGCACCTGCCACCGCAGGCGACCGTCAGCCGTGGCGAGAAACTCGCCAAACTGCGTGAAACCCTGCAGGAACGCGGCGCCGATTGGCACTTCATCGCCACCCTCGACGATATCGCCTGGCTGTTCAACCTGCGCGGCGGCGATGTGTCGTTCAACCCGGTTTTCGTATCCTTTGCGCTGATCAGCCAGCAACAAGCCACGCTGTTTGTGGCCTTGAGCAAGGTTGATGCCGAGCTGCGTGCCGTGCTGGAAAAGGACGGCGTGACCCTGCGTGACTACAGCGAAGTCGCCGACGCCTTGCGTGCGATTCCGAACGGCGCGAGCCTGCTGGTGGATCCGGCGCGGGTTACCAGCGGTCTGCTGGACAACCTCGACAGTGGCGTGAAGCTGGTCGAAGGCCTGAACCCGACCACCCTGGCCAAATCGCAGAAGAGCCTGGCGGATGCCGGGCACATTCGTCAGGCGATGGAGCAGGATGGCGCGGCGCTGTGCGAGTTTTTCACCTGGCTGGAGTCGGCCTGGGGTCGCGAGCGCATTACCGAGCTGACCATTGACGAGAAACTCACGGCGGCCCGTGAGCGTCGTCCGGATTATGTGTCGCTGAGTTTCAATACCATTGCCGCCTACAACGCCAACGGCGCGATGCCGCATTACCACGCCACCCCGGAAGAGCACGCGGTGATCGAAGGTGATGGCTTGTTGCTGATCGATTCCGGTGGTCAATACCTGGGCGGCACTACCGACATCACGCGCATGGTGGCTGTTGGTACGCCAACCGAAGAGCAGAAGCGCGATTGCACTCGTGTGCTGAAAGGTGTGATTGCCTTGTCCCGTGCGCGATTCCCGAAAGGCATTCTGTCGCCGTTGCTGGACGCGATTGCCCGCGCGCCGATCTGGGCAGAGAACGTTGACTATGGTCATGGCACCGGCCACGGCGTGGGTTACTTTCTCAACGTTCACGAAGGTCCGCAGGTGATTGCCTATCAGGCGGCGCCGGCACCACAAACCGCCATGCAACCGGGGATGATCACTTCCATTGAACCGGGCACTTATCGTCCGGGCCGTTGGGGTGTGCGGATCGAGAACCTGGCGATGAACGTTGAAGCAGGAAGCAGCGAATTCGGCGAGTTTCTCAAGTTCGAAACCCTGACCCTGTGCCCGATCGACACTCGCTGTCTGGAGCCGTCGTTGCTGACGCAGGAAGAGAAACAGTGGTTCAACGCCTATCACGCCGAGGTGCGCGAGCGTCTGAGCCCGCTGCTTGAAGGCGCGGCACTGGAATGGCTGAACACGCGTACTGCTGCTATCTGATCGGTTGAAGCTCGGGCGCTGCTGCCAGCGCCTGGGTCATGAAGTCGACAAACGCATTGACCCTGGCGGACTGGCGACGGTTCGCCGGGGACACGGCGTGAATCGGCAATGATCGGGTCTGATAGTCCTGCAACAGGGCGACCACTCGACCCGTCTTCAAATCCTCGCTGAACAGCCAGACCGGTGACAGCGAAATCCCCAGTCCTCCCAAGACCATTTCGCGGATCGCTTCGGAGTTGTTGCTCTGGGTGTTGCCCTGGATGCGCACTTCGTGGTGGTGGCCATCCTTCTCGTAGGTCCACAGGTTCTGATTGCTGAGCAGGTTGAATTGACGTCCAGCTCTTCACTGAAATGCCCTGATAGTGGATATCGCCAACGGGCCGTTACGCTTGGTTTCCCTTGAACGCCCCGTGGCTGGTGCCGGGCAGGTATTGGTGCGGATCGAGATCACGGCGTGGGAAGGCTTGGTGGATCGGGCTCGGGTGAGTGCGGGGGATAAAGTATTGATTCACGGTGGAGCGGGTGGCGTCGGGCATGTGGCTGTACAACTGGCCCGTGCATTCGGTGCTGAAGTGTACGCAACAGGTTCTGCGGGACAACGCTCGATCATCGAGGGTTACGGCGCGACGTTCATTGATTATCGAGAGGACTCGGTCGAGGACTATGTCGCCGAGTTCACGGCGGGGAGGGGTTCGACATTGTCTATGACACGGTCGGCGGCGAGACGCTGGACGCCTCTTTCAAAGCCGCACGGATCTACAGTGGGCATGTGCTCAGCTGTCTCGGTTGGGGACAGCACAGTCTTGCGCCGTTGTCGTTTCGTGGGGCGACGTATTCGGGAGTGTTCACCTTGGCCGTTACTGACCGGCAGGGGTTGTGAGCATCATGGAGAAATTTTGCGACAGGCTGCCGCTCTGATTGAGTCCGGCTGGCTGCGACCGTTAGTCGATCCGCATCGGTTTACGCTGGAAACTGCCGGGGAGGCCCCTGAGCTGCTGGCAACGAAAGCAGCTCAGGGGCGTGTGGTCGTGGAAATTTAGCGAAGGGCTTCCACCACGAAGTCGAGCCGGTCCTGACCGAAGAACAACTGGTTGTCGATGAACATGCTTGGCGCACCGAAGACGCCGCGTTTCACAGCAGTCTCGGTGTTGTCCTTGAGCGCAGCCTTGACTGCTTCATCGTTGGTCAATGCCAATACCTCTTCAGGATTGAAGCCATGCTCGGTCAGCACGGCGGCAACTGTTGCCGGTTCATCAAGAGCGCGGCCTTCAACCCACAGTGCCTTGAACAGGCAATCGATGAATGCCAGGAAGCGATCGGGATGACGCAGTTGAATGCCGGTGACCGCACGCATCAACATCAGGGTATTGATCGGGAAATGCGGGTTGAATTTCAGGGGCACGCCATAGCGTTTGGCGTAGCGGTCCAGATCCTGAAACATATAGCGACCCTTGGCCGGGATCATTGCTGGCGACGCGTTTCCGGTGGCTTTGAAGACGCCGCCGAGCAACATCGGAATGCAGATCAACTGGCTGCCGGTTTCGGCGCAAATTTTCGGCAGCTGGGTATACGCCAGGTAGGTGGCGGGGCTGCCGAGATCAAAATAGAATTCCACGGTTTTGCTCATGTTCGCTGCACTCTGTTTTTGTTATTGGGGGGATTACCAGCGTTCATTCCACGGACGCAGATCCAGCTCGAACGTCCAGGCGTCCCGTGGCTGGCTATGCAGATACCAGTAGTTCTCGGCGATGTGGTCGGGATTGAGAATACCGTCCTGATCCCTGGTGGCATATTTCTCAGGGAAATTGTCGCGGATGAAATCGGTATCGATGGCGCCGTCGACCACGACGTGGGCGACGTGGATGTTCATCGGGCCAAGCTCTCTGGCCATGCTCTGTGCCAGAGCCCGGATACCGTGCTTGGCTCCGGCAAACGCGGCGAAGCCGGAGGCACCGCGCAATCCGGCAGTCGCGCCGGTGAACAGAATGGTGCCGCGGCTACGGGTCACCATCCGTTTGGCGACTTCCCGGGCATTGAGAAACCCGGAGAAGCAGGCCATTTCCCAGATCTTGAAATACTTGCGGGCGGTTTCTTCGAGGATGCTGCAGGGCACGTTGGCGCCGATGTTGAAAACGAATGCTTCAATCGGACCGAGGCGGGTTTCGATGTCTTCGATCAGTGCAATTACATCTTCTTCCTTGCGCGCATCGCAGGCAAAACCGTGGGCTTCGCCACCGTTCGCCTGAATCGCTTCCACCAATGGCTGCAATTTCTCGGCACTGCGCCGCGTAACGCAAGCGATGAAACCTTCCTTGGCAAAACGCTTGGCAATGGCTCCGCCCGTGGCATCGCCTGCACCGACAACCAATACGACCTTCTTGTTATTCATGGGAGAATCCCTTTGGTAAACGATCGTTAAGTGAACGAACGTTATGCTAGGATTTGCTCAGCGTCAAGGCAGTCCATTGCGAGGGCAAAACATGCGTTACTCCGCCAGTCACAAGCTGGAAACCAAAGAAAAGCTTCTGCAAAGCAGCTCGCTGTCTGCGAAAAAGACCGGGTTTTCATCAATGGGCGTCGACGGCCTGATGAAGGCGATCGGCCTGAGCGGGGCGGCGTTCTACAGTCATTTCTCGTCCAAGGACGCCTTGTTCGCGGCTATCGTCGAGCGAGAGCTGTGCCAGAGTCTTGAACGTTTGGGCGGGCAGGGTACGCAGGATCGCGAACGGCTGGAGCGGTGCCTGAAGCTGTATCTGAACATGGCCCATGTCGAGCAACCTGAGCTGGGCTGCGCATTGCCTGCACTGGGCGCCGAGATAGCGCGGTCGGATATTGTTGTGCGGGAGCAGGCCGAGCTGTGGATTTGCAAGCTTCAGGAAAGTTGGGCGCAGATTCTGGAAAGCGACAGCCTGGCGTGGGCCATTCTGTCGCAATGCGTCGGGGCACTGGTGGTGGCGCGTATGCTGGCGTCACCGAAGATTCAGCAGCGGGTGCTGAAGTCCTGTCATGAAGAGATCGGGCACCAGCTCGCCGCTTCGCGAGTGCAGTAGCGGCGATGGTTTATTTGCAGATGACGATCATGCTGCGGCTGGTATAGCCGGCGGGGTTGAGGCCGAAGGGGTAATCACCCGGCTCTTCCACGGTATCGCCTGATTTTGCGATGACCTTGTAGCCCTTCGGTGCGCAAGAGTTCGCAGCGCTGGCGTAGCACTTGTCCCAAGAGGAGGACAATCCCGAACAGTTGATGTGCAGCCCTTTCTTGCCATGCTTGACCTGGGTCTTCGACGTCGCCGCGCAGCCCGCAATGGCGAGTATGGCGATCAGTATCAAAATTCGTTTCATTACCGTCCTTATGGCGGCCTCGAGTCTGGCGCTCGGGTCTGCCTGTATGCGCTCTCGCTTGACGCGTTCCGATGTCCCTATCCGAAAAAATCCATGTCTGGCATTGGGTTGCGAGGCTAAACATGGCCTAAATGAGCGCCAAATGCCAGACCTTCGTTCAATCCCCTTTCAATCCGCCGCGATGGCGGGTTTGGCAGTGCTGCCCATGGTCATGGTTGCACCGACGGAGGCCAGAATAATGCACAGGATCGCCATCCATTGTGACAAAGAAAGGTATTCCTGAAGGAATAGCAGGCCCGACAGCGCGCCGAAGGCCGGTTCGATGCTCATCAGCGTGCCGAAAGTGCGGGCGGGCATGCGGGTGAGGGCGACCATTTCCAGTGTGTAGGGAAGGGCAGTGGACAGGATCGCCACGCCGATAGCGATCGGGATCAATGCGGGAGTCAGCAATGCGCTGCCAGCGTGGACGATACCGATGGGGGCGACGAACAGGGCTGCGATCATCACGCCAAGTGCCGCGGTGGTTACGCCGTTATCGGCGCCGGCCTTCTGACCGAACAGAATGTATAGCGCCCAGCAAACACCGGCTCCCAGTGCATAGCCTGCACCGACCAGATCGATACCTGCTGTCGTAGCGCCGGTTGGTATCAACAGCAACAAGCCGATGGCAGCCAGGGCGATCCAGAGAAAGTCGATCGCGCGACGCGAGGCATAGATGGCGACTGCCAGCGGTCCGGTGAACTCCAGGGCAACAGCGATGCCGAGCGGAACAGTGCGTAACGACATATAGAAGAGGAAGTTCATACCTCCTAGCGCCATTCCATAGACAATCACTGTGCGCAGTGATTTGGCTGTCAGCTTCGCTCTCCAGGGTTTGAGCAATAACAGCATGATCACGCTGGCGAAGATCAGGCGCAGGGTTGTAGTGCCTTGAGCGCCAACGATGGGGAACATGCTTTTAGCCAGCGAAGCGCCAGACTGGATCGATGCCATGGCTATTAATAGCAGGCCAACCGGGAAGAGGGTTGAGGCAAGGCGGCGAGGCTGGTCGTTCATTGCGTGGCGTCATCCGGGGAAGGAGCTGAGGTGTGTTGGGCAATATAGTGCGCACTCACTGCGTTCGCGTCTATATAGAAGCGGTCTTTTTCCCTCTCTTGATAGAAAATTCAAATTAAGGGTTGACGGCAGATTCTGAGTCTCTATAATTCGCCCCACTTCCGGCGCAGTCGAAACGGAAAACTCCTTGAGATTCAATGGGTTAAGTAGTTTTCGGCAGTGCAGGGCTTCAGTGTATCGAGGTTTGGAAGTGGCTGAAAAAGAGGTGTTGACAGCAGCGTGTAACGCTGTAGAATTCGCCTCCCGCTAACGAGAGATCGGAAGCGCAAGTGGTTGAAGTTGTTGAAGAAATCTTCGAAAGCTTCTGAAAATAATCACTTGACAGCAAATGAGGCTGCTGTAGAATGCGCGCCTCGGTTGAGACGAAAGATCTTAACCAGCCGCTCTTTAACAACTGAATCAAGCAATTCGTGTGGGTGCTTGTGGAGTCAGACTGATAGTCAACAAGATTATCAGCATCACAAGTTACTCCGCGAGAAATCAAAGATGTAACCAACGATTGCTGAGCCAAGTTTAGGGTTTCTTAAAAACCCAAAGATGTTTGAACTGAAGAGTTTGATCATGGCTCAGATTGAACGCTGGCGGCAGGCCTAACACATGCAAGTCGAGCGGATGAAGGGAGCTTGCTCCTGGATTCAGCGGCGGACGGGTGAGTAATGCCTAGGAATCTGCCTGGTAGTGGGGGACAACGTTTCGAAAGGAACGCTAATACCGCATACGTCCTACGGGAGAAAGCAGGGGACCTTCGGGCCTTGCGCTATCAGATGAGCCTAGGTCGGATTAGCTAGTTGGTGAGGTAATGGCTCACCAAGGCGACGATCCGTAACTGGTCTGAGAGGATGATCAGTCACACTGGAACTGAGACACGGTCCAGACTCCTACGGGAGGCAGCAGTGGGGAATATTGGACAATGGGCGAAAGCCTGATCCAGCCATGCCGCGTGTGTGAAGAAGGTCTTCGGATTGTAAAGCACTTTAAGTTGGGAGGAAGGGTTGTAGATTAATACTCTGCAATTTTGACGTTACCGACAGAATAAGCACCGGCTAACTCTGTGCCAGCAGCCGCGGTAATACAGAGGGTGCAAGCGTTAATCGGAATTACTGGGCGTAAAGCGCGCGTAGGTGGTTCGTTAAGTTGGATGTGAAATCCCCGGGCTCAACCTGGGAACTGCATCCAAAACTGGCGAGCTAGAGTATGGTAGAGGGTGGTGGAATTTCCTGTGTAGCGGTGAAATGCGTAGATATAGGAAGGAACACCAGTGGCGAAGGCGACCACCTGGACTGATACTGACACTGAGGTGCGAAAGCGTGGGGAGCAAACAGGATTAGATACCCTGGTAGTCCACGCCGTAAACGATGTCAACTAGCCGTTGGGAGCCTTGAGCTCTTAGTGGCGCAGCTAACGCATTAAGTTGACCGCCTGGGGAGTACGGCCGCAAGGTTAAAACTCAAATGAATTGACGGGGGCCCGCACAAGCGGTGGAGCATGTGGTTTAATTCGAAGCAACGCGAAGAACCTTACCAGGCCTTGACATCCAATGAACTTTCCAGAGATGGATTGGTGCCTTCGGGAACATTGAGACAGGTGCTGCATGGCTGTCGTCAGCTCGTGTCGTGAGATGTTGGGTTAAGTCCCGTAACGAGCGCAACCCTTGTCCTTAGTTACCAGCACGTTATGGTGGGCACTCTAAGGAGACTGCCGGTGACAAACCGGAGGAAGGTGGGGATGACGTCAAGTCATCATGGCCCTTACGGCCTGGGCTACACACGTGCTACAATGGTCGGTACAAAGGGTTGCCAAGCCGCGAGGTGGAGCTAATCCCATAAAACCGATCGTAGTCCGGATCGCAGTCTGCAACTCGACTGCGTGAAGTCGGAATCGCTAGTAATCGCGAATCAGAATGTCGCGGTGAATACGTTCCCGGGCCTTGTACACACCGCCCGTCACACCATGGGAGTGGGTTGCACCAGAAGTAGCTAGTCTAACCTTCGGGAGGACGGTTACCACGGTGTGATTCATGACTGGGGTGAAGTCGTAACAAGGTAGCCGTAGGGGAACCTGCGGCTGGATCACCTCCTTAATCGACGACATCAGCTGCTCCATAAGTTCCCACACGAATTGCTTGATTCATTGAAGAAGACGAAAGAAGCAGCCCGAAATTGGGTCTGTAGCTCAGTTGGTTAGAGCGCACCCCTGATAAGGGTGAGGTCGGCAGTTCGAATCTGCCCAGACCCACCAATTTTGTGTGGGAAACGCCTGTAGAAATACGGGGCCATAGCTCAGCTGGGAGAGCGCCTGCCTTGCACGCAGGAGGTCAGCGGTTCGATCCCGCTTGGCTCCACCACTACTGCTTCTGAAGTAAGAGCTTAGAAATGAGCATTCCATCGCTGTGATGGTGAATGTTGATTTCTAGTCTTTGACTGGTTCGTTCTTTAAAAATTTGGGTATGTGATAGAAAGATAGACTGAGATCCACTTTCACTGGTGGTGATCAGGCTAAGGTAAAATTTGTGAGTTCTCTTAATTGAGAAATTCGAATTTTCGGCGAATGTCGTCTTCACAGTATAACCAGATTGCTTGGGGTTATATGGTCAAGTGAAGAAGCGCATACGGTGGATGCCTTGGCAGTCAGAGGCGATGAAAGACGTGGTAGCCTGCGAAAAGCTTCGGGGAGTCGGCAAACAGACTTTGATCCGGAGATGTCTGAATGGGGGAACCCAGCCATCACAAGATGGTTATCTTGTACTGAATACATAGGTGCAAGAGGCGAACCAGGGGAACTGAAACATCTAAGTACCCTGAGGAAAAGAAATCAACCGAGATTCCCTTAGTAGTGGCGAGCGAACGGGGACTAGCCCTTAAGTGGCTTTGAGATTAGCGGAACGCTCTGGAAAGTGCGGCCATAGTGGGTGATAGCCCTGTACGCGAAAATCTCTTAGTCATGAAATCGAGTAGGACGGAGCACGAGAAACTTTGTCTGAATATGGGGGGACCATCCTCCAAGGCTAAATACTACTGACTGACCGATAGTGAACTAGTACCGTGAGGGAAAGGCGAAAAGAACCCCGGAGAGGGGAGTGAAATAGATCCTGAAACCGTATGCGTACAAGCAGTGGGAGCAGACTTTGTTCTGTGACTGCGTACCTTTTGTATAATGGGTCAGCGACTTATTTTCAGTGGCGAGCTTAACCGAATAGGGGAGGCGTAGCGAAAGCGAGTCTTAATAGGGCGTCTAGTCGCTGGGAATAGACCCGAAACCGGGCGATCTATCCATGGGCAGGTTGAAGGTTAGGTAACACTGACTGGAGGACCGAACCGACTACCGTTGAAAAGTTAGCGGATGACCTGTGGATCGGAGTGAAAGGCTAATCAAGCTCGGAGATAGCTGGTTCTCCTCGAAAGCTATTTAGGTAGCGCCTCATGTATCACTGTAGGGGGTAGAGCACTGTTTCGGCTAGGGGGTCATCCCGACTTACCAAACCGATGCAAACTCCGAATACCTACAAGTGCCGAGCATGGGAGACACACGGCGGGTGCTAACGTCCGTCGTGAAAAGGGAAACAACCCAGACCGTCAGCTAAGGTCCCAAAGTTATGGTTAAGTGGGAAACGATGTGGGAAGGCTTAGACAGCTAGGAGGTTGGCTTAGAAGCAGCCACCCTTTAAAGAAAGCGTAATAGCTCACTAGTCGAGTCGGCCTGCGCGGAAGATGTAACGGGGCTCAAACCATACACCGAAGCTACGGGTATCACGTAAGTGATGCGGTAGAGGAGCGTTCTGTAAGCCTGTGAAGGTGAGTTGAGAAGCTTGCTGGAGGTATCAGAAGTGCGAATGCTGACATGAGTAACGACAATGGGTGTGAAAAACACCCACGCCGAAAGACCAAGGTTTCCTGCGCAACGTTAATCGACGCAGGGTTAGTCGGTCCCTAAGGCGAGGCTGAAAAGCGTAGTCGATGGAAAACAGGTTAATATTCCTGTACTTCTGGTTATTGCGATGGAGGGACGGAGAAGGCTAGGCCAGCTTGGCGTTGGTTGTCCAAGTTTAAGGTGGTAGGCTGGAATCTTAGGTAAATCCGGGATTCTAAGGCCGAGAGCTGATGACGAGTTGCCTTTAGGCGACGAAGTGGTTGATGCCATGCTTCCAAGAAAAGCTTCTAAGCTTCAGATAACCAGGAACCGTACCCCAAACCGACACAGGTGGTTGGGTAGAGAATACCAAGGCGCTTGAGAGAACTCGGGTGAAGGAACTAGGCAAAATGGCACCGTAACTTCGGGAGAAGGTGCGCCGGTGAGGGTGAAGCACTTGCTGCGTAAGCTCACGCCGGTCGAAGATACCAGGCCGCTGCGACTGTTTATTAAAAACACAGCACTCTGCAAACACGAAAGTGGACGTATAGGGTGTGACGCCTGCCCGGTGCCGGAAGGTTAATTGATGGGGTTAGCTAACGCGAAGCTCTTGATCGAAGCCCCGGTAAACGGCGGCCGTAACTATAACGGTCCTAAGGTAGCGAAATTCCTTGTCGGGTAAGTTCCGACCTGCACGAATGGCGTAACGATGGCGGCGCTGTCTCCACCCGAGACTCAGTGAAATTGAAATCGCTGTGAAGATGCAGTGTATCCGCGGCTAGACGGAAAGACCCCGTGAACCTTTACTATAGCTTTGCACTGGACTTTGAATTTGCTTGTGTAGGATAGGTGGGAGGCTTTGAAGCGTGGACGCCAGTTCGCGTGGAGCCATCCTTGAAATACCACCCTGGCAACTTTGAGGTTCTAACTCAGGTCCGTTATCCGGATCGAGGACAGTGTATGGTGGGTAGTTTGACTGGGGCGGTCTCCTCCTAAAGAGTAACGGAGGAGTACGAAGGTGCGCTCAGACCGGTCGGAAATCGGTCGTAGAGTATAAAGGCAAAAGCGCGCTTGACTGCGAGACAGACACGTCGAGCAGGTACGAAAGTAGGTCTTAGTGATCCGGTGGTTCTGTATGGAAGGGCCATCGCTCAACGGATAAAAGGTACTCCGGGGATAACAGGCTGATACCGCCCAAGAGTTCATATCGACGGCGGTGTTTGGCACCTCGATGTCGGCTCATCACATCCTGGGGCTGAAGCCGGTCCCAAGGGTATGGCTGTTCGCCATTTAAAGTGGTACGCGAGCTGGGTTTAGAACGTCGTGAGACAGTTCGGTCCCTATCTGCCGTGGACGTTTGAGATTTGAGAGGGGCTGCTCCTAGTACGAGAGGACCGGAGTGGACGAACCTCTGGTGTTCCGGTTGTCACGCCAGTGGCATTGCCGGGTAGCTATGTTCGGGAAAGATAACCGCTGAAAGCATCTAAGCGGGAAACTTGCCTCAAGATGAGATCTCACTGGAACCTTGAGTTCCCTGAAGGGCCGTCGAAGACTACGACGTTGATAGGTTGGGTGTGTAAGCGCTGTGAGGCGTTGAGCTAACCAATACTAATTGCCCGTGAGGCTTGACCATATAACACCCAAGCAATCTGTAGACTCGAAAGAGACCAGATTGCGGTGTGTGAAGACGAAAATGAACCGAAAGTTCGACGCTCACAAAACACCGAAAGCTGTCACATACCCAATTTGCTGAAGCGAGGCCATCCGGCCACGACTCAGTACCCGAATTTCTTGACGACCATAGAGCGTTGGAACCACCTGATCCCATCCCGAACTCAGAAGTGAAACGATGCATCGCCGATGGTAGTGTGGGGTTTCCCCATGTGAGAGTAGGTCATCGTCAAGATTAAATTCCGAAACCCCAATTGCGAAAGCAGTTGGGGTTTTGTTTTGTCCGCAGGAAAGTGCCTGGAAAAACCTCCAGCCGTAGCGATCGCAACCATTGGGGAAATCCCTCTGAAATGACCGCTCGGTTTTTGGTATGGTGCAGCTCGTTTTTTAACGGACTGATGTCACGCCCAAGGAACGGCGCTCATTTTTGTCAAAGAGTGGCTGCAGAAATGCCTGAACCCATCCCCATCAAGGATCACGAAAAAGAGACGCGACTGGTCAACAAACGCCTGATCGCCTGTGCCTTGTTCGTCTTCGCCGTCAGTTGCGCCTTGGTTGTGCGCCTGTACATCCTGCAAGTCGTCGAGTTTGACTACCACTCGACTATCTCCGAAAACAACCGCGTCCATGTCTTGCCGATCCCGCCGACTCGCGGCCTGATTTACGATCGCAACGGCGTGTTGCTGGCCGACAACCGTCCCAGCTACAACCTGACCATCACCCGCGAACGCGCGACTGACGTCAACCAGGAACTGGATGAAGTCATCAACCTTCTGCACCTGCCCGCCGAAGACCGCACCGTCTTCGATAAAGCCATGAAGCAGTCGCGCCATCCATTTACACCCGTAACGCTGTTCTACGAGCTGACCGAAGAACAGATCGCCGTGCTGGCAGTCAACGAATTTCGCCTGCCGGGCCTGGATGTCGAGCCGCAATTCGTTCGTAACTACCCACTGGGCGCGCACTTCGCACACTCGATCGGCTACGTCGGCCGCATCAACGAGAAAGAAGCCAAGACCCTCGATTCCGTTGAATACCGCGGCACCCAATCCATCGGCAAGACCGGTATCGAACGCTTTTACGAGCCGCAGCTGCACGGCCACGTCGGTTACGAGGAAGTAGAGACCAACGCTCAGGGCCGCGTACTGCGCGTGCTGAAACACACCGATCCGATACCAGGCAAAAACATCGTCCTCAGCCTCGATATCAAGCTCCAGGAAGCCGCCGAAGCCGCACTGGGCGACCGTCGCGGCTCGGTTGTTGCACTGGACCCATCGACCGGCGAAGTGCTGGCCATGGTCAGCAACCCGAGCTTCGACCCCAACCTGTTCGTGACCGGTATCAGCTCCAAGGAATATTCCGCGCTGCGCGATTCCATCGACCGTCCGCTGTTCAACCGCGTGCTGCGCGGTTTGTATGCACCCGGTTCGACGATCAAGCCGGAAGTGGCCATCGCTGGCCTCGACGCCGGTGTCGTCACGCCACAAACCCGCGTCTTCGATCCGGGCTATTACCAACTACCGGACTTCGATCACAAATACCGCAACTGGAACCACAGCGGCGACGGCTGGGTGGACATGGACGCAGCGATCATGCGTTCCAACGACACCTACTTCTACGACCTGGCGCACAAGCTCGGCATTGATCGCCTGCACGATTACATGGCGATGTTCGGCCTCGGCGAGAAAGTCTCGCTCGACATGTTTGAAGAGTCGCCTGGTCTGATGCCGTCCCAAGCCTGGAAGCGTGCGACGCGCCGGCAAGCCTGGTTCCCCGGCGAAACCGTGATCCTTGGTATCGGTCAGGGCTACATGCAGGTCACGCCGCTGCAACTGGCTCAAGCCACCGCACTGATTGCCAACAAGGGCATCTGGAATCGTCCGCACCTGGCCAAGACTGTCGACGGTGTGGCGCCGGTGGACGAACACCCGATGCCGAACATCCTGCTCAAGGATCCGCGTGACTGGGAGCAGGTCAACCACGGCATGCAGATGGTGATGCACGATGCCCGAGGCATTGCTCGTGCGGCGGCGGCCGGTGCGCAATACCGCATCGCCGGAAAGAGCGGAACGGCGCAAGTGGTGGCGATCAAGCAGGGCGAGCGCTACAACCGCGAGAAAACCCTCGAACGTCACCGTGACAACGCCTTGTTCGTCGGCTTTGCGCCTGCCGAGCATCCGAAAATAGCGATCTCGGTGATGATCGAAAACGGCGAGGCCGGTGGCCGAGTCGCAGGTCCCGTGGTGCGGCAGATCATGGACGCCTGGCTACTCGACCAGGACGGTCACCTCAAGCCGCAATACGCGGCGCCGACCAAAGCGCCGGGCGATCCCCACGTGTAACCCGGTCACAGCTTCACAGCACAGGCTCACGCAAGCTGAGCATGTGCTGGAAGCTGTCGAGGAACACCGTTTCCGCCTGAGTCATCTTCTGCTCGCGATTCCACAGCAGCTGGATATCGAAATCCACCACCCCATCCTCCGGCGGCAAGCGCCACAGCAAGCCCTGTTCGACATCCCGTCGTACCAGGTGAGTCGGCAGACAGCCAATCCCGAACCCTGCACAGATCAGACGATAAATCTCTTCGAAACTGGTGGAAGAGGCGACGATCTTGCCGGTAAAGCCCTGCTGGTCACGAAACAGCGTCAGTGGCGAAAGATTGCCGCCGAGCTGATCGCTGGTGAAGCTGACAAAGTTCTCCGCCGCCAGTTGCTCCAGCGTCAGATTCTGCTGCCCGAACAGTCGATGCCGCTGCCCGCAAAAGTACGCGTAGCGCTCACGAAACAATACCCGTTGTTCCAGCCTGGGCTGTGGTAGACGACATAATCCCACTCCCACCGTAGCGGTCTTTTGCAGCAGCGAACTGATGATGTTCGAGCTGCCCATCACCTCGACTTCCAGCTCGATTTTCGGGTGAGTTTCGTGGAAGTCAGCAAGAAACTCATCGTAATGCCGCGCCTGCACACCACTGACAGTGAGGATACGGATCTTGCCCACGACATCGTCATGGCGGTTCTCGACCACGGTGCCCAAACGGGAAATATCGCCGTAGATATCCGCCGCAATCCGCAGGACTTCTTCCCCGGTTTCCGTCAGATCAAAGCGCCGTCCGCTGCGCGCAATCAATACACAATCCAATTGCTCCTCGAGACGTTTCAACGCCTGGCTGACCGCCGACTGCGTGATGTGCAATCGCGCAGCGGCGCGACTCATGCTGCCTTCCTGACCGATCACCAGATAGGTGCGCAGCAGGTTCCAGTCCAGCCGGTCGTTGAGGAAACGCCGGCCGACCCAGGGATTCGCGGAAGAAGTCATGTAGTAGTCACGCTAATAGTAAAGATAAGTTTTTGAAAATTGACTAATCCTGTCACGGAAGCGATAAAGCCCACAAGCGCCACAGAGCGCGACCGTCAGCCGCCTCGACACCTGCCCAAAACTATAAATACACAGGGTTCTTGCATGCACACCACCGCTCAGCCGCGTCGCGCCGCGGCCGCTGCCTTCATTGGCACGACCATCGAGTTCTACGATTTCTATATCTACGCCACCGCCGCCGCACTGGTGCTCGGGCAAGTGTTCTTTCCCAGCAGCGATCCGGTGACCAGCACGCTCGCCGCGTTCGGCAGTTTCGCCGTCGGCTTCATCGCTCGTCCGATGGCGGGTATGGTGTTCGGCCATTTGGGCGACCGCCTCGGTCGCAAGAAAATGCTGCTGGTGACCATGGCACTGATGGGGCTGGCCACCGCTGGAATAGGTCTGTTGCCAAGCTACGCCAGCGTCGGCATCTGGGCGCCCATCGGACTGATCGTGTTGCGCCTGATCCAGGGCATCTCCGTCGGCGGCGAGTGGGGCGGGGCAGTATTGATGGCCAGCGAACATGCACCGGCCAAGCGCAAGACTTTCTATGCCTCGTTCGCCCAGCTCGGCAGCCCGGCGGGCTTGCTGCTGGCACTGATCGCGTTTCGTCTGGTGACGTCGCTGTCGCCGGAAGACTTCCTCGCCTGGGGCTGGCGTCTGCCGTTTCTCGCCAGCGGCGTGCTGATGATGGTCGGTCTGATGATCCGTTCCGGTGTGCACGAATCGCCGGAATTTGCCAAGGCCAAGGACAACAACGAAACCGCCAAATACCCGGTGAAAGACGTGATCCGTCAGTGCTGGCGGCAGATCCTGTTCGCGGCTGCCGCAGTCACCATCGGCTCGGCCGGCTTCTTCTTCACCAACACCTTCATGATCACCTACGTCACTCAATATCAGGGCATCCCAAGGGCGACCATTCTCGACTGCCTGTTTCTGGTGACGATCATTCAACTGCTGTCGCAGCCGTTGTCGGCGCTGCTCGCCGAGCGCATCGGCGAAGGGCGATTCCTGATGCTGGTGGCGTTGCTGTGCATGGTCACGCCGTACCCGATGTTCCTGCTGGTCGGCACTCAGAACATCCTGCTGATGACCCTCGGCATCGCCGTCGCGGTGGTGATTCTCTCGGCCTTGTACGCGGTGATCGCCGGGTACATGACCCAGGCCTTCCCGGTTCACCTGCGGTACTCGGGCATTTCCATCGCTTACCAGTTGAGCTGCGCGTTGGCCGGCGGCACCACGCCGCTGATCGGCACGCTGCTGGCCAGCAAGTTTTCCGGGCAGTGGTTGCCATTGGCGGTGTTCTTCACGCTGCTGTCGGCCCTGTCTCTGATCGGTGTCTGTGGCCCCGCACGTCTGCGGGCCAACCCGGTCGTCCTTCATACCAACAAAGAGGTGTATTCGTGAGTAAGCCCGTTCACATTGACCCGATCGAATGGCAAGCCCGCTGCGAGCTCGCGGCGCTGTACCGCTTGATCGCGCACTTTCGCATGACCGACCTGATCGACACCCACATCACCCTGCGGATTCCGGGGCCGGAGCATCATTTCCTGATCAACCGCTACGGCGTGATCTTCGACCGCATGCGCGCCTCCGATCTGGTGCGCATCGATCAGGACGGGCGCATCGTCGACCCTGAATATGCCGGGCATCGTGTCAACGCCGCCGGCTTCGTGATCCACTCGGCAATCCACATGGCGCGGCCGGATCTGAACTGCGTCATCCATACCCACACCGCCGCCGGCATGGCTGTCGCGGCGCAGAAGCAAGGCCTGCTGCCGATCAGTCAGCACGCGTTGAAGTTCTACGGAAAACTTGCTTATCACACCTACGAAGGCATCGCCTTGTCGCTGGATGAGCGCGAGCGTTTGATCGCCGATCTCGGCCCGCACCGGGCGATGATCCTGCGTAATCACGGCTTGCTGGTTGGAGGTTCGAGCGTGGCCCAGGCATTCCAGGAAATTCACTTTCTGGAGCGCGCCTGTCAGGCCCAGGTACAAGCGTTGGCCGGCGGTTGCGAGTTGCATTTCCCGTCGCCGGAAGTCTGCGCCCACACCGCCGAACAGTTCGACCGCGATGAGCAGGACAACATCATCGACTTGGCCTGGGAGGCCGCACTGACCCTGATCGAATCCCAGCGCGAGTCCTATCTGTCATGAACACCGTTGCACTGATGTCCCGCGACACGCTGTTGCTCAAACAATTGCAGGAAGCCTTTGCCCGCCGCGCGCCGCAGCTTTCGGCGGTGCTGGCCGACGATCCTCGGGCGGCGAATGCGCAGATCGCGGCGTGCTGGTTTCCACTGCCGGGCAGCCTTGCCGCGTTGCCCAATCTGCAAGTGATTCATTCGGTGGCCGCCGGAATTGATCACCTGGAACACGATCCTTCATGCCCGGATCTGCCAGTGTGCCGGGTGGTCGATCCAGGTCATCGGCAAGGCATGACCGAATACGTGCGTTGGGCGGTAATTCACTTTCATCGCGGTTTCGATCAAGTGCTGGAGCAACAGCGCCAACAGCATTGGGAACGACCGCTGCAACGCCCGGCGCATGAGTTCCGGATCGGTGTGATGGGCCTCGGCTCGCTCGGCAGCGCGATCGCCCAAGACCTGGCCAGCGCCGGTTACGACGTGCGTGGCTGGGCGCGCAGCAGCAAGGATTTATCGGGCGTGCAGACCTTCGCGGGCTCTGACGCCTTCAATCCATTCCTCGACGGCGTGGAGTTGCTGATCAATCTTTTGCCGCTTACCCATGAGACTCGCGGCATCCTCAATCGCCAGACGTTCGAGCACTTGGCCAACGGTGCGGCACTGGTCAACGTCGGGCGCGGCGGGCACCTGAATATCGAGGATCTGCAACAGGCGCTGGCCCGGGGAAAACTGCGCGGTGCGCTGCTCGATGTCTTCGAACAGGAACCGCTGCCCGCCGATCATTCGCTGTGGAAAACCTCGGGCGTGACCATCACCCCGCACATGGCTTCGGCGGCGTCTCATGACTGCATCGCCGAACAAATCGCCGAGAACTTCCGCCGCCTGAATGCCGGTGAACCGCTGCTCAACAGCGCGGATCGACTGCTCGGTTACTGATCCGCCAGGCAGGCCTGCAAACGTTCGATGAACAGCGTCTCGGCGCGGCTCATGCGCTGCTCGCGGTTCCACAGCAGATGAATGTCGACATCGGCAATCCCCTCGTGGGGCGGCAGGCGCCAGAGCAATCCGGCCTCGACGTCCGCTGCCACCACGTGTTCCGGCAAGCAACCGATACCGAACCCGGCGATCACCAGTCGTCGCACTTCTTCCAGGCTCGGCGATGACGCAACGATGCGTCCGCTGAAGCCCTGTTGATCGCGAAAAATCGTCAGCGGCGAGAGCATCCCGCCAATCTGGTCGCTGGTGAAACTGACGAAATTCTCCCGCTGCAAATCGCCTTCGCCGATGTCCTGTCGGCAGAACAACGCGTGGTGTTTGCCGCAGAAAAACGCATAGCGCTGACGCAGAAACAGACGCTGTTCCAGACGCGGTTGCGGGCGGCGATTGAGGCTCAGGCCGAGGGTCGCGGTTTTCTCCTGAAGCGCGCTGACGATGTCCGAACTGCGCATCACATCCACCTCCAGATCCACCCTTGGATACTGCCGATGAAAGTCAGCGAGGAAGTCATCGAAGCGCTCGGAAAAGATCCGGCTGATGATCAGAAGTCGCACCTTGCCGATCACTTCGTCAGCCGGTTGCTCCAGCAGGCTGCTGACCTGGGACATCTGCCCGTAGATCTCGCCGGCCAGTTCGAAGATCTGCTCGCCGACTTCGGTGAGGGCAAAGCGCGGGCCGCGCCGGGCGATCAACTGGCGACCCAGTTGTTCCTCAAGACGCTTGAGCGCCTGGCTCACCGCCGGTTGGGTCAGGTGCAGACGCGCGGCGGCACGGCTGATGCTCAGCTCCTGGCCGATCACCCGAAAGGTGCGCAGCAGGTTCCAGTCGAGGCGGTCGTTGAGCAGGCGTTGCACATCACGTTCGGCCATGGCGGCTCTCTATTATAAGGTGGGGTAATACTCGGAATAATAAATAGAAAATTGACTAATCATAGCCCCGGGACGATAAATCACCCTACGACAGGCGCCGCCAGAGCGCCTCGGATTTACGTTTTCCTCCTGCCAAAAAAACAATCAAAGGAGCCCGACCCATGAAGCCCCACGCTTCGAACCAGCCGCGCCGTGCGGCGGCCGCAGCCTTCATCGGCACCATGATCGAGTGGTACGACTTTTACATCTACGCCACCGCCGCCGCCCTGGTGTTCGGCGCGCTGTTCTTTCCCTCCGACGATCCGCTGTTCAGCACCATGGCCGCGTTCGGCACCTTCGCCGTGGGCTTCTTTGCCCGGCCGTTGGGCGGGATCATTTTCGGCCATATTGGCGACCGTATCGGCCGCAAGAAATCGCTGATCATCACGCTGTTGATGATGGGCGTGGTCACAGTGTGCATCGGTCTGCTGCCGACCTATGCGCAGATCGGCGCAACCGCGCCGGTGCTGCTGATTCTGCTGCGCATCGTCCAGGGCATCGCCGTGGGTGGCGAGTGGGGCGGGGCGGTGTTGATGGCCGGCGAGCATGCGCCGAAGGGCCGGCGCAATTTCTTCGCTTCGTTCGCGCAACTGGGCAGTCCGGCGGGTTTGATCCTGTCGCTGCTGGCCTTCAGTGCGGTGACCCGTTTGCCGGAAGAAGATCTGATGAGCTGGGGCTGGCGTCTGCCGTTCCTCGCCAGTGCGCTGTTGCTGCTGGTGGGCCTGGCGATCCGATTGGGTGTGAACGAGTCGCCGGAATTCCTCGCCAGCCGTGAGCAGGCCACTAAACAGATCAAGAAAGAACAGGCGCCGGTAATGGAAGTCCTGCGCACTGCGTGGCGTCCGCTGTTGCTGTGTATCGGGGCCAACACGCTGGGCATTGCCGGGGTGTATTTCACCAACACCTTCATGATCGCCTACACCACTCAGCAACTGGCGCTGCCGCGTTCGCTGATTCTTGAGTGCCTGTTCTTCGTCGCGATCATCCAGTTCTGCATTCAACCGCTGGCGGCGTGGACGGCGGAGAAAGTCGGCGCGACGCGTTTCCTGTGTCTCGTGTCGTTGCTGGCGATGGCCTCGCCGTATCCGATGTTCGTGCTGGTCAGCTCGGCCCAGGCGCCGCTGATCATCCTTGGCATCGCGCTGGCGGTGGTGTGCATGGCCTCGTTCTACGCGGTGATCGCGGGGTACGTCAGTGGCATGTTCGAGACCCGCGTGCGCTACACCGCGATCTCGCTGGCCTATCAGATTTGCGGCGCGGTGGCCGGTGGTTTGACGCCGCTGATCGGCACGATGCTCGCGCACAAGTTCACCGGGCAGTGGTGGCCGATGGCGGTGTTCTACAGCCTGATCGCCGGCATTTCGCTGGTCTGCGTGCTGTCCCTTGCCCGTCGTCACGCCAGTGTCCATCGCGCGGAAATGGCCCGTGCCTAACCCGGAGTTTCAGGAGAACCTCATGTTGAAAATCAATGGCGAACGCCTGTGGGCGAGCCTGATGG
The DNA here is from genome assembly GCF_021018765.1 of Pseudomonas fitomaticsae. Classification (GTDB taxonomy): domain Bacteria; phylum Pseudomonadota; class Gammaproteobacteria; order Pseudomonadales; family Pseudomonadaceae; genus Aquipseudomonas; species Aquipseudomonas fitomaticsae. The sequence continues at coordinate 4,504,592 of NZ_CP075567.1, read as the reverse complement.
CCATGGCCGAAATCGGTGCGACAGCCCGAGGCGGCAGCTGCCGTCTGGCGCTGAGCGATGAAGACAAGGCCGGTCGCGAACTGTTCGCCCACTGGTGCCGCGAAGCCGGCATGACCCTGAGTGTGGACGCCATCGGCAACCTGTTCGCCCGCCGCGCCGGCAGCGATCCGGACGCCGCGCCGGTGATGATGGGCAGCCACCTCGACACCCAGCCCGAAGGCGGGCGATTCGATGGCGTCTACGGCGTGCTAGCCGGGCTGGAAGTGGTGCGTTGCCTCAACGACCAGAACATCCAGACCCGCAAACCGCTGGAAGTGGCGGTGTGGACCAACGAAGAAGGCGCACGCTTCACCCCGGCCATGTTCGGCTCGGCAGTGTTCACCGGGATCATGGATCTGAACGCCGCGCTGGCGGTGCGTGATGTCGATGGCATCAGCGTTGCCGAGGCGTTGCAGCGTACCGGTTACGCCGGTGAACGTCCGTTGGGCGGCGCGGTGGATGCGTATTTTGAAGCGCACATCGAGCAAGGCCCGATCCTCGAAGACAACGCCAAAAGCATCGGCGTGGTCACGGGCGGACAGGCGATCCGCTGGCTCGACGTGCGCGTGGAAGGCATGGCCGCCCACGCCGGCACCACGCCGATGCCGCTGCGCAAAGATGCGCTGTACGGTGTGGCGCGGATGATTCAGGCGATTGAAGGTCTGGCGGCGGATTTTGCCCCCGAAGGCCTGACCACGGTTGGCGAGTTGAGCATCAACAAGTCCTCGCGCAACACCATTCCGGGGCTGGTGAATTTCACCGTCGATCTGCGTCATCACCGCGACGACGCCATTGCCGCCATGGAGCAACAAGTCCGCGCCCGGTTGCAGGCCATCGCCGATGGCCGAGGCCTGAACCTGAGAATCACCCCGCACTGGATCTGCCCGGCCACACCGTTCGACGCCGAGTGCGTGGCGGCGGTGCAAGAAGCGGTGGATGCGCTGGGCTACGCTCAGCAGTCGATTGTCAGCGGCGCCGGACATGACGCGATTCATCTTGCGCGCTACTGCCCGACGGCGATGGTGTTCATCCCGTGCGTTGGCGGCCTGAGCCACAACGAAGCCGAAGATGTGTTGCCCGAAGACGTGAAGCAGGGCAGCGACGTATTGCTCAACGCCGTGCTGGCCCGCGCCGGTCGTATCGAACAGGGAGTCTGAACCATGCGCAGTTTTTTCCACCCCGAACAATTGCTCCACCATCCACGCAGCTATTACTCGCGCGGGCAGATGCGTACGCCGCAGGAAGTCCCGGAGCGTGCACAACGTCTGGTGCAGGCCGCCCACGGTTTGGGCTTCAGTGTCGAGCAACCCGCCGATGCCGGCCTCGCACCGTTGCTGGCGGTACACGGTGCGCCGTATCTGACGTTCCTTCAGGAAGCCCACGCACGCTGGAAGGAAATCCCTGAAGACTGGGGCGACGAGGTGATGTCGAACATCTTCGTCCGCGAGCCCAATGCCTTGCGCGGTATCCTCGCCCAGGCGGCGCGCTATCTGGCGGACGGCAGTTGCCCGGTCGGCGAGCAGACCTGGCGCTCGGCCTACTGGTCGGCGCAAAGCGCAGTGGCCGGGGCTCAGGCGCTGATCGATGGTGAGCCGGCAGCCTACGCACTGTGCCGCCCGCCGGGACATCATGCCCGGGCCGAAGCGGCGGGCGGTTTCTGCTACGTGAACAACGCGGCGGTGGCGGCCCAGGTGCTGCGCGACAAGTTTGAAAAAGTCGCGATGCTCGACACCGACATGCACCACGGTCAGGGCATTCAGGAGATTTTCTACGACCGCGATGACGTGCTCTACGTCTCGGTGCATGGCGATCCGACCAACTTCTATCCGGGTGTCGCCGGGTTTGCCGACGAACGTGGCAGCGGCGCGGGGGAGGGCTTCAACCTCAACTTGCCTATGGCTCACGGTTCAAGCGAGGCGGATTTCCTCGGGCAACTGGAAGTCGCTTTGGCTGCAGTGCGCGAGTTCGGCGCCGAGGTGCTGGTGCTGTCGTTGGGCTTCGATATCTATGAACTGGACCCGCAAAGCAAAGTCGCCGTGACCCGCGAGGGCTTTGCAGCATTGGGTGAGCGCATTCGCAGTCTGGGCCTGCCATGCCTGATCGTGCAGGAAGGCGGTTATCACCTGGAAAGTCTCGAAGACAACGCCCGGGCATTTTTCGTGAATGGCGAGGTGTGGCAGCGCTGAGGCAATCCACCTGACGAAGCGCCCTTTGGTGCTTGCCATCGCCCTGACGTTAACGTAAACATTGGCGTCAGGGCGCTGATGTAAAAAAGCGCAAAGCGGACCGCTCCGGAGCGCTTGATGACTCTTATAAAAACAACCGATCCCAAGTCTCACCACGAAGCCCGGCTGGCCCGGGAAAAACTCCATCTCGAAGGGCAGGTCCCGGATGGCGTGTTGCGTGCGGAGATCGATGCTTCGTGGCGGCGCAGCCTGAGCCACGGCGTGCATTTCAATGGCAAGCATGAGCTGGCGCTGGAATCGGGCGCGAGTCTCGATGTGCTGCTGGCGAGCAATCGCCTGCTGATCGATGCGGCGATACCGGCTATCGATTATCTGGCCGAACGTCAGGGCAAGGAAGGCCTGATCATCCTCGCCAATTCCGATGCCACCATCCTCGCCGTCGAGGGACGTGCCGACCGGCTCAAGGGCAGCGGTCTGCAGGACATCACCCTCGGCGCCTGCTGGAGCGAAGCCGCCCGTGGCACCAATGCCCTCGGCACGGCGCTGGTCGAAGCGCGCCCCACCCTGATCGATTGCGGCGAACACTACCTTGACCGCCTCACCGATTTTTCCTGCACCTCGGTGCCGATTCATTGCCCCCAGGGCGAGATTCTTGGCGTTCTTGACCTGACCCGCGAAGGCCCCCTCGGCCGCGTTCACGACAGCACCGCGCTGCTGAGCATGGCGGTCAGCCAGATCGAGAGTCGGGTGTTCAACAACAGCTTTCCCGATCAGATCGTCCTCGCCTTCCACAGCCGCCGGCAGTATCTGGAATCGCCATGGCAAGGGCTGCTGGCGGTGAGTCTCGGTGGGCAGATTCTGGCGGTCAGCGCCCAGGCCTGTCAGTTGCTGCGGGCCGAGCGTTCGGCGCTGGTCGGGCGGCGTTGCGAAGAATTCCTCGGGGTCGATGGCGTGCAATTGTTGACCCGTCTGCAACAGGGCGGTGTCGGCAGCGTGCAGACCGCCAAGGGCGAGTTTTTCTACAAGACCCTGCGGGCTCCGGCGCGCTCGGTCAACCTGGGTGGCCCACCCCGCAGCGTGGCGAAAACCGCCAAGGCGCAACCGGATCTGGAAGCATTGGCCGGCAACAACGCCCGCTACGCCCGCGCCCTGCGCATGGCCCGCCAAGGTCTGGCCAATGAACTACCGGTGCTGTTGCTCGGCGAAACCGGCACCGGTAAAGAAGTGATCGCCCGCGCCCTGCACCTGGCCGGCAGCCGCAGCGACAAACCCTTTGTGGCCGTGAATTGCGCGGCAATTCCCGAAGGCCTGATTGAGTCGGAACTGTTCGGCTACCGCGAAGGCGCGTTCACCGGATCGCGCCGTGGCGGCATGATCGGGCGCCTGCAACAGGCCCACGGCGGCACTTTGTTCCTCGATGAAATCGGCGACATGCCGCTGGCCTTGCAAGCGCGGCTGCTGCGCGTTCTGCAAGATCGCAAAGTCGCGCCGCTGGGTGCCGGGGAAGAACAGGATATCGACGTCGCACTGATCTGCGCCACCCACCGCGACCTCAAGCGTCAGGTCGAGGACAAGCAATTTCGCGAGGACTTGTTCTACCGGGTCAACGGCATCAGCGTGATGCTCCCGGCCCTGCGCGAGCGTGATGACTTCAGCGCGCTGGTCACTCGACTGCTGGGCAAACTCGATGCACCGAACGCCGTGCTGCACGACGACCTCAATCGCCTGCTCGGCGCTTATCACTGGCCGGGCAACATCCGCCAACTGGAAATGGTCTTGCGCACCGCTTTGGCCATGCGCGAACCCGGTGAAACGGTGCTGACCCTCGATCACCTGCCCGACAGCATGCTCGACGAACTGTCCGCCACCGAGAAACCCCAGACCGGCAGCATTCGTGAGAACGAACTGGAGATGATCCGCCAGTCCCTCGACACCCACCAGGGCAATGTCTCGGCCGCGGCCGACGCCCTCGGCATCAGCCGCGCGACCCTGTATCGCAAACTCAAACAGTTGCGCTCGTGATGCAGCGCCTGTTCGTGCGGCTGATCGACAGCCAGAACCCCGCCGCGCTGCAAGCGGCGTTGCGTTGGCTGTACGGGTTTGTGCGGCCGCAGCGTTTGGCGATTGCCGGTCTGCTCGGTCTATCGGTATGCGCTTCGCTGCTGGTGCTGGTGCAGCCGTGGCTGGTCAAACTGTTGATCGACGATGGCTTGCTGGCGCGCAACTTTCCGATGCTGGTAATGATCGCGGTGCTGATGATTATCGCAGGGTTGCTCGGCACCGCGTTGTCGGGGATCAACCGCTATCTGCATACGCGCCTGTCCGGGCGGATTCTGTTTGCCCTGCGCGATGACCTTTACCGGCATTTGCAGAAGCTGTCGCCGAGCTTCTACGGGCAGCGACGGATCGGTGATCTGATGTCGCGGCTCGACGGCGATGTGGCGGAGATTCAGCGCTTCGCCGTGGACTCGTTGTTCTCGGCGGTGTCGAGCGTGATCGGCCTGGTGGTCGCGATAGCAATGTTGTTTACGCTGTCGTGGAAACTGTCGTTGCTGGCGCTGGTGCTGATCCCGCTCGACGTGCTGTGGCTGCGCTGGATGCGGCGCAAGGTCGAGCGCGATGTGCGGCAGTTGCGCGAGCGTTCGGCGGACATGTCGTCGTTCATGGTCGAGACTTTGCCGGTGATGAAATTCATTCAGTCCGCCGGCCAGCAGCAGCGTGAAGCACGGCGTCTGGAAAGCCTCGGGCAAGGCTACATGAACCAGTTGCTGCGCCTGCAAGTCACTGAGTTTTTCACTCAGGCTGTGCCCGGCACATTGACGTCGCTGTCCCGCGCCTGTGCGTTTTTGATCGGCGGTTATTGGGTGGTGCAGGGCACCTGGCAACTCGGCGCGCTGATCGCGTTTTCCACCTACCTGGGGATGGCGGTCGGGCCGGTGCAGAGCCTGTTGGGTCTGTACGTGGCGATCCAGCGCATGACCGTCAGCCTCGGCCGGGTCATGGAGTTGCGTGGCGAAGAACCCACGGTGTTTTCACCGGCCATGCCGAAACCGTTTCCGACTTCGGGTGAGCTGCGTTTCGACGCGGTGCACTTCAGTCATCCAGGTCGTCCGAGTACGTTGAGCGGCATCGAGGCGACGATTCCCTACGGTTTGAAAGTCGCCTTGAGTGGCAGCTCCGGCGTCGGCAAATCGACACTGATCGATCTGCTGCAACGGCATCACGATCCACAGTCCGGGCGGGTGCTGCTCGGCGAAGTGGACCTGCGTGAACTGGAGTTGTTCGAACTGCGCCGACGCATCGCCGTGGTCAGCCAGGACATCGTGCTGTTTCGCGGCAGTCTCGCCGACAACCTGGCTTACGCGGTGCCGGACGCCAGCCGCGAGGCCATCGCCGAGGTCGCACGGCTGGCGCAACTCGACAGCCTGATCGCGTCGTTACCCGAGGGCCTCGACAGCCCATTGGGCGAGCGCGGTCAGCAGTTGTCCGGTGGGCAGAAACAGCGGATCGCGATTGCCCGGGCGCTGTTGCAGGATCCTCTGATTCTGGTGCTCGACGAGGCCACGTCGGCAGTCGACGAAACCACTGAGCGCGAGGTGATTGAAGCCATTGACCGGTTGTTTGCCGGGCGCACGCGGATTCTGATCAGCCATCGTCCGTCGACCCTGGCCGATGCCGATCTGCGTTTCGAATTGCTCGACGGTGTGCTCATTTCGAAAACGGTGTTGCATGAAGCCTGAGTTGCGGATCGGTGTGGTCGACAGCGGGCACTCGGCAGCGCAACGGGTGCAGGTGATTGCCGGGCGGCGATTCTCGTTGCTGGAGGATGGCCTGGCCGAATCGGAGTTGCGTGATGATCCCCTTGGCCATGGCAGCGCGGTGATCGAGGCGATCAGTCGTCGGGCACCGGCCGCACAGATTTGCGTGGCTCAGGTATTCGATCAGCGCGGCGTTACCAGTGCCTTGCAGATCGCCTCGGCGATCGACTGGCTGGTGGCACAGGACGTGCGGTTGATCAATCTGAGCCTCGGCCTGCGCCAGGATCGCAACCTGTTGCGCGAAGCCTGCGCGGCGGCGGTGGCCCGTGGAGTGTTGCTGTGCGCATCAAGCCCGGCGCAGGGCGCAGCGGTGTTTCCGGCGAGTTATCCGCAGGTGCTGCGGGTGACCGGCGATGCGCGTTGCACCGATGAACAGTGGTCTTGGCTCGACAGTGCGCAGGCGGATTTTGCTGCGTGTGTTCGCGGCACCTATCCGGGGCAGTCCGGGGCCAGTCTGGGGTGTGCCGCGTTGAGCGGGCATGTTGCCGGTTATCTGCTTGAACATCCGCAGGCGAGCAATGCGGAAGTTATCGACTGGCTGAAACAGCACGCTCGTTATCGTGGCCCTGAACGGCGTTTCGGCCCATGACCGCGATCCTGATTCTCGGTGCCGGTCCGGCCGGCGCGGCGGTGGCGTTGGGGTTGCGACGATTGGGTTACGCCGTGACGCTGGTCAGCGAATGGCGGCGGTTTGCGGCGCTCGAAGGCGTGTCGCAACGGGTGCTGGAGGCGCTGCGCGGTGCCGGGTTGAATCATGCTTTGGCGAATGCCACGTTGCCGTCCCAAAGGCAGGTTTCGTGGAACGGTCAGCAGCATGCGCAGAACATCGAGTTTCTGCTGGATCGTCCGACCTTTGATCGTGGTTTGCGGGAAGATCTGCGGTTCGCCGGGGTCGAGGTGATTGAAGGGCGAGTCCTGAATGTTCAGTCCTCGGCTGAGGGGCATCGGGTCGAACTCGATGGTGGTCAGACGCTAACGGCGGATTTTCTGGTGGAAGCCCGTGGGCGCCAGGCGCCGGCGTCCGGCAAAGGTCTGCGCGGGCCGGAGACGGTCAGTCTGCTCAACCGCTGGCAAGGCGCGCCGGGCGTGACTGCCAGCGCCGTAGAAAGCCTTGAAGACGGTTGGGCGTGGATGGCCCGGCGGGACGACGGGCAGTGTTATTGGCAATGGACGGTGGATGTGGCGAGCGCCGGGTTGCCGGGCAAGGCGCAGTTGCTCGATTACTGTCGCGCGCGGCGTCAGGCCTCGGGTTTTGCTCGAGCCTTTTTTGCCGGCGGGCAGGAGTTGGATCTGCAGATGCACGCTCGCAGCAGCACCGCGATTCTTGCGCCACAGGTCTGCGGTGGTAACTGGATTCGCGTCGGCGATGCCGCGATGGCAGTAGACCCGCTGTCGGGCAACGGGATTTTTCAGTCGTTGTCTTCGGCGTTGCAGGCGCCGGTGGTGATCAACACTCTGTTGCACAAACCCGAACGAGCGGCGCTGGCCCAGCGTTTTCACCGTCAACGAGTGGAGCAACTTTTTCTGCGTTTTGCGCGCATCGGCCGGGACTTTTATGCAGAAGAACAGCGCTGGTTCGATCAGCCGTTCTGGCAGGCGCGGCGGCAGTGGCCGGACGCTGAAGTAGCCCATGCGGCGGCGGATTTTTCCGCGTTGCGGATCGAGCGGATGCCAATACTGCGGGACGGGTTTGTCGATGAAGCCGAGGTGGTGATCACGGCGGATCAGCCGCTGGGGATCTGGCATGTGCAAGGCGTGGAACTGGCGCCGCTGGTGCGGCGCTTGCGCGATGAGCCGGCGGATCGGGTGTTGGCGGGATTGACGCTTGAGCAGGGGCGAGCCGTTCGCGGGTGGCTGCTGGCTCAGGGTTTCAAACCCTGAGCCGTGAGCGCAGTGCTTACAACTTGATCAACACTGACTTCAGCTCGGTGTAATGCTCGATCGCCGCATACCCCATCTCGCGCCCGACCCCGGACATTTTATAGCCGCCAAACGGCAGCGCCGGGTCCAGCGCACTGTGACAGTTGACCCACACCGATCCCGACTTGATCCGCGGGATCATCCGGTGCACCGCCGCCAGATCGTTCGACCAGATGCTCGCGCCCAGACCATAAGGGCTGTCATTGGCCATGCGCAGCGCATCGGCCTCGTCATCGAACGGAATCGCCACCAGCACCGGGCCGAAGATCTCTTCCTGCACCAGCGAATGCCGCTGATCGACATCGACAATCACCGTCGGCTTGACGAAGAACCCCGGCCCGAACTGCTCGCCACCGCAGGCGATGGTCGCGCCGCTTTCGCGGCCCATTTCGATGTAGTTGTAGACCCGTTCCTGCTGGCGCGCGGAAATCAGCGGGCCCATATCGATGCTCGGATCGAGGCCGTTGCCGAGTTTCATCGCATTGGCGATGTCGCTGATATCGGCCACCACATTGTCGAAATGTTTGCGTTGCACATACAGACGCGAACCGGCGCAGCAGACCTGGCCCTGGTTGAAGAAAATCGCACTGGCCGCACCCGCCGCCGCATTTTTCAGATCGGCGTCGGCCATGACGATGGTCGGTGATTTACCACCCAGTTCCAGGGTGACCCGGGTCATGGAGTCCATGGCGATCTTGCCGATCTGCTTGCCGACGGCAGTGGAGCCGGTGAAGGTCAGCTTGTCGACCAGCGGGTTGTGGGTCAGGGCGGAGCCTGCGGTGATGCCGGTGCCGGTGACGACGTTGAACACACCTTCCGGGTAACCCGCCTCCAGCACCAGCTCCGCCAGTTTCAGCGCGGTCAGCGGGGTTTCGTCAGCGGGTTTGAGCACCACGGTGCAACCGGTGGCCAGCGCCGGGCCGAGTTTCCAGCAGGCCAGCAGCAACGGGAAGTTCCAGGCGACAATGGCCCCAACCACACCCACTGCTTCGCGGCGGATAAAACTGTGAAACTGATCGCCGGGCATCAGCGGCAATGAGACGTCAACGCTGGAGCCTTCGATCTTGGTCGCCCAGCCAGCCATATAACGCAGGAAGTCGATGGCCAGTTGCACGTCCATCACCTGCGCCACCGCCGCGCTCTTGCCGTTGTTCAGGCATTCCAGTTGCGCCAGCAGCTCGGCGTCGCGCTGCAGCAGGTCGGCGAGTTTCCACAACAGGTTCTGTCGTTCGCGCGGGCGGGTGCGGCTCCAGGCCGAATCATCGAAGGCTTGCCGGGCGGCGAGCACCGCGCGATCGACATCTTCCGGCGTGGCGCGGGGAACCACACACAGCACTTCACCGGTGGCCGGGTTGTGCAGCGGCATGGTCTGGCCGTCGGCGGCTTCGACCCAGTCGCCGCCGATCAACATGCGTGGCGGGCGTTGGATGAAGGCCGAAGTGGCAGGGAGCAGATAGGGCAGGGGCATGGCGAAACCTCTTGTTGTTCGATGGGATCGAGAGGGGCTTTCGCAATGGTTGTGCCAAATGCTTGAAGGCGGCGTATAGCACCGTTTCACGGGCTGAGAGTGGAAGAGTTTGAGTGGTAATGAGGGTGAATTTGTCTCAAAACGCGACACCCATTGAGAAGCAAGATACGCGTCCTACAACGCCATTGCCGCTGGGACGGGGCCTGGGCGAAATCGGGCCGTTTCAGGTGTAGGAAAAGCCGCGCGTCTGACAGTTTTTACCGACTGGTGGAGGCATGAGGTACGAGCTAAGTTGCTTTGTGTATAGGGTTTTCCTGCCATGGATTTGGCGGGTCAGTTTCTTCACAGGGATGTCGATGAACAACTTAACCATTCGATGGCTAACCAATTTCATGATAGGCGTGGGGACGGGATTTCTGGTGACGGGGTTTGCGGCGCTGTTGATCGGCGATCTGACCGATGTTGATACGATTCGGGCAGGTGCCTTGATGGCTACAAGCAGTATTTTCCTGATCGCCACCTCTTTCGCAGTTGCCATGCTCGAGGATAAATCATGACGGCTTTAATTCTGTGTCTTTGGTCATTGTGCTTTAGTTTGCTGATCATTTATGCGTTTTACCGGGAGCGTCGAATTCAGGCTGCCCGGCGTGATTCCGGGGCATTGGCAGCCAAGGCCGACACGCAAGGTGAATGCCCGATGGTTTGCGAGTTTTGTGGGCGTTACAAGGTTCACCCGGACCACTCCGTTCGTTAGGCGCGGGGAAACGAGCCAGTACATGAGCCCCGTCATTGACGGGGCCCGGTTTCGGGTGGGTTCGGCAGGTGTCGCTCTCCTGGAGGTTTTCCATGGGGGATGCTGTCAGCGCCGGGTCATCTGTCGCGCGACGCAATGTCGCCGACGCCGCAACAACTATGCTTGTCTCAGACTGCAACAGCTGTCGCGAAATTGGACGCCGGCAAGCACCGCCGGCACCGTTCGTTCGCCTTGATCTTCACGTAACTGCTTGATTGAACAGCTTATCGGCAAGCTGGCACGCTCCGTGTATTGCTCACAGCAGACGTTTCGCTTGCCTCCGTTCGTGCAGCGCCACGAACGGCAGAAACCATAAAAACGATAAGCCACAACAATAAGAAAGCACCGTGCGAGGTTCGACGTTGATGAAGAGAAAACTCCGATCAGGCATGAGCGCCAGCCTGCTGGCCGTGGCCGCTTGCGTGGCCCTGCATTCGCCGTACAGCCTGGCAGCCCGCGATGCCCAGACCATCCTCAAGGAAACCTGCCAGGGCTGTCACACCCCTGAAGCCGGCGACCAGTTGAGCCGCATCAGCCACCAGCGCAAGACCCCTGAAGGCTGGCTGATGAGCATCGCCCGGATGCAGACCATGCACGGTTTGCAGATCAGCGATGACGACCGTCGCACGCTGGTCAAATACCTCGCCGACACCCAGGGCCTGGCGCCCAGCGAAACCGATGGCGTGCGTTACGCGCTGGAACGGCGGTTGAACACCGTCGAGCAGTTCGACGAGAAAACCGCGCAGATGTGCGGCCGCTGCCACTCCGGTGCGCGGATCGCCCTGCAACGGCGTCCGGCTCAGGAATGGGAACGTCTGGTGAATTTCCACCTCGGTCAATGGCCGTCGCTGGAATATCAGGCCATGTCCCGTGATCGTGACTGGTTCGATATCGCCCGCAAGGAAATGGTCCCGCTGCTGGCCAAGCGTTATCCGCTGGATAACCCGGCATGGCAGGCCTGGATCAAAACCGCACCGAAAGCCGAAGCCTTGGTCGGCGACTGGAGCTTCAGCGGTCACCTGCCGGGCAAGGGTGAACTGGCCGGCACCATGAGCGTCACCGCCGATGGCAGTGACACCTTCAAGGTCGCCGTCAAAGGTCAGTACGCCGACGGCAGCCCGTTCAACGGCGATGGCAGCGCGATCCTCTACAGCGGTTACGAATGGCGCGGCAACGTGACAGTCGATGGCGTGACCATGCGTCAGGTGTTCGCCGCACAAGGCAACGCCATGCAAGGCCGGATGTTCGAGGCCGAGCACGATGAGCGCGGCCTGGACTTCGTCGCGGCCAAACAGGGTTCGCAGCGCTTGCTGGCGGTGCAGCCGGGTTATGTGAAGGCCGGCAGCGAAACCGAAGTGACCCTGATCGGCAGCGGTCTGAGCGGCAAACCGAACTTCGGCAACGGCGTGGACGTGGTCGAAGTGGTCGAGCAGAACGCCGAGCGAATCAAAGTCAAAGTCAAAACGGCAGCCAATGCCCAGCCGGGCCTGCGCGCGGTCAGCGTCGGCAGCCTGAAAGGCCCGAGCCTGTCGGTGTACAGCAAGATTGCCTCGGTCAAAGTGGTGCCGGAATTCTCGGTGGCACGGATCGGCGAGGGCGGCGGTTCGACGCCGAAAGTCCAGGGCCGTTTCGACGCCGAAGCCTGGGGCAAGGGTGCCGACGGCAAGCCGTATCGCATCGGCGTGTTCCCGGCGCAATGGAAAGTCGAAGCCTTCGACGAGCGCGCCAAAGAGGACGAAGACGTCAAGTTCGCCGGCACCATGCAGGCTGACGCAGGCGTGTTCACCCCGGGCGATGCCGGGCCGAATCCGGCGCGCAAGATGTCCACCAACAACGCCGGCAACCTCAAGGTGATCGCTGCCGTAGACGACGCGGGGAAATCCCTGACCGGCGAAGGCCACCTGATCGTCACCGTGCAACGCTGGAACAATCCACCCATTCCCTGATGTTGAAACGTGAGTTGAGCTGAGCGACAGCGATTCAGACACTTTTCGGAATGACCGCAAGTCCCGCCAGGCGGGGCTTGCACAGGAGGTTTGCAATGGGCGCTATCTTGAATCTGGTCGAACGTAATCTGCACGAAGTGCATGTCGACGCCGACCGCATGCTGTTCCACATCCCCAGCAGTTCGCTGTTTGCCAGCGATGAACTGACCGGCACCATCATCGACGCGTTGCGCGGCCCCGGCTGCTCCTCGGAAGACCTGATCCAGCGCCTCGGCGCGCGGTTCAACGGCGAGGAAATCAACGAGACGCTACGCGAGCTGATCTCGCTGGAACTGGTCAGCGACGGTTCGCCGCTGACGCCGGACATCGCGGTCAAACGCGTCGAGCGCACTGCGATCAATACCGTGGTGCTCAACGTCAACACCGGCTGCAACCTGAGCTGCACCTACTGCTACAAGGAAGACCTCGACAAGCCGTCCGCCGGCAAGAAGATGGACGTCGAAACCGCCATCGCCTCAGTGGAAATGCTGCTGCGTGAGTCCCCCGGCGAAGAACGTTTTACCGTGGTGTTTTTCGGCGGCGAGCCGCTGAGCAACCGCAAGCTGATCGAGTACATGGTCGATTACTGCGAGAAGCGGTTTGCCGAGGCCGGCAAGTTCGTCGAGTTCGTGATGACCACCAATGCCACGCTGCTCACCGAAGAAACCGTGGACTACCTGAATGCTCACCGCTTCGGCTTGTCAGTGAGCATCGACGGACCGAAAACCGTGCACGACCGCAACCGCATCACAGTGGGCGGGCAGGGCACCTATGACGTGGTGCGGCGCAAGGCCGAAATGCTGCTGTCGCGCTACAACAGCCGTCCGGTCGGCGCACGGGTGACACTGACCACCGGCGTCACCGACGTTGAAACCATCTGGGATCACCTGTTCAACGAGTTGGGGTTTGCCGAAGTCGGATTCGCCCCGGTGACCTCCGGCGACATCAGCAGCTTCAACCTGACCAACGCCGAGTTGATCGAAGTTTTTGCCAGCATGAAACGCCTCGGTCGGCGTTATCTGGAGGCTGCGCTGGAACACCGCAACATCGGGTTCTCCAACCTGCATCAGTTGATCACCGACATCCACGAAGGCCACAAAAAGGCCCTGCCGTGCGGCGCCGGGCTGAAGATGCTGGCGGTCGATCACAAGGGCGAACTGAACCTGTGCCATCGCTTTACCGGCTCGTCGCTGCCGACCTTTGGCAACGTCCACAGCGGCGTTAAACAGGTCGAGTTGAACGACTTCCTGTCCCAGCGCCTGGATCGCACCAACACCGGTTGCCATGACTGTCAGATCCGCAACCTGTGTTCCGGCGGTTGCTACCACGAGAGCTATGCCCGCTACGGCGACCCGGCTCATCCGACCTATCACTACTGCGAACTGATGCGTGACTGGGTCGACTTCGGCATCGAGGTCTACACCCGGATCATGGCCAACAACCCTGCGTTCATCAGCAGCTACATCACTCCGCGCAAGGCTCACTGATATGAAACATCTCAAGGCAATCAATAACAAAGCGTTGAAGCTGGATCAGGCCGCGATTGATAACCGCATCGAAGAGGTGGTGGCGATGAGCTCCGTCGCGGGCTGCGCCTCGACCACCGACCCAGGCTGGGAAATCGATGCCTTCGGCGGGGTGTCGTCGTTGTGCCAGCCAATGGAAGCTGACCTCTACGGCTGCTCCGATCCTTGCTGGTGGCCGGCCCAGGTGCCGGACATGATGAGCACCTACCCGGACTGGAACAAGGATGCCCAGGCGTCCAACGACAACTGGCGCAACCTCGGCACTGTCTTCCCGAAAGACAAGTGATCCATAAGAAGAAGGATTCCAGCATGCACAACATCAAAGCCTGCGGCCTTGCCGCACTCGCGGTTCTGAGCGCCTGTACGCTCCCGGTTCTGGCCGATGAAAACACCGCGCTGCAAGACGGTCACGAGTACATGTTGACCACCAATTATCCGAATAACCTGCACGTCATCGACCTGGCGACCGACAGTTTGTACAAGACCTGCAAGATGCCCGATGCCTTTGGCCCCGGCACTGTGCAGCTTTCGCCGGATCGCAAGACCGCGTACGTGCTGAACAACCATTACGCCGACGTTTACGGTGTCGAGCTGGACAGCTGCAAGCAGGTATTCCACGCCAGCATCACCCAGCAGCCGGGCGAGAAGGCACGGTCGATGTTCGCCTTCACCGTCAGCCATGACGGCAAAGAGCTCTACACCATCGCCAACCCGACGCTGATGCTCAACGACCGCTACGAGGTCAAGCAGCCGCGTCTGGACGTCTACGCCACCGACGCCGGGATGGACGCCAAGCCGGTACGCAGCTTCCCGGCGCCACGGCAGTTGACGATCATGCAGAGCGGCGATGACGGCACGCTGTATGTGGCTGGCGCTGATGTGTACAAGGTCGATGTGAAGAGCGGCAAGTTTGACGTGCTGATCTCCAGCCGCCACTGGAAACGCCCGAATTACAGCGCGCCGGACGTGCTTTACGTATGGAATCAGCAGACTTACCGCCACGATTTCTCGCTGCTGTACACCGCGGCGAAGTTCAAGGACAAGAAGCAGGATCCGGCCACCGCTGAATATCTTTACGGCTTGTTCAGCGTCGATCTGAAAACCGGCAAGACCGAGACCACTGATTTCGGGCCGTTGACCGAGATCTACTTCAGCGGCATGCGCTCGCCGAAGGATCCGAACCTGATGTTCGGTGTGCTCAATCGTTTGGCCAAGTACGACATCAAGCAGAAAAAGCTGATTCAGGCGGCGACACTGGATCATTCCTACTACTGCATTTCGTTCAACAAGGACGGGAGCAAGATCTATCTGGCCGGGACGTTCAACGACGTGGCGATCTTCGATGCCGAGACCATGAAACAGACCGGTAGCATCAAGTTGCCGGGTGGGGATATGGCGATTACTACGGCGCAGATCTTCGTCCGTTGATTGGCGGCGTCAGGGATGACGCCTTCGCGAGCAAGCCCGCTCCCACATTTGAAATGCGGTTCAAATGTGGGAGCGGGCTTGCTCGCGAAGAGGCTCTCTAAACCGCGACGAAAATCAGGCTCCAGGTACCGGGCAGCTCATGTCACCTTCCTCACACTTCAAATATTGCTTGAGCGCCTCGGTTCGATCTTTGGTCACGCGCGTGACGCATGAGCTGTAGATCATCGGGTAAATACTCCCGCCCTTTACCCCGGATGCCGAAAATTCGCATTCGGCATCGCGAAACCCAATCCACGCCCGCTGAGCACTGACCAGCAGTTTTTTGCTGGGCTCGCCTTTCAGCCGCGCGGTAATTTGCTGATACACCGTGTTCAGCTCTTTATCCGCCGCTTTGTTCTCTTGCCCGGCGCACTGATTCATCGTCGCCTGATCGCTCGCATTGGCGCAGTCCACGGCCGCGTGAGCAACGGAAGTGAAAAGAAAGGGTGTCAGGGCCAGAAGCAGGCGTGGGGACATGAGGTTTCTCGCTGTTTGCGCTGAAGAGATGTGCAGTGTAGACAGGCGAAGGATGACTTCGATCAGTCGTTTGATACAACTTCGCATTGGACATGTGGTCATACAAGCCTACTGTTCAAAACAGGAGGTGACGTATGAAACCAGTACCCAACAGCTTTGAACGTAAAATCATGCTCAGGTCGCCGCGCTCCCATGTCTGGCGCGCCCTGGTCGATGCCGAGGCGTTCGGCCAGTGGTTCGGCGTTGCGCTGGAGGGCCGGCGGTTTATCGCGGGCGAATGGACGCAGGGGCAGGTGACGTACCCCGGTTATGAACATGTGCTCTGGAACGTGCTGGTGGAGCGGGTCGAGCCCCAGCAGCTGTTCTCCTTTCGCTGGCACCCGTACGCGGTGAACCCGAAAATCGACTACTCCCAGGAACCGACCACCCTGGTCAAATTCGAACTGCAGGACTACGAGAACGGCACGCTGCTGAAGGTTTCCGAGTCAGGTTTCGCGCACATTCCCGACGTGCGTCAGAAAGAGGCTTACTACATGGACAGTCGGGGCTGGGAGGAACAGTTGAGTCGGCTTGAGCACTTCCTCACGGAGAGCGACCGGGCCCGCGAGCGTGAAGGTGGCTGATCTCGACCTGTTCACGCCGTGGCTGGAACGCTGGGCGCTGGCGCCGGACGGCGAGCCGATCATCACCCCGGGCAGCCGCCTGTTGCCGGTGCGTCAGGGCGATGTGCCGGCAATGCTGAAAGTCGCGGTGGACGACGAGGAAAAGTACGGCAACCTGCTGATGACCTGGTGGGATGGCGATGGCGCCGCCCGGGTGATCGCTCATCACGAGGAAGGCCTGTTGCTGGAGCGGGCGATGGGCCCGCGTTCGTTGATGCACATGGCGCTCAACGGTGAGGACGACGAAGCCACACGGATCATGTGCCGTGCCTTGGCGCGGCTGCACGCACCGCGACCGACGCCGCCACCGCCGTTGGTGGAACTGGCGCCTTGGTTCGCATCATTAAGAATGGCCGCGACCCGATACGGCGGCCAATACGCCGAATGCCTGCAAACCGCCCAGACCTTGCTCGCCGAACCGCAGGACGTAGTGGTGCTGCACGGCGACATGCATCACGACAACGTCCTCGATTTCGGCCCACGAGGCTGGCTGGCCATTGATCCCAAGCGGGTGCGGGGCGAGCGCGGTTACGACTATGCCAACCTGATCTGCAACCCGGAATTGCCGACGGCCACCGACCCTGAGCGCTTTCGGCGACAAATCGACGTGATCTGCGAAGCGGCGGGAATCGAACGAAAACGCCTGTTGCAATGGGTGCTGGCATTCGCCGGACTGTCTGCCGCATGGTTTGTGGAGGATGACGAGCAAACCGCGGCACAAGGGCAGCTCAAAGTCGCGCAGCTGGCGGCTTCTGCGCTCGATGCCTGACACGTCTAAGGGTTTTCGGAAGGCCCGCTATGGCGAATGTCTTACACGCAATGGTAGCTATTTCGACTATTGCAGATTGGATCCAGCGCGTAATCTAGCCTCATCAACTGAAGCACAGGGAGTGTTTCAGGATCACGGATGATCGACCATTAGCAAGGATCGCTGCCGACAGGGAGTCGATTATGGTCTTGGGAAAAACCCGCTTCGGCGGGTTTTTTTTCGCCTATAGAAAAGTAAGCCCAAACAGAAACACCGCCGATCTGGCGGTGTTTCTGCATCTGCAGGTTTTACGAGGCGATCAACTGGCGCAACACGTAATGCAGGATCCCGCCGGACTTGAAGTACTCCACCTCATTCAGGGTGTCGATGCGGCACAGCACTTCGATTTTCTCCTGGCGCCCGTTTTCACGGGTGATGACCAGGGTCAGGTTCATCCGTGGCGTCAGCTCGACACCACTCAGCCCCTGAATATCCAGGGTTTCCTTGCCGGTGAGGTTCAGGCTTTTGCGGTTCTGATCGAGCTTGAACTGCAACGGCAGTACGCCCATGCCCACCAGGTTGGAACGGTGGATGCGCTCGAAGCTTTCGGCAATCACCGCTTTCACGCCTAGCAGGTTGGTGCCCTTGGCCGCCCAGTCGCGGCTGGAACCGGTGCCGTATTCTTGCCCGGCAATCACCACCAGCGGCGTTCCCGAGGCTTGATAGCGCATGGCTGCGTCGTAGATCGCCAGTTTCTCGCCGGTCGGAATGTAGATCGTATTGCCACCTTCCTCGCCGCCGAGCATTTCGTTGCGGATACGGATGTTGGCGAAGGTGCCGCGCATCATCACTTCGTGGTTGCCCCGGCGCGAACCGTAGGAGTTGAAGTCCCTTGGCTCGACGCCTTGCTCGCGCAGGTAACGTCCGGCCGGGCTGTCGGCCTTGATGTTGCCGGCGGGGGAGATGTGGTCGGTGGTCACCGAATCGCCCAAGAGCGCCAGCACTCGCGCGCCTTTCACATCGGCGATCACCGGCAAAGGCCCGGCAATGTCATCGAAGAACGGCGGGTGCTGGATGTAGGTCGAATCCGCCTGCCAGACGTACGTCGCGGCTTGCGGCACTTCGATGGCTTGCCACTGTTCGTCGCCAGCAAATACTTCGGCGTACTCCTTGTGGAACATCGCGGTGTTGACCTGATTCACCGCGTCGGCGATTTCCTTGCTGCTCGGCCAGATGTCACGCAGGTACACCGGGTTGCCCTGCTGATCGTTGCCCAGCGGCTCGCTGCTGATGTCGGTGCGCACACTGCCAGCCAGGGCATAAGCGACGACCAGCGGTGGCGAGGCCAGCCAGTTGGTTTTCACCAGCGGATGCACCCGACCTTCAAAGTTGCGGTTGCCGGACAGCACCGAAGCTACGGTCAGATCGGCTTTCTGGATGGCTTTTTCGATCGGTTCCGGCAGCGGCCCGGAGTTGCCAATGCAAGTGGTGCAGCCATAGCCGACCAGCGAAAAACCGAGCTGATCGAGATATCGCGTCAGCCCGGCGGCTTTGTAGTAATCGGTGACCACTTTAGAACCCGGAGCCAGCGAGCTTTTCACCCACGGCTTGCGGGTCAGACCTTTCTCCACGGCTTTTTTCGCCAGCAGGCCGGCAGCCATCATCACGCTCGGGTTGGAGGTGTTGGTGCAGGAGGTGATTGCGGCAATCACCACCGCGCCGTTTTTCAGGCGATAGGTTTGCCCGTCGTACTCATAATCGGTTTCTCCGACCAGATCGGCGTTGCCCACCGCGACACCGCCACCGCCTTCGCTTTCCAGACGCCCTTCGTCCTTGCTGACGGGTTTGAACTGCAAGTCGAGGAAGTCGCTGAACGCCTGGCCGACATTCGGCAGCGAGACCCGGTCCTGCGGGCGTTTCGGCCCGGCGAGGCTGGCTTCGACGCTGCCCATGTCCAGCGCCAGGCTGTCGGTGAACACCGGTTCCTGACCGGGCAGGCGCCACAGGCCCTGAGCCTTGGTGTACGCCTCGACCAATTTCACCACTTCAGGCGGACGGCCGGACAGGCGCAAGTAGTCGAGGGTCACGTCATCCACCGGGAAGCAGCCGCAGGTCGCGCCATATTCCGGGGCCATGTTGGCGATGGTCGCGCGGTCGGCCAGCGGAAGGTCGGCGAGACCGTCGCCATAGAACTCGACGAATTTGCCGACCACGCCTTTCTTGCGCAGCATCTGGGTCACGGTCAGCACCAGGTCGGTGGCGGTGATGCCTTCCTTGAGCTTGCCGGTGAGTTTGAAACCGATCACTTCCGGAATCAGCATCGACACCGGTTGCCCGAGCATCGCCGCTTCCGCCTCGATCCCGCCGACGCCCCAGCCAAGTACGCCGAGGCCGTTGATCATGGTGGTGTGGGAGTCAGTGCCGACCAGCGTGTCGGGGAAGGCATAGGTGCGGCCGTCTTCATCCTTGGTCCACACGGTGCGCCCGAGGTATTCGAGGTTGACCTGGTGGCAGATCCCGGTACCCGGCGGCACCACGCTGAAGTTGTCGAAGGCGCTCTGGCCCCAGCGCAGGAAGGCGTAGCGTTCGCCGTTGCGCTGCATTTCGATGTCGACGTTCTGTTCGAAGGCGCTGGCGCTGGCGAACTTGTCGACCATCACCGAGTGGTCGATCACCAGATCTACCGGTGACAGCGGGTTGATTCGTTGCGGATCACCGCCGGCCTTGGCCATGGCGGCGCGCATCGCGGCCAGATCGACCACGGCCGGTACGCCGGTAAAGTCCTGCATCAGCACGCGGGTAGGGCGGTACTGGATTTCCCGGTCGGAGCGGCGCTCCTTGAGCCACGCGGCAATGGCCTTGAGGTCGGCGCCGGTGACGGTTTTTTCATCTTCCCAGCGCAGCAGGTTTTCCAGCAGGACTTTCAGCGACATCGGCAGCTTGTCGAGATCGCCCAAGGTCTTGGCGGCATCCGGCAAGCTGAAATAGTGGTAAGTCTTGTCGTCGACTTTCAGGGTTTTAAGAGATTTCAGACTATCGAGGGACGGCATTACGATCACTCCTTTGAGTCCGCACGGCTACGGACTGAGGGGACGGGCAGAGCTATCAACGTAGCTCTGTTTTCAGTAGCTGGCTAATAACTGGACTCTATGGACAGAACCAAGGTTCCGACATGGGCTATCATGCGCCGGTTTTCGTGACAGGCTTTGCTTCAACGCAGGGTCTGGGCATCGCGCAGGGGATGAATGATCGCCCTCTGCCCAGGAGTAAGAATGAACACCCTATTCATGCATTGCCGGCCAGGCTTCGAAGGCGAAGTCTGCTCGGAGATTTCCGACCTCGCCGCCCAACTCAACGTGGCCGGCTACGCCAAGGCCAAACCGGCCACCGCTTGCGCCGAGTTCGTCTGCACCGAAGAAGACGGTGCCGAGCGCCTGATGCGCGGTCGGCGTTTCGCCGAGCTGATCTTCCCGCGCCAGTGGGCGCGCGGTTTTTTCATCGATCTGCCGGAAAACGACCGCATCAGCGTGATCCTTGCGCACATGGCTGAATTCCCGGTCTGTGGCAGCCTGTGGCTGGAAGTCGTCGACACCAACGACGGCAAGGAACTGTCGAACTTCTGCAAGAAGTTCGAAGGCCCGTTGCGCAAGGCGCTGACCGGCGCCGGCAAACTGGTGGAGGACGCCAGCAAGCCGCGTCTGCTGCTGACCTTCAAGAGCGGTCGTGAGGTGTTTCTTGGTCTGGCCGATGCCGGTAACTCGGCGATGTGGCCGATGGGCATTCCGCGCCTGAAGTTCCCGCGCGAGGCACCGAGCCGTTCGACCTTGAAGCTGGAAGAGGCCTGGCACCACTTCATCCCCCGCGATCAGTGGGAAGATCGCCTGCACAGCGACATGACCGGCGTCGACCTCGGCGCGGCGCCGGGCGGCTGGACCTGGCAACTGGTCAACCGCGGCATGCTGGTGACCGCCATCGACAACGGCCCGATGGCCGAAAGCCTGATGGACACCGGTCTGGTGCAGCACTTGATGGCTGACGGTTTCACCTTCAAACCGAAGCAGCCGGTGGACTGGATGGTCTGCGACATCGTCGAGAAACCGGCGCGCAACGCCGCGATGCTCGAAGAGTGGATCGGCGAGGGGCATTGCCGGGAAGCGGTGGTCAACCTCAAGCTGCCGATGAAGCAGCGTTACGCCGAAGTGAAGCGCTTGCTCGAACGCATCGCCGATGGCTTCAAGGCCCGTGGGATCAAGGTCGACATCGGCTGCAAGCAGCTTTACCACGACCGCGAGGAAGTGACCTGCCATTTGCGCCGCCATGACGTGAAGAAAACCAAAGCCCGCTGAGCGTACGACAGGTGACCGAACACCCGGCATTGGGCGACAATGCCGGCCAGTTTCAGGAGTGAGTCATGAGTGAAATGATTGATACGCCGGTCGACGGCACCCTCGACGCCACGGGCCTCAACTGCCCGGAGCCGGTGATGATGCTGCACCAGCACATCCGTGACTTGGTGCCCGGCGGCCTGCTCAAGGTGATCGCCACCGATCCGTCGACCCGCCGCGACATCCCCAAGTTCTGCGTGTTTCTCGACCATGAACTGGTGGGACAGCACGAAGAGGCCGGGACCTATCTGTACTGGATCCGCAAGAAGTCCGGTTGATCGGAAGGCAAAAAAAAGACCTGCATGTGCAGGTCTTTTTTTATGGCCGGTCAGCCCAGCGAGCGGCTGATGCGAATGCGTTTGCGTGCACTGCGCGTCAGGCGGATCGACAGCATCAGCGCCGCGCAGCTGAGGCCGACGATCAGGCCTTCCCACAAGCCGCTCGGGCCGCGTGGCTCGCCGAGCCAGTCGGTCAGGCCGAGGGCGTAACCCACCGGCAGGCCGATGCCCCAATAGGCGAACAGAGTCAGGATCATCGTCACCCGGGTGTCCTGATAACCGCGCAGGGCGCCGGCGGCAGTGACCTGGATCGCGTCGGAGAACTGGAACAGCGCCGAGTACACGATCAGCATCGCCGCGATGTGAATCACCATCGGATCGGAGGTGTAGATCGCAGCAATGTGTTCGCGCATCAGCAGCATCATGCTCGCCGACAGGCAGGCGTAGGCCAGCGCAGTGCCCATGCCGACTCCGGCGGCGAAACGCGCTTCGCGAGGTTCTTCACGGCCCAGGGCCTGGCCGACGCGCACGGTCACGGCCATGCCCAGCGAGTATGGAATCATGAACACCAGCGAACTGACGTTCAGCGCGATCTGATGCCCGGCTACAACCGTGGCGCCGAGGCTGCCGATCAGCAACGCGATCACCGCGAAAATGCTCGACTCGGCAAACACCGCGACGCCGATCGGCAGACCGATGGCCAACAAGCGCTTGATCACCGCCCATTGCGGCCAGTCGAAACGGCTGAACAGTTCACTCGACTTGTAGGCCGGAGCCCAGCGCTCGTAACCGGCCAGGCCAAGCGCCATCACCCACATCACGATGGCTGTAGCCCAGCCGCAACCGACGCCGCCCATGGCCGGTACGCCAAAGTGACCGTAAATGAACACGTAGTTGAGCGGAATGTTCAGCGCCAGGCCGCACAGACCCAGCACCATCGCCGGGCGGGTGCGACCGAGGCCGTCACTGGTGCAGCGCAGCACATGGTAGAACGCCACCGCTGGCAGACCGCTGGCGATGCCGTGCAGGTACTGCATGCACGGACCGATCAGCTCCGGATCGACTTTCATCAGGTGCAGGATCGGTTCGGCGCTGAACAGCATGGTGGTCGCCATCAGTCCGACTACCAGAGCCAGCCACAGGGCCTGACGCACGATCGGGCCGATTTCGCTGTGGGTGCCGGCGCCGAAGCGCTGGGCGACTTTCGGCGTGGTGGCCAGCAGGGTGCCGGTCATCAGCAGAAACACCGGGACCCAGATCGAGTTGCCCAGCGCCACGGCCGCCAGATCCTTGGGCCCGACGCGCCCGGCCATCACCGCATCGACGAAGCCCATGGCGGTGGTTGCCAGTTGCGCGATCATGATCGGCAGGGCCAGGCCGAGCAGATTCTTCAGCTCCAGGCGAACCCGGGCAGGGCGGTTGAGGGAAACGGCGGCAGGGCGGTCGGTCACGGAATTCACAGGCAAAGCGTCCACAGGGGTTGATGCGCAAGGCCGGGCATTCTACGCCGCTGACGTTATGGTCAGGAAAAATCCTCTGTTGCGGATTTGTAATCGCCGCGTCCCATCAAGAAATCACAGCCTGCTGGCTCATCGCAGTCCCAGCGCCTACACTGCCGGTCCGCCCAAGGAGCCCCGCCATGCTGATTGTTGCCGACGAAAATATCCCGCTGCTCGATGCCTTTTTTGCCGGTTTCGGCGAGATTCGCCGGGTACCGGGCCGTTCCATCGACCGGGTTACGGTCGAACAGGCCGATGTATTGCTGGTGCGCTCGGTGACCAACGTCAACCGCGCACTGCTCGAAGGCAGCAAGGTGCGATTTGTCGGCACCTGCACCATCGGCACCGATCATCTGGATCTCGATTACTTCAGCGAGGCCGGCATCACCTGGTCCAGCGCGCCCGGCTGCAATGCCCGGGGCGTGGTCGATTACGTGCTCGGCAGCCTGATGACCCTGGCCGAAATCGAAGGCGTCGATTTGCGTGAACGTACTTACGGTGTGATCGGTGCCGGTGAAGTCGGCGGTCGCCTGATCAAGGTTCTGAAAGGTCTGGGCTGGAACGTGAAAGTCTGCGATCCGCCGCGCCAGGCGGCCGAGGGCGGCGACTATGTCAGCCTTGAGCAGATCATCGCGCAGTGCGACGTGATCAGCCTGCACACCCCGCTGACCCGCAGCGGCGACGGCGCGACCTGGCACCTGTTCGACGAGCAGCGTTTGCAGCAGCTCAAGCCCGGCGCCTGGTTGATCAACGCGGCTCGCGGTCCAGTGGTGGATAACACCGCGTTGCGCGAAGTGCTGCTGGAGCGTGAAGACCTGCAAGCGGTGCTTGATGTCTGGGACGCCGAGCCGCAAGTCGATGTGGCGCTGGCCGAGCTCTGCGTGCTGGCGACGCCGCACATCGCCGGTTACAGCCTCGATGGCAAACAGCGCGGCACGGTGCAGATCTATCAGGCGTACTGCGAATTTATCGGTGAGCCCGCCGGCATTCAGCTCGGCGATCTGTTGCCTGCGCCGTGGTTGTCGGAAGTTTCCCTGCATGCCGACAGCGATCCGGCCTGGGCGCTGGCGATGTTGTGCCGTGGCGTGTACGACCCGCGCCGGGATGACGCGGATTTCCGTCGCACGTTGCTGGGCAGTGTCGGTGAGCAACGTGCCGCGTTTGATCTGCTGCGCAAACAGTATCCGTCGCGACGCGAAATCGAAGGCTTGAAGGTGCGGATCGAGGGTGATTCGCCGGCCCTGCGCCAGATCGTGACCGCGCTGGGCGCTGTGGCCGTATAAACAGCGGGCAGAAAAAAACCGGCCTGCAAGGGCCGGGTCAGGAAGACGGTGGCGACATCACTTTTGTTCGGCAGGCTTGACCAATCGCTGTTCCAGTTCGCGGCAGGCGTCCTGGATCATGTCTTCAGTGATCTCGATTTCACGCCCGTTTTCATCGATGATCGAGCAACCCAGAGGTTGGCCGGGCTTGGTGCGGATCACTTCAATCTTGTCTTCGCTGCTGTTTTGCAAGGACATGGCCTGTCTCCTCATCAGGTTGTGTGCCTAGATTAGAACCGTCAGGTGACCAGGCTGTGACAACTCCCTGCGGTCGATCCGGAACGGCATCTCCACTCAAACAGAAATGACTGTCTGTCTCAACCCGGACCTTAGACCAATAGCATCTAGGGAGTAGTCTTGCCGGTCATATTTAACCTGACTCATTGTGATTTACAGAGTTCCACCCCATTGAATGTCCAGGCTGGCCCCATTAATCAGCACATGACGTGAACCTGAATGATCCCGATGCTTTCTTCGCGCCACCGCCGGGCCTTGCGCCTGACCAGTCATTTCCTTGCTCCTTATCGCTGGCCGGCCTTCGGCGCACTGCTTGCGTTGATCGTCACGGCAGGCATCACCCTGTCGATGGGGCAGGGCATCAAGTTGCTGGTCGATCAAGGGTTCATGACCCAGTCGCCACAACTGCTCAACCAATCCATCGGCCTGTTCATGCTGTTGGTGTTCGGCCTGGCGGTCGGAACCTTTGCGCGGTTTTATCTGGTGTCGTGGATCGGTGAACGGGTGGTGGCCGACATTCGCCGGCAGGTGTTCAACCATCTGGTGTATCTGCATCCCGGCTTTTACGAGGACAACCGCAGCTCGGAAATCCAGTCGCGGCTGACCGCAGACACCACGCTGCTGCAATCGGTGATCGGCTCGTCGCTGTCGCTGTTCCTGCGTAATCTTCTGATGGTCATGGGTGGTGTGGTGCTGCTGTTCATCACCAACCCCAAACTCACCAGCATAGTGGTGATCGCACTGCCGCTGGTGATTGCGCCGATCCTGATTTTCGGCCGCCGCGTGCGTAACCTTTCGCGGCTGAGTCAGGACCGGATCGCCGATATTGGCAGCTACGTCTCGGAAACTCTCGGCCAGATCAAGACCGTACAGGCCTACAACCATCAGGTGCAGGACGAGCAACGTTTCGCCAGCACCGTCGAGCAGGCGTTCGAGACTGCGCGTAAGCGGATTTTTCAACGGGCCTGGCTGATTACGCTGGTGATCGTTCTGGTGCTCGGCGCCGTCGCGGTTATGTTGTGGGTCGGCGGCATGGACGTGATTGCCGGGCGGATTTCTGCGGGTGAACTGGCGGCGTTCGTGTTCTACAGTCTGATCGTCGGCAGTGCGTTTGGTACGTTGAGCGAAGTGATCGGTGAGTTGCAGCGGGCGGCCGGCGCCGCTGAGCGCATCGCCGAACTGCTGCGTTCGGAGAACATCATCCAGCCACCGACCACGGGATTGGTGACGCTGCCGGAGCGGGTCAAAGGCGAGCTGGAATTGCAGGATGTACGTTTTTCCTACCCTTCGCGTCCCGAAAGCCTCGCCGTCGATGGCTTGAGTCTGACGATCAACGCCGGCGAAACCCTTGCGCTCGTGGGGCCGTCCGGCGCGGGCAAGTCCACGGTGTATGACTTGTTGCTGCGTTTCTACGATCCCCGGGAAGGGCGGATCCTGATCGACGGCGTGCCGCTGACGAGCCTCGATCCTCTGGACTTGCGTCGCTGCTTCGCGCTGGTCTCGCAAACCCCGGCGCTGTTCTTCGGCAGTGTCGAAGAGAACATCCGTTATGGCTGCCCGTCGGCGACCCTGGAACAAGTCCGGGAGGCGGCCAAAATCGCCCACGCCCACGACTTCATCGAACAGATGCCCGACGGTTACCAGACCCATCTGGGCGACGGTGGCCTGGGCCTGTCGGGCGGACAACGCCAGCGCCTGGCCATCGCCCGGGCGCTGCTGGTTGACGCGCCGATCCTGCTGCTGGACGAAGCCACCAGCGCCCTCGATGCTCAGAGTGAACACCTGATCCAGCAAGCGCTGCCGAGCCTGATGCAAAACCGCACCACGCTGGTCATTGCACACCGTTTGGCCACAGTGAAAAACGCCGACCGGATCGCGGTGATGGATCAGGGCAAACTGGTGGCGATCGGTACGCATCAGGAGTTGATAGCGAGCAATCCGTTGTATGCGCGGTTGGCGGCGTTGCAGTTCAGTGATGGTCGTCAGGTTTCAACCGACCCTGTAACCGACTAAGTAATCGACTAAGTAATCGACCTAGTAGAACGCCATAAAAAATGCCCGCATCTCTCGATGCGGGCATTTTTTGTTTACGTCGATCTATCGGCGATACGCGTATCGATCACTGATCGTCGAAATACCGCTCATGCCAGTCCACCAGCGGTTGCGGCGAGTTGAGTTTCTGGCCGTAGATCACCGAGTAGGACAGCACGTTCTGCACGTACTGGCGGGTTTCGTCGAACGGGATGCTTTCCACCCACACGTCGAAACTCAGGTGGTCGGCGCCGCGCAGCCACTGGCGCACGCGGCCGGGGCCGGCGTTGTAGGCGGCGGAGGCGAGCACGCGGTTGCCGTTGAACTGGCTGTGCACCTGGCTCAGGTAAGCGGCGCCGAGCTGGATGTTTTTATCCGGATCGAGTACCTGCTGTGGCGAGGCCAGTGGAATGCTGAACTTGCGCGCGGTTTCCTTGGCGGTGCCGGGCATCAGTTGCATCAGGCCGCTGGCGCCGACGCTGGAGCGGGCGTCGTCCATGAACGCACTTTCCTGACGGGTGATGGCGAACACCCAGCTTGAATGCAGGCCGCGTACCTTGGCTTCGCGCACCAGAGTGTCGCGGTGGGCCATCGGGAAACGGATATCCAGATCATCCCAGTACTGCGCCTGACTGATGGTGCGGATCGCCGGGAAATACCACTTCAGGTCGTAGGCCAGTTTCGCCTGAGCGACCATTTCGTCGCGGCTGAAATGCCGGCTGACGTGATACCACTCGCGGCGACCGTCGACGATCTGCCCACGGGCGTGGAACTCCAGCGCGCGGCGCACGCCAGGGGTGTTGCGCACCTTGTTGATCAGCGCCTGACTGAGCACCAGCGGCTTGTTGTTCAGCGAGTAAGGCGATTGCGAGCGGTCGGCGGCGAGGAAGCCGTAGAAATCACGCTCCCGCGACAGATTCTTGTACAGCGTCTGCGCTTCCGGGTTTTGCGGTTGCGCCAGTTCCAGGCTGCGGGCCTGCCAGTAGCGCCAGCGGTTGGTGGTGGCCAGATCCTGCGGCAGACGGCGGGTCAATTGGTAGGCGTCGTCCCAGCGCGCCAGACGCAGCAGCAGGCGCAGGCGCCATTCGGACACGGTGTTGTCGCGCAGTTCCGGGTCGTATTTGGTCATCACGTCCAGCGCGCGGCTGTCGAAGCGCCGGGCGAGGGTCAGGCCGATTTCCCGGGCGATCGCGACTTTTTCATCCCGGGAGAAATGCATGCTGCTGGCGTAACCGTCGAGCAGGGCCATGGCCTTGTCCGGGTCCTGACGCGCGAGGCGGCGCAGGCCGAGGCTGACCACGTCGGACATTGGTTCATCGGCCGGCGTGAAGCGCGAAGGCTGATTGAGCAGTTCCGGTTTCTGCGCCACGTCCACCAGCAGGCGGCCGCGCGGGGCAAGGCTGGTCAGACCGTTGACCAGACTGTTGGCCAATGGGTAGTTGCGGTGCTGGGCGGCGAGTTTGGCGCGTTCCCAGCGTTTCTGTTCGGTCAGTTGGCCTTCGGCGGCCCACATGCCGAACAGCGCGTCACAGGCGGCGGGCTGGGATTTGCCGGTCAGCCACAGCTTCTCGGCGTTGGCGTAGCCCTCGGCCTTCTTGTTGTGGCTGATCTGGTACTGCGCGTTCAGGCAGTCCAGCTCGGTGAAGTTCAGCTTGGGGTCGTAATACTTGACGAACGTCGCCCAGTCGCCGCGATCGGCCAGCCAGCGCAGCCAGCGCAACTTCATCCAGTTGGCCTGGGGCAGGTCGCCATGTTCGGCGAGGAATTTTTCGATCTCCGCGTTGCTGGCGGTTTTCAGCCGGGCGGTCAGCTCGTCATAAGCCAGGTATGGCTCCAGCGGATAGTCGGCCAGAGCCTGGCTGTAACGAAAATACGGGCCGGTGTCGCCCTTGGCCAGGGCGCGCTTGGCTTCATCGTAATACTGGCGTTGGGTGGACAGGTCCACCGCCTGGGCGGATTGAACGGCAGCGGCGGAAAGCAGCAAACATGACAAAACACTGAAGAGGCGACTGCGCATGAGACATCCGGGCAGAGAAATCATGACAAGTGCCGGCCCAAAACCCGCACTGAATTGTCTGTAGCTTAGCCTTTTGCCAGCAGGGGGCGAAAGCTTTGCCGGCCTTGCAGCACAAGTTCGCAACAATTGTTGTGCAGAGTGCGTCAGCGGCGAAATTGCCGGCCTGCTCGGGCCCCGATTCAGGTAGAATGCGCGCCCGGTTTTTGGAGAAGCTCATGACCCTGCTCAAATTCAGCGATGTGTCCCTTGCATTCGGCGCGATGCCGTTGTTGGACAAGGTGTCCTGGCAGATCGCCCGTGGTGAGCGGGTGTGCATCATCGGCCGCAACGGCACTGGCAAATCCAGCATGATGAAACTGGTCAAGGGCGACCAGAAGCCTGATGACGGTTCGGTGTGGCGTGCCCCCGGTCTGAAAATCGGTGAATTGCCACAGGAATTGCCGGTGGCCGACGAGCGGACTGTGTTCGACGTGGTCGCCGAAGGCCTCGACGGCGTCGGCGCCTTGCTCGCCGAATACCATCACCTGAGCCAGAACATCGTCACCGATGCCGATCTGGACAAGCTGATGCACGTCCAGCACGACCTCGAAGCCCGCGATGGCTGGCGCTTGCAGACCCTGGTCGACAGCACCCTGAGCCGCCTGCAACTGCCGGCCGACAAGACCCTCGCCGAACTGTCCGGCGGCTGGCGTCGTCGCGTCCTGCTGGCGCAGGCGCTGGTGTCCGAGCCGGATCTGCTGCTGCTCGACGAGCCAACCAACCACCTGGATATCGGTGCGATTGCCTGGCTTGAAGAAGCGTTGAAGGATTTCCAGGGCGCCGTGCTGTTCATCACGCACGACCGTTCCTTCCTGCAAAATCTCGCCACCCGCATCCTCGAACTGGATCGCGGCGGCCTGATCGACTGGAACGGCGACTACGCCAGTTTCCTCGTCCATAAAGAAGCCGCACTGGCCGCCGAAGAAACCGCCAACGCGCTGTTCGACAAGCGTCTGGCCCAGGAAGAAGTGTGGATTCGCCAGGGCATCAAGGCCCGCCGCACCCGTAACGAAGGCCGCGTACGTGCGCTGAAAGCATTGCGCGTCGAGCGCAGCGAGCGTCGCGAGCGCACCGGCAAGGCCAACATCCAGCTGGAAACAGCGGAGAAGTCCGGCAAGCAGGTGATGGTGCTGGATAATGTGAGCTTCGCGCATCCGGGCGGTCCGTTCCTGATTCGTGATTTCTCCATGGTGCTGCAGCGCGGCGACCGGATCGGTCTGCTCGGCGCCAACGGTACCGGCAAGACCACCCTGCTGAAACTGATGCTCAGCGGTCTGCAACCGACCAGCGGCAAAGTGGAAGAGGGCACCAAGATCGACGTGGCCTACTTCGACCAGTTGCGTCATCAGCTGGATCTGGAAAAGACCGTGATCGATAACGTCGCCGAAGGTCGCGACTTCATCGACATCGACGGCCAGAGCCGCCACGTGCTGAGCTACCTCGGCGACTTCCTGTTCAGCCCGCAGCGTGCCCGCACGCCGGTGAAGGCGTTGTCCGGTGGCGAGCGTGCGCGTCTGTTGCTGGCCAAACTGTTCAGCAAACCGGCGAACCTGCTGGTACTCGACGAACCGACCAACGACCTCGACGTGGAAACCCTCGAGCTGCTCGAAGAAGTGCTGCTGACCTTCAACGGCACTGTGCTGATGGTCAGCCACGACCGGGCATTCCTCGATAACGTGGTCACCAGCACGCTGGTCTTCGAAGGTGAGGGCAAGGTTCGCGAATACGTCGGCGGCTATCAGGACTGGATTCGTCAGGGCGGTTCGCCGCGTCTGCTGGGTGTGACTGAAAGCAAATCCGGCAAGGCCGACCTGAATTCGGCGGTGGTCACTGCCGAACCGGCTCCGGTCGCTGCGCCGGTTGCTGCGGCCCCGGCTGCGAAGAAGAAGTTGAGCTACAAGCTTCAACGCGAGCTGGAAGCGCTGCCGGGCGACATCGACGCTAAAGAACAGCAGATTGCTGCTGTCGAGGCTGAAATGGCTGAGGCCGGCTTCTATCAGCGTCCGCCGGCCGAGACGGCCAAGGTGATTGCTTCGCTGGAGCAGTTGCAGGCTGAGCTGGATACGCTGCTGGAGCGTTGGGCCGAGCTGGACGCCTGATTGTTTCAAGGCATGAAAAAGCCCGGCGTCCAGTGATGGGCGTCGGGCTTTTTTAGCTTTTCACAAGAGAGTGGAATCAGCGCTTGACCAGGTGCACCGCCAGCACATCGCAAGGTGCGCCGTGCAGCACGTCATTGGCGGTCGAGCCCAGCAGCAGCGCCAGACCATGTCGGCCATGGCTGCCGACCACGATCAGGTCGCATTCCTGTTCCTTGGCGAAATGGTGGATTTCCTGACGCGGCTGGCCGTAGGTCAGGTGGCAGTTGGCGCCTTCGAGCTCGGTGTACTTGTGCTTCAAGCGTTCGAGGCGTTCCTTGGCCTGATCGAACTGCTGTTGTTGCAGTTGTGACAGATCCATCGGCACGTCACCGCCGAAGGCCATGGCCATCGGTTCGACGATATGCACCAGCGACAGCTTGGCGCCATTGCTCACCGACAGCTCTCGGGCGCGGTGGATCACAGGGTCGCACTCTTCGGTCAGATCTACGGCGACCAGGATATGGTGGTAGGGCATGAGGTGCTCCTCGTGAGGGATCAATATTGGTAAGTATGGCTGGTTTCAAGCGCATTGGTTCCAAAGTGACGCAATGGGCTCATCAAGAATCGGGAGTAGAGATATGACGGTCTGGCTGGTGGTGTCAATCCTGCTGGTGGTGTTGAGTCCGCTGGCGTGGTTGCGTCCGTCACGGGCACAGAGTGGCCGGATAGCCTTGCGCACGGAGGCCCGGCGTATTGGGCTGGCCATGCAGCTGGCGCCCCAGGAGTGGCCGCACTGGCTGAGCCAGGAGCCGCCAAACCCGTGCGCGCAATACCATCGGCCACGCCGTGGCAAGCAGCCGGCGTGCTGGACGTATTGGCAGAAATCCCCGGGGGTTTGGGTGAATCAGTGGCAGGAAGTCTGTGAGGATCCACTGCTGCTGAATCATTTTGAAAAATTGCCGGGCAACGTTTTCAAGGTCGAGGCCGACAAGCAGATGATCGCCCTCTATTGGGGCGAGAAGGGGGACGCGTCGGTTTTGCTGGAGATTGATGCCACGCTGAAAGCGCTGGCATGACTTGCGGACTTTTCGCGCTGCAACGGTGCGAAACGTCCGGCAGACGCGCAATAAAAAGCCCGACATGATTCATCGGGCGGGGTTGGCCAGGCAGGCCGGAAATTCTTTTTGGCGGTGAACCGGAGTCATCCGGTCAGCAAATCTGCGCCTGTTTTCCTTCGTAGTCCAGCCAGCGTAGCCTGTTAAACAAGGCTTGCGGTGAATTAGGGCGACTTTTCTAACTATTAATCCTATGAATGACCTCACATGCAAGCGTGTGTGGCCGGGCTGCGTCTTACAGAAATGACCGCAAAGTCGCATTTCAACCCGTATTTAGGGCGATTGACAATTGTCGGAAATTCCGTGAAGGTGGCGTACCCAAATCAAACGGGCGTATGAATTGAGCGTTTGTATTGCAGACTGCTCCTACAGAATCCCGACTATCGCGTTGGCGGGTGTGCCGGGTGGATGGGTGTCAGCATCGACGAAAAAACGTCCTGCCGAGCCATTTGCCTGCGTCCGACGTGTACTGTTCAGCTTCCATATCGTGGAGATCAGTTGATGATTTACGAAGGTAAAGCCATCACGGTTAAAGCTCTTGAAAGTGGCATCGTCGAATTGAAATTCGACCTCAAGGGTGAGTCCGTCAACAAGTTCAACCGTCTTACCCTGAACGAACTGCGTCAGGCCGTAGACACCATCAAGGCAGATGCTTCGATCAAGGGCGTGATCGTCAGCAGTGGCAAGGACGTGTTCATCGTCGGCGCCGACATCACCGAATTTGTCGACAACTTCAAGCTGCCGGATGCCGAGCTGGTTGCTGGCAATCTCGAAGCCAACAAGATCTTCAGCGATTTCGAAGACCTCAACGTTCCGACCGTCGCCGCGATCAATGGCATCGCCCTGGGTGGCGGTCTGGAAATGTGCCTGGCAGCGGACTACCGCGTCATGTCGACCAAGGCCAAGATCGGTCTGCCGGAAGTCAAACTGGGCATCTACCCGGGCTTCGGCGGTACTGTGCGTCTGCCGCGCCTGATCGGTGCCGACAACGCCATCGAGTGGATTGCCGCCGGCAAGGAAAACCGTCCTGAAGACGCGCTGAAAGTCGGCGCTGTCGATGCCGTGGTTGCCCCTGAAAAACTGCAGGATGCCGCCCTTGAGCTGATCAAGCGCGCCGTCTCCGGCGAGTTCGACTACAAGGCCAAGCGCCAGCCCAAGCTGGAAAAGCTCAAGCTGAACGCCATTGAACAAATGATGGCTTTCGAAACCGCCAAAGGTTTCGTGGCTGGCCAGGCTGGCCCGAACTACCCGGCCCCGGTCGAAGCGATCAAGACCATCCAGAAAGCCGCGAACTTCGGTCGTGACAAGGCGCTGGAAGTCGAAGCCGCAGGTTTCGTGAAACTGGCCAAGACCTCTGCCGCGCAGAGCTTGATCGGTCTGTTCCTGAACGATCAGGAGCTGAAGAAAAAGGCCAAGGCCTACGACGAAATCGCCAAGGACGTGAAGCAGGCTGCCGTACTGGGCGCCGGCATCATGGGTGGCGGTATCGCCTATCAGTCGGCCTCCAAAGGTACGCCGATCCTGATGAAGGACATCAACGAGCACGGCATCGAGCAAGGTCTTGCTGAAGCCGCCAAGCTGCTGGTCGGTCGCGTTGATAAAGGCCGCATGACCGCCGCGAAAATGGCTGAAGTGCTCAACGGCATTCGTCCGACTCTGTCCTACGGTGATTTCGGTCACGTCGACCTGGTCGTTGAAGCCGTGGTCGAGAACCCGAAAGTCAAGCAAGCCGTTCTGGCGGAAGTCGAAGATAAGGTCAAAGAGGACACCATCCTCGCGTCCAATACTTCGACCATTTCCATCAGCCTGCTGGCCAAGGCCCTCAAGCGTCCGGAAAACTTCGTCGGCATGCACTTCTTCAACCCGGTGCACATGATGCCGCTGGTGGAAGTGATCCGTGGCGAGAAGTCCAGTGAGTTGGCCATCGCCACCACCGTTGCCTACGCCAAGAAAATGGGCAAGAACCCGATCGTCGTCAACGACTGCCCGGGCTTCCTGGTCAACCGCGTACTGTTTCCGTACTTCGGCGGTTTCGCCAAGCTGGTCAGCGCCGGTGTGGACTTCGTCCGTATCGACAAGATCATGGAAAAATTCGGCTGGCCGATGGGCCCGGCATACCTGATGGACGTGGTCGGCATCGACACCGGCCACCACGGTCGTGACGTGATGGCTGAAGGCTTCCCGGATCGCATGAAGGACGACCGTCGTTCGGCCATCGACGTGCTTTACGAAGCCAAGCGTCTGGGTCAGAAGAACGGCAAGGGCTTCTATGCCTACGAGGCCGACAAGAAAGGCAAGCAGAAGAAAGTCGCCGACCCGTCGGTACTGGAAGTGCTCAAGCCGATCGTCTACGAGCAGCGCGAAGTCACTGACGAAGACATCATCAACTGGATGATGATCCCGCTGTGCCTTGAAACCGTGCGTTGCCTGGAAGACGGCATCGTCGAAACCGCCGCCGAAGCCGACATGGGTCTGGTCTACGGTATTGGTTTCCCTCCATTCCGTGGCGGTGCGCTGCGCTACATCGACTCGATCGGTGTTGCCGAGTTCGTTGCCCTGGCCGACCAGTACGCTGATTTGGGCGCGCTGTACCACCCGACCGCGAAGCTGCGTGAAATGGCCAAGAACGGCCAGAGCTTCTTCGGTTAAGCGCCCCCAACTAGAGTGAGAGTGAACTTATGAGCTTGAATCCTAGAGACGTCGTGATTGTCGACTTCGGTCGTACTCCGATGGGCCGCTCCAAGGGCGGCATGCACCGCAATACCCGCGCCGAAGACATGTCGGCGCACCTGATCAGCAAACTGCTGGAACGCAACACCAAGGTCGATCCTGCCGAAGTCGAGGACGTGATCTGGGGCTGTGTGAACCAGACCCTGGAACAAGGCTGGAACATCGCGCGCATGGCGTCGCTGATGACCCAGATCCCACACACCTCGGCCGGCCAGACCGTCAGCCGTCTGTGCGGCTCGTCGATGAGCGCGCTGCACACTGCTGCGCAAGCGATCATGACCGGTAACGGTGACGTGTTCGTGGTTGGCGGCGTCGAGCATATGGGTCACGTGAGCATGATGCACGGTGTCGATCCGAACCCGCACATGTCCCTGTACGCGGCGAAAGCCTCGGGCATGATGGGCCTGACCGCTGAAATGCTGGGCAAAATGCACGGCATCACTCGCGAACAGCAGGACGCCTTTGGCGTGCGTTCCCACCAGCTCGCTCATAAAGCGACTGTGGAAGGCAAGTTCAAGGACGAAATCATCCCGATGCAGGGTTACGACGAGAACGGTTTCCTGAAAACCTTCGACTACGACGAAACCATTCGTCCGGAAACCACCCTGGAAAGTCTGGCGGCTCTGAAGCCGGCGTTCAATCCAAAGGGCGGCACCGTGACGGCCGGTACTTCGTCGCAGATCACCGACGGTGCTTCGTGCATGATCGTGATGTCGGCGCAGCGTGCACAGGACCTGGGCATCCAGCCTCTGGCGGTGATTCGCTCGATGGCGGTAGCGGGTGTGGACCCGGCCATCATGGGCTATGGTCCGGTACCGGCTACTCAGAAAGCACTGAAACGTGCCGGCCTGGGTATCAACGATATCGACTTCTTCGAGCTCAACGAAGCGTTCGCCGCACAGGCCCTGCCAGTGCTGAAAGACCTGAAAGTGCTCGACAAGATGAATGAGAAGGTTAACCTGCACGGCGGCGCGATCGCCCTGGGTCACCCGTTCGGTTGCTCCGGTGCCCGTATTTCCGGCACCTTGCTG
This sequence comes from Pseudomonas fitomaticsae, assembly GCF_021018765.1. GTDB lineage: Bacteria > Pseudomonadota > Gammaproteobacteria > Pseudomonadales > Pseudomonadaceae > Aquipseudomonas > Aquipseudomonas fitomaticsae. The sequence goes on along the minus strand of NZ_CP075567.1, from coordinate 4,468,741 downwards.
AACGTGATGAAGCAGAATGGCGGCACCTTCGGGGTGGCCACCATGTGCATTGGCCTCGGCCAAGGCATCTCCACCGTCTTCGAACGCGTTTAAGCGTCTCGTCGATGGAAGCCGGGGCCAAGTGCCCCGGTTTTTGTTTTTGCGGATTAATTTTTGTTTTTTTTTTTGAAAAAATTTGAGTGAGGGCCGAAGCATGCCGATACAACCTGGGCTCTACCAACATTACAAAGGTCCGCAGTACCGCGTCTTCAGTGTTGCGCGGCATTCCGAGACCGAAGAAGAAGTGGTCTTTTACCAAGCCCTGTATGGCGATTACGGCTTTTGGGTACGTCCCTTGAGCATGTTCCTGGAGTCCGTCGAGGTTGACGGGGAGCAGGTCCCACGCTTTGCTTTGGTGCAAGCCGAACCGAGCCTTTTTTCGAAGCCGTAAGGCGAGTGCGCGCAAAACCCTGCGCTTGACCTCACCTTGTAGCCACTATATATAGCGGTGCCGCGTCAGGCGCCAACCGCCTTTCACTTCTAGAATTCAGGAATTTTCTGATCCATGGGCAAATCGCTGGTCATTGTGGAATCCCCGGCTAAGGCCAAGACCATCAACAAGTATCTGGGCAACCAATACGTGGTGAAGTCGAGTATCGGCCATATCCGAGACCTGCCCACCAGCGGTTCGGCTAGCGCCAGCAAGGAGCCTGCCGCCAAGCGCGGCAAGGCTGCTGCGGGCGAAGCGCCAGCGCTGTCGCCGAAAGAGAAGGCGCGCAAGCAGCTGGTCTCGCGCATGGGTGTCGATCCCGATCATGGCTGGAAAGCCAAGTACGAGATCCTCCCGGGGAAGGAAAAGGTCATCGAAGAGCTGCGCCGGCTCGCCAAAGATGCTGACACCATCTATCTCGCAACCGACTTGGATCGCGAGGGGGAAGCCATTGCCTGGCACCTGCGCGAAGCCATCGGTGGTGACGACAGCCGTTACAAGCGCGTGGTGTTCAACGAAATCACCAAAAAGGCGATTCAGGAAGCCTTCTCGGAGCCGGGCGAACTCGACATCGATCGAGTGAATGCGCAGCAGGCCCGTCGTTTCCTCGATCGTGTCGTCGGCTACATGGTTTCGCCGCTGTTGTGGGCCAAGATCGCCCGTGGCCTGTCCGCCGGTCGTGTGCAATCGGTTGCCGTGAAACTGGTGGTCGAGCGTGAGCGTGAGATTCGTGCGTTCAACCCGGAAGAGTACTGGGAAGTGCACGCCGACCTCGGCACCGCCAAGGGTTCGACCGTGCGTTTCGAAGTGGCTCGCGAGAAAGGCGAAGCCTTCAAGCCGCTGAATGAAGCGCAGGCGACGGCCGCGCTGGAGAAGCTCAAATCCTCCAGCTACAGCATCGTCAAGCGTGAAGACAAACCGACCAGCAGCAAGCCGTCGGCACCGTTCATCACCTCCACACTGCAACAGGCCGCGAGCAACCGTCTGGGCTTCGGTGTGAAGAAAACCATGATGATGGCCCAGCGTCTGTACGAAGCCGGCTACATCACTTATATGCGTACCGACTCGACCAACCTCTCGGCTGATGCCGTGGCGATGGCGCGCGATTACATCGAAACCGAGTTCGGCAAGAAATACCTGCCGGAGTCGCCGAACGTCTACAGCAGCAAGGAAGGCGCACAAGAGGCTCACGAAGCGATTCGTCCTTCCGACGCCAACACCACGCCCGCCAAGCTGGCCGGCATGGAGCGCGACGCTGAGCGACTCTACGAGCTGATCTGGCGCCAGTTCCTGGCTTGCCAGATGCTGCCGGCGCAATACCTGTCGACTACCGTCAGCGTCGCTGCCGGCGACTTCGAGCTGCGCGCCAAGGGCCGCATCCTGAAGTTCGACGGTTACACCCGCGTGCTGCCGCAAATCACCAAGCCTGGCGACGATGACGTTCTGCCGGACATGGCGCAGGGCGACGTGATGAAGCTGATCAAGCTCGATCCGTCCCAGCACTTCACCAAGCCGCCGGCCCGTTATTCGGAAGCCAGCCTGGTGAAGGAAATGGAAAAACGCGGCATCGGCCGTCCTTCGACTTACGCTGCGATCATCTCGACCATTCAGGATCGCGGTTATGTGACCCTGCACAACCGTCGCTTCTATTCGGAAAAGATGGGCGACATCGTCACCGAGCGTCTGTCGGAAAGCTTCTCGAATCTCATGGACTACGGCTTCACCGCCGGCATGGAAGAGAATCTCGATGACGTGGCTCAGGGCGAGCGCGACTGGAAAAACGTGCTGGACGAGTTCTACGGCGACTTCAAGAAAAAACTCGAAGTGGCTGAAAACCCGGAAGCCGGCATGCGCGCCAACCAGCCGGTAATGACCGACATTCCATGCACCACCTGCGGCCGTCCGATGCAGATTCGTACTGCGTCGACCGGCGTGTTCCTCGGTTGCTCGGGCTACAGCCTGCCGCCGAAAGAGCGCTGCAAGGCCACCGTCAACCTGGTGCCGGGCGATGAAATCGCTGCGGACGACGAGGGCGAGTCGGAATCCCTGGTACTGCGCGGCAAGCATCGCTGCCCGATCTGCAGCACGGCGATGGACGCCTACCTGCTCGACGAGAAGCGCAAGCTGCACATCTGCGGTAACAACCCGGATTGCGCCGGCTACGAAATCGAAGAAGGCAGCTACCGCATCAAGGGCTATGAAGGTCCGAGCCTGGAATGCGACAAATGCGGCAGCGAGATGCAGCTCAAGACCGGCCGTTTCGGCAAGTTCTTCGGTTGCACCAACCCGACGTGCAAGAACACCCGCAAGCTGCTGAAGAGCGGTGATGCGGCGCCGCCGAAGATGGATCCGGTGAAGATGCCTGAGCTGAAATGCGAAAAGGTCAACGACACCTACATCCTGCGTGACGGTGCGTCCGGTTTGTTCCTGGCCGCCAGTCAGTTCCCGAAAAACCGCGAGACCCGTGCTCCGCTGGTGATCGAGATTCTGCCGCACAAGGATGAGATCGATCCGAAGTATCACTTCCTGTGCGAAGCGCCGCAGAAGGATCCGGATGGCCTGCCAGCCGTGATCCGCTATAGCCGCAAGACCAAGGAGCAATACGTTCAGACCGAAGTCGACGGCAAGCCGACTGGCTGGAAAGCGTTCTTTGACGGTGGCAAATGGACGGTCGAAGACAAGCGTCCGGCAAAAGCCAAGGCTTGAGCAAGCGCTGATCTAAAGGTGCCCTGACTGGGCATCTTCAACACAAAAGGCCGCATGACAACCTTCGGGTTTTCATGCGGCCTTTTTGTTTAATGCTTGCGGTCGGATCGGCTGATCCATGACACTGTCCGGCCTGTGTGAAGCAATTATTTCGTTGTGGAGAGTGCCGACATGGCCCACGAGCTCTATACCCGTACCAATCAGAAGATCTATTTCGCGGGTTTGTCGCTGGAAGCGCTGGCCAGGGCTGAAGAGGGGCGGGCGATGAACTCGCTGGCGCTGATTCAGGCCGGGCGCGAATCCGCACTGTTTCATCTCTACGGTGCGTTGTTGGGGCTGTGTCATGAAATCGCCGGCTTCTATCGTCTGCCGCAAGCCAATGCGTCACGGGCGGAAACCCTGCTGACCCGCGAAGTGCTGGAGTCGATTGCCATTCCTGAGCTGGCGGAGATGATTGAGCTGGCGGGCAATCCGGAAACCTGGCTGTCTAAATTGCTGACCGCGCACTCGGCGCTGTTTCAGCCACCACGGCTGCCACACAAGCCGAAGGGCGATGTGACGCAGCCGTTGATTCAGGCGGTGAATCTGGATGAAGAAGAGGCGGTTGAAGAGCTGAGCCGCGAAGAGCTCGAGAGCTGGCGGCAGAACCTCAAGGGGCTGGCGATCCGTTTCCGTGAAGGCTTGAACGAGTGCTGAGGAGCTGTGGACTGGCGACGACGAGAGGCGTGCTGCTGGTCAAGATCCCGAGCGAAGCCTGAATGATGTCTATATAATCCCTGCCTTTCGTGGAGAACAGACCTATATGCCAACGTCCTTTCTAGAAATTGTCGAGCTACCAGACGGCCGAATCGAACTGCGCAGGGCCGAGGACGAGGGTTCTCTGGTGACTCTGGATTTCTCCGAGGATGCCAAGGCGTTTCTGCAGGGCCAGCACGTTGAAATTGCCAAAGCGATGTTGAGCGTCGGCGTGCAAATGGCGGGGCGTATGGTTGAAGGCGAATTCGATAAGGATGAGGGGCCGCGGGTTCTTCATTGATCCGCTGTCTGTCAGTTACTGCTCCAGATCGGCTTCTCTATCCCTGGAGAAGCCCTGCGCTTTACATGGCGCGCATTGTTGCTGAATCACCCCAAACGAATGTTCAGACTTTGAGCGTCCCCGGTACGGGCGGCGCTGATCAGCTGTTGCCGTGATCCTGCGCTCAGTGGATTCAGCCACGTGACGACCGTGTGGCTGCGGCCCAGGCGTAATGCTTCGCAGGCCAGTTGCTGAGCGCTTTGAGCGCCGCGCGGTTGTAACAGCAGGATGCGTTCGCGATTCAATCCTGCGTCCCTCAGCCAGGTCTGGGTCAGGCTGGCGGGCGGTGCAATCAGGGTCAGCCAGCGTGCGTCTTGATCCTCACTCAATTCGCGAAGAATAGGTGCCAGCAGGTTCAGGCAGTTCCCGGCTGCGCCACGCAGTGACAGCTCACTGAACGCTTCGGGTTCGGTATTCCACGGACGCTCGACGACATCCTTGAGGATGGGGGCGAGCGGTTGCGCCAGAAATGCTTCGAACAACGGCAGTTGTGTTTGCTGAGGTGTTTGTGGGAACTGCATAAAGCCTCCTTTAGCGGCGGATGACGCCGACACTCAAGCCTTCGATGACCAGTTCCTGGTCTTTCAGGTTGACTTCGATAGGGGCGAACTCGGGGTTTTCGGCAATCAGCCAGACTTTGCTGCCGTCACGCTTGAAGCGTTTGACGGTGACTTCGTCGCCGATCCGCGCAACCACGATCTGGCCGTTGCGTGCCTCGCGGGTGGTGTGAACCGCCAGCAGATCGCCGTCGAAAATACCGATGTCCTTCATGCTCATGCCGTGGACGCGCAACAGGTAGTCGGCGCGCGGATGAAAGAAGGCCGGGTTGATGTTGCAGGACTCTTCGATGTGCTGTTGAGCGAGAATCGGCGCGCCGGCAGCCACGCGACCGATGATCGGCAGGGTGGACTCGTCGACCTTGGCTTCGAAGCCAGGGATTCGAATGCCGCGAGAGGCACCGGGAGTCATCTCGATCGCGCCTTTGCGGGCGAGCGCCTTGAGATGCTCTTCGGCCGCGTTGGGCGATTTGAAACCCAGTTCCTGAGCGATTTCCGCACGGGTCGGCGGGTAGCCGTTGTCTTCGAGGCAGCGTTTGATAAAGGCCAGAATCTCGGCTTGGCGTGGCGTCAGCTTAAGCATATTGATCGCTCTGTCTTTTTATACAGTGACTGGGATTATATACAGTGAAGCGGTCTTGGCAATGATCGTTTTTTGCCATGCCGCCGGACGGTCAGTGACGACGCTGATTAATGTGGCGTCCTTGTTGTGGTTAAATAACTGACCGACCATTCCCAAAACGAACTGGCAGGCTTGACAAGGCATAGGCTGAAACGTATGTTTCAAACAAGTGTTTGTCAGGCGGAGTAGCCATGGCCCAGTCGGAAACCGTTGAACGCATTCTTGATGCTGCAGAACAGCTGTTCGCGGAAAAAGGTTTCGCTGAAACCTCATTGCGTCTGATCACCAGCAAGGCAGGGGTCAACCTCGCTGCGGTGAACTATCACTTCGGCTCGAAGAAGGCGCTGATCCAGGCGGTTTTTTCGCGCTTCCTCGGTCCTTTCTGCATCAGCCTCGACAAGGAGCTGGAGCGCCGCCAGGCCAAGCCAGAGAACAAGCCTTCACTCGAAGAGCTGCTGGAAATCCTCGTCGAGCAAGCGCTGGTGGTTCAGCCGCGCAGCGGCAACGATCTGTCGATCTTCATGCGTTTGCTCGGTCTGGCATTCAGTCAGAGCCAGGGCCACTTGCGGCGTTACCTGGAAGACATGTACGGCAAGGTTTTCCGTCGCTACATGTTGCTGGTAAACGAAGCCGCGCCGCGCATTCCTCCGATCGAACTGTTCTGGCGCGTGCACTTCATGCTTGGCGCTGCGGCATTCAGCATGTCGGGTATCAAGGCCTTGCGCGCGATCGCCGAGACCGATTTCGGCGTCAACACCTCCATTGAGCAGGTGATGCGTCTGATGGTGCCGTTCCTGGCAGCCGGCATGCGTGCCGAAACTGGTGTCACCGACGTGGCCATGGCTACCGCGCAGTTGCGACCACGCAGCAAATCCGCGCCGGCACCTGCCAAGGTTTAACCGTCCATGGGTGGGCGCGGCAGCTGACATCCGCTAAGCTAGCCGCCCATGTCGACTCTCGTTCTGAACCCGTTTCTCATTGAAATCACCGACCCGCCGGGCAATGCCCCAGGTGGTGATTTCGTGGGCGACGGGTTTTTCGTTTTCAAGGAATCTCTATGACTGCTGGCCTGCAAGGCTCGTTGATGGTGGACGTCGCCGGTACCTGGCTGACGGCCGAAGATCGCCAATTGTTGCGCCAGCCCGAAGTGGGCGGCCTGATCATTTTTGCCCGTAACATCGAGCACCCGCGTCAGGTGCGCGAGCTGAGCGCGGCGATCCGTGCCATTCGCCCGGATCTGTTGCTGGCGGTGGACCAGGAAGGCGGTCGCGTCCAGCGCCTGCGTCAGGGCTTTGTGCGTCTGCCGGCCATGCGGGCGATTGCTGATAACCCGAATGCCGAGTATCTGGCAGAGCAGTGTGGCTGGATCATGGCTACAGAAGTGCTGGCGGTCGGACTCGACCTGAGCTTCGCGCCGGTGCTGGATCTGGATTACCAGCGCAGCGCCGTCGTCGGCACTCGCTCGTTTGAAGGTGATCCGGAGCGCGCCGCATTGCTCGCAGGTGCGTTCATCAAAGGCATGAACAGCGCCGGCATGGCCGCCACCGGCAAGCATTTCCCTGGCCACGGCTGGGCGGAAGCCGATTCTCACGTCGCAATCCCCAACGACGAACGCAGCCTCGAAGAGATCCGCGCCAACGACCTCGTGCCGTTCGCCAGACTCAGCAAGCAACTGGCCGCCGTCATGCCGGCCCACGTTATTTACCCTCAAATCGACGCACAGCCCGCCGGTTTCTCCCGGCGCTGGCTGCAGGACATCCTGCGCGGCGAGCTGCAATTCGACGGCGTGATCTTCAGCGATGACCTGTCGATGGCCGGCGCCCATGTGGTTGGCGACGCCGCCAGCCGTATCGAAGCGGCTCTCAGCGCCGGTTGCGACATGGGCCTGGTCTGCAACGACCGCGCGGCCGCCGAGCTGGCCTTGAGCGCGGCGCAACGCATGAAGGTCAAGCCGTCGCCGCGCATCGCGCGCATGCGCGGTCAGGCATTCGCCAATACCGAATACCGTCAGGATCCGCGCTGGCTGACCGCTGTCGGCGCGCTCAAAGACGCTCAACTGATCGATTAAGGATTTTTCGCTATGACGGTTTACGCAATCATCGGCGGCACCGGCCTGACCCAGCTGGAAGGCCTGAGCATTCGTCAGTCGCTGGCGGTGGATACGCCTTATGGCGCGCCATCGGCCGAAGTTCAGATTGGTGAATACGCCGGCAAGGAAGTGCTGTTCCTCGCTCGCCACGGTCACCCGCATCGCTTCCCGCCGCACAAGGTCAACTATCGCGCCAACCTGTGGGCGTTGAAGCAGGCCGGGGCCGAAGCGATCATCGCGGTCAACGCTGTGGGTGGGATTCATCCTGCAATGGGCACCGGACATTTCTGCGTGCCGCATCAGATCGTGGACTACACCAGCGGTCGCGAGCACACCTTTTTCGCCGATGACCTGGAACATGTCACACACATCGACTTCAGTTTTCCTTACAGCGAACCGCTGCGTCAGCAACTGATTGCTGCGTTGGCTGCCGAAGGTTGCGAATACAGCGATCAAGGCGTTTATGCCTGCACACAGGGCCCGCGGTTGGAAACCGTGGCTGAAATCGTGCGTCTGGAGCGTGACGGTTGCGACATCGTTGGCATGACCGGTATGCCGGAAGCGGCTCTGGCCCGCGAGCTGGATCTGGATTACGCCTGTCTGTCGCTGGTGGTAAACCCGGCGGCGGGCAAGACCACTGACGTGATCACCATGGCCGAGATCGAGCAGGCGTTGCACGATGGCATGGGCAAGGTGAAGTCGACCCTGGCGCGCGTACTCAAGGGCTGAGTCTGGCTCGAAACCGAGTCGAGCCTTTCGCGGGCAAGCCCGCTCCCACAGAGGTCACGCTAAACCTGTGGGAGCGGGCTTGCCCGCGAATCGATCTGATCGCCGACGAAGATCTCAGCGCTTTTCAAACTTGTCCGGCAACGGCGCAAACAGCGCCTCGATATCATCACTCTGCAACTTCCAGTCCCCGGCCTTGCGCCCGTCCAGCACGCCGGCTGCCAGGTCGGATTTTTCCCGCTGCAAGTGCTGAATTTTCTCTTCGACCGTGCCCCGGGCAATCATCTTGTAGACGAACACCGGCTTCTCCTGACCAATGCGATACGCACGGTCGGTTGCCTGATTCTCCGTCGCCGGGTTCCACCACGGATCGTAGTGAATCACCGTGTCCGCTTCCGTCAGGTTCAGACCCACACCGCCAGCCTTCAGGCTGATGAGAAAGATCTGACGCTTGCCGCTCTGGAATTCCTTCACCGGTGTACGCCGATCACGAGTCTGTCCCGTCAACAGCGCATACGCGACATTGCGTTTTTTCAGCTCGTCCTCGATCAGTGACAGCATCGAAGTGAACTGCGAGAACAGCAGAATCCGCCGGCCTTCCTCAAACAACTCCTCGAGCATTTCCATCAGGCTGTCGAGCTTGCCCGATGTGCTGCCGCGAGCGGGCAGGGTGGCGTCGTTGACCAGGCGCAAGTCGCAGCAGACCTGCCGCAGCTTGAGCAACGCCTCGAGAATGATGATCTGGCTGCGTGCCACACCTTTGCGGGTGATCTCGTCGCGAACCTTCTTGTCCATGGCCAGGCGCATGGTTTCGTACACGTCGCGCTGGGCCTCGTTGAGTTCGACCCAGTGAATGATCTCGGTTTTTGGCGGCAGCTCGGTCGCAACCTGTTCCTTGGTGCGGCGCAGCAGGAACGGTTTGATCCGACCGTTGAGGTGCTGAAGTCTGACTTCGCTGGCGCGCTTTTCGATCGGCACGCGGTAATCGGCGTTGAAGCTTTTGACGTCGCCGAGCCAGCCGGGCAACAGGAAGTGAAACAGCGACCACAGTTCGCCCAAGTGGTTTTCCAGCGGCGTTCCGCTCAGGCACAGGCGCTGACGAGCATTGAGTTCACGGGCAGCCTGGGCGGCTTTGCTATTCGGGTTCTTGATGTACTGCGCCTCATCCAGCACCAGTACATGCAGCGGCTGCTGGGCCAGACGTTCGACATCCTTGGGCAGCAGTGCATAAGTGGTGAGGATCAGGTCGTAATCGGCCAGATGCTCGAAATGCTTTTTACGGCTGGCACCGTACAGGGCCACCACCTTGAGCTGTGGCGTGAAGTGCGCCGCTTCGTCCAGCCAGTTGGGGATCAGGCTTGTGGGCATTACCACCATGCAGGGCCGATCCAGGCGCCCGGCGTTCTTCTCGCTGAGAATATGCGCCAGGGTCTGTAGGGTTTTGCCCAGGCCCATGTCGTCCGCGAGAATCCCGCCGACCTCAAGTTGCCGCAGCGACTGCATCCAGCTCAAGCCTTCGAGCTGATAAGGACGCAGCGTTGCATTCAGCCCCTTCGGTGCTTTGGCGCTGTAATCACGGATGTCGCGCAAGCGCTGGGCGAAGCTGCGAATCTGCTCGCCACCCTCCCAGAGCAGGGGAATGCCTTCCAGCGAATTCAGGCGTGTGGCGTCGGCCTTGCTCAGTCGCAGGGTGGTTTCGCCCGGCTCCTGCAAATAAAACTCGCCAAGGGTCGCCAGCACCGGTTTCAGCCGGCCGAGGGGCAGGGCGACTTGCAGCGGTCCGTGCTCGCTGTTGCGTTGCGGGATGTTCACCAGAATCAGTTCATCGTCGCGACGGCGGGCGAGACGTTCCGGGTTGAGGATTTCCGTGTGCGAGCGCATCAGATTGAGCAGGATCGGCAGCAGGCTCAGGCGCTCACCGTTGACGATGATCCCCAGCTCCAGATCGAACCAGTCGCGTTCCGGCGCCTGCTCGACGGTGGCGTACCAGTCGTCGACGGCGGTCAGGTCGAAACCGAATTCATCGTCGACCAGCAGCTCCCAGCCCTGGGTGCGCAGCTTCGGCAGATCGTTGAGGGTGAAGGTCAGCCAGGCGCTGTCGTTGACCATCTCGTAGAGTTCGCCGGCGCTTTCCGGTAGAGCCTTGCTCTGGCGGGTGGCGATGCGGAACCCGAGAATTCGCAGTTGCTCGCGGTAGCTCTGTTCGACGTCCGGATGGCGTTTGACCCGTAGGGTCTGGGCTTCCTGGCGAATCAGGATGTCACTGTTCTTTTGCCCGCTGACGTATTCGTCGAGGTAGCTGAAGGACAGCGCCGCACGATGCTGGATGTAACGCTGCATCTTGCCGTTGCGCGGCTCGAACGCGCTGAACTCGACACTCGCCAGCCACAGACGCGGCACCGGTTGCACGTTGTCCACCAGCACTTGCGGTGGCGCCTTCGGGCTGCGGTTTTCCAGCACGGCCTGGAGTTTTTCCAGCAGTTCGGCGTCTTTGGCAGCGGCGGGGTATTCGAGGGTTTCCTGCACTTGCAGCAATACCGCCGCACAGTGTTTGCAGTTGCTGTGAACCGGGCAGGTGCAGGTGGCGTCGACCATCAGCAGCGTGCCTTTGGCTGACTCGCGCAGGTGAATCGTCTGACGGTAGACGTTACCGCCAGAGCCTTCGCAGCTGGCGGTAATGGTCGCGTCGCCGACCTGCACGAATCGCACCCGGTTTTCCAGCGCGTAGCGGCGGCCACGCTCCAGACTTTGTTCCTTGAATCGGCTGACCCAGGAGGAGGCCAGCGGTTTACTCAGTGGCGGGGGCATAAGGACTTCGATCAGTCCGGAACGACTTCAGGCGCTTCCCGAGGCGCGGGCGCCGTCAGTGAAGTGATCTTGATCAGCAGGGCCAGGTGGCCGTTGTCGAGGTAGTTGAGTTGGCCGTTCTTGGTGTGGCTGTCCTGTTTCAGGCGCTCGCTGGCGGTGACCATGCCATTGGCGTCGATCTGATTGACCCAGAAATCGGCATTCACGTCGGTGAAGCGCCCGAGCTTCATTTCAATCGTGCCTTCGATCGGGAACTGGCCGAACTGCTCCTGACCTTCGCTGACCGCAACTTTGGCAGGCGTCTCACCCAGCGTCTGCTGCCAGGCTTTATGCATCAGCACGCTGTACTCGCCGCTGGCGGTGAGTTTGGTCACAACATCGTTCAGCGCCGGGGTGCGCTTGCTGTCATCGCCCAGGCGTTGGGCGCCGGCCGCCCAGTCTTCCGGTGCGGCGCGGCTGACAATCGCCGGCACGGCGTTCTGGCGTACCAGAATCATTTCGACCTGATACAGGTCATCGGCAAACGCCGTCGGTGCTACCAGAGTCAGTAGCAAGGTCAATAAGCGAAACAGGCGCATGCGGCGTCCTTCAAGCAGTTTTCGGGATGAGGCGCTCGAACAGCGCCTCCACAGTATTAAAGCGCTCTTCCGGGCGCTCCATCGGCACCTGGAACTTGAACATCGTGGCGCCTTCGAATTTGTAGCGTTTTGGCTGGCTCTGGATCAGTTTGATCAGGGTCATCGGGTCGACCGGCGTCTGCGCCGCGAACTCGATGCGTCCACCTTGCGGGCCGCCATCGACTTTCTTGATGCCCAGTTGCTCGGCCTGCAATTTCAGCGCCGTGATGCGCACCAGATTCTTGGTCGGTTCCGGCAACAGGCCAAAGCGGTCGATCATCTCCACCTGCAGATCCTTCAGGCCTTCCTCGTCGGTGGCCGAAGCGATGCGCTTGTACAGGATCAGGCGGGCGTGCACATCCGGCAGATAGTCTTCCGGAATCAGCGCCGGCACCCGCAAATTGACTTCCGGGCCACCGCCGAGCGGTTGATCGAGGTTCGGCTGTTCGCCCTTGCGGATCGACTTCACCGCGCGCTCGAGCATTTCCATGTACAGCGTGAAGCCGACGGCCTGAATCTGACCGCTCTGGCCATCACCCAGCAGTTCGCCGGCGCCACGGATTTCCAGGTCGTTGGTGGCCAGCACGAAACCGGCACCCAGATCCTGAGTATTGGCAATCGCTTCCAGGCGTTTTTCCGCATCGCCAGTGATTTGCTGGCGCGGCGGGGTCAGCAGGTAGGCGTAAGCCTGGTGGTGACTGCGGCCAACGCGACCGCGCAACTGGTGCAACTGAGCCAGGCCGAACTTGTCGGCACGCTCGATGATGATGGTGTTGGCGCTCGGCACGTCGATGCCGGTCTCGATGATGGTCGAGGCGATCAGCACGTTGAAACGCTTGTGATAGAAGTCGCTCATCACCTGTTCGAGTTCGCGTTCGCGCATCTGCCCGTGGCCGATGCCGATCCGCGCTTCCGGCACCAGTTCGGCCAGTTCGGCGGCGCATTTCTCGATGGTCTTCACGTCGTTGTGCAGGTAATAGACCTGGCCGCCGCGCAGCAGCTCGCGCAGCAAGGCCTCTTTGACCGTGCTCTTGTTCTGTTCCATGACGAAGGTGCGCACCGACAGGCGTCGCGCCGGTGGTGTGGCGATGATCGACAGGTCGCGCATGCCCGACACCGCCATGTTCAGCGTGCGCGGAATCGGCGTGGCGGTCAGCGTAAGAATGTCGACTTCGCTGCGCAGGGCCTTGAGCTGTTCCTTCTGACGGACACCGAAACGGTGCTCTTCGTCGATGATCACGAGGCCAAGGTTTTTGATCTTGACGTCGTCCTGCAGCAGCTTGTGGGTGCCGATGACGATGTCGATATTGCCTTCGGCCAGTTCGGCCACCGCAGCGTTCACTTCCTTGGCCGACTTGAAGCGGCTCATCACTTCCACGGTCACTGGCCAGTCGGCGAAGCGGTCGCGGAAGCTGTTGTAATGCTGCTGGGCGAGCAGGGTGGTCGGCACCAGGATCGCCACTTGCTTGCCGCCGTGCACCGCGATGAACGCGGCGCGCATGGCCACTTCGGTCTTGCCGAAACCGACGTCGCCGCAGACCAGTCGGTCCATCGGTTTCGGCGCGAGCATGTCTTCGCGCACGGCTTCGATGGTGGATTGCTGGTCCGGGGTTTCTTCGAACGGGAAGCCGGCGCTGAACGTTGCGTAATCGGCCTTCGGATCGGCGAACGCATAACCTTCGCGGGCGGCGCGACGGGCATAAATGTCGAGCAGTTCGGCAGCCACATCGCGGACCTGTTCGGCTGCCTTGCGCTTGGCTTTCTGCCAGGTCTCGGAGCCGAGGCGGTGCAGCGGAGCCAGCGCGTCGTCGCTGCCGGTGTAGCGGGCGATCAGGTGCAGGTTGGCCACTGGCACGTAAAGTTTGGCGTTCTCGGCGTATTCCAGAGTCAGGAATTCGGCAGCCTGATTGTCGATTTCCAGAATCGTCAGGCCGAGATAGCGACCGACACCGTGGTCAATGTGCACCACCGGCGCGCCTTCGCGCAGCTCGGTGAGGTTCTTGATCACTGCATCGTTGTTGGCGTCGGCGCGTTTTTCGCGGCGGCGACGCTGCATCACGCGCTGGCCGAACAGCGGACTTTCCGCGACCAGCGCCAGCGCCGGGTCGTCCAGCATCAGGCCTTCGTCGAGCGGGGCGATGGTGATCGCCAGGCGATCCTTGCTCGCGACAAAGTCCGGCCAGCTGTCGACGGTTTTCGGGCGCAGCTTCAGGCGATCCAGCAACTCCAGCAGCACTTCGCGACGGCCGGCGGATTCGGCGGTGAACAGCACGCGCCCCGGGAACTCGTCGAGGAAGGCCGAAAGCGCGGCCAGCGGCTGGGTGGCCTTGGCTTCGATCGCCAGGTTCGGCAAGGCCTGCGCCGGAAAGCGTTCGCGGCCGGTGCCGGTTTCCACGTCCTGTTGGCTGGCGACCACGCGCGGCCAGTTCTTCAGGCGGGCAAAGCAGTCTTCCACCGGCAGGAACAGTTCGGCCGGCGGCAATAAAGGACGCGATGGGTCGACGCGCCGCTCTTCATAACGGTTGCGCACATCGTTCCAGAAGTTTTCCGCCGCCTGCTCAATGCCCGGCAGAGAGAACACTTGGGTGTCCTGTGGCAGGTAATCGAACAGGGTCGAGGTCTCTTCGAAGAACAGCGGCAGGTAGTACTCGATACCGGCCGGTGTGATACCGCTGCTCAGGTCCTGGAAGATCGGGCAGCGGCGGAAGTCGACGTCGAAACGCTCGCGAAAGCGCGCCTTGAAGCGGGTAACCGCATCCTTCTGTAGCGGGAATTCCTTGGCCGGCAGCAGCTTGACCGAATCGACCTTGTCGATGGAACGCTGGTTTTCCGGATCAAAGGTCCGCAGGGTTTCGATTTCGTCGTCGAACAGGTCGATGCGATAGGGCAGTTTGCTGCCCATCGGGAACAGGTCGATCAGTGCGCCACGCACCGTGAACTCGCCGTGTTCGTAAACCGTGTCGACGTAGCGATAGCCGCTGGCTTCGAGCCGCGAGCGCATTTGCTCGACATCGAGTTTCTGCCCGACATCCAGCACCAGGCTGCTGCCGAGCAGAAATTTGGTCGGCGCCAGACGGTGCAGGGCGGTGGTGATCGGCACCACCAGCACGCCATGTTCCAGTTCCGGCAGTCTATAAAGGCTGGCGATACGCTGGGAGATGATGTCCTGGTGCGGCGAAAACAGGTCGTAGGGCAGGGTTTCCCAGTCGGGGAAATGCAGCACCGGCAAATCCGGGGCGAAGAAACTCAGCTCCTGCTCCAGCCGTTCGGCACTCTGGCTGTCGGCGGTCAAAAGCAGTGTGAAGCGCTTGGCAGCGCTGGCAGCCTCGGCAATCGCCAGGCTCAGGGCGGCACCGGGGAGGTTGCCCCAGTGCTGTTTACCTGCCGCGGCAGGGAGAAGCGGTAGACGCAGAACAGGCACGGAAGGTTGAGCTCCAGGCGTTGCGACAAAGTCGGTAATTGTAGCGGCGTCCGGTGCCGCCTGTCAGTTGCAGGATGCGTCTATCTGCGCTGTTTGGGAAAAATGTAGTGGTAACCATAAAAAGCTGCGCTTTTTTTACGGTTATGTAGTGCCAAATGTCGGTGGTGTTGCGGAGGGTTACAGACATCGTCTAACAGTCGTCGAAAAACTGACTGCGCTGGAGGCCCCGGTTTTACTGGGCTGGCGGAGAGCGTTATTTTTTTTGGACGGATTTTTGTTACCGATTGCGCGACAAGCGCGCATTGCTACAAGAGGTTCTCGGCGGCATAATGTAGCCCCTTTTTTCTGCCCCTACATGTGGAAGGTTACCGTGACTCAGAAGCCCGACCAGTGTCTTGGTGAATGGATCGACCGTGAAGCACTCGCAGAAGCGATGATTCCGCTTATCGGTCAGCTCTACCGCAACAATAACGTGGTGAGCTCGATCTATGGCCGCAGCCTGATCAACCAGTCTGTCATCGCGATTCTCAAAGCTCACCGCTTTGCTCGCCACCGTTCTGCCGACGACAGCGAACTCTCCGTCCACGAAACATTCCCACTGCTCAAGGCCATGAGCGAGCTCAAGCTCGGCGCGGCCTCGGTAGATCTGGGCAAGCTGGCGTACAAATTCCGCAACGAAGGCAACGGCCGCACCGCCGAGCAATTCGTTCGCGAAGAAATGGCTGACGTGGTTGGCCAGCAAAACGCTTCGGCACGCAAAGGCACCGACGTTGTGCTGTACGGCTTCGGTCGTATCGGCCGTCTGCTGGCGCGTATCCTGATCGAGAAAACCGGTGGCGGCGACGGTCTGCGTCTGCGTGCCATCGTGGTGCGCAAAGGCGCCGAAAACGACCTGACCAAACGCGCCAGCCTGCTGCGTCGCGATTCGGTACACGGTTCGTTCAACGGCACCATTACCATCGACGAAGAAAACAACACCATCACCGCCAACGGCAACCTGATCCAGGTTATCTACGCGAAGAACCCTACCGAAGTGGATTACACCCAGTACGGCATCAAAGATGCGCTGCTGGTGGACAACACCGGTGTATGGCGTGATGCCGATGGCCTGGGCCAGCACTTGCAGTGCCCGGGTATCGACCGCGTTGTTCTGACCGCGCCTGGCAAGGGCAAGCTGAAGAACATCGTTCACGGTATCAACCACAACGAAATCACTGCTGACGACAAGATCGTGTCCGCCGCTTCCTGCACCACCAACGCCATCGTGCCGGTGCTGAAAGCCGTGAATGACAAGTTCGGCATCATCAACGGTCACGTCGAAACCGTTCACTCGTACACCAACGACCAGAACCTGATCGACAACTTCCACAAGGGCGATCGCCGTGGCCGTAGCGCCGCGCTGAACATGGTCATCACCGAGACCGGTGCTGCCACCGCTGCTGCCAAGGCCCTGCCTGAGCTGGCCGGCAAGCTGACCGGTAACGCGATCCGTGTTCCGACGCCGAACGTGTCGATGGCCATTCTCAACCTGAACCTTGAGAAAGCCGCCTCCCGTGAAGAAATGAACGAGTACCTGCGCTACATGGCGCTGCACTCCGATCTGCATAAGCAAATCGACTTCGTCAACTCGCAGGAAGTGGTTTCGACCGACTTCGTGGGCTCGCGCCACGCCGGTGTGGTCGACGCTGAAGCGACCATCGTTCAGGACAACCGCGTTGTTCTGTACGTCTGGTACGACAACGAGTTCGGTTACAGCTGTCAGGTGATCCGCGTGATGGAAGACATGGCCGGTGTAAACCCGCCAGCGTTCCCGCGCTAAGCCTTAGCTGCAAATGAAAACGCCCCGACTCTGGTCGGGGCGTTTTTGTTTGTGCGCGATTTGGCTCAGCGGGGGATGGCGGCTTGTGCCGTGCGCAGCTCGTGCCTGTTGCCACGGAACAGCACCAGCGTGGCGATCAGGCCCAACACGGCTGCGCCGCTGAGCCAGATCCCCGGTGCCGCCTTGTTGTCCAGCACGTGGATCAGATAAGTGCAGGCCGCCGGTGTAAAGCCACCGAAGGTCGCGGTCGCCAGGCTGTAGGCCAGCGAGAAACCGGTTGTACGAACTTCTACCGGCATGATCTCGGTGAGTGCCACCACCATTGCCCCGTTGTACGAGCCGTACAGGAAGGACAGCCACAACTCGACGATCAGCAGATGGCTGAAGCTCGGGTTCGCCACCAGCCATGACAACGCCGGATAAGCAGTCAGGATCGCCAGAATCGTCGCCGCCAACAGTAGGGGTTTACGCCCGACCTTGTCAGACACCGCGCCCATTACCGGCAGCCAGAAGAAATTCGACAGGCCGATGCACACGGTCACCAGCAACGCATCGAAGTCCGACAGGTGCAATTCCGCCTTGCCGAACGTCGGCGTATAGGCGGTGATCAGGTAGAACGACACCGTCGTCATGACCACCAGCGCCATGCCGGCGATGACAATGCCAAAGTTCTGACCGATCGAGCGGACGATTTCCTGCAGGGTAGGGCGATGTTTGCGCGCCTGGAACTCCGGGGTTTCCTCCAGCGAGCGGCGGATGACGAAAATCACCGGGACGATCATGCAGCCGATCAGGAACGGCACGCGCCAGCCCCATTCGCCCATCTGTTCCGGGCTCAGCCAGTGGTTGAGGCCAACACCGAGCAGGCCGGCGAACACCACCGCCGCTTGCTGGCTGGCGGACTGCCAGCTGACGAAAAAGCCCTTGCGGCCCGGCGTGGCGATCTCTGCCAGATACACCGACACACCGCCCAGTTCCACGCCGGCCGAGAAACCTTGCAGCAATCGGCCGAACAGCACGATCAGCGGCGCGGCGACTCCAAGGGTGGCGTAGCCCGGCACGCAGGCAATCAGCACGGTGCCGGCCGCCATCAGGGCCAACGTGATGATCAGGCCCTGGCGTCGACCGTGACGGTCGATGTAGGCGCCGAGAAAGATCGCCCCCAGCGGACGCATAAGGAAGCCGGCACCAAAAGTGGCCAGGGAAAGCATCAGTGAGGCGAAGGCGCTGTCGGTGGGAAAGAATGTCTTGGCAATGGCCGTGGCGTAGAAGCCGTAGACCATGAAGTCGAACATCTCGAGAAAGTTGCCGCTGACAACGCGAAAAATCGCCTTGCCTTTGCCGGTCGTGGAGGACATGGGTAGGTACTCGCTCTAAATCTTGTAAGAAAGCGTTGCGCTCGTAGCCCATAATGGCCGGCGTGGTTTTGCGGGGAGATGAAGAATTGTTAACTGGACGGTGGGTGATTCTCGTGCTGCTGACCGGGTTTTTGTCCGGCTGCGGCAACGGCGATTCCCTCGAGACTTTCGGTGGCCCGACGATGGGCAGCACCTATTCGATCAAGTATGTGCGCCACGCCAATCTGCCTGCCCCGCAGGAGGTGCGTGTCGAAGTGGAAAAAATCCTCGCGGACATCGACCGGCAGATGTCGACTTACCGCGCGGACTCCGACATCTCGCGCTTCAACGCGTTGCCGGCTGATCGCTGTCAGGTCATGCCCGCGGCGATCCTTGAATTGATCCGCGTGGGCGAGCAGCTGTCGCAACAAAGCGAAGGCTCCTACGACCTAACGGTAGAACCGCTGATGAATCTGTGGGGCTTCGGCCCGCAGGGACGTGAAGAAAAAGTCCCGGATGCGGCGGCGCTGGCCGAAGTGCGCCAGCGGGTCGGCCATCAGCACCTGCGCATTGACGGCGACCGGTTGTGCAAGGACGCGGCGGTCGAGGTGGATTTCAACAGCATCGCCGCCGGCTACGCCGTCGACACCGTTGCCGCGCGGCTCGAGGCCCTGGGCATTCATGATTACCTTGCCGAAGCCACCGGCGAGCTCAAGGCGTCCGGCAAAAAGCTTGATGGTTCGCCATGGCGTATCGCTCTGGAAGAGCCGCGTGACGATCTGCAAGTGACAGAGCGTGTCATTAATATCGATGGCTACGGCCTGTCCACGTCCGGCGACTACCGCAACTATTTTCAGCAGGATGGCCGGCGCTATTCCCACACCTTTGATGCCCGGACCGGTGCGCCCGTCCTACACGATCTGGCGTCGGTCACGGTGATTCATCCTTCAGCGCTGGTGGCCGATGGACTATCGACGCTGTTGCTGATTCTCGGGCCTGAAAGGGCTTGGGACTATGCCGAAAAACACGACATTGGTGCATTCTTTGTGATTCGTGCCGATACAGGTTTCGTCACACGCACCAGTCACGCTTTCGAACGGCTCAGTGGCGCAAAAGT
The DNA here is from genome assembly GCF_021018765.1 of Pseudomonas fitomaticsae. Taxonomy (GTDB): domain Bacteria; phylum Pseudomonadota; class Gammaproteobacteria; order Pseudomonadales; family Pseudomonadaceae; genus Aquipseudomonas; species Aquipseudomonas fitomaticsae. Next base: position 4,449,378 of record NZ_CP075567.1, on the reverse strand, counting down.
TGACTGAGAACAGTACGAAAGCTGGCGTTGTAGTGCAGGCAAAAGTAGCCTACGACGCGACCAAGGGTTAATGTGCGCGGCGTTGACGCTTCTATAGACTGTGTCCGGGTTTTCTACTGGCCCCCAATTGTTCCTTCGCGCCGTCGTTCGGCGTGATTTAGCCGCCGGTGCTGCTGGCACCGCGGCCTGTTCTGAGGAGTACGCATGGCTGTCTACAACTACGACGTGGTGGTGCTGGGTTCCGGCCCGGCGGGAGAAGGCGCGGCAATGAACGCCGCCAAAGCAGGGCGCAAGGTGGCGATGGTCGACAGCCGTCGCCAGGTCGGCGGCAACTGCACCCACCTGGGCACCATCCCGTCCAAGGCCCTGCGTCACTCGGTGCGGCAGATCATGCAGTTCAACACCAACCCGATGTTCCGTGCGATCGGCGAGCCGCGCTGGTTCTCCTTCCCGGACGTGTTGAAAAGCGCCGAGAAAGTCATTTCCAAACAAGTCGCTTCGCGTACCGGCTACTACGCCCGTAACCGTGTCGACGTGTTCTTCGGCACCGGCAGCTTCGCCGACGAGCAAACCATTGAAGTGGTCTGCGCCAACGGCGTGGTCGAGAAACTGGTGGCCAAGCACATCATCATCGCCACCGGTTCGCGTCCTTATCGCCCGGCGGACATCGATTTCCACCACCCGCGTATCTACGATAGCGACACCATCCTCAGCCTCGGCCACACCCCGCGCAAACTGATCGTTTACGGCGCCGGCGTGATCGGCTGCGAATACGCTTCGATCTTCAGCGGTCTGGGTGTGCTGGTCGAACTGGTGGACAACCGCGGTCAGTTGCTGAGCTTCCTCGACTCGGAAATCTCCCAGGCGTTGAGCTACCACTTCAGCAACAACAACATCACCGTGCGTCACAACGAAGAGTATGACCGCGTCGAAGGCGTGGACAACGGCGTGATCCTGCACCTGAAGTCCGGCAAGAAGATCAAGGCCGACGCCTTGCTCTGGTGCAACGGCCGTACCGGCAACACCGACCAGCTGGGCCTGGAAAACATCGGGGTCAAGGTCAACAGCCGCGGCCAGATCGAAGTCGACGAGAACTACCGCACCTGCGTGCAGAACATCTACGGCGCCGGTGACGTGATCGGCTGGCCGAGCCTGGCCAGTGCCGCCCACGACCAGGGCCGTTCGGCCGCTGGCAGCATCGTCGACAATGGCAGCTGGCGTTTCGTGAATGACGTGCCGACCGGCATCTACACCATTCCGGAGATCAGCTCGATCGGCAAGAACGAGCAGGAGCTGACCCAGGCCAAGGTGCCGTACGAAGTGGGCAAGGCGTTCTTCAAGAGCATGGCGCGTGCACAGATCGCCGGCGAGCCGCAAGGCATGCTGAAGATCCTGTTCCACCGTGAAACCCTGGAAGTGCTGGGCGTTCACTGCTTCGGTTATCAGGCGTCGGAGATCGTGCACATCGGTCAGGCGATCATGAACCAGCCGGGCGAACTGAACACCCTGAAGTACTTCGTCAACACGACGTTCAACTACCCGACCATGGCCGAAGCCTATCGGGTAGCGGCGTACGACGGCCTCAACCGGCTTTTTTGACGGGCTCCGGCCGGTGGCCTGAGCCGGCCGGGGAGACCGATTTCAGCAATTCCCGAGGGTGGCAGTGGCCAAACCGGGAAAGTCTGTAATCAGGCTGTCAACGCCGAAGTCGGCGAGTCTGCGCATCAGCGCAGGCTCGTTGACGGTCCACACCGACACATGCAGCCCCTGACGCTGCGCCTTTTGCAGGCGTTCCGGCGTACACAGCGTCCAGTTCAACGCCAGAATCTCGCAACCGTAACTTTGCGCGACCTTCAACGGGTCGAGCCAGGCGTATTCGGCCACCAGGCCGCGCGATACGTCGGGCACCAGATCCAGTGCAGCCTTCAATACTTCCCGCGAACTCGAGGTGATCGTCACCTTGTCGAGCAGTCCGTGCCTGACCGCCATTTCACGGATCGCCAGCACGGTGGTCGCGGCGCGGGTGCGCGAAGCGCTTTTGACTTCCAGTTGCCAGTGCTCGAAATCGCATTTTTCGAACAGTTCTTCCAGCGTCGGAATCGGGCATGGTTTGATCCAGCCCGGACCGCCCTTGCGCGCGTCGTAGGTCACCAGATCGGCGGCGGTGTGCTCGACCACCTTGCCGCGCCGGTCGGTGGTGCGCTTGAGGGTCGGGTCGTGGATGACCATCAGCTCGCCGTCCTTGGACAGGTGCAGGTCCAGTTCGCAGCGGCGCACGCCGTGCTTGAGACATTCCTGAAAACTGCTCAGGGTGTTTTCCGGTGCTTCGCCCTTGGCGCCGCGGTGGCCGTAGATAAGGGTCACGGTTCTTCCTTAATTAGATGCCTGATTCGTTCTGTTCGCGGGCCAGACGTCGTTCCTGGGCCTGCTTCTGCAAGATATATCGGGCGAGCAACTGGCGCTGGGCGTCGGTCAGGTGTTCGAACTCGGTGCCGACGTCGTAGCCGTCGCCCTTGCGGTCGCAATGGGTGACGCGGGCGCGCAGCAGCAGACCGAGAGCCTGGGGCATCAGCACCAGTTTCACCGACAGGTGGGCGCCGGAGGCGATCGGGGTCGGGTGCTGAAAGTCGATGCCGCCCTCGGAGATGATCACCGGTTGTGGCTCGCCGATATGGCCGAGCACGGTCAGTGCGACGACCTGGCTGAGCAGGTCGATGCGTTTGTTCTGGGATTTCAGGAACGCCGCGATAGCGCGGTCGCGTTCGCTGATCTGGCGCAGCAGGTGTTGTGACTCGAATTCGCTCAGGTGCAATTCGCTGAGCAGGTTGAACAGTGGAGAAGCATCCTGCAACACTTCCTGGCCTGCGGCTTCGGGAGCGGACAGGGGCCGAATTTCCAGTGCGATCGTGTCCTCGATACGGTAGTATTCGCGGCGATCTTCTTCATCTAATGTCGACATGGCGAACCCATGGTAGCGGCGGTGGTCTGAGTGTAAAGCTGGTTATCGACCCCCGCCACAAGGACGTTCCTTTTCCCTCCGAACAAGCCCCGACATGTTCAGACCTCTCTTCGTATTTATCGGCACGCGTTATACCCGTGCAAAGCGTCGCAATCATTTTGTGTCATTCATTTCCCTGACTTCGATGATAGGGCTCGCTCTTGGCGTGGTCGTGATGATCGTGGTGCTGTCGGTGATGAACGGCTTCGATCATGAGATGCGCACCCGCGTGCTGGGCATGGTGCCCCACGCGACCATCGAGTCCGGTGAAGCCATCAACGACTGGCCGAGCCTGGCCGCCAAGGTCAAGCAGAACCCGCAGGTGGCGGCCGTCGCGCCGTTCACCCAGATGCAGGGGTTGCTGACCAATAACGGCCAGGTGTCCAAGGTGTTGCTCAATGCCATCGACCCGGCGCTGGAGCGCAACGTCTCGATCATCGACAACTTCATGAAGCAGGGCAGACTCGACGATCTGACGCCGGGCAGCTTCGGCATCGTGATCGGTGACAAGGCCGCGACCAAACTCGGCGTGGGCCTCGGTGACAAGATCACCTTCGTCGCACCGGAGGTCAGCGTGACCCCGGCCGGGATGTTCCCGCGCATGAAGCGCTTCACCGTGGTCGGCATCTTCCATGTCGGCGCCGGTGAACTGGATGGTTATCTGGGCGTCACCAACCTGCAGGATCTGGCGAAGATGCACCGCTGGAAGCCCGATCAGGTGCAGGGCCTGCGTCTGAAGTTCGACGATCTGTTCCAGGCGCCGCGTGAGGCGTGGAACATCGCCCAGCGCCTCGGCGAAGACCGTTACTACGCTCGCGACTGGACCCGTACCCACGGCAACCTGTATCAGGCGATCCGTATGGAAAAAGCCATGATCGGCCTGCTGTTGCTGCTGATCGTCGCAGTGGCTGCGTTCAACATCATTTCCACGCTGGTGATGGTGGTGAACGACAAGAAGGGCGACATCGCCATTCTGCGCACACTGGGCGCCACACCGGGCACGATCATGCGCACGTTCATGGTGCAGGGCACGGTGATCGGCGTGGTCGGTACGGCCATCGGCGCCGTGGTCGGGATCTTCGCCGCGCTCAACGTCAGCGCCGCGATTTCGGCCCTCGAAGGCGTGATCGGACACAAATTCCTCAACGCCGATGTGTATTTCATCGATTACCTGCCATCGCAGGTGCAGAGCCAGGACGTGGTCATGGTCTGCGCCGCTGCGTTGGTCCTGAGTTTCCTCGCCACCCTGTATCCAGCCTGGCGTGCCGCGCGCACCCAGCCGGCGGAGGCGCTACGTTATGAGTGAGTCGGGCATGAGTGAAAAAGCAATCTTGAGCTGCCGCAACCTGGGCAAATCCTACGAGGAAGGCCCGGAGTCGGTGGAAGTGCTGGCCAACCTGCAACTGGAACTGCATCCGGGTGAGCGGGTGGCGATCGTCGGCAAATCCGGTTCGGGCAAAAGTACGTTGCTCAACCTGCTGGGCGGTCTCGACACGCCAACCAAGGGCGGTGTCTGGCTCGACGGTGAAGAGCTGTCGGCGCTGAGCGAGAAGAAGCGTGGCTTGCTGCGTAACCGCGCCCTTGGGTTCGTGTACCAGTTCCACCACCTGCTGCCGGAATTCACCGCGCTGGAAAACGTCTGCATGCCGCTGCTGATCGGCAAGACCGCGATCCCGCAAGCGCGTCAGCGTGCCACGGCGTTGCTGGAGCGGGTCGGTCTGGGCCATCGCCTGGAACACAAACCGGCAGAACTGTCCGGTGGCGAGCGCCAGCGCGTAGCCATCGCCCGTGCCCTGGTTAACAATCCAGGGCTGGTGATGCTCGACGAGCCGACCGGCAACCTCGACTCCCATACCGCCGAAGGCATTCAGGATCTGATGCTGGAACTCAGCACTTCGATGCGCACGGCGTTTCTGGTGGTGACTCACGACATGAACCTGGCTCGCCAGATGGACCGCGTCCTGCAACTGCAGGAAGGTTGCCTGACCCCCATCTGACGGCTTGAAACCCGGTGCCTGAAAAGGCATCGGGTCTTTTATTTTTATACGGTGCCCCAGCGAATGTTCAGACCGTTATCGATCTTTATCGGCACGCGCTATACCCGCGCCAAGCGCCGCAATCGCTTTGTTTCGTTCATTTCGATGACCTCGATGATCGGCCTCGCCCTCGGCGTGCTGGCGATGATCGTGGTGCTGTCGGTGATGAACGGTTTCCAGCGCGAAATGAGCTCGCGCATCCTCGGTATGGTGCCTCACGCGACCATCGTTGGCGTCAAGCCGATCAACGACTGGCAGCCAGTGGCCGCCGCCGCGATGAAGAATCCGGAAGTGACGGCCGCCGTGCCGTTCACCGAGATGGAAGGCATGCTGTCCTACAAGGGCATGATGCAGCCGATCCAGATCAGCGGCGTCGATCCGGCTCAGGAAGGCAAGGTGTCGATCGTTGCCCAGCACATTGTTCAGGGCCGTCTCGATGCCTTGAAACCGGGTGAGTTCGGCGTAGTGCTGGGTGAAATCACCGCCCGACGTTTCCGTCTCAATGTCGGCGACAAGATCACCCTGATCGTGCCGGAAGTCAGCACCGCACCGGGCGGTATCACCCCGCGCATGCAGCGTCTGAACGTGGTCGGCGTGTTCAAGGTCGGTGCCGAACTCGACGGTTCAATGGGCCTGATCCACGTCTCCGACGCCGCGACCATGCAGCATTGGGAGCCGAATCAGGTGCAGAGCGTGCGTCTGGCGGTGAAGGATCTGTACGCCGCGCCGAAGGTTTCGTCGGACATTGCCAGCGGCCTCGGCGCCGATTTCAAGGCTGACGACTGGACCCACACCCAGGGCAGCCTGTTCAGCGCGATGAAAATGGAAAAAACCATGATCGGCCTGTTGCTGCTGATGATTGTCGCGGTGGCGGCGTTCAACATTATCGCGACCCTGATCATGGTGGTGAACGACAAGGGTGCGGACATTGCGATCCTGCGCACCATCGGCGCCACGCCACGGCAGATCATGGCGATCTTCATGGTGCAGGGCACGGTGATCGGCATCGTCGGCACCATCATCGGTGGCGTGCTGGGGGTGATTGCCGCGCTGAACGTCAGTGAGATGGTGGGCTGGGTCGAGCGAGTGACCGGGCAGCACATCTTCAGTTCGGACGTGTATTTCGTCAGCAACCTGCCATCGGAATTGCAGGGCGGCGACGTGCTGCTGATCTGCTCGGCGGGCTTCATCCTCAGCTTCCTGGCCACCGTTTACCCGGCCTGGCGGGCGGCGAAGATCGAACCGGCGCACGCGTTGCGCTATTCGTAAGTTCCCCCATTGAGGCCGGCATTGCCGGCCTCAAGCGTTTTTCGGCAACTCAATCACAAACCGCGTCCAGCCCCGAGCCGATTCGCAATGAATCTGCCCGCCATGGGCCCGGATGATCGACTGAGTAATCGCCAGCCCCAATCCCGCATGCTCGCTGCTGCCTTCCTGGCGCGCCGGGTCCGCACGATAGAAGCGGTCGAACAAACGCGGCAACAACTCTGCAGAAATCCCTTCACCACTGTTCTCCACGGTCACGCTCAAGGATTTCGCTTGTTCGGCCACCTGCACGCGAACTTCGCCGTTAGCAGGGGTAAAGCGCAACGCGTTATCCAGCAGATTCGACAGCGCCCGGCGCAACATCGCGCGATCACCCTCGAATCGCCCCGCACCGTCACGGCTCAAGCTGACCTGAGCGTCTTCGGCCAGCGGCGCAAAAAACTCCAGCAACGCGTCGGCTTCTTCCGAAAGTTCCAGCGGTTCACGCTTGGGCACCAGCAAACCGTGGTCAGCCTTGGCCAGATAAAGCATGTCGTTCACCAACTGCGCCATCCATTGCAGCTCTTCGAGGTTGCTGTGCAATGCCTCGCGATAGTCTTCGAGGGGGCGAGGGCGGGTGAGGGTGACCTGGGTGTGGGTCAGCAGGTTCGAAAGTGGTGTGCGCAGTTCATGGGCGATGTCGGCGGAAAACGCTGACAGTCGCTGAAAAGAGTCATCGAGGCGTCCGAGCATGGCGTTGAAGCTGTGGGCCAATTCCGCGAGTTCTGCGGGCATCCGGGCTTCCGGCAGTCGGGCATTCAGCGATTGCGCTGAAATCCCCCGAGCCACGGCACTCATTCGTCGTAGCGGGCGTAAACCGCTGCGAGCAGCCCAGGCGCCGAGCAGCGCGGTGGCCAGCGCCGAAAGGCCGACGGTCAGCCAGATCAGATGCTGCATGCGTTGCAGGAAGTGCTGGTGGTGGGTGATGTCCAGCAGCAAGGTCAATTGCGGGGAATCGGGCTTTTCCGGTTCAAGCGCGGCGTTGAGCAGGCGATAGTCGGTGCCGTTGTCGTTGATGGTGGCCAGACCGGGTTGCTGCGGCAGGTTTGCCGGGGCATGCAACGAGCGACCGAACCAGCGCTGGCCCTCAGGGCTGCTTATGCGCAGCGAGACATCGCCCTGTTGGCTCAATTCATCGGTGATGTGTTCGGCATCGCTGCCACTGCGCAGCGTCTGACGCACGCTGAGCAGTTTTCCTTCGAGCAGTTGCTGGTCGAGCTCGATGAAGTGGCCCTCGCTGGCCCGATTGAAAACGACCCCGGCGACCAGCGAAACCACTGCGGTACAGCCGGCGAACAACAGCGCGAGTCGGCTGCTCAAGGACAGTCGGCGCATCAGTCGGCACGCTCTTCAAGGACGTAACCCATGCCACGTACGGTGTGAATCAGTTTGTTGGGGAAGTCGTCATCGATCTTCAGGCGCAGTCGACGAATCGCCACTTCGATCACATTGGTGTCGCTGTCGAAGTTCATGTCCCAGACCTGCGAGGCAATCAGCGATTTGGGCAGCACTTCGCCCTGGCGGCGCAGGAGCATTTCCAGCAGGGCGAACTCCTTGGCGGTGAGGTCGATGCGTTGGCCGCTGCGTTCAACCCGGCGGCGGATCAAGTCCAGGCTCAGGTCGGCCAGGCGCAGGCTGGTTTCCTGAGGCGTGGAACTGCCGCGGCGCAACAGGCTGCGCACCCGCGCCAGCAGTTCAGAGAAGGCGAACGGTTTGACCAGATAATCGTCGGCGCCCAGTTCGAGGCCGTGAACCCGGTCTTCAACGGTGTCCTTGGCAGTCAGAAACAGGATCGGCGTTTCCAGGCCGGCGCTGCGCACCGCTTGCAGGATCTGCCAGCCATTGCGGCCGGGCAGCATCACGTCGAGGATCAGCAGCGCATAGTCGCCGCTCAACGCCAATTGCTGGCCGGTGGTGCCGTCGGCCACCAGTTCGGTGTTGAAACCGGCCTCGGTCAGGCCCTGGCGCAGGTACTGGCCGGTTTTGGGTTGGTCTTCGACGATCAGCAGTTTCATGGGCGACTCGGGTAGCGGGAACGAGGACGTTATACCGTGGGCGAACGCGGTGAGCGCCAACCTGACAAAGTTGTAATCTCCCTGTCAGGTCGCTGCCAGCGCAGGCGGGCTAGAGTTTCCCACAGGCTGAACCTTGATTTGTTGGAGTACGACTATGTTTTTGCGCATCCGTCTGGCCCTTGCCGCGTGTCTGCTGGCGCTGAGTTCGCCACTGTGGGCATCGCCGGCGCACACCTACGACTTCGGCCAGCCGGCCCCGGCGGCCAAGGCCACCCGCAGCATCGAAGTGGTGATGGGCGACATGAGCTTCGATCCGAAAGCGATCGAGATCAAGGCCGGTGAGACCGTTCGTTTTGTGCTGGTGAATAAAGGCCATTTGCTGCACGAATTCAACCTCGGCGACGCGGCGATGCATGCCAAACATCAGCAGGAAATGTTGCAGATGCAGCAAAGCGGCATGCTGACGCCGACCGGCATGAAGGAAATGTCCCACGACATGGCGGGCATGGATCACGGCTCGATGGGCCATGGCATGAAGCATGACGATCCCAACAGCGTGCTGGTGGAGCCGGGCAAGACCGCCGAACTGACCTGGACCTTCAGCAAAGCGGTGAACCTGGAATTTGCCTGCAACATTCCCGGCCACTATCAGGCCGGAATGGTCGGCAAACTGACTGTCAGTCAGTAAGCACTCAAAGGCGGGAGCAAAGGCTGGTAGAATCCGCTGATTCTTCAGTCAGGTTTCCGCCATGCATCCCGCAGCCGAACATTCGCCGCTGGGCAAATCCAGCGAATACATCGCCACGTACACGCCGTCCCTGCTGTTCCCGATCCCGCGCACCGCGAAATGGGCCGAGCTGGGCCTGACCGCCGAAACCCTGCCGTATAAAGGCGTGGATTTCTGGAACTGCTTCGAGTTGTCGTGGCTGCTGCCGTCGGGCAAGCCGGTGGTGGCGATCGGCGAATTCAGCATTCCGGCGGATTCGCCGAACATCATCGAATCCAAGTCGTTCAAGCTGTACCTGAACTCGCTGAACCAGACGCCGTTCGCCGACATCGCGAGCCTCGAAGCGACGCTGGTCAAGGACTTGTCCGCTGCTGCCGGCAAACCGGTGGGCGTGCGGGTTCGCAGCCTGAAAGACGTCGAAGCTGAAGGCGTCGTGGCGTTGCCGGGTGTGTGCATCGACGATCTGGACATCAGCGTCAGCAACTACGAACACCCGCGTCCCGAACTGCTGCGCTGCGACGATTCGCGCGTGGTGGAGGAGAGCGTGCACAGTCATCTGCTCAAATCCAACTGCCCGGTGACCAGCCAGCCGGACTGGGGCAGCGTGGTGGTGGAGTACCGTGGCGCGGCGCTGGATCATGCCAGCCTGCTGGAATACATCGTCAGCTTCCGTCAGCACTCGGACTTCCATGAGCAATGCGTGGAGCGGATCTTCCTCGACCTGCAGCGCCTGCTGAAACCGGAAAAACTCACGGTGTTCGCGCGTTACGTACGTCGGGGCGGGCTGGACATCAACCCGTACCGCAGCACTGAAAGCGTGCAACTGCCGAATCACCGTCTGGTTCGTCAGTAACCCGCCTCGCGGACATGAAAAAGCCCTGCCAGTGATGGCAGGGCTTTTTTGCATTCGCGGGTTTCAGATGCCCATGCTGTGCAGGGTAGTAGCAATATTGCGCAGAGTACCGGCGATGGTCGGGTGTTCGAGTTCAAAGCGTTCGACTGCTAGATTCACACCATCGGCGATACTGTTTTCCTGAGTGGACTGTTCCAGTTTTATCTCGGATTCGATCTGCGCCATCAGGTCATGCAGATGTTCGCGCTCTTCTTCGGTGAGCGGCGGAGTCTGATCCAGTTGCTCGCGCAGGGCATTGAGCTGTTTTTGCAGTTCTTGAGCGGGCATGGTTGTTTCCTTTTATCGAGAGGCACTGGCATAGACCGCGGCCGTGCGCCAAAGGTCTATGGCTCTCCTTAAGACTAATCCACTCTTGGCCAACCTGCATGATCCCGGTCAGGGCTTTTCGCCTTTGAGGCGACGCAGGCTGATGTCCGCCAGACAAGTGTCGAGTTCGCCCAGATGATCGATCACCGAGTGCACGCCCAGGCCGAACAGTTGCACGGTCGCCTTGCCGCGCAGTTGTTCGCGTTCCTTCTGGCTCAGGGCTTGCCATTCGCTGGGCGCCATGCCGCACAATGAGCCGCAGGACGCCAGGCCAATGGTCCACAATCCGGCATTGAGGCCCGATTGCAGCAGGCGCGGTTCGCCGCTGACCAGCACGCAACCGTCGAGGCGGTCGACATTCAAGCTCATCAACGCTTGCCAGCAGGCATTGGGCGCCGGCCACGGATTGATTGTTGCCGAATGTTGCGACGGTTTGATCCAGTCAGGCAGCGCCGATGACAGTACCTGAGTGCAGGCCGTCGACAGTTCATCGAGCCAGGCGCAGGGGATTTGCTGGCGTTGCAGACTGCGCAGGCTGTCGAGGGCGCCGGGTGTGACGTCGGCGTGTTCCGGGCCGACGCTGGTGTGATGACGGGCGCGGGCGCCGAAGTCCACCAGACAGCCGCTGAGTCCGAACAGCACGGCGGTCAGCGTCGGTGCCGCGAGGGGCAAGGCTTCGGCTTGAGGCATGGAAAACGTCCCTGAAATAGCGATCAGGCTAGGCAACATCGGTGACAGTTGCATGACAGGCCAATGACGAAGGGTCCTACAGAGGGATTCACCGGGGAACTGCCTAAAGCAGCGTTTCCGTCTTATACTGACGCACTTATCGTCGCGGCCCAGGTGCTGCGTCCGTACTATCCAAGGAGTTTTCTATGCGCTGGAGCCATCCTCTTGCTCAGCTTTGTGTATGTACCAGCGTGATGCTGGTGCCGTTCGCCGCTCAGGCCGCAACGGAAGAAGACCCTTGGGAAAGCGTCAACCGTCCGATCTTCGAGTTCAACGATTTCGTCGACACCTATGCGCTGAAGCCTTTGGCGCAAGGCTATGAATTTGTTACTCCGCAATTCCTGGAAGACGGCATCCACAACATGTTCCGCAACGTCGGTGATGTTACCAACCTGGCGAACAACATTCTTCAGGCCAAGCCGGCCGCCGCTGGCGTCGACACCGCGCGCCTGATCTTCAACACCACTTTTGGTTTGCTCGGTTTCTTCGACGTCGGCACCAAAATGGGCCTGAACCGCAGCGACGAAGACTTCGGCCAGACCCTCGGCTACTGGGGTGTCGGCAGCGGTCCTTACGTGATGCTGCCGCTGATGGGTCCAAGCACCCTGCGCGACGCGCCGTCCAAGTACGTCGACAGCTTCACCGGCCCGTACCGCTACATCAACGATGTGCCGGTGCGTAACTCGATTTTCGGCCTGAACATCGTCGACACCCGCGCCAGCCTGCTGTCGAGCGAGAAGCTGATCAGCGGCGACAAGTACACCTTCATCCGCAACGCCTACCTGCAGAACCGTGAGTTCAAGGTCAAGGACGGGCAGGTCGAAGACGATTTCTGATCTCGATTGATCGGCACAAAAGGGCGACCGCGAGGTCGCCTTTTTTGTGGGCGCGTCCAATGATTGGGTTACGGTTGAAGCTGTTCTTATAACTGCGAGTGATTTGACAAACAAAGTCTCCAAGCGACCATCGGCGCATGCTTGAAACGCTCGAAGGATGGGAGTACCGTCTGCGCCTTAGAAGGGCACCTCTGGTGCAACCGTGTGCGGGGCAAACGCTCCGAAGCGGTGCAGCAGAGAGGCTAGAAAGCGAATCCAGTAGTCTGCGCCGGGCCGTTGCCCCGCCTGCTACGCCAACCTAATTCTGGCGCCGTTTGCCCACATGCCAAAAACCAGTGCCACGCTGCTGATAATCGATGATGACGAAGTAGTGCGCGCGAGCCTCGCGGCCTATTTGGAAGACAGTGGTTTCAGCGTCTTGCAGGCCAGTAACGGCCAGCAGGGTCTTCAGGTATTCGAGCAAGACACGCCCGACTTGGTCATCTGCGATCTGCGCATGCCGCAGATGGGCGGTCTCGAACTCATCCGTCAGGTCACTGAGCGGTCACCGCAGACTCCGGTGATCGTGGTCTCGGGCGCCGGCGTGATGAACGACGCGGTCGAGGCCCTGCGCCTGGGCGCGGCGGACTACCTGATCAAGCCTCTCGAAGATCTGGCCGTGCTCGAGCACTCCGTGCGCCGGGCCCTGGATCGTGCGCGTCTGCTGCTGGAAAACCAGCGCTACCGCGAGAAACTGGAAAAGGCCAACCGCGAACTCGAAGCCAGCCTGAACCTGCTCCAGGAAGACCAGAATGCCGGTCGCCAGGTGCAGATGAACATGTTGCCGGAAAGTCCGTGGGCCATCGACGAATTCAGGTTCGCGCACCAGATCATCCCGTCGCTGTACCTGTCGGGTGATTTTGTCGACTACTTCCGGGTCGACGAGCGCCGGGTGGCGTTCTACCTGGCGGATGTCTCGGGTCATGGCGCCTCTTCGGCGTTCGTCACCGTGCTGCTGAAGTTCATGACCACGCGCCTGCTGTTCGAATCCAAGCGCAACGGCACGCTGCCGGAATTCAAGCCTTCGGAAGTCCTCGGTCATATCAACCGGGGGCTGATCAGTTGTAAGCTGGGTAAACACGTCACAATGGTCGGTGGAGTCATCGACGAGGAGACCGGTTTGTTGACCTATAGCATCGGCGGCCATCTGCCGTTGCCTGTGTTGTACACGCCTGACAGTGTTCGCTACCTCGAGGGGCGCGGTCTGCCCGTGGGGCTTTTCAACGAAGCCACCTACGAAGACCACGTGCTCGAGCTGCCACCGACGTTCAGCCTGACGCTGATGTCTGATGGCATTCTGGATCTTTTGCCAGAACCCACACTCAAAGAAAAAGAAGCCGCCTTGCCCGAACGGGTCAAGTCGGCGGGCGGCAGCCTGGATGGTCTGCGGCAGGTTTTTGGATTGGCCACGCTAGGGGAGATGCCGGATGATATCGCCCTGTTGGTGTTGAGCAGGAATCTTTGATGAGTACCGGTAGAATCCAGTTCGCCGAGCAGGACGGCACCTTCGTCCTGAAGTTCGTCGGTGAAGTTCGCCTGACCCTGTGTTCGGCGTTGGATGCGACTATTGAAAAAATCTTCACCGCGCTGAATTTCAACGCGATCGTGATCGATTTGACCGAAACCCGCAGCATCGACAGCACCACGCTGGGCCTGCTGGCCAAGCTGTCGATCCTGTCGCGGCAGAAGGTCGGCCTGCTGCCGACCGTGGTCACCACCCACGAGGACATCACGCGTCTGTTGCAGTCGATGGGTTTCGAGCAGGTGTTCAATATCGTCAACCATCCCGTGCCATGCCCGGAATGCCTCGATGATCTGCCGGACCAGGATCAGTCGGAAGAGGTTGTGCGGATCAAGGTGCTCGAAGCGCACAAGATCCTCATGGGCCTGAACGACTCCAACCGCGAAGCCTTCCATGACCTGGTGAATGCCCTCGAACGGCACTGATCAGCGAGACCGCGAGGCACAAGAAAGGGCGAACCTGTGAGGGTTCGCCCTTTTTGCGTTTGCGCTTGGCCGATTACAGCTTGGCTTGCAGCAGCGCCTCGAGTTTTTCCTGATCGCGGGCAAACTGACGGATGCCTTCGGCCAGTTTCTCGGTGGCCATCGCGTCTTCGTTGGACAGCCAGCGGAATTGTGCTTCGTTGAGGCTCAGGCGCGCTTCGCCGGCATGGCCCGGAGCGAGTTTTCGTTCCAGCTTGCCGGTGTCGGCGGCCAGTTTCTCGATCAGGTCCGGGCTGATGGTCAGGCGGTCGCAGCCGGCCAGTTGCTCGATCTGGTTGAGGTTGCGGAAGCTCGCGCCCATGACCACGGTCTTGTAGTCATTGGCCTTGTAGTAGTTGTAGATGCGCGTCACGGACTGCACGCCCGGATCGTCGGCACCGGTGTAGTCGTTGCCGTTGGCCTTCTTGTACCAGTCGTAGATGCGGCCCACGAACGGCGAGATCAGGAACACGCCGGCATCGGCGCAGGCAGCGGCCTGAGCGAAGGAGAACAGCAGGGTCAGGTTGGTCTGGATACCTTCCTTTTCCAGGATCTCGGCGGCGCGGATGCCTTCCCAGGTCGAAGCGATCTTGATCAGTACGCGGTCACGGCCGACGCCGGCCTTGTCGTAAAGTTCGATCAGGCGATGGGCACGCTTGAGCATCGCGTCCTTGTCGAACGACAGGCGCGCATCCACTTCGGTGGAAATGCGGCCCGGAATGACCTTGAGGATTTCCTGGCCGACCGCGACGCCGAAACGGTCGCTGGCCAGGCCGACATCGCCCTTGCAGTCGCGCACGCTGGCGTTCAGCAGTTCGGCGTAGGCCGGAATCGCCGCTGCCTTGAGCAGCAGGGAAGGGTTGGTGGTGGCGTCGACCGGTTTGACCCGGGCAATCGCTTCGAAGTCGCCGGTGTCGGCCACGACGGTGGTGAACTGTTTGAGTTGTTCCAGCTTGGAAGTCATGAGCGTGCTCTGTCCTATGGGTCTGGTGACATTACCCGAGCGCCGACAGCCACTCAAGGGCATGTCGGCGTATCGAGTGCCCCGCAGGCAACAACCTGAAAACGGCTGTTTGAAAGGCGGGGCGCGTTATCGATCAATACGATGCCAAAAAGGACCACAGGTTCAAAGCAAGCGACCCGTTGCGCAGCGCCTATTCGGCGTTGAGCTGGGTCGAGGCCGCCGTTTGTGCCGGTTTCGACTGGCCGTCGGAGGTCAGCAGGCCGAAATTCTTCTCCCGGTCGTTGCTGCCCGACTCGCTGTTCTTCCATTCGTAAATCGACGTCAGCGGGATGTTGAGTTTTTTAACATCAGCGATGAACGCAGAGATTTTACTGGCTTGCCCGTCCGGTCCGCCGTTGGAGGCGAGCGCCGAGATGCCCCATTCACTGATGACGCCCGGCAGATGGAAGTTTTGCTGGATGAAGGTTTGCGCGTTGCTGATCTGCGTCGCGGTCATGCCGTAAGGGTGATAGGAAATGGCGTCCAGGCACTGCGGATAAGTGCCGAGGATGCTGTTGAGTGCCACGGTCGAGGCGGAGCCGGCCGTCGGCGGGCGGGCGAAACCGAATCCCACCAGAGGCGTCGATTGCGGCTTGCCCTGCAGCGTCTTGCACATGGCCGTCATGAATGGCACGAAGGTGTTTTTGAAGTCTCCGGTGGGCCAGTAGGTGTCGAGATCCGGCTCGTTCCAGATTTCGATCCCCACCAGTTGCGCGCTCCAGGCTTGCTCAAGCCCGGTCACCGCGTTGGCGAACGCTTCACCGGCGCTCGCCAGGTCGCCGGTCAATGGTTTGGTGGCGCGCACAGTCATCAAGACCGGCAAGCCGGCGGACCGCGCTGCCGCAAAGGCATCGCTGATCTGCTTCTGATAGGCCTTGCCGCCGAGGCTGTCGCTCCAGACGCCGAAGCGCACAAAGCTGAATCCGGCCGCTTTGATCTGCTCGGCGTCGGCTGGGGTGAAGTTCTGGATCTTGACCTGTACGCCTATGGTTCTGGCGGGCAGTGACGGGAATAAAGCACTGGCGTGAACCTGCGCGGCTGCACTGAGTATCAACAGGGCGGCGGCACCAAGATGTTTGAGATGTGCTGATTTCATGTCGGCTCTCCTGATGAGAATGACATCTAGCGAAGGGTTATCTCGTTACACAGGTTTCGAGGCCAATAAAGAAGCTAAGTGCACGAATGTTATTTTTTGTCGGAAAACTTCGACCTGAAAATCACAGTTATTTTTAGTCCGGTAATTCTGGTTGGGGGACTTTTAGAGGCCGTGGTACTTAATGCATCGGTATTAACGGGTGAATCTATTTCCGAGTGAAGGAAGGTCTTGCGGGTTCATTCGAATTTGCAGGGCATGTTGGCCGATTGACATTACACGGGAAAGTAAACCTTGTTCAAAAAGATTCTTGTCGTTTGCGTAGGCAATATCTGCCGAAGTCCGACAGCGGAACTTCTGTTGCGCAATGCACTGACGCCCTCGGCGATCAGCGTGACCTCCGCAGGCCTGTCCGCTCGGGTCGGCGAAGGCATGGAGTCCAACGCGCGCCAGGTGCTGGAAGACCGCGGACACAGTGCCGAAGGGTTCAAGGCGCGGCAACTGACAGCGGACATCGTCAATGAATCAGACCTGATTCTGGTCATGGAAAAACAACATGTTAATCAAGTGCTGAAGATTGCCTCTCACGCCAGGGGCAAAGTGTTTCTGCTGGGCAAGTGGCAGAGCGAACGAGAAATACAGGACCCCTATCGTCAGGGGCAAGCCGCTTTTATTCATGCCCATGCATTGATTGAAGATGCTGTTAGCTCATGGGCGCAACGTCTGGCGCGTTGATCAATATTCTTCAGTTCAGTGAATGGTAAGAAAGACTTATGCAGTTACCGTCAGTAATCGGCACCCGCGACAACGATCAAGACAGTATTGATCTTCTCGGCATCTTCGGCAGCCTGATCGATCAGAAGTGGTTGATCGGTGCATTCACCGGCGCATTCATGATGACCGGTGTGGCCTATGCGATCTTGGCTACGCCGGTGTATCTGGCCAACGCGTTGGTGCAGGTCGAACCGAAAAAGAACGACATGCTGGGTTTTTCCGACCTCAACAGCATGCTCGGCGGGCAATCGCCGTCGGTGACCGAAATCGGCATCATCAAATCCCGCGCAGTGATCGGTAAGACGGTCGACGATTTGCGCCTGGACATCGACGTCACCCCCAACACTTTTCCGCTGATCGGGGGCTTTCTTTCCCGGCGCTATCGCGGCGAGACCGAACTCAGCGTCGCGCCGCCGCGTTTCGGCCTGAGCAGCTACGCCTGGGGCGGTGAGCGCCTGGAGTTTGCCAAGCTCGATCTGCCCAAGGAACTGCTGGGCAAGAAACTCACCCTGATCGCCGGCGAACAACATCGCTTCCAACTGCTCGACGACAACGACAACCTGCTGGTCGACGGCGTGGCGGGCGAAGCCTTCGCGCAGGACGGCGTGGAAGGGCAGGTCGCACAACTGCTGGCCAACCCCGGAACGCGTTTCGAAGTGGTGCGTTACCCACGGATCGTGACCATTCAGGGTTATCAGGACGCGCTGGACATCTCCGAGCAAGGCAAGGAATCGGGGATCATCCGTCTGGCCCTGGCCAGCAGCGACGCCGCCGAAGCGGTGAAGATTCTCAACAAGATCGCTTCGCTGTACGTGGATCAGAACGTGCGCCGCACCTCCGCCGAAGCGGCGCAGAGCCTGGCGTTCCTGCAAAGCCAGTTGCCGCAGGTCAAACGCGATCTGGCCAAGGCCAGCGATGCGCTGAACGCCTACCAGACCCATGGCAAGACCGTGAACATCTCGCTGGAAACCCAATCGGTGCTCGGCCAGTCCGTGGCCCTCGAAACGCGGATTTCCGAGCTGAAACTGCAACAGGCGGAGATGGATCGCAAGTTCACCAAACAGCACCCGGCCTACCGTGCGCTGATGACCCAGATCGGCGAACTGACCCAGCAACAGCGCTCGCTGGAAGGCAAGGTTCAGGACCTGCCGGCCACCCAGCAGGAACTGCTCAACCTGACCCGAGATGTCGAAGTCGCTTCGCAGATCTACACCCAATTGCTGAACAAATCCCAGGAGCTGGACATCATCCGCGCCGGCGCCGTGGGCAATGTGCGTCTGGTGGATACGGCGGACGTCGACCTGACCAGCCCGGTCAAACCGAAGAAAGCTCTGATCGTGCTGATCGCCACTTTCCTCGGCGCCTTCGTCGGCGTGGCGCTGGTGCTGTTGCGCAAATCCTTGAGCAAGGGCCTGGAAGGGCCGGAAGGCATCGAACAGCTCGGCTTGCCGGTCTACGCGTCGATTCCCTACAGTGCCCTGCAACAGGAAGAGGACAGCAAAAAAGTCCGGGCCAAAGTCGCGGCAGACACGCCGGCGTATCTGCTGGCCCTGCGCAACCCGACGGACCTGTCCATCGAATCGATCCGCAGCCTGCGCACCTGCCTGCATTTCGCGGCGCTGGATTCGACCAACAACCGGATCATGATTTCCGGCCCGAGCCCGCAGGTCGGCAAGACCTTCGTCTCTTCCAACCTCGCGGCGGTCATGGCGCAGAGCGGCCAGCGCGTGGTGCTGATCGACGCCGACATGCGCAAAGGTCATCTGCACAAGACCCTGAACACGCCGATCACCAACGGACTGTCGGATCTGCTGGTCAAGCGCTGCACCCTCGATCAGGCAATCAACAAGGTCGAGGTCGACAACCTGCACTTCATCAGTCGTGGCCAGGTTCCACCGAACCCTTCCGAACTGCTGATGCACGCGAATTTCCGCGAACTGCTGGCGCAACTCAGCGAACGCTATGACGTGGTGATCATCGACACGCCACCGCTGCTGGCCGTGACCGATGCGGCAATTGTCGGTCGCGAAGCCGGCATCAGCCTGATCGTCGCGCGGTTCGGGGTGAACCCGGCCAAGGAAATCGAAATGACGATCCGGCGTTTCGCCCAGAACGGAATCGAGTTGAAGGGCGCGGTATTCAACGGCGTCGAGAAGCGTGCGGCCAGCTATTACGGCAACGGCAGCTATTACAACTACGAATACGCGTCCGACCAGTCCTGAATCTCAGCGACGGTCCTTACAGGCATGAAAGTGGGTGGGTTGTGAAAAAAATACTGCACGTGGCGGAAACGATCAAAGGTGGGGTGGCGACGGTCATCCGCACGATTTCGGCGGCGCCGGAAGACGGGCGCTATGAGCTGGTGTATCTGGTCCCGCTCGACCAGAAGAAAGAACTGCACGGCATCGATGCTCAGCAGATCCGCACCTTTGCCCGAAGCGGGCGCAACGTGCCGTCGCTGCTGCGTTTTGCCTGGCAGCTGGCGCGGGTTCTGGTCAAGGAAAAACCCGATGTGGTGCATTTGCACAGCACCTTTTCCGGGGTGATCGGCCGTTGCGTGTGCGTGCTCCTGCGACCGTGGCGCAAGCCCAAAATCGTCTACTGCCCCCATGCCTTTTCCTTCCTGATGGAAAGCTCGCCGATCAAGCAGAAAGTCTATGCGTGGATCGAGCGGGTGCTGCAGAAGGTCACGGACAAGATCATCTGCGTCAGCCAGTTCGAGCTGGACAAGGCCGCGAAGTTTGGTATCGAGCGCCAGCGCATGACGCTGATCTACAACGGCATCGATCACAAGCATGACGAACGCAAGGCCAACGATCCGGCACCGATTCATTTGCTGTTCGTCGGTCGCCTCGACTACCAGAAAGGCTTCGACGTGTTGCTCAAGGCCTACAGCGAAGCACAGCGCAGCGACCTGAAACTGACGGTGGTCGGCAGTGCGGTGAACGAGGACGTTGTCGAATGTCCGCCGCTGGACGGGGTGGAATACCTGCCCTGGGTAACCCCGACCGAAGTGCACGCGCTGTACCAGAAAGCCGATGCGCTGATTGTCCCGAGCCGCTGGGAAGGCTTTGCCATGGTGCCGCTGGAAGGCATGGCGCTGGGCTTGCCGGTGATCGCCAGCGACTGCACGTCGCTGCCCGAGCTGGTCACCCATGGTGTGTCCGGTTACGTGTTCCCCGCCGGTGACCACCAGGCGCTGGCCGATCGGCTGAGGAAAATCCAGAAGCCTGCGTTGTCGGCCCTTGGCATCGAAGGTCGGCGCATCGTCCGCGAGCGCTTCAGCGCCGCGTTGATGATCCGCCAGACCTACGACGTGTATTCCGCTCCCTCTTATTAAGTAGAACTCCGCTCATGAACGTAACGATTTTGCATGGCTACAGTGCCTCCAACTCCGGCGATGGTCTGCTGGTCGATCTGGCCATTGCGCTGGTGCAGCGCAACTTTGGTGAAGACACCGCGATCAGCGTCGTGGCTTCCGATCCGGACTCTTTCAAGTACCTGCCGCACCCGCGTTTCGATGCGCCGGTGATGGCGGCCAAGGGCCTGGGCCGGGTCAAAGAGGCGGTGTTCCTCAATCAGTCCTACGCGGGGCTGGCGGATCTGCTGAAGAAAACCGATCTGATCGTCGGCGTCGGCGGCGGCTACATGCGTTCGAAAAGTGCCTTCGAGCACATCAAGCTGAAACTCGGCCATGCCAAACAACTGGAAACCGCGATCCTCAGCAAAGTGCCGTCGGTGTACCTGCCGCAAAGCATCGGGCCGTTCCACGGCGACAGCGACAAGATCGTCGGCCACTACGCCAGCGCCGATGCGGTGTTTGTGCGCGATAACCGTTCTTCGGCGCTGTTCGATGCTTGCGAGAATGTCTACCGCGCGCCGGACCTCGCGGTGCAGGCGCTGGCCGGCAAGATCCTTCAGCAACCCAAGTTCACCCGCTGCGCCTCGACGCCGGCCACGGTGTGCGTGGTGTTGCGCAAACCGCCGGCATGGAGCAAGGAAAAGAAACTTGCCTACGTGGCCAACCTGAAAGTGCTGCTGCAGCGCTTGAAGAACAAAAGCAAAGTGGTCTGCGCCGTACAGAGCGCCGTGCGCGGTAACGATGACGGCGCGTTCTATCGCGAACTGGGCATCACCGAAAACCTGTTGCCGTTGAAGGCGACACTGGCCAAATACCAACCGGACCTGGTGATCTCCGTACGCCTGCACGGCGCGATCGAATCGCTGCTCTCGGGAGTGCCGGCGTACCACATCAGCTACGAGCGCAAAGGCTTCGGCGCCTATCAGGACATGGGCGTCGAGGACTGGGTCATCAACGGCGGCGACATCAATGTCGACACCATCATCGACACGGTTTACGCGCCTGACGCGCTGTCGAATTTCGGCAAACGCCTGACCGACACCTGCCGCGAGATCGAGGCAAAAACCGTAGCCATGGACGACATCATCAAGGGCGTCATTCGATGATATTCCGGCTGTTGCTGCGGGGCGGGGCACTGGGCGCGAAGTTCTTGCTGGTGCTCGCCATCACCCATTACCTCGGTTACGAGGCGCTGGGTTTTTACGGCGTGGTGGTCGCGGCGTCGTTGATCGCGTCGAAGTTCTACAGCGTCGGTTTCAGTTCCGAGATCAATCGGCTGATCAGTGTGGGCGGCAGTTCGCGCCGGGTCGTGGACAAGGTGCTGTTGCTGTACCTGGCCGTGGGGCTGGCGTTGTCGGTGCTGACGGTGGTGATCTATTCACTGTTCCAGTCGGTGGAGGCGACCACCGCGCTGATCGCCTGCGTGACGCTGGTGCTGCTCACCGAGCACCTGTCGTTCGAGATCAACTCGTTCGTGTTTTCCGCGCAGAAAGCCACGGCGGGTGCGCTGCTGTTTTTCATCAAGACCGGGCTCTGGGCATTGCTGGCCGTGGGCGGAATGGCGCTCGGCTGGGTGTCCGCAATCGCCAGCGTGTTGTGGCTGTGGGTCATCGCCAACGTGCTGGTGATCGTCGCCGGTTACCTGATCGTGGTGAATGTTCATCGCGGGCGGGAAGAGGGGACGCTGGCGACGGCGGCCGTGTGGAAAGCCGGGTTGCCGTTTTACCTCGGCACAGGCCTGATCGCCCTGAGCCAGTACGCCGAACGCTTTCTGATCATCGACCTTGAACCCTACGCCAGCCTCGGTAAATACGTGTACGCGTGGTCGGCGGCCAATACCTTGCAGGCGCTGTCCTACGCGGTGGTGGCGGTGGTCGGCATTCCGCTGCTCGCCAAGCGTTATCAGGCCGATCAGCAACCGTTCACGGTCCGGCAGTTGTTCGTGAATAAATGGGTCGCGCGGTCGCTGGTGGTGTCGGCGGCGGTCGCGGTGGGCATTTATCTGTTCTTCAACGTGGTGCTCGATTACGTCGCCACCAGCGTTCCGCGTCCGGACAACGGCATTCTTGGTGTACTGATTTTCTCCTTCGCCCTGCGCGGCGTTGGCGACATCGTCTGGGGCGGGTTGATCGCTTCGAAAAACAGTCGGGTGTCCCTCGCCAGCGCGGCCATTTGTCTGCTGGTTTCAGTGCCGGTCAGTTACCTGCTGATCAAGCACTGGTCGATCTACGGCGCGGCCTGGGGCAACGTCTTCGCGATCATCGTGCAGCTCGGCGTGATTGCGCTGCTGACGCGTGCCACGCGGGCGAAAAAGGCTGTCGTGTCATGGGCCTGAAACTGCCGTGCATCGAGTTTCGCGGCCGTCGACTCGATTCCTCGCTGTCGTTCCTGATTCTGTTCACCGGGCTGTTTCTGTCGGTGGCGATGCCGCTCTTGGTGCCGCGCGATCCGGGCCCGGACGCGATGACCCTGTGGTCGTCCTATGCCCGGGCCGACAACTGTAATTTCTGGAACCCGTTCTCGCCGGATCGCTCGTCCTACGAGTGTTCGGCGTTCCTGCTGCGGCCCACCGGGATCAACCTGACCAACGCCTGGGCCTACGGGATGTTCTGCAACTTTTTCCTCACGGCGATTCCCGTTGTGGTGTTCCGGCGCATGCCGCTGACCATCTTCGGAACCCTGTGCCTGTGGGGCATCGTGCGTTCGTTTTTCCTGGAAAACCTGACCAAGGAAATCATTGTGTCGGTGGCGGTGCTGAGCATTCTGTTCAGCTCGCTGACGCGCAAATATCGCGGCGGATTTTTCCTTTCGGCGGTGATCTACGGCGTGCTGATCCGGCCTTACTGGATTCTGTTTTCGCTGTCTTGGGTCGGCGTCTGCGTGATGAAGAAATACGTGTCGCGCACGACCTTCTTCCTGATGCTGTTCCTGTTCTACCTGGCCGTTGCGATGGCGATCCAGCTGGCGCTGGGCTTTCCGGTGTCGTCGATTCGCGCCAGCAACAACGAACTGCGCACGGCGGGCGAAGAGGGTTCCAAATCGCTGATCGTGTCGTGGCTCAGCGGCAGCGACTTCGTCTCGCAGGCCCTGGACTCGATGATCATTTTCTTCCGGTTGTCGTTCCCCGTAGAGCTGATCCTGCTGTCCGGGCCGGGTCAGGTGATCTTCGTGGCGTTGATGATCATGACCGCGCTGCTGCTGTTCAAGGTCATCACCTCGACCGATTACAAGGGCGCGCCGATCCAGACCAAACCCAAGGAACTGATCGCGATTCCGCTGGCGTTCCTGCTGGTTCAAGGCTTGTTCGAACCGGACTTCGGCTCGTTCGCCCGGCACTTTTCGATGGTGGTGCCGGTGCTGTTCGTGGGCCTGGGTCTGATGTTGCGGGCGAACAAACCGGTGAAGGTTGAATCAAGAATCCTGAATTGAGGCGGGTGCTTTATGTCGAGCAAGAAAAAGTCCCTGGAGATCGAAACCCTGCGTGGTCTGGCGTGCCTGTTGCTGGTGCTCTATCACGTGATCGGACCGTTGGGCGGTGGTTTGAAAATCGACATCGGCTCGCCGTTCCGGGTGATCGCCGATTCGATGGTGTACGTGCGCATGCCGCTGTTCACTTTCATCTCCGGCTACATCTATTCCATCTACAAGATTCGCGGCAATGACTTTTCCGCGTTCTTCAGCGGCAAGGTTCGGCGGCTGATCGTGCCGCTGTTTTGCGTGGGTGTGCCGTTCTCGGTGTTGCAGGCGGTGGGGCCGGGCGTGAACAAGGACGTCAGCGTGATGGATGCGCTGTTGTCGTTCTATGTGCCGATCAACCACTTCTGGTTCTTGCAGGCGGTGTTCATCATTTTCATGTTCGTCGGCCTGCTGGAGTGGCGCGGGCTGCTGCGTACACCGACGCGTTTGTACCTGTTGTTCGCGTTCGCGGCGGCGGTGTTCCTGTTGCCGCCGTTTCCGGTTGATGCGTTCGGCATCAACGGGGCGATTTATCTGCTGCCGTTCTTCGTGGCGGGCATGATCGGCCAGGAGAAAGTCAGCGAGCTGAAGCAGACGTTCAAGGTGATCGGTCCGCTGGTGTTTGTGCTGATTTCGCTGACGCTGCTGTACGTGGCGTCGGTGGACCGCGAGCTGATCGTCGACCGCCGCAGTCTGATCGGCCTGACAGTGGGCTGTGTGTCGTGCATTGCGTTGCTGTCCAGTGACATGCGCTCGAAGGCGCTGACCTGGCTCGGCGGTTATTCCTATGCGATTTTCCTGTTTCATGTGTTGTTCGCCGCCACGTCGCGCTCGATCCTCGGCCGCCTGGGCGTGAAAGACGAAAGCGTGCTGGTGTTCTGCGGCGTGATGTGTGGCTTGCTCGGGCCGGTGCTGTTGTCGATGATTTTCAGTCGGTTCAACTTCACCTCCGTGCTGTTTCTCGGCGAACGTGCCGCGACCAAAAAGAAACCGGCGGCGACCATTGCCCCGGTGGCGCAGATTCGATGAAGGAAGCGATTCATGCTGGCTGTTGATGAGGTCCCGCCGGCGGCGGTGGTGCAGGTCGGCGACGCTCGCGAGCGGTTTGGCCAGTGGCGCGAAGGCAAGGCCGGCAAGGTGTTGTCGATCTCGGTGATCGGCGACAGCTACAGCGCCGGGCAGGATTACTACCTGAACAAACTGGTGCAGCGCGTGGCCGGAGAGGTCGGGTTTGCCGGGCCGGGTTATGTCGGCTTCAACCACGGCGCAGCGCTGGGTGGCACGCATTTCAAGTACACCCGCAGCAGCGAGAAATACTTCGGCGGCGACTGGCAGGTTTCCGGCCTCGGTCAGGCCAGTCCCGACAGCCGCACGGTGACCGGGCGCCCCGGCGCCTGGCTGCAAGTCGACGCCAATCCGACGCCTGCCATCAACACCGCCGTCACTCAGGCGAAACTGCTCTACCTTGGCAACGGTGAACCCAGTGAATTGCGTTATCGCTGGTCACCCTCCGCCGACTGGCATCCATTGAAACTTGCAGGCGAGGGCGTTCAGGAAGTCCCGCTGCCCGGCACGTCGGCAGCCACCGATTGGGCTTTCAGACTGGAAGTGATGAAGGGCGCGCCAACCCTGTTCGGCCTGTGGCTGAGCAACGATCAAAACGGGGTTCGGGTGTCGAAGCTGGCGGCGTCCGGCGCGGCGTCCGCTGATTTCTATCACGACGATGCTCGCTGGCAGGCGCAGTGGAAAGCCGTGGTGTCGAAGATCCCCGCAGACATTTACCTGATCATGCTCGGTGGCAACGATCAGGGCTTTGGCGTGAAGCCCGAGCAATATTTGCATAACGTTCAGGGGCTGGTCGGCATGCTCCGCGAGATTCAGCCGGCGGCGAGCATCAACCTGATCCTGCGTCAGGACACCACTCGCTCCAGCGCGTATCCGATGTCGGCTTATACACAGGTCATCGAGCCCTGGGCCCGTGAGCAGCGTCTGGGTTACGCCAATCTGCAATGCGCGTTCGGCACCGACGTCAAACGCTACGCGGCGGCCATGATCGGGCCGGACAAGATTCATCCGGTACCGGCCACGGGTGGGCGGGTGATCGCCGATTACTTCTATCGTTGGGTCGTGGGCGGACAGCAAAAAGTCTCGCCACAGGACAGCTGTGGCGAGACTTCGAGGTAGCCATCAGTTGTCGAACAGATCCAGATGGCTCAGCAGCTCTGCGGTTTTCTGCGGCATCAACTGCGTCACGCAACGGGTTTCCACGTTGACGATGATCGCCGGGTCGTTGCAGCAGATCCGCACACGAAAACGCCAGTCGCTGAAAATCACTTTCAGGCCGTCGCGGTCATCGACCTCCAGCGCCTGCTCGCCGTAGATCCGTTTCAGGTGGGCGAGCAGGGGATAGGGATCGCGGATCGCCCGGCGTATGTCCCCGGAGGAGGGAAACACGCCGATGCGGTCGACCAGCAGCAGGGTGCCCAGCCACGGGCCATTGGCGCTGGGCAATGGCTGATGGCGGGATAACCAGCTCATCACCCCGAGGTTGTCCACCTCACGTTCAATCTCTGCGGAATGTTGTGCAATGTTCATGGTTGCCTCGTTGGATGTGCGTGCTGCAATGAATCAGTGGGGGCCGCTCAGCGGCCCTTCAGGTAAACGTTGTCGTAGCAGAAGTTGGTCGCCTGCAGGTAACCCTCGGCGTCGCCGCAGTCGAAGCGCAGCCCCTTGAATTTGTAGGCCAGCACGCAACCGTTCTGCGCCTGTTTCATCAGGGCGTCGGTGATCTGGATTTCGCCGCCCTTGCCCGGCTCGGTGTCGGCGATCAGGTCGAAGATGTCCGGCGTGAGGATGTAGCGGCCGATGATCGCCAGGTTCGACGGTGCGTCTTGCGGGGCCGGTTTTTCCACCATGTGATTAACCCGGTAGATGCCCTCGGAAATCGCTTCGCCGGCGATCACGCCGTACTTGTGGGTCTGGTCGCGCGGGACTTCCTGGATGGCGACGATCGAGCAGCGGAATTTCTTGTACAGCTCGATCATCTGCGTGAGCACGCCATCGCCTTCGAGGTTCAGGCACAGGTCGTCCGCCAGCACCACGGCGAAAGGCTCGTCACCGATCAACGGGCGGCCGCTGAGAATCGCGTGGCCCAGGCCTT
This sequence comes from Pseudomonas fitomaticsae, assembly GCF_021018765.1. Classification (GTDB taxonomy): domain Bacteria; phylum Pseudomonadota; class Gammaproteobacteria; order Pseudomonadales; family Pseudomonadaceae; genus Aquipseudomonas; species Aquipseudomonas fitomaticsae. The sequence continues at coordinate 4,422,644 of NZ_CP075567.1, read as the reverse complement.
TCATTTCCACCTGTCGGGTGTAGGAGAACGTGCAGGTGTCGATCAGCTCGCGAGTGCCGGCCAGGAACTTCTCTTTCTCGGTGCCACGGATCTGGTGTTCGAGTTCGTAGCTGATGTCGAAGTGATCTTCCAGTGCGCGCTTGCCCCGTCCGGTGACGATGGCCATGTGTTGCAGGCCGGCGTCCCGTGCTTCTTCAACGGCGTATTCGATCAACGGCTTGTTGACGATCGGCAGCATTTCCTTGGGCATGGCTTTGGTGGCCGGCAAGAAACGCGTGCCATAACCGGCAGCGGGGAACAAACATTTACGGATCATAAAAGTTTCCTGGTCATTCATGGCGCACTGCCATCGTTTATTGCAATAACGAAAGGTTGCAAGTTATTGAAGCTGTACTTTAATACCTGACTCGGGAGATGAGTGGCAAATAGCAATGAGTGTAAAACACGACAATGTTATGAGATGTCGGTTTGACAGTTATTGGTTATTTTTAGTCGGCATCCGTTGATAGTGATGAATGCGCGGGAGTGCTAATAAGTACCAGGCAATACAGTTTGGCTTGTAAAAATATTTATAGCCAGTGATTGAACTGTTTTTGTTTCTTGTTGTTGTCGCGCTGTTTGTGTGAATCAAGACACACATTAAACAAACAGCGCTTGACACGCGAGTTGGCACTTTTCCCACATGGACCGCGCTATGAAGATTCTGGTAACGGGTGGCGCCGGCTATATCGGCTCGCACACCACACTTGCACTACTTGAAGCAGGTTATGAAGTTGTAGTTCTGGATAATCTTTGCAACAGCAGCGACGCCGCCTTGCACGCGGTGGAAGCCATTTGCGGCAAAAGTGCGCTGATGATTCGCGGAGATGTCTGTGACCGGGCTCTGCTGGACCGGATTTTCCAGCAGCACGCCATCGATGCCGTGCTGCATTTCGCCGGGCTCAAGGCCGTGGGCGAAAGCGTGCGCAAGCCGCTCGAATACTACGAAACCAACGTCAGCGGCAGCATCACGCTGTGCCAGGCGATGGCAGCGGCGGGGGTGTTCCGGCTGGTGTTCAGCTCGTCCGCCACGGTCTACGGCGAGCCGGCGCAGATGCCGATCCGCGAGGATTTCCCGACCGGCAATCCGACCAATCCCTACGGCCAGTCCAAGCTGATCGTCGAGAACGTGCTGCGCGACCTGTGCCAGTCCGAACCGCGCTGGAGCATCGCGCTGCTGCGCTACTTCAACCCGATCGGCGCGCATCACAGCGGCCAGATGGGCGAAGACCCCAACGGCATCCCCAACAATCTGGTGCCTTACATCAGCCAGGTGGCGGTCGGCAGCCTGAAGGAGTTGTCGATCTTCGGCGACGATTACCCGACGGTCGATGGCACCGGCGTGCGCGATTACATCCATGTGGTGGATCTGGCGGACGGGCACTTGAAAGCCCTGCAATCGATCGCCGACCGCACCGGCATTCATACCTGGAACCTCGGCACCGGCGACGGCTACAGCGTGTTGCAGGTGCTTCGGGCCTTCGAGCAGGCCTGCGGTCAGCCAGTGCCGTTCCGGGTAATGCCACGGCGTTCCGGGGACATTGCCGAGAGCTGGGCCGACGCCTCCAAGGCCGCGAAGGAACTCGGCTGGAAAGCCACGCGCAACTTGCAGGACATGGTCACCGACACCTGGCGCTGGCAATCGAATCATCCCCGGGGTTATCAGGGATGATGGCGTTTTAGTGCAATGTTAGTTTCAGTCAGGTTGTTAGATATCGTCGGGAAATTAGACTGGCAATGCCTATTGCAAGTCCGTAGATATAAACCTGCCGTTCGACTTTTATCAGTTGGGTAAGACTGTGAAAGAACAACGGATCTTGTTCGCGCTTTTTGCGACTTGAACTCTACCACCTCTAACGAACACCCGATGTTCAGGTGCGATGTTAGAAAGGAGTTGATATGAAGAGAGTGATGGCGATCGCCCTGTTGACGATGTTGAGCAACTGGGCCTCCGCAGCTGAAGCGCCGCTTACAGCAGTGACCAATGTATCTGGCAGTGTCGCGGCTTCTACAGCGCCTGCTGCCAGTACTGCCATGGTCGCCAGTGCTGTAGCGGCGTCCAACAGTGGTGGAAGTGCCAACGGCGGTACAACGGGTACCACCGGTACCACGGGTACAACCGGCACGCACAACTAACTGAAGTATCTGTTGGTGCAGTACAAGGTCGCCCGACGAAAGTCGGGTGACTTTGTTTTTGGATTCGCCCTTGAATAGCGTAGTGCCATTATGAATCGTCGTTTTACTCTTTTAATGTTGGCAAGTTTCGCTTTGCAAGGTTGCATGTTCTCCCCCGGCCAGTACCTGAGCACCAGTAGCATCACGCGCCAGGGCGCCAGCGAAAGCAGCCGGGTCGAGCTCATTCAGATCACCCCCAAGCTCATCGCCATGAACCGGGCCACGTACAAGCGTGAGTCGGTGCCGGCGGAGTTGTTGGCGACCCCGGCCGAATACCGCATCGGCAGCAATGATGTGCTGTACATCACGGTCTGGGATCACCCCGAGCTGACCGCCCCTTCGGGTGCGCAACAGCAGATCGATGCCAACGGCCGTCTGGTGCGCTCCGACGGCACGTTGTATTACCCGTACATCAAGGAAGTCCAGGCCGCCGGTAAAACCATCCAGCAACTGCGCTCGGACATCGAGCAACGCCTCTCGGCGTTCATTGCCGAGCCGCAAGTGGATGTCGCGGTGCTGCGTTTCGCCAGCCAGAAAGTCGTGGTCTCGGGCGCCGTGGCCAAGGCCGGCCCCCAGGCGATTTCGACCAATCCGCTGAGCGTGGTCGAAGCCCTCGGTTCGGCCGGTGTCGATACCAACAATGCCGACTTGTCGGGGCTGATGCTGACGCGCAACGGGCGGGTCTATCCGCTCAATCTCGACGCGCTGAATCAGCAGGATTCCGAATTGCAGAACGTCTACCTCAAGGGTGGCGATCAGCTGTATCTGCCGTACAACGACAACAAGCGCATCTACGTGATGGGCGAGGTCAACCAGCCGCGAGCGCTGAGCTTCAAGACTGCCACCATGAACCTGTCCGACGTGCTCGGTTCGGTCGGCGGCTTGAGTCAGACCACCTCCAACGGCAACGCCGTGTACGTGATTCGCGGGGTGGAAAACCTCGACGTGGAGCCGGCGAAAATCTACCAGCTGGAAGCCGAATCGCCGACCGCCATGGCGCTCGCCTCGCACTTCGAAGTGCGACCCCAGGACGTGGTCTATGTCGGGCCTGCCAACGTGACTCGCTGGAATCGCCTGATCAGCCAGTTGGTGCCGTCGGCATCGATTGTCGGGACGGGGGCTTCCGCTGCGAAGAACTGGAGCGAATACAGTAACAACAGCAAATAAGGCCGCCGACTGTGAAAACGTTGAAAGTGGGCGTGTGCCTGATGGCGGCCGTGTTGTTGAGTGGCTGCAATCCGCTGATGAGCGCTTCGTTGAACAACCTCAAGGCGTCGATCATCGGACCGGATGACCTCGACGTGTCGGCGGAGCAGGTGGCCGGGGTCAAGTATCCCCAGCTCAAACTGACCACGCCGTCCGGTTCCGGGGTGCTGGCGCTGGTGCGCGAGCGCGAGAACCTGCAGTTCTGGGTCGCCTCCGGCAAGCAGGTGCTGCTGACGCGCGACGGCCTCGTCATGCGCACTGTTGGCCTCGGAGTGGAAGGCGACCTGGACGGCACGCGTCTGTCCGATGACTCGCCGTTCAAACAGGGTCTGCATCGCATCACCGACGGCTACACCAGCCGACGCTGGATCGACCTCTACAAGGGCCAGGAAGTCGGGATCATCCTCAACAGCCGCTTCTCCCGCCGCGCCCTCGAAACTCTCGAGATTCTCGACAAGGAATACACCGTGCTGCGTGTCGATGAGCAGATTGACGCGCCGGCCATCGGCCTGCGCGCGACCAATCGTTACTGGGTCGATCCGGTGGACGGTTTCATTGTGCAGAGTGAGCAGCAACTGACCTCGCAGTTGCGGGTCAGGATCGTGCAGCTGACCCCTGACCGCAGGCATGTCCCGTGAAGCGGCTCAGAGCGCTCTCGGCGTGTTTGATGTTGCTCGCTGGGGGGAGCGAGGCAGCAGTCATCGTCAGCGGTGATGTTGCGAACCCGGGCCCGATCGAATTGCCGGCGGGCGGGCGTTTGCGCGACGTGATCGGCGAGGCTGTGCCGAATGCCGAAGGCTACTGGCTGGCGGGCGTCCTGTTGCGTCAGTCATTGCTGGAAGAACAGACGCGGCTGAAGGTCGGCGTGCTGTTCGATCTGGATGTGCTGCAGCGCATGGCGATGCTGTTCGACAAGCCGAGTCGAGCAGCGCTGGCACAGCGATTGGCCGAGCAGGTCCGGCAGATGCCGGTGACCGGACGGCAGATTGCCGATCTCGATCCGGTGGCGGTGGAAGTCGGCTTCGCCCGCAACATCCGTCTCGACGATGGCGATCAACTGATCTACCCGAAACGGGTCGACGAAGTCGAAGTGCTGGGCGCGGTCGCCGAGCCGTGCCGCCTGCCTTATCAGCCGTTGCAGGAGGCCCGCGAATATCTGCAGGGCTGCACGTTGCTGGAGGCCGACGCCGATGCCGACTATCTGTGGCTCATCCAGCCCAACGGCGAATCGCGGCGGGTCGGCATCGCCCACTGGAACCGCGAGAGCGGGCAGATGCCCGTGGCCGGCAGCAAGATTCTGGTGCCGGTGAAAAACGATGATCTGGATCCGCCTGTCCCTGAACTGAATCAGCAGTTGGCCGAATTGATTGCCACGCAGTTGGCTGAGGTGGTTCGTTGAATTTGCGTTTTGCAGCTGTGTTGTTATTGCCGTGTGGCCTGGTGCATGCCGAGCCACGCATTACCCAGAATGACTTCGGCGGCGTCGGTCTGTTGCAGACCCCGACCGCGCGCATGTCGCCCGCCGGTGAGTTGAGCGTCAACGCCAACCGCACCGAACCGTACAGCCGATACAGCGTTTCGTTGCAGCCGCTCGACTGGCTGGAAGGTTCGTTTCGCTACACCGCCATCACCAACCGTCCGTACGGTTCCGAAGCGCTGAGCGGCAGCCAGAGCTATAAGGACAAGGCGGTCGACGCCAAGGTCCGGCTGTGGCAGGAAAGTCACTGGGCGCCGGAAGTGGCGCTGGGCTTTCGAGACATCGGTGGTACCGGTTTGTTTGCCAGTGAATTCTTCGTGGCCAACAAGCGCTACGACAATTTCGATTTCAGCGCCGGCATCGCCTGGGGTTACATCGGTAATCGCGGCGACTTCGACAACCCGCTGGGTTGGGCCAGTGATCGCTTCAAGACCCGCCCGGACCTGGAAGGCACCGGTGACGTCAACGCCGGGTCGTACTTTCGCGGCAAGCCTGCGTTTTTCGGCGGCGTGAGTTACCAGACGCCCTGGGATCGCCTCAGCCTGAAACTCGAATACGAAGGCAACGACTACAAGCACGAGCCGAAGGACAACATCATCAAGCAGGACTCGCCGATCAACCTCGGCGCGGTGTTCAAGGTGACCGATTCCCTCGACCTGAGTGCCGCGTGGGAGCGGGGCAACACGGCGATGTTCGGTGTCACGTTTCACACCAACTTCGTCAGTCGCAAGGCCCCGGCCAAGACCTTCGACCCACCGGCCGAACCGCTGCCGGCGAAGGCGCCGGCCACGACGATGGAGGAGGTCAACTGGGCCGACGTATCGCGCCGCTTGCAGCAGAACGCCGGCTACAAGGTCGAGCGCATTACTCAGCGCGATTCCGAACTGATCGTGTACGGCGAGCAGCAGCGCTATTTCCATTCGCCCAAGGCTGTCGGCCGCGCGAGCCGGATTCTCGACAACAGCGTCAACGACGACATCGACTGGTTCACCGTGGTCAACAAGCGCTATGACCTGCCGCTGGAAGAAACCAGCGTGCCCCGGCAGACCTTCCGCGAAGTGCTCAACAACGAGGAGCCGCTGGAGTCGCTGCACCGCACCACCGAGATCAACCCGGCGATGCCGCGCAACGAGAAAACCCTCTACACCGAAGCGCCGCAGCACTTCAATTACGGCGTCGGCCTGGGCTTCAAGCAGAACGTCGGCGGTCCCGATGGTTTGCTCTATCAGTTCACTGCCGACCTGGACGCCGAGTACCGCTTCAACCGCAACACCTGGTGGAACGGTTTGCTCAGTCAGAACCTGATCAACAACTTCGACAAATTCACCTACGACGCGCCCAGCGGCCTGCCGCGTGTGCGCACCGACTTGCGTCAGTACCTGACCACGTCGGACACCACCATGCCGCTGTTCCAGGTCAGCCACGCCGAGCAACTGGACAAGGATTTGTACGGCATGGTCTACGGCGGTTATCTGGAGTCGATGTTCGCCGGGGTCGGGGGCGAGGTGCTGTTTCGTCCGACCGGCAAGCGCTGGTCGATCGGTGCGGATCTGAACTACGTGCGTCAGCGTGAATTCGACCAGGGTTTCGGCCTGCAGGATTACTCGGTCTGGACCGGCCACATCACCGGCTATACCGACCTGCCTTACGAAACGCTGGCAGCGGTCAGCGTCGGGCGTTACCTGGCGGGCGACTTTGGCGGCACGGTGGATATCTCCCGCGAGTTTTCCAATGGCGTACGCTTTGGCGCCTGGGCGACCATCACCACCGCCGGCAGCGCCGAGTATGGCGAGGGTAGTTTCGACAAGGGGCTGTACCTGTCGATTCCGTTCGACGAAATGATGAGCATGTCGACCATGCGCCGCGCCAACCTGGTGTGGGCGCCGCTGACCCGTGACGGTGGCGCGCGGCTCAACCGCAGCTTCCAGCTGCATTCGATGACGGACAGTCGGGAAGGGGACATGTTCTACCGCAACTTCGGGAAGATTACCGAGTAGGTTCGGGGGAGCGGGGAGTTAAAGCGGGAGCCTGATGGCTCCCGCTTTTGTTTGTGGTGAAGGGGGATCTTGATACAGCCATGATTGCTGTGGGAGTCGGTGTGTTCTAGGTTCAAACCTGATGTTGAATGATCCGACGAAAGCGTCTGCTCAGCCGACATCAAAACATCTGACACACCTTGTCCGCAGAGCCCCGCCAACCCCCAAATCCCGCCCACAAAAAAGGGGACTTTCGTCCCCTTGCGGTGTTGCCTTCTCAAGCCCTGCGTCTCAGTAAATATCCTTCGACAGCAGGGTGAAGGGCGTCTTCACCAGGATCTTCACATCCAGCCACAGCGACCAGTTGTTGATGTACTTCAGGTCGATCTCGACACGCTTTTCCATCTTGTCGAGGGTGTCTGTCTCGCCCCGGCAACCGCTGATCTGCGCCAGGCCAGTGATGCCCGGTTTGATTCGGTGACGGGCCATGTAGGCGAGGATCTTGCCCGAGTAGTAATTGTTGTGCGCCACGGCGTGCGGACGTGGGCCGACCAGTGCCATGTGGCCTTGCAGCACGTTGAACAGTTGCGGCAGCTCGTCCAGCGAAGTGCGACGGATGAAGCGACCGACTGGAGTGATGCGCGAATCGTTGCGGCTGGCCTGCTTGACGTCACGGTCATCGTGCACGCGCATCGAGCGGAATTTCCAGACCTTGATCACCTTGCCGTTCCAGCCGTGGCGATCCTGCTTGAAAAACACCGGGCCCGGCGAAGTGAGCTTCACCGCCAGCGCCACGGCCAGCAGCACCGGGCTCAACAGAATGATCGCCAGCAGGGCGACGGCTTTTTCCACCAGGCTTTTGCTCAGCGCAGCGGTCGGGCGGCTGGTCAGCGGGCTTTCGTTTAGGTAAATCGCCGGCAGACCGTCCACGACTTTTACCGAGTGGTTGAGCAGCGTCAGGCTGTTCAGGTCCGGCACCCAGACCACGTCAACGTTGGCATCCAGCAGATCGACGTACATGGCTTCGATGTTGGCGGCTTCCGACAGCGGCAGCGTGATGTACAAGCGGCGGATGTCGTGGGTCTGGATCAGCTCGAGCAATTCGTCCTGAGCGCCGACGATGCGCGGGGCGTCCGCTTCCAGGGAAGGCTTGTCGCCGTTGCTGACCAGGCCGACCAGTGGCAGGTTTTCGTGCTGGCTCAACTTCTTCGCCAGGCCCAGCGCCAGTTCGCCGGTGCCGACGATAAGGGTCTTGTGCTCGCTTTTGCGCGAACGCTGGTAGAACTTCGAGAACGCATGCAGCGGTGCGTACAGCAGCGCCTGACCGAGGAAACCGTACACCGCCCACTCAAGGATGACCTGGCGGGAGAACAGCGCATCGGCCTTGCAGATGAAAGCGATGAACGCCAGCCCGGCCATGGTCATGAACCAGCCCACGAACAGTCGACCCAGCCCGGTCAGGTAATTGTCTCGCTTTCGGTACGCGCCGCTGAAGGTATAAGCCGGCACCGAGGCCAGTACCGCCAGAATCGTGCACATCCGATAGTAGAACTCGACGGTGCCCGTGTGCTGTTCGGCCAATATGAACAGCAGTGAAACAATGAAAGTCTGTGCCAGCGCCCATTGGCCCCAAAAGGTCAGTCCCTTGAGGCCGGTGTTTCGATTGATACGAAGAGAAAGATCCATACGATATCCCCAAAAGACGTCCATTCAGGTTTCGACAGTAGAAAACCGAGTTGTTAAGCAGACTTGTTATTGTTGTTTGAGCCAGTGTCCTGAGGTAACAACGCCGGAATGCGGAACTGTCGTCAGTCAATAGACTAAGTTATTGCCGGGGATGCTGTCTGACGAGTTCTAACAAGATGGCACAGTGCCAACTTATTTAAATTTCTAATATTCAAACGTTAGAAAAGGTCGAAAGGCAGGGGGTGAATAATCAATCTTGTGTTTGCTATCGTAGGTGGGGTCAGGAGGCGGGTATAACCAGGGAGGGGTGAAACCAAACAGAGTGCTTTTTTATTTTTGTAATCGCACTTGTATCTGTTTGTCTTGGAGTGAGGGATGTTGTTTAGGCAACAACTTCCTGGATCAGGCAATAACCGCGATTGCGTACGGCACGAAACAATCGTTCACCGTTGCTGGCGTTCTTGAATTTGTCTTGAAGTCGGCTCAGGCACATTTCCAGTCCCCGATATTGCTCCGGCTCGCGGCCGATGCTGAGGATCAGATCGTCCCGACTGACAACACGCTCTTCATGGTGGAGCATTTTGCGGACCAGTGCGGTTTCGAGCCCGGTGAGACTGATTTCGACACCCTCTTTCGTCAATGCACCCTGATCATTGTCCAGATGCCAGGCTTCAGTGCAGGGCGCGTCGGACCCGATCGTTCGTGAAGTGTCAGCGGGGTCTTCGGACATGGCCGTGGAACTGTGGAAGGAGTGCGCCGATTGTGCTGCCAGCCATTCCGATTCAAGAGTGGCCAATATGCGCTGGGTATCATGTTCGATGCTGCGTGCGACATGCTTCCTTGTGCCGCGTGGGTAAGTGAACTCCATCAGCATCGGAGTGGAAGAGGGCGAAGCAACACCTTCAATAAACATTTGTGCCTGAGACGTGCCAAACGAATTGAAACGCTCGCTGGAGAGGATGTTCTCAAGTTCACGTTGCGACGCCGAGCTATTAGTCACGACAACAAAGTATTTTCTTGGGAGGGTTGTGCTGGTTTCCATGTCTCTCTCCTAAAGTACACACCAAATTTGGCGAAAAAATAATGGGCAGTCGAGCAATGTTTTCCTCGGAAATAATCGACGGGCAGGGTCTGGGCCCAATGATGGCCCTCGATAAGTTCCACTCGGTCTGCTTTTAGAGTAATGGTTTATTGTTATGTTTAAGTGTTGCAGCGCTCATGCAATTGACAGCTTTTTATTAGATATGTGACGCAGTTAAAACAGTGAGACATCGGATTTTTAGTGCGTTGCATCAGACGTTCCCTCGTAAGCTGCAAAAGAGTGATTCCCTGAATCAGGCGGTCGAGATCAACCCCCTCATCAGACGATAGCCATACCCGCGAATGCTCTGTATGGCGTTCGTACCGTACACGTCCTTGATTTTCCCACGCAAGCGGCTGATGGATTTTTCCAGCGCCCGAGGGTCGTAGAAATGGGTGTTGAGCCCCATGATGCTGGCGATTTCATCATGGCTGAGAATGTGATTGCCGGTCTGCGCAAAGGCTTGCAGGATCTTCATTTCGGCAAAGGAGATATCGAGTTTCTTGCTGGTGTCCGAGAGGCAGATGCGGGTGGGGTCCAGCACCAGGCTGATATCACGCTGCCATTCTTCACTGTTGAAGAACTCGCCCAGCAGTTCGCCGCTTTCATCGGACAAGGTATTGAGTTTGATACAGAAGTCGGCACCGGCCAGGAAATACTTGATCTTGTTGAACGCACCGCGCCCGGTGATCACTGCACAAATGATCGGCTTCAAGTTGTCACTGCGCAGGTTTTCCACCCGTGCCAGGTTGTCTTCGAGTGCCTGAGGGCTGTCGATGACAATGAATATGGCACGATACACGCCGTGATATTCATTTTGCTGATATGAACTAGCGTAAGAGTCGGCCTCAATGGCCATATCAGTCTGCACATGCTTGGCGATTAGCGCGCTAAAGTGTTCAGCCACGCCACGGGTACGACCCAGAGTGAGAACACTTGGTTCGTCGCTTGTGCGGCGCGGACTTCTAGTCGCTAAGTTACCTGTGAGCATCATGCATTGACTCGAAAAGGTGCTGACATCGGGATGTTAAAGCACCGGTTCTCATCTGTGACTGACAATTGGTAACATTTGCGCGGATTTTAGACGTGGCTCCCGAGTTTTCTAACAATAATTAAGCTTTTCAAGCTTTTAGTTGATTTTTTCGGGGCTGTGAACTAACGGAATTGGGGTCGTTAGATGGTGGCAATATGGAATGGTGCCACTATTTTGTAATTGTGGCGACCTGTTTTTATGTCCCTTGGCCACTACTGATTTGCACGCCTGCACAGGGAGTGTGAGGTGGGTCACATTTTAAGGGGCGATGTGATTTTTAGCTATAACACTGACAAGTTCACACACGGACGTTTATTAACATGCCTTGAGTGTGGCTTTTGATAAGACATATTCTCCGTCCCCGAGTCGGGCAATGGGTAAGCATCTGCCAATTGTTTTACTTCAGATACTCAATGCCTGAATGCACTTAACGGCGCGCCCTAAAAGAGCGTGCCGACGGAGGATTAATGGATTTACTGACCTTGTTCAAGGTGCTGATTCTTGGGGCGGTAGAAGGCCTGACCGAGTTCCTGCCCATTTCCAGTACGGGCCACCAGATTATTGTGGCCGACTTGCTGGAGTTCGGCGGCGAACGCGCCATGGCGTTCAACATCATTATTCAACTGGGCGCCATTCTGGCCGTGGTCTGGGAGTTTCGCCCGAAGATCTTCGAGATCGTCAAAGGCCTGCCAACCCAAAGCAATGCCCAGCGTTTTACCCGCAATCTGCTGATCGCCTTTTTCCCGGCGGTCATTCTCGGCGTGTTATTCGCCGACACGATTCATGAATACCTGTTCAACCCGATCACCGTTGCCGTTGCATTGGTGGTGGGCGGCATCGTGATGTTGTGGGCCGAGCAGCGGGATCATGTAGTGAGTGTCGACCATGTGGACGACATGAAGTGGGCCGACGCCCTGAAGATCGGTTGCGTACAGTGCCTGGCGATGATTCCGGGCACGTCGCGCTCCGGTTCCACCATCATCGGCGGTCTGCTGTTCGGCCTGTCACGCAAGGCCGCCACGGAGTTCTCGTTCTTCCTGGCGATGCCGACCATGGTCGGCGCTGCGGTGTATTCCGGCTACAAGTACCGCGAACTGTTCCAGAGCGGCGACCTGCCGGTCTTCGCTCTGGGCTTCGTCGTAGCGTTCATCTTCGCAATGATCGCCGTGCGCGGCCTGCTGAAGTTCATTGCGAACCACAGCTACGCCACCTTCGCCTGGTACCGGATCGCCTTCGGCTTGCTGATCCTCGCGACCTGGCAGTTCGGCTGGGTGAACTGGACGGCGGCCGCAGCCGCCTGACCCTCAGCCGCGCAGGCCGGGCCTCAACGCCCGGCCAGCAACTCCGCCGCCTGATCCAGCAACGCCAGCGGATCCTTGGCCTTGTGGATATCCACCGACAACAACTGACGAAACTTGCGCGCCCCCGGGAACCCGGTGCCCAGGCCCAGCACATGCCGGGTGATGTGATGCATCGCGCCGCCGGCCAGCAAATGCTCGGCTATATAAGGCCGCAACTGCGCCAGCGCCTCGGCCCGGCTGATCACGGGCGCGCTACTGCCGAACAACTGCTGATCCACCTCGGCCAGCAGATAAGGATTGTGATACGCCTCGCGCCCCAGCATCACCCCGTCAAAGGTCTGCAAATGCTCATGGCAGGCCTCCATCGTCTTGATCCCGCCGTTCAGAATGAACTCCTGCTCCGGAAAATCCGCCTTCAACCGCGCCGCCACGTCATAACGCAACGGCGGAATGTCACGGTTCTCCTTCGGCGACAACCCCTCCAGAATCGCAATCCGCGCATGCACCGTAAAACTGGTGCACCCGGCATCCCGCACCGTGCCGACGAAATCGCACAGCTCCTCATAACTGTCCCGCCCATTGATCCCGATCCGATGCTTCACCGTCACCGGAATCGACACCGCATCACGCATCGCCTTCACACAATCCGCCACCAACTGCGGATGTCCCATCAGGCACGCCCCGATCATATTGTTCTGCACCCGATCACTCGGGCAGCCAACGTTCAGATTCACCTCGTCGTAACCATGCTCCTGCGCCATGCGCGCACAGGCGGCCAGGTCCAGCGGGACGCTACCGCCTAACTGCAACGCCAGAGGATGTTCGGCTTCGTTGTGACGGAGGAAACGCTCGTGATCGCCGTTGAGCAGAGCGCCGGTGGTGACCATCTCGGTGTAGAGCAGGGCGTTTTTCGACAGGATGCGTAGGAAGTACCGGCAATGGCGGTCAGTCCAATCCATCATGGGCGCGACGGAGAAACGACGGGAGAGTGGGGCGGGTGTGGCGGAGATTGGGGGCATTGGGGGTACGGAATCGGTGTGGCTGGGAGGTGGGGGAGTTTATCAGGAATGACCGGTTGGGCTCAGTGATATCCGGCGGAAATACAACCTCATCAAGTGTGGGATTAAGCAAGACAGCCATGAAATGGACTGATAGCATCGGGCTATCAATAAGAGTGAGGAAGGGATCCCATGCTGAAAAAACTCGCATCATCTGTTCTCGTCGCCGGCACCCTGCTTGCCTCCGCCCAAGGGGCTTTCGCCGAAGAAAAGCTGTTCAAGAACTACGTCTACCAAACCCCACTCGCAAAATTCACCGAAGCGGCCGGTTACTACGACTGCTCCGAAGACGTCGGCGGAACCGCGAGATGCATCGACGATGTGGATTTCCTGGAAGAGAAATTCACCGTCGCGCTGATCTTTTCCGGTGACAAACTGATGATGGTTTCACTTATCAGCCCGTTTGATCAGAACCTGTACGTCAAAGCCATCGCGGGGCTTTCCAAATCGTTCACGCTGGTTTCCATGAACGATGAAAAGTCCATCCTGGATATGTTTGATACCGCGAGAAAGTCGAGAAGCACTGAAGAACTGACGACGAAAATTTCGAATTTTGAACAGGTTGGTCTGGCGTCTGGGAATCTGACTTACACCTTTCTTGAAGGGTTGAACGCTAAAGGGCAGACCAATGCTGTTAGTGCGTTGGCTGCTGCGCCGGAAAATATTCGGTCTGCTGAGTTGGTTATGGCGGGGCAGGGGGCTGATGCGGGGATGATTATTCGGTTTACGTTTCCGCGGTTAGAGGCGAATAAGATTTTGGCTGAGGCTAAGAAGCCGGTGGAGTCGTTTTGATGGGGCAAGCATAGGTGAGCGGGGGATTGATTTGCTCTGAAGGTAGTAAGTAACTAAATTAGTCCCCATTCTCTTTGTATGCTGATTGCATCTGGCTAGAAAATTCTTCCCCGGCCAAGTTAGTTGGGATAGTTGATAGTTTTAATTTTTCATTTCATAGGGGTTTGCTGTGTATCTTTCTAATGTATTGGTATGTGGGTGTTCGAAGGAAGAAATCAAAGAGCGATTTTCAAATGACCTCGACAGAATTCAAAAAATTTTATTGGACATGAGTTTCGATACAATTCGTGGTTCCGGACCAAAGTATGGGGGGCGCGATAGGCAAAACGAAATTGATAGTTTGAAAGTTAAATACTGTTGGGACAAAATGGCGCAGAATCATGGGTGGAAGGGATGTGCTAGTTCTAAAGTGACTGAAAGTGGTCGGAAGTTTAGTTTTCGAGCGCTTGGTTCTCGCTTTGAGAAGGTGACATGTGTATTTAATACGAATAGAGATGCGCTTAATAGGTGGCTTTATAACACTGCGCCGCTGGCTTTTAAATATGGCTATATAGATATGCCTTGAATGGCACTTACTTAACATGTTTAGCATGCCCGTTTTTCCTGACCTCAGCCCTTGCTGACCGACGTGACTTGGTCAGCAAGGGGTAGGCCTGAGGTCTTCGTTTTATGGCTCGCGGTTCGATACGACCAGGTCGATTTCCAACGCGTCTTTGCGCTATCAGCATCAGTAAGTTCGCCAGACCATCCTCGTCTTCAGGACTCCCATATTGTCGTAGCGCCAGCCATAGCTGAAGGCTGTGTTTGAAGCTCAGTTCGCGAGGCAAGCAGTCCGCTAACAGAGCCGATTGGGTCATGAGCATTCGGATCAGATTGTGGGCCAACAGATAGACCCATAACTCCTTGACCGCCATGCCCGGGGTTTTGCAGCTCAACCTTCCAAGGCCCAGTGTGGCCTTGAGATTTCGCAAGTCCAACTCGACATGCCATCGCCCCTTGTACAGCGATTTGAGAGCTGTTTTGGGTGTCTGCTTCGGGCAATGCAAGGTGGTCACCAACGTTTTTCCGCCAGTCTTCAACTCTCGCACTATCAGCCTTTCAGGGGCCTGTTCGTAATGTGTTTGACTCATCCAGGGCGGCCTTCTTTCGGGCTTTTTCAATTCGATCAAGTGGTCTTCCGAACCGAGACTTTGGCCCAGACGAAAGTCCGTGCTGCGCCGTCGAGCGCCATATTGTTCGAACACGCCATCGATACCTCGTCGCTGCAACTCGCACAGCAGAAAATAGGTCGCGTAGTAAGCGTCGCCCAACAAGATGTCGCCTGTTTTCAACGTGCCGAGCATTGATCTGAGCAGCGTCTGTTCGTCGCCGCCCTTACCTCGGAAACGTCCAAGTGCGGCATCTAAAACGGCGCCACTGGAGAGGCAAACGAGGCCCACCACTCGACACAACGGAAAACCAAGGCCAACTTTCTGCCCGCGAGATTGCGGATAGGCCCCCTGATTCGCAGCCGTATCGGGCATCGAGACGGTTGTCCCGTCGACAAGGCGTACAGGTCGCCCCATCCATCGCCACGAAGGCGGCGCCTGATCACTGATAGACGAACCGGAATGTCGAACCAACGTGGATACCATTTCTACCGGCAAGCGTTGTCGGGCTTTACAGAAGGCGCCCGTGCGAGCGCTATTGGGTTTCATGCCGCTACAGGATCGCTTGATGGAGAAATCGTTGACGGCATTCTGGCAGGAGCGATCGGCACTCATCGCTTGAGCCAGGAACATCGACAGAGTTTCCGTTGGCGGATACAAGCGCTCCCGATGCTCTGGCAGTGCTGACTCAACGCGCTGCAGCAACTCGGGAGCCGTGAGCAGGTTGAAAAAAGCATAGGCATCACAATTCGAAGCGTGGCGGCGAAAACGTTGCTGTTGATGCTGGAGAATTTGGCGTCTACGATCCATGTGGGCTGTGTCCTTGGTTTTCTGGTGTGTGTTCGCAACTATCACCGTAGACCAAGGCCAGCCCTTCTTCATTTTTTGCTTTCAGCTCAATCGGTTAGCTGTTAAGTAAGTGCCATTCAGATATGCCTTTTTTTATTTTGCCTACGCAGGAGCTAACTCGGAGCATGTTTACTAGGCCAGTCGTCCATATGAGAGAGGATTACGAAACAGTGGTTGAAGAGTTCAAGCAGCTAGAGCCGCTATCTCATTCGCATCCATTTGTT
Source organism: Pseudomonas fitomaticsae (assembly GCF_021018765.1). GTDB lineage: Bacteria > Pseudomonadota > Gammaproteobacteria > Pseudomonadales > Pseudomonadaceae > Aquipseudomonas > Aquipseudomonas fitomaticsae. The sequence continues at coordinate 4,406,599 of NZ_CP075567.1, read as the reverse complement.
ATTTTGGGGGTTTCTGAGTTTCCTAATGGTGAAGGTGTGGATTGGTGCGAGATTTCTACTGAAAAAAATATAAGCGAAAGCAGGATTGTTATTAATCGCTCTATAGAGTTTCCTCCTGAATTTCGTCAAGCAGGTCTGGGGATTCTTAATTATTTCGGCGAAGTGGTTAGAGAAAAATACCCTAACGATCATGCAAAGATTAAAATTGAGCAGGATGGTTTGACGGTTAGAATGATCATCGAGGCTGAAAATGGGAGCAGAGAGATCATTGAAAAAGCATTGGCAGAATACGAACTAGTTATTACCGGTCAAAAGCCGCCCGAATCTCTGTTTGATGATAGAGCGAAAGTTATTGAACTGAGAAATGAGTTAAGATTTGCTCAAGCGAGAATCGAGAGTCAAAAAGAGCTGCTTGAATATCAAAGAGAAGATATTAGGGATCTAAAGCAATTGTTCGGAAAAGCGCTCACGAACGCAGGGGCGCCTGAAGTAAATGTAACTGTGTCGCCTTGCATAACCGTTTCATCAAATCAATCGGTTTCTCAGAGTGTTTCAACCCAGATAGAGGATGCTTTGGAGGATGTACGGTGCCTAGCAGAAGAAGCAGATGCAGAAATGTTAACTAGGTTGAACGATCTGAGCGAAGCTTTAGAAAGTGTTGCACATAACCCTGATGTCCTGGATGTGAAGAAATCGGGTGGAGTAATAAAGCTAAAAAAATTTCTCGACGATGCAGCAGAGTCTGGGTCTAAGGTGCAAAAATTTATAAGCACAGTATCCGATGGAGTGGAAGTTCTGAGAGGGCTTGCAAAAAAATATAACTCAATTGCCGAGTGGTGTGGCGCTCCTCAGGTTCCAAGGGTTTTCGTTGATTGAATGTAAAGTGGGTTGGCATATTACGTTTTAGATATATGCCCGGTGGCGCGTGCTACAGGGCGAGAGGCTTGCTATTGCTAGCCTGTTATTAATATTTTTATCGAATTGTTTTTTTTCTGACAAGTCAAGGGAAAAGGGGTTGATTTATTTTTTGGGAGAATGGGTAGGTTTGTTTTTGATTTAAGGCAGGCTAATGGTCGTCCCCTTTTTTGAATGTGGCTCCAGCCGATAACAATACGATTGCGTTGTTTCATTTCTTCTATAGCGCCACCTGGATCCTCGTGATGGACGATCAGTCGCCATACTTTAATTATGTATTCTCACGTTTTGGTAATCTATTTACCTTTACCGCTTTGTAGTTTTCTTTATTAATGTTTTTGAAAGTTTTTTCCAGATATAACCATAGCTGTAGCGAAGCCAAAGGACCTTCAATTTGTCAAACGCTTGACGTGTCCTATTGTTTTGACGAAGTCGCAGTTCTTTTTCAATTTCATCCAATAACCACTCATCCTTGAATCCAGACAACGAAAGGGGACCAACGAAAGGGAACGAAAGGGAACGAAAGGGAACGAAAGGGAACGAAAGGGAACGAAAGGGAACGAAAGGGAACGAAAGGGAACGAAAGGGGGCGGATTTGAATGGCACTTACTTAACATGTTTAGCATGCCCGTTTTTCCTGACCTCAGCCCTTGCTGACCGACGTGACTTGGTCAGCAAGGGGTAGGCCTGAGGTCTTCGTTTTATGGCTCGCGGTTCGATACGACCAGGTCGATTTCCAACGCGTCTTTGCGCTATCAGCATCAGTAAGTTCGCCAGACCATCCTCGTCTTCAGGACTCCCATATTGTCGTAGCGCCAGCCATAGCTGAAGGCTGTGTTTGAAGCTCAGTTCGCGAGGCAAGCAGTCCGCTAACAGAGCCGATTGGGTCATGAGCATTCGGATCAGATTGTGGGCCAACAGATAGACCCATAACTCCTTGACCGCCATGCCCGGGGTTTTGCAGCTCAACCTTCCAAGGCCCAGTGTGGCCTTGAGATTTCGCAAGTCCAACTCGACATGCCATCGCCCCTTGTACAGCGATTTGAGAGCTGTTTTGGGTGTCTGCTTCGGGCAATGCAAGGTGGTCACCAACGTTTTTCCGCCAGTCTTCAACTCTCGCACTATCAGCCTTTCAGGGGCCTGTTCGTAATGTGTTTGACTCATCCAGGGCGGCCTTCTTTCGGGCTTTTTCAATTCGATCAAGTGGTCTTCCGAACCGAGACTTTGGCCCAGACGAAAGTCCGTGCTGCGCCGTCGAGCGCCATATTGTTCGAACACGCCATCGATACCTCGTCGCTGCAACTCGCACAGCAGAAAATAGGTCGCGTAGTAAGCGTCGCCCAACAAGATGTCGCCTGTTTTCAACGTGCCGAGCATTGATCTGAGCAGCGTCTGTTCGTCGCCGCCCTTACCTCGGAAACGTCCAAGTGCGGCATCTAAAACGGCGCCACTGGAGAGGCAAACGAGGCCCACCACTCGACACAACGGAAAACCAAGGCCAACTTTCTGCCCGCGAGATTGCGGATAGGCCCCCTGATTCGCAGCCGTATCGGGCATCGAGACGGTTGTCCCGTCGACAAGGCGTACAGGTCGCCCCATCCATCGCCACGAAGGCGGCGCCTGATCACTGATAGACGAACCGGAATGTCGAACCAACGTGGATACCATTTCTACCGGCAAGCGTTGTCGGGCTTTACAGAAGGCGCCCGTGCGAGCGCTATTGGGTTTCATGCCGCTACAGGATCGCTTGATGGAGAAATCGTTGACGGCATTCTGGCAGGAGCGATCGGCACTCATCGCTTGAGCCAGGAACATCGACAGAGTTTCCGTTGGCGGATACAAGCGCTCCCGATGCTCTGGCAGTGCTGACTCAACGCGCTGCAGCAACTCGGGAGCCGTGAGCAGGTTGAAAAAAGCATAGGCATCACAATTCGAAGCGTGGCGGCGAAAACGTTGCTGTTGATGCTGGAGAATTTGGCGTCTACGATCCATGTGGGCTGTGTCCTTGGTTTTCTGGTGTGTGTTCGCAACTATCACCGTAGACCAAGGCCAGCCCTTCTTCATTTTTTGCTTTCAGCTCAATCGGTTAGCTGTTAAGTAAGTGCCATTCGGGGCGGATTTATTTGTTTTGGCATTGTGGAGAATAATTAAATAAGTTTCCATTTTTTGCCATAAATAAAACATTCCCCATTTTTTCATTGACATGGCTGTTGTTCGGTCTCTTCAAAGTTTTTATCAAGAATTTGCATTACCTTATGAACCGTGCCCAACAAATGGTTGTAAGCTCCATGCTCCTGAAAACCCAGCCTCCTGCCGAACGCATTGGACTTTTCGTTAGTGCACTCTAGTCCGATTTTGCTGTAGCCAAGAATCGATGCGCAGTCGACTAGAAAGTGAATAAATTTCCTACCGTGGCCTCTACGGTGCTCTTTAAATCCAATTCGAGCAATCACTAGGGTGTCTGAATCCCAAATGCCGCCTGGCGGTGGAGTTATTCGAAGGTATAACTCATATTCATCTCCGAGTGCATTTACTGTATGCCCTGCTACTGAGTTGGCGATTTTTTTTGAATTGTAAAATTCCTTTGAGAGGTAAGAGGTGAGTAGAGTCGAAAATTTTTGAGCATTTTCCTCCGCTTTTTTTCGGTAAGAGCATTTTTCGTCGAGCCGGTTTAGCTTCTGCTGCCAAATGAAATTCATTGTGATTTCACTCTATTTTCTTCTTGGTTTTCTGGTGTATGTGGTTTTTAGTTGTAGGTAATTCCTTTCGTAGTTGTCGAGCAGTGAAAACATTAGTCTGTCAATTGCGTCATGTTTTTCTGGATTTCTAAGTTTTTGTAAAAGTTTGCACAAGTATCGTGCTGGGAGTTTGATTATCAAGGTTGAATGAGACTTGTGCATTTCTCTCACCCAGTCTAGCTCGGTTCCCGTCATGTGCTCATCTTCATCTCTTGTTATGATAAATCCAAGTTTCCCATATGGGCCAGTGAGGTAAGATTGTAGCTGCCGGTACTCATCAGGACCTAGTCCTGAATAGTTTTTTGAATCGAATACAACTTGGCGAACTTTATAATCCTCATGGATACGTTTCCAGAAGTCGGAGCCAGAGCGATTGGTTCCGACAATATCGCGTCGTTGAACCGCTTGGCCATTCGGTGCTAATTCAAGATTGATAAGGTGGGAAGCAAAAATAATTCGCAATGTATCAAGGCACCAGTGTTCAAACTCCCTAGCACCTTCTCTACCTAAGGGGATCTTGTCCAATTGTGAAACTGTTTGCCCTATTTTTACTTTGCGGATTTCGGGAGTTACGGACTGTACGATGATGTCATATTCATCATTAATTTCTTCCGCTTCCTCTGGAGCTAGCGCGTTACGAGAAAGATTTAAACCGAGCCAGTAGCAAGGGTGAATTAGTATTTTGTCTCGGCTCTCAAAACCTTTATCTGGAGTTCTTCCGTCATGACAAAACGAAAAGGCGGAGGTGTTACTGTCGTGAGTGCCAATGAAGCCTACGCTATATAGAGACTGAAGAAGCCCACTAGCTTGTAATATTCTTGTTTCCGCTAATGACTCATGGTTGCTAGTGACTTCGCTTGAGTCGATATGGTGCTCCATTGCCTCAATTGCGTTTCCTACTAATAATTCGGGCTCGCCATCTTTGAAAGAACTGGTTACCAACTGTATCGAAGGGAATATTTTTGAATATTCTTTCCACAGATCTTCAAGGCGTGCTACCGATATGGATTGTGCCGCGTGATCTAAATCTTGAATTATTGCAGTTTCTCTTGATTGTCTCGCTGCGCAGAAGAAGGTTTCATTCAATAGCGATAGCAAGTCGCGAGGCCGGTAAAGAGTGAATTGTAAGCATTTTTTAAATCCGTCGCGCCCCTGGAGTTCTCCCGCAGTAACTCTATCCCAAACTTTTTGGTCTTTTTCAACAGTTATCTTGAATGATAACTTCATACGTGCTGTAACCAAAGTGAGGAGTTGAGCCCAATCCCAATGTAGACGTATTACTTGTCCTTCAATGTTTCTTGAGTAGTCGGGGTCTTCTTTTGCGAGTGTTCGGTATATATTGTCGCGAAGGAATACAATAGGTCGAATCAGATGAGATCGTTTGTTTAATTCAATCGCTGCGTAAGTTAGACCGGCGATCATTCCTATTCCTACTGCATCGGATTCATATCCTTCGTCTAGTCGATCCATTAGCACAACGACTCGCCGATCCGCTTTGTCAAATAATTCTAAAGCTTTTTCTTCTAGTTGGCTTAATTCTAGATTGCCGGGAAGGTCTCCAACTGCCTCCTCTGGATAAACAGAGGTCAGGAATAGTTTTGCTATGCTTCGGCATTTAGTAAGGTAACCACCTTTAGTTTCATTCCAGCGCGCGAGGTGAGAACTAAGAAGGCTGTCCCGTTCTATTAAAGATGTTAGTTTGTAGTTTGATGATACGTAGTTTGCCATCTCCATAAGTATAGTGTATTTCCAGAGTAGTTTTGTAACTGCTCTGGAAAGATTGAAGGAGTCTGAGAAGGGCCTCAATAGTGATCGAAATCCGATTATTTCTGTATCCTCTGGCGAGAAAGATATAACGATTACTTTTTTATCTTTTTTCCAGTGTTTTTGTAGTTCTATATATAGAGCACTTTTTCCTGTTCCCCTGCGCCCTACAACCACCGTTCTATCGTCGGACTCAATTAGTGACCGAAAATCGGCTGTGGCGACAAAAGCATCTGACAACATCCGGCTGTCATTTTCTGCTGTTGTATCTCCTAAAGAGTTTGCTCTTATCGGTTGAGCAATACTATTCATTGATGCGCTCTCCTTAGCTTGGTTTGATGGCTGACTTTTTGTGATGTTTTTTGATCGCAACATATTGTCTCTCTGCTCAATCAAGATGCCCCGTCACCGATCGCCTATATCCTCAGCATTGGCAATTCTTCGAAATATATCCTGAAAATAGTCATAAAAATCTGCTTCAAAAAAAGATTTTTTAGACCTTGATACGTTTGCGTACGGCGCGCGCCGTAGCTCCCTCGCCGCGTCTTGGGTCTAAATGGTCTTTTTTCCGCAGCTTTGTATGGGGCCGAACGGCACTGGGGATGGGTGCTGCGATGGTGAACGTATCGGGCAAAAAAACTAAGAATCACAGCGAGGGTGCGGGTTGGTTGATGCGCCTTCACAGTCGTTCACCATTTATGAATCAGTATCGGGTGCCAATTTTTAGGAACCCATCCTGAAAAAGTAATGTGTTAATCAGGGGGAAACCACGCCGCTGAAAGTCCCGAGTTAGTTGGCACTCTCGCCCGGGTGCTATTTGCTCGCACGGGAGCGCTTGGGATTGAAGCGCAGGCACGCGCACCAGCGAGGAGTATTGGTTGTTCCGCTTAGTGGGATAGGAGATGGGTGGTACGAAAGTGATACAAGGTTTTTTGGCGCGCTGAAGCCTTCTCTTCGAGGCCGGAAGGGTCAGCTAACCCAATCCGTCAGCTGTCCGACTGTGGCCATGCGCTAGGCGAGGCTATTCGCTAGTCAGAAATCCTTGCGCATGTTTTAAACATAAAAACTCGCTCGTTTAAATGACTCATTCTCTCGTCATCCAGGCCCTACACATCCTTGCGCCACCCCCTACACCTAAGACAGAATCCGCCGGCTTGTGCGTCTAGGCCGTGGCTTCTATCGTTCTCGGGTCACTGAAAACCAGTGATCGGGTTTGGTAGCCCGTGTGTTAGATGTACAGCGTCATCGTCTCCGGTCGTGCTTTCGATCGGGGTCTATGGTGGTCATGTACAGGGCGTCTTCGGGCGCGCCGGCTCCTAACACCCGGTCTACCAACCTGTTCATGGCCGCCACCCTTCGTTTGGTAGCGAAAGGGTGAAGCCTTCACTAAAAGTGTTAGGAGTTTCATCCATGTTCAAACCAACACCCAACCCACCAGAAACCGATCCAGTCTCCCCCTACAAATTCCCCGATTCACGAACCCTGAACGAAGCCGCCGAGCGCGCCCTCGATCACTACCTCACCCCACAGCAACGGATCATGGGCAGCCACACCCGACATGACCCGATGTACTTCGCCAACCCGGCCTACGACACCGAATCCCTGCTCGCCAACGCCAGCGAATCACTCGGTTCAGCCTCCGAAATGCTCAACAACTTCGCCGCCACCCTGGAGCCCGCCCACCGCAAAACCGCCATCGGCATTGCGCAGCTGGTGATGTTGGGGTCTTTGGCGGTGAATCAGGCGCTGGATAACGTCGAGCCGAAGTAGGTTCGAGCAACCCTCTGTCGCGGAGGGTTGATCGTTAGGCGTGGGTTCAACCTGAACCCACGCTGAAACCCCCGCAAGTTTCATCTTCCCGCCACCCGCGCAGGCCTACGATCCCTCTACAAAATCCCGATCCCCCCCGAGCGCCACACACCATGAACAATCCACTCAAAGCGCTGTTGCTCGTCGCCACCATCTCGGTTCTAAGCGCCTGCTCCGGCTCCGGTGGCTTGACCACCACCCGTTGTTTCTCCAGCGGCTGTCAGTCGCCGCAGGCGCGTAACGTGAATACGTTGAAGTTCGGCGGGAGCAATATCGGTAACAGTTTCAACCAGTACAGCTCCGGCCTGATGCATGACGATTGAGGGTTACTGGGCCGCTGGTACGGCGATCCATTCGCTCAGCACTTTCTGGTATTTGCCGGTGACTTTGCTCAGGTGCAGCCACTGGTCGACGTAGAGTTTCCAGCTGATGTCGTCGCGCGGTAGCAGGTAGGCTTTTTCGCCGTATTGCATGAACTGGCTCGGGTTGACGGCGCACAGGCCGGGTTTGAGTTTTTGTTGGTAGAGGGCTTCGGAAGCGTCGGTGATCATCACGTCAGCCTTGTTGTCGAGCAGTTGCTCGAAGATGGTCACGTTGTCGTGCAACGCCAGTTGCGCTTTGGGCAGGAAGGCGTGGACGAAGGCTTCGTTGGTGCCGCCGGCGGGTTCGACCAGGCGCACGTTCGGTTGGTTGATCTGGTCGATGGTCTGGTATTTGGACTGGTCGGCGCAGCGCACCAGCGGGATCTTGCCGTCGACGTCGAGGGTGTTGCTGAAGAAGGCTTTTTTCTGGCGTTCGAGGGTCACCGAAATGCCGCCGACGCCGATGTCGCATTTGCCGGCCTGCATGTCCGGCATCAGGGTTTTCCAGGTGGTCTGCACCCATTCGACCTTGACGCCGAGGCTGTCGGCCAGGGATTGCGCCATGGCGATGTCGATGCCTTCGAATCCGCCGTCCGGGCGTTTGAAGGTGTAGGGTTTGTAGTCGCCGGTGGTGCAGACGCGCAACTGGCCCTGTTGCTGAACAGTGTCGAGGTGCGAGGCCGGTTCTTGTGCCTGGGCGGCGCCAGTCATGGCCAGCAGGCCGCAGAAGATCATCGTGCTTTTTGGAGTTGTCATGGGGATCGGGCTTGTGCAGTGGGAGTGCGGGCCAGTGTAGTGAATGCGTTTGCCGGGTGTCATCCCGGTTCCGGGCTCAACGTGCCCAGCCACGCCACCAGTCCCACGATCAACAGCGCAATCACCAGCTCCAATGCCACGCTGCGGCGCAAGGCGTTTGCCGCCACTTGATGCTGCCCGGCGCGCAACGATTGTTCGAGCAACGGCCCGAGGTGGAAGCGGTTCAACGCGGCCAGCACCAGCATGCCCCCGAACAACGCAACTTTGATCGACAGCAGAATGCCGTAGGTGCCGAGCAGGACTTCGCCCAGTGTCGGACCGACGATGAACAGGTAATTCGCCACGCCGGTGACCGAGAGGATGAGCACAATCGCCGCGCCGACGCCTTCGAAGCGTTTGACGGAATCGGCCAGCGAACGAACGCGCGCCTCGCTGCACAGTGCGTCGAGCCGCGACATCAAGATCAACGCGAGCATGGCGCCCAGCCACGCACCCGCCGCGAGCAGGTGCAGGATGTCGCTGAGCAGATGCCACGCGTTATCCATCGCCCCGTGTCCGCTCCAGGCCAGCGAGGCGAGGGCGACGGCGCCAGCCATCGACGCCAGCCACAATCCCGGCCAGATCACCACGGCGATCAGTGCAATCATCCGCAGCGCCCACGCCAGCCCGACGTCGGTTTCCAGCACCATCATTTGCAGGTGTGGCCACAGCGCCGCGAACTCCGTTTCGCCACTCATGGCGCGGGTCATCAGCACCAGACTCGCCACTGACAGCAGTGCCCCGATCAACGCCATCCCGCGTAGCATCGGCCGAAACCGCAGCACTGCGTCAACGCTGTACAGCCCGAACAACGCCAGCCCGAACAACAGCAGCAAATCCACATACAGCGCCAGACGCAGGAGGATGTTGATCAGTTCAGCCATCGCTCACTTCACTTTGAACGTGACGTTGCCGGTGATCGGGTGCGTGTCCGACGACACCGCGCGCCATTCGACCTTGTAGGTGCCGGCCGGCAAGGGCGAGAGCGGGGTGACGAGCATGGTTTTCGGGTCGCTGCCAGCGCTGACTTTGGCCTTCATCGGCATCGGCGAATGAGCCATGCCGGGCATTTCGGTCATGACCAGTTTGGCGCCGGAGAACTGGGTCAGCAGATCCTCCGAAAAGCGCAATTCGATTTTGCCGGGCGCCGCGCCGTCGGCACCTTCGGCCGGAGTCGACGACAGCAGTTTCGGATGGGCCTGGGCCAGGGTGCTCAGGAGCAAACCGCTGGCGAGGACGAGGGAGATTTTCAATGTGCGCATGCAAGACCTCGGTGTTGTTTTTTGATGGGATTCAGAACCACAGCCGTACGCCGAGGACGAGTCGCGCTTCACTGCGATCCTCGCCTTCTTCCCGTGCGTAATCGGCGGTGTGGCCGTAGGTGCGGTTCCAGGTCACGCCGATATAGGGCGCGAATTCGCGGCGGATTTCATAGCGCAGGCGCAGCCCGGCTTCGGTGTTCGCGAGGCCCGAACCGATCCCGCGTTGCGGGTCGTTTTTGCCGTAGACGTTGAGTTCGGCGGTCGGTTGCAGGATCAGGCGATTGGTCAGCAGGATGTCGTAGTCGCCCTCCAGCCGCACCGCGCTCTGGCCGTTTTCGCCGAGGAATGCCGTGGCTTCGGCTTCGAAGTTGTACAGCGCCATGCCCTGCAGGCCGAACGCGGCCCAGGTTTGCGGAGCGCCGGGTTTGAAGTCCTGACGCACGCCACTGACCACGTCCCACCACGGCGAAATCGCGTGGCCCCACAGCGCCTGAATTTCCGCGTCTTCGGTCTTGCCGTTGCTGCGTTCGCCCTCGGAGCGCAGCCACAGCCGATCGATGTCGCCGCCGATCCAGCCGGACAAATCCCAGGCCAGGGTGCTGGCGTCGTCGGCGTCCTGCCATTCAAGTTTGTCGGCGAGGAAGTAAGTGTTGATGGCGCTGTCGTGGACTTGGTGTCCGGCGTGGCTGGTGAACACAGCGGCGCGGTCGGCGTCGGTCAGTGCCGGGATCGGCGTGCGGCTTTCGGTCGGCGCGGCGGGCTGCATCATGCCGTCGTCCATGCTTTGCATGTCGGTCATTTGACTGTGATCCATGCCTTGCATATCAGCCATCCGGCTGTGATCCATGCCCTGCATGTCGCTGGCGGCGAAGGCCTGGGCCATCGACAGGAGTGACAACGAAAACGCGGCAAATCGAGTCATGGTCGGCGTCCTCATTCTTCCACCCGCACTTCGCGGAACATGCCCATTTCCATGTGGTACAGGAGATGGCAGTGATAGGCCCAACGGCCGAGCGCATCGGCGGTGACGCGGTAGCTGCGGCGGGAGCCGGGCGGCATGTCGATGGTGTGTTTGCGCACCTGGAAGTCGCCGTTTTCGTCTTCCAGATCGCTCCACATGCCGTGCAGGTGAATGGGGTGGGTCATCATCGTGTCGTTGACCAGCACCAGGCGGATACGCTCGCCGTACTTCAAGCGCAGCGGCTCGGCGTCGGAGAACTTGATGCCGTTGAACGACCAGGCGAATTTCTCCATGTGGCCGGTCAGGTGCAGTTCGATGGTGCGGCTCGGATCGCGGCCATCCGGGTCTTCGAAGGTGCTGCGCAGGTCGGCGTAGGTCAGGACGCGACGCCCGTTGTTGCGCAGGCCGAGGCCGGGGTCGTCGAGTTTCGGCGCGGTGGTCATGGCTTGCATGTCCACCAGCGGGTTGTCCTTTTCGCTGTCGGGGTGCGCCTGCATCGGGCCCATGTTCATGCTCGAGTGATCCATGCCGCTCATGTCCATCGAACCATGATCCATGCCGCCCATACCCATGTCGTCCATGGTCACCAGCGGGCGTGGGTCCAGCGCTGGCACCGGAGCCGACAAACCGGCGCGGGTGGCGAGGGTGCCTCGGGCATAACCGGTGCGGTCCATGGCCTGGGCGAACAGGGTGTAGGCGTCGGCGGCGGGTTCGACGATCACGTCATAGGTTTCCGCCACGGCGATGCGCAATTCGTCGACGCTGACCGGTTTGACGTGCAGGCCGTCGGCGGCGACCACGGTCATTTTCAATCCGGGAATGCGCACGTCGAAGTAGCTCATGGCCGAGCCGTTGATCAGCCGCAGACGCAATTTTTCGCCGGGGCGGAACAGGCCGGTCCAGTTGTCATCCGGGGCGTGGCCGTTCATCAGGAAGGTGTACGTGGCGCCGCTGACGTCGGCGATGTCGGTGGGATTCATCTTCATCTGCGCCCACATCGTGCGATCGGCGACGGTCGCGCCCCAGCCTTTTTCGCCGACGTCGTGGATGAAATCAGCGACGGTGCGCTTGTGGAAGTTGTAGTAGTCGGACTGCTTTTTCAGGGTCTTCATCAGGCTGGCCGGGTCTTCGTCGGACCAGTCGCTGAGCATCACCACGTACTCGCGGTCGTACTGGAACGGCTCGGGCTCCCGGGCATCGATCACCAGTGGCCCGTAGACGCCGGCCTGCTCCTGCAAGCCGGAATGGCTGTGATACCAGTAGGTGCCGTGCTGGCGAACCTTGAACTGGTAGACGTACACGCCACCCGGCTCGATGCCCTTGAAACTCAGGCCCGGCACGCCATCCATGTTGGCCGGCAACAGAATGCCGTGCCAGTGGATCGACGTGCTGTCCTTGAGGCGGTTGCGCACCCGCAGCGTCACGGTGTCGCCTTCGCGCCAGCGCAGCAGCGGGCCGGGCAGGCTGCCGTTGATGGTCATCGCGGTGCGGGGCTGGCCGGTGAAGTTGACCGGGGTTTCGCCGATGAACAGCTCGAAATCGGTGCCGCTCAGCTCGTTGACCTGGCCGGGGCTGTTCAAGGCCCAGACCGGCATGCGCCACAGGCCGAGGCCACCGAGCAGACCGGCGGCGGCGAGGCCTTTGACGAAGGTGCGTCTTGAGGTGGTAGAAGGCATGCGCTGGAAGTCCCCGTTTGACCAATGACGGAGAAGCTAACCCGCAGCAGCTTTCAGCCGGCTGAGGCGTGGATTACAGTTTTGTCAGGTTCGACCTACAACCCAAGTCCCTCCTGAACCACCAGCAGCAGGTTGTTTTCCGTCAACGCAATCGCATCCAGCTGTTGCCCGGTCTCAAGCGTCTGCAACCACCAATGACTTTCGCCGTGTTCGTCGACCGTGCGCAGCAGCGATGCTTCGCGCCCCGGCAGGACGATTTGCACACGCCCCGAGCCGTCTTCGGTGAAGCGGGCAATGGGGTCGAACGTGAGGCTGTGGTGATTGGCTTCGATGACCAACTGGTCGATGGCGTAGTCGTGGGTCTCGCCATCCGGTGAACTTTCGCAAACATGGGTAGGATTTCGCCGAATCTTCAGTCCTACCTCGGTGACCGGTTGCAACCAGCCCTCGATACGGTGATACAACGCGTAGACCTGAGCCGGCCAGCAATCGATTTCCAGTTCGGCGCAGGTGATTTGGTCAGCATGGGTGTGCCGGGTTTGTTTGAGTTTCGCGGCGAGTTCGTCTGCTTTACTCATGTCGGTTCCCTGTGGTGATTTCAACTTCATCGTAGTCCTTTCAAAGTAATGCAGGTTTTGCCCTGCGTCATGCGCTTGCAACACGGGCATGACTCAATCAGCGTCTGGCCAAGTGATGGTCGAACCACAGAAACCACGGACGCACGCGTCCCAAGGAACGGGAACATGAAAAAGCTTTTTACAATTATGGCGCTGATTGCGCTGACGGTCGGTAGCATCGGCCTGAGTTCGGCGCGCCAGTCGTCCGCCAGCAAAGCGGAATCGGTGGCGGGGGTATTCGATTACTACCTGCTGACCTTGTCCTGGTCGCCGACGTTCTGCCTGACCCACAAGGACGACCCGCAATGCACCGGCAAGGGCTACGGTTTTGTCCTGCATGGCCTGTGGCCGCAATACGCCAAGGGCGGCTGGCCGCAATCCTGCCCGCCATTGACCAACCTGTCGGCCGCCGAAACGGCCAAAGGCCTGACGCTGTTCCCGACCAAAAAACTGCTCGATCACGAATGGAGCAAGCACGGCACCTGCAGCGGTCTCGGCGCCATGGGCTATCTGGACGAAGCGGACAAGGCCGTGGCGGCGGTGAAAATCCCGCAAGAGCTGCAACCGTTCAGTAGCTCTTATTACTTCGAAGCGCAGGAAATTGCCGACCTGTTTCGCAGGAGCAATCCGGGCATCCCGTCAGACGGTATCGCGGTGATCTGCAACGGCCCGGAACTCTCGGAAGTGCGCGTGTGCATGGGCAAGGACCTGCAATTCGGCGCCTGCGGCAAGGGCGTGAAAACCCAGTGTCGGGCGGGGGATATTCGAGTGCCGCCGTCGCGTTGACCGATCATAAAAACAGGCGCCTGAAAAGGCGCCTGTTTTTTTGCGATCAACCTCAAGCAAATCCCCCCGCATCCACCCCCAATTCCCCCCGCAAAAACTCCACCAAACCCCGCTGCAATCCACTCAACACCCCCTCGCGGCTGACCAGCGCCAGCTCCGTCGGCGGCAGCGGCGGCAAATCCGTGCACACCCGATGCTCCGGCAACACTGCCGACGCCGGTAGCACCGAAACCCCAAGCCCTGAGGCGACCGCCGCCTGAATGCCGGTCAGGCTGTGGCTGCCGAAGGCCACCCGCCAAGGGCGTTGCGCCACGTCGAGCAGGCGGATTGCCCGTTGTCGGTACAGGCAGCCCTGGGGAAACAGCGCCAGCGGCAGCACGCCTATGGAGGCATCGAATTCCACGCCTTTGACCCACACCAGTCGTTCCGGCCAGGTGGCCCAGGCGGGGCCGCTGTCGGGTTCGCGTTTGATCAGGGCGATGTCGATTTCGCCGCTGTCGAGGCGTTGACGCAGGTCGAGGCTCATGCCGCTGACGGTTTCCAGCCGCGCTTGCGGGTGGCTGCGGGTGAAGCCGGCGAGGATCAGCGCCATGCGTCGGGCGTCGAAGTCTTCCGGCATGCCGATGCGCAGGATCTCCAGATCCAGATCGCTGGCCAGGGCTTCGCTGGCCTCGGCGGACAAGGCCAGCAGACGGCGGGCGTAGTGGATCAGCAGTTCGCCGTGCTCGGTGACGCTGACGTTCAGCCCGGTTCGGTCACGCAGCAGCAGGGCGTGGCCGACCAGGTCTTCGAGTTTGCGCACCTGTTGGCTGACCGTGGATTGAGTGCGGTGGACGCGTTCGGCGGCGCGGGTGAAGCTGCCTTCATCAACCACGCAGACGAAGGTTTTCAGCAGTTCCAGATCCAGCATGGCGGCGGTCTCGATATTTGTTTGGCAACTGACGGTTGGCTAATTATTTAATTTCACACTATCACCCCGAGTTCATAAGCTGAAGCCCTCACATGCAGAGGAATGCCCCATGACCTTGATCAACACACCGCGCCCGCAATGGCTGACCTTCGATTGCTACGGCACCTTGATTCAATGGGACGAAGGCCTGCGCGCCGTGGCCGAGCGGATCCTGAGCGAGAAGGGCGAGCACCGGGTCGATGCCGGGCGCCTGATCGAGGTTTACGACCGCCACGAACATCGCCTGGAACAGACACCGCCGCACCGCTCGTTCCGCGAACTCAGCACCCTCGGCCTGCAACTGGCCCTGGAAGAACTGGGCTTGGCGAGTGCCAGCGAAGACAGTCAGCGCCTGGCCGCCGCGATTCCGCAGATGCCGCCGTTTCCCGAAGTCGTCGAGACCCTCGCGCAGCTCAAGGCCAAGGGTTTCAAGCTGTGCATCGTTTCCAACACCGATGACGACATCATCGCCGGCAACGTCGCTCAACTCGGTGGCCACATCGACCGGGTGATCACCGCGCAACAGGCCGGCGCCTACAAACCGGCGCCGCGGCTGTTCGACTACGCTCATGAACAATTGGGCGTCAGCCGCGATCAGGTGGTGCACATCTGCGCCAGCCCGATGCTCGATCACACGGCGGCCCGCGACATGCATTTTCGCTGCGTATGGATTGACCGTGGGACCGGTCGTCAGTTGCTGCCGGACTACCGGCCCGACGCGATCCTCAATACGCTGGACGAAGTGCTCCCGCTGTTCGCGTCCATCGGCTGGTAAGAAAGGAGTTTCGCCATGGCCCATACCCTGACTGGCAGCGCCCGACCCGCGCGTTCCGGCTCGTTGAACCTCGACAGCGAAGCCATCATCACCGCCCGTCGCGAGCTGGCAGCGTGCTTTCAACTAGCGGCGCTGCACGGCTTGGAGGAGGGGATCTGCAATCACTTTTCGGCGATGTTGCCGGGGCACGATGACCTGTTTCTGGTCAATCCCTACGGCTATGCGTTTTCCGAAGTGACGGCGCACAACCTGCTGGTCTGCGACTTCGACGGCAACGTGGTGGACGGCGAGGGCCGGCCGGAGGCCACTGCTTTCTATATTCATGCGCGCCTGCATCAGCGACTGCCACGGGTGAAGGTCGCATTCCACACGCACATGCCGAACGCGACGGCGTTGTGCCTGCTGGAGGGGCCGCCGATGTTGTGGCTGAGCCAGACCGCGCTGAAGTTCTACGGGCGCACGGCGGTGGACGAGCATTACAACGGGCTGGCGCTTGACGAGCGCGAAGGCGACCGGATTGCCGGTGTCATGGGCGAGGCCGACATTCTGTTCCTGAAGAATCACGGGGTGATTGTTGCGGCGCCGACCATCGCCGAAGCCTGGGACGATCTGTATTACCTTGAGCGCGCCGCGCAAGTGCAACTGCTGGCGATGGCCACGCAACGGGTGTTGAAACCGGTGCCGCACGCGATTGCGCAACGGGCGTACGAGCAGATGCGTGAGGGCGATCCGGAAAGTGCGCAGGCGCATCTGCACAGTGCGATGCGGCGGTTGGCCCGTCAGGGTTGATGCGGGCAAAAACGGGCAGGCAAAAATAATTTGTGTCGCAGGTCATCCAATTGCCCTGCGCGCCGATAGCAACAGGGTCGGGATTGTCGCGGTGGCACTTGGTTGCCCCATACAACCCGGTGGGCTACGCTCACAAAAAACAAGGGTTTCGGGCCTTTGCCCCTGTCGTACCTGCCCAGGACACGCTTTTGCCTATCCCCATCCACGATCCGCATCAGGCCCCCGGCGGCACCCTCAAGCGTTTGCCCCTGCGCAAGGCGGCGGTGTTGTTCATCGTTGCCGTGTGTCTGTGCCTGTCCGGTCTGCTGTATTTGCAGATCGAACAGTCGCGGCGTCAGGATCTGGCTAACGCGCAGATGTCGTCGGCCAACCTGACCCGGGCCATGGCGCAGCAGGCCGAAGACACCTTTCTGGCGGCGGATCTGGTGATGACCAGCCTGGTCGACTGGATTCAGGAAGACGGTTATGGCGCGGTGCAGAAACCTCGCTTGCAGAAAACCCTCGCACGGCGGGTGCAGCAACTGGAGCAGTTGCACGGCATGTTCCTGTTCGACCGCGAAGGGCAGTGGGTGATTACCTCGTTCCCGGATCTGCCGCGCGGCAATGGCGTGGCGGATCGCGAGTACTTCAAGTTTCACCAGCAGAACGTGTCGGGTGTGGCGCACATCGGCCCGGCGATCCGCAGCCGCGAGAACGGCGAGTGGATTATCCCGATCTCGAAACGGGTCAACGACCGCGCCGGCAATTTCCAGGGCGTGTTGCTGGCCGGGATCAAGATGTCGTACTTCGACAAGTTCTTCAAAAGCTTCAGCCTGGACGACAACGGCACCATGTTCCTCGGCCTGATCGACGGCACCTTGCTCGCCCGGCGGCCGTTCGACGAGGCCCTGATCGGTACCTCGCTGGCCAAGGGCGAGATCTATCAGAAGCTGTTGCCCAACGCCTCCGCCGGCACCGCGATGATCGATTCGGTGGTCGACGGTGTGACGCGTCTTTACGGTTACCGGCAGCTGGAAAGTTATCCGCTGGTGGTGTCCGCCTCTTCATCGCGGGACACGATTCTCCAGGGCTGGCATGACCGGGCGTTCCAGTCCAGCGTGATCGTGGCGCTGGTGATGCTCGGCGTGGGGCTGTTCGGCTGGGTGTTCATTCATCAGGTGCGCGATGGCGAGCGGATCGAGAAAAACCTGCGCAAGGCCCAGCGGGCGCTGGAGCAGATCGCGACTCACGACAGCCTCACCGGCTTGGCAAACCGGCGCCTGTTCGAGCGTTCGCTGGAAGTGGAGTTTGCCCGGGGTGCGCGGCAGTCGAGCCCGGTCAGCCTGATCATGCTCGATATCGATTTCTTCAAACGCTACAACGATGCCTACGGCCATGTGGCCGGCGACCATTGCCTGACGCAGGTCGCGCAGGTGGTGAAAAACTGCTGCCAGCGCAAATCCGATCTGGCGGTGCGCTATGGCGGAGAAGAGTTCGCAGTATTGCTGCCGGACACCGACATCAACGGCGCGCTGGCGATTGCCGGGCAGATCCGCCGCAGCGTCATGGACAAACACATCACCCACAGCGGCTCGCCCACCGGTTATCTGACGGTGAGCCTGGGCTGCTATTCGTTTATTCCGCTGGGCAACGACAGCCCCGAGCTGTTCATCCAGCGCGCGGACGCGGCGCTGTACCAGGCCAAGAACGCCGGCCGCAATCGCGCGGCCGTATTGTCGATGGACGTCGGCCTCGGCGAATTGCTGCGCTCGGATCGCTGAACATCGAGGCAAAAAAAGAGCAGGCCATGGCCTGCTCTTTTTCGTTGCGTTGACGGTGTGACCGCGTGTGATCAGAAGTCCACGGTCGCCGAAACCTTCAGCGTGCGCGGCGTGCCCTGGGTCAGGTAACCGCCGTTGGCCGAAGCCCAATAGGCTTCGTTGGCGACGTTTTCCAGATTGGCCCGCAGGGTGATCTGCTTTTCATCCAGCTTGAAGGCGTAGCGCGAGCCGAGGTCGAAGCGGTTCCACGCCGGAATGCTCTGGGTGTTGGCCGCGTTCAGGTACTGACCGCCGGTGCGCAACATCCGCGCGCTGAGGGCGGCGCCTTCGAGGCCCGGAATGTCCCAGTCGGCGCCGAGGTTGAACTGGAAGCGCGGTACGCCGACGGCGCGGTTGCCGTCATTCACACCGTTGCTGCTGCCTTCCAGTTCAGTCTTCATCAGCGTTGCGCCGCTGAGCAGGCGCAGGCCATCAAGCGGTTCGCCGTAGACGTTGAGTTCCACGCCTTTGTTGGTCTGCTGGCCATCGACCCGGAAGATTCCGTCCTGGGTGTAGCTCGACGGTTGCTCGATGCGATAGACGCCGAGGTTGGCGCCGTAGCTGCCCATGTCCAGGCGCATGCCGGCCTCGATCTGCTTGCTGCGTACCGGGGCGAAGGTTTCGTCGCGGTTGATCGCGGTGGTCGGCGGTGTCGGGCCCTTGGCCAGGCCTTCAATGCGGTTGGCGTAGAACGACAGGTGTTCCCACGGCTTGATCACCAGGCCGTAGACCGGGGTGGTGATCGACTCTTCATAACTCGACGTGCGGGCGCCGGTGGCGGTGCTCCAGCCGTCGACTTTCAGTTCCTGGCGGCGCACGCCGAGGGTCAGCAGGATGCGGTCATCGACGAAGCCGAGGGTGTCGGAAATCGCCTCGCTGCGCAGGGTGTTCTTGCCGGTGATACGCGGGTCGCTGATGTCGCTGGCGAACGAGGTGGGCGCCGGGCGCGGCTTGTCGGTGACGTTGTACAGGTTGGTGCTGTAGCGTCCGGCGGTGCCAATGGTTTCGAACGCCGAGCGCTGCTCGCCCCAGATACCCGCCCAGCCGAGGTTCAATTGATGGGTGACGGGGCCGGTGTCGAAGCGGCCGTTGAGTCCGGCCATGGCGCTCTGGTTGTCTTCGTCGTGGGGCGAGTAGAGCATGCCGCCACGGGCATTGCCGTCGAGGTCGGTGACGGTCAGCGACGAGTACACGCCGTTCTCGCGGGTGTGCTTGGCGCCGCCGGACACGTAGGCCGTCCAGTTGTCGTTCAGGTCGTACTCGGCGCGGGCCATGCCGAAGGTGTCTTCGAGTTGCGAGTAGCTCCAGCTCTGGGCGTAGCTGGCATTGGCGTGCGGCACTTTGGGGGCTTTGGTCAGGCTCGAATCGACATAGATCACCGAGCGACCCTGGTTGATGACCTGCTTCTGATAGCCGAAATCGGTCGAGACCCGCAGGCGATCGCCGCGATAGTCCAGGCCGACGGTGAACAGCGACGAGCGCTGGTCTTCGTCATCGACGGCGGTGTCGCCCTCGCGCTGCATCAGGTTGACCCGCGCGCCGAAGCGGTTGTCCTCGCCAAAGCGCTGGCCCAGATCCAGATGTCCGCCGACCCGGCCGTCGGCGCTGTAGTCGAGGGTGACGCTGCGGGTCGGCGTGTCCAGCGCGCGTTTGGGTTGCAGGTTGATCCCGCCACCGATGCCGCTGCCGCTCGGGGTCACGCCGTTGACGAACGCGTTCGGCCCCTTGAACAGTTCCACCCGGTCCAGCGCTTCGACGGCGATGATCTGCCGGGGCAGCACGCCGTACAGGCCGTTATAGGAAATATCATCGGAGGCCAGCGGCAGGCCGCGGATCATGAACATCTGCGAGAAGTTGCCGAAGCCGTTGGACTGGCGCACCGATGAGTCGTTGAGCAACACATCGCCAACGGTCTGGGCCTGTTGGTCGGCCATGGTCTTGGCGGTGTAGCTGGTAACGCTGAAGGGCAGATCATTGACCTCCTGATTGCCGAGCATGCCGATCTGCGCGCGGCGGGCGACCTGTTCGCCGCCAAAGGTGTCGCCGCTGTCGTCGTGCAGGGCGCTGACGTTGGTGGCGCCGAGTTCCAGCGCGCCGTCCGCCGCGACTTTCGGCGCCACGGTGTAGCCATTGTGGCCGGTGCTGATCAGCTCGAAACCGCTGCCTTCCAGCAACCGGGCAAAACCGCTCTGCGCGGTGTAACTGCCTTGCAGGCCGGGGCTCTGGCGATTGCCCAGTTGCGCCGGATCGAACGACATCGGCACGCCGACGCTGACCGCAAATTGCGCCAGCACATGGCTGAGCAGGCCGGGGCCGATGTTGACGCTGCGGCTGGCGCTTTCACTGACGCTGTCGGCGGCGTGGGCGGCGGTCGGCAGCAGTGCGCTGAAGGCCAGGGCCAGGCTCAGGTTCAAGGCCTTGAGCGCAAAGGTGGCGGGGCGGGGCGATGGCATTGCGGTCATTCGGTGTTCCTGTCGGGGGCGTGGAATTGAAAGGTCTATCCACTCACCGGACGAGTCGCGAAAAGGTATCAGCGAATATTGAAAATATTTTCCGAGGGCTCAGACACGCGGTTCCACCGACAGCCAATAACGGGTCAGGCTGTTGATGTTCAGCGGCAACGTATCGCTGAGCAAACGCAGGCTGGCGTCGGTGTCGCGCAGGGAAAACGCTCCGGACACACGCATCGCCGCCACGTCCGGATGACAGCGCAGCACGCCCCGGCGATAGCGGCTCAACTCGCCGAGCAATTCGTCGAGACGCATGTTGCTGGCCAGCAGCATGCCTTTGTCCCAGGCCAGGGACGCGGTGTCGAAGGTTTCGGCGCTTTCGAAACTGTTGAGCTTGAAGCGCTGGCGCTCGCCGGCCTGGAGAATCGCGTTCTGCTTGAGCAGTTGCGGGGTGATCTGCACCTGGCCCTCAAGCACCGAGACCTGGCTGCGCGAACCCTCGGTGCGCACGCAGAATCGCGTGCCCAGTGCGCGGGCCACACCCTGCGGGGTTTCGACAATGAACGGACGGGCGCCGGCGTCTGTGGCGGTGTTGATCAGCACTTCGCCGTTGAGCAGCAGGACGCGACGCTCCACCGGGCTGAAAGCGATGTCCACGGCACTGTCGGTGTTGAGCACCAGTTGAGTGCCGTCCGGCAATTGCAGGTTCTTCTGCTCGCCAACGGCGGTGCGCTGGTCGGCGGTCCATTGCTGCCACGGCACATGTTGCGAGGCGATGCCCAGCGGCCCGGCCATCAACAGCAAGCCGAGGCGGGTGAGGGTCTGGCGGCGGCTCAGGCCTTCTTTGCGGGACGCGCGTTTCAAGGTCTGGATCGCGACGTTGGCCGGCACGCTGCGTAAATCCCCCAGCAGGGCTTCGGCCCGTTGCCAGGCGATGGCATGCTCGGCGCTGCGTGTGCGCCATTGAGCGATGGCCTGGTGATCTGACGGAGTGGCGGCGCCGGAGTGCAGTTGCACCAGCCAGTCGGCGGCTTCGCCGAGAATCTGCGGATTGATCATCGACGAATTCATCAGGCGACACTCAGACAGGCAATGAACGCGGCACGCATGTGCCGCTTGACGGTGATCAGCGAAACACTCAGGCGCGTGGCGATCTGCGCGTAGGTCAGGCCTTCGATCTGTGACAGCAGGAACGTATCGCGGGTCTGCTCGGGCAGTTCGCGCAGCAGCGCTTCGATGCGCCACAGGGTCTCGAGAATCAGGTAGCGGGTTTCCGGCGAGGGCACTTCGGCAGCCGGCAGGTGCGCGATGGTTTCCAGATAGGCGCGCTCAAGGTCCTGACGCCGCCAGCGGTCGATCACCAGGCCTTTGGCGATGTGCGTCAGCAACGCCCGGGGTTCGCTGCCCAGTGGCTTGATCACCTGACGGGTTAGCAGGCGCATGAAGGTGTCGTGCGCCAGATCGGCCGCATCGCAACGATTGCCCAGCTTGCGCTGCAACCACCCCTGCAGCCACCCGTGGTGTTCGCTGTAGAGGCTGTGGACTTGCTGATTCAACGGCGGGTCGAGGGGCGACATGAAGAGCAGATACTCGTTTCGGGCATCCGTTGCCTGGCTGCAATCAAGAGTGCAATTAAGAATTGATCGCATTCTAGTGTCGCGGAACGAGTGCTGGCAATTGCCCATTTACACTTTCTTTTCTGACGCCAGAGGAGTGGCCTACCCGACTTCCGGGAGATTGGCTATTTGCCTGACCCGGCCCCGGGACTACCGTAGCCACACATTTATTTGCCCCGGAGAGTCGCCATGAAACCTCGTATCGATTTCTACACCGCGTCCCCAGATGCCCTGAAAGCGATGATCGCCCTGGAAACCGCCGTCTCGAAACTGCCGCTGGAAAAGACCCTGATCGAACTGGTCAAGCTGCGCGCTTCGCAGATCAACGGCTGCGCGTTCTGCATCGACATGCACACCGCCGACGCGATCAAGGGCGGCGAAACCCCGCGCCGGTTGTTCGCCGTGACCGCATGGCGTGAAGCGCCGTTCTTCACCGAACGTGAACGCGCCGCGCTGCTGTGGACCGAAACCCTGACCCAGTTGAGCCTGACCCACGCCCCGGACGAAGACTACGAAGTGGTCGCCGCCCAGTTCTCGCCCAAAGAGATGGTCGACCTGAGCGTCGCAATCAGCACCATCAACAGCTGGAACCGTCTGGCCGTGGGCTTCCGTAAAACCCCACAGGCCTGACCGATCAATGTGCATCGGCACTCGGCGCGGCCGGTGGCTGCACCTTGCGCATCAAGGGCACCATCGCCGTGGCGATGCCGAAGCACACCATGATCATCAGGAACGTGTCGCCGTAGGTTTGCGTCTGCGCTTCACGGTAGGTCAGCAGCCATAGCTGACGCAGGCTGGCGGTGAGGCCGACATCGCCGCTCTGACCCAGCGCGGCAAAGTTGCCGCCGACCTGGGCCAGCCATTGATTCACCGCTTCGTTGCTGCTGTTCAGATGCTCCGCCAACCGGGTGAAGTGCAGGTTGGTGCGGTCGTTGAGAATGGTCGCGCACGCGGCAATCCCGATTGCCCCGCCCAGATTGCGCATCAGATTGAACAGGCCCGACGCATGTTTCAGACGCGCCGGTGCCAAACCACCCAAAGTCAATGTCACCGCCGGTGGCACCGCCAGTTGCTGGGCAATACCGCGCAAGGCTTGCGGCAGCATCAATTCTCCGGCGCCCCAGTCGTGGGTGATCGGACTGAATTCCCACATCGACAACGCAAACAACGCCAGGCCCGCCATCATGATCCAGCGCAAATCGATGCGATTGGCCAAAAAGGCGTACAGCGGAATCGCCATGATCTGGAACACCCCGGTGGAGAAAACCGCCAGACCAATGTCCAGCGCGCCGTAGCCGCGCACCCGGCCGAGAAACAGCGGTGTCAGGTAAATCGTCGCGAACAGGCCGATCCCGGTGACGAAGGAAAAGAAGCAGCCGAGGGCGAAATTGCGATCCTTGAGCGCGCGCAGGTCGACGATCGGATTGGCCACGTGCAACGTGCGGCCGATGAAGGCCAGCCCGGCGAGGCCACTGATCCACGCGGTGGTCAGAATCGTTTGATCGCTGAACCAGTTCCAGCGCGGGCCTTCTTCGAGGGTGTATTCCAGGCAACCGAGAAACAGCGCCAGAAACACCATGCTCAAATAGTCCGCGCCCTTGAGCAGTGACAGTTCCGGCTGATCGATCTTCACCAGCATCGGCACCGCCACGGCGACGAAAATCCCCGGCACCAGGTTGATGTAGAACAGCCAGTGCCAGGACGAAATATCGGTAATCCAGCCGCCGATCACCGGGCCCAGCGTCGGTGCCAGCGACGCCACGGCGCCGATGGTCGCGGCAGCAATCACTCGCTGTTTGCCGGTAAAGAAAAAGAACGCCGTGGTGAACACCAGCGGAATCATCGACCCGCCGAGAAACCCTTGCAGCGCGCGAAAGGCGATCATGCTCTGGATGTTCCAGGCGATGCCGCAGAGCAGGCTGGCGAGGGTAAAGCCGACCGCTGAAGCGCAGAACAGCCAGCGCGTGGAAAACACCCGCGACAGCCAACCCGACAGCGGAATCACGATGATTTCGGCGATTAAATAACTGGTCTGCACCCATGCCGTTTCATCGGTGCCGGCGGACAACCCGCCGCCGATATCGCGCAGCGAGGCCGAGACGATCTGGATGTCCAGCAACGCGATGAACATGCCGATGCACATCGTGGCGAAGGCGAACACCTTGGTCGCCGTCGCCATGTCTGTGGCATTGAATGGCTGCGCGGAGGCGGTGAGGGCGGTGCTCATGGCGCGCTGGCCACGGCGTTGGTTTCAGGTTGGGCGCGGGTGTCGACTTCAGCGGTCACCGACAGGCCCGGACGCAGATGGCCGAGCACACCGTCCGCCGGGTCGAGCAGGATCCGCACCGGCACGCGCTGGACGATTTTGGTGAAATTGCCGGTGGCGTTTTCCGGCGGCAGCACGCTGAACTGCGAACCGGTGGCCGGGGCGAGGCTGTCGAGGCGACCGTGGAATTCCTGGCCGGACAACACGTCGGCGCGGATGCTCACGCGCTGGCCGGGTTTCATCCGCGCCAGTTGGTCTTCCTTGAAATTGGCATCGACCCACAGACCGCTGGCCGGTACCACCGACAACTGTTGCGAACCGGCCTGGGCATAGGCGCCGACCCGCGCGCGGCGGTTGCCGATCACGCCGTCGACCGGGGCACGCAGTTCGGTGTAGCCGAGGTTGATTTGTGCCAGATCACGCTCGGCCCGGGCTTGCTGGAGGGCGGCGCGGGCCTGTTGTTTCTGGGTTTCGATCACGGTGAGTTGGCGTTGCGCGGCCAGCAGTTCGGCCTGGGCCTTGGCGCTCAGGGCTTGCGCGGTCTTGAAGGTGGCGTCGGCCCGTTGCGCGCTTTCAACCGAGACTGCATTGGTGGTCACCAGACGCTTGTAGCGTGCGTTGTCATCCCGGGAACGGGCGGTTTCGGCGCTGGCGGCATCGATCCCGGCGCGGGCCTGACCGATCACCGCTTGCTGCAGTTGTTCGGTGGCGTCGAGGTTGGCCAGCAGCGCTTCTTCGGCGGCAACGGCGCCTTCGGCCTTGGCCAGATTGGCGCGGTAGTCGCGGGCGTCGAGGCGAATCAGCACGTCGCCGGCCTTGACCTTCTGGTTGTCGCTGACCAGCACTTCCTCGATGTAACCGGCGACCTTCGGCCCGATCACCGTGACGTCGCCGCCGATGTAGGCATCGTCGGTCTCCTCGAGAAATCGACCGGCGCCCCACCAATGCACGGCATACAGCCCGGCGAACACCAACGCGGCCAGCCCCGCAGTGGGCAACAGCAGGCGTTTGAGCAGGGGAGGTTTGGGGGCGCTGACCGGTACGGCGAGATCGGGTTCTACGGTGGGCATGCTGGTCATGGCGTAATACCTGGGGAAACGGGTTGTTATTACGGCTGTAATATGACGTGAGTAATATTTTGTGGCAATTGATTTTTATCGCCGGTCGTCAGATGGGGGTGTTGAAAGAAAAGCTGATCATTTGTTTAAGAAATGTAAGCGCTGTAGGAAGCGTCTTGCATTTGCGTAGGAAGGCTCTGACTATCACCGCTATTGATGGGGTGGCATTAAGCCAGTTGATTGCAAGGATGTTGAGTGCCGTATTCGCTTTGCGCTGTTTCTCGTAGTCGTACTTTGCCTCGCCCGCTGTTGTCGGCCTTGTTGTTGAGTGTGTGTGCGCCCAGCGTTCTCGCCGCCGAAGCTTCAGCTCCTGGCCAGGAAGTACTGCGCCAGCAGCAACTGCAACAGCGCGATCTGCAACAGCTGCAACTCGAACAGCGCAAGCGGCAACTGGAGCGCGGCGCGTTCGGCCCGACGCCTGCCACTCCGGCCATTCCTGAATCGATCAAACCCGACGAACGCTGCTGGCCTCTGAGCGGTACGCGTATCGGTGGTGTCACGCTGATCGATAAAGACAAACTCAACGCCCGGATCGAACCGCTGCTGGCACCGTGCATGGGCGTCGGCCAGATCAACCATCTGCTGGCGACCATCACCGCGCTGTACGTGGAGAAGGGCTACATCGCCAGTCGGCCATACTTGAGCAGTGCGCCGGCAGCGGGGCAATCGCTGGATATCCTGATCGATGAAGGCTACATCGAGTCCATCGAAC
Organism: Pseudomonas fitomaticsae; assembly: GCF_021018765.1. Taxonomy (GTDB): domain Bacteria; phylum Pseudomonadota; class Gammaproteobacteria; order Pseudomonadales; family Pseudomonadaceae; genus Aquipseudomonas; species Aquipseudomonas fitomaticsae. The sequence goes on along the minus strand of NZ_CP075567.1, from coordinate 4,380,440 downwards.
TGGCGGACCAAAGCTTGCCGGTGTCGCTCGGCGGGGCGTTTCCCGGCATGCTCGGCAAGCCGCTGAACCTTCGGGATCTGGAACAGGGTCTGGATCAGTTGAACCGTCTGCGTTCGCTCGATCTGACCGCCGACATCGCCCCCGGCAGTCAGCCCGGTGCGTCGAAAATCATCCTGCGCTCGCGCACCTCGGGGCAGTCACGCTGGGCCCTTGGTGCCGGTTTCGACAACCTCGGCAGCGCCAGCACCGGCCGTGATCGCGACACGCTGAGCCTGACCCTCGACAGTCCGCTCGAGCTCAACGATCTGTTGAGTCTCAGCGCCAGCGACACCCTCAATCAGGGCGACCGCTACAGCCGCAACGCCAGCCTCTACTACGCGATTCCCTACGGCTACTGGACGTTCAGCACCTTCGCCAGCCACGCCGAATACCGCGCGCCGTTCAAGCTCAGCACGCTGACTTTCCACAGCACCGGCATCACCGATCAGCTCAGCCTGCGCGCCGACCGTGTGTTGTGGCGCGACCAGAGCCATCAGCTCAGCGCCAACCTGCAACTGGCGCACAAGGACGTCGACAGCTATCTGGAAAACGTCCGCCTCGGCATCCAGAGCCCGACCCTGACCGTGGCAGAGGCCGGGCTCAATCTGTTCTGGCTCGATCGCGCGGTGTGGAACCTCGACGTCAATTACGCCCAGGGATTGCGGTGGTTCGGCGCCGACGACGATGCCGATCGCCAGGTCAAAAACCTGCCCAAGGCACAGTTTCGCAAGTACCGCGCCGGCCTCAGCCAGTGGCGCAACGGCCAGCTCGGCGCGCAAGCCTGGCAATGGCAGAGCCAACTCAATTTGCAGTACAGCCCGGATCCGCTGCCAGCCATCGAACAATTGCTCGGCACCGACGATTCCGCCGTGCGCGGTTACCGGGTCAGCAGCGCGTCCGGCGCCAGCGGCGCGATCTGGCGCAACACCTTGCGTCTTCCGCTGCGCACCGATTTACCGGTGCAGTTCACCCCGCGCGTCGGCCTCGACCACGGCTGGATCAAGGCCGATCACGGCGCCCCGGTTCAACGCCTGAGCGGCGCCAGCATCGGCCTCAATCTGGGCTGGAAAAACCTGCAAGTGGATGTCGATTACCAACGCGGCCTGAACGCCCCGACCGGCCTGCACCGGGAGCCTGAAACCTGGCTGATGCGGGTCGGATTACAGATATGAACGTCAGTGAACAACAGCCATCGGACCTGAGCGCGACAGCCGTGGCCTTCAACTCAACGCGCAACGTGATGCCGCACTACATGGAGAGTTTTTTATGCCAATGAATACCTTTGCGTTTCATCTTTCCCCACGGGGCAAACTGCGCTGGGCCATCGCCAGCCTGTTCCTGGTCGCTCACCTGCCGGGCGCCATGGCCGGCGGTGTGGTGGTCGCGCCCGGCCCCGGCGGCACCGCGCAACTGCAAACCCAGGGCGGCGTCCCGATCGTCAACATCGTCGCGCCCAACGGACAGGGCCTGTCGCACAACCAGTTCCTCGACTACAACGTCGACCGTCAGGGCCTGGTCCTGAACAACGCCTTGCAGGCCGGGCAATCGCAGCTCGCCGGGCAACTGGCGGCCAACCCGCAATTGCAGGGCCAGGCCGCGAGCGTGATCCTCAACGAAGTGATCAGCCGCAACCCGTCGGCCATCAACGGCGCCCAGGAAATCTTCGGTCGCGCCGCCGACTACGTGCTCGCCAACCCGAACGGCATTTCGGTGAATGGCGGCAGCTTCATCAACACGCCGAACGCCAATCTGGTGGTCGGCCGTCCCGAGCTGAACGACGGCAAACTGCAAGCCCTGAGCACCCGCGACGCCACCGGTCAGCTGCAGATCCAGAGTGGCGGGCTGCGCAACGGCGAAGGCTCGATCAACCTGATCGCCCCACGCATCGACAGCCAGGGCGCAATCACTGCGCGTGACCAACTGAACCTCACCGTCGGGCGCAATCAGATCGATTACGCCAGCGGCCAGGTGAAAGCCGTGGACCCGGCGGGCAACACCACCGATCAACGGATCGACGCCAGCCTGTTCGGCGCGATGCAAGCCGGGCGCATCAACATCGTCAGCACCGCTGAAGGCGCGGGCGTGAAGGTTGGCGCTGTGCAAGTCGCCGGGCGTGACGGTGTACAGATCCGTTCGGCGGGCGACCTGAGCGTCAGTGGTCAGGCGATTCCGGACAGCCTCGACGTGACCCGCGCCGGCATTCGCAGCAGCCAGGGCGACGTCGGCCTGCACAGTGGCAAGGATCTGACGCTGGCCGCCACCGATGTCAGCGGTCGTGATGTGAAGGTCGAGGCCAAACGCAATCTGACCCTGACCACCGTCGAAAGCCGCAAGCTCCAGGAACAGCGCGAGAACTGGAACAACAGCACCATCGGCATCACCTGGGAAACTTACGAGCGCACCAAGACCGACAGCGATTCGCGCCAGCACGGCAGCCAGATCGTCGCCAGCCGCGACGCGCAGCTGTCGTCCGGCAAAGACACCGAACTGAAGGCCGCCAAGGTCGAAGCGAAGAACAACCTCAACGTGCAAAGCGGCGGCGATCTGCGCCTGACCGCCGCCACTGAAAGCCACACCCAGACCGATCAGGGCAAGCACCGCAAACACCTGTGGAAAGCCGATTGGGACAGCAGCAGCGAAGAGCAGCGCAGCATCACCAGCCAATTGAAGGCCGGCAACATCGCCCTGCAAACCGCTGCACTGTTGCGTTCCGAAGGCGCCGAACTGAACAGCGCCGGCGATCTGCAACTGGCCGGCAAACAAGTGGAAATCACCACCGCGACCCGCACTAACCGCAGCAGCGATAACCGCTATTCCGGTGATCTGGTTGGCGGCGGCTTCTTCGGCAAGACCGGCGACGCCGACAAAGGCCAGACCCAGCATCAGGGCAGCAAGGTCAATGCGGCCGGCAAACTGGTGGTCAAGGCGGACGACGTGCGCATCAGCGGCAGCCAGGTGCGTGGCGGCAAAGACGCCAGCGTGATCAGCGACAACGGTTCGCTGACCATCGACGGCGTGCAGGACACCTCGCACAGCAACAACCACGACAAGGACAGTAAGTTCTTCGGCATCACCAAGGACGAGTCCCGGCAGAACAGCAAGGACAGCACCACGGTGCGCAGCGAGCTGGTGTCGGACAGCAACCTCAAGCTCAAGAGCGCCAAGGACATCGAAGTCGCAGGCTCCACGGTCAAGGCCGGCGGTTCGCTGACGGCGGATGCGGCGGGTGATGTGAATGTGCATTCGACGCAGAACACCCACGACAGCAGCAACAGCACGCAGACCCGCGGCTTCGACGCCTACGCCAAGGAGCAAACGGCGGAGCAGTATCGCGCCGGCGTGCATTACGAAGACAAGGCGCAAACCGTCACCACCAACGACGTCACCCAGCAGGGTTCCAGCCTCAGCGGCGGCAGCGTGCAGGTGAAGGCGGGCGGCGACGTGACGCTCAAGGGCGCCGAGGTGAAATCCACAGCTGGCGACACCAGCCTGAGCGGCAAGAACGTCTCGCTGCTGGCCGAGCAGGACAGCCACAGCACCTCGACCGAGACCCGCAGCACCGGCGGCGGTTTCTACTACACCGGCGGCCTCGACCGCGCGGGCAGCGGCGTGGATTTCTCGCACAGCACCTCGCAGGACACCACCGCTAAAACCACCGCGCAAACCACCGATGTGCAGAGCAGCGGCAGCCTGAACATTAACGCTGACAAACTCGCTACCGAAGGCGCGCAACTCAAGTCCGGCAACGGTCTGAACGTCGCCGCCAACGAAGTCGACAACCGTGCCGCCAGCCACACCGAGAGCAGCACCCACAGCGAGAGCAACTGGTCGGCGGACATCGGCGCCAACGTCGAGTACAAAGACATCGCCCGGCCGATTGCCGGCGCGGTGAAAGAAGTGCTCGACGGCAAGGTACCGGACAAGGACGCACTGGCCAATCTCGGTCAGCCGAACGTCGGTATCGACGTGGCAATCGGTCATGCCGGCGCCGATAAAACCGAGCAGGGCAGCAACGCCGTGGTCAGCCGGTTCGACGGCCAGACCGTGGACGTGAAGGTCGGCGGCACCCTGCATGATCAGGGCACCCATTACAATGCCAGCGCCGGCAAAGTGAACATCAGCGCCGACAAACTGGTGGCCGATGCCGCGAACAACACCCACAGCAGCACCGATCATTCGGTGGATGCCAAGGTCGATGTACGCGTCTACACCAAGACCGGTGAAGACGTGAACGTGGCCGGCAGTGGCGCGGGTGGAAGCAGCCAGTCGAGCAAAAACAGTTCCACGGCGGTGGTCGGCGGTTACGCTGGCAATCAGGGAGTGAACATCAATGTCGGCGGCGATGCCCGGTTCGAAGGCAGCCGTTTCGACGGCGGCCAGGGCGGTGTCAGCGTCAAGACCGGCGGTGATCTGGCCCTGAATCAAGCCAACGACCGCCAAAGCAGCGACAGCTCCAGCCTGCGCGGCGACGGCTCGCTGACTGTCGGCACCTTGCCGGGCACCGACGGCACCAACGTCGATCTCGGCGCCGGGTTCCAGCTCGATCACAAAGGCAACCAGACCACCGATAGCCAGGCGCACGTCGCCAGTATCAGCGGCAACGGCCCGGTGCAATTGAGCAGCGGCGGCAATCAGGTGCAGCAAGGTACGAAGATCGACAGCGCTGGTGCTATCGACCTGAAGGCTGGCGGCAAGCTCGACCTGCAAGCGGCCACTGATTCGCACGTCGCCACCGGCAGCAACCTCGGCGGCGGTCTGAAGGCCGGCGGCAGCAAAACCAGCAGCGAGAAGAGCCGCGATCAGGGCGGCAACCTTAGCGGTAACTTCAACATCGGTCGGGTCAACGAGAACACCCAGACCCTCAGCGGTGGCCAGCTCAACAGTCAGAACGGCATTTTGCTGAGCGGCGATTCCGTGCGCCTGCAAGGCACTCAGGTCAGTGCGCCAAACGTCAGCATCGACGCGCAGAAGGGCGGTTTCGTTCAGGAGTCCGCGCAGTCCACCGACAACCGCAATAACTGGAACGTCGCGCTGAATGCCGGTGGCAATCTGAGCAAAAGCACACCGACCGCCGCCGATGAAAAAGTCAGCAGCGACCACGGCTTCAATGCCGGGGCCAAAGTCGGCGTGGATTACCTGCAAGGCACCACCCAGCAGAACAGCCAGATCAAGGCTGACACGGTGGTGTTGAACAGCGCGGGTGATGCGAGCCTGAGCGGCGCGCGGATCGATGCGCGTAACGTCAGCGGCAACGTGGCCGGTGATCTGTCGGTCGAAAGCCGTCAGGACTCCAGCACTCACGCCAAGGTTGACGTGGATCTGGGCCTGACCGCCAAGAAGACCCCGGCCGACGACAAGGGCAAACTCGCGGGCACCGACTACAAGCCAACGTTGAAAGTCGACGGCGAATACGCGCACAAGGACAGCGTGAAACAGGCCTCCGGCATCAGCGCAAGTCAGGGTGTGAACCTCAACGTCGGAGGCGCTACGCAGCTGACCGGTGCGCGGATTTCCGCCACCGAAGGCAAGGTCGATCTGGGTGGTTCGAAGGTCAGCAGCAGCGACCTGAGCAACCTCGACTACGGTGTGAAAGCCGGCCTGGACCTGCCACACAAAACCGAAGAAAACGCACCGAAGGTTTCCCTTGAAAACGGCAACCTGAAAGTCGGCCCGGTTACTTTGAGTGGGCATCTGGATAGCCAGACTTTGCAAGCGGGCATCAACGAAAAAGGCTGATACACCGCAAAACCCTTTGAGAGCGAGCCTGCTCGCGATAGCGTCATATCAGTCATCCAAATCAGTGACTGATATGCCGCTTCGGGAGCAGGATTACGCATTATCAGGTGTCCCGGACCACCGTTTTGCTGAACGTTAAAGAAACCGGCACTCAGATCGATAAAGATGCCTGAAAGCGAATATTCCCTAAGGAGTTGCGTACATGAGTTCAAGGAATGACTGGTCGCAGGAGTTGTTGGCTATTGCCAAGCAGCTCATCAGTTGGATCATCGGCAAGCCCAGTAGCAAATTCGTGATGCTGGGGATGTTGCTCTGGGCACCCGGAGCACTCGACTTCCTGGCGATGCTGGCCCAAACGATTCAGTCGCTCCGTGGCTTGGCACCTTTGCCGACCGTACCGGACGACTTTGGTTATTCTCGTGCCTTGGGCGTCGTGCTGATTATGGTTGGCGTAGGTATGACACTGTTCGAATGGTGGCAACCCCATTCAACCAAGGCTAATCGCCTGAACGTTGTCAAAGCCAAGGGGCAAGTCCAATTGCAACGTGCATTGCGCACAACGTTTGCAAACTTCAACGACGCGGATTTGCAGTTGGAGTTTGAGAGGGCCTGGGGACCGGTGAATGCTGATCCACAACAGATTCGCAACGTGTTGGGCACCAATCGGGGTAATCCGGGGCGTGCCATGGATCGATTCATCAGAGGGATGGCACTGGTTAAAGCCGATGGCAACTGGTTTGAGTTACGTTCTCGGCTCACTCCAGCGGCGTTCTGGCTATATTTTGTCATGACGATTGTCTCTGTAGTCGTAGGTGGCCTTTGCCTGTTTATCGTCTGCGCGTCTCTGGTCTTTCCCGAACTGAAGATTATTCCCGTCGAGACAAAAGTTACGTTGGCAATATTGGGGGGACTGATCGGTTATTCAGTCTTTGCATTCAAGCAATTGATGCTTGAGTTCCGAAGCGCGGTCGATCTCGTGAAAATGTAATCCGTACTGCATGAATTTTGAGTACATGCGGGCTGGATTTTGCTGTGAAAGGGGAATTCGTCGCCGAATCCATGAATGAATTGCTTCCGCTTAATAGGAAGCATTACTATTCACGCCCCTTTCCTCAGCACGCCGCAATGATCCCCATGCTGCCCCGCAGACCCGGCTTTCTCGAGCATTACGAAGAGTTGATCGGCACCTGGACCCGTCGCCTGCGCAATCGCTCGCAGGCCGAGGATCTGGCGCACGACACCTTTGTGCGGGTGCTCGAATCCGATTCGTCGGCGGTGCAGCAACCCCGGGCGTATCTGCATCAGACCGCGCGCAACATCGCGGTGGACGGCTATCGGCGTGAGGACCGGCGGGGCGCCATGGAGTCGGAGGCGATCGATCTCAGTGAGTCGCCGACCGGCGATCCGGAGCATTACATGCATGCGATCCAGCTGGCCGATTCCATCGAACGTGCGCTCACGGAGCTGCCGGTCAACTGTCGGCGGATTTTCGTCTGGCAGAAGATCGAAGGCCTGACCCAGGCAGAAATCGCCGAACGCCTGGGCCTGTCCAAGAACATGGTGGAAAAGTATATGATCCGCACCCTGCGGCATCTGCGTGATCGCCTGGACGGGGCGCAATCATGAGCCGTGGCGTCTTTTCATCCCCAGCCAAACAGGACATTCCATGATGGATACTCGTGATTGCGCGTGCGGGCAAACAACGGTGCGCGATGACGCGGCACGCTGGTTTGTGCGTTTGCAGGAGCCGGCCGTCAGTGCCGACGAACAGCAGCGCTTCGACGCGTGGTTGAACGAACATCCGCAGCACCGTGACGAATTCCAGTTGCTGCAAGGCTTGTGGACAGCGGCGGATCTGCTGCCGGCGCCACGGCTTAAAGCTTTGTGCGAAACCCCGCCGGCGCGGCGCGAACGCCGTCCGCTGTTGCGTTATGCCGTGGCGGCCAGCGTGGTTGCGGTGGCACTTGGGCTCGGGCTGTTCAGCGGCTTGAATCACCCGGCGGGTTACAGCGCCGAATTCGCCACCGCCCTCGGCGAGCGCAAGCATGTCGCGCTGCCGGACGGTTCAGTGATCGACCTCAACAGCCGCAGCCGTTTGCAGGTGCGTTTCGAAAAGGATCGGCGGCTCATCGAGTTGACCGAAGGCGAAGCGATGTTCAGCGTCGAGCACGACACTTCCCGCCCGTTCGTGGTCGAGGCTGGCAGCGGCAAGGTCACGGTGACCGGCACCCGCTTCGATGTGCGCCGCGACGTGACGCAGACCCGGGTCGCGGTGGAGCAGGGCACGGTCAAGGTGCAGGGGCGTGATGCGGCCGATGCCGATTTCATCAGCCTCACTGCCGGCCTCGGCACGCGGATCGATGCCCAGGGCAAAGTGGCGCCAGCCTACGCGGTCAACCCGGCGGAACTGACGGCCTGGCGTAGCGGCAAACTGGTGTTCAACAACGCCAGCCTCAGCGAAGTCGCCGAGGAAGTGTCGCGCTATCGCGACAAGCCGCTGAAGGTCGTCAACCCCGCCGTGGCCAATCTGCGCCTGACCAGCGTGTTCAAATCCGACAACACCGACGCCTTGCTCAAGGCCTTGCCGAGCATCCTTCCGGTGGCCGTGCGCACCCTTGCCGACGGCAGCCAGGAAATAATTTCAAAATAGCATTCAGGTTTTTTTCGAGTTCGTCGTCTTCCTGTTCAACTGCAACTGGTTTGCATTAACAGCCGCACACTCTTGCGATCCACAGGACTCCGTTCGACGTGAAAAACTCCACCGCCAAAAACAAAAAATCCCCTTGGTTGCCGCTGGCGCTTGCGCTGGCGGTCAACGCCGCCGTGCCGATGGCCTTCGCCGCCGAAGCCATTCATATCCGCGCACAGCCGTTGGGTCAGGCCCTGAGCGAACTGGGCCAGCAAACCTCGTTGCAGGTGTTTTTCAGCCCGGACCTGGTCGCCGGCAAACAGGCGCCGGCGGTGGACGGCAATCTTTCTCCGGAGCAGGCCCTGCGCCAATTGCTGCAAGGCAGCGGTCTGGATTATCAGATCAATGAAGGCTCGGTGACCTTGTCCCCAGCGCCGACTTCCGCCGCCAATGGCCCGCTGGAATTGGGCGTGACCGACATCAAAGTGGTCGGCGACTGGCTCGGCGACGCCAACGCCGCCGTGGTGCAGAACCATCCCGGCGCGCGCACCGTGATCCGCCGCGAAGCGATGGTCGAGCAGGGCGCGATGAACGTCGGCGACGTACTGCGCCGCGTGCCGGGCGTGCAGGTGCAGGAAGCCAACGGCACCGGCGGCAGCGACATATCGCTGAACGTCGGCGTGCGAGGTTTGACGTCGCGCCTGTCGCCACGCTCCACCGTATTGATTGATGGCGTGCCGGCCGCGTTCGCCCCGTACGGTCAGCCGCAACTGTCCATGGCCCCGATCTCTTCCGGCAACCTCGACAGTATCGACGTGGTTCGTGGTGCCGGCTCCGTGCGTTACGGGCCGCAGAACGTCGGCGGCGTGATCAACTTCGTGACCCGCGCGATCCCGGAAAAAACCACCGGTGAAATCGGCACGACTCTGGAAACCTCGCAGCACGGTGGCTGGAAACACATCGACACCGCATTCCTCGGCGGCACCGCCGACAACGGCATCGGCATGGCGCTGTTGTACTCGGGCGTCAACGGCAACGGTTACCGTGAGCGCAACAACGGCAACGACATCGACGACGTGATCCTCAAGACCCACTGGGCGCCGACCGAGCAGGACGATTTCAGCCTCAACTTCCACTACTACGACGCCAGCGCCGACATGCCCGGCGGCCTGACGCAGAAGCAGTACGACGATAAACCGTTCCAGTCCGACCGCGACTACGACGGCTTCAGCGGCCGCCGCAAGGATGTGTCGTTCAAGTGGATCCGGCAGATCGACGAGCGTACCCAGGCGGAAGTGCTGACTTACTATTCCGACAGTTTCCGTGGCAGCACCATCGCCGCCCGCGATCAGAAAACCCTCAGCTCGTTCCCGCGTTCCTACTACACGCTGGGCATCGAACCGCGTGTCTCGCGCGTGTTTGACGTAGGCCCGACCACCCAGGAAGTCAGCGTCGGTTATCGCTACCTGAAAGAAGCGATGCACGAGCAATCGAGCCGTCTCGCACTGGTCAACAATGAGCCGGTGGTCACCAAGACCTCCGACGGTCACGTGTTCCAGGACCGCACCGGCGGCACCGAGGCCAACTCGGTCTACATCGACAACAAGATCGACGTCGGCAACTGGACCGTGACCCCGGGCATTCGCTTCGAGCACATCAGCACCGACTGGCATGATCGCGCCGTGCTCGACACCGCCGGCAAACGCGTGCCGGAGAAAAACCGCAGCATCGAAAGCAACGAGCCGCTGCCGGCCCTGAGCGTGATGTATCACTTGTCCGATGCGTGGAAACTGTTCGCCAACTACGAGACGTCGTTCGGAAGCCTGCAGTACTTCCAGCTCGGTCAGGGCGGCTCGGGTGACCAGACCGCCAATGGCCTGGAGCCGGAGAAAGCCAAGACCTACGAGATCGGTACGCGCTACAACGATGACGTGTGGGGCGGGGAAGTGACGCTGTTCTACATCGACTTCGATGACGAACTGCAATACATCAGCAACGACGTGGGCTGGACCAACCTCGGCGCGACCAAGCACCAGGGTATCGAAGCGTCGGTGCACTACGACATGGCGGCGCTTGATCCGCGTCTCGATGGTCTGACCGCCAACGCCGGTTTCACCTACACCCGCGCGACCTATGAAGGCGAGATCCCGGGCTTCAAGGGCCGTGACCTGCCGTTCTACTCGCGTCAGGTGGCGACCGTCGGCCTGCGTTACGACATCAACCGCTGGACCTACAACATCGACGGTTTTGCCCAGTCCAAACAGCGCTCGCCGGGGACCGGCGTAAATGCCGATGGCAGCTTCAATGGCAACTACATCACCGAAGGTACGGCGGACGGGCAGTACGGCGACATTCCGGGCTACGTGACCTGGAACGTGCGCGGCGGCTATGACTTCGGTTCGCAGCTCTCCAACCTGAAGCTCGGCGCCGGGGTGAAAAACATCTTCGACAAGCAGTACTTCACCCGCTCCAGCGACAACAACTCGGGGATCTACGTGGGCACGCCACGGACGTTCTTCGTGCAGGCCAGCGTCGGTTTCTGATCTGCACTGATCGTTCCCGCGTCTCGACGTGGGAACGATCCAGCTCAGACCTTCAGCGCTTTCCCGCCAATCGCCACCGCCACCAGCAACGTCGCCATCAACCCGAAGGCAAAACTCAGACTGCTGGCGTGGGCGACAAACCCGATCACCGCCGGCCCTGCGAGAATCCCTGCATAACCCAGTGTGGTGATTGCCGGCACGGCGATGCTTTCCGGCATCACCGTCTGTTTGCCCACCGCCGTGTATAGCACCGGCACGATGTTCGAACAGCCTGCGCCGACCAGCGCATAGCCCAATAGCGCGGCTTGCCAGCTCGGGGCGAAGGTCGCCAGAAACAATCCCGCCGCCGCCAGCAGACCGCCAAACAGAATGATCCGGGTCGCACCCAGTGCCCGGACGATCCGGTCACCGGTCAGCCGGCCTGCCGTCATGGTCAACGCGAACGCTGCGTAACCCAGCCCGGCATAGGCGGTGTCGATCCCGCGTTCCTGCGCCAGGAACACCGCGCTCCAGTCCAGCGCCGCGCCTTCGGTGAGGAACACGATGAAGCACATCCCGCCGATGAACAGCACAATCCCGTGGGGCACCGCGAACGCCGGGCCCGAGCTTTCACTGCCGTAAGGCAACATGTGCGGCACCGCCTTGAACAGCGCCGCGATCAACACCACGACCACCACCAGCATCGCCGCCAGTGGCGACAACCCGAGGCCGAGCAGGGCGCTCACACCCGCCGCGCCGACGATCCCGCCGAGGCTGAACAGGCCGTGAAACCCCGACATCATGTTCTTGCCGCTGGCCCGCTCGACGATCACCGCTTGCAGATTCACCGTCGAATCCACCGTACCCAGGCCGGCACCGAACATGAACAACGTGGCGATCAACGCCGGAATCGACGACACCGTCGCCAGCAACGGCAACGCCGCGCAGATCAGCAACGTGCCGCCGGTGGCCACCTTCCGGCAGCCAAACCGCGTGGCCAGAATCCCCGCCAGCGGCATCGCCAGAATCGAACCAACACCCAGGCACAGCAACAGCAACCCCAACGTGCCTTCATCGAGCCCGGCCCGCGCCTTGGCGTAGGGCACCAGCGGCGCCCACGCGGCAATGCCGAGCCCGGCAATGAAGAAAGCGATGCGCGTGGACATCTGTTGCAGACGTCCGGGGGCGAGGGGCGGCGGGGTGTTGATGGCGGTCATGAAACGTCCTTGGTCTTGCGGTCAATGGCGTGATGCAGGGCAACATCGTTGCACATCAGTCCATGGGCCGCGACCTTGAGTTCCTGATGCGGGTGGTTTTACTCGGTTTGAGGGAGGGTAGTCCCATGCAGGCAAGGGACTTTGGTCAAAAAGGGAAACTCTCCACAACCTGGGAGCTTGTCTTGGCATCCTTGAGTGACATGCACACTATTGGGTAATCCCAGGTAGTGGGCGTACGCTTTTCAGTGTGCGCAAGAGTTGTTCTTTTACGTCTTCAAAGCCCAGTGGTTGACCATTGGCGAAGCTTTCGACTTTCAGCACCAGCTCAGGTCTGTTCTCAGTGTTTGTATGTCCGGCGGTGAGGGTAAAACGTTCCGTGGTCTCGCGCTTGCCAGTATCCGGATCGACCCCTCGATAGCGAGACCCTCCGATAACTCCGTCGATAGTCCCTATTTTGGTAGATTCCGGACCAAAACGATTCAGTTCCACCGAATTCGGAAACGGGTTGGTGAACATCGCGGAGGTTAATAAAGGCAAAAGCTTGAGGGATTTATCAATGTTGTTACTCAAGTTCAGACTGTAAAGAAGACTTGGGTTCTTTATGGGGTGCCATGCCAGTGTTATGGCGTAATTTTCGGTGCCGTTGTCGCTGATAAAACCGAAAGGCAGGCAGAATCCTGACTCTAAAGGAACCTCGAATTGCTGACGCGGGCGAAAGTTTCTTAGAACTTCACGGGCTTTTGGTGTGATGGTTTCCAATGCCTGTTGGGTGTTGTCGTCTGAGTTTTTGGCGTTAAGCGTGAAGCGATAAATTCGCTCATTGCGCCATAGTAACGCAGTCAGTTTTCCGGGCGTCCAGGTAATCTGGGCGTCGGCTATATCCCAGTCGATGTAACGTTCCTGCTCATACTGTGAGTCAGTCGCATAAGTCGAGAGTTCTTTTTTATAGCCTTGAAGTTCTGCCCTGAGCTTCTCGGTGGGACGCCCATTTTTTTTAAAGTCATCGATAAGATCATTGAGTAGAACGATTTCTGAATGAAGTTTGCTCAATCGTACTCGTGCTTCTTCCAGTGCATGGCGCTCTGATTTCAATGTGTTGAATTTTTCCGGGTTACTCTGCTCCAGTTCCCAAGTCAGTTTTTGCTTTAGGGAATCTATCTTTTTTTCGATGACGCGTGATTGCGCTCCTTCGATATCAGGACTATGGCGATTCTTGAATTGCTGAAATATATCCAGCGTCGTCACTGGACTGACTTCAATATCAAAGAGGTAGCCATTTTTATTTAAAGGGCTGTTGCCGTAACTCAGTTGTTTGTCGCTGGGATCGATATTGGGCGAATAAATACCAAATTCCGGATAGTTCCAATGCCCACCCGCGACGTGCCATTCAATATCTCCCGGTACTTCGAACTGTGTACGTCCGAGGCATTCGGTATGCCATTGGGCAGGAGCTGCAGTTTGTGGAGGGAGCTTTTCTGCAAGCGGTGAGTTTGCCCAAACCTCTATCGGCGTCAGAAGTGCCAGTATCAGGGGCAGTTGGCGCATCAGGTTCTTTCCTTGTTCTGAGTATCTTGCGCCAATACGGCATAGCGCTGGGACGGTTCCGTCCTGTCGCGCATGGGTTCGATTTTAGCCAGAATCGTAAGGTTGAATCCGGAGTTGTTGTTTTCGTACTTTGTCCAGGAGATCGGAAGCGCTGTAATGAATCCACGGATGGTGGTTGGATGCTGGCCGACCATGGGTTTTTTCCAGAATTCTTTTTCAAAAGGCATGGCGTTGCTTGAACCCTCGCCAGTGGTTGCAGTTGATGAGGGAGGCGCTACTTTAACCTGACCCCATTGTGGCCATATTGATGCGTTATTGCGAGGGATGTGCAGGAAGGCTTGTTCATAGGCTTGGGCATTTTCAATGGCTTGCTGCTGGATAGCCTGCCAGGTCGAGGGCGCAGCAGGCTTCTCGATGACTTTTTCCAGATCACTGGCGGGTTTGATTGAATCTTCCCGTGGCTGTGCATCCAGTGCAAAAATTTTCCGCCACAAGTCGGTTCGCAACTGTTTGATTTGAGGGCATACCGGATACTGCGATCGGCCATTGATCGAAGTTGGAAGGGACGTTGATCCTGCCACGATAACCGCCAACTCGGAGTCGCGGTCTCCCATCTGACTCCGATCGTTTATGTTAGCGCTACCGAGAATGGCGATCCGGTCGTCGGCGATCAGCAATTTGCTGTGGATATAAATCTGTTCAGTCACCGGTTGACCATTGAGCTTCTCCCAGGAGCGGAGATTCAACAAAGTCAGGTAGCGACTCCAGTTTTCGTCTTCAAATACTTTTCTAGGCCCGGTGCCTTTGACAAACTCGATGCCGGCCACAGCCTGGGCTTCTGTCTTGCCTCTGTCCATTTGAGCCTTGATAGCCATCGCTCGCTGGATACGCTTGATCAGACTCTTATCACCCAGCGAAATGCTTTGCATGGTCAGGTGTACTTGCGACATCAGGTTCAGCGCATTCAATGGTCCCTCCGGATGAACGGGAAGGACCATATAAACGTGGAAGTCCTCGCCCATTTCGATGGCCCGCTCGATACGATCAGCAAGAGCTTCGCAAAGGGTGTTCTTTATTGCGTTTTGTGGTGTCTGCATACCTTTGAGGGTTTCGACGGTGGACTGGTTGCCCAGCACTTGTAACATCCCTTGGGTGAATGTCTCCGCTTCTTTATTTCGAATCATTTTTGCGAGTTCGAAGTAGTTCACGTTGGCCAGTTTTTTCGGATCGCTCTTTATATCTCCCAACCGCAATCGCTCTTTGTACAGGTCGTAGCCGGGTAATCCTTCAATTTTCATCAGGCTTTGCATAGGCCCGGCCGTGACTGCTGCAATGTCAGCACTGTCTGCACCGTATTCACTTTGGAAGAACTGGTTTTCGATGTAGATAAAATGCTGGGCGCCAGAGATGGCCTGAAGCATGGCTTGCATGCAATTGGCCTGAACGCCTGAAGGTGAGGACGTTGTGAGGCCATGTCCTGCTTTGGTAGCGCCCTGGCGTTCTTCGTTTTGCATGCGAAGCGGAGCACTGCGTAACACCTGTATGTTCATGCCTCCCTTGGGCGCCACACGCTCAGGCTGCGCAAGGTAGTGCGCCTTGAACGGAATCGGTTCCAGGTTCTTGTGGGCAAACTTCAGCAGGCCTGTCAGCACGCCTGGCATCTTTTGCACCTTGCCGTCGAAGCGTGCCTGCAAGCTGTTCCACCGGTCGATGAAGTTGCGCGACAGGTCATAAACAGAGCTGCCCTCCAGGCGCATGTGCACGTCATGCCAGGGCATGCGCGGTTGTTTTTCGCTGTTGAGCATCATCCCGCCGGGTGGCAGCAAGCGGGTCGCGGGATCCGCCAGGAACGAATAGGGTTTGCCCACCTGGTCAGTG
Organism: Pseudomonas fitomaticsae; assembly: GCF_021018765.1. Lineage (GTDB taxonomy): Bacteria > Pseudomonadota > Gammaproteobacteria > Pseudomonadales > Pseudomonadaceae > Aquipseudomonas > Aquipseudomonas fitomaticsae. Next base: position 4,364,874 of record NZ_CP075567.1, on the reverse strand, counting down.
CTCAAGCGGTCGAGAACTGAATGCAGGTAGAGGATGAAAGGAGTGGAGATCTTCTCGAACTCATCGATTGCCTTCGCAGTTAGGATCGGGGAGGGCGTGTTGTTGATCCAGGCGTAAAAGGCTCCGAGCCCCGTTTGCTGGATCCACAGACTGGTCAGCTCGCTGCCTTCGTTCAACAGCTTTTCTGTGAGTTGGCCCCCGGACTTGATGATCTGGGTGGCCCAGACGGACAGGTCCTTTTGAAGTTGATCGGCCTTTGGCGCGACGCTTTGCTGCCAGGCTTGCACCTCGCCCTTGAGCCGGTTGACCTGCGTTTGCAGTTTGGCGCGACCCGGTTGAGTGACGGAGGTCACTGCCGGGATTTTCTGTTGCGCGCGCACCAGCCAGTTCTCGACCCGTTGCTGAATCGCCGAGGCCTGTTCCGGTTTATCCAGCGCCACGCCGATGGCCGTGCTGATGGATTTCGCTTCCTGGCGCAGTTCGGTCAGGGCGCTGTCGGTCTTTTGCAGCGTCTGGACTTCCTGATCCATGGTGCTGACAGCGCCATCGAGCGACGTTTTCCATTGGCGCAGGCTCTTTTTCCAGTCCTCCAGGTTGTCACCGGTCATCTGTTTCTGAAGGAATTCGGCAATGTAGATCACCCCGCCAGTGGAGTACGCCGCGCCTGCCCCGAGCAAGCGCAAACCATCCTTGCCCTTGTCTGCGAACCACTCGCCCGTGTCTTTCTTTGCCTGGCGCAGGACGTTGAACATCTTGTTGTCCATGGCCCAGGCAAACGCGCGCTGGCCTTTGCTCAGCGCATCGCCTTCCATCAACGCGGCGCCGATCAGTTCGACGGTGGTCATGTAAGGGTATTGTTTGTGTGCCTCGATTTCCGTGAGTGGCGGGATGCACGGGTTGTAAAACTCGTTCGCGGTTCTGCCGTTTGCAGCCAGGCGAAAGTTGTTGTCATCTCGGCGACCGTAAGCCAGATCGATCCCGCCGACGTAGGCAATTTCGTTGTCGATCACCACCATTTTCTGGTGATGAGAAAAGAACAGTCCCAAGGTGCCCATGTCACTTTGTTGGATCGCCGGCAGGCACCAGACTTTTTTCTTTGGCAGACCGGCGTTCAAAACGAAGGCGGCCACCATGGTCTCCAGGTCACCGGTATCGACGGCTGCCTTGGGCGACAGCCAGGGCATGAGATAAATGTCGGGTGTTTCGCCCGCTTTGCGCAATGCATGATTCAAACAGTCCCAGAGGCGGACTTCACCTTCCAGTCGCACTTCGTAGTTGATCTGCCAGCCGGAAATGAAGATTGATTTCTTGGCATTTTTTATCGCATTGGCAACGTCTTTGAAGTAATCGCTACCGGTGGTGAAGAACTTGACCTGGTTCCCCGAACGCTCAGGTGAAAAGGCTTCCCCGAATTTGCCATTGCCTTTGATGAACCAGCCCGGCGCAGACGTCGCGGTGTAGGCTTCGCCGTCTTTCGAGTTCAACTGGTTCAATTGTTTAGGCTGAACGCCATTCAGGTTGCTCATGCCTTGAATCCTTTTAACTTGTCGAAGAGTGCGAGGCCGTCCGCCAGGGACAGGTTTTCCAATGCACTGTTTTTGTCGGTACCGGCTTGCGGGTGATGAGGCGCGGCGTGGGGTTCGCTGCTGAAGTCCATGCTCGCCAGCGCCAGCAGTTCCCGTTGTTCGTCGCTCCAGCCATTGTCGGTGTGGGCCTTCAGGGCCACGCACTGGCCGGGGTACACCAACCAGAACATTTCCGGGTTTTGCGGATACTCAAGGGAGAGCTTTTTCTGAGCGGCGTCTGACAGAGTGACACGGCCCGTGTCATCGGTTTCGCCTTGGGCAATCACATCGCTTTCCGGAACACGACCGAGTTTTTTCCAGCTCGGCTCGCTCATCCTGATGATTCGCCACGGCGTGTTCGCCAGCGCAAAGGCGCCTTCGCCAGGGCGGTCGGCCAGGCGAATATCGAAGCTCAGTTTGGTCGGTTCGACCGGTGGCACCGGCAGGCGTTGGCCCGGTTGCGCGGGCGCCATGAGATTGCCGGCCTTGGCTGACGGTGCGGGAATCGGCAACAGCGGCATCAGGATCGCAATCCCGGAACCTGTTCCCGCCGAGCCACCGGCGTTGATTTTCACCACCGGCCCGACCACCGTAATGCCGCCGCCATCGAGTTTGATGAAGCTGCCGCCCGCCTGGAGGGTCAGTTCGCTGCCGGCCTCAATGACCATTTTGTCTCCGGCCTTGAGGTGGATTTCCTTGCCAGCGCTGGTCAACTGAGCTGTGCCGAGTTTGATGTGCTGGTCCTGGTTCACCGTCAGGTGATCGCTGGCCTTCACTTCCACTTTGCGATCAGAAATCGTGGTGCGGTGCTCTTCAGCCTTCAGCTCGGTGTAGGTGTTCTTCACCACGGTGTCGTGTCGTTCATTGCCGACGCGAATCTTCTGGTCGTGTTCGACGTTTTCATCCCAGTCGCGCTGGGCGTGGATGAAGATTTGTTCGGCGCCTTTTTTGTCTTCGATGCGCAGTTCGTTGTAGCCACCGCCGCCCGGGGAGCTGAGGGTTTTGAAGACGGTTCGGGTTTTGTTCGCCGGGAGGGCGTAGGGCACCGGGTTTTCCTTGTGGTACAGGCAGCCGGTGACGAGGGGTTGGTCGGGGTCGCCTTCGAGGAAGGTGACGAGGACTTCCATGCCGATGCGCGGGATGGAGATGGCGCCGTAGCGGTCGCCTGCCCAGGAGCTGGAGACGCGCAGCCAGCAGCTGGTTTTGTCGTCGGCCTGGCCTTCGCGGTCCCAGTGGAATTGCACTTTGATGCGGCCGTATTGGTCGCAGTGGATTTCTTCGCCTTTGGGGCCGGTGACCATGGCGGTCTGGCTGCCGAGGACACGGGGTTTCGGGTGCTCGAGGGCCGGGCGGTAGAACACGTCCCACGGGGTGGCGAGGAAGCGGTTGCGGTAGCCCTGGTGGAAGTCGTCCTTGTTGTCGGTGGTGTCGCTGGTCACCGACTCTTCGAGGACTTGCGGCTGTTTGCCTTCGTGGAAGATTTCGGTGAGCAGCCACAGGTCGTTCCACTCGCTGCGCGGGTGGTCGGACATTTCCATGAAGTGGCCGCTGACGAGTTTGGTCTGGTCGCCGCGACCTTCGGCCTGGCGGTAGTCGGCGCGGTGGCGTTCGAGGGCGCGCTGGCTGAGGAACTTGCCGCGCGCGCGGTCGATGAAGCGGCCGGGGTAGTCGTAGTCTTCGAGATCCGGTTCAGCGTCTTTGCTATCGAGAGCGCCGTCCGGTTTGTACGCCGCCTCCATTTGCAGGCGCGGTTTTTCGAAGTCGTAGTCGCGGCGGGTGGTGCGGCTGGTGCGGGTTTCCAGGCGCAGTTTGAAGCCTTTGATCACCGGCTCTTCGGCGACCATGCCGCTGCCCTGCACATAGGCGGTCGGTTGGCCCAGGTTCGGGAACACGGTCTGGTCATCGCCAAACACCAGCAGGTGGCCTTTCTTGCTGTGCTGGAAGTGGTAGTGAATGCCTTCCTCTTCGCACAGGCGCTGGACGAAATGCAGGTCGGTTTCGTCGTACTGCACGCAGTAGTCGCGATCCGGGCATGGCTGGCTCAGCTGGAAGCTGTAAGCGTTGCCCTTGATGCCGTGCTCGTCGAGGATCAGCGCGATGATTTTCGGCGCCGACATCTGCTGGTAGATGCGCTGGTTGGTGCGGTGATGCAGGTATTGCAGCTGCGGCACCAGCGAGACTTTGTAGCGGGTCAGGCGCTTGCCGGCATCGCCCTGGGCGACGCGGTAGATCTGGCCGTGTATGCCCGACCCCTGCGGATCGAGGGCGAGGAATGCCTGTTTGTGCAGAAGCTTTTCCAGGTCCAGATCCGGGTTTTCGCTGACCAGTTCCAGGTCGAAACGGAACGGCTGGCTGATGCCTTCGGTGCCGGTGAACGACAGGACTTGCAGGTCGCCCACGTAGTCTTCAACGGTGAGGCTGAAGTGCGTTTCGTTGGCTGGACTGAACATTTGACGCTCCTTGAGGTGAAACGGAATCTCCTGAAAGTTCTAACCTCGGCGAAAGCCTGATCCAGAACCGAGTCGGATCATAAAGGCTTAAAGTTGCGCAAAAAGTTGCGCACATGCCCTGAAAGCCACGGTTCATATGGCCTTATTGAAGTTGCTACGAAATGTTTCTTGGCGAAGTGATATCACTTTCGCTGATATTTCCACGTGATTGTCGATCCCGTCAGGCGATACAGTGGAGCGCAGACAGCAACCTGAACGCAGGAAAAGAGATGGCAAAGTTTTACGATGCGCGCGGCAATATCTATGGCGTGATTCCACCCCTACAGGTGCGTGAGGCGGGCATCGACCTGCCGACCAACGCACAAGAGGCGGCGTCATCCAGAGCCATCTGGAGCGAGCAGGCCATCGCGACATTCTGCCAATGGCCTGACGCAATCCGGCCCGTCGATGCCAGGCATCCTCGCAGCGATGGCTTGCTGATCGGCCCGTTTCAGTCCTCGCCGCCCTTCGATCTGCTGATCGTCAACACCGACGGCACGCTGGCCGAGCGCAGCGGCAACGGTCTGACGATTTTTTCTCAGGCACTGCTTGAGCAGGGGCTGATGCCAGAGCAGGGCGCATCGTTGCAGGTGCATCACGACAAACAGGATGCGCAGTCGCCCGTGCCGATCTCGGTCCAACCGGCTGAGGTGGCGGGCGTGCAGGGCTTTTGGCTGGATCTCGGGCAACCCGGATTCGGCCCGGCAGCCGTCAGTGCTTTCGGCGTTGAACCTGTTCCGTTCAACGGTGTGGAAATCAGCCGAGTTCGACCGTTGGCGCAGCTTGATCCCGCCTGGGCTTACAGCGAGTTCGTACGCATCGGCAATCCGCACTGCGTGACGCTGCTGCCGGCTGAAGCCGCATTGCCGAGCAACGCGCAGATGCTTGAATCGCCGCTGGCGGACAGTCTGACCGCCATCGCCTTCGCCATGCCCACGGGCGCCGGCCAGCCGTGTCCGGCCGGGGTCAACCTGCAATGGGCGACGCGCGCAGGCGATCAACGCATCGTTGCGCGTGTATTCGAACGGGGAGAGGGCCCGACCGCCTCGTCCGGCACCAGCGCCAGTGCGGTGGCGAGTGCGGCGTGGCGGGTGGGCTGGGTGTCGGCGGGAGAAGTGCAGGTGGTGATGCCGGGCGGAACCGCGCCGATCCTGCTGGAGGAGTGCAATGGAGAACTGACAGGCGTGCGTCTGTTCGGCACCGCAGTGCGCGACGAAAACAGCTGAAACCTCGAGATCAGAAGCGCCCGACAGTGTCGGTCACGGCACCGCTGGTGAATGCGTTATTCGCACCGGCCTGCCAATACACCGCTGTCGGAGCCTGGCCGCGCACGATGCACTTCCACTCGAGTTTTTGCTGACCTGGCACCTCAACGGTTGTGCTCCAGCGGTTGTTGTTCAGCGTCAGCGACACCGCATGCTGTGGGTCCCACGCGCCGAATTCCAGTGACGACCCGACAGCATAGACGCGTTCACCGGGTTGTGGATTGGCATTGTCGCAGTGGACGTTGACTTTGGTCGCCGCCGGTTCGACCGATGTGTTCCAGATCCGGATATCGCCGTTGTCCCAGCTCAAGGTCGGCGTGCCCATGCCCTGCGGCAACTGTTGCAGATCGGACTTCAGCGCGATCACCAACGTCCCGCTCACGCCCGACGTTGTGGCGACCAGTCCCGAATAGGCTGTGTTGAAGCGAATCGGCGAGTCAGCACGGATACCCGCGCCCTTGCGCAATTTGATCAATTGCCGGATCAGTTGATCGCGTTGCCAGTCGTACATGTGCGGCCAGTACACGGTCGGTGTGCCGGGACTGCTGAGGATGTAGGCGTAAGCCAGATTGACCAGTGGATCGGGCAGCGCCCAGTGATGTTGGCCGCCGTAGGCGCCAGGTGAGTAACCGGTGTCGTGATTGTCGACGAAGGTCACCGCGATTGCGCGCCAGGCGGGATCCGGATTGCCATTCAAACCGTGGCGCCACTCAGCGAGCGAGCCGTTCTGCATGCGCTCCTTGAGGGCAAAATCGAACACCGTGCAGTGCGAACGATCCGACCAATCCTTGAGCGCATCCTGCCAGCTTGCACTGCGTCGCCAGTCGCCCTGAGGGTATTCGTTCGGGCCTTTCCAGTTTTCGCCGACGCAGAATTGCTGGTTGCCGAAGACGTTCATCCAGCGATCGACAGTTTGTGGCGCATAACCACGGACGAAGTCAAAGCGCAGGCCTTGAGCGCCGTAGTTGTCGCGCAGATTGGTGAATTCTTTTTGGAAGGCGTCCAAGACTGTCGGATTGGCAGTGTTCAGGTCGGCTGCGCCATCCATGAACGGGTCACCTTCATCGCATTGAATGCAGTCCTGCCGCCATTCGTTGGTTCCTCTCGGGAACATTGAATAGACCGCTTTATCGCTCATGTGATTGGGCACGACGTCGTAGACGACTTTCACGCCCGCGCTATTGAGCGCCAGCACCGCTTGTTTGAGTTGCTGATCACTGCCGTAACGGCCGTTCTTGTCGAAGCTGTTCCAGAAGTATCCTTCACCGCCGCCAGCAGCCGTGGGTGTATTCCACTGCGAGGAATCGGTCCACGGCGGCGGCATCCAGATCAGCGTGAAGCCGTCGTCGCCAATGGTCTTCGCCTGCTGCGCAAGTACCGAATACCAGGGCGTTTGATTGCGGCTTGAGTTCCAGTGAAAGCCTTGCAGCAGGATCTCTTCACCACTGCCGTTGCGAACGGCGGCCATCGCCGTTGTCGTTGTGGCGAAGGTCAGGCAGACAGTGAGTATCAGGCGAAATGGTGAAGTCCCTTTCATGATCGTCCCCCCGGGAACGATGGATCCCTTGGACTTCACTGTGGGCCTGTTCGCAGCAATTGTCGCCTGTCAGATCTGACAGGTCGGCTCTATCGTTTTGCAATAAAGCCGTCCCGGTTCATAACGGTCGATCAACCCTCCATGAATTCCACCACCGGCATCTGGCGCTTCATCAGCACCTTGCCGTTGCGGATCGAATACAGCGGCAGGCCCTGGCTGCGGATCACTTCGTAATCGCTGTCCGCCGACAGGATCAGCAGGTTCGCCGGGCGGCCCTGTTCCAGACCGTAGCGCTCACCTAGGTGCATGGCCTTGGCACTGTTGTCGGTGACCAGATCCAGCGCGCTTTGCAGGTTACGGTAACCGAGCATGTGGCAGATGTGCAGACCGGCTTCGAGTACCCGCAGGATGTTGCCGTTGCCCAGCGGATACCACGGATCGACGATTGAATCCTGGCCGAAACAGACGTTCATACCGGCTTCGAGCAGTTCGTTGACGCGGGTCACGCCCCGGCGTTTCGGGAAGTTGTCGAAGCGCCCTTGCAGGTGAATGCTTTCGGTCGGGCAGGAGACAAAACTGATCCCCGAATGCCCGAGCAGACGGAACAGTTTGGCGCAGTAGGCGTTGTCGTAGGAGCCCATCGCAGTGGTGTGGCTGGCGGTCACGAGGGCGCCCATGTCGCGGCTGCGGGCCTCTTCGGCCAGCACTTCGAGGAAGCGCGAATGCGGGTCGTCGGTTTCGTCGCAGTGCACGTCCACCAGACAGCCAGTACGCTCGGCCAGGTCCATCAGGAACTTCACCGAGCTGACGCCTTGGTCGCGGGTGTACTCGAAATGCGGAATCCCGCCGACCACGTCCGCGCCCATGCGGATCGCTTCTTCCATCAGCTCGCGGCCATTGCGGAACGACTCGATGCCTTCCTGGGGGAACGCGACGATTTGCAGGTCGATCAGGTGACGGCTTTCTTCGCGCACTTCGAGCATCGCCTTGAGCGCAGTGAGCTGCGGATCGGTGACGTCGACGTGGGTGCGCACGTGCTGGATGCCGTGGGCGGCGAGGGTCTGAATGGTTTTCTTCGCCCGGGTTTTGGTGTCTTCCTGGGTGATGGTGACCTTGCGCTCGCCCCAGCATTCGATGCCTTCGAACAGCGTGCCGCTCATGTTCCAGCGTGGCTCGCCGGCGGTCAGGGTGGCGTCGAGGTGAATGTGCGGCTCGACAAAGGGCGGCACCACCAGATTGCCGCCGGCATCGAGGTCGTCGGGGCCCAGGGTCGGCGCTTCGGTCTGGCGCGCGATGCTGCGGATCAGGCCGTCTTCGAGGTGCAATTCGTGCAAACCTTCCTGGTTGCGCAGTCGGGCGTTGATGATGTGCATCGGGCGAATCCTTTTATAGATCTTGTAGAGGGGCGGCCGCGTTGCGGGCGCCGAGCAGGCCGGTCACTGCGATATACGTTAACGCGGCAACGGCGATCCCGACCAGCGGCGCGACCCACGGCGAGCCGAATGCTGCGACGGTCCCGGCCGCGTAAGCCGCGAGCCCCGGCCAGTTGAACGCCGGTAACCGTGCGTCGGCCAGACGCGGATAACGCCCGCGCCAGCGGTAGAAAAAGTCCGCCATGATCACGCCGCCAATCGGCGGAATCACGGTGCCGAGCAGGATCAGATAAGGCACCAGCATGTCATACATGCCCAACAGCGCGAGCAGCGTGCCGATCACCGCACCGGCCAGGGTCACGGTCTTGCGGCGACCGGTGCGCAGCAGGTTGCAGCCGGCGACGGCGAAGTTGTAGATAGTGTTGTCCTGGGTGCTCCAGATGTTCAGCAACAGCATGGCCATCGCCGCCATGGCGAAACCTTGCAGCAGCAACACTTCAACCACATCGGGCTGTTGATAGACGATTGCGCCATAGGCGCCGATCAGCACCATCAGGCCGTTGCCGATGAAAAAACCGATCAGGCTGGCCAGCACCGCGACCCGCGCCGAACGCGAGAAACGCGTCCAGTTGGTGGCCTGGGTCGCGCCGCTGACGAAGGTGCCGAACACCAGGGTGATGGCGGTGGACCAGTCCAGCGAACCGGTCGGCACCACGGCCAGCAAGCCATCGAGGCCGCCGACTTTCACGGTCGCAACCCACATCGACAGCATCAGCAGCAACATCATCGCCGGCACCGCGATGTACGACAGAATTTCCAGGCCGCGATAACCGACATACGCTGTGGCGCAGAACACCAGGCCGAACAGCACCATCAGCCCCAGCACCGTGGCTTCGTTCAGATCGAAATATTTGCCGAGCACCACCGCCGCCGTCGCGGTGCCCCAGGCGTACCAGCCGATCTGCGTGAACCCGAGGATCAGGTCGCTGAGCTTGCTGCCGACTTCGCCAAAACAGAAGCGCCCCATCAGCACCGAATTCAGGCCGCTCTTGAAGGCGATGTAACCCAGGCCTGCGGCGTACACGCCGAGCAGCAGGTTGCCGATGACGATGACGGCGAGCATTTCGCCGAAGTTGAACGCCACGCCGAGCTTGCCGCCGGCAAACATGGTCGCGGTGAAGAAGGTGAAACCCAACAGCACCATCGCCGTGGAGGCCAGGCCTTTGCGTGCGTGCATCGGCACTTCACTGAGGGGGTAATCGTTGCCGGGATCGTTCTGCGTCATGGGGGCGTTCCTTGCTGGAAAGGGGAGGACGCGAAGAGGTTGCAGCGGTCGTGCCAGTCACGGATTGACGGGGTTATGTATAGACGAGGTGACGGATTTGGCGCGAAAGCGGTGCGCCTGCATCCACCAAAGCACAATGTAGGAGCCAGCCTGCTGGCGAGGGCGGTGTGTCAAACAACGCAAATGTTGAATGTGCCGGCCCTATCGCCAGCAGGCTGGCTCCCACGGGTTATGTTTCGGCTCACAAGAAGCGCAGCAGCGCGGCGACAATGGCCTCAGGCGCATCTTCCTGCACCAGATGCCCGGCATTCGGAATCGGATGAAACTGCGATCCCGGAATCATCTTGTGCAACTCACGTCCGTGTTCGATGGGAATCCACTGATCCTCTTCACCCCAGAGAATCTGCACCGGGCAACGGATCGTCGGGTACAGCGGCTGTACTTCCTGCGTGTAGCGCTGGTCCATCTGCGCAATCTGCCGGTAGAACGCCGCTTGCCCCGGGTCGCCCAGCCACGGCTGCACGTAGGGCGCCAGTTCGTCATCGGGAATTTCCCGGTGAATCGCCCCGCGAATATAGGTCGGGACGATGGCGCGCTGGATGTAATCCGGCAGACCGCTGAACGCCGCTTCATGCTGGCGCACGTGCTGCACGAACGGCGAGCCCCACGGTGTCAGCGCCACCGGGTCGATCAGGGTCAGGCTGCGGTAATCCTTGCCGTTGAGCAGATGTGCGCGCAGCACGGTGGCACCGCCGAAGTCGTGGGCGACCACGTCCGGGCGTTGCAGGTTCCAGTGATCCAGCAGTTGCGCCAGCAATTCGTTCTGCACGCCGAGGGAGACATCGGCGTCCGGTTGCTCGGATTGCCCGTAGCCCAGCAGGTCGAAGTAATGCACCCGGTGTGTGGCGAAAAAGTGCGGCGCGATGCGGTGCCACACGTAAGACGAGAAGGGCGTGCCGTGCACGAACACCAGCGGCGGGCCGTCGCCACGCACCCCGTGGCGAATCTGTCGCCCGTTGAAATCAAAGACCTGATCCAGCAGCCAGTCCGTCATGGACCTGTCCTCTTGGCGGGTTCGAGCCAAAAAGCATAGGCGTAAAAAAACCACCGGTCTCGGTGGTTTTTTTGTGTCGCGGGATTTACTCGCCGCGATAGATGCAGCCGCTGGTGCAGGTCTCGTGGATGCGGATCGCACTGAGTTCCGGCAGCAGGGGCTTCAATTCATTCCAGATGAATTTGGCCAGGACTTCGCTGGTCGGGTTCTCGAGGCCCGGAATGTCGTTCAGGTAATTGTGGTCCAGACGCTCGTACAGCGGCTTGAAAATCGCTTTGATCTCGGAGAAATCACGGATCCAGCCGGTATGCGGGTCGAGGTCGCCGCTCAGGTGAATCGCCACTTTGAACGAGTGACCGTGCAGGCGTCCGCACTTGTGGCCGTCCGGTACGTGGGGCAGGCGGTGGGCGGATTCGAACGTAAATTCCTTGAAGATTTCCACAGTGATTTCAGCTCTGTTCAGATGGCGTTCGCCGCAGCGAATTCGGGCAGGCGGCGAGTTTACCAGCTTGTCTTCGCCTGTGCTGACTAAAGGGTCAGCACGCGCTCGGCGAGGCGACCATTGGCAGTCAGTTCAAGGAATTCGTCGCCCATCCGGCGGCTCTCGTCCATCGCCGCGCGCCAGTATTTCTGCCGGCTCGGCGCATCGCCCATGAAGCGCTTGAAGTCGTTACGGTCGGGGAGTTTGCCGTAGGGCAGGCGCGCCAGGTATTCCTTGGACGGCGCGAGCAACAGCACGTCCTGCAAGCGTTCGACCGAGGCTTTGCGCCATGGCAGGGTCTTGTCGAACCAGCCCGGAATCACCCGGTCGGTGAAGTGCGGATAGAGCACGATGCCGTCGCCGCTGTAGGGCAGGTCGAGGTGATAGTCGAGCAGACCGCCGTCGCGGAACGTGCCGGCACCGGCGCCCGGCAGGTCGCGCACGCCTTCCATGACCATCGGGATCGAACCCGAGGCCAGCAGCGCCTGGCGCAGGTTCGTGGCATCGAGAGCGACGAAACGCGACGGGAAGTCATTCAGCGCATGCACCGGCGGCGCCAGGCGCGGGTCGTGGATGATCAGCCGTTCGAAGTGCCGCGACAGCCGCGCGCGGCCCCGCAGGTTGTCGGCGATCACCGAGCCCAGCGCCAGCCCGAGCCGGCCGCGATGGTCGTCCGCCAGCCCGCCGTGGCTTTTGACCACCATGATGTTCAAGCGGTAATGGGCGTTGGTCAGAAGGCTGGCATCGCGGCCGTCGAGCAGGTCATCGAGCATACGCTGCGAACTGCGGCTGACCTCTGCAATGGTCACGCCTTTGTTGAAGTTCTGCTCGGTGTACAGATGACCGAGACGGCGGATGCCTTCGGCGGCGTCCGGCAGACAGGCGCTGGCGAAGCGCCAGGAACCCACCGACGCACCGATCAGCGAACGCTCGCGCGGCGCCGCCGGCAGCCACTCGCCGAACAACGCCAGATCCAGCCCCTGAATCCCCAGCGCCTTGGGCCCACCAGCGGCGCCGGGCAGGGTGCCGACGTCGGCGGCGTTCAGGCCTTGGGCGCGAATGCGCGCCATGGCCCGGGGGCCGGCCTTGAGGGTGAGGGACGGGAACTTGATGTGAATGGCGGTCATACCGGTCTCGATCGTTAGCAAGCGAAAGATTATAAGCACATGTTGCCGGTCCTGCAGGGGCGGGCGAAATGATGGCCATTCAGTTTCAGTTAAGTTCTTCTCGATAAGGTGGCAGCCAAGGAAGCAACACCCCACAGACGGAGACCTCCATGAAAATCCTCGCGAGCCTGTTCATCGCGTTCCTGCTGTTCGGTCTCACCGCCAACCGTGCCCATACCTGCGACCTGCACGCAGATGAGGCCCGGAAGCTGATCGACGCTGGTACCATTGTGCCGATTGAAACCGTCAAGGCCACGGCCATGGCGCGCCATCCGGATTCGACCCTGATCGATATCGAGCTGGAAAGGCGTTATGGCATTTACCTATACCAGATCGAGCTGAAAGACCCGCAGGGTGTGGAATGGGAGCTGGAACTGGACGCAAGCGACGGGCTGCTGCGCAAGGACCATCAGGACACTTAATGAAATTGTTTTTGCCTAATTCATCGACGCGCGCCACGGGCCTTCTGGCCCTGGCGCTCGTTGCATTCTGCTCGGTGACGCTTGCGCGCGACCTCAATCAGGACGAAGCCCTTCGCCTGCGTCAGCAGGGCGTGATTCTGCCGCTGGAGCAAGTGCTGCATAAAGCAATGGAGCGCTATCCCGACGCGAAACTGCTCGAAGCCGAGCTTGAAGAGAAGCACGACGTCTACATTTATGAAGTCGAACTGCTGACCGTCGAAGGCGTGGCTCGCGAACTGCATTTCGAGGCCGCCACCGGCAACCTGATCAAAGACAAGGAAGATTGACCGATGCGCTTGCTTCTGGTGGAAGACCACGTGCCGCTGGCCGATGAATTGCTCGCTGGCCTGCAACGTCAGGGCTACGCGGTGGACTGGCTGGCGGACGGGCGCGATGCGGTCTATCAGGGCAGCAGCGAGCCCTATGACCTGATTGTCCTCGACCTCGGTCTGCCCGGTGTACCGGGGCTTGAGGTGCTGGCGCAATGGCGCGCCGGCGGTCTGACGATTCCGGTGCTGATCCTCACCGCTCGTGATTCCTGGGCCGAGCGCATCGAAGGCCTGAAGGCCGGTGCCGACGATTACCTGACCAAACCCTTCCATCCGGAAGAACTGTATCTGCGCATCCAGTCGCTGTTGCGCCGCTCCAAGGGCCAGGCCAACCAGCCGACACTCAAGGCCGCCGGGCTGCACCTGGACGAGGGCCGCCAGTGTGTCGTGCGTGATGGCGCCGACATTCAATTGACCGCCGCTGAATTCCGTCTGCTGCGCTACTTCATGCTGCACCCGGAACAGATCCTCTCCAAGAGCCACCTCGCCGAGCACCTCTACGACGGTGAGACCGAGCGCGATTCCAACGTGCTTGAAGTCCACGTCAATCACCTGCGGCGCAAACTCGGCAAAAGCGTGATCGAAACCCGTCGCGGTCAGGGTTATCTGTTTGGCGGACAGGCTTCGTGAGATCGATCCAGCGCCGTTTGAGCCTGGGTCTGATCAGTGTGATGGTGATCGTCGGCCTGGTGCTGGCGCAAACCAGCCTGTGGCTGTTCGAAGTGGGCTTGCAGCGTTACCTCGAAGCGGGGCTGCGCAACGACAGTGAAAACCTGCTGGTGGCTTTGGTGCGCGGCCCGCAGGGTTTGCAGCTGGATGAGCGACACTTGTCGCCGGCCTATCAGCGGCCGTTTTCCGGGCATTATTTCCGCATCGATTTTGCCGACAGCCACTGGCGCTCCCGTTCGCTGTGGGATCAGGAGCTGCCGATGCTCGAGCGTCCGGGCCTGCACAGCAACCTGCAACTGGGGCCGGACGGTCAGCAATTGCTGGTACTGCGTTCGGACTATCGACGGCTCGGCCAGTCGATTTCCATCAGCGTCGCCCAGGATTACACGCCGGTGCGCGAGAGCTTCCAGCGCATGCGCCAGATCGGTCTCGGCCTCGGGCTGGCCGGGTTGTTGCTGATTCTGTTGTTGCAACGCCTGACCGTGCGCCGCGCGTTGCGGCCGCTGGAAAAGGCTCGCGAACAGATCGCCCAGTTGCAGCAGGGCCAGCGTTCACAACTCGATGAACAAGTGCCGGAAGAACTTGAGCCGCTGGTGGCGCAGATCAACCATTTGCTGGCGCACACCGAAGACAGTCTCAAGCGTTCGCGCAACGCCCTGGGCAACCTTGGACATGCGTTGAAAACCCCGTTGGCGGTGCTGCTCAGTCTGGCGTCGAGTGAAAGGCTCGACGCGCACCCGGAGCTGCGCAAGATTCTCAAGGAACAACTCGAACAGGTGCAGCAGCGACTGAACCGCGAGCTCAACCGTGCGCGGCTCTCTGGTGATGCGTTGCCGGGAGCGTTGTTCGATTGTGATGCGGAACTGCCGGGGCTGCTGTCGACGTTGAACATGATCCACGGCGAACATCTGGAACTGAGTCATGTGTCCCCTCCGGGCCTGCAATTGCCGTGGGATCGTGAAGACTTGCTGGAACTGCTCGGCAACCTGCTGGACAACGCCTGCAAATGGGCGGATGCCGAGGTGCGCCTCAGCGTGGTCGAAACGGCTGAAGGTTTTGTGCTGAGCGTGGAAGACGACGGGCCGGGGATTCCCGAGGCGCAGCGGGCTCAGGTGTTCAGCCGGGGGGCGCGGCTGGATGAGCAGACCCACGGGCATGGGTTGGGGCTGGGGATTGTGCGGGATATTGTCGAGACGTGGGGTGGGGTGCTGGTGCTTGGCGAAAGTGAGTGGGGTGGGTTGAAGGTGGAGATTCAGTTGCCTCGGCGGTGAGCCCGCCCCCACAAGGTTTGTGGTGAGCGGGCTTGAGCGTCAGACGCGAAACTGATCCATCAAGCTCTGCTGCTGATTCGCCAGGCTATTGAGCGACTGACTCACCCGCGCCGATTCATTCGCCTGCCCCGACAGCGATTCCGTTACATCACGAATCGTCGCCACGTTGTTGTTGATCTCTTCGGCCACCGCGCTCTGCTCTTCGGCAGCGCTGGCAATCTGCAGGTTCATGTCGCTGATCACCGTCACCGCATCGCCGATCTGGCGCAGCGCGGTCACGGCCTGGCCGACCTGTTCGACGCTACCCTGGGCCTGACGATGGCTGTTGCCCATCGAGCCGACCACGTCCTGGGTGCCGTTCTGCAACTGCTCGATCACCTGGCGGGTTTCTTCCACCGACTCCTGAGTTCGGCGGGCGAGGTTGCGCACTTCGTCGGCCACTACCGCAAAACCGCGTCCGGCTTCACCGGCGCGGGCGGCTTCGATGGCGGCGTTGAGGGCCAGCAGGTTGGTCTGTTCGGCGATGGCGCGGATGGTTTCCAGCACCGTGCCGATCTTCTCGCTGTTGGCAGCCAGGCCTTCGACCTGCACCATCGCGGCGCTCATGTCGGCGGCGAGGGTGTCGATGCTGGCGGTGGTGCGGTCGATCACGGTCAGGCCCTGACGGGTGGCGCGATCGGCATCTTTGGCGGCTTCGGCGGCTTGCGCCGCGCTGCGGGCCACGTCCTGAGCGGTGGCGCTCATTTCGTGAGACGCGGTGGCCACCTGATCGACCTGACGGTATTGCTGCTCCATGCCGGCGCTGGTCTGGGTGGCGATGGCCGAAGACTGGTCGGCAGTGTTGCGCGCATCCTGCACCGAGCGTTTCACCTCGGCGATGATCGGTTGCAGTTTGTCGAGGAAACGGTTGAACCAACCGGCCAACTGGCCGAGTTCATCTTTTTTGTCGTAGGCCAGACGACGGGTCAGGTCGCCTTCACCGCTGGCGATGTCTTCCAGCATGTGCGCTACGCCAAGGATCGGCTTGGTCACGCTGCGTGCCATCAGCCACACCAGCAACAGGCCGATCAGCGCGGCGAGTACGCCCAGGCTCAGTTCGATCAGGGTGCCCGAAGTATTGCTGGCATCCAGTTGTTGCTTGAGCGCTTCGGCGCGTTCTACCAAGACTTTTTCCGGCACATCGAGCAGCACGCCCCACGACGGGCCGCCGGGAATCGGCTGGAACGGCGACAGCACTTTCAGTTGCGCCTTGCTGTGCAGGCTGCTGACGGTGTGGCTCGAAGCGAGCAGAAGCAGCAGTTCGGCGCCGCTGGCGGTGTCCACGGCATCCAGACGCTGGCTGAGTTTATTGGCGTCCGGGCTGTAACCGGCGAGCAGGCCGGCGGGGCTAATGATGCTCACGGCGGTCTGGCCGTCGTAGAGCTTTTTGCTGGCGCTCTGGCTGATCGCTTGCAGGCTGTTGAGGTTGATGTCCACCGACAGCGAGGCGATGACTTTGCCGTTGACCATCAGCGGGAACACGATGCTGGTCATCAGCACCTTTTGCCCGTCGATCACATAGAAGTAGGGTTCGATCACGCACGGCTTGAGCGTGGTGCGCGGGCAGGTGAACCAGGCGTTGGCGGCCTGACCGCTGGGGCCGGTGCTGGTGTCGGCCATGTCGCTTTCCGGCAGCGCCATCGAGGTGACTTTGCCCGGGGTCGGTTGCGACCAGTACAGGGCAAAGCGGCCCTTGTCGTTGCTGCCGAGTTCAGCCTGGCCGGCAAACAGTTCGTCCTTGCCGTCCAGCGCGTTGGCTTCGAATACCAGCGACAGACCGAGCAGATCAGGGTTGGCCTGCAGCGCCGATTTCACCTGACGGGTCATGTCCTCGCGCAGGTCGAAGGCATCGAGGAAGCGCTTCTCGGCCTGTTCACGCAGAAACAGCACCTGACGCGAGAAACCGTGGCCATATTGATAGGCGTCCATGAACTGCTGGCGAATGCCCGCCGCCTGCACTTCACCCTGGGATTCGATGCGAGCCTGAGCCGATTCGGTGAGCATTTCCATGCTCGAAGCTTTCACCAGTTCGGAACTGTGCTCCATGCGATACAGCGAAAGACCCACCAACAGGGTCACGATACCGGCCAGGCAGAGCCCGGCGAGCAGGGTGATTTTCCATTGGATGGAAAGTTGTCTGAGCGACATGGAGACGTCCTTATTCGATAAATATCTGAGACTTTGCACTGTAACGGCCGCGTTTCGTCTTTCTTTATGGCGTAAATGCAATATGGCGAATTGACGCATGTTGTGGCGGATATGCCATCTTCAGCGCTTTGATCATGCAAAGTTACACAGTGGCGCGACCACTCGCTTTGACACTGCGCCCGCTCTGCGGCACAGTGCGCGCCCTTCTAATAAGACCCTCTATGCAAATCCGCTGGCGACCCTCATGGCTTGCCGGCCGGACTCATCCTGTCTGGCGGTGAATGGCTTTACCGTCGTGTTTTTGAGGTAGTGAAATGAATGCAGTGATTGCTGCGGTCGGCGTCATGCTGATCCTCAGCCTGTCCCGTGTGCATGTGGTGATCGCGTTGATCGTCGGTGCGCTGGTCGGTGGCCTGACCGGTGGTCTGGGCATCGACGCCACGCTCAAGGCTTTCAACAGTGGCCTGGGTGGCGGGGCGACGGTGGCGTTGTCCTACGCGTTGCTCGGCGCTTTCGCCGTGGCGATTGCCAAGTCCGGCCTGGCCCACGCGCTGGCCGACAAGGCTCTGGCGATGGTCGACCGCCAGCATGCGACCGGTGGCGGCAGCGTCAAATGGCTGCTGATCGGCCTGCTGTGGGTGGTGGCGATCGCCTCGCAGAACATCCTGCCGATTCATATCGCGTTCATTCCGCTGCTGGTGCCGCCGCTTTTATATGTACTGACCAAGCTGCAACTGGACCGCCGGTTGATCGCCTGCGTCATGACCTTCGGCCTGATCACGCCGTACATGTTCTTGCCAGTAGGCTTCGGCAACATTTTCCTCAACGAGATCCTGCTGGCCAACGTTGCCCGCAGTGGCGTGGACATCAGCGGTATCAACGTCACGCATGCCATGGGCATTCCGGCGCTGGGCATGCTGGCCGGCCTGGGCATGGCGTTCATCAGCTATCGCAAGAAGCGCGTCTACGACCTGGGGAAAATCGAGCAGGTCGAGCAGGTGGCGGTGCAATACAACCCGCGGAGCCTGTTGATCGCCGGTGTCGCCATTGCGGCGGCCTTCATTATTCAGCTGCTGCTGGACTCGATGATTATCGGGGCGCTATCCGGTTTCCTGATCTTTTCGGCGTCGGGCATCGTCAAATGGCGCGAGACGGATGACCTGTTCACCGAAGGCATGAAGATGATGGCGATGATCGGCTTCATCATGATCGCCGCTTCCGGATTCGCCGAAGTGATGAAGGCCACCGGCGAGGTGCAGACCCTGGTCGAGTCGTCGGCCTCTTGGATCAATCACAGCAAGGGCATCGGTGCGTTGCTGATGCTGCTGGTCGGATTGCTGGTGACGATGGGGATCGGTTCTTCGTTTTCCACGGTGCCGATCCTGGCGGCGATTTTCGTGCCGCTGTGCGTGCAACTGGGCTTCAGCCCGATTGCCATTGTCTGCATCGTCGGGACGGCCGGTGCCTTGGGCGATGCCGGTTCGCCCGCGTCGGACTCGACCCTTGGCCCGACCTCCGGCCTGAACATCGACGGCCAGCATCACCACATCTGGGACACCGTGGTCCCGACCTTCCTGCACTACAACCTGCCGTTGTTGGCGTTTGGCTGGGTGGCCGCGATGGTCCTGTAACAACCAAACTCCCTGTGGGAGCGGGCTTGCCCGCGATGGCGTCCGTACATTCAATATTTATGTGACTGAGACACCGCTATCGTCGGATCGCCGCCCGGGGCAAGCCCGCTCCCACAAGGACATGAGGTGTCTCCAGGCTCAACTTTTGGTTTCGCGTGCCGTTAAAGCCTTTAACCACGCCAACAAAACCAAAAAAGTGAGCCCCCAATGCGCCTGAGTCTCAAGGCTAAAGTCCTGTCCCTTGCCGTCCTTCCGGT
Source organism: Pseudomonas fitomaticsae (assembly GCF_021018765.1). Taxonomy (GTDB): domain Bacteria; phylum Pseudomonadota; class Gammaproteobacteria; order Pseudomonadales; family Pseudomonadaceae; genus Aquipseudomonas; species Aquipseudomonas fitomaticsae. Next base: position 4,345,854 of record NZ_CP075567.1, on the reverse strand, counting down.
CTTGCTCTTTGCGCTGGTGATCAGCCTGACCACGCTGTTCATCCTTCAGGAACAGGCGCGCAAGGAGGTCGAACAGACCCGCGAACGCTTGCTCGGCGACGCCAAGGCCACCCTGGCCAGTTATGTCGCCGTGGCCATGACCACCATCAAACCGTTGTACGACGCTGCCGCCCCCGGTGACGCCGACGCGCGGGCGCAGGTGATCAAGTTGCTGTCGAGCATCAAGTACGGCAAGGACGGCTACTTCTTCGGCTACGACTCCGAGACCGTGCGCCTGTTCAAGGCCAACGACCCCGAAGGTGTGGGCAAAAGCTTCAAGGACAACCGCGACCCGAACGGCGTCTACGTCAACCGCGACCTGGTGAAAGTGGCGAAGGACGGCTCCCACTACCTGCAATACAGCTCGCCGTTGCCGGGCAACGCGCAAGTGCTGGTGCCGAAACTCGGCTACACCGAATACCTGGCGAAGTGGGACATGGCGGTCGGTACGTCGGTCAACCTCGACGGCATCGAGGCGCAAGTGGCGGTGGTCGAGGCCAAGGTGCAGGAACGCATGCAGGGCGTGGTGCTGAGCATCGTCGGCGTGGCGGTGGTGGTACTGCTGGTGATCGCGGCGGCGGGGATGCTGCTGGCCAACACCATTCTGCGACCGCTGACCCTGATGAAAGCCAACCTCGATGACATCGCGGCGGGCGAGGGCGACCTGACCCGCCGCCTGAGCATCACCAGCCAGGACGAACTCGGCGAACTGGCCGGCTCGTTCAACCGTTTCGTCGACAAGATCCACGGCCTGGTGCGGCAGATCACCGAGATGACGTCGCAACTGACCGGGCTGGTGACGCAAGTGTCGGATCAGGCCCAGCGCTCCGATCAGGCCATGGAGCGTCAGCGCCACGAAACCGATCAGGTCGCCACGGCAATCAACGAAATGTCTGCGGCCGCGCAAGAAGTCGCCAAGAGCGCGCAGAACGCCGCCGTCGCCGCGCAGCAGACCGACGAAGAAGGCCAGACCGCCAAGCGCGTGGTGGCCGGCAGCATCAAGCAGATTCATGCGCTGGTGGACGACATCCGCAGCAGCGGCGTGTCCCTCGACAGCCTGCAACAGGACGTGTCGTCGATTGTCGGCGTGCTCGGGGTGATCCGCTCGATCGCCGAACAGACCAACCTGTTGGCACTCAACGCCGCGATCGAAGCGGCCCGGGCCGGTGAGGCCGGGCGCGGGTTTGCGGTGGTGGCGGACGAGGTACGGGCGCTGGCTTCGCGCACGCAGATCAGCACTCAGGAAATTCAGGGGATGATTGATCGCTTGCAGGCGGGGACGCAGTCGGCGGTGGAAGCCATGCGCCGTTCCAGCGAGGCGGGTGACGGCACGTCGGCCCAGGCCAATCAGGCGGGAGCGTCGCTGGATGCGATGGCGGATCTGATTGCGACCATCAACTCGATGAACGCGCAGATTGCCAGTGCTGCCGAGGAGCAGACCGCTGTGGCGGAAGAGATCAACCGCAGCGTGCATCAAATTGCGGTGGCGGTGGATAACGTGGCGGATGAGACCCAATTGGGCGCGCAGACTTCGCGGAGTCTGGCGGATCTGGGGCAGCGGTTGGGCAAGTTGGTTGGCCAGTTCCGTATCTGATGGCGTAGTCGGGACAGACCGTCAGGGTCTGTCCCAATACGGCACCTCGCCAAAACACTCCATAAAGAAATCAATCACAGTCCGCACCTTCACCGACAACCGCCGGCTCCCCGGCCACAGCACCGAAATCTGCTGCGGCTCCACACTGTTCGACACCTGATAACCCCCCAGCACCGGCACCAGCGTGCCCTCACGCACCGCCTCGCCGATCAGCCATGACGGAAACATCACCAGCCCCAGCCCTTGCACAGCGGCCTGGGTCAACGTGTCCGCGTGGTTGCCGGTGATCGGGCCCTTGACCGAATAGGGTGTCCACTCGCCCTGATCCTGACGGAAGAACCAGCGCTGCTGACCGGTCGCGCCCTTGTAGGCCAGGCACTGGTGGCGGGCGAGATCGTCGGGATGCTGTGGTGTGCCAAATCGCATGAGATACGCGGGACTTGCTGCGACCTGAAAGCGGTGCGGCGCGAGGATCCTCGCCTGCATGCTCGAGTCGTGCAGCGGGCCGATGCGGAACAGCAGGTCGGCGCCTTCCTGCAGCGGATCGATGTAGTGGTCGGTCTGCTGGATGTCCAGTTGCAGCTTCGGATAGCGCTCGCACAAACGGCCGAGCCATGGCGTCAGGTGGCGTTCGCCGAACACCACCGGGGCGTTGATCCGCACCAGGCCGGTCGGTTCGCTTTGCTGTTCCTGCAACGCCTGTTCGGCTTCTTCGAGTTGCACCAGCACCAGCCGCGCGTGGTGACCGAGCATGCGCCCGGCTTCGGTCGGCGTGACTGCGCGGGTGTGGCGGTAGAGCAATTGCTGATTCAGCGCTTGCTCCATCAGCTGGATCTGCCGGGAAATCGAGGAGGGCGCAACGCCCTCACGGCGGGCGACTTCGGAAAAACTGCCATGGTCGAGCACCGCCACAAACAGCCTTAGCGCCTTGAATCCCAGTTCGTTGAGCCCGTGCATCGTGTGTCCTGCTGTGCGAGTTGCGCAAAAGTGTTGTCTGGATGCTCCCATTTATCGCACAGATGCGCCAGCCGATAATCCGCGCCATCGTTTCTTTCAGAGGATTTTCAGATGCAGTCGTTTGATGAAGTGAGTGCCGCGCCGGCCCCGGTCGCCCGGCCTGGTTTGCGTTTGTTGCTGTTGCCGCTGGTGATCCTGGCCGGCATGGGTTTGTCGGTTGAGGCCGGATTGCTCGGGCCGTTGAGTGAACAGGTCGGGCATTTGTGGGCGACCTTGAGCATTTTCGGGGTCGGGTCGGCGATTCTGTTTTTGCTGTTGCTGTTTGCGGGGCCACAGAAGGGACCGGCGCTGACGGATCTGCCGCGCTGGCAGTTGATCGGCGGGTTTCTGGGGCCGATGTATGTGGTGGTGTTGACGTTGGCGACGCCGCATATCGGGATTGCGATGACGATGATTGCGATTTTGTCGGGGCAGGTTGGCAAGAGTGTGTTGATTGACCATTTCGGGTGGTTTGGGGCTACGCGCAAGAAGGTCAATGCTGAGCGGTGGCTGGCGTTGGGGTTGATTGTGGCGGCTTTGGTTTTGATTGCGCGGGGTGAGTGATGAGTCTGGTTATTTTGTTGGCGGTGGTGGTGTTGGCCGGTGCGGTGTTGAGTGTGCAGGCGGCGATCAATGGGCGTCTTGGGGAAACCGTTGGGGTGTTGCGCAGTAGTTTGTTGACGTTTGTGGTGGGGGCTGTTTCGACCGGATTGCTGATTCTGTTTTTCGAGCCGGCACATGCGGTCAGTCTGCTGGATGTGCCGAAGTGGCAGTTGAGTGGGGCTTTGTTTGGGGTGGTTTACATGATGGTCATGGTTGGCGCCGTACCGCGTGTCGGTACGGCCGTGGCGACGGTGGCGGTGATTGTCGGGCAGCTTGGAATGGGGATGCTGATCGATAATTTTGGGTGGTTGGGGAATCCGGCGATTGAGCTTTCGGGGGCGCGGGTTTTGGCGATGGTTTGTTTGGGGCTGGCGCTGGTTTTCATGTATCGCAGTAGCGTGCGGCAAGCGGACTGACATCTACACTGGTAGCACGGCTTGTTCTTTCAGCCTCAGACAACCACCACCAAAGGAGTCTGTTCCATGGCAGATAGAAAATGCGATTGTCCGGGATGTCGTTGCACGATCAAGGAGGGTGAGCATTCTTATGTGGCGCACGGTAAGCATTATTGCTGTGAGGCGTGTGCGCATCATCACAAGAGTGGTGAGGAATGTTCTGGCAAGGGGTGTCAGTGTGCGCATCCCAAGTAATCGTGGGTATTGAAAAAGTGGAGCCTAATCAGGCTCCACTTGCAGTTTCAGGCTGTCGTCGTCCAGGCGTTCAGTGTGGCGGACGGTGCCTTGCAGGCGTCGGCCGTCGACCCGGACGTCGATGGTAACGGCCTGTTCGAGGTCTTCCGGTTGTGGGGCCGGGACGCGCAGGGCGAAGCAGTAGGGATCGTTTTCGACGGGTTCCAGGCCAACCGGGCAGTCGATGCTTCGGGTGACCCGCCCGGTTGCGGTGTCCAGGCTGTAGTCCAGATGCGCCGGGCTGCTGATGGTCGTCATGTGTGTTCCCCGAAAGAGTCCCCGTCTGCGCGCAAGCTTAGCTTGCCGGTCGCCACGTGACGTTTTCCACGCCGAATTTTTCTGCCATCGGCTTGCTGGTCTTTTGCACTTTCTCCCGGCCGAAGCGCGGGATGCGGCCCACCCCGGCGTCGCAGCTGGCCCAGTGCCACGCCTCGGTGTTGTCCATTTTGTCCGAGCGGATAATGAACGACTTTGGCGTGCCGTGAAGGGTGTAATCGATAACGTACAGTTTTGCGTTGTTCATAAAGCCGTTCTTCCTCCCTGTGGTAATAGAAGGATCGCTGGGCACCGGGAAAATTCACTCGGATTGTCCGACGGTATCTATCAATGGCGAGCGAGGGGGCGGACTGGTTACCATGGCGCTTCCGCCAACCCCGATGAATGTTCGCCATGGCCCTCGCCGCTCCCCCCGATCTGAGTGATACCGATGTGCCGGTGCAGCCGCTGGCGCGTACGTATCCGCGTGGCTTGTTCATCGAGCCGCACGAGCATGTCTGGGGGCAGTTACTGTATGCGATGAGCGGCGTGATGTGGGTCGAGACCCCGCACGAGGCGCTGGTGGTGCCGCCGCAGCGGGCGGTGTGGTTGCCGCCGGGGGTGCCGCACGGGATTCGGGTGGTGTCGGATTTGCAGATGCGCAATATCTACCTGCGCCCGGCGCTGGCGGCGACGCTGGATCAGACGGTGCAGGTGATTGAGGTCGGTGGTCTGCTGCGTGAATTGATTGTCGGGCTGGTGGCGCAGGGCGACAGCGGCGATGCCGAGTATTACGAGGCGCTGGTCGGACTGGCGCTGCTGGAGCTGAAACGCGCAAGGCGTTCGCAGTTGAAGATCCCGATGCCGGACGATGCCGACCGGCGGCTGATGAGTCTGTGTCAGGCGGTCATGGCGGCGCCGTCGCTGGACATTCCTTTCGAGCAGCACGCCGAAAACGCCGGGGCCAGCGTGCGCACCCTGGCGCGGTTGTTCAAGGAAGGGCTGGGCATGGGCTTCGCCGAGTGGCGGCGTCAGGTGCAACTGGCGACGGCAGTGGCCGAGTTGATCCAGGGCGTGCCGGTCAGCGCGATTGCCCGGGAGCTGGGTTATTCGCCGAGCAGTTTCAGCGACATGTTCCGCCGCGAGTTGGGCGTGGCGCCTTCGCAGTTCAGTGCCGGGCAGCTTCCGGGCTGATTTGGCCGAAATTCAGAAGTCCTTGGCCGGTGCTTTCGCACAGCCTTCCCTAGACTTTGCCCATTCCCTTTATGTGGCGGAGTGATCCCATGAACTACCTGATTTCCCTGGGCATCGGTCTGGGTGTCGGCCTGTTGTATGGCGCGCTGGATTTCCGTTCTCCGGCGCCGCCGGCCATCGCGCTGGTCGGCCTGTTGGGCATGCTGGCGGGCGAGCAGTTGTGGCCGCTGGGTCGGCAACTGGTCAACGGCTGGTTGTCCTGAATTTCCTTTTTTCATTCGGTGGATGAGCTCATGAAAGCACTGCAATTCGATAAAACCGGCGACCTGTCTTCCCTGCGCTTCGTCGAGGTGCCGACGCCGGTGCCGGGGGCCGACGAGGTGCTGGTGCAGATCAAGGCTGCGGGCCTCAATCCCAGCGACGTGAAGAATGTGCTCGGGCGTTTCCCTTACACCACGCTGCCGCGTATTCCCGGGCGGGACTTTGCCGGGGTGGTGGTCGAAGGGCCGCAGGCGTTGATCGGTCAGGAAGTCTGGGGCACCGGGCGCGAGCTTGGCTTTTTCGCCGATGGCTCTCATGCGCAGTTCGTCAAACTGCCGGCCAATGGCGTGGCGCACAAACCTTCGCACCTGAGTTTCACCCAGGCTGCCAGCCTCGGTGTGCCTTACACCACGGCGTGGGATGCGCTGGAGCGCAGTCTGGTGAGTGCCGAAACCCGTTTGCTGGTGATCGGTGGCGGGGCGGTGGCGACGGCGGCACTGGCGTTGGCCAAGGTGCGTGGCGCGCAGTTGCTGGCGGCGGCGCGGCGGCCGGAGCAGGTCAAGGATTTGCAGGCGCAGGGATATCAGACGATCCAGCTGGACAAGCCTGAAGAGCTCGGCGCGCAGGTCAATGCGGTATACCGCGGCGGCGCCGACGTGATCTTCGACACCACCGGGTTCTGGCTGCCGGCCTCGGTACCAGCGCTGGCACCGTTCGGGCGTATTGCGATCATCGCCGCGCCGGTGGACGGCCATGTGCAACTGCCGGCGCTGGCCCTGTATCGCAAGGGCGGCTCCGTGGTCGGCATCAACTCTTTGCTGTACGGCGTTGAAGCCTGTGCGGCGATGCTCGAGCAGTTCGGCCGGTTCTTCGACGAAGACTTGCTGCCATTGCCGCAAGGACTGGTCGAAGCACCGTTGGCCGAAGGGCTGGCGCGCTATGCCGATGTGAACCAGGGCAGCGGCGACAAGGTCATCCTGATGCCTTGATCCTTAAGCGTCCGGCACGCCGTGCTCCCACGCCGACCAGTGCTTGAGGATGTCCTGCACCAGCGGATTACCCGTGCGGTAGAGGTTTTCCAGCGCCGGCACGAATCCGCCCTGGTCGGCGTACTTGAGCAGGTTGTCGACTTCGCTGCCGCCCGGCGCCGGGCGGTCGAAGTCGGAGCCGGCGCGCACCACGGCCAGGCGCTGCACGTCCACCAGGCCCTCGCGGCTGGCGCGCAACAACGCCTCGTAGGTGGAGTTGTCTTCCTGTTGGGTGGTGCAGTATTCGCCCTTGTTGTCGGTCAGCAGTCTGGTCCAGACCTCGGCGCGTTCGCTCAGGCGTGTGCCGGAGAACCAGGTGTTGCCCGCCAGCGTGTCGCAGCGGGTGACCACCGGCGGCTGATTGGCCGGTGCTGCCGGGTATTTCTGGCGCCACGCCGCCGATTCCTTGCTCTCGCTCAGTTCGACCTTGTGGCTCAGGGCGAAGGCCTTGGCCTGCAGTTTCGGGTTGAGTTCGAAGACCTCGGTCTTGTAGTCCAGCGGCGGTTTTTCGTTCGGGCCTTTGGTGTTGATACCGAGGTAACCGGTCGGCCAGCTCGAGGGCGCATCGCGTGAATCCAGTTCCCACTGGGTGCCGAATTCCACCAGATAGTGCGCCCAGGCAGCGGTGCCAATGGTCCCGTGTTTCGGGCTGATGCCGGCAATCCCGGCGATCAGGAAGTAGCTTTTGCGCAGGTCGAATTTCGGTGACAGCGCCAGTGCCAGGGTCGAAGCGGCGGCGTTGGTCTGGCCCATGCCGGTGGTCATCAGACACACCTGCTGCGTGTTGCAGCGGATAACCGGATACTCGGCCGACAGGCCCGGCACGCGGATTTCCTGCTTGAGTTCGAGGCGCTCGATCCAGTTTTGCGCTTCCGGGGCGAACATGGTGATCAGCACCACTTTCGGTTGAATCGGTGCCTCGGCCGCCCAGGCGGTGGAGGAGAGCAGGGCCGCAGCGGCCAGTGATACACGCGTCATTGCTTTCATGATGGCTCCTGAATTCAGAACTGATAACCGATGCCGGCGTAGTAACCCCAGCCGTTGGAACGGGCGCGGAAGTTGCCGTCGCCGAAGTTCAGCTCGCTGCCGTCCTCCCAGTTGCCGCCGTTGTGGAAATAACGGCCGACCAGGGTGAAGCGCAAGTGCGTGAACGAGTACAGCAAGACGTTGGTCGCCACCGTGGCATTGGCGGTGCGCGCCGGGTTGTCCTTGTGCAGGTCCGAGCCGAAGTCGAAGTTGGTGAAACCAATGTAGGTCAGCGACGCACCGTTGCTGAATTTGTCGATCGGCACGATGTACTTGAGCTGCGCACGGTAGCCGTCCCACGAATATTCATTGCTGGCGCCGTAGTTTTCCCACTGGTAGCGCCCATACAGGTTGGCCGACAGATTGACCCGCGAATGGGTGTCGATGTCGGTGCCGAAACCGCTGTACAGCGTGTTGGCGCGGTTCTCTTTGCGGCTGCCGTGATCGTAGATCCAGTCGAACGCCACGTACCATTCCTTGAACGGCCCGATGGCCAGGCTGCGGCCGGCCAGGTAGTCGATGGAGATGCGCGGTTCGTGCTCCATGAACACCGGCGAGCCGTGGTCCCACACGCCTTTGTCATGGCTGTTGCCGATGTTGAAGATCTTCGGGATGTCGATGTAGCCGTACAGCTCGAACGGACCCTTGCGCCCGAAGTACTCGTATTCCAGGTAGATGTCGTCGGCCGGTTGCGGGCCGAAGCTGATGTCTTTGCTGCCGATCAGGGTCAGGTTCTGGTTATACCAGTCCGACAGGTACGCGCCTTTTTTCGGCGGGCTGGCTTCGGGACTGAGGGCTTCGCCTTGGGCGGATTCATCGGGCAGGGCAGGTTGCGCCAGCGCGTTGTGACTGAGAACTCCGGTAACGCCGGCCAGTAGCAGGGAAACAGTAAAGGTACGCACACCGCGACGGCGGTGGCAGGAAGAAACGTGCATTCAAAGTCCTTTTTGCGAATCGAGGCCCGAGATGATGGGGCCAGTAGGGTTTTGTAACGAAACCGCGGTCATTAGCGACTCGCAAACGTTTGCACAAGCCGTACCAGTTTTCCAAACCACTGAAAAATCGATTGATTCACGGGTTTACCTGGCGACTCGATCAACTCCCCTGAAGAGGGCCCGAAAAAGCCCTCAAAGTTCTTGCTCAGAACGGCTGGAAGTATCGAAGTAGGGCCTTATCGCACAAAAGTATTAACACTATTTAACCGGTGCCCCATCGCAGGGCATCAACTAGCGTGTGTCTGGAATGGGACGGTTTATCTGATGACCGTCATACGCTTGATACGCGTGTTGGATCTTGCAGCTGTTACACGCCTTCAAGGACGAAGTCGGCCACGAAAGGAGTAGCCCGTGGAAGCAAGGTTTGGTGTCGCCCTCGTTTCGCGTTTTTCCCCACTTTCCCTCGCTGTGCATCTGAGTGTCGCCGGTTTTCTGTTCGGCGGGATGAGCACTCCAGCGTTGGCCACGTGTTCCACGGCCGGTTCGACGGTCACCTGTACCGGTGTGCCGAGCCTGCCGCTGTTTCTCAACAATTTCAGCAGTGCTACCAACGGTCTGACGGTCAACGTCAACTCCGGCGCGCAGATGAACGCCACCCTCGGCGGCAAGGTAATCAGCCTGACCGGGGTCAACATCAACCTGAACAACTCCGGCACCCTCGACCCGGCATTGCTGGGTCTGGTTTCGGTCCTCAGTGGCGGCGCGTTCATCGGCACCGGCGCCACCAGTACGGTCAGCGTGGTCAACAACGCCAGCGGGATCATGCGCGGCACCGGGATGTTGCTCGGCCTCAATCTGACCAGCATCGACGGCTTGGCCATTGGCGTGAACAACGCGGCGGCGGGCACCACCAGTATCACCAACGACGGCACCATTACGTCCACCGGGCTGTCGGTCGGCGGCATCACTCTGGCCGATACACCAGTGGTCGGGGTGTATGGCGGTTCGCAAGTCAACATGACCAACAGCGCCAGCGGCACGATCAACGGCCGGATTGCGTTCGAGACGTCGGCAGCAGGCAACACCTTCACCAACGCCGGTAACATCACCGGCGGTGTGTCGATGGGCGCGGGCAGCACCAACACCTTCTACGCGATCACTGGTTCCAGCGTTAACGTCGGCGACGGTGTGCAAGTGTCCGTCGGCCTCGGTGGCCTGGTCGGCATCAACCTGACCTTCGCCCCGACCGGCACCATCGATGGCGGCGCGGGGGGCACCAACACGCTGATCCTGCAAAACCCGATCGGCGTCGGTGGTGGCGTCACCGGGACCGGCACCGCGTCCAGCGCGACCTACGTCAACTTCAACAACCTGACCCTCAACAGCGGCACCTGGACCTTGCAGGGGCCGTTGGTCAGCGGGGCGACCACACTCAATGGCGGTGTCGCGCAGTTCAACGACAACGCCGCGTTCGGCAGCGGTGTGCTGACGTCCAACGGCGGGATTCTTCAGGCCAGCAATGTCGGTTTGTCGCTGGCCAACCAGATCAGTCTGGGCGCCGGTGGCCTGACCCTGCAGGGCATCAACGGCACGACCCTCAACGGCGTTATTTCCGGTACTGGCGGCCTGACCAAGATCGGCAGCGGTCAGCTCAACCTCAACGGCATCAACACTTACACCGGCAACACTGTGCTCAACGGCGGCACAGTGCTAGTGGGTAATAACTCGGCATTCAGCACTGGCGGCATCACGGTCGGCGGCGCTTCGAGCATCTCGGCAACGACGCCGATTTCGCTGGCCAACGCGATCACGCTCAACAGCACCCTGACCGCAACCGGCACCGGAGCGCTGATCCTGGGCGGGGTGATCAGCGGTGCCAGCAACCTGACCAAGACCGGCAGCGGCAGCCTGACCCTCAACGGCATCAACACCTACACCGGGAACACCAGCCTCAGCGCCGGCACCTTGCGCGTCGGCAACAACAACGCCCTGGGCACCGGGGTGCTCAACACCAGCAACGGCACCAGCCTCGACAGCACCGGCAACGTGACCCTGGCCAACAACGTCGGCATCACCGGTGCACTGAACGTGCTCGGCAGCAATGCCCTGACCCTGGCCGGCATCGTGTCCGGCACCGGCGCGATCACCAAAAGCGGCAGCGCCAGCCTGACCCTGACCGGCAACAACACCAACAGCGGCACCACTGCGCTCAATGGCGGTACGTTGTTCGTCGGCAGCAACACCGCACTCGGCACGGGCGCCTTGAACGCGGCGGCCGGCACTACGCTGGATGCGACCACCGCCGTGACCCTGGCCAACGCGGTGGCACTGGCGGCGGATCTGACCATCGGCGGTACTCAGGCGCTGGGCTTGAGCGGCGTCATCAGCGGCGCCGGCAACCTGATCAAGAACGGCACCGCGAACCTGACCCTCAGCGGCAACAACACCTTCTCCGGCGGCACGGCACTGAATGCCGGGACGCTGATCGTCGGCTCCAACACCGCGCTGGGCACCGGCGCACTGACCACGGCAGCGGGCACCACCCTCGATGCCAGCACCGCCGTGGCGCTGAGCAACGCAGTCGCCCTCGGCGGTAACCTGAACATCGGCGGCAGCGCCAACCTGACCCTCGGCGGCGTGGTCAGCGGCAGCGGCGGGCTGACCAAAAACGGCGCAGCGAACCTGATTCTCAACGGCACCAATACGTTCCTCGGTGCTGTTGCGTTGAACGCGGGCACCATCACAGCGGGTGCCAACGCTGCGCTGGGCAGTGGCAATATCACCGTCGGCGGCGCGGCGACCCTCGACAGCAATACCGCGGTGACGCTGAACAACAACGTCATTCTCAACAGCAATCTGGGGATCGGCGGCAGCAATGCACTGACCCTTGGCGGGGTGGTCAGCGGTGCCAGTCAGTTGATCAAGAACGGCACCGCCAACCTGACCCTCAACGGCGCCAACACCTTCACCGGTGGTACGGCGCTCAATGCCGGCAGCCTGACCGTCGGCAACGGCGCGGCACTCGGCACCGGCACGCTGACCGTGGGCGGCGCGGGGGCAACGCTCAACAGCAGCGCCAACGTGACGCTGAACAACGCCATCGCGCTGAACGCCAACCTCACCACCGGCGGCGCCAACCCGCTGACTCTGGGCGGTGTGATCAGCGGCGGCAGCAACCTGATCAAGACCGGTGCTTCGACCCTGACCCTGACCGGCAACAACACCTACACCGGCGCTACTTCGCTGAACGCCGGGACGTTGGTCGTCGGCTCCAACACCGCCCTCGGCACCGGCATCCTCAACGCCGGCAACAACACCACTCTCGACGCCAGCACCGCGACCAGCCTGGCCAACAACGTCAACCTCGGCGGTAACGTGACCATCGGCGGCAGCAGCGCGCTGACCCTCGCGGGTGTGGTCTCCGGGGTCGGTGGCCTGACCAAAAGCGGCCCGGCCGACCTGATTCTCAACGGTGCCAACACCTATTTCGGCAACACCGCACTCAACGTCGGCAAGCTGATTGTCGGCAGCAATACCGCGATCGGCAGCGGCGCATTGAACGCAGCGGCCGGCACCACGCTGGACACCAACACCGCCGTCACTCTGGGCAATCAGGTCAACCTCGCCGGGGCGCTCAATGTGGGCGGCAGCGCGGATTTGAGCCTGGCCGGAACCGTCGCCGGCGCCGGTAGCCTAGTGAAAGACGGTGCCGCCAACCTGAGCCTCAACGGCACTAACACCTACGTCGGCGGCACCACTCTGAACGCGGGTACGCTGACTGTCGGCAACAGCTCGGCGCTCGGCACCGGCGCCTTGACGGTGGGCGGTGCGGCAGCCCTCGACAGCAGTTCGCCGCTGGTCAGTCTGGCCAACGCGGTCGTGCTGAATGCGGCGCTGAGCGTCGGCGGCACGCAGAACCTGACCCTCGGCGGCGTGCTCAGCGGCACCGGCCAACTGGTGAAAGACGGGGCGGCCAACCTGACCGTCAACGGCACCAACACCTTCAGCGGCGGCACCACTCTGAACGCGGGCACCCTGACCGTCGGCGCGCCCGGCGCACTGGGCAGCGGCACGCTCACTGTCGGTGGCGCCGCGACGCTGGACAACAGCAGCGCCTTCACCCTCGGCAACAACATCACCCTCGATGCCGGGCTGACCCTGGCCGGCAACAACGGCCTGACCCTCAGCGGCGTGATCGACGGCGCCGGCAGCCTGACCAAGACCGGCCTGGACGACCTGGCCCTCAGCGGCAACAACACCTTCACCGGTGCGCTGAACATTGCCGCCGGCAGCGTCACCACCCTGAGCAGCGGGGCGCTGGGCAACACCTCCGGCGCCAACATCAGCGCTGGCGCCAGCCTCAACCTCGGCAGCAGCGCCAGCCTCGACGGCCTGAGCGGCAGCGGCAGCGTGCAGATCGGTGGCGGTAATACCCTCACCGTGGGTGGGGTGAGCAGCACCAGCACCTTCGACGGCGACCTCAGCGGCAACGGCGGTCTGACCAAAGTCGGCACCGGCACCCTGAACCTGACCGGGATCAACGGCATCGTCGGCAACACCGCCGTTAACGGCGGCACCCTGAACCTCAGCGGTTCGCTGGCCAGTGCCCAGGTCAACGTCAATACCGGGGCGAACGTAACCGGCAGCGGCTCGATTCTCGGAACCCTCAACGTCAACAACGGCGGCCACCTGGTGTTGTCCTCGGGCAACACCCTGTCGGCCGCGTCCCTGGTGCTGGCCGCCAACAGCAATATCGATGCGAACCTCGCGACGCCATCGACCACGTCGCTGATGGACATCGGCGGCAACCTGACCCTCGACGGTAACCTCAACGTCACCGATGCCGGCGGTTTCGGCGTCGGGGTCTATCGCTTGTTCAACTACATCGGCGCGCTGACTGACAATGGCCTGACCGTGGCCGGTGTGCCGGTGGGTTACGGCCTCGGCGACATCCTCGTGCAGACGCTGGGTAACCAGGTGAATCTGGTGGTGTCGGCACCGAACACCAACCTGCGTTTCTGGGACGGCAGCCAGACGATCCCCAACGGCACCGTGGATGGCGGCACCGGCACATGGACTGCCGGCGGCACCAACTGGACCAATTCCAGCGGCACGGTCAACCAGACCTGGGCCGGCGACTTCGCGGTGTTCCAGGGCACGGCGGGCACGGTGTCGGTCAACGGCACGCAGCTGTTCACCGGAATGCAATTCCTCACCGATGGCTACAACGTGATCAACGGTTCGTCGGGTCTGCTGACCGCCGTCAACGGCACCGGCGGCACCACGGCGATGCGGGTTGATCCGGGCGTGACCGCCACGGTCGGCGTGAACATCGACGGCAGCGGCATCATCAACAAACTCGACGCCGGCACTCTGGTGCTCAACGGCGCCAACAGCTACACCGGCGGCACGCAACTGGACGGCGGCACCCTGGTGGTCGGCAGCAACACCGCGCTGGGCACCGGCGCGTTGATCGCCAATGCCGGCACGCAACTCGACAGCAACACCGCCGTGACCCTGGCGAACGCCGCGACGCTGAATGGCAATCTGACGATCCTCGGCAGCAATGCCCTGACCCTCAACGGTGTCATTTCCGGCACCGGCGGCTTGATCAAGAACGGCTCGGCCAGCCTGACTCTCGGCGGCAACAATGCTTTCCTCGGGCCGGTGGCACTGAACGCGGGCGGGTTGATTCTGGCGTCGAACAGCGCGCTGGGTTCAGCCACCCTGAATGCCGCGAACGGCACCACCCTGGATGCCAGCGGCGCTTTCACGGCGGGTAATGCGATCAACCTGGCGGGCAACCTCGGCATCGTCGGCAGCAACGATCTGACACTCAGCGGAGCCATCAACGGCGCCGGCAGCCTGACCAAAAACGGCGCGGCCAACCTGATCCTGAGCGGGGCCAACAACTTCCTCGGCGGCATCACCCTCAACGCCGGCACCCTGACCGCCGGCAGCAACGGCGCCCTCGGTCTGGGCAACCTGACCGTCGCCGGTGCCTCGGCGCTGGACAGCAACACCTCGGTGTCGCTGGGCAACAATGTGGTGCTCAACGCCAACCTGACCAACACCGGCAACAGCGACGTGGCCCTCAGCGGCGTGGTCAGCGGCACCGGCGGTCTGGTCAAGAACGGCGCGTCCAACCTGACCCTCAACGGCATCAACACCTACAGCGGCGGCACCACGCTGAACGCCGGCACCGTGACCCTCGGCACCTCGGCGGGCCTGGGCTCCGGCGCAGTGACCGTGGCAGGCGCCTCGACCCTCGACACCACGGCGCCGCTGGTGCTGGCCAACAACGTCAACGTCAATGCCAACCTGAGCGTGGCCAGCAACAACAACCTGACCCTCGGTGGCGTGATCGCCGGGGCAGGCACCCTGACCAAGAACGGTCTGTCCGACCTGACGCTGACCGGCAACAACACCTTCAGCGGTACCTTCGACGTGCAGTCCGGCAGCCTCACCACCTTGGGTAACTCGGCACTGGGCAGCAATGCCGGGGTCAATCTCGGCGCTGCGGCGACCCTCAACCTCGGCGGTTCCGGCAGCCTCGCCAGCCTGACCGGCAGCGGCACCGCACTGATCGGCGGCGGCAACACGCTGAGCATCGGCGGCAACAACACCAGCAGCATTTTCGACGGTGTGCTCACCGGCACTGGCGAGTTGAGCAAACTCGGCACCGGTACGCTGACCCTCACCGGCCTCAACAGCCTGACCGGCAACACCACGGTCAACGCTGGCACCTTGAACGTCAGCGGCTCGCTGGACAGCGCCAGTGTGCTGGTCAACAGCGGCGGCACCCTGACTGGCGGCGGCTCGCTCGGCTGGGCCGTGACCGTGGCGGATGGCGGTCATCTGGCTGGCGCCACCGGCAGCACCCTGTCGGTGAACTCGCTGGTGTTCAACGCCAACTCCAACTTCGATGTCGGCCTCGGCACACCGGTGTCCGGTGGCGGCAACCCGCTGGTCAATGTCGGCGGCAACCTGACCCTCGACGGCACCCTCAACGTCAGCGACATCGGCGGTTTCGGCAGCGGCGTGTATCGCTTGATCAACTACACCGGCGGCCTGACCGACAACGGCATGCTGATCGGCACCGTGCCGGGCAGCGTCACGCCGGGCGACCTGACCCTGCAAACCGCGCTGGCCAACCAGATCAACCTGCTGGTCACCGCACCGGGCGTCACCGTGCAGTTCTGGGACGGCAACCAGCTCGTCGCCAACGGTTCGGTGGATGGCGGCAGCGGCACCTGGGGCACCGGCACCACCAACTGGACCGACGTCAACGGCACCACCAATCAGGCCTGGACCAACAGCTTCGCGGTGTTCCAGGGTGCGGCGGGCACCGTGACCGTCAACGGCGCGCAAACCATCACCGGCATGCAGTTCGTCACCGATGGCTACAGCCTGCAGAACGGCACGGCCGGGTCGATTAATCTGGTCAACGGATCGCTGGGCAATGCCACCGTGCGGGTCGACCCGAACGTCACCGCCACCGTGGGCGTGGCGCTCAACGGCGCCGGCACACTGGGCAAATACGACACCGGCACCCTGGTGCTCAATGCGGCCAACGGCTACACCGGTGGTACCGCGCTCAACGGCGGCAAGATCGTGGTCGGCAACAACGCGGCCCTCGGCACTGGCGTGTTGACCGCCGCCAACGGCACGGCGCTGGACAGCAACACAGCGGTCAGCCTGGCCAACGCCGTGGTGCTCAACGGCGGACTCACCGTCGCCGGCTCCAACGCATTGACCCTCGGCGGTGTGGTCAGCGGCAGCGGCAGTCTGATCAAGACCGGCGCATCGAGCCTGACCCTCAACGGCAGCAACACTTACAGCGGTGGCACTCAACTGTCCGGCGGTTCGCTGATCCTGGGCAACAACAGCGCGATCAGCAGCGGTGCCCTCAGCGTGCTGGGCAATGGCACCCTCGACAGCACCAGCGCGCTGCAACTGGCCAACGCCATCAACCTGGGTGCGCAACTGACCCTGGCCGGCAACCAGAACACCACACTGATCGGGGCGATCACCGGCAGCGGCAGTCTGGTGAAAAACGGCAATGGCGACCTCGTGCTCAGCGGCGCCAACACCTACAGCGGCGGTACCACGCTGAACGGTGGCAGCACCCGTGGCGATACCAGCAGCCTGCAAGGCGCCATCGCCAACAACGCGACGCTGACTTTCGAGCAGAACAGCGACGGCAGCTACACCGGCAATCTGACGGGCGTCGGCACACTCAACAAAACCGGCACTGGCGCCTTGCTGCTGACCGGCAATAACACCTTCACCGGCAACACCGCGGTGCAGGCCGGTGCGCTGAACGTCAACGGCGTGCTCAACAGTGCCAACGTCAACGTTGCCAGCGGTGCGAAGATCGGCGGCAGCGGCGTATTCGCCGGCGCCGTGCAACTGGCCAACGGGGCGACGCTGACCGGCGGCGGCACTGCGACGCCGTTGTCGGTCGGTTCGCTGGCGTTGTCTTCGGGCACCAACCTGGACTTCTCCCTCGGTTCGGCAGCCAGTTCCACCACGGTGGTCAACGTCGCCGGCAACCTGACCCTCGACGGTACGCTGAACATCAGCAACGCCGGCGGCTTCGGCACCGGGGTCTATCAACTGTTCAGCTACGGCGGCAGCCTGACCGACAACGGTCTGGTCTACGGCAGCCTGCCGGTGTCGGCGGCCAATCTGACCCTGCAGACCGCGCTGGCCAATCAGGTCAACCTGCTGGTGCAGAGCACGCCGGGTGAAGTGCAGTTCTGGAACGGCGGCACCACCAATCCGGATGGCAGCATCGGTGGTGGCAGTGGCGTGTGGGGCCCAGGCACCAACTGGACCGATCCGAGCGGTACTCAGGCGCTGGCGTCGAACGGTCAGTTCGCCGTGTTCGGCGGGCAGAGCGGCACGGTCACCGTGCAAGGCAATCAGAACTTCACCGGGTTGCAATTCCTCGCCAACGGCTACAGCGTGGTTCCGGGCGCCGGCGGTACGCTGACACCGGTCAACGGCCCGGGCGGGAGCCTCGCGCCGGTGCGGGTGAATGCCGGTGGCAGCGCGGAAGTTTCCGCACCGCTGGTGGGCACTGGCGGCATCGAGAAACTGGATTCGGGCACTCTGGTCCTCAGCGGCGCCAACACTTACAGCGGCGGGACCACGGTCAGCGGCGGTACGCTGATCGGTAATACCACCAGCCTGCAGGGCAACATCCTCAACAATGCATCGTTGGTGTTCCAGCAGAACGTCAATGGTCAGTTCAACGGTGTGCTCAGTGGTATCGGCGCATTGGCCAAGCGGGGCGCCGGAACCCTGCTGTTGACCGGCGATCAGCCGTTCAGCGGCACCGTTGCGGTCGATCAGGGCGTGCTGCAAGTCGGCAGCCGCTCGGCGCGCGCGTCGCTCGGCGGACAGATCACAGTGGCCAACGGCGCCGGGTTGAGCGGTAACGGCAGTGTCGGTTCCCTGGTCAACCACGGAGTGGTGCAATCCGGTGCCGAGGCTGGCACCTTGAGTGTCGCCGGCAACCTGACCAACGCCGCCGACGGTATGCTGGCCCTGACGATCAGTTCGCCAAGCGCCACACCGCTGGCGGTCGGTGGCACCGCCACGCTGGGCGGCGGTCTGCAGGTCAACAGCCTGGCACCGTTCACCGGCAATACTGTGTACTCGCTGATCACCGCCGGTGGCGGGGTGATCGGCACCTTCAGTGCCGCCGATCTGCCGCAGTATGCGTTCCTCGACACGGCGCTGGTGTATGACCCGAATGCGGTGAACCTGGTGGTCAGCCGCAATGGCAATTCGTTCGTCGACGTCGCTGCCACCCGCAACCAGCGCAACACCGCTTCGGCGTTGATGCGCAACGGCGCGGCGGGCAGTGCGTTGCAGGGCGAAATCGTCAACCTCAGCGTGGCGGGGGCACGTAACGCCTTCGACAGCCTGTCCGGGGAAATTCATGCCAGCACCGCCAGCGCGATCCTCGAGGATTCGCGCTACGTGCGCGACGCGGTCAACGACCGTATGCGCCAGCCATCGTGCAGCGCGCCGGATGATCCACGCCGCGCCCTGGCCCCGAGCGACAACCAGCTGAGCAGCAACGGTTGCCACGGCGAAATGGTCGGCTGGGCCCGCGCACTCGGCGCCTGGGGCGAGTCGGATGGCGACAGCAACAGCGCGAAACTGGATCGCAACCTGAGCGGTTTCATGCTCGGCACCGACAAGCAGATCGACGACCAATGGCGCGTCGGCATGGCCGCCGGCTACACCCGCAGCGATCTGGATGCCCATGATCGTCGCTCGGATGCCACGGTCGAGAGTTACCACCTGGCGGCGTACCTCAACTCGCAATTCGATGCCCTGGCAGTGCGCCTCGGCGCGGCCTACAGCTGGCACGACATCGAGACCAAGCGTGACGTCAGCGTCGGCGCCTACAACGACCGGTTGAAGGCCAATTACGACGCTCGCAGCGCACAGGTGTTCGGTGAAATCGGCTATGCCATCGATGCGGCCGGGATTGCCCTGGAACCGTTCGCCGGCGTGGCATACGTCAACTACGACAGCGACAAGGCCAAGGAGAAAGGCGGAGTAGGGCGTCTGCGCGCCGAGTCCGATCAGGACATCACCTTCTCGACCCTGGGCGTGCGCGCTGGCAAGGTCATTACCCTGGCCAACGGCGGGCAATTCACCCCGCGTGCGGCCCTCGGCTGGCGGCATGCCTTCGGCGACACCAAGCCTGACGCCGACCTGACCTTCATCGACGGCGGCGCCTCGTTCAAAACCCAGGGCGTGCCGATTGCCAAGGACAGCGCGGTGGTCGAAGCCGGCGTGGACTTCCAGATCAGCCCGACCGGCAAACTCGGCATCGGCTATTCGGGGCAGCTGTCGAACGAGAGCAACGACCATGCGATGACCATCAGCTTCAGCCTCGGGTTCTGATTCAGGAGCGAAGCACTTCAGCCGCCCGCAAGGGCGGCTTTTTTTTGCCCGATCACAGCCAGTGGCAGTTGCCTTCACCGGAACTCGGAACTTGTTGTAGGAAGTTGCTGAAACTGCAGGCCTGTTTATGGCATCACGGACGTGTCCTACACGATTAAACGATTGTCCTGACTGCGTCGAACCGTAGACCCACGCAAAGTCCCGAGCCTGAAAAAGGCACAGGGAAATGTGAATGTTCGGCGCCAGCAAACCAGTTGTATTCAGACTCGATATAGAGGGTTTTGCCCACGACCTCCAGGTGTTCGAATTCCAGGCCCGGGAAGCGCTCAACCAGACCTACAAGGTCGAACTCGAGCTGGTCAGTGAACGCCGCGACCTTGATCTCGAATCCCTGCTGCACCGGCCAGCCTTTCTGTCATTTACCCCGGACGGCTCTGGCATTCACGGCCAGATCCATCGAGTTGCCCAAAGTGACTCGGGCACACGCCTGACCCGCTACCAGATTGTTCTGGTGCCACACCTGGCCTATCTCGCCCATCGTCATAACCAACGAATTTTCCAGCATCAGAGCGTGCCGCAAATCATCGCCCGTGTGTTGAGTGACCATGGCATGCAGCCGGATGCCTGGCGCTTCCAGCTCAGCGCCGATTACCGGCCTCGCTTGTATTGCGTGCAATTTGACGAGACGGATTTGTTCTTCATCCAGCGCTTGTGTGAGGAGGAGGGGCTGCACTTTCATTTTCAGCACAGTCGCGACGGGCACCTGCTGGTATTCGGTGATGATCAGAGCGCCTTCCCTATGCCGGCTGCACCGACGGCCTATGCACAAGGCAGCGGCATGGTTGCCGAAGCGGCGGTCATAGACCGCTTCAACGTCCGCCTGGAAACCCGCACCACACACGTCAGCCGCCGTGATTACCACTTCGAAAAGCCAACCGTGCAACTGGACGCCGAAGCCAAAGAGACGCGGCTTCCAGTGCTTGAGGATTACCGCTTTCCGGGTCAGTTCACTCATCGTGATCGGGGTAGACATCTCAGTCAGCGCGCCCTTGAGCGGCATCGCGCCGATTACCGGCAAGCACAGGGGCGCAGCGATCAGAGCCTGATGCGCAGTGGCAGCTTCGTCGACATGAGGGAACACCCACGTGACGATTACAACGGTTTATGGCTGCTGACCAGCGTCGATCACCTTGGCCGACAACCGCAGGTGCTGGAAGAGTCGGCGACCGACCTCGCTACCGCAGACGGCTTCACTCAGGGCTATCGCAACCACTTCGTCGCGACGCCCTGGGATGTCATTTTTCGCCCCGCCCTCGAACACCGTAAACCCCGAATCAACGGCAACCAACATGCCGTGGTGACCGGGCCGCCCGGCGAAGAGATTTACTGCGATGCCTACGGCCGGGTGAAAGTCCAACTGCTGTGGGACCGCGAAGGCCAACTCAATGAACAATCCAGTTGCTGGTTGCGCGTAGCCACAGGCTGGGCTCATGACCAATACGGCAGCGTGCAGATTCCGCGCGTCGGCATGGAAGTGCTGGTCGGGTTCACCGAGGGGGATCCGGACAAGCCGTTCGTACTGGGTTGCCTGCCCAACGCCGTGACGCCAGTGCCGCTGGATCTGCCAGCAGAGCAGACCCGCAGTATCTGGCGCAGCCAGAGCACCCCCGGTGGTGGCGGTTACAACGAGCTGCGCATCGAGGACAAAAAAGGCGCCGAAGAGATCGCCATCCGCGCGCAACGTGACTTTGTCCAGCTTGTGCTCAATGACCAGCGAGTCCAGGTCGAGAATCAACGCACCGTGGTCGTTGGCGGCATTGCCAGTCATGAGCTGCACAGCGACGAACACCATCTGACCCATGGCAATCGCCTGACTGAACTCAAACAGGAAGATCACCTGTGGGTGCATGGCGACCGCCACGTTCGGGTCGCCAGCCAACGGCTCAGCGCCGGCCAGCAAATCCACCTCGGGGCCGGTCAGCAAGTGGTCATCGACGGCGGCACCCATGTGACGATCAAGGCCGGCGGGCATTGGTTGACGCTGGGGCCCGAAGGCATTTGCAGCAGCGTGCCGATTGTTCAGGGCGGCGCGCCTGCGCCGGGAATGGCGGCGGAACCGCTGGTGCCTGGGGCATTGCCGTTGTTGACAGTGGCATTTGATCCGATTCAACAACGCCACGCGCTGGTGTCTACGCGCGCCTCACGTTGTCTGATCTGCGAGGCTGCCCGCGCGTGAGCCTTTTGACCGGTTTACCTGACGATTTGCCATGGACCCGACAACAGGCCTTTTTGCTGCTGGACGGGGCTACGATCAGTGATCTGCCAGCACGGTTGAAGCAGATCAGCCCTTCGGTCAGCACATACGCTCTGTACGACCAGCCACCCTTCGCGGCACTGCGCGATCTGTCGCCTCTGCTCGTGGCCATCGAGCGGGCTGACGAGCCATTGGCTCGGTTCTTCCTGCAACACGCGGCGCAAGAGTGGGGCGTGCTGTTGTTCAGCTGCGCGCCGATGCACAGCGTTGGCGAACACCTGTGCAAACTGCTGAGTGTCGAATTGCCGGCCGGGCAATCGGCGCTGTTGCGGCTGGCCGACGCCGCAGTGGTGCATGCGCTGTATGCCAGTGGCGATCAGCGTTTGTTCGGGCCCTTGACCTGTGTGGTGACGGCGGACTGCGTCAACGATGCCTGGCACATCCATCGGCTTCGGCAGGCCGAGTGTCCGGTGCTGCCTGTCCCTTATTGCCTTAACCCCGAACAGAACGCGGCGCTGGATCAGGTTGATCGGCGCCGAGCGCTGCTGGATCTGGATACGCATCTGTTGAAGCACTTTCCCCGATTCCATGTCGGAGAAACCCTGATCCAGCGCTGGCCAACGCTGCAGCAAATGGAAACCCAGGCCAGCGCGCTTGGCCTGAGCAGCCGATCCGGGTTGTTCAACTTCGCCAACCTGTTGGCGTTGCTCGACAGCCGCGATATCGCCCAACACCCGCAAATCCACCACTTGTTCCATACGCCATCGCTGCAATCACCGGGCGAGCGTATCGCGCTGGCCGTTGATGTGGCGCAGCGTTGGGCCAGTCAAAGGCAACGCCCATGACCCATCCCGCCATTCTCGACGCTGCCGCCGCCTCGAAAGCCCCCATCGTTGCGCCCGCGGCTTGCGCGCTGCAACAAACCCATGTGCAACTGCTGCCGTTGAGCTACGGCCTGGTGGAAAGAGCGTTCGATCCGGGCACCGAATTGAAATTGCCGTACACCTTGACCGCGCGCCCGCTGGGCATCCGTCGTCTGCGTGATGGCTGGCTGTACATCATCGACAGCCTCAGCGGCGAGTTGTACGAATACCGAATGCTCGACGGTATCGTCACGGCGCTGCTGCATCAGGGCAAACAGGTCAGCGAGGATCAGCGCGCAGCGATTGAAGAGCGTCCGGCGCTGATCTTTCCCCGGCAAAGTACGTTGTACGTGACCTTTGCCGAGGTGCAGTGGACGGCAAGCAAATGCCATCAGGTGCTGGACAGCCGCGAAGAGCGCAACCATTTCATGCAGGCGGTCGATCTTGCACCGGTGAATTGTCTGACCGGTGGCGAGCATTTGCTCACCGTCGAGCAGACCCGGCAGTGGCTGGCGGAAGTGGCGGCGGGGGCCGAGCCGGTTGCCGATGCGGACGCGACGCGGATGCCCACCGTGCAGGTCAGCGACGCCCCCGAGCACGAGCGTGAACCTTATCTGTGGGAGCAACCCCGGCGCTTTCGCGAGGCGCACATCGGCGAATTCCTCGGCCGGGTGCGCGGGCCCTATCAGGACGACACGCTGTTTCTGCTGGTCAACGACGATCTGGGCGTGATGCGCGATCTGGCCGAGTATCAGGACACCGTGGTCGGCTGGGTCGATGCGTGGAGCAACACCGGCAACAACGCGCGCGATTATCTGCTCGCCAGCTACATCGAGTCGCTGAGCCAACTGAGCGGCGCCGATGTCGGCGAATTGGCCAAGGCCAGCGAACAGCCGCAGGTCAAAGCCCTGTTTGCCGATCTGGAGCAGTTGCCCGAGCCGGATCGCGAGAATACGCGCAAGGCGTTGCTCGATTACCTGAACAAGGGTGGGGAGATCCAGGCCGATGGGCCGGCGCCGCCCGAACTGCAAAAACTGCGCGCTCAGAGTTTTGATGACGGCATGGGACAGAATCGTCTGGCCCCTACGGCAGAGGTGGATCGGCGTTTTTATACCCGCCAGTACTTCGAAGCCGTTGCCCCCGAGGACTTTGTCGAACAGCATCTGGAGACGCTGATCCGCCTCGGCAAGGATCAGGATCGGCGCATCAAGGACGTGCTCGACGGCCCGCTGCTCAGCGGCAAACGCGGGGTCAACGACCTGATCGACCGCCCGGCGATGGACGAGCGACTGAACCTGTTGCGTGACGACCTCGGTCGCTGGAACCGCCTGCTCGAACGCATCACCGCCGACCGCACGCAACTGCTGGTCGCCGGACGCTTCCATCGTTCGGCCTGGTACTACGACGCGCAAGTGGCGGCGCAACTCCATCAAGCCCTCAGCGCCGAATACGCCTGCCTCAAGGACCTGTGCCGTAGCGATGAAGCGAGCGAAAAGGTGCTCGGTTATCTGGAGGAACACCCGGAACTGGCCCGAACGGTCTTCTACACCTTGCCGCTGCGCCTGCAATCGGAGCAGAGCGGGCAATACTCGACGCTGTTCAACGCCCTTATGGCCACGTTCAACAACCTGCCGGACTGGCTGGCCAAGCTGAAAAAGATCGAACAACCGCAACTGCCGGCCCTCGACGACATGCCCGAACACACCCGCGTCATCGCGGCGGCGGTGCAGGACACTTACAGCCCGGCATTGAACCTGGGCTTGAACCGTGTGCTGGAAGGCTTCGACCTGTCGGGCGAGAAAATCCCCGACCTCGACGAACTGTTCCAGCGCCTGCCCAAAGCACTGCGCCTGCGCCTGTTCGACGCGGCGAAAACCAGCGGCGTGACCTTCACCGTCGCCAGCCCCGCAGAGCAGTCCGCGCTGCAAACGGCGATCAAGGAGGTTCTGCGCGAACGCGAATACCTCATGACCCTCAACCGCGAACGCAACCAGATCACCCACAACAAGAATCGTCAGGGGCACAAGACCCCACGGGCGATGGAGTTGCAGGAAGAAATTGTGCGGGTGCGGGCTCAATTGACGCAGATCGAAGGGCGATTGGCGGCAGCGTTAAGCCCGATTGAAGAACTGCCGGATCGCTCGGCCCGGTTGTACGGCGCGACGCCTGCAAGGGCAGGGGTGACGGTGGTGTTTCCGCCGGCACAGCAGCAGGAGCTGCGCGGGTTGTTGGGGAATATCCGGGCGGGATTGGGCGGGGTGTCGGCGGGGAGTCTGGTGAAGACGGAAGGGATGGGGTTGGTGGTGGTTTTGGTGCAGGTGGTGAATTTGGTGGGGGTAATCAAAGAACTGTCCACTCAGATCAAGAATAAGCGGGCGTGGGGTTCGCTGTATGGCGCTTTAGCAACAACTGGCGCAGCTGGGTTTACAGCGGCGCAAAGCTTGGCGGATACGGCTTTGAAAGCTCGTAGTACGGCGCTTGTTGCTGGGTTGCAGAGTGTTGCCTTGGAGCATGTACATGTGCAGATGGGGAAATTGCATGTTGGGCTGGGCGCCTTCACCTATGGTTTTGGGTTGGTGTCATCAGCGATCAGTCTGAATAACCATTACCAAAATTGGCAGCAAGCGGTTCGTAGCGGAAGCCAAAATGCACAGCAAACAGCTTCATTGGCTATCTTGGGGGCCGGGGGAATGGTGACGGTAAATGCCTATGGTTTGAGTAATACTGTCCACGCCACATTCAAGGTGCTAACCGCACCGAATAAAGCGGCCAGAACAGCCGCTTGGGCGGCTGCTGGTACACGCCTTTCCACTGTGTTTTTCCGCTTCAATCTGGCCGGGGCCTTGTTCACTGTGTTGGAACTGAGCGGCACCTGGCTATTCAATCGCTACAACCTCAGCGCTCACGACAAGTGGCTGAAAATCACACCCTGGAGCCGGGATGCCGAGATGCGCGGTGACCACTCGCTGGAGGACTACCAAAGTTATCTGGCCTTTCTGATCCACGCGCCTTACGCACAACTGGGTCCCAACCCGTATGACTCCTGGCTGAAGAACCTGCTGTTCAAAGCCAGACCCAGCGATATCCATCTCGTGCTACCCAAGCTGACGTTGGGTGATCTTTTGCCGCCTTTGGGTGGGAAAGCTACTCACCTCCTGGGCGTCGGAGCCCACCGCATTTCGATGCCGCTTCACAGTCGCGGAACCCCACGAGAGCGCAAGGATGTGGTCAGCGAAGAAGTCCTCCGCAGCCTGCGCATCGTCAAGTCTTCAGCGGAAGGCTTGGTGCTCTGCCTGCAGTACCCGGTAGATCCCGATTCCGAATTCACCCCGGCGAAAGAAACGCTGGAGCTGGCCATCTGTATTCAAAACCTGAATGACAAAGGTGAATGGACATCCCGCACCCGTGTCATTCATATCGATCCACGGGGGGAGGGACATTTTGCGGTGGTTGCTCCGCAACTGGTGAAAGAGAAACCACCGATTTTGCTAGTTGAAACCCAATTACTGGAGCAGGCCGCTCATGCTGAATAATCACGTCGAGCCGGGAGTTATTCCGCAAGTCGAGACACCTCGAAAAGCAGGCGACGTGGAGCCGTTTCCGGGCGGTAAGGTCACCTATCTGTCCCCGTTACCCTTACCAACGCCGATTCCACCTTATGGCCCACATATTGGTGAGCTGAACGATTGTTACATGGACTTTGGCCTGGGATCTCCACAGGTATTTTCATGGCAAGTCATTTTGGGTGGGCCACTAAGCGTCGCTTTTTCAGCTGCGTTCCTGCTCCCCCTGATTGGCGGATCCATGTTCTTTTTATTTGGCAATGGCTGGGATGATGTTTCTCATGCTATCCAGGGGCTTTTCGATGTGGGGAAAGGAGTTTCGGTATTTGTAGGGTGTTTGATGCTTGTGATCGGCCTTGCTGTCTGGCACCACAACCACAAAAAACGCGCCTCAATCATCCCCACCCGATTCAACCGCCAACGCCGCGAAGTCTGCTTCATGCCCGAAGGCGCCACCGAACCGGTCTTCGTCCCCTGGGAATCCCTCTCCGCCTGGATCATCGAAGCCCAGGGCGCGACCCAATACGGCATCCACCGCCAATACGGCATGGGCATCGGTTTCTACGAAGGCGAAACCCTCACCAGTCTCGAATTCCAATGCGCCGGCCTGCCGCTCGCCATCAGCCATTGGGAAGCCATTCGCGGCTACATGGAATACGAAATCCACGACCTCAAATCGATCCAGGATCTACAAGACCTGCAAGGCCCCGGCGACCCACCCCACGAAGGCCTGCACACCTTCCGCAACGCCCGAGCGCGCATGCATCAGCAGATCCGCGACGGTTCACGTACTCGGCTGTCGGGTTTCTTCTGGTACCTCTATCACGTCATGACCTTGTGGACGATTCCCAATCGACTCGTCGAATGGGAAGTGCGCCGCCTCGAACGGATCGGCAAACAAGCACTGCCCGAGGTCATGCGCCAATGGTCGGAACCGCTGCCGGAAGATCAATGGGCCAAGCCGAGTGAAGAGCTGCTGCGACTGAGCGAGCAAGTACGCCAACTGCAAAAGCGCCAGCCGCATCGGCCGATCACCGAGATCTTTGCCGAGGTGCAGCGCACGGCATCGACGGGTAAGCGTCGCGCATGAATTGTTTTCCCAAACAGCGCACGGGGTCCGAATTCACGCCAGCCAAAGAAACACTGGAATTGGCCGTTTGTGTTCAGAACCTGAATGACAAAGGTGAATGGACATCGCGCACCCGTGTCATTCATATCGACCCAAGGGGAGAAGGGCATTTTGCAGTGATTGCTCCACAACTGGTCAAAGAGAAACCACCGGTTCTACTGGTTGAAACCCAATTTCTGGAGCAGGCCGATCATGCTGAATAATCACATCGAGCCGGGAGTTATTCCGCAAGTCGAGACACCTCGAAAAGCAGGGGATGTCGAGCCGTTTCCGGGCGGTAAGGTCACCTATCTGGCCCCATTACCCTTGCCTGCACCGATTCCACCCTACGGCCCACATATTGGTGAGTTGAATGATGTTCATATGGAATTTGGGCTGGGGTCACCACAAGTCTTTATGTGGCAGATGACTTTGGGCGGGCCATTGAGCCTGTCTGTCTTGGTTATATTTTTATTCCCGCTAATTACCGGACTGATGGGGATTAGTTTTGGGTATGGACAGGAGGCTATATGGGAGTCAATGGTGGGCATGTTCGAAACAGGCTATGAAAATTCGCTAATGGTAGACCCCCTTATTTTGCTCATTGGTCTCGCGGTCTGGCACCACAACCACAAAAAACGCGCCTCAATCATCCCGACCCGATTCAACCGCCAACGCCGCGAAGTCTGCTTCATGCCCGAAGGCGCCACCGAACCGGTCTTCGTCCCCTGGGAGTCCCTCTCCGCCTGGATCATCGAAGCCCAGGGCGCGACCCAATACGGCATCCACCGCCAATACGGCATGGGCATCGGTTTCTACGAAGGCGAAACCCTCACCAGTCTCGAATTCCAATGCGCCGGCCTGCCAATCGCCATCAGCCATTGGGAAGCCATTCGCGGCTACATGGAATACGAAATCCACGACCTCAAATCGATCCAGGATCTGCAAGACCTGCAAGGCCCCGGCGACCCACCCCACGAAGGCCTGCACACCTTCCGCAACGCCCGAGCGCGCATGCATCAGCAGATCCGCGACGGTTCACGTACTCGGCTGTCGGGTTTCTTCTGGTACCTCTATCACGTCATGACCTTGTGGACGATTCCCAATCGACTCGTCGAATGGGAAGTGTGCCGCCTCGAACGGATCGGCAAACAAGCACTGCCCGAGGTCATGCGCCAATGGTCGGAACCGCTGCCGGAAGACCAATGGGCCAAACCGAGTGAGGAGTTACTGCGGCTGAGCGAGCAGGTACGACAACTGCAAACGCGCCAGCCGCGTCGGCCGATTACCGAGATCTTTGCCGAGGTGCAGCGGTAGGCTCGGAGGCAGTGAGGGACAGTTTGGCGAAACGTGCTTCCCACCCTCTCTGCTAGTATTTGCCCCACTGCCTTCCGGAGACATGCCCCATGACCGAACCCATCCGTCTGACCCAATACAGCCACGGCGCCGGTTGTGGCTGCAAGATTTCGCCCAAGGTGCTGGAGGTGATTCTGGCCGGCAGCGGGGCGCAGAACCTTGATCCGAAACTGTGGGTCGGCAACGCGTCGCGCGATGACGCGGCGGTGTATGAAATCGATGCCGAGCGCGGGGTGGTTTCGACCACAGATTTTTTCATGCCGATCGTCGACGATCCGTTCGACTTCGGCCGGATCGCTGCCACCAATGCCATCAGCGACATCTACGCCATGGGCGGCGATCCGTTGATGGCGATTGCGATCCTCGGCTGGCCGGTCAACGTGCTGGCGCCGGAAGTGGCGCGAGAGGTGATTCGCGGCGGACGTGCGGTGTGCGATGCGGCGGGGATTGCGCTGGCTGGCGGGCATTCGATCGATGCGCCGGAGCCGATTTTCGGTCTGGCCGTCACGGGGCTTGTGGAAAAACGCTTCATGAAGCGCAACGACACCGCCACCGCCGGTTGCCTGCTGTACCTGACCAAACCGTTGGGCATCGGCATCCTCACCACGGCCGAGAAGAAGGGCAAGCTGCGCCCTGACGACATCGGCGTGGCCCGGGACTGGATGTGTACGCTGAACAAGCCCGGCAGTCGTTTCGGCAAACTGGCCGGGGTCACCGCCATGACCGACGTCACCGGGTTCGGGCTGCTCGGGCATCTGGTGGAAATGGCCGACGGCAGTCACCTGACGGCGCGCATTTTTTACGACCGGGTGCCGCGTCTGGCGAGCGTCGAGTATTACCTTGAACAGGGCTGCGTGCCGGGCGGCACCTTACGCAATTTCGACAGTTATTCGGGCCGGGTCGGGCGGGTGCAGGAATTGCACAAGCGAGTGCTGTGCGACCCGCAGACCAGCGGCGGGCTGTTGGTGGCCGTGACCCCCGAAGGCAATGCCGAATTCCTCGCCGTCGCTGCCGAACTGGGCCTGACACTGGAACCCATCGGCGAACTGCTGGAGCGAAAGAGCACCGCCGTCGAGGTGAATTGATGGCCGCCGACTTCACCGACTATCGCGACATCTTCCTCAACGACCGTCCGCTGATGGACGCCCGTGCGCCGGTGGAGTTTCACAAGGGCGCGTTTCCCGGTGCGGTCAATCTGCCGCTGATGAACGACATCGAGCGGCAGCGGGTCGGCACTTGCTACAAGCATCACGGTCAGCAGGCCGCCATCGAGCTGGGCCATCAACTGGTCTCCGGCGCGGTGAAGGCTGAGCGCCTGCAAGCCTGGGCGGATTTTGCCCGGGCGCATCCCGAGGGGTTTCTGTATTGCTTTCGTGGCGGCCTGCGTTCGCAGATTGTCCAGCAGTGGCTGAAGTCGGAAGCCGGCATCGACTACCCGCGTATCGGCGGTGGCTACAAGGCGCTGCGGGGGTTTCTGATCGACACCCTCGAATCGGCCCAGGTCGAGTGTGATTTCGTGCTGCTGGGCGGCATGACCGGCACCGGCAAGACCGAGGTGCTGGTGCAACTGCGCCACAGCGTGGATCTGGAAGGCCATGCCAATCACCGGGGCTCCAGTTTCGGCAAGCGCGCCACCGGTCAGCCGTCGAACATCGATTTCGAGAACCGACTGGCCATCGACTTCCTGAAAAAACGTGCCGCCGGCATCGATCAGTTTGTGCTGGAGGATGAGAGCCGGGTGGTGGGCAGCTGCGCGCTGCCGCTGTCGCTGTATCAGGGCATGCAACAGTACCCGATGGTCTGGCTGGAAGATCGTTTCGAACAGCGCGTCGAGCGGATCCTGCGCGATTACGTGGTGGATTTGTCCGCCGAGTTTCAGGCGGTGCATGGGGAGGAGGGTTTCGGGCGGTTTTCCGAGCGGTTGCTGGATAGCCTCGACAATGTGCACAAGCGACTGGGTGGCGAGCGGCATCGACGCATGCGGGTGTTGATGAAAGAGGCGCTGGCGGAGCAGGGCCGCAGTGGGGCGGTGGATCTGCACCGTGCGTGGATCGAGGGTTTGCTGCGCGAGTATTACGACCCGATGTATGTGTTTCAGCGCGAGAAGAAGGGCGGGCGGATCGAGTTTGCGGGGGAGCGGCAGGCCGTGATCGAGTACTTGCGTCAGCGAATCAAACCCAAGGCCTGAGGGGCCCGAACGGGCCCCGGGCAAACTCAGGTCGGACAGCTTTCCTGCCCGTTATCCAGCCCCTGTTTGTAGCTGTGACTCTGCAGGCTGGCCTTGCCGTTGTGCCAGGTCAGGGTCAGCACATACAGCGAGTCGTAATCGCTGGATTCCCAATCCTCGGTGATCTTCTGCTTCTCGCCGACGGCCTTGCCTGCGACCTTGTTGATCAGCTCCGGCAGATAGCCGTGGGACCAGGCGGTGTAGATGGTCGAGTTGTGGTACTTGTCTTCGATCAGCTCCCGGGCCAGATCACTGGTGTCATTGGCCGAGAATTCGATGTTCACTGGCAGGCCGAGCTTGATCGCGGCGGGGCTGATGGTCATCAGCGGGCGGATGTAGCTGTAGGAGTTGTCCAGTTCGCCTTCCTCGACATTGCGCGTCGGGTTGGCGGCGAACACGTAGTCGGCCTTGCCGAATTTTTCCGGCAGCAGGGTCGACAGGTCGATGGCCCGGTTCAGGCCCTGGCAGTTGAGCTGGCCGAGACCGCCGGCCGGTTTCTCCGCGTGGCGCAGGAACACCAGGGTCTGGGTGCCGTCCACCGGCTGCGCACGGCTTTCGCTGGATTCCAGCGACAGGAACAGCGCGCTGACCGCCAGCAGGGTGGGCAGGGCCACATACGCGCGGTGTTTGAAGCGTTTGGCGACTTTCATCAAGTTCGTCATGGGCTAAGGGTTCTTCAGTCTGTTCGGTTAAGGCTGACAAACCTCTGCACCGGTGCCTGTGCGCCGGGTGTTTTCCCTGTCATCAATGGCTTGCTTGGAGCCCCCTGAGGCCCGTTTGGTTCGATCCGCTTGAGTGCGCCGCACTTTGCCGTTCAGCCTGTGCGGTTGGAGGGAAGGTTAACCACAGGATGTTGCGGATTTAAGTAAGCCTGCGGAGGGAGGCGCAAAGAACCCGAGCCAGAGCGTTGATCGTGGATTATGCTCAGGCCTTTCATTTTGTGACTGGATGCTACACATGACTGATCTGTCCGCGTTCCCGATCACCCAGAAATGGCCGGCGCAGTACCCTGACTGGATTCAGCTCTATTCCCTGCCGACCCCCAACGGCGTCAAGGTCTCAATCATGCTCGAAGAAATCGGCCTGCCGTACGAGCCGCACCGCGTGGGCTTCGACACCAATGACCAGATGTCTCCGGAATTTCTGTCGCTGAACCCGAACAACAAGATCCCGGCGATCCTCGACCCTCACGGCCCCGAGGACAAACCGCTGCCGTTGTTCGAATCCGGCGCGATCCTGATTTATCTCGCCGACAAGAGCGGCCAGTTACTGGCCCAGGAAGGCGCTCTGCGCTACGAAACCATCCAGTGGCTGATGTTCCAGATGGGCGGCATCGGCCCGATGTTCGGCCAGCTCGGTTTCTTCAACAAATTCGCCGGCAAGGACTACGAAGACAAGCGTCCCCGTGACCGCTACGTCGAAGAAAGCCGCCGCCTGCTCAGCGTCCTGAACACCCGCCTGGAAGGGCGCGACTGGATCATGGGCGAGCGTTACACCATCGCCGACATCGCCACGTTCCCGTGGGTGCGCAACCTGATCGGCTTCTACGAGGCCGGCGATCTGGTCGGCATCAACAACTTCCCGAACGTCACCCGGGTGCTGGAGCGCTTCCTGGCGCGGCCGGCCGTTGTGCGCGGCCTGACCATTCCTTCCTGACCCTGCGGGAGCCGGGTGCGCAGATTGTTGCGTGCCCGGTAATGCACTGTTGATTGATCCAGGTTTGTACCCCGTCCCCCGCAAGGCATAAGCTTCGCGCCCTACGACTTTCGTCTCATCCGCTGTTTTCAGGAAAGGCCCCATGTCCAGTCAGTTCCCCGAAGCACGTCCACGCCGTCTGCGCCGCAATGCGAGCCTGCGCAGCCTGTTCCAGGAAACCGAGTTTTCCCTCAACGATCTGGTGCTGCCGATCTTCGTCGAAGAAGAGATCGACGACTTCGTACCGATCAAGAGCATGCCGGGCGTGATGCGTATTCCCGAGCGCAAGCTGGCCGGCGAGATCGAGCGTTATGCCCGTGCCGGGATCAAGTCGGTGATGACCTTCGGTGTGTCCCATCACCTGGACGCCAGCGGCAGCGACACCTGGCGTGAAAACGGGCTGGTGTCGCGCATGTCGCGGATCGCCAAGGACGCCGTGCCGGAAATGATCGTGATGTCCGACACCTGCTTCTGCGAGTACACCGACCACGGCCATTGCGGCGTGATGCATAACCATGAAGTCGATAACGACCAGACCCTGATCAACCTCGGCAAACAAGCGGTAGCGGCAGCCCGTGCCGGTGCCGACGTGATCGCGCCGTCGGCGGCGATGGACGGCCAGGTGCGGGCGATTCGCCGGGCACTGGACGACGCCGGGTTCACGCAGATTCCGATCATGGCCTACTCGACCAAATTCGCCTCGGCGCTCTACGGCCCGTTCCGCGAGGCCGGCGGCAGCGCGCTGAAGGGCGATCGCAAAAGCTATCAGATGAACCCGATGAACCGCCGCGAAGCCCTGCGCGAATCCTTGCTCGACGAGCAGGAAGGCGCCGATGCGCTGATGGTCAAACCGGCCGGCGCGTACCTGGACATCATCCGCGACATCCGCGAAGCCTCGACCCTGCCGCTGGCGGCGTATCAGGTCAGCGGCGAGTACGCGATGATCAAGTTCGGCGCCCAGGCCGGGGCCATCGACGAAGATCGCGTGGTGCGCGAAAGCCTCGGTGCGATCAAGCGCGCGGGTGCGGATCTGATCTTCACCTACTTTGCGATGGACCTGGCGCTGGCCGGGATCTGATCCTTCAAGCGCAATTGAAAAACGGCCGGATCCCGTGATCGCGGAAATACCGCTCGATCACCTTCGGATCCGCGCTGTTGTCGGCAATCGCCACATAGGTATCGGGGCGCAGCAGGTAAAAGCCGTTGCGCCCCAGTCCCGCCGTTTCAAACGCCGGGCGCCAGTCGAACACGTGCAGCGGCAAGTGATGTTCATTGCACCAGGCGATCATCTCGTCGCTGGTGTCGCCGTACACATGCACCTGCCAGCACGGATGGCGCAGCGGCTCGTAATTATCCCCCTCGCCATCATGAGCCCACGGTAAACGATCGCCGCCGTGGACGTGCCCGGCCACGCCTTCACTTAATGCCATGCCTCGATAGTTGACGGTGATTTGCGAGACGGTGCGAAACAGGAATTCGCGGCTGGTCTCGAACGAGGCCATTTTCGGAATCAGGAACGGTGCTAGTCGCGTGCGCAACAGGTCGGCCATACGGCCTTCGGCGGTGACGAAGCTGAAAACCTTGTCAGTGGTCGACACCAGTCGCCGGGCGAAGGCGATGCGTTCGGTTTCATAACTGTCGAGCAGTTTGGGCGTGGCAGCGCCGCCGAGCACCGCCGCGAGTTTCCACGCCAGATTGATCGCATCGCCGATGCCGGTGTTCATGCCCTGACCGCCAGCCGGGCTGTGTACGTGCGCCGCATCGCCGAGCAGAAACGCCCGACCCTTGCGAAAGTGATCCGCCACCCGGTGATGCACGCGGTAGGTGGAGAACCAGTTGACGTCCTCGATGTGCACGTTCAGATGTTCGATGGCGCGATTGCTGACATCTGAGAACTCGAGGGTTTCGGCGCGATCCGCACGTTCGTCGCGCACGGTGCCGATCAACCGCGCACGGCCTTCGCCGGCCAGCGGGAACACCGCGAGAAAGTCCGCTTCATCCAGATCCAGATGCAACTCGCCGTTGAGCGCCGGGCCGCTGGCCTGCACATCCGCGACATAGAAAATCTGCTGATAAGTACCACCGGGAAAACCGGTGTCGAGGGTTTTGCGCACGACCGAACGGGCGCCGTCACACCCGGCCAGGTAGCAGGCCTGGCAGATTTCCTGCTCGCCATCCGGCAGGCGCAAATGCGCGGTGAGGCCGTCGCCGTTTTCGGTGAAACTCTCAAGCGTGGTGTTGCGTTCGACGGTCACGTCGTAGTCTTCGAGGCGTTCGATCAGCAGCCGCTCGTGTTCGTCCTGCGGGTACATTTCCAGAAAGGCATAGGGCGTCAGGCCTTCGCCGATGCGGTTGAGCGGCAGCTGCGCCACGGGTTTGCCCTTGACCCAGAAATTCGCTGCGGCGACCCGATGACCGTTGCGCACCACCGTATCGGCCAGGTCCAGTTGCCGGTACAGCTCAAGGGTGCGCGCCTGCACCGCCAGCGCCCGCGACGTAGTGCCCGGCGCGGAGGTCTTGTCGATGATGCGCACGCGCACGCCCAGTTTGCTCAGCCACAGGGCCAGCACCAGTCCGGTGGGGCCTGCGCCGATGATCAGAGCATCACTGCGGTTCATGGTCTGTCCTCCTCGCGTGTCCTGACCCCAGGCTTGCCACTGAGTGTGCAGCAGCAAGTATGGATCAGACGGCGAGGGCGGCCAGTCGGCCTGCCAAACGGGGCGATGGAACAGCGCCGCCGGCCCGCAGTCCTATCCTGCACCCTGCGATTGCGCGTAGGGTTAACCCGGCTCAACGGACTGGATGAAGCGTTATGCATACCCCTCGATTATTCGTCAGCCTCGCCGCGCTGCTGTTACTGGCCGGTTGCGCCGGTCAACGCAGCGAAGAACCGGCGCCGCGCCCGCCCGCCGAGGTCAAGGCGCAGATCGTGCGCCTGCTGCCGGCAAAAACCGTCGACCGCCAGGGCTGGGCCACTGACATCTACGCCGCGTTCGCCGCCCAGGGCATCAGCCCGACCACGCAGAATCTGTGTTCGGTGCTGGCCGTCGCCGAGCAGGAATCCACCTTTCAGGTCGATCCGCCGGTGCCTGGCCTGGGCAAGATCGCCCGTGACGAAATCGACCGCCGCGCCGCCAAAGTGCATATCCCGAGCCTGTTGGTCAGCGGCGCCTTGCAGGTGCGTTCGCCGAACGGCAAGACCTACAGCGAACGCCTGAGCGCCGCCCGCAGCGAAAAGGAATTGAGCGCGATTTTCGATGACTTCATCGGCTCGGTGCCGATGGGCCGCACGTTGTTCAGCGGTTTCAACCCGGTGCATACCGGCGGGCCGATGCAGGTCAGCATCGAATTCGCCGAGAAGCATGCCAAGGACTATCCGTACCCGGTGGACGGGACGATTCGCCGCGAGGTGTTCAGTCGTCGCGGCGGGATGTATTTCGGGATTGCCCATTTGCTGGGTTATCCGGTGAGTTACCGCGAGCCGTTGTACCGCTTCGCCGACTTCAACGCCGGCTGGTACGCCAGTCGCAATGCGGCGTTTCAGAACGCGGTCAGCCGCGCTTCGGGGATTCCACTGGCACTGGATGGCGACCTGATTCGGCCGGGCGCGATCATGCCGGGCAGCACGGAACTGGCGGTGCGCACCCTCGGTAAATCGCTGGGCATGCGCAATCCGGTGATTCGCGATCAACTGGAGAAGGGCGATAGCCTGGCTTTCGAGGATACCAAACTGTATCAACGGGTCTTCGAGCTGGCGGAGCGTGCGGAAGGCAAGTCACTGCCCCGTGCGGTGTTGCCGGGCATCGTGCTGCAGAGCCCGAAGATCACCCGCAAACTGACCACGGCGTGGTTTGCCAAACGGGTCGACGAGCGCTATCGGCGCTGTATGGCCAAGAGCTGAGGACGATCAAAAAGGTATAAAAAAACCCGGCTGACGGGAGCCGGGTTTTTTCTGGGTTGTTGCGGTCAAGCCATTCATTCAGGCAACGCGGCGTTCAATCAGACGATCCGAGCCACCTTCAGCAACACGACGTTCGATCAGACGATCCGAGCCACCTTCGGCAACGCGGCGTTCAATCAGACGATCCGAGCCACCTTCGGCAACGCGGCGTTCAATCAGACGATCCGAGCCACCTTCGGCAACGCGACGTTCAATCAGACGATCCGAACCACCTTCGGCAACGCGGCGTTCGATCAGACGATCCGAACCACCTTCGGCAACGCGGCGTTCGATCAGACGATCCGAACCACCTTCGGCAACGCGGCGTTCAATCAGACGATCCGAGCCACCTTCGGCAACGCGGCGTTCGATCAGACGATCCGAACCACCTTCGGCAACGCGGCGTTCGATCAGACGATCCGAACCGCCTTCGGCGATCAGGGTGGGGGCCGGTTTGGCGGCAAATGCGTTGAAGGCCAGAACCGAAAGGGCAATGCTGAGGATGACTTGGCGTTTCATGATTTTTGCTCCGGGGGTGTTGTTTGTTTGGTATGGAGCCGATGTTACGCCCGGGATTTTTTAAGAGAACTTCATTGACGTGATGGTGAACATCGACGCCGATGATGGTTTGTCACAACACCTTCACCGCGCGGCCGATTGCCTGGATCGGCCCTGTGGGTTTGCCGATCGGTGAGCCGTTGGCGCCTTCCAGCGTCAGCTCGAACAACTGGTTCGGTTGCAGCGGCGGCAGCTTGTCCAGCGGGATCGACAGCGCCTGGCCCGGCTTGACCAGCCCCAGCGATACCGGACCCTGCCAGCCGTCGGCCTTGGTCCAGAACTCCAGCGCCTTGTCGGCCGGCACCTCGACCACGCCCAGCGGAATCAACTGAATCTCCCGTGGACTGCTGGCCTGGATCACCCAGCCCGGCGCCTTGTCCTGCGGGGCGACCAGCACCACCAGAAAACTTGGTTTCGGCGTGGTTTGGGTCAACAGGATCGAGCCTAGCAACAAGGTCGCGGCCAGCCCGGCAGCGCTCAAGCCGCGCCACAGCGACAGGCGGTTCCACCATGAAATCTCGGGCGTCACCTTATGGGTGAGTTGCCCGACACTGCGTTCGATGCGCTGCCACAGCTGCAACGAAGGCTGATGCGCCGGGGCGAGGTCGGTCAGCTCCAGCAGACGCCGCTCCCAGGCATCCACGGCCGCTTGCAGTTCCGGCTCGTTGGGCAAGCGCCGTTGCACTTCGGCGCGCGCTTCGGCCGAGAGGGTGCCGAGCACGTATTCGCTGGCCAGTTCATCGCGTTCCTGCGCCGATTCGGTGGTCATCCCATGCACTCCCGCAACGCATTGAGGCTGCGCTTGATCCAGGCTTTGACGGTGCCCAGCGGCGTGTCGAGGCGTTGGGCGATCTGCGCGTGGCTGTAACCGTCGACGTAGGCGTGAAGGATGCAGCGGCGGCGTTGCGGTTCCAGTTGATGCAGGCAGCGATGGATGCGGGTCGATTGCGCCAGCGCATCGAAGTCGTCATCAATCGCCAGAGATTCGTTGCTGTCGTTCAACGGCGTTTCCCGGTCGTGATTGCGCAGCACATTCAGCGCCAGATGCCGGGTCACGCTGAACATCCAGCCCCGGGCAGAACCGCGCGCCGGATCGAAACCCGCCGCGCCAGCCCAGATCTTGATGAATGCGTCGTGAACGATGTCTTCGGCCAGCGCCGTATCACGCACCAGACGCCGGGCCACACCGAGCAGCCGCGGGCTTTCCTGCACATACAATTCGCGCAGGGCCCCGCGCTCGCCGCGGGCACAGGCGGCGAGGCGGGCTTCGTAATCGAACGCGGTTTCGGGTAATGGCATGTCCTGCAATCTAGCAAGCATCGAGCAAACGTCCAGTCAGGCTCAGTTCGCGGCCCAGAAAATGTAGTCGGCCTGGTACTTCACCACTTCCTGTTTGCCCTTGTTCGCCGCCGTGCATTCGCTGCCCGGCGCCACGCCGCCCTTGAGCGCGACGCGCTGGATGTAGCTCACGCCGCTCATGGCGCCTTTGCCCTCGGCGGGGTTGGCCTTGACCAATTGATAGGGCAGGTTGCCCGGGCTCGACGGCGCGACGGCCAATTGCGTGCCGGTGACTTTCGAACCGTCCTGCGCCTGCCAGGTGGCGGGCGGGCCGAAGTAGGTGCCGACCTGCTTGCCGCTGCGATCGTTGAGCACCGCTTTGGGGCCGACGAACACCCACTCGGTCTGGCCGGCGACGTTGGCCTTGTCCCGGCATTCGTAGGTGATCTCGCCGACCCCGGTGGTTTCCATCGCGATCTTGTGGCCGTCCGGCACCTTGATCGCATCGGGATAACTGCTTTGGGCAAAGCTCGTAGAGGCGACGGCGAGCAAACCGGTGAGGCCGATCAGTTGGGTGATGTTCATCAGTGTTTCTCCGAAAAAGGGTAAACCGCTGACAGCCGAAAGAGGGCTGTTACAGGGACTACCCGTGACGGAGGCGTTTGGATGCAGGGCTCGAAAAATAATTTTGAAAACACTGCAACCCCCTGTGGGAGCGGGCAAGCCCGCTCCCACAAGGTTCTTCAGCAATTGTCAGATTGTCGTAACCAGCTCATGCCCGGTTTTTGCCAATGCCAGGCCGGAGGCTTTCAGCAGTTCCTGGGTATAGGCATGCTGCGGCGCCGCAAAAATCTGGCGCGACGCTCCCTGTTCCACCACCTTGCCGTCCTTGATCACCATCAAGTCGTGTGCCAGCGCATGCACCACCGCCAGGTCATGGCTGATGAACAGGTACGTCAAGCCATGGCGGATCTGCAACTGCCGCAATAATTCCACCACCTGTTTCTGCACCGTGCGATCCAGCGCCGAGGTCGGTTCGTCGAGCAGAATCAGCGCCGGCTCCAGCACCAGCGCCCGGGCGATGGAAATGCGCTGGCGCTGGCCGCCGGAGAATTCGTGGGGATAGCGATGGCGGCTCTGCGGGTCGAGGCCGACTTCCTCCAGCACACGGATCACCGCAGCCTCACGCTCTTCGGGCGTGCCGATGCCATGGGTCAGCAGGCCTTCGGCGATGATCTGCTGCACCGACATCCGTGGGCTGAGGCTGCCGAACGGGTCCTGGAACACCACCTGGATCTGCCGGCGCAGCGGGCGCATCAAGCGCTGATTGAGCAGGCTCAAATGCTTGTTGCCGAAGCGAATATCGCCCTCTGATTCCACCAGCCGCAGAATCGCCTGGCCCAGCGTCGACTTGCCCGAGCCGGACTCGCCGACAATGCCCAGGGTCTTGCCCCGTTGCAGACGAAAACTCACGCCATCCACGGCCTTGATGTATTCCTGGGTGCGGCTGAACAGCGCCTTGGGCAGCGGGAACCAGACTTTCAGATCGTCCACCTCCAGCAGGTTGTGATCGTAACGGCTCGGCACCGGTGCGCCCGACGGTTCTGCCTCGATCAGCAGGCGGCTGTAAGGATGCTGCGGCGTGCGGAACAGCGTTGCGCAGTCGGCCTGTTCGAGGATTTCCCCGTGGCGCATCACGCACACCCGTTGGGCGATACGCCGCACCAGATTGAGGTCATGACTGATCAGCAACAACGACATGCCGAGGCGTTGCTGCAACTCGATCAGCAGCTCGAGAATCTTCTGTTGCACGGTCACGTCGAGCGCCGTGGTCGGTTCGTCGGCGATCAGCAATTCCGGCTCGTTGGCCAGCGCCATGGCGATCATCACCCGTTGCCGCTGGCCGCCAGAGAGCTGGTGCGGATAGGCCTTCAAGCGCTGCAACGGCTGGCGAATGCCCACCAGTTCCAGCAGCTCCAACGTGCGCTGGCGCGCGGCGCGACCCTTGAGCCCTTTGTGGATCTCCAGCACTTCGCTGATCTGTTTTTCCACTGTGTGCAACGGGTTCAGCGAGGTCATCGGCTCCTGGAAAATCATCGCGATGCGGTTGCCGCGCAAGCCGCGCAGTTGTTGTTCGCTGGCGTGCAGCAAGTCCACGCCGTTGTAGCGGATGCTGCCCGTGCTGCTGACGGTTTTGCCTGGCAGCAAACGCAGGATCGAGTGCGCCGTCACCGACTTGCCCGAGCCGGATTCACCGACCAGTGCCAGGCATTCGCCACGGCGGATGTCGAGGTTCACGCCGTGCACCACTTCGTGCCCGGCGAAGGCGACGCGCAGGTCGCGGATTTCAATCAGGTTGTCGGTCATTTCAGCTCCGGGGATCAGGATCGCGGATCGAACGCGTCACGGCAGGCTTCGCCGATAAACACCAGCAGGGACAGAATCAGCGCCAGGGCAAAAAACGCCGTCAGCCCCAGCCACGGCGCTTGCAGATTGCGCTTGGCCTGGCCGATCAGTTCCCCCAGCGACGCGGTGCCGGCGGGCATGCCGAAGCCGAGAAAATCCAGCGCGGTGAGGGTGGCGATGGCGCCGGTCAGAATGAACGGCAGGTAGGTGAGGGTGGAGGTCATGGCGTTGGGCAGAATGTGCCGGCGCATCAGCTCGCTGTCCGTCAGGCCCAGGGCTCGCGCGGCCTTGACGTATTCCAGGCTGCGCCCGCGCAGGAACTCGGCGCGCACCACGTCCACCAGTGCCAGCCAGGAAAACAGCGCCATGATCCCCAGCAGCCACCAGAAACTCGGCGAGACGAACCCCGAC
The DNA here is from genome assembly GCF_021018765.1 of Pseudomonas fitomaticsae. Taxonomy (GTDB): domain Bacteria; phylum Pseudomonadota; class Gammaproteobacteria; order Pseudomonadales; family Pseudomonadaceae; genus Aquipseudomonas; species Aquipseudomonas fitomaticsae. The sequence goes on along the minus strand of NZ_CP075567.1, from coordinate 4,304,643 downwards.
AAGATGATCAGCAGGTACAGCACCGGCAGCCCCGACCAGATCTCCAGCACCCGCTGCCCGAGCAAATCGACCCAGCCGCCGTAATAACCCTGCAACGCCCCGGCCACGATGCCGACCAGCACACTGACGGCAGTGAGGATCAGTGCAAACAGAATCGAAATCCGCGTGCCGAAAATCACCCGCGCCAACACGTCTCGCGCCTGATCGTCGGTGCCCAGCCAGTTGCTCGAGGACGGCGGGCTCGGTGCCGGTTCCGTGAGGTCGTAATTGACCGTGTCGTAGCTGAACGGGATCGGCGGGAACAGCATCCAGCCGCCCTGATCTTCGATCAGTTTGTGTACGTAATTGCTGGCGTAATCCGGCTGGAACGGCAGTTCGCCGCCGAAATCGGTTTCCTGGTAATCGCTGAGGATCGGGAAGTAAAAAGCGTTGTGGTAGCGGATCACCAGCGGCTTGTCGTTGGCGATCAGTTCGCCGCCTAGGCAGATCAGGCACAGCCCGATGAACAGCCACAGCGACCAGCGTCCGCGCCGGTTGGCCTTGAATTGCGCGATGCGCCGCCGGCCCAGAGGGGAGAGTGTGAACATCAGGCAGTCCTCGCCGAGAAGTCGATGCGCGGGTCGAGCAGGGTGTAGCAGAGGTCGCCGATCAGCTTGATCAACAGGCCGAACAGGGTGAACAGAAACAGCGTGCCGAACACCACCGGGTAGTCCCGTGACACCGCCGCTTCGTAGCTCATGCGCCCGAGGCCGTCGAGGTTGAAGATGGTTTCGATCAGCAGGGAGCCGGCGAAAAACACCTCGATCAATGCCGACGGCACACCGGCCACCACCAGCAGCATCGCGTTGCGAAACACATGGCCGTAGAGCACGCGTCTTTCGGTCAGGCCCTTGGCGCGCGCGGTGATCACGTACTGGCGGCTGATCTCGTTGAGGAAGCTGTTTTTGGTCAGGATCGTCAGCGTCGCAAAACCGCCGATCACCAGCGCCGTCACCGGCAACACCAGGTGCCAGAGGTAGTCGCCGACCTTGCCCCACAGGCTCAGGCTGTCGAAGTTGTCCGAGACCAGACCCTGCACCGGAAACCAGTTGACGTAGCTGCCCCCGGCGAACACCACGATCAACAGGATCGCGAACAGAAACGCCGGCATCGCGTAGCCGACGATGATCGCCGTGCTGCTCCAGACATCGAACGCGCTACCGTTTTTGATCGCCTTGCGGATCCCCAGCGGGATCGAAATCAGGTAGGTGATCAGCGTCGCCCAGAGGCCGAGGGACAGCGACACCGGCAGCTTCTGCACGATCAGATCCGTCACTTTCGCACCGCGAAAGAAACTGCTGCCCAGGTCCAGTTGCGCGTAGTTCTTGAGCATCAGCCACAGGCGTTCGTGCATCGGCTTGTCGAAGCCGTAGTGGTGCTTGATCTCTTCGATCAGCGCCGGGTCCAGGCCACGGCTGCTGCGCCCGGCACCGCCGATCGCGGTGACCTCGCTGGCGCCGCCCATGCTGTGCCCGCCGAAGCCTTGCAGGCGGGCGATGGCCTGTTCCACCGGGCCACCGGGCGCGGCCTGCACGATGACGAAGTTGACCACCAGAATGCACAGCAGCGTCGGGATGATCAGCAACAGACGTCGACTCAGATAACGCCACATGTCACTGGCCCCCCGCGAATTGGTGCAGGGCACTCATCTGCTGATTGGTCAGCGGCTTGGCCGAGACCTCCCACCAGGTGTCGAGGCCTTCGCTGTAAATCGGCTGCACCGGCGGCCTGCCGAAGCGGTTCTGATACACCGTCGGCGTGCCTTTGGAGTAGTAGTTGGGAATCATGTAGTCACCCCATTGCAGCACCCGGTCGAGGGCGCGGGCGTAACGCACCATGGCGTCGCGGGTATTGGCCTGCACCAGGCCGTCGATCAGCCGGTCCACCGCCGGGTCGGCCAGCACCATCGAATTGGAGCTGCCGACCTGCGTTGCGCTCTGCGAGGCATACAGGCTGTACAACTCGCGGCCCGGCGAGACGATCGGGTCGCCGCTGCGCGGGAAACTGGTGACGATCATGTCGTAGTCCCGGGCGTTGAGCCGGTTGATGTATTGCGCCGAATCGATACGCCGCAGATTGAGGGTGATACCGATCTGCGCCAGGGTGCGTTTGTACGGCAGCAGCATGCGGTCGAAGCCGCCCTGGCCGTCGAGGAAGGTGAATTCGAATGGCTCGCCGGCGGCGTTCACCAGTCGGTTGTGTTTCGGCGTCCATCCGGCCTCGGCCAACAGTTTCAGGGCCTGCAACTGCTTGTCGCGGATGTAGCCGCTGCCATCGGTTTTCGGCGCCTGATAGACCCGGCTGAAAACCTCGTCCGGAATCTGTCCGCGCAGCGGTTCGAGGATCGCCAGTTCCCCGGCGTCGGGCAGGGCGGTGGCGGCCATTTCACTCTTCGGCCAGTAGCTGTTCTGGCGCACGTAGAAGCCGCGCATCATCTGCTTGTTGGTCCACTCGAAATCCCACAGCAGGCTCAGCGCCTGACGCACGCGGCGATCCTTGAACAACGGGTTCTGCAGATTGAACACAAACCCCTGGGCGCTGGTCGGTTTGTCCGGGGCGAGAATCGCCTGTTGCAGGCGACCGTCACGCAGGGCCGGGCTGTCGTAGCCGACCACGTAGCCGGACGAGGAAAATTCGCGGTTGTAGTCGAACGCGCCGGCTTGCAGCAGTTGTCGGGCGACGTCGGTGTCGCCGTAGAAATTCACGGTGAGGCTGTCGAAGTTGTACATGCCGCGACTGACCGGCAGGTCCTTGCCCCACCAATCCGGATCGCGCTGGAAACCGATGCTGCGCCCGGCGTCGACCTTGCTCACTCGGTATGGGCCGCTGCCCAGTGGTGGTTCGAAACCGCCGCCATTGGCGAAGTCGCGGGTTTTCCACCAGTGTTCGGGCACCGGTCGCAGCGACGCCAGATCCAGCGCCAGGGTGCGGTTGAGGTTGTTCTTGAAGGTGAAGCGAATCTGCCGCGGACCTTCGATCAGCACGTCCTGCACATCGGCGTATTGCTGGCGATAACTCAGGCTGCCCTTGGTCATCAACAGCTCGAAGGTGTAGCGCACGTCCTTGGCGGTGATTGGTGTGCCGTCGGCGAAACGCGCCTTGGGGTTCAGGTTGAAACGCACCCACAGACCGTCGGGATCGCGCTCCATGGATTGCGCCACCAGACCGTAGACGGTGTAGGGCTCGTCCAGCGAGCGGAACGCCAGCGGCGAATATACCCAGTCGTTGACCTGCACCACGGAAATGCCCTGATCGGCATACGGGGTGATGTAGTTGTACTGACCGATCTCCATCGAAGCGCGGCTGAGCGAGCCGCCCTTGGGTGCGTCGGGATTGACGAAATCGAAGTGCTGGAAACCGGCGGAGTATTTCGGCGCCTCGCCGTACACCGTCATCGCGTAGCTGCCGCCGGCCAGCGCAGATGCCGCGTTGCACAGCAGCGCGCTGCCGAGCAGCAGGCCGGCCATGTTGCGCAAAAAGCTCATGAGATCACTCCTCAAACCTCTGAAAGAACAAGGACCCATGTGGGACCTGGCTTGCCAGCGATAGCGGTATGTCAGTGCAGTCGATGTCGGCTGACACGACGCCATCGCTGGCAAGCCAGCTCCCACAGGGTTACGCAGTGCTCGTTCCTTAGAAGTGGTACGTCATGCGCGCAAACAGCGTGCGGCCCAGCGGATCGGTGTAGCGCGGGTCATAACCGCTCTGGAAGTTGTAGGCCTGGTTGGAGAACGGCGGATCGCGGTCGAACAGATTCTTCACCCCGGCGTCCACGTCCAGCACCTTGTCGAAGGTGTAGCCGGCCGACAGGTCCCACACCGAATACGACGCGACCCGCGCGTTGGTCTCGCGGTCGTAGTCGTTGTAGCCGGTGGTGAAGCGGTTGGTCAGCGCCGCGCGGGCGGCGCCGAAGGTCCAGGAACCGGTCAGGTTGTGTTTCCAGCGGGCAATCACCCCGTCACCCCTGAAGTCGCCGACCTTGTCGGTGAACGGGCCCTTGATGGTGCTCTGGAAGTCGTACTCGTCGACATAGGTGCCTTGCAGGCCCAGACCGAATTGACCGTACGGCGTGTTCGGGAAGCGATAGTCCAGCGACACATCGACGCCGTTGGTTTCGACGATGCCGAGGTTGGCGTTGCCGGTGACGATGTAGTTGAGCGTGCCGTCGGCGTTGCGCACGAAGCGGTCAGGGTAGCTGCCGGCCTGATCGAACACGGTGGACTCCGGGAACGGCTGGATCTGGTTGGAGATGTGAATCCACCAGAAATCCAGGCCCACCGACAGATTGCTGACCGGCTGATAGACGAAGCCCAGCGTCACGTTGCGCGCCTTCTCCGGGGCCAGGTCTTCGTTGCCGCCGATCTGGTTGAGGAACTGCTGACCGCAATCGCGCCCGCCGTTGCCGCCCGGTTGCACCACGCCGCCGGTACACAGCACCGGGTCGTTGTAGTAGCCCTGGGTGTAGGTGATGCTGCGCGGCGAATACAACTCATACAGCGACGGCGCGCGGAAGCCTTCGCTGTAGGCGCCGCGCACCACCAGCTCCTTGAGCGGCTGATAACGGAACGAATATTTCGGGTTGGTGGTGCTGCCGAAGTCGCTGTATTTGTCGTGACGCACGGCGGCGGACAGTTCCAGGCTGTCGAGCACCGGCACGTTGATTTCCGCGTAGGCGGCTTTCACGCTGCGGTCGCCTTCGACGCTGCCGGCCGGGTCGATCCCCAGGCTCTGGATGTCGCCGGCGAACGGTTCGAAGTCCTGGTGGAATTTTTCTTTGCGGTACTCGCCGCCCAGCGCCAGACCCGACGGGCCGGCACCGAACCAGTCACCGATTTCGCGGCTGATCCGCCCGTCGAAACCGGCGACCCGACCGACCGCCGTGGAATAGGCGCCGTGGTACGCGGCCTGGTCAATGTACTGCTGACCGGCGCTGGTCTGCGGGCCGAACGGGTTGAGCAGGCCGCTGGCCAGACCGTCGATCATCGCCTGATCGCTGACGTAGCCGCTGGTGACGCTGGAGACGATCTTGTTCTGGTTGTACGAGGCGCCGACGTTGTAGTCCCAGCCGCCGACCAGACCGTCGAAGCTCAGCAAGAAGCGCTGACTGGTGTTCTGGTCTTTCGATTCGCGCGGGCCGGCGGCGGTTTCGCGCCAGTTCACGTCCACCGGTTGCGTCGGGTCGAGGGCGAAATCGGTGGGCGCCGGGGTGATGCCGTTGCCGGGGTAGTAGGGCGAGGACGAATCCAGGCTCAGGCCGGTCAATGGCGCAGGTCCCACGGCGGTGGCGTTGTTGTTGCGCGACCAGAAGTATTCGAGGTTGACGTTGTGGTCGTCGGCCAGTTTGCCGGTGGTCTTGCCGAAGAACGAAGTTTTCTCGGTCTGCGGCACCAGGTCGATGTATTCGCGGGTGCTGAAGCGGCAGAGGCCGTCGCGGGCCACCAGGTTGGGGCCGTTGCAATTGCTGTTGGCCAGCGGGTTGGTGGCGTTGCCGTTCTGGCTGTAGTTGCCGGGGAACGCAGTGCCGGAGGTCTGGTCCAGACCTCGGCCAGGCACGTAGTCACGGGCGAAGGAGCGGTCGTTGGCATCGAGGTTCTGCTGCTTGTTGTAGTTGAACACGCCGAGCACGTTGAAGCGGTCCTGCTCCAGATCGCCGTAGCCCCAGCTGGCGCTCATGTCCTTGGTCGCACCGCCGCCACTGTGGGTCGGGGTTTCGCCGCCGAGGGTGAGCTGGCCGTCGGTCATGGATTTTTTGGTGATGAAGTTGATCACACCGCCGATGGCGTCGGTGCCGTACAGGGCCGAGGCGCCGTCGCGCAGCACTTCCACGCGCTCGATGGCGGCAAACGGGATCATGTTCAGATCCACCGCGCCGCCGGCCGAGTTGGTGCCCGACAGGGCGTTGTTCGCCAGTCGCCGACCGTTGAGCAGCACCAGCGTCTTGTTCGCGCCGATGCCGCGCATGTCGGCGAACGACGCGCCACCAGTGGCCGCGCCGACCGAGCCAGCGCTGTTGTTGATCGACTGGCTGCCGGTGATGCGCTGCACCAGTTCGGCGGTGGTGGTCACGCCCTGTTTGCGCAGTTCATCGGCCTTGAGCACGGTGATTGGCACCGCCGTTTCCGCGTCGACCCGACGGATCGCCGAACCGGTCACTTCGACCCGTTGCAGTTGCGTGGTCGGTGCGACCACCGCAGCGGCGGCCGGGGTGTTGTTGTCGTCCTCGGCGGCTTGTACCCCGGCGCCCATCCCCATGGCCACCAGGTACAACGGAACGAAACGATGGCGGGAAATCGTCGCCACCAAAGGTTTGAGCGTGAAGCGTGGAGTGTTCATCAGCATGGTTGTTTCCGACTTTGTTAGACGTTTATCGAAATGGCCTTGTGAGCCCTCTTTGCACGGAGCACGGTGGTGCCGCGCCGCGAAAACCACTTTCTTCAAGCAAGCCGATCCCCTCCGAAGACGCGCTGCGTTTTTTCGGTCGGCCGATTGCGACGGGATTCAAAGAGCGGTGTCGGGCGCGTCCCTCACTGCGCGCCCGGCACCGCCGTCAGCGGGTGGTCATCACCGATATTTTGGTGATGCCCGAGCGCTCGATGGACGCCATGGCTTTGGCGACCTGGCCGTAATTCACGGCGGAGTCGGCCTGCAGCTGCACGCGTACGTCGGCATCCTTGGCCTTGACCTCCTTGAGGCTGGCCTCCAGTGATTCCGGCGCCAGCTCGGTCTTGGCCAGGAAGAACTTGCCGTCCTGATCGACGCTGACCACCACCGGGTCTTTCTTTTCGGCGGGGGCGACGGCGTCGGTTTTCGGCAGGTTGACCTTGATCGCGTTGGTCATCAGCGGCGCGGTGACGATGAACACCACCAGCAGCACGAGCATCACGTCCACCAGCGGCGTGACGTTCATTTCGCTGAGCACTTCATCGCTGTCTTGAGTGGAAAAGGACATCAGCTGGCCTCCCGCACGGCGGCCGTGGACTTGGCGATGGCCTGGCGGCTGATGGAAAACGCGCTGCGCGAGGCGAGGGCGTCGAAGTCGTGGGCGAAGTCATCCATGTCCGCCGAGGCCAGCTTCAGGCGCCGCAGGAAGAAGTTGTAAATCAGCACCGCCGGCACCGCGACGGCAATGCCCACACCGGTGGCGATCAGCGCGTGGCCAATGGGCCCGGCCACGGTTTCCAGGCTGGCCGAACCGCTGGCGCCGATGCTTTGCAGGGCTTCCATGATTCCCCACACGGTGCCGAACAGGCCAATGAACGGCGCGGTGCTGCCGATACTGGCGAGGATCGCCTGGCCGTTTTCCAGCGAGCGGCGTTCCTTCTGGATCTGCTGGCGCAGGTTGCGTTCCAGTCGGTCGGAGCGGTTGATGGTGTGCGCCAGTTGTTGGGTGGTGCGCGGGGATTCTTCCACCAGCAAGGCTTCAAAACCGCTGCTGGCGATCCGCGCCAGCGAGCCCGGATATTGACTGGCGTGTTCGGCGGCGGTGAGTAGGTCCGGCGCGCCCCAGAAGGCTTTGCTGAACTGTCGGTTCTGGGTTTTCTGGCGCAGGTATTGCGCCGACTTGACCAGCAGGATCGCCCAACTGACCACGGAGAACAGCACCAGCCCCCAGAGCACGCCGGGGACAATCATCGAAGACAAAGAATCGTTCATGGCTACACCTCGCTTGCGTTAATCGGTTGTGAGTTCGGTTGTCGCGCCGTCATTGCGGCAATTTGAAATCGATGGTCTGGGTGGCGAAGCCGTCGATCGGTGTGTCGCCGCGTTTGGCCGGGATGAACTTCCAGGCCTTTACCGCTGCGACCGCCGCGTCATCCAGTTGCGGCTTGCCGCTGGATTTGGTCACCGTCACCGAGCCTGCGCGACCATTGGCCAGCACCTGAATCCGCAGCACCACGCTGCCTTCCCAGTTGCGTCGCAGGGCCAGCGACGGGTATTCCGGCGGCGGGTTGCCGAGGCTGGCGAGGCCGGAAATCGCCGCCGACTCTTTCACCGGGCCCGGTGCCGCCGCAGGTGCCGGTGGCGCACTCGGGGTGGCCGGGGCGGCAGGCGCTGCCGGTTGCGCAGGTGCCGGCGGCGCTTTCGGCGGCTCGGCCTTTTTCACCGGTTTGGGTTTCTCGACCGGTTTCGGTTTTTCGATCGGCTTGGGTTTCTCCACCGGTTTGGGCGGCGGCTTGACCGCGTCCTCGTCTTCCACCGGTTGTTCCGGTTCGGGCGGTGGCGGTGGTGGGGGCGGCGGCTCCGGTGTCGGCGGGGCCGGCGGTGTCGGGCTGGTCAGCTCGACGGTCATTTCCGGAATTTCCGGTGGCGTGGGCAGCGGTTCGGCCCGCGCCTGTTGGAAAAACCACCAGGCACCGCCGTGTATCAACGCCGACACCGCCACCAGCAACAGCATCTGCTGTTTGTTCAGGCCGCCGGGCTGCGAAGTGTTGGCCTTGTAGACGGGCCGACCCGTCACCGACGCAAGTGCTGCGTTCGGTAATGGCCCCGGCGGCGTTCTGTGCTTTACCGCATCGTTCATTAAAGCTCCCTCGGGTGGATGAAGGGCAATGAGGTGCCGTTCGAACAACACAGCGTTGTTCGAGTGAGTGGGCGCAACTTTCATATGGGTGTGCAGAAGCCGATAGTTGAACTATCTATTGAACAGGGCTTGTGCAGCTTGTTGCTTCAGTAATGCCGACTTCGATGGTTCATTGATCCGGTCCGTGGCTGTTTTTTTATGACTGAGTGGCGAATGTCATTCTTGCCCTCATGGTTGATGCAATAGCAACCGCTGTGCCAAACAGTAAACAAATGTGTAGCGGTTATTTCACGGATGATACGTATGTCGCATTTATATAAGTTTCATCGGAAACGCCGGTTTTCATGGGCGCATAACCTCCCGACGGCCCTGTTTGCAGGGCTTTTTTCAGGGCGAGACAGGCCGGGCGCGGTATCGCGCTGTTCAGCGAGATAGAGCGGCTGTTCTCGTGTCGGCCAGGACGCGTGATGGTGCGTGGCGGACTGATTTGGTGCGGGTCAGTGTTTTAGCGGGTCACAGGCGATGTTCCTTGTTTTTTTCTAAATAAAGTCGGGCTCGGCGTAATGATTGAAAGTGCAGTTTTGGTGCGCTTCGGACATTAACGCCGAACAGCGAAAGTTGTAGCAGTGTGCTGTCTTGAAGTTATTGTCGAACAATGTGTTGTTGCATTCATTAATGCAGCGCGCACGCAATGACTTCTTGCGTGCTATTTAAAAAATAAATAGTGCAGGCGTTCAGGTAATAAAAGGGATGTACGGACTGTTCGCAGGACGAACACGGCGTAGGTACAGGGGCACGGAGAGAAGAGTGTGGCGCAGCAGATGAAGATTCACGCGGTGAACTCCTTGTTGCCAGCTCGGATACGCGAACTTTTGGTTCGGTATCGCACCTTACAAGAACGCGGATAGCGTTCGCTGATTGCTCTTGGTGCGGGATGGGCACCGCCAGCGCTGTTTTGCGAGATCAGGGATTCGCAAGCTGCCGATGAATGCGCAATCCGTGCCAAATTCGATACAACAGCTATAAATAGGGCCAGGCAGGATGCCTTTCGCAGTGGAGGAGGGGATATGTATCAGCTCTACGGACATCGCAATTCAGGGGCGGCGGCCATCGAGGCGGCGCTCGAGCTGTGCCAGGTGGCTTACCGCTTCATCGATATCGAGGCCAGCGCGGAAGCGGCGCAGGAGCTGGCGCGGCTCAATCCGCTCAAACAGATCCCGACCCTGCAACTGCCGGACGGCAGTGCGATCACCGAAAGTGCGGCGATCCTGATTCATCTGGGGCAAAGCTTTGCGCAATCCGGCCTGCTGCCGGCCAACGGCGCTGACCGCGATCAGGCGATTCGGGGCCTGGTGTACATCGTCAGCAATTGTTATGCGGCCATCGGGATCATTGATTACCCGGAACGCTGGCTGGTGATGCCGGACGAGGCCTCGCGACAGAATCTGATGGCGGGTGCGCGGGAGCGACTGCACTGGACCTGGGAGGTGTTCGCCGACCAGTTCTCCGCCGAGCTGTATCTGGATGATGAAACACCGGGGGCGCTGGATGTGCTGGCAGCGGTGGTCACGCGCTGGGCCGGTGCCCGCGAACACCTGCGCCAGGCCCGACCCGGTTTCCATGCGTGGCTGCAACGCATCGACCGGCACCCGGTGCTGGCGCCGGTCTTTGCGCGGCATTGGCCCGGCTGATTACTCCCCGCGAATGTACTGCTCCAGCTGTTTGATCAGCTCGGCCTGTTCGGCAATCGCTTCCTTGACCAGGTCGCCGATCGACAGCAGGCCGATCAGCTTGCCGTCCTCCACCACGGGCAAGTGACGCAGGCGTTTGTCGGACATGATGCCAAGGCAGGTGTCGACGGTCTGGTGGGTGTCCACCGTGATCACGTTCGCCACCATGATGTCGCGCACCGGCGTGCCCACCGAGGAGCGCCCGTGCAGCACCAGTTTGCGTGCGTAATCGCGCTCGCTGATGATGCCGACCACTTTGTCGTCTTCCACCACGAGCAGGGCGCCGACGTTCTTCTCGGCCATTTTCATCAGTGCTTCGAGCACCATGTGATCGGGTTTGATCTGGTGCACTTCCTGATTTTTCTGATCTTTGAGCTTGAGCAGCTGGGCGACGGTTTTCATGGCGGTTACTCAGGTGTTGTCGTTGTTCTTCAAGCATCGTAGACGCAGGCGCGCAGAGCAAGGCCGCAAAACGGCAGATAACACGCAAAAAACGTCATTTGACGGGGTTTTTCATGGCGAGGCCTTTGCCACGGGTTTCAGTAATGCCGCGTAGAATGCCCGTCTGAATCAATTCTTGAGGTCGCAGTGGTGGATTTACAGCAGGGCTTCGTCCTGACCCGGCATTGGCGCGACACCCCGGCCGGCACCGAAGTCGAGTTCTGGCTGGCGACCGACGCCGGGCCGCGCCGTGTGCGCCTGCCGCATCAGCCGTCGGTGGCGTTCATCCCGGCGGCGCAGCGCGAGCAGGCCGAGCGGGTGCTGGCGGACGAAAAGAACGTCGAACTGCGCCCCCTCGCTTTGCAGGATTTCGAGCATCGCCCGGTGCTCGGTCTGTATTGTCAGCAGCACGGTCAGTTGATGCGTCTGGAAACCGCGCTCAACCGTCACAGTGTCGATGTCTTCGAAGCCGACGTGCGACCGCCCGAGCGCTACCTGATGGAGCGTTTCATCACCGCGCCGGTGTGGTTCAGCGGCACGCCCGATGCCGACGGTGTGCTGCTCGACGCGCACCTCAAGCCTGCACCCGACTATCGACCGCGACTGCGGCTGGTCTCGCTGGATATCGAAACCACCGAGCAGGGCGAGTTGTATTCCATCGCGCTGGAAGGCTGCGGCGAGCGCCAGGTGTACATGCTCGGTGCGCCGAACGGCGATCACAGCATCGTCGACTTCGACCTCGAGTACTGCGAATCGCGGACCCTGATCCTCAAGAAACTCAACGAGTGGTTTGCCCGCCACGACCCCGACGCGATCATCGGCTGGAACCTCGTGCAGTTCGACCTACGGATCCTCCATGAACACGCCCGGCGCCTCGGTGTTCCGCTCAAGCTCGGGCGCGGCGGCGAGGAAATGCAGTGGCGCGAACACGGCAGCCGCAATCATTACTTCGCGGCAGCGGCGGGACGGCTGATCATCGACGGCATTGAATCCCTGCGGTCGGCGACCTGGAGTTTCCCCTCGTTCAGTCTGGAAAACGTCGCCCAGACTTTGCTCGGCGAAGGCAAATCGATCGACAACCCGTACCAGCGCATGGACGAGATCAACCGCATGTTCGCCGAGGACAAACCGGCGCTGGCCAAATACAACCTCAAGGACTGCGAACTGGTCACGCGGATCTTCGCCAAGACCGAGCTGCTGAAGTTTTTGCTGGAGCGCGCCAGCGTCACCGGCCTGCCAGCGGATCGCAGCGGCGGCTCGGTGGCGGCATTCACGCATTTGTACATGCCGTTGATGCACCGTCAGGGTTTTGTGGCGCCGAACCTCGGCACCAATCCTCCGCAGGCCAGCCCCGGCGGGTTTGTCATGGACTCGCAACCGGGGCTGTACGAATCGGTGCTGGTGCTCGACTACAAGAGTCTTTATCCGTCGATCATCCGTACCTTTCTGATCGATCCGGTGGGGTTGATCGAAGGCTTGCAGCATCCCGATGACAGCGACTCGGTGCCGGGGTTTCGCGGCGCTCGTTTCTCTCGCACCCGGCATTGCCTGCCGTCCATCGTCGCCCGTGTCGCCGAGGGTCGCGAGACCGCCAAGCGCGAACACAATGCGCCGTTGTCCCAGGCGCTGAAGATCATCATGAACGCCTTCTACGGCGTGCTCGGTTCCAGCGGTTGCCGGTTCTTCGATACGCGACTGGCGTCCTCCATCACCCTGCGCGGCCACGAAATCATGCTGCGCACCCGCCAGCTGATCGAGGCCCAGGGCCACGCGGTGATCTATGGTGACACCGACTCGACGTTCGTCTGGCTGCGTCGCCCCCACGGTCAGGAAGAGGCGGCGACCATTGGCCGGGCGCTGGTTGCGCACGTCAACGATTGGTGGCGCGAGCATGTGCGCGAGCAGTACGGGCTGGAAAGCGCCCTGGAGTTGCAGTTCGAAACCCACTACAAACGCTTCCTGATGCCGACCATCCGTGGCGCGGAAGAGGGCAGCAAAAAGCGCTACGCCGGTCTGGTGACCCGCGCCGACGGCAGCGAAGAAATGGTCTACAAAGGCCTGGAAACCGTGCGCACCGACTGGTCGCTGCTGGCCCGGCAATTCCAGCAGGAGCTGTACGAGCGGATCTTCCAGCGCAAGCCGTATCAGGATTACGTGCGCGAGTACGTGCGCAAGACCCTGGCTGGCGAGTTCGACGAGCGACTGGTCTACCGCAAGCGTCTGCGCCGGACTCTCGACGACTATGAACGCAACGTGCCGCCCCACGTGCGCGCCGCACGACTGGCGGACGACTACAACGCGCAGCACGGTCGCCCACGCCAGTACCAGAACGGCGGCTGGATCAGCTACGTCATTACTCTGGCCGGGCCCGAGCCGCTGGAAGTGCGTCGCGCGGCCATCGACTACGACCACTACATCACCCGCCAGCTGCAACCGGTGGCGGATGCGATCCTGCCGTTTGTCGACGACGATTTCTCAACCCTGATCGGGGGGCAACTGGGCCTGTTTTGAGTCCAGCAGTTGCAGGGTCCATTCGTCCTGAATGCCGTGGAAATAACGCTCGAGCGCCTGATGCCAGAGGCTGTCTTCGTCGGCGAACTGGGCGAACAGGGTCATCGATGAGTGGAATTTCAGGTCGTCCGGGTGGCCGAAGATCTCGGCAATCGAACGCTGCTGCACGTTCAGCACCAACTGCGTGCAGGTTCGCAGCCGGGCGCCGAGCAAAGGGTGGTCGAGGTAGGCGCGGGTTTCCGGCGCCGAGTTGATCGCGAACCGCCGTGACATCTCGCTGCCCCCGAGCCCGGCGAACTGCGGGAACACAAACCACATCCAGTGGCTGCGTTTGCGGCCCTCGTCGAGCTCGCGCTGGACCCGTTCGAATACCGGGTCCTGGGCGAGCACGAAGCGTTGCAGGTTGAATGGATCGTCCTGATCAGTGCTTCTCATGGCGAAGCCCTCTGTCAGTCGGCGGTGGCTCAGACCATGGCCAGCCGCTGCTTGCGTTGTGGCGCGTGAAACGCCTGGTCCAGCGCCGCCAGATCCCCGGCCTCGAGTTGCAGCTGCGCCGCTTGTGCATTGAGCTGCACGTGTTCCGGGCGCACGGCCTTGGGAATCGCAATCACGCCATCCTGACGCAGAATCCACGCCAGCGAAACCTGTGCCGGGGTCACGCCGTGACGAGCGGCAATCTGTTTCAGCACCGGCTCGGCAAGCATGGCGCCGCCCTGGCCGATCGGGCAGTACGCCATCAGCGGCATGCGCTGTTGCTGGCACCACGGCAGCAGGTCGAATTCGATGCCGCGCTCTTCCAGGTTGTACAGCACCTGATTGGTTGCGCAGGCCGATGAAGACAGTTCTTCGAGATCGTCGACGTCGAAGTTCGACACGCCCCAGCGACCGATCTTGCCGTCCTCGCGCAGACGTTCGAACGCCTCGACGGTTTCTTCCAGTGGATACTGGCCGCGCCAATGCAGCAGGTAAAGATCGATGTAATCGGTATCGAGCCGGCGCAGACTGCGCTCGCAGGACTGGGGAATGCCCTTGCGACTGGCGTTGTGCGGGTAGACCTTGCTCACCAGGAACACTTGATCACGCAGGCCGGCGATGGCCTCGCCGACCACACTTTCGGCACCGCCCTCGGCGTACATTTCGGCGGTGTCGATCAGGGTCATGCCCAGCTCGATGCCACTGCGCAGGGCCGCGACTTCACGCTTGTGCGCCGAGCGGTCTTCGCCCATGCGCCAGGTGCCCTGGCCGATCACCGGAACCTGCACGCCAGCCAATTCGAGGGTACGCATTCAAACCTCCTTTCTGAAACGGTCGATACCTTGGGTGGGCAGCAGGATAGCCCACGGGTTCCGTCCGGTTCCAGAAAGGAGGTCAGGTGCTTACTTGGCGGAAAACTTCAACACCACGCTCTGGGTGTAGGTCTGGCCGGGATCGAGGCGGGTGCTCGGGAAGTTCGGCTGGTTCGGTGAGTCCGGGTAGTGCTGGGTTTCCAGGGTGAACGCGCCCCAGTGCGGATAAACCTTGCCACCCTTGCCCTTGACCGTGCCGTCGAGGAAGTTGCTGGTGTAGAACTGCACGCCCGGTTCGTTGGTGAACAGTTGCAAGTGGCGACCGGATTGCGGGTCGCTGACTTCGGCGGCGAGTTTGCTGACGTCACCCTTGGTGTCCAGCGCCCAGTTGAAATCGAAACCACCGTGTTTTTCTTCGGCGAATTTCAGTTGCGGGTGATCGGCCTTGATGTGCTGGCCGATGGCGGTGGGTTTGGTGAAGTCCATCGGCGTGCCGGCCACAGGGGCCAGTTCACCGGTCGGGATCAGCTTGGCGGTGACCGGGGTGTAATGGCTGGCGTGCAGGGTGACGACTTGCTTGAGGATGTCGCCATTGCCGGCGCCGGCGAGGTTGAAGTAGCTGTGGTTGGTCAGGTTGAGCACCGTGGGTTTGTCGGTGCTGGCCTTGTAGTCGATGCGCAGCTCGTTGCTGTCGGTGAGGCGGTAGGTCACTTCGGTGGTGAGGTTGCCGGGGAAACCCATCTCACCATCCGCCGACAGATACGTCAGGGTCACGCCGACTGAATCCTTGTCCTTGGTTTCCTTCGCCTTCCAGACCTTCTTGTCGAAGCCCTGCGTGCCGCCGTGCAAGGCGTTGGTCTTGTCGTTCTGCGGCACTTGGTAGCGCTTGCCGTCGAGTTCGAAGGCGCCGTCGGCCAGGCGATTGCCGAAGCGGCCGATGGTGGCGCCGAAGTACGCGGTGCCTTTCTGGTAACCCTGCACATCGTCAAAGCCGAGGACGATGTCGTCGAGCTTGCCGTGTTTGTCCGGCACTTGCAGCGCCTGCAAGGTCGCGCCGTAGGTGATGACCGTGGCTTGCATGCCGTGGCTGTTGCGCAGGATGTATTGCTCGACGGGCGTGCCGTCATTGGTCTTGCCGAAGGCTTTGTGTTCGCTGGACAGGCCGGCGGCCTGGGCGCAGAGGGTGGCGATCATCAGGGACAGTCCGAGGCCGCAGAGTGAGTGTCGGGATTGAAGCATGGTTGACCTTCCTTTTTGTTGTTGTTTTGAAAATCTCTTAATAGTCATGCTAATTAACGATTGCGTGAAGATTTATAGCGGATGAAACGATTAAAGCAAAAATAAAGTCGGACTAAATTGCTGGGGCAGATTGCGCCGAAGGTCGGGAATCCACGCCGGCACTGCACTTTTGCGAAATCCCCGGCTCTATCCATGGCCAGGGTGCGGTGACTTCCGCCGCACAGGAACGTGTCCGTCAAAGAATTCATGCCGAGAGTTTTGCACCCCATCGCTGCATTCATTCATCGCCCGTGCCTGCTGCTGGCCTTTTTGTCGACGCTGTTGCTCGGCGGTTGCAGCCATCAGGACGGCAACAATTTCATCACTCAGATGCGCGAGGGCAGGCCTCAGGAATTTCTCCAGACCAGCGTCGACCGCATGGCCACACTGGCGATGCGCGACAACCTCGACAGTCTCTATCGGCTGATGGGCAAGCTGTATCTGCGCAACCCTGAAGAGCTGCGCAAATCGGGCTTTCTCGACGTCAAGACCGCGGTCAAACAAGTGCGCCTGGCCATCGAACAGCAACAACCGCTGCCGACCCTCGGTGGCAAAAAAGACCTGGCCGCGCTGAGCTATGCCATGAGTCCTGAATTCCTCGGCGACCGGGTCGGTGCGTTCATCTATGCGATCGGCAGCATGCTGGTCACCGCTCACGGCAACCGCACCGAGTTCTACATGACCGATGCGATCAACCCGACCTTCGTCAACAACGCCGCGCGCAACATCGAGAAGGCCACGTGGATCCTCGCCCAGCGGCAGAACAAGGAAGGCCAGCCGCTGCTGTTCTCCAACGAGATTTCCGAGGAGGGCAGTAACCTGAGTTTCGCCACGGAGTTCGGCAAAGTCGTGGCGCGTCTGGATCTGCTGACCCAGATGCTCGACGAGCGGTATCGGCGCATCGGCCTGAATTACGCCCAGAGCCTGCTGTTTTTGAATTTTTTGCCAGTGCAGTGAAATGGCATAACGATAGATCCTATCGATATAGGGCGTTATAAGAAAACTGGTTATGCTGCGGGCCGGATTTTCCTGTGGTTTGTCTGGACGTCTTAATGGAATTGGCAAATTTCGGCCTGGTGATTGCCGGGCTGGTCGTGGGGTTCATCGTTGGCATGACCGGTGTCGGCGGCGGTTCGTTGATGACGCCGATCCTGCTGTGGTTCGGTATCAATCCAGCCACAGCGGTGGGCACGGATCTGCTGTACGCGGCTATCACCAAATCCAGCGGCGTGCTGGTCCACAGGAAGAACAAGAACATCGACTGGGCCATCACCGGCTGGCTGACCCTGGGCAGTGTGCCGGCGGTGGCGATGACCTTGTGGTTCCTCAGCACCCTGCACACCGCGCCGGACGCGATGAACGCCATCATCAAGCAAGCGCTGGGCTTCGTGCTGTTCGCCACGGCGCTGGCGATTCTGTTCAAGAAGCGCCTGCTGGAGTTCGCCCACAAACGTGCCGGCGGCAACTACAACCCCAGCGGTGCGCGCCTCAACGTCATGACCGTGATCACCGGTCTGATCCTCGGCACCATGGTCGCCCTGACCTCCATCGGCGCCGGCGCTCTCGGCACCGTCGCACTGTTCATCCTCTATCCGCTGCTGCCGACCCGCCGCCTGGTCGGCACCGAAATCGCCCACGCCGTACCGCTGACCCTGGTCGCCGGCCTCGGCCACGCAAGCATGGGCAACATGGACTGGGGCGTGCTGGGCTTTCTGCTGGTCGGCTCGTTGCCGGGCATCTGGCTCGGCAGCCACCTGACCGGCCGCGTCTCCGATGAACTGCTGCGCCCGTGCCTGGCGACGATGCTGGTGTTGATCGGTTACAAGCTGGCGTTCTGATCGGCGAGCATCCATGACCCTGAAGGCTCA
The DNA here is from genome assembly GCF_021018765.1 of Pseudomonas fitomaticsae. Taxonomy (GTDB): domain Bacteria; phylum Pseudomonadota; class Gammaproteobacteria; order Pseudomonadales; family Pseudomonadaceae; genus Aquipseudomonas; species Aquipseudomonas fitomaticsae. Next base: position 4,286,969 of record NZ_CP075567.1, on the reverse strand, counting down.
AGCGTCTGGCTGACGCGGTCATAAAAGGTAAACAAATGGGCGACAGGATCGCGCCCGTCCGGTTGCGCAAAATCGGTGCTGACCTAAGCTTTGGGCAAGGCGAAACACTTTTGCCGGGCACCCTCCGGAACAATCGCCGCGATGCGCAATCATTAGAGCGTGAATATCAAAAGGAGATGCGCATGCTCATCAGGTCACTGACCCTGACACTCTTGCTGGCGATTGCCGGCCCCCTGTTCGCCGCCGACGGCGATTCCCCTCTGGACGTCGACAAGGGCATCAACCGCCCGGTGATCGTGATCGCTTCCAGTACGGTCGATTCTTATTGGGTCAGCCTGAAAAAAGCGCTGGACGACCCGGCCAACAAACAAGGCATCGCCGACCGCAAGATCAAGGTTTACACCATCCTGAGCATGAGCGGTCAGGTCGATGGCAAAAGCCTCGAGCAGCAGCAAACCATGGCGCTGCTGCGCTCGCTGAAGCTGGGCGCCGGGGCGTATCCGAAGGTCTTTCTGGTGGGCAAGGATGGCGAGACCAAACTGACGGCTTCGGGGGATGAAGCTGCGACGGTCGACCTGAAGAAGATCTTCGACACCATTGATGCGCTGCCTGCCGCCGAGAAAGAAACTACTTCCACTGTGGTCACGGCCCCGGCTGCTGCAGAACCGGCGCCGGCCAAAGGCGCGAAAGGGACAAAGCCAGCGAAGCCGACCAAACCGGCCAAGCCGCCGGAAATGCCGGATGATTGATGTTCTGATTCAGGGGTGATCAGAAAAGAAAAAACGGGCGACCCTCTCAGGTCGCCCGTTTTTTATGGCGTGATTACCGGGTCAACTCCCCCAGAATCCTGTGCGCAATCTTCACCCGTTCTCCATTCGGGTAATTACGGTTCGCCAGAATCACGATCCCGACTTTCTTCGATGGCACGAACGCGACATACGCGCCGTAGCCAGCGGTGGAACCGGTCTTGTTCAGCAGCACGTTTGCCGGTTCAGGCTGTGGCGGGTTGAGCCATTTGACCTTGTGCGGTTCCATGGCCATTGGCGTCGAGTTGCCGTCCAGCAGGCGGTCGAGGCTGATCGGGTAGACGTAGCGTTCCCAGCCCAGGCCCTGGGTCATGTCGCCGACGGTGTAGTAGCCGGTGTGGGTGAGGGCGATGGCTTTTTGCAGGGGCGTTTCGAGTCTGGCGGTGTCGAGGTTGGCCTGGACGTATTGCAGCAGGTCGGCGGCGCTGGTTTTCACGCCGTAGGCTTCGGAGTCGAGGGCGCCGGGGCTGACTCGAACGGGTTTGTTGTTCTTGTCATAGCCCTGGGCGTAGAGCTTTTGTTCAGACGCCGGTACCGACAGGAAGGTGTGCTTGAGCTCGAGTTTCGGCAGCAGGGTTTCGGTCATGACCTGATTGAATGGCTGGCCCAGGCTTTTTGCGGCCAGGTAACCGAACAGGCCGATGCTCGGGTTGGAATACAGGCGATGGCTGCCGGCCGGATACGTCGGTTTCCACTGTTGGTAATAGCCGAGCATTTTGTCGGCAGAATCCGCAGCCTCCGGGAATTGCAGCGGCAGGCCGCCGGCGCTGTAGGTGCCCAGTTGCAGCAGGCTGATGTGGTCGAAGGCGCTGCCTTTCAGCTCGGGCCAGTGCTGGCTGGCCTTGTCGGAGAACTCCAGTTTGCCGCTGGCCTGGGCGTAGGCGGCGAGGGTCGCGGTGAAGGTTTTGCTCACCGAGCCGATTTCGAACAGGGTGTTTTCACTCACCGCTTGCCCGGTGCTTTTGTCGGCGACACCGTAGTTAAAGTAATGCGCCTTGCCATCGACGGTCACCGCCACGGCCAGACCGGCGATGTCCTGTTGCTGCATGACCGGGGTCACGGTGGCCTTGACCAGCGCCTGCAACTGATCGTCGGTTTGCGGGGCGGCCAGGCAAGTGGCGGCGCCGAAGAAGAGTCCGAAAGCGCTGAAGGACTTGAGTTTGTTCAGGTTGATCGAAGGCATGCTTGAACCACTCTCCATGAGTGTTGATGGTGTTATCCCGCTACACTGCGAGCGTTTTCCGTCGGGCCGACTGATCGGCGCCGCCAAATCTAGGCAGTCCGGCGTCATTCGACAAACGATGAAAACTCGGACGAGCCATTAGAAAAATTTGGGACCTGGCATGATTCGACCTCAATTGCCGTTGAATGCATTACGCGCTTTTGAAGCTTCCGCGCGCCACCTGAGTTTCACCCGTGCCGCAGTGGAGTTGTGCGTAACCCAGGCTGCCGTCAGCCATCAGGTGAAAAGCCTGGAAGCGCAACTCGGCGTGATCCTGTTCAAACGCCTGCCCCGTGGGCTGATGCTGACCGGCGAGGGCGAAACCCTGCTGCCGGTGCTGACCACGTCGTTCGATCATATCGCGCAGATGCTCGAGCGTCTGGCGGGCGGGCAATATCGGGAAATGCTCACGGTCGGCGCGGTGGGCACCTTCGCCGTGGGATGGTTGTTGCCGAGGCTGGCGGACTTTCAGGCGAAACATCCGCTCATAGATTTGCGACTGTCGACCAACAACAATCGGGTGGACGTCGCCGCCGAAGGGTTGGATTACGCGATCCGGTTTGGCGCCGGGGCGTGGCACGGCATCGAGGCGACCCGTTTGCTGGAGGCGCCGTTGTCGGTGCTCTGCGTGCCGGAAATCGCCCGGCAACTGCACGCGCCGGGGGATCTTTTGCAGCAGCGTTTGCTGCGTTCCTATCGCACCGATGAGTGGCCGGAGTGGTTTCACGCGGCCGGTCTGGCGACCCATGCCGCGCCGCCCCAGAGCATTGTGTTCGACTCGTCGCTGGCGATGATGGAGGCGGCGTTGCAGGGCGGTGGGGTGGCGTTGGCGCCGCCGTTGATGTTTGCCCGGCAACTGGCGGCGGACCTGATCCGCCAACCCTTTGCCATCGAAATCACCACCGGCAGCTATTGGCTGACGCGCTTGCAGTCACGGCCGGAGACGTCGGCGATGGCGGCGTTCAGACACTGGCTGCTGGAGGCTGCGCAGGTCTAGCGCACCAGACACGGCTTCTTGTTATCGAACGTCCAGCCCGGAATCAGAAACTGCATCGCCACGCTGTCATCCCGCGCGCCGAGCCCCATGCCTTTATAGAGTTCGTGGGCCTTGGCCACTTGATCCATGTCCAGTTCCACACCCAGCCCCGGCTTCTTCGGTACCTGCACGCAGCCGTCGACGATTTGCAGCGGTGCCTTGGTCAGGCGCTGGCCGTCCTGCCAGATCCAGTGGGTGTCGATGGCGGTGATGTCGCCCGGCGCGGCGGCCGCGACGTGGGTGAACATCGCCAGGGAAATGTCGAAGTGGTTGTTGGAGTGCGAGCCCCAGGTCAGGCCCCATTCGTGGCACATCTGCGCTACCCGCACCGAACCCTGCATGGTCCAGAAATGCGGGTCGGCCAGCGGGATGTCCACCGACTGCAATTGAATCGCGTGACCCATTTCGCGCCAGTCGGTGGCGATCATGTTGGTGGCGGTTTTCAGCCCGGTGGCGCGGCGGAATTCTGCCATCACTTCACGGCCCGAATAGCCGTTTTCCGCACCGCACGGGTCTTCGGCGTAGGCCAGCACATGATGCTGGTCGCGGCACAAACGGATCGCTTCTTTCAGCGACCACGCGCCGTTCGGATCGAGGGTGATACGGGCATCGGGGAAGCGTTCGGCCAGTGCGGTCACCGCTTCGATTTCGGCATCGCCGCTGAGCACGCCGCCCTTGAGCTTGAAGTCCTTGAAGCCATAGCGCGCGTGGGCAGCCTCGGCCAGACGCACCACGGCGTCGGCGGTCATGGCTTTTTCGTGACGCACGCGGAACCAGTCGTTGTCGGCATCCGGTTCACTGCGGTAGGCGAGGTCGGTTTCCCGGCGATCGCCCACGTAGAACAGATAACCGAGCATCTTCACTTCATCGCGCTGCTGACCTTCGCCGAGCAACGCGGCCACCGGCACGTCGAGGTGCTGGCCGAGCAGGTCGAGCAGGGCGGCTTCCAGCCCGGTGACCGCGTGAATGGTGATGCGCAGGTCGAACGTCTGCAGGCCGCGACCGCCGGCGTCGCGGTCGGCGAAGGTCTGGCGTACCTGGTTGAGTATCTTCTGATACGTGCCGATCGGGCTGCCGACCACCAGATTGCGGGCGTCTTCCAGCGTCTGGCGGATGCGTTCGCCGCCGGGCACTTCACCGACGCCGGTGTGGCCGGCGTTGTCCTTGAGGATGACGATGTTGCGGGTGAAAAACGGCCCGTGGACGCCGCTCAGGTTGAGCAGCATGCCGTCGTGGCCGGCCACCGGGATGATTTGCATCTCGGTGATGATCGGGGCTTTGGCGATGTCGTGTGCGGTCATTTGGGATTGTCCTTTCAAGCGTGTTTCGGCGCGGCATCGGCCACGGCGAGATCAGGTGCGGATTTGGGTGTCATGCGGGCGGCGAACACGATGATCGCGGCGATGATCGAGGTCGCGGCCAGACCATAGAGGCCGCCCTGAATCGAGCCGGTGTGTTGTTCCAGCAGGCCGAAAGTGGTTGGGGCGACGAAGCCGCCGAGGTTGCCTACCGAGTTGATCAGCGCGATGACGGCAGCGGCGATCCGTGCATCGAGATAGGCCTGCGGAATCGGCCAGAACAGCGAAGACGCGGATTTGAAACCCAGCGCAGCAAAGCAGATCGCGACGAAGGCAAAGATCGGCCCGCCGGTGGTGGACATGAACATCCCCGCAGCGGCGATCAACAGCGCCGTGGCGACCCACGCCTGCTGGTGTTTCCACTTCGCCGAGAACGAGGCGAACGCGTACATGCCGATGATCGACAGCAGCCATGGAATCGAGTTGAACAGGCCGACCTGGAAGTCGCTCATCTCGCCCATTTTCTTGATGATGCTCGGCAGCCAGAACGTCGCGGCGTAGATCGTCAATTGGATGAAGAAGTAAATCAGGCAGAACAGGATGATCTGGCGATCCTTGAGCAGTTTGCCCAGCGACGGCCGGACCGGGGTGGCGGCTTCGCGGGCCTTCTGCTCATCGTCGATGGCTTTGACCAGTGCATCCTGCTCGGCACGGGTCAGCCATTTGGCGTCGTGGGGTTTGGCGTCGAGCCAGAACCAGACGAATACGCACAGGCAGACCGAGAACATCCCCTCAATGAAATACATCCATTGCCAGCCGTGCATGCCCAGACCTTCAATCTGCAACAACAGGCCGGACAACGGACCGGAAATCAGCGAGGCCACGGCCGAACCGCTCAAGAAAATCGCAATCGCTTTGCCGCGTTCGGCCCCCGGCAGCCAGCGGGTGAAGTAATAGATCACCCCGGGAAAGAACCCGGCCTCGGCCACGCCCAGCAGAAATCGCAGGATGTAGAAGTGGGTTTCGTTCTGGATGAACGCCATGCCGGCGGCCACCAGGCCCCAGGTGAGCATGATGCGGGTCAGCCAGATTCGCGCGCCGACCTTTTGCAGCAGCATGTTGGAGGGGACTTCGAACAGCGCGTAACCGATGAAGAACAGCCCGGCACCGAAACCGTAGGCCGCGGCACCGATGCCGAGGTCGTGTTCCATGTGGGTGCGGACGAAGCCGATGTTCACCCGGTCAATGTAATTGACGATGAACATGATGACGAACAGCGGCAGGACGTGGCGTTTGACTTTGGTTATGGCGGAGGACAGCACGGAATCGGCGCCCTCGTTCATCCCGGCAATGGATGATTTCACTAGGTTTTCTCCCACTCGTTATTTTTATGCGGGGTGTGGCTGGGTGCTGCGTTGTTGATAGACATCATACAACTAGAATTTTTTGTCCTACAAGCGGGAGTGCTCAATCAAATTTGTCTACGTCGGAGGGTTTTTATGCTTTTCTGGATTGAAAGTGCCGTATTTGTTGGGCTTTAAAGGGTGCCTACGGCCTGGGGTGCAGAGTGCCAAGCCAGCGGATGTGCAGTGCTGGCGTGAAACCAGTTAAAGTTTTCTATCGAAAATCGCTTGTTGTCATACAAGCTGAGCGTCTGAAATCATAGGAGCTCATACAAGTCATTGCCCGCAGTGCTACGATCGGCTTGCCCCGATCACCGGAACCGACCATGCAAGAAGACCTCGACGCTCCCGCCCGCAAACGCGCGCACAACCTGGCCCATGACCTGGTGGAAAAACTGACCCAGAGCATCCTGCTCGGCCAGATGTTGCCCGGTGACAAGTTGCCGTCGGAAAACTCGATCGTTCAGGAACACGGCGTCAGTCGCACCGTCGTGCGTGAGGCGATTTCCAAATTGCAGGCGTCGGGACTGGTGGAGACGCGGCACGGCATCGGCACGTTCGTGATCGAGCGCGCGCCGGAGCAGGGGCTGCGACTGAATGTCGACACCGCGCTGGGGGTGCGCAGCATTCTCGAATTGCGCATGGGCCTGGAGACGCAAGCGGCAGCACTGGCCGCGCAGCGCCGCAGCGAACAACAACTGCTGCAGATGCGCCAGGCACTGGACGACTACCAGCGTCTATTGGCCAACAATGACAGTTGCGTCGAGGCCGACCGGCGCTTCCATCTGCTGATTGCCGAAGCCACCGGTAATGTCTGTTTCACCGAGATCATGCAGAACTTGGGCAGCGCAATGATTCCGCGCACGCGGGTCAATGCGGCCGAGCGCGGGGCGGTGGATTTGAGCAAGCTCGGGCAATTGGCGAATCTTGAGCATGAGGCAATCCTCAACGCGATCAAGCGTCAGGACCCGGACGCCGCGCGCGCGGCGATGTGGCTGCACCTGACCAACAGTCGTGACCGCTTTTCAGCAGGCGGCGCATAACGGTGTCGCAACTCAAGTCTCAATGGCCCGCACCACCGCCGGGCGTTCCAGATTCAACGCCAGCACACTGATCAACACCACCGCCGAACCCGCCAGCACCAGCAACGTCGGTCGTTCGCCCAATCCCACGGAAGCAATGCCCATGGCGGTTGGCGGAATCAGGTACAGCGTCATCGTCGCCCGGCTCAGATCCACATGCTTGAGCACGAATGCCCATGCCAGATAGGCGAGGGCGCTGGGAAACACGCCCAGGCCGAGCACCGCCCATTGCACCCGTAGTGGCGCACTGGCCACGCTGTCGGCCAGCCCCGGCAAGTAGATCAACAGCAACAGCGTGCCGGACCACACCGTGTAACAAACCAGCGTCAGCCCGTCGTAGCGCCGGGCGTGGTGTTTTTGCAGAGCGAAATAAACACTCCACGAAACGGCGGCCAGCAGAATCAACAAACCATGCGCGTCGAGGCTGCCGAGGCCGCGATCGCCGCTGACCACGATCACCACGCCGACGAATCCCAGCAGCACACAACCCCAGCGCCAGGCGCTGACCCGATCCTTGAACAGAAACCGCGCCAGCAGTGTGCTGAACAGCGGCGTCGATTGCGCCAGCACACTGGACGCGCCGGCGCTGACGCTTTGCTGGCCAATGTTCAGCACGACGTGGTGCAGGCTGACGGCGAAGAAGCCCAGGGCAAACAACAGCGGCAAATCCTGCAGGCGCGGCAGGTGAATGCCCTTGAAACCCGCAATCACCGCCATGAACAGCGACGCCAGCAGAAACCGCAGTAAGGCCAGATGACCAGGGTCGTAGGCTTGCAGGCCGATGTGGATGCCGGTCGGCGAATAGGCCCAGCAACCGACGACGAATGCCATGGCCAACAGGATTTTCAAAGGCGAAGTGGAAGGCATGAGCGAGGCACCGTGTGATTGATGCGCCGAGTATCCGGGCGCCCAATCATTCGCCACAACTGACTTATACTGCGCCAACCATTCACTGTGAGTGACGAATTATGGAGCTGGCGCAGATTCGCATGTTCAAGACCGTGGCCGAGGTCGGCAGCATCGCCAAAGCCGCTGAAAAGCTGTTTTGCGTGCCGTCGAATATCACGGCGCGGATAAAATCCCTGGAAGCGGAACTGGGGGTGGCGCTGTTTCTGCGCGAGGGGCGCGGGCTGCGGATCAGTCCCGCGGGGCAGACCTTTCTCGCTTATGCAGAGAAAATTCTGGCGCTGACGGTTGAGGCCAAGCGCGCGGTCGATCCCGCTGCCGAGCCGTCCGGGCCGCTGCGTATCGGCGCCATCGAATCTTCGGCGACCGGGCGGCTGCCGCGCTTGCTGGCGAAATTTCACAAACGCTATCCGAACGTGGCCTTGGAACTGACCACCGGCACCTGGGGGCAACTGCTCGACGATACGGTCAGGCATCGTCTGGACGGCGCCATCGTTGCGGTGGACGTCGAGCGCTCGCAGCTCAAACGCACACCGATGTATCGCGAAGAATTGCTGCTGATCGCATCGACCTCGTTCGGGCCGGTGCGCGACCTCGACGATTTGCAGGACAAAACCGTGTTCATGTGGCCGCAAGGCTGTCCGTATCGCGCTGCGCTGGAGCACTGGCTGTTGCGTCAGGGGCTGGCACTGCCGATTGTCAGTCTGGCCAGTTACGGGGCGATTGTCGGTTGTGTGAGTGCCGGCGCCGGCGTGGCGCTGGTGCCCAAAGGCGTATTCGAGCAATACGCCAAAGGCGCGGGGTGTGCGGGTTACGAATTCCCGGAACTGACGGCCATCGACAACTTGTTCTACTGGCATGAAAACGCCGGGGTGCACCCGGCGCGTGAGGCGTTTGTGGCGATGCTGCGCGAGGAGTTTGTCTGAGCCGGATCAGGCTCCGCTCACGTCGCGCATCAACAAGCCGAAGCGCAGATCCACCGCATCCGGAATCGGCAGATAAACCGTGTGCCCGTCCCCCGGCGCCACGTCAATGGCTTCGCCTTTAAGGCTCTGCAATTCATGCAGATCAAAATGGAAGTTGCCCTTGGGCGTCATCAGTTCCAGATGATCGCCCAGTGCAAAGCGGTTCTTCACCTTGACCTCGGCCAGCCGGTCCCGACGTTCGCCGGTCAACTCGCCCACAAACTGCTGACGCTCCGACACCGAGCTGCCGTTCTGGTAGTTCTGATATTCGTCATGCACATGGCGGCGCAGGAAACCTTCGGTGTAGCCGCGCTGGGCGAGGGATTCCAGATCGGTCATCAGGCTGCGGTCGAATTCGCGACCGGCCACCGCATCGTCGATGGCCCGGCGGTAGACCTGGGTGGTGCGTGCGCAATAGAAGTGCGATTTGGTCCGGCCCTCGATCTTCAGTGAGTGCACGCCCATGCGGGTCAGGCGCTCGACGTGCTGCACCGCGCGCAGGTCCTTGGCGTTCATGATGTAGGTGCCGTGCTCGTCTTCGAATGCCGGCATCAGTTCGCCGGGACGGTTGGCTTCCTGCAACAGGAACACCTGGTCGGTGGGGGCGCCGAGGCCTAGGGTCGGTTGCGGTTCGAAAGTCTGCACGATTTCGCCGAGCTGGTTTTCGCCGGCCTCCGTCGCCGTGTATTTCCAGCGGCAGGCGTTGGTGCAGGTGCCCTGATTGGCATCGCGCTTGTTCATGTAACCCGAGAGCAGGCAGCGGCCGGAGTAGGCCATGCACAGCGCGCCGTGGACGAAGACTTCCAGCTCCATGCCCGGCACTTGCTCGCGGATTTCGCCGATTTCTTCCAGCGACAATTCACGGGACAGGATGATCCGGCTCAGCCCCTGCTGTTGCCAGAACTCGACACTCGCCCAGTTCACCGTGTTGGCCTGCACCGACAGGTGGATCGGCATCTGCGGGAAGTGCCGGCGCACCAGCATGATCAGGCCGGGGTCGGACATGATCAGCGCGTCCGGCGCCATCTCGATCACCGGCGCCAGGTCCTTGAGGAAGGTTTTCAGCTTGGCGTTGTGCGGCGCGATGTTGACCACCACGTAGAAGCGTTTGCCCTGGGCCTGTGCTTCACGAATGCCGAGTGCCAGGTTGGCGTGATCGAACTCGTTGTTGCGCACCCGCAGGCTGTAGCGCGGCTGGCCGGCATACACCGCATCGGCCCCGTAGGCGAAGGCATAGCGCATGTTTTTCAGGGTGCCGGCGGGGGCGAGCAGTTCGGGGGTGAAGGAGGTCGTCATGGCGGCGTCGGTCGCAAAAGCGCGGCAGGGTAGAGCAGTTGCGCCGAGGGTTTATTGATCTGGATCTATGCTCCATGAAGAAACAGGGCACTCGCGCTGATGGCGGCTGACTAAACGGGACGGGCGCGGGTGGCGCCCGACTGATCTGGACCGGACATGAACCAAAAGAGTCTGCAATTCAAATCCCTCACCGTGCTGCTGTTTCTGGTGACGGTCGCCTTTATCTGGATCCTGTTGCCGTTCTACGGCGCGGTGTTCTGGGCGGTGATTCTCGGCATCCTGTTCGCACCGATGCAACGCCAGTTGCAGCTGAAATTCGGCTGGCAACGCAACCTGACGTCGCTGTGTACATTGAGCATCTGCCTGGTGATCGCGATCTTGCCGGTGATCGTCATCAGCGTGCTGCTGGTGCAGGAAGGGGCGACGCTTTACGACAATATCGAAAGCGGCAAGCTCGACATCGGCGCCTATCTGGCGCAGTTCAAACACAGTCTGCCGCCATACTTTCAGCATTTGCTCGACCGCTTCGGCATGGGTGAACTCAATGCCTTGCGCGAGAAGATCGTCAAGGCCTCGATGCAGGGCAGTCAGGTGCTGGCGAGCCAGGCGTTCAGCTTCGGCCAGGGCACGTTCGATTTCGTGGTGAGTTTTTTCATCATGCTGTATTTGCTGTTTTTCTTTCTGCGCGACGGCGCCGAACTGGCGCGCAAGGTGCGCACGGCGATACCGCTGGAGGAGCATCACAAGCGCCGTTTGCAGCTGAAATTCAACCGGGTGGTGCGCGCCACGGTTAAAGGCAATCTGCTGGTGGCGATCACGCAGGGTGCGTTGGGCGGGGCGATTTTCTGGTTTCTCGACATTCCCAGTGCGTTGCTCTGGGCGGTGTTGATGGCGTTTCTGTCGTTGCTGCCGGCGGTGGGGGCGGGGATTGTCTGGGTGCCGGTCGCGGTGTACTTCCTGCTCAGCGGGATGATCTGGCAGGGTGTAGTGTTGGGGTTGTTCGGGGTGTTTGTGATCGGTCTGGTGGATAACCTGTTGCGTCCGATCCTGGTGGGCAAGGATACCCGGATGCCGGACTACATGATCCTGATCTCGACCCTGGGCGGGTTGGCGGTGTTCGGTCTCAACGGGTTCGTGATCGGGCCGCTGATAGCGGCGCTGTTCATGTCGAGCTGGGCGCTGTTCATCGAGACCAAACCGAAAGTGCAGCTGCCTTAAGCCTTGAACGGGCTGTTGAGCAGTTGTTGCGACAGTGCCTGCGCCGCCGGCAAGGACGTGAGCGGGCCACTGACCGGCTCGCCGTCGCGCACCAGATACCAGCAGGCGAGCAGGCCCAGCTCTCTGAGCGATGCGGGAACGGCGCTGCCGACAACGGACATGATTTGAACCTGAGCCATGAAAAGTACCTCCATCAATCTATGGAGCTACCTTAGGGAATTGGCCGTTTCAGGGACAATCAACGCTTTCGATAGTGGACATTGACGCCGCTGAGGGCTGGCTCAATCCACCACTTGATCGAGCATGTGCACGATCTCGTGTTCGTTGAGAAAACCCTTGCGCACCAGGTTCTCCGCCAGCAGCGAGAGAAACTTCGCCGTGCGGTGACCTTCCAGGTGCTTGAGTTCGGTCAAGGCGTTGTAGACCTTGCTCGAAGTGCATAACCCTACGATGCGGTGCGGATTCTGTGTAGGCATTCAAGTCGTCCTTGTTGTTATCAACCTGTTGTATGCGGACGGATTCAGAGTGCGGTTCCGTCATGACAAATAGATGACCGTTTGTGTTTTGCCTCCGACGGTCGAGCCCATCATGCCGACTTTAACGGTTCAAACTGTCCTCACAGCGACCTTGGCGAGATTTTTTCAGACCTTGGCCGACGGACGGTTGGCTTTTCCGCGGGCAATAATATGCGCGCAATAAAAAGCCCCGCTATCAAGCGGGGCTTCGTTTGCCGGTTACCAGCGCGGGCCACCGTAATAGTGTGGCCGACCGTAATAACCGCGCGGCGGGCCGTAATAGACCGGGGCCGGTTGGACGTAGACCGGTTGCTGCACATAAACCGGGGCCGGCTGGTAGTAGACCGGTGGCGGCGGTTGCTGCACGTAAACCGGTGCCGGTTGAGCGTAAACAGGCTGTTGGACGTACACCGGCCGATCCTGGTTGATGAGCGCCGAGCCGATGATGGCCGAGCCGACGATCGCACCAAATACCGCCGGGCCCTGCCAGCCACCGCCGTGGGCTTCTGCCTGACCCGTGATCGCGAATGCACCAATCAACAAGGCCACGATGGGGAGTTTACGAATCATGATAATTCCTCGGTTCTTCGACCCGGCGTCCGGGCCTGCAACAGGCCCGAAATGGCGCGGGGATACTTCTAAGACAGCAACATTTTGAAAAACAGCACGGCCGCTGGGTAAATTTTGTGTAAGGTCTGTACCGGTTTGTTTACCGGACTTCCGACATCGGCTGTGATGCCCGGAACAGACCGCCTTATGATCGTTCAGAACCCGATGGGCTGGCTAATCCCGTCCATCCGAAAGTGCATTCGAAGGAGCTTCCCATGCAGATGAACCCCAACAAAGACACCCAATTGTGCATGTCCCTGTCTGGGCGTCCCGGGAATTTCGGTCTGCGTTTTCATAACCATTTGTATGAACAACTGGGCCTGAATTTCTACTACAAGGCGTTCAGCAGCCAGGACCTTCCCGGTGCGGTCGGCGGGATCCGTGCGCTGGGGATTCGCGGTTGCGGCGTGTCGATGCCGTTCAAGGAAGCCAGCATTGCGCTGGTCGATGAGCTGGACGCCTCGGCGGCGGCTATTCAGTCGATCAACACCATCGTCAACACCAACGGCCATCTCAAGGCCTACAACACCGATTACATTGCGATTGCCCAGTTGCTGGAAACCCACGCGGTGCCGAAGGACACGACTTTTGCTCTGCGCGGCAGCGGCGGCATGGCCAAGGCTGTGGCCAGTGCCTTGCGCGATGGCGGTTACAAAAACGGTTTGATCGTCGCTCGCAACGAGCGCGCCGGCCGTGCGCTGGCGGATTCCCTGGGCTATCGCTGGCAGGCGGAACTGGGTGAGGAACGCCCGCAGATGCTGGTCAACGTCACCCCGGTGGGCATGGATGGCGGTCCGGAGGCGGGTCAGCTTTCCTTTGAAGTGGATGTAATCAAGTCTGCCGATACTGTGTTCGATGTGGTGGCGATCCCCTCGGAAACTCCGCTGATCGTGCGTGGTCGTGCGGAAGGTAAAAAAGTGATCACCGGGCTGGAAGTGATCGCGATCCAGGCGCTGGAGCAGTTCGTGCTGTACACCGGCGTGCGGCCGACGGTCGAGCAGTTCGATGCAGCGGTGGCGTTTGCTCGCAGTTGATGGCGCCTGAACAACGGCAAATCCGCCCGGTTTGCCGTTGCCTATACTGCCGGATCAGCAAGCACAGACTTGCCCATCACAAAAGCCGAGGTTTGCATGCATCCGCCCATTCTCAACCTGAATGACGTCGAACTCGAACCGCTCCCCGAAGCCCTGTCTCCCGAAGGCGAAACCGCGGGGCGTTATCAACAGCGTCTGGCCCGGGTCGGCCAGCAATTGGGCGCGCAAAAGCTCGGATATCGTCTGTATGCGCTGCCGCCGGGCATGCGCGGCAGTCCGTTTCACAGTCATCGGGTCAATGAGGAAATGTTCTACGTGGTGGCCGGGGAAGGGGAAGTGCGCCTGGGTGCCGAGCGTTTCCCGATCCGCGCCGGCGACGTAATCGCCTGCCCGCCGGGCGGCCCTGAGGCGGCGCATCAGATCATCAACACCAGTGCGGCGGAACTGCGCTATCTGGCGGTCAGCACCCAGCAGCAACCGGAAATCTGCGAGTACCCGGATTCGAACAAATACGCGGTGATGGATAACTTCAGCGTCGATGCCGAAGGCAATGCCTCGGGTTTCGTGGCGGTGGCGCGGCAGGCGGACGGGGTGGATTACTGGGACGGCGAATAACGCCGCCCCGGTGCGCTTATTCTTCGAGGCGGGCCAGACGTTCTTCCAGTGCCGCAATCCGCGCTTCCAGCTCTTCGACGCGCTCCACTGACACACCGCTGGCAGCGCCGCGATCACTCGGGTTCTGCCGCGCCGCAATAATCGCCTCGATGTCCGCCGGATCGCCCAGCGCGTGGGTGTAGCGATCTTCGCGCTGGCCGGCCTGACGCGGAATCAACACCGCCAGCTCCCGGGCGATCAGACGTTCCAGCTGATGCACCACTTGCTCGGCGTCTTCGAATTCATGCATGCGACCGCTGCGGGTCAGCAGTTCGTTGACGGTCTGCGGGCCGCGCAGGAACATCAACCCGGTCAGGATCAATTGCGCCGGCACCAACTCCAGCGCCTTGTCGACCTTGTGCTCCCAGCGGTCGGCGCGACTGCCCATCACCAGTTTGGCGAAGCCGCGGCTTTCGAGGGCGCGCAGGCTCTGGCCGACCTGGCCCTGGGTCAGGTTCATCACCGGTTCCCGGCTGGTTTTCTGGTTGCAGGCCAGCACCAGCGCGTTGAGGGTCAACGGGTAGGTTTCCGGGCTGGTGGCCTGTTTCTCGATCAACGAGCCCAGAATGCGGATTTCCGTGGCGTTGAGCCGTGGTTCGTCGGAGCGGGTTTCAAATTCTGTGGTCATCGCGCGTTCCCTCTGCAGTCGAAGGCGCCTAGCCTAATCCTTGCTGGATAAAAGACAAGCCGCGCCGCCGCGCGAGCATGGCTATAATCGCCCCCACGATTCACCCAGCCACCACGTGAGACTGCCATGACCATTTCCCTGTACGCCGCATCCGTCCCGGTTTTCCAACAAATGCTCAACGCCGTGAGCGATGTGCTGAAAAAGGCTGAAGCCCACGCTACCGAGAAAAACATCGACCCGAACGCCTTCCTGCAAGCGCGTCTATACCCGGACATGTTCCCGCTGGTGCGTCAGGTGCAGATCGCCGTGGACTTCGCCAAAGGCGTTTCCTCGCGTCTGGCCGAAATCGAAATCCCGAAATATGACGACACCGAAACCACCTTCGCCGAGCTGCAAGCGCTGATCGCCAAGGTTCTGGCCTTCATCGGCGAGATCAAGCCAGAGCAGATCAACGGCAAGGAAGGCATCGAGATCGTGACTCGTCCGGGCACCCCGAAAGAGAAGCGCTTCAGTGGCCAGGCTTACCTGCTGAGCTACGGCCTGCCGCAGTTCTTCTTCCACGTCACCACCACCTACGCACTGCTGCGTCACAACGGTGTGGAAGTGGGCAAGCGCGATTACATGGGCGCGTTCTAAAACGTTCTGCAACAAAAAAGCCCGCCAAGGTTTGCGCCTTGGCGGGCTTTTTGTTGCGCTCGGTTTTTACGCCGGACGCCGGGTTTTCTGTTCTTCGCCCAGGCAAGCGGCGGCGGTGAACAGCACGTCGGTGGAGGAATTCAGCGCCGTCTCGGCCGAATCCTGCAACACACCGATGATGAAGCCGACCGCCACTACCTGCATGGCGATTTCGCTCGGGATGCCGAACAGGCTGCACGCCAGCGGAATCAGCAGCAGCGAACCACCGGCCACCCCCGAGGCGCCACAGGCACAGATCGCGGCGACGACGCTGAGCAGGATCGCGGTCGGGATGTCCACGGCGATGCCCAGGGTGTGTACGGCAGCGAGGGACAGTACGGTGATGGTGATCGCCGCGCCGGCCATGTTGATGGTGGCGCCGAGCGGGATCGATACCGAGTAGGTGTCTTCATGCAGGCCCAGGCGCTTGCTCAATTCCAGGTTGACCGGAATGTTCGCCGCCGAGCTGCGGGTGAAGAACGCGGTGATGCCGCTTTCGCGCAGGCACTGAAGCGTCAGCGGGTACGGGTTGCGGCGCAGCTTCCAGAACACGATCAGCGGGTTCATCACCAGCGCCACGAACAGCATGCAGCCCAACAGTACCGCCAGCAGGTGCGCATAACCGACCAGTGCGCCGAAACCGGAGGTGGCCAGGGTCGATGCCACCAGGCCGAAAATGCCCAACGGTGCGAAACGGATGACCACCCGAACAATCACCGTCACGCCATTGGACAGATCACCCAGCACTTCGCGGGTGGTATCACCGGCGTGCCGGATCGCCACGCCCATGCCGATGGCCCAGGCCAGAATGCCGATGAAGTTGGCGTTCATCAGCGCGCTCACCGGGTTATCGACCACGCTCAGCAACAGGCTTTGCAGGACTTCACTGATGCCGCCTGGCGCGCTTACCGCGATGTTGTCGGTGGACAGCACCAGATGCGACGGGAACATCATGCTGGCGATCACCGCGACCACGGCAGCGGCGAAGGTGCCCAGCAGATACAGGAACAGAATCGGCCGGATATGGGTTTCCTGGCCGTGCTTGTGGTTGGCGATCGAGGCCATGACCAGCACGAACACCAGGATCGGCGCCACGGCTTTCAGCGCGGAGACGAAAACCTTGCCGATGAAGGCCGTGGCTTTGGCCGCTTCCGGCGCGAACAGCGCGAGCGCGATGCCGGCAATCAGGCCGATCAGGATCTGCGTGACCAGGCTGAGGCTTTTAAGACGTTGCAATAGAGAAGGGGATGAAGCGGTCATGAACGGCATCTCTGGTTTTTTTATAGGGTGCAAGGTTGCGTGATCCGGGCGTTGTATCGGGGGCAGGCCACAGACACGAACCGAAAGGACTGACGCGACAGCCACGCCGTTAAACGGGTGGTTGAACAGGGTGTACGTTTTGCAGGGCGCGGACTTTATCACAGCGTCGTCCGGATCCTTCAGACCTGTGACGATCTGCCACCAGACCCCTCTGCAACTTAGACAGGTTTGTGCAAGTCACCCGGGAAACACTCTGTTAAGATTGCGCATCCTTATTTTCAAGTTCTGCCGGCGGGCCCTCGGGTCAGCGCTGGTGTCGTCGTTTTGCTGGAGTTCCTCATGCTGTTGCCCATCCTTCTGTTGTCTGCCGCCGGGTTCACGGTGCTGACCACGGAGTTCGTCATCGTCGGCCTGCTGCCGGCGATTGCCCGCGACCTGGCTGTCACCATCCCGCAGGCCGGGTTGCTGGTGACTCTATTCGCTTTCACCGTGGCGATGTTCGGTCCTTTCTTGACGGCATATTTCGCCCGCTTCGAGCGGCGCAAACTGTTCATCACCATCCTGATCATGTTTGGTCTGGCCAATACCGTGGCGGCATTGGCGCCGAACATCTGGGTCATGGCGATTGCCCGGTTGATCCCGGCGCTGGGGCTGCCGGTGTTCTGGGCGCTGGCCAGCGAAACGGCGGTGGACATCGTCGGCCCGGACTTTGCCGGTCGCGCGATCGCCAAGATCGGCTTCGGCATCGTCTGCGCCACCGTGTTCGGCATTCCGGTCGGCACGCTGATTTCAGATGCGTTCGGCTGGCGCAGTGCGTTCGCCATTCTGGCGGTGATCGCGTTTGCCAAGGCGTTGCTGCTGTTCGTCTACCTGCCGAAAACCAGCCTGCACCAGCATCAGGTCAGTTTCGCTTCGCAGTTCAAGATCCTGCGCAGCCCGCTGATGCTGGGCCATGTGCTGCTGTCGATCCTGGTGTTCAGCGGCATGTTCACCGCCTACACCTATCTGGCGGACATCCTCGAGCGTCTGGCCGGCTTCAATGGCACCGTGGTCGGCTGGTGCCTGATGGGCTTTGGTGCGGTCGGTCTGATCGGCAACTCGCTGGGCGGTCGTGCGGTGGATCGCCATCCGCTGATGGCTTCGGTGATGTTCTGCGCATTCATGATCCCGGGGATGGTGGCGCTGGTACCGAACATCAATTCGTCGCTGGGTCTGGCGGCGGCGATGGGTATCTGGGGCGTGACCCAGGCGGCGCTGTTTCTGGTCAGTCACGTGCGCTTGATGAAAGCCGCACCTGAGGCGCCGGCCTTTGCCGCGTCGCTGAACATTGCCGGGGCCAACCTCGGGATCGGTCTGGGCGCGATCATTGGCGGTCGAGTGATCGACAGCGCCGGCCTCGGGTTTGTGGGTTTCGCCGCGGCCGGGTTCATTTTGCTGTCGATTTTTCTCGCCATGGTGCTGATGGTGCTCAAGCCGCGCGACGTCTGCGCACCGGCTTAAAACGCTGTAAACAGCTCGCGTCGGGCACCTTCGGTAATCGCTTTGATGCCGGGGTGCTTGACCTTGCGCTCCACCGAGATCGCGTAGAACGACTCGCTCACCGCATCGGTCTGGCCGATCAACTCGACGCCGTACTGGCGCTTCACCTCATCGGCAATCACGCTCGGGCCGATGAAAATCCCGCTGCCGGACTGGCCGAACGCCTGCATCAAGGCGCTGTCATCGAACTCCCCGACAATCCTTGGCTGAATCTGCTGCTCGGCGAACCAGCGCTGCAAACGGCTGCGCACCACGGTTTCCGCGCCGGGAATCAACAGCGGCGCGCCGTGCAGGCTGCGCGGGAAATCCTGACCGTATTGCGCCGCCAGTTCGGCGGTGGCGAAGAAGCTGATCCCGCATTCGCCGAGTTTCTGGCTGTAGCCCTTGATGTCCAGATGCGAAGGCATCGGGCTGTCGGAGATCACCAGGTCCAGACGCTGGATCGCCAGATCCGCCAGCAGGCGTTCGAGTTTGTCTTCGCGGCAGGTGATGCGCAGCGGCTCGCTCAACTCCATGGTCGGCGCGATCAGGCGATAGACGATGGATTTGGGCACCACGTCCGCCACGCCGACCCGGAACAGGATCTGCTGTTCGTTGGGTTGGGCGCGCAGCATCAACTCCAGTTCACCGCCGAGCTGGAACATCTGCTCGGCGTAGGGCAGGGCCTGGCGCCCGGCTTCGGTCAGTTCAAGCTGGCGGCCGACCCGTTGAAACAGCTCGATGCCGTAGGTCTGTTCGAGCAGGGAAATCTGCCCGCTGATGGTCTGCGGCGTCAGGTTCAGTTGCTCGCAGGCGCGCACGATGCTGCCGGTCTTGGCCACCACCCAGAAGTAATGCAGTTGTCGGTAATTGAGCATGGTGTTCGGTCCGTCAAATGCAGTTCGTATAAATCGAAGTATAGCCGCTAAAAATACGAATTTTCCTGAAGTGTTTGTCTCCCTAGAATGCCCAGCCATCGACGGCCGGTCTGTACGGCGCTGTCAGTTCTATCGAGGGAAGCATCATGAAACTAAAAACTACGGGGCTGTTGATCGCGTCTTTACTGGTACTGGCCGGTTGCGACCAGGCCGAAAAGAGCGCCCAGCAACTGATGGGCCAGGCGGCCGAAGCGGCCAAGCAAGCCATCGACGACACGCACAAGGCTGCCGAAGAGGCGCTCAGCGATGCCACCGGCAATCTGATCAGCAAGAAAGAATCGAAAGACGACGAAGAAAAATCCGAATCGTCCTCCCAGGAAATCTAAACCGTCTTACACAGAGTCAGGACTGACCCATGGAATATCTGTTAGAACTCGCCGCCAGCCCGACCGCCTGGATTGCCTTGGCCACACTGGTGGTGATGGAAATCGTGCTGGGCATCGATAACCTGATCTTTATCTCGATCCTGACCAACAAGCTGCCCGAACAGTACCGGCAGAAGGCCCGTCGTCTGGGGATCGGCATGGCGCTGATCATGCGTCTGGCCCTGTTGAGCACCATCGCGTTCATCGTTCAGCTGACTGCGCCGGTCATCGAGATTCTCGGCCACGCGTTCTCCTGGAAGGACATGATCCTGATCGCCGGCGGCCTGTTCCTGTTGTGGAAAGCCACCACGGAGATCCATCACAGCATGGACCCGGCACCGGAAGATCCGAAGACCGCGACGTCTAAGGTGACCCTGGGCTTCGCCGCCGCCATCGGGCAGATCCTGATGCTGGACATGGTGTTCTCGATCGACAGCATCATTACCGCTGTCGGCATGACCGAACACTTGCCGATCATGGTGATTGCGGTTGTCGTCTCGGTGCTGGTGATGCTGTTTGCGGCTGATCCGCTGGCCAAGTTCATCAACGACAACCCGACGGTGGTGATGCTGGCTCTGGGCTTCCTGATCATGATCGGCATGACGCTGATCGCTGAAGGCTTCGGCGCCCACGTTCCGAAAGGTTATGTGTATGCCGCCATGGCGTTCTCGGCTGCGATTGAAGTGCTGAACATGATGTCGCGTCGCGCCAAGCAGAAGAAACTGACTGCCGAAGCGTAATCGCTGGAAAACCAAAGGCCGCCTGAACTCGCGAGAGTCCAGGCGGCCTTTTTGTTTGTGTCGGTTACAGAAAGTCAGTGCGCGGTGGCGTGGCGGGCGTCGTGTTTCTCGATCTTCCTGGTCGGTGCAGGTTGAACCGGGTGGTGATGGCGGCGGGAAATCCGCAACACGCCCCACAGCATGGCGGCGGCAACGGCCAGCCAGCCGGCAATCAGCATTACGATGGTCATGGTCAGGCTCATCTGTGCCTCCTCTTTGCCCTGCGTCGGGCGCTCGCTCTTTGGCTCTTGTCTGAGTGACAGTCTAGTCGCTGGCGTGTTTCAAGCTATTGACCAAAGGTCGGTGGTGACCAATCAGTTCGCTCTATACAACCGATGCATCTGCCGCTTTGGGCTATACCGCAGCGTGGCGCCGTCCTATGATCCTCGACCAAGCCGGAACACGATGACCGGTAACTGATCAAGAGAGTGACGATGGTGCAGCTATTTTCCCGGATTCGCGCGGCGCTGCTGGTGGCCGGTTGCGTGACAGCTTTGGTGGGGTGTGCGGGCAGTGTGGCACCGGAGGTCAAGCGCCTGCCGGAGCGGGTTGAGCTCAGCGGCACGTTCTATCGCGGTGAGGCCTATCAAAGCGGGCCGCAGGTGCTGGCCAGCCTGCTGTCGCAGCAGGGCATCGTGATCACGCCGGGTCTGCTGGAAAAGCCGCTGCATTTGCCGGGTGCCGAGGACAAGTTGCAACAGAATCTGCCGAGCCTGGCGCGTGAATACGGCATGGTCGTGTATCCGCTGGACAGCAATCTGCCGGCGCTGCTGACTCAGGTGGCGGCCGGGTATCCGGTGATGGTGCGATTCAGTGAGGGTTCGGCGTTTTGGGCGGAACCGCGTTACGCGATCCTGTCCGGTTACGATCGGCTGAAGCAGAAGGTGCTGCTGCGTGCCGGGATGAATCGCCGTGAATTGATGAGCTTCAGTTCGTTCGAGTCGGCCCTCGAAAAATCCGGTGGCTGGGCAGTGTTGATCCAGAAGCCGACGCAGATTCCGGCAGCGGTCGATCAACAACGCTGGCTCAAGGCTGCCGACGCACTGGCCCAGGCCGGGCAGGAGCGGGAAGCGGCGCAGGCGAGGAAGGCGCTGGCGCAGCACTGAGGTTCCGTTCGTCGCTTGTCGGGCACCCTCGTGGATAACGCGTTTCTGAACTGTAGCGTCCGGTATTTTCCGGCCGGTTCAGGAGGCGAGCATGGCAATTCCAAATTCACCCAGCGGACCCCATTCTTCCGAGCATGGCAGTGGCGACGATCTGGGCTTCGATCCGGACTCGCCTGATCTGGACGATCCGCAAGTCGATCCCATTGGCCCGGCGAAGGCGCCGAAGGATGTACGGCCGGACGATGATCCCAAGCGTCCGGCCAAGCCTTATGATCCCTTGGCTGATCTCAAGCCTTGAAGCGAGGTGCGTATGAGTACCGATTCGAGTTTCGACGACCATAAACCTGACAGTGTGCCAACCACGCCAGAGCCGGAGGTCGATCCGGTGCTGGATCCGGACAGCCCGCAGCGCGACCCGCTGGCGCGTCCGGCGGTGGTGACGCCAGAGCATTCGCGCGACCCGAGTGCCGGTGACGGCATTCCCGATGACGACAAGATGCCCTTGCCCAACGACTGAGTGCATAAATGAAAAAGCCCCGACGATGCGGGGCTTTTTCATGGGTGACAGATTACTTGGAGGCTTCGATCACACCGCTCTGGCGACTCTTGAGGTTTTTGTCGGCCTTGTATTGCTGAGCCACCGCTGGAACGTTGGCGCTCTTGCCGGTTTCCACCCAGCTGCGGATGCGGCTGGCATCGGCGAAGTGAGTGTATTTGCCGAACGCGTCGAGGATTACCAGGGCGACGGGACGGTTGGCCATGCGGGTCACCAGCACCAGGCAGTGGCCGGCCGGGTTGGTGAAACCGGTTTTAGTGATGCGGATATCCCAGTCGGCCTTGTTGACCAGGTGATCGGTGTTACGGAAACCCAGGGTGTAATTGGGTTTGCGGAACGAGACGGTCTTTTCCTTGGTGGTAGTCAGCTCGATGAGCAGCGGCTGTTTGTGCGCAGCCACCAGCAACTTGCTCAGGTCGCGGGCGGTGGAAACGTTGCGCTCGGACAGGCCGGTAGGTTCCACAAAGTGCGTGCTGGTCATGCCCAGCGCCTTGGCCTTGGCGTTCATTGCTGCGATGAATGCCGCGTAGCCACCGGGATAATGGTGAGCCAGGCTGGCGGCGGCGCGGTTTTCCGAGGACATCAGGGCAATCAGCAGCATCTCTCGGCGGGGCAGTTCGCTTCGCAATTTGACGCGGGAAAACACGCCTTTCATTTCCGGGGTGCGGCTGATGTCGACGTCAATCCATTCGTCCATGTTCTGGTGCGCTTCGACCACTACCAAACCGGTCATCAACTTGCTCACGGAAGCGATGGGTACCACCACGTCCGGGTTGCTGGAGTAAATGACTTTGTTGGTCTGCAGATCCATCAGCAGGGCGCTGCCGGAGGCAATCTTCAATTGCGAAGCGTCTCGAGGGGCAGCGGTAGTTTCGGCGGCGTTGACCGTTGGCGTGAGGAGCGTGCCTGAAAATGCAAAAACCAGGCTCAAGATGGACAGACGAATATTCACGCGGGCGAACTCATGAAGGTTGAAAATGCCGTTCTTTGTAACGGCCTGTGTCGTAAAAACGACGCATTTTAGGAGTATGGCTGAAGAACTGTCGATGGTTGTTTGAAGGGCATGAAAAAGTCGTGAAAAGCCCTGTAAAAATAGGGGTTTCCGGCGAACGGTAAAGGTTTTTTCGAGGGCATGAAAAACCCCGCACGGGGCGGGGTTCTCGGCGTGCGGAAAACGCGACTCAGGCGTGCAGGGTTTCTGCCGCGTAGAGGGTGTTTTCCAGCAGGCATGCACGGGTCATCGGACCGACGCCGCCCGGCACCGGGGTGATCCAGCCGGCGCGGGGCAGGGCGGTTTCGTACACCACGTCACCGACCAGTTTGCCGTCTTCCTGACGGTTGATCCCGACGTCGATCACGATCGCGCCTTCCTTGATCCACTCGCCCTTGACCAGGCCCGGCTTGCCGGCGGCCACGACCACCAGATCGGCGCGGCCGACGTGGCCGGCCAGATCCTTGGTGAAGCGGTGCGTGACGGTCACGGTGCATCCGGCCAGCAACAGTTCCATCGCCATCGGGCGACCGACGATGTTGGACGCGCCGACAACTACGGCGTCCATCCCGTACAGATCGGCACCGGTGCTTTCCAGCAGGGTCATGATGCCCTTCGGGGTGCACGGGCGCAGCAGTGGAATGCGCTGGGCCAGGCGGCCGACGTTATAAGGATGGAAACCGTCGACGTCCTTGTCCGGCCGGATACGCTCCAGCAGTTTGGAGGCGTCCAGGTGCTCCGGCAGGGGAAGTTGAAGCAGAACGCCGTCGATTGCCGGGTCGTCGTTCAGTCGATCGATCAGATCGGTCAGCGCTTCCTGAGTGGTTTCGGAAGGCAGGTCGTAGGCTTGGGAGAGGAAGCCGACCTCTTCACAGTCTTTACGCTTGTGCGAGACATAAACCTGAGAGGCAGGATCGCTGCCGACCAGGATCACCGCGAGGCCGGGAGTGCGCAAGCCTTGCTCGCGACGTTCGGCTACCCGTTGGGCGATCTGCTGGCGCAGGCTGGCGGCGATTGATTTGCCGTCGATTAGTTGTGCAGTCATTGCGCGTGATTAACCATCGAGAGGGGAAAAAAAGAGAACGCATTCTCGCATGTCAAACGGTGAGGGCAAAGGCGCTTGGTCAGCAAATTCCCCTAAGCCCTTTAATTAAATGAATTTTTTTCAAAAAGGATTTGACGACCTTCAGGTCGCTCTATACTATTCGTCGCACTTGTCGGGCACAGCCTAGCACTGGTTAAGAAGGTCGAACGAAATTACGGTTTCGAACGACTGGAAAGCACTTAGTTTGTAGTCCTCCAAGGGTACAGCTAACAAGGCGCCCGTAGCTCAGCTGGATAGAGCATCCGCCTTCTAAGCGGATGGTCGCAGGTTCGAGTCCTGCCGGGTGCGCCATTAGGCAGCATTGGCACAAGTAACGCGATATGGTGGGCGTAGCTCAGTTGGTAGAGCACGGGATTGTGACTCCCGTTGTCGTGGGTTCGATCCCCATCGTCCACCCCATATTTCGAAAGGCGCCAGATGTAACAGTCTGGCGCCTTTGCTTTAAAAAGCTTCATCCGCGGATGTGGTGGAATTGGTAGACACACTGGATTTAGGTTCCAGCGCCGCGAGGCGTAAGAGTTCGAGTCTCTTCATCCGCACCAATCAAAGCTTCATTCATGCCGTTGGCCGGGTGAAGTTCTACAAAGAAGTTGTTTGGCTTCTTTGACACGCAATATGGTGGGCGTAGCTCAGTTGGTAGAGCACGGGATTGTGACTCCCGTTGTCGTGGGTTCGATCCCCATCGTCCACCCCATATTTCGAAAGGCGCCAGATTTAACAGTCTGGCGCCTTTTTTGTTTTACGGTTTCGGATTTTGGCGGCTGCAGGTTTCGGGTCGCAGGGCAGGGTGCTTCGTCGTATCAATGTTGCTCGATGATGCTGCGCTGCCCGCCAACCTTGCTTGCGAGGTTGGCTGTCAGGGAGATGATTCAATCGCCTCTATATATAGAAGAGGTTGGTGCAGAGCCCTGGTTTGAATTGGCTGTATTTGCTAACAGGGCGAGGCGCAACCGTTTGTCCCCGCCTTCAAATGGCCTGCTGTTTTTTTACCCGTTTTCAGTAGGGTGACTTCTTGAGTTTGACCTACTAGAATGCTTGCCCTTGATTCTTGGGTCGGAAACGGCCGGCTAACGTCTGTGCAACGAGGAATATCCATGCAAGTTTCTGTTGAAAATACTACTGCTCTTGAGCGCCGCATGAGCATCACCGTGCCGGCTGAGCGCATCGAGACTCAGGTCAACAAGCGTCTGCAGCAGACTGCCCAAAAGGCCAAGATTGCTGGCTTCCGTCCAGGCAAAGTGCCAATGAGCGAAATCAAGCGCCGTTTCGGTGCTGATGCGCGCCAGGAAGCGATCGGCGACGTGATCCAGTCCTCCTTCTACGAAGCTGTGGTTGAGCAGAAGCTGAACCCGGCCGGTTCGCCATCGATCGAGCCCAAGTCGCTCGAAGCTGGCAAGGACCTGGAATACGTAGCCGTATTCGAAGTGTTCCCTGAGTTCACCGTTGCCGGCTTCGAAGGCATCACCGTCGAGCGCCTGAGCGCTGACGTGGCTGACGCCGATCTGGACAAGATGCTGGACATCCTGCGCAAGCAGAACACCCGTTTTGAAGTGGCTGATCGCGCTGCCCAGAACGAAGACCAGCTGAACATCGATTTCATTGGCAAGGTCGACGGCGAAGTATTCGCTGGCGGTTCCGCCAAGGGCACTCAACTGGTACTGGGTTCCGGCCGCATGATCCCTGGCTTCGAAGAAGGCCTGGTCGGCGCTAAAGCCGGCGAAGAGCGCGTTCTGAACCTGACCTTCCCAGAGGACTATCAGAACCTGGACCTGGCTGGCAAAACCGCCGAGTTCACCGTGACTGTAAACACCGTTTCCGAGCCAAAACTGCCTGAGCTGAACGAAGAGTTCTTCGCTCAATTCGGCATCAAGGAAAGCGGCATCGACGGTTTCCGCACCGAAGTTCGCAAGAACATGGAGCGTGAACTGCGTCAGGCGATCAAATCCAAGGTCAAGAATCAGGTAATGGACGGTCTGCTGACCACCAACCCGATCGAAGTGCCTAAGGCTCTGCTGTCCAACGAAGTTGACCGTCTGCGCGTGCAGGCTGTTCAGCAGTTCGGTGGCAACATCAAGCCAGACCAACTGCCGGCCGAGCTGTTCGAAGAACAAGCCAAGCGTCGCGTTGTACTGGGTCTGATCGTGGCTGAAGTGGTCAAGCAGTTCGACCTGAAGCCAGACGAAGCCCGCGTTCGCGAAATGATCCAGGAAATGGCTTCGGCTTACCAAGAGCCTGAGCAGGTCGTGTCCTGGTACTACAAGAACGAGCAGCAACTGAACGAAGTCCGTTCGGTTGTGCTGGAAGAACAAGTTGTGGATACTGTTCTGCAGAAAGCTAGCGTGACCGACAAATCGGTCTCTTACGAAGAAGCGGTCAAGCCGGTAGAAGCTCCAAAAGCCGACTGATTGTTTTTGCGTTAGAAGCACACACCATAAGCCAGCCTTCGAGCTGGCTTATGCGTATTCAAGACATGACTATTTGGGAGTGACTGCAGAGCATGTTCCGTAATTCCTATATTCAGCAGAACTCTGATATCCAGGCCGCCGGCGGCCTGGTCCCGATGGTTGTCGAGCAATCTGCTCGTGGCGAGCGCGCCTATGACATCTACTCGCGTCTTCTCAAGGAACGAGTAATCTTTCTGGTGGGGCCTGTAGAGGACTACATGGCCAACCTGATTTGCGCGCAATTGCTGTTCCTTGAAGCGGAAAACCCGGACAAGGACATCCATCTTTACATCAACTCCCCGGGCGGTTCGGTGACAGCGGGCATGTCGATCTACGACACCATGCAGTTCATCAAGCCAAACGTATCGACTACCTGTATCGGTCAGGCGTGCAGCATGGGCGCATTCCTGCTGACGGCCGGTGCACCTGGCAAGCGTTTCTGCCTGCCGAACTCGCGCGTGATGATTCACCAGCCACTGGGCGGTTTCCAGGGCCAGGCGTCGGACATCGAAATCCATGCCAAGGAAATCCTCTTCATCCGCGAGCGTCTGAACACGCTGATGGCCAAGCACAGCGGTCGTACGCTTGAAGAAATCGAGCGCGACACCAACCGCGACAACTTCATGAGTGCAGACGCTGCGATGGAATACGGTCTGATCGATGAAGTGATCAACCAGCGCCCAGCTTAAAAATAAGCAGCTCAAAACAGGCTTGGTCGGCGCGTCTGATCAGCGGCGGGCTTGAAAAAGCCCGCAATAGCCTTCATCTTGTGTTGCAAGCCTATCGGATTTGGATCGAACGAATGACTGACACCCGCAACGGCGAGGACAACGGCAAGCTGCTCTATTGCTCCTTCTGTGGCAAAAGCCAGCATGAAGTGCGCAAATTGATTGCCGGCCCCTCGGTCTTTATCTGCGACGAGTGCGTCGACCTGTGCAATGACATCATCCGCGAGGAGGTGCAGGAAGCACAGGCCGAAAGCAGCGCGCATAAATTGCCTTCGCCTAAAGAAATCAGCGGCATCCTTGATCAGTATGTAATTGGTCAGGAACGTGCCAAGAAGGTTCTGGCAGTAGCGGTGTACAACCACTACAAGCGTCTGAACCAGCGTGACAAAAAGGCTGACGACGTCGAACTCGGCAAGAGCAACATCCTGCTGATCGGCCCGACAGGCTCCGGTAAAACCCTGCTGGCCGAAACCCTGGCCCGCTTGCTGAACGTTCCGTTCACCATTGCCGACGCAACCACCCTCACCGAGGCGGGTTACGTGGGTGAAGACGTCGAGAACATCATTCAGAAGCTGCTGCAGAAGTGCGATTACGACGTAGAGAAGGCCCAGATGGGCATTGTCTACATCGACGAAATCGACAAGATTTCGCGCAAGTCCGACAACCCGTCGATCACCCGGGACGTTTCCGGTGAGGGCGTGCAGCAGGCCTTGCTCAAACTGATCGAAGGCACGGTCGCTTCCGTTCCGCCGCAAGGTGGCCGCAAGCATCCGCAGCAGGAATTCCTTCAGGTTGATACCCGTAACATCCTGTTCATCTGCGGTGGCGCGTTCTCCGGTCTGGAGAAGGTCATTCAGAACCGCTCCACCAAGGGTGGCATCGGTTTCAATGCAGAAGTGCGCAGCAAGGAAGAAGGCAAGAAAGTCGGTGAGTCCCTGCGTGAAGTCGAGCCTGACGATCTGGTCAAGTTCGGTCTGATCCCGGAATTCGTCGGTCGTCTGCCGGTTCTGGCGACGCTGGACGAGCTGGATGAGGCTGCGCTGATGCAGATTCTCACCGAGCCGAAGAATGCCCTGACCAAACAGTATGCCAAGCTGTTCGAGATGGAAGGCGTGGATCTGGAATTCCGTTCCGACGCGCTGAAATCGGTCGCCAAGCGTGCTCTGGAACGTAAAACCGGTGCCCGTGGCCTGCGTTCGATTCTCGAAGGTGTGCTGCTCGACACGATGTATGAAATCCCCTCGCAGTCCGAGGTGAGCAAAGTCGTGATCGATGAAAGCGTGATCGAAGGCAAGTCCAAGCCACTGTATATCTACGAAAACAGTGAGCCGGCTGCCAAGGCAGCGCCGGACGCGTAAGCGCCCGGTCTGCGGGAACAAAGAAGGGGCCTTCGGGCCTCTTTTTTTTTATGTCGTTTTTTACATCCCCTTTGCGCTTGTTTTTTTTCAAGTCAGCCCCCATCTTGGTTTCAAGCTTAATTCCATCTGATTACGGCCATATGGCCGCCGTAGAGGCGAAATCATGAAGACCACCATCGAATTGCCTCTCCTGCCATTGCGTGATGTCGTTGTGTATCCGCACATGGTTATCCCGCTGTTCGTGGGGCGCGAGAAATCCATCGAAGCCCTCGAGGCCGCGATGACGGGCGACAAGCAGATCCTGCTGCTGGCCCAGAGAAACCCGGCTGACGACGATCCCGGTGAAGAA